>NZ_BAXA01000001.1 GCF_000698125.1 Geomicrobium sp. JCM 19038 | reverse complement strand
TCTTCCTTAGGAGAGGCTTTTTTTAATGTCCACAAAATAGCCATTGACTATGAGAATCATTTTCAATTAAACTAAACGAGTGAGAATACCATATAACAATCCTTTGGGGGTACATGATGAAAAAGATTTATCCATATACACTCGCGATCGCAACGTCTGCGATGCTACTGACTGCGTGTGGGGACCAAGAAGATACAGACAACAATTCAGCAAATGGAGAACCTGATGAAACGGTAGAAGAAACCGAGGATGCAGACGACAGTGAGTCAGATGCTGGAGGTTCTGAGAAGACAGTAACAGATGGATACGGCAATGAAGTGACGGTTCCAGCGTCTCCAGAGCGCATTATCGCACCGTATTTAGAAGATCCCCTCTTAACGATTGGATTAGAGCCAATTGTGCAATGGTCTGTGAACAATGGAGCGAGTGTTCAAGACTATTTAGCGGATGAACTTGGCGATCTTCCATACATTGATTATCAGTTGCCATTAGAATCTGTGATGGAAGCAGATCCGGACTTTGTTGTCGTACCTGATGAGGGCACACTCGGTTCAGGTGACTACAACCAATATTCACAAATGGCACCTACGTACGTCATGGATAGCGAAACGAGTGCAGATTGGCGTGCAACTCTTCTAGAAATGGGTTCATTGTTTGATCGTGATGAAGAAGCTGAAACGGCTCTAGAGGAGTATGACGCATACGTCGAAGAAGTGAAGCAAGAATTGAACGATACTGTTGGGGACGATAAAGTGGCTGTTGTTTGGTTGATTAACGGCTCATATTTCGTCGTTGCACCAAACATTGCAAGTGGAGCGGTACTGTTTGATGACCTTGAGTTAGAACCAGCAAATGCAATTGCTGAGTTGCCAGAAGACCCTGATCACTGGAATGAGCTCTCTCTTGAAGCATTTGCGAATTTAGATGCGGAGTATTTATTCCTCGTTAATGGTGATGAAGACAGCGTTGATTCATTAATGACTGAAGACGTATGGTCGACAATTCCTGCAGTAGAAAACGATCAGGTCATTGAAATTGCTGATGATAGCAGTTGGTTATACAACGGTTACCAAGCAAATCGTCAAACGATCGAAGAAGTACACGAACAAATGATTTCTGAATAAATTCGAGCATAGCTATTGAGAATGATAGCCGTTTTCATTAAGATGAGAATAGGTAAGAAGAATTGTTCAAATAGGTGAGTAGCAGACGGTTTAGAATGTATTCTAGATCGTCTGTTGTCGTCAATGAATTTGTCATAATAGACATTTAAGGACTGAATAAAACGGAGTGACAGCTTTCTTGTAGTTAATGATCTGAACAAATCGTTTCTTTAGTTTCTATAAGTTCAATCAGTTGAAAGTGAATGTGCCGTGAAGTGGGAGAACTATGAAAGAAGCGAGCATTACACGAAAACCAACAAGTTTTATTATTACGTTGATAATCGGCATTGTTAGTCTAGTGATTGCATCCATCATTTCTGTTACGTTTGGAGCGGCTTCAATTACGCCTAGCATCATTTGGGACGCAATTGTATCATTCGATGGCAGTTTGACCGAACATCAAATTATCCAAGAAATACGAATTCCTCGTGTTGTGGCAGCCATCTTAATCGGTGGAGCTCTTGCCGTTTCTGGTGCAATCATGCAAGGCATGACGAGAAATGCATTAGCAGAACCTTCGATTATAGGAATTTCAGACGGCGCAGCACTTGCGCTTGCGATTATGTTTGCCTATGTCACAGCTGCTAGTTATACAGGATTGCTCATTGCTGCCTTTATAGGAGCTGGAGTCGGAACAGTACTCATATTCCTCGTTGGTACATTAAGTAAAGGCGGTCTATCACCGGCAAAACTAGCGTTGGCTGGGGTTACGATCGGGGCATTTTTAAGTGCGCTATCTTCAGGGATTGCCATTTATAATGATGTTGCTCAAGATTTAAGCTTTTGGTTTGCTGGCGGACTATCGAGTGTGACACGCCAAAGCTTACTCATGGTTGCAATCCCATGTCTCATCGGAATTTTGATTGCACTCGTGTTGTCAAAATCGATTACAATTATGAGTCTTGGCCAAGACGTTGCGCGCGGGCTAGGGCAACGAACGGCTATTGTGCGAACGCTCGGTGTAATTGCTGTTATGTTAATGACAGGAGCATCGGTTGCGATTGCTGGAATTATCGGTTTTGTTGGCCTTGTTATTCCACATATGGTACGCGCTGTTGTTGGGATGGACTATCGCTATATTATCCCGTGCTCGGCTGTGTTTGGTGCATTATTGCTCGTTGCAAGTGACATTGTTGCCCGGATGATTAATGCGCCATACGAAACACCAGTCGGAGCAATTACTGCGTTAATTGGTGTCCCGTTTTTCCTCTACCTTGCGAGACGAGAAGGGAGAGGTGTTTAAATGAAACGAAAACCGCTCATTGTTTTTACAACACTCGTCGTTTTTATCGTTTTTGTTTTGCTTGTTAGTCTACAGTCAGGTACGTTTCAAATGACACCAGCTGAAGCGTTTAAAACGATCATCGGTCAAGGCAGTGACCAACAAGAACTCGTCTTGTTCGAATTCCGACTGCCACGTATGGTACTTGCAATTTTAATTGGTGCAGGTCTTGCGGTTTCAGGTGCAATCTTGCAAAGTCTTTCTCGTAACGACCTTGCAGACCCAGGAATCTTAGGAATTAATGCAGGGGCAGGTTTTGCCGTCGTCTTGTTTATTTATTTGTTCCAAGGAAGTTATCAAAATCTTGGTGGAAGCGTCTATATCTTGCCGATGTTCGCCTTTCTAGGAGCGCTTACAGCAGCAGCACTCATTTATAGCCTCGCTTATAAAAAAGGGATTACACCCGTTCGTCTCGTACTTGTCGGAATCGGGATCAATGCCGGGTTTAGTGCATTGCTCATTATTATGCAACTAAGAATGAGTCCGAATGATTTTATGCAAGCGACCGTCTGGCTCTCAGGCAACATATGGGGTGCTAACTGGAGTTCTGTGTTAGCGATCTTACCTTGGATTGCGATTTTAATTCCACTCGTCATTAGGCAAGCAAACACGTTAAATGTAATGAGAATTGGTGATGAATCAGCGGTCGGAGTTGGGATTTCTCTCGAACGTTCACGACTGTTGCTATTGTTTTTAGCCGTGGCACTCGCAGGTGCATCGGTTGCAGCTGGAGGTGCGATCGCATTTTTAGGTCTTGTTGCTCCGCATATCGCACGTAGAATTGTAGGACCTAGGCATCAAATAATGATACCAACAGCAGCGCTCATCGGTTCACTAATCTTGCTATTTGCCGATTACATTGCAAGAAACATGTTGGCGCCGTCTGAAATTCCCGTCGGTATTGTCGTAGCAATTATCGGTGCACCGTACTTTTTATATTTGCTTATTAAAACACCGTAAACTGAGGTGAACAGCCATGACTGAAATCGAAGCGAAAGAACTATCAATTGGTTATGAAAAACGAAAGATTGTTGAAGCGTTAAATTTAAAAATCCCAAAAGGACAAATTACAACGATGATTGGTCCGAACGGTTGTGGGAAGTCAACGATCTTAAAGACGTTAGCGAGAATCATGAAACCGAAGTCTGGTTCGGTCTATTTGGATGGGAAAATTATTCATAAAGAGTCAACGAAACAAGTCGCGAAGAAGTTGGCGGTATTGCCACAATCACCAGAAGCGCCTTCAGGCTTGAAAGTAAAAGAGCTTGTCGCTTATGGACGGTATCCTCATCAGACTGGTGCACGCTCATTGACGAAAGCAGACCAAGATATTATTGAACGTTCCTTAAAGCAAACAGGCATGGATGCTTTTAAAGACCGAGACATTGATGCACTTTCAGGTGGGCAAAGACAACGAGTGTGGATTGCGATGGCTCTTGCTCAAGAAACTGACATTTTGTTACTTGATGAACCGACGACGTATTTGGATCTCGCACACCAATTAGAAGTTCTTGAAGTATTAAAGAGGCTTAACGAAGAAGAAGGGCGTACGATTGTGATGGTCATTCACGATTTAAACCATGCGGCTCGTTTCGCTGATTACATGGTTGCATTAAAAGCAGGTAAGATTGTGCAAGAAGGTGCACCAGAACAAGTCATTTGTTCAACAGTACTAAAAGACGTATTCGCGATTGATGCTGATGTTGTTACAGACCCGAGAACGAAGAAACCGGTTTGCCTTAGTTATGATTTAATGATTCCTGAACGAGCAGAAGAAGAGTTAATACCTGCAGGAGGTGCACGCTAAAATGGGGAATGACTTAGAACTGTATGATGTAACGGTTGTTGGTGGTGGTCCAGCTGGACTGTATAGTGCATTTTATAGTGGAATGCGTGACTTAAAAACGAAAATCATCGAGAGTGAACCCCATCTTGGTGGTAAATTAAATGTGTATCCTGACAAAACGATTTGGGACATAGGGGCACTTCCACCGACAAAAACGAGTGAAGTTATTCAAAACTTAAGCACACAAGCGACGACATTTGAACCGACAGTCGTTTGTGGTGAGAAAGTGACCGATATTACAAAAAATCATGATGGTACATTCGTCATTGAGACGTCACTACAGCGTAAGCATTTTACAAAAGCAATTATTTTAGCAACAGGTTACGGGATTTTGCGGCAAGCAAAGCTAACCGTTCAAGGTGCTGAAGCTTATGAAACGGAAAACCTCTATTATGAAGTGCCTGATATCGAACAATTTCGAGGCAAAGATGTTGTCATTTCAGGCGGGGGGAATTCAGCAGTCGATTGGGCAAATGAGCTAGAACCGATTGCAAAAAGCGTAACCGTCGTACATAGACGTGATGCTTTTGGTGGCCATGAACAGTTCGTGACGAAAATGAAAAACTCACGAGTGAATGTGATGACGCCATTTGCCATCTCTGGCTTAACTGGATGTAACCAAGGGAAATGTATTGAACAAGTACAATTAGAGCACTGTGAAAGTAAATCGTGTCAAATTAAGCGTGTTGATGCGGTCGTTGTGAATCACGGTTTTGAAGTAGAACTATCGTTTTTAGAACATGAACCGTTAGGGTTGAAAGTTGAAGAAAGCAAACTTCAATTAAATGATCGTATGCAAACGAATGTACCGGGAATCTTTGCTGCAGGGGATCTAGCGAACTACAACAGCAAACTGCCGTTAATTGCAGGCTGTTTCCAAGATGCAGCACTTGCAGTGAATAGTGTGAAACAATACGTTGAACCGACAGCAAATGAATACGGCATGGTGTCGTCCCATCACGAAAAACTAACCCAATAAAAATAGTGGGTTAGTTTTTTAGATTTTATAAAAATTTCACGTACCGTATTTTAGTGAAATATGAATCGAACAAAGAAAAGAAGAAGAAGAGAAAAAACACGAAAGATCAAGTCATCAAGACTCAACCTTTCGCGCAGTTAACGTCCAACCTGTGTACGCGTAAAGAAGTGCAATAAATGGAGTGACAATGCTTAAGAATGTGTAGAACACATATGTGAAATCAACGTTTAGTGTGGTCATCACAAAGGCACCGATAATCCCCCAAGGAATGAGGGGGTGTAAAATCGTTCCGCCATCTTCAAGTGTACGGCTTAAGTTTTTTGGGTGTAAGTTGTGTTTTTTATACACGTCTTCATACATTTGTCCAGGTAATAGAATCGATAAGTACTGTTCCCCAGTGACGAAGTTTACACCAAAACAAGAAGCGAGTGTTGAAGCAATTGTGTTGCCTCGACTTTTCAACAAAGACTGAATGCCTCGAATAATTGCTTCTGTAATCCCCGTTGCTTGAATTAACCCACCGAATGAGAGTGCAATAATAATTAGTGAAACACCAAATAACATATCCTGAAGCCCACCAAGGGATAATAATTCATCAATGGCCGCGTGACCTGTATTCGCTTCATAACCACTGTACATTGCATCAAGTAATGCATTCAACTGCAATCCCGGAACGGTAAAAAATGCTGTGCAAACCGCAACAAACATCCCTGCTGCAAGTGCTGGTAATGGGCGAACTTTCATTGCTGCTAACACGATAATGACTAAAGGCGATAAAACGGTAAGGATATGAATGAAGAACTCTTGATCTAACACAAGGATGAGTTCTTGGACGTCGGCTAAGCTAGCACGAGAACCGTTTTGATTTGTATAACCGATAATAAGGAAAATAACGACGGTTAAAATTAAAGCAGGAATCGTCGTCCATAACATATGACGAATGTGCTCAAATAAATCGACCTTCGCCGTTGCAGCCGCCAAATTCGTCGTGTCTGACAGAGGCGACAATTTATCTCCGAAAATCGCGCCACTCACGATCGCTCCAGCTGTCATGGCGGGATCGGCTCCCATTCCGATTGACACACCCATGAGGGACACACCTATAGTTCCGATCGCACTTAATGAACTTCCGGTCATGAGCGCAACTACAGCTGTAATGATGACGGTTGTAGCTAAAAGAACGTCGGTGATAAGACTTGTAAGCCGTAGTACGTGATCGTTTGAACCGTACCACCGAGCAACCATAAACCAATTAAGATCCCAATCATAAGTAAGATGAGGATTGGAATTACACCGTAGCTCACAGACGAGACTATTTGCTTTTCTAATGTATCAAATGGAATTTTAATGAGTGCTGCATACAAAGCAACGACGATCGCTGACAGTAATATAGGAAGATGTGGTGGAGCTTCGTATGCTAAAATACCAAAACTTAAAATGAGAATAACGATAAAAAGAACAATTAACGCTCCCCGTAATGATGCTTGACGTTGCATAAAACGTTTCTCCTTTATATAAAACTATGTTACATAACCGCGGTAAAGTATAAAAACTACAATTTACACTATAGCATGAAACGGTACATTTGAAAACTAAATAATTTCACGTACTGTAATGAATGAAAATAGAAGCTCCTTCACATAGTATCAACAAAGAGGTGACAAGCATGCATTTAGAATTGTTGCAAACAGGAGTAGAGTTACTCGTAGGGTTTATTGCGCTACTAGTGATGTTGAAATTGCTCGGTAAGGCGACATTATCGCAAATAACACCGTTTGATTTCATTTCAGCACTAATCTTAGGTGACCTAATCGGAAATGCCATCTACGACGAACAAGCACGCGTAGGATCGATTCTATTTTCAGTCGGAATTTGGGGCACGCTCATATATACGTTAGAAATGATTACACAAAAGTATCGCGGTACGAGGAAAGTACTTGAAGGAAGTCCATCAATTATTGTTAAAGACGGCCAGATCAACAGAAAAGAATTAAAAGCAAACAAATTAGATTTAGATCAGTTACAACACTTACTGCGCCGCGAAAATGTATTCTCATTTAGAGAAATACAACATGCGATTTTAGAAACAGACGGCAAAGTAAGCGTACTTAAAAAGTCTGATTACGAAAACCCAGTTTCACAAGACTTACAATTACCAGCAAAGCCCGTGTATTTACCAATTACATTGATCAGTGACGGCAAAGTTAACTGGGATAACCTACAATTAGCCGGCTACGATGAATCGTGGCTAAACAAACAACTACGTAGCAAAAACATAACGACCTATAGTGACGTGTTTTTTTTAGAATGGAAACAAGACGAAGGATTGTACTTAGAGCCCATGTAGCCGGTTCTAAGTTACAAGAACATAATTTCACATACCGTAATTTTTAAAAAATAAATCTGCAATAAAGGAAAGCCAGCCAAAGAATACGACAAAAAGTGCAGATTAAATAGGGGATAAGAAAAGCAAATATAAAAAAACGAAATTTCACTGAAGGATCTAAAGAAATTTAACCACATCAGTGACTTCCGATAATATATATTATGTTCGGGGCGTTTTATTAAAAAGGCAATTTCAAAGATATGCTTTTTATTATTTTTCTATTCGATGTTTATTGCTTTTCTTTTTCACAGAGTTAACATCAATAAACTGAACGCTATATTCTAGAATATCACTTACATATAAATTGTGTTCTTTTGCAAAACCCTTTACGTTAGTTAGCAAATCCTTGTCATAGGTAGTTTTATATTGAATACGATCTTTTGGACGAGATTTTTTGTCAAACTGGATGATTTCTTGCTCTAAAACATGTTCCAAACCTGACTCTAATAAATAATTTGGGTGTGTATCATGTTGTTTTGCCAAAGTATTTAAATGATCTAAAATCGATTTACTTACATTTGTTCTGAATTTAACTCTCGAAGGATCGGTAGTATGGGTTAGTTTCCCATTTTCTAATTTCCACATGTTTAAACTCCTTTATTACGTACTTTAGAATGAACTCTTAAATTATTTTCCTTATAAGATTCATAAGGTTCCAATGCATCATTATAAATGAGATCTGCTAGCCTAGGAAGATCATATTTACCTTTTACCCAAACCCGGAAGACTGGGCTACCAGCTTGCGTAAATTCTTCAGTAATTTCACTTCGCAGCATCCAGACTTGAAAAACAGATAAGAGTCCTTCTGCAAAGCTATAACTAGCTGTAGTAATATTCATTACATATCCTCTCTTTTGAACCCAGCCATCACCATCAACAACGCCTCTAATAAATGAGGGTAGGAATTTGTCTGGTACATTTGGGAATTGTACGGTTAATGACTTGTTAGGTAATACCCCTAATGACCCTAAATCGTTTTTTATTTTTTTTGAGTTAATCAACAATGTAGCTGTTGTTCTTGTCTTATAACTTTTTGATAAAATGTAATCTGCATTCATATATGTAGCTACTCGACGAAGTATTGTTTGATTTTTTTGAGTTAATGAAACACTGGAGTGATTCTTACTGATACTACCATCCGTTATAAATAGCCCTAATACCCAAGCCATTTCATGTGACCATATCTTAAAGAAATCTTCATTAACTTGATGTTTGCGCGGTTGCCTGAATATTGCTCTCTATTCATTTTAATTCCATGTTTATACATTACATTGCGAATCGCTCGATCACTAATACCAATACGTGAAACCATTTCTTTAAGAGGCATCCCGCTTTTGTACATCTTAATAATCACTTCATCTGTCATTCCTGGATTTCCAGGTAGATTTAAAAACTTTAAAGTAGCTAGTATAGTACTCGACGAATTACTCATCAAATCTCGGCATATCCATCTTGTCTACTGCATTTTTCAAGTCTTCGTTGTTAATATGCGTATAGATCATCGTCGTTTGAATGGATGAATGACCGAGTTGGCGCCTCAACTTCGGCACATCATTAATTTCATTATGATACCTCGTTGCAAATGAATGCCTTAATTTATGAACGGATACGGATGGTTTCCCGAAAGCATTTGCATATTTTTCGACTAACTTTTCAATAGCTCTTGCGGTTAATCGTCTAGGTGTTCCTTTTGGTCCCATTGCAGCAGCGACAAAAAGAGCTTTATTCGTTTTCTCAATATCGTAACGCTTCGATCTGATTTGAAGGTATTCAGTTAAGTCATCCATTGCTTGTTTGCTGAAATAAACATATTGTTCTTTATTGCCCTTGCGAATGACTCGAGCAGTAAATTTGCTATGATCAATATCGTCTACATTTAAGTTAACAACTTCAGAAAGTCGTAACCCCGATCCTAAAATAAGCGAAATAAGCGCTGTATCACGCTCTCTGTTTCGAAGATGGAAGTTTACAAGTTTTTTATTATCCTTATAAAGCTTGCCATAGTCATAAGCTATAAATTGACGAAACTGTTCATACTCATCACCAAGCAATATTTTCCCTTCCATCTTATTTGCCGTCGTTTCCATGCTCTCTTTTATATCATTAAATTCAAGCTTTGCCATCACATTACGCTTTAAATATGGCTGTAAATCACGGGTTTCAGCGATATTTTGCAGATAATTGAAAAGCGATTTCAACCCAGATAATTTGCGATTCATTGTCACTTCTTTGTTATGTAATTCATATTGAAGAAAGGTCAAAAATTGTTCTGTTTCCTGAACCGTTAATGATTCAAGTAACTCAAGAGGCAGATTTTTTAGTTCACCAGAATAATAATTCCCGGTAACGAGCCAATTAAAGAAAATCTTATAATCGTGTACATAGTTAAGCAATGACGCTGCTGATAATTTTCTTTTTTTATAATTGATATATTCCTCAACATACCAGGGAAGATCTTTAAGATGCTTATGAAGTTTAGTGTAAATTTGCTGTTTGGAATGATTATCCATAGGACCACCTCATAAACAAATACTACTATAGCTTAATTAGAAATACAATTATTACGTCAAATTTATATTTTACGTAATAATATGATGAAATGATTTGTTCTCTTTCTCTTCCTTTTACGGGGTGGTTTTAATCTAGTACAATGTTCAAAAAACTAAATGGGAGTTGTTAGTCGATGAGTAAGTCACATTTACACTTGATCTTAGGATTATTTTTCATACAAATCTCTGCAATACTCTACTCAGCAAGAATTCTAGCGATTGGCGTGTTATCTATACCGATCGCAGATGTTATTGACATCTTAAACGAAGATATTGTCAGTTACGCAAATAGTATATTGCCTATAACACTTCTTCCTTTTACTGTTGTGTCATTTGTCATTGGACTGTTATTTCTACTCATCTTTTTGTATTCATTTTTATCTAAAAATAATAAAATTTAACGACACCTTGTGTGATAAAGCTAGTGAAGTATTATGTTAACTAAAGTGAAGAAAGATCGAACGTACATCACTGTACGTTCGATCTTTCTTCACTAAATCAATCTTCTTCTAATAGAGATAAAAATTCTTTTGTTCGCTGTTGTTGTGGGTTTGTTATTACTTGATTGCCTTCACCTTGTTCAACAATGTATCCTTCATCCATAAAGAGGATTTTATCGGCGATCCGTTTAGCAAAGTTCATTTCATGAGTGACGATGACCATCGTTTGCCCTTCATTAGCTAAGCCTTCAATCACCTTCAAAACTTCTCTTACTAATTGTGGATCTAAAGCAGACGTTGGTTCATCAAATAGCATTACTTCAGGTTCCATGACAAGTGCTCTAGCGATTGCTGCTCGTTGTTGTTGACCGCCAGACAATGCATCCGGGTACTTATTTTTATGCTCTGACATGCCAACTTTCTCTAAGAGTTGTTCACTCTTTTGTTGAATCGTTGCTTTATCACCTTTTTTCACGGTTATCGGTGCTGTAACAAGGTTTTCAATAACTGTTTTATGCGGGAAAAGATGAAATCCTTGAAAAACCATGCCGGAGTACTGGCGGAGTTCTTTAATCTCTCGTTTCTTCAATATAGTATTAAATGATACCGTTGAATTGCCGATCGTTATCGTACCAGCATCAGGGGTTTCTAACAAATTCAAACACCGAAGCAACGTCGTTTTTCCTGATCCTGATGGACCGATTAAACAAACGACCTCTCCTTTATTTACTGTAAAATCAATCGATTTTAAGACCTCGATCTGTTCAAATGATTTTTTTAATGATGTTACCTCAATCATAACGATCTCTCCTTAATGCGTGTCACTCAAATAACGGTTATAACGTTTCTCCAATCGGTTTTGGAAATAGCCAATAACAATACATACGACCCAATAGATCAATGCTGCAGTAATGTACATCGTCATGCTGTCATACGTTCTCCCTGAAACTAGTCTAGCACTATACAAAAGCTCTTGAACGGTAATGACTGAAGCCAGAGATGTCCCTTTTACAACATCCATGAAGATACTAAATGTTGGTGGTAAAGCAATACGTGTTGCCTGCGGAATGATAATTTTAGTCATTGTTTGCACGTAATTCATCTGAAGAGATGCAGCTGCTTCCCACTGTCCTCTAGGAACTGACATAATTGATGAGCGAACGACTTCGGCACTATACGCTGCAAAATTCAAACTAACACCGACAATACCAGCAACAACAGCGCTTGTGAATTCAATACCAATGACAGGAAGACCATAATAAAGAATAAAAATAAAAACTAAAAGCGGCGTTCCTCTCATAAATGAAATATAGATTCGAGCTGGCCAACGAATAAACCAAAGCTTCGACATCCGTGCTACACCGAGGAATATCCCTAATATAAGTGAAAAGATCATACTAAAAAACGCGATGATCATTGTAATTCTTAGACCCTCTAATAAGAAAGGTAATGAGTCAATTGCAAGTTCAAAATCATAAAGATATTCCCATTGGATTGATGAAAACCATTCAAACATAAGTACTCTCCAATCTAAAAATTGAGATACAGTCAATTCTGTATCTCAATAGAATTTACCCTTCAAGGCTGACAATTTCTGAGTTATCTGTTGGTTGAGAAACATCCTCACCCAAATACTCAACGGATAATTCTGAAACAACCCCTTCTTCAATTAACTCAAGAATAGTGTTGCTGATTTGTTCTTGAAGTGCTTCATTTCCTTTTAGAACCGCTAGCGCACTTTCAGTCGCATGATACTTAACGTCTTCAGCTAATACTAAGCGATCATCGCCAAATTCCTCGAGCGTGCGTTGTAATACAAGATAATCATTAAGGTAAGCACGTTGGTTTCCACTTATAACGTCTCTTAAGATCGCTTCAGTCCCACCATCGTAAGCTGTACCGTTAGCCCCAATGTTATCTGCAAAAATAGCATAATTGCTCGTTAATGACCCTAAAGCAACGTCGATCCCTTCTAAATCATGTGCAGATGAGAATTGATCTTCATCTTCTTCTCGTACGACCGCAGATCCATAAGAATATTTATGAGGTTCTGCAAAATCAAACGTATCTAAACGTTCCTCAGTAATTGCAAAATCATGTGCTGCAACATCGATTTGTCCGTTTCGTAGTGCAGGCAATATACCATCGAAATCCATCGTACTAAACTCAATATCTAACCCTAACCGATCAGCAACTTCTCTGACCAATTCAACTTCAAAGCCCGTTAATTCATTGTTTTCATCAATGTATGTAATAGGTGCGTATGTTCCTGAAGTACCTACTACTAAACTTCCGGAAGATTCAACATCTGTCCAAGAAGTATCTTCGTTGCCATCACCATTATTACTTTCTTCTTCTGAGCCGCTTCCGCAAGCGGTTAAAAGTACCGTTGATAAACCTACGAGAAAAAATTTATTGAATGACTTCACTATTTACACCTACTTTTCTAATAATACATATTGATTTACTCGGCTTTTATAAAGTATCATCACCTCAATTGTTTGTCAATATAAAATTCTAAAAATTAGTACTCTGCCTCGCTTCTCATAAACAAAAAGCTTAATGACTTCTCACCATTAAGCTTTTACTCACCATGTACTGCAGATCTTGCGTCCATGTATGTACTATTAGCAATTTGATTACTACTGAATTCTCCTAGTTCTGCCTATAAATGGTTTGCCATTGTGAAAAATAATCTATAAGATAATGAAATACAACCATAGGGGGATAAGAAATGTCCGAACAGAATAACAACCGGGGAATTAACGTATTTGCTTTAATTTTTGGCGTCATCATTTTTTCCACTATTCTGACTTACGTTATACCTGCAGGTAGCTACGAAAGAGTAGAGCACGATGGTCGCGAAGTAGTCGACCCTGGTTCATACACCGAAGTGGAATCAAGTCCAGTGCAACCGTTTCAAATTTTCACCTCTATACATACAGGACTCGTTGAAGCCTCTGATATTATTTTTTTCATCTTGATTATCGGAGGTACGTTTGGCATCTTAAATCACACGGGTACCATTGATCGACTTGTTACAGTTGCTTCATACAGGCTTGTCAATCAAGAAAAGTGGTTTATTCCAATTACGATGCTCATTTTCGCCCTTGGCGGAACGCTTATGGGACTTGCCGAAGAAACACTGGCATACATCCCAATATTAATCCCGCTTGCTCTCGCGCTACGTTTTGACGCAATTACAGGAACAGCAATTGTTTTGGTCGGTAGTTCAATCGGATTTACTACTGCGATCATGAACGTTTAACGTCGGTGTTGCTCAAGGGATTGCTGAGTTAGATATTTATTCTGGAATGTGGCTTCGTCTCATACTTTTCGTTTTAATGTATACGATTGCTGTCATTTTTGTCTATCGCTATGCAATGAAAGTAAAGAAAAATCCTGAACTAGGCTATTACGGGAATTATACCGCCAATACTGAACTTAATGAGATGAAAACCGAAATAACATTAACTACTACGCATAAGGTGATTCTAGGGCTGTTTATCGTCAACTTTATTGTGCTTGCTTTTGGCGTCATTCGGTACGAGTGGTTTATTACCGAGATTGCTTCACTATTCTTACTACTCGGCGTTATTATTGGCGTTGTTGCTCGAATTGGTGTGCATGATGTTGTTGATGGCTTTCTAAAAGGGGCTTCTGGTGTACTTGCTGGTGCGCTGATCGTCGGCTTTGCACGTGCCATCTTAGTCGTTTTGGAAGACGGCAATACAATTGATACAATGTTGTATTACGCAGTAGGGTTTTTGGAAAACATTCCTACCGAGTTAAATGCTGCTGGCATGATTTTTATTCAAAGTATCATTAACTTTTTCATTCCGTCAGGTAGTGGTCAAGCCGCACTCACCATGCCGATCATGATTCCTCTTGCAGACTTGCTCGGCATTACGAGACAAACAACCGTACTCGCCTTTACTTTGGCTGATGGCATTGGAAACATCATTCTTCCGACTTCAGGCTATTTCATGGCAGCATTGGCGCTTGCAGGAATTCCATGGACGAAATGGGTTCGCTTTATTTGGCCATTTATCCTAATTCAACTGACAATCGCTGTTATCACGGTTATGTTATCCGCCTGGTTTGGATACGGACCTTTCTAAAAAAAAGCTAGGTAGAGTGGATGAATAACTCTACCTAGCTTTTATCGTTTAACAGTAAGACACTTTGCTGCTCCGGTCCAATGGTTGAGTACAATTGAGTGCTCCATTACTTACCTAATCTCCTCTACCGTCGCTTCTCCTTCATACATCAAAACCGTTGTCACGTGTTCAATATGCACGAAAATCTGAATGGTATTGGCACTGGTCGCTTTCTCATATACATTCACCTTTGCAGATAATGCTTTTGGTAGGCGAAGCAAGCGATTGCCCACACTTGTATACGTCTCGTCTGAAGTAATTAGTAACGCTCCTGTATCCGTCACGTGAAAATCTAACGGTTGAACGAGTCTTCCACTTTTTCCTAATGAGTCATAAACGCGTCTTTTTTTCTCATTCCACCACATTTCAGCGTAAAAACGTCGGGTAGCATTCGGGAAGTGAAAATGACGATCCCAACTCACATACAGTCCTTTACGTTCTTACGATATGTATTGCGAATAGAGAACGGCACATCAGCGCCTCTCTCTGGAAATAGAAAGTCATCGTGAGCTAGGCAGTATGCAACGGGCTTATATAGCGCTGAGCCACGAATTTGCTTCATGACCCCTTCTCCGTGAACAACACCAGAGGTTTTACCGTATTTCATATGTAACAACGGGTGCATTCGCTCGAACTGCTCTCCGATTGCACGCTCATAAATGGATGATCTCATTTCTTCTCCTTTCGTCTACAATGTCTGGCTAACACTAATTGGTGACTGTTCACCCATGCAGCAATGCTAATCCCAATCGTAACGATATTAAGTGCTCCTGGGTTAAATGGCAATGCATATAAGTGCGGTGAGCTGATCAGTGCTCCAATTCCTAGCAACGTGACCGCAATCGCCGACAATAAGAATAGCCACCGCTTCGTGATCGGTAATAGAAACAAGATAGCCATAACTAACTGACCGATTCCGATTACGGCAACGACAATTGATTCAAATCCGCTCAGGATACCAGTTGCCGCAATCAAATCAAGTTCACCCGTTTCAGGAAATAACAATTTTGGAATTAACCTTGATAGGCCCATAAGAGCGCTAATGTCACACAAAACAAAACGTGAAGTAGCGACTGTCTTAGGCTGTCTTCAGGCCGCTTCCCCGTCTCGAGCCACTGCTTTAATGCCGCGAAGCTCCACGCCGTTGCCCAACCCATTAGTGGTCTGAAAATGGTATCGAGTAGTTTCCCTGCTTTTCCAAAGCGTGTATCGTAATCATAGCGCGTTAGAAACCGTGTGTGATTCTCTTTTTGTTCGTACTTCCAATATCCCCGGCCCTCTTTTATTAGCGACAATGGCTGATCGCTTGCAAATTTTAAAGCGGATACTTTCTCTCCACTGTCTTTTGCTGCACTGCCGACCGATTCACCGATGCATGAATGCGTAATCCAAAACCGATCCGCGTTTCATACTGAAATGTCTGTACATCATCTTCATGATCTTTAGGTAAATAATCGATTTGACTAAAGCGAAGATCCCACCGTTCGTGAAGCTTCGGGTTTTGTGTCGTTTCCCAGACGTCTTCAATGGGAGCATTTATGTCAAGTTCTACATAGATTGGTTTTCCCATATAAACCCCACCCTTTCCGATCATTCATGTGCAGTTAATTCATACTCAATGGTAAATAGCGATAATCCGAACAATTGAATGTGGTGATTTGCGTGTAACTCTGTGTTATGTACTTTTTTAATATGAAATGTTTCTTTTAACGGTAGGCGAATGGTGATGCTACCAATTGTGTAAAAGATGCCGTTCGGTTCGCTGTTAAGAATTAATCCACTGTGCTGGTCAGTTTCTGGTTGAAGAATTCCTGTCATTACCCCAAACGGTAATGGAAGCGCAATGTTCATTTTCTGATCAACCGTACTATAAATCGCCGTGAAAATGTGAGCTTCCTCGGACCACCGTAACCATACGCTTGGTTTTGCTCTGCCATCTTCTATTGAATCTAACGGTATGACGGCTCCATTCATCATCGCTTTCCCGTTCTTTGGAACATTCAATTGTCCGAAGCGCACTGTAACGTAATGAACAACCGGCAACAACGGTTTAAATACGCTTGACCACGCTACATTTGCGACCATCTTGTACCGGTTAGGACTCGTGTAGAAGTTACGGATCTCATCATCAACATCAGACGGTGAGAATGTTTCATTCGCTAACTCATCCCAATTACTTACTAAGGTTGGAGTATGACTCCCTTTCTTCCAACGTGCTTCGTCTATTGGAACCGTTCCTACGTACCCTCTCGTGCGTAAATGACTTACTGTAATTTCGTTAACAGACGACGGGGTACGTAATTGCCAAACGACAATAAAAGCGAGCGTTGCAAATACACTGGCGTTAACGGCTCCGTGATAGCGTGTCATCCACTCAATCGTTACTATTATATTTTCTGAAAGTAAACCAAAGCTATAAACGAGCGTCCATGTCGTCGTAAGTGCAAAGACAAAGGATGCAGAGAGTAACGTTAACCGAAGCTTTAACGTGAACTCGTTTCGTTTTAACGCATCAACGAGCCATAAACCGACGAATAAAAACAACCCAACCGCATAGGTCGCAACAACATAAAACTCAAGTGGCGGTCCTTGGTCAATGCCAATCGCAACGAAAATCGGTCCGAGCGCTAACAATATCGCAATGAATGACCATCGTTTTGGCAAACCGATCTGTTGACGTCGACTCCGAATGTATAGGCCCGCGACGATGGGCAAGAAAAATGCTGCGTAATGAAAATGAATCGCCGTAAGCCACACAATCACATCCGTATACGGTAAGAACTGTGATGCACCTGACGCTCCTGCGACGAGCCACACGCCTCCAATAGGCAAATACATTAAACTTAAATTTATGAGTGCTTCTTCGCTTCGTTGAAAGCCATACCGTAACTGTCGTAACAGGCCCAATACACCGATGATTGCTACAAAGACCAACCATACAGTTGCAAACAGTCCTGCAATCATACTTTGAGGTAAGAAAAGCGAGACGCTTGCAATGATTGCAAAATAAATCGCAACAAAAGAAGTACGCCGTAACCAGCGATCAACCTTGATTTGTGGATCTTGCGTAATCAATTGAAGTAACATTGGCACCCATATAAACATCGCAAGCAACAAAGCTGCTTCGATGATGCCGACATACAGCAGTGCAATTACTGAAAGTAACACACCGACTGCAATAGATCCTTTCATGAACTCATCCTCTCCTAATTTAATACTACAATTATCATATCAAGGGGATTTAGCCGTTCATAGACATTTACTAAAATAGGAAAGATAAAAATAGACAAAGAACCGACTTGGCTCATTGTCTATTTTCCATGAAACTGCTTATACAATTTCAATACATCATCAGTATGTGTATTTAACAGTGTTTTGGCTTCTCGTATTTGATTCGCTTCTAAATAGGTTGTAAGCCAATCATGTTCTCGCTTTGACTTCTCTAATTTTCCTGATTCAGAGAATGCGATCGCTTGGACGCGCAGTAGTGACGACCCTAAGCATGATACAAATCTAAGATCATTTTGCTTTGACTCATTTCGATGAGCAACAAATGAAATTGATGGTTGTAATACGTGTATTGGTACACATCTTCTTCTGATCTCATGACATTAGCAAGCTGTCGCATCCGTGTAATGAAGTTGTGATCAACACCATTCTCTTCAATTCTCTCCATGGCTAGACTCTCTAAGAAGTTACGAACTTCTAAGATGTCTTTGATTTCTTCAAAACTGTAGCTACGTACGACTGCTCCTTTACGTGCTTCTTTCTCAACGAGCCCTTCAGCAGTGAGTAAATAAAGGGCATCACGGATTGGTGCACGGCTAATGCCATACTCATCTGCATACTCTTTTTCAACGAGCTTATCGCCGGGTTTCAAATCTCCTGAGAGTATTTTCATAGAGATTTGATCAGCAATTTGTTTGGCCAACGAATGTTTATTTAATCCTTCCACGTTCTTCCCTACTTTCATTTGCCCACTGTTGTTCCATTTGTACTCTGACTTCAATTGAAGCTGCACGTGATTCTTTCGCACGTGCGTTGTTAAGACGGTGTTCTGAAACTAAGCCTCCAGCCTCTAGATCCGCTAGTTGGTTAGAGATCAAGGTTTGCACGCGCGATACGTCTTCTTCAGTTGGATGTTCTACAGAGATCCCTTCAATGAGTTCATCGGTTGCACCGAGCTTATGGAAAGAACGAACATCGTAAGCCATTGCGGGGACATCCTTTGTAAAACGTTCAAGTTCTGTTAACGATCTTTTTGTCACTTTCGCTGCGGACTTTTTCGACATCACGTGTACTTGGACGTAAGGATCATCGAATGCGAGTAGTCGATCGGCTTGTAAACCGTGGCTTAAAAAGGCAGCAGACAATGCTTTACCAACAACGAGCCCTATGATTTTATGACCGTGTTCACGCGCTCTAGCATACGCATGAACAGCTGCTGCACACGACTGATGTAAGCCGAGTAACTCTTCTTGAGCCCCGTATGCTTGACTGACTACATCAATAACAGCGACGATTGGCGTTTTCTGATCATTCGTTTCATCCGCAGCAATCCATTGATCAATGACATCTGCAAGTGCATAGCCTTCTAGTAGACCGAATTCACCGTTTCTAACTCGTGGGAAACGGTGATACGCATCTTTCGTCACCGCTAAAAGATTGAACTTCTCATCTGAGACGGTCATTGTTCCTGACTGTACCGTTGATATACGTGAACTTTGCACGCTGTCGATGTCTGAAAGCACTTCAAGCCACGTGCGACCACGGGAATCATTTGTTCGCTCCTCGTCTTCACTTGAAGTGAAAGCTTCTACCTCTTGATATAGCAACTCATTCACGTGTTCTTCGTTGGACGTTACACGTTGATTGATTTTCGTAAGTCTTGCTTGATCAACGGCCTCTTGAATTGCTTCAACAGAGTCTTCTACGAGGTATTCGATCAGTCCATTCTTCTTTCTTGATGCACTACCGATTCGTAAGTACGTTGCTTTACGGTCACGACTATTGACTTCTTCAATTCCCGCTTCTTGCTCAATCACTTCAGGACCGTTTAAACCGAGTCGAGCTTCTTTTGTCATAATCAAAGCGTTGAACAAACCAGCAGTAATCGACATTCCACCAAAGCTTCCGATCCGACCTGGGATAATGCCCACGATTGGTACATATTGTTGGAGATTTACCGCTGCTTGTTGAATCTCAGAAATTGCGAGCAAACCGTAATTTGCTTCTTGTAACCGTACACCGCCTGTATCTAGAATAACGATAACGTCTAAATGTTTTCCCCGTTCTACATCGCGTAAAGCAAGTTCGAACGCCGACGCAATCTTAGCTCCAGACACTTCGCCGATGCCGCCTCCTTGGAAGCTCCCTTCAATTGCAATCACGCAACATGGATGCGCCTTTCTCGTTCCTTTCATTACGACCACACCGTCGTCACTTTGAGGCACGATGTTTTGCTTTTCTAAGTGTGGTGAGACAAGGCGATCAAAAGGGCCGAGTAGTTCCCTTGCTGAGTTCTCATCTAAAAGTGCTAACGTACGTTCTCGTGCGGAGCATTCCGTTAACGACTGAGGTACTGTGATTTTCATGAAGATGCCTCCTCAAACGCTTGTTTTAAACGAAGTCCAATAACGCCAGGCGTTGCACCAAAGTCATGAATGTGTATGGATGCACGCACATCGTAATCAGACATGAACCTCTCTACAACTTCTTCCCACGTTTTTTGAAATCCTTCCACGTTCGTTTTTATAAATACTTCTCCGATATCGCTTGGCTCCATAAGAATTTCTGCATCCCCAGAGCCGACAACACCTGTATGCGCACGTTTGGGAATTGCTGTTGCTGTATTATACGTGTAGCGAAACTCTTCCATGAGATTTCCCTCCTAATCGTTTCACGTACAGACTCGCTGCAAGTAGATCTGCACTGCCGCCAGGTGAAAGATTGTTCTTAATAAATTGTTCATCCACTTCCTCCATGGATAAAGCGCCTCGTAACACTTGTTGAGCTTGTTGTTTCACATAAGATAATCCCTTACTTCCTGCTCGATGAAGAATACACGTATCCGAAAGTGTTGTCATGAGCGTGAGCAGAGCCATTTGTTTTGCTATCGTCTCTGTGAATGGTTCGGTGGCAGTGTTTAAAGTTCGTAAACCAAGTAACACGTGCGGAAATCCCGCTTCAGCTTCGCCTCTCGCACCGGTGACACCGTACCGTTTACAGACGGTAGAACCATTCGTACGAGTCGACGGAACTTTTAGTTCAACGTTTGCAAGGTCGCCGGCGACTTTACACAGTGTGGATGCCGTACCTTGACCCCTTTGAATCGCATAAGCAGCACTGAGTAGACCTAAACACCAAATCGCGCCTTTATGGGTGTTCACGCCACCAGTTACGTGTAACATTTCCCGCTCTGCCTCAATTCCAATCTCCGATAATTGCTTGCGTAATTGAAGAGACGGGGATTTCCCATAACTCACACGTGCCATTTCGGCAAAATAAGGAGCAATCGCATGACTCGATGCTTCCATCATCGCTAGTGTCATATCAAGGTGGGCACCGTTGTTAGATTTGTCAATCAGACCTGGTTTTACAGTTAGATAAAGCTCTTCAAGTAGGGATTGCTCAGACCAACGTGCAACTTGTTCAGTGACAAGATGAACGTGTAATGGATGTGTCGCTACACTCACGTCCAATAACTCCTAAACTTTTCAGGTGGGTCGTAAAGACTGTCTGACCACATCACAAGTTCTTCAATGCTTTTTGCTGCAAGCAGTGAACGATTGGCCTTTTTCACATCGATTTCTAGATCATCCGTCGTTGCAATGATTCCTTGCTCTCTTAATCGTTGTTTTTGACGAGGGGTACTCGTCAGTCCTAATTCGGTGACACCAGCAACCGCTGCAATCGCTTCTTTACGTTCAGCAGGACTATCACTTTTATACAAATAAGCAACCCCTTCCTCTGTAACGAGATGTGTCACATCTTCACCGTAAATCATAACCGGCGGAGTATCTAATTTCGCTTCATTCGCTACGGCAATGGCATCTAATTGTTCAACGAAGACAGGACGATTGCCTGGTTGGTGCGTTTCCATCATTTGAACAACTAACTTCCGACCGCGAATCAGATCATCATCTGGGTTTTTCATATCGAGCCATGCTTTTGTACTATGGCGGCGACCTTTGGGGTCGTGACCCATGTTCGGTGCACCACCAAACCCTGCTAATCTGCCCCTTACGACCGTCGATGAGTTCCCAACATAATCCATTTGCAACGTGGAACCGATAAATAAATCTACGGCATATTGCCCTGCCATTTGACAAAGCGTACGGTTTGAACGCATCGTACCGTCACTTCCTACGAAAAACACATCTGGACGAGCGGCAATGTATTGTTCCATACCCTTCTCTCCACCAAATGAATGGATGCTATCAATCCAGCCACTTTCAATAGCTGGGATCAGTGTCGGGTGGGGGTTTGCGGCCCAATGCTTACAAATCTTTCCCCGTAAATTAAGCGATTCACCGTACGTCGGTAATAGCAATTCAATGGCGGCGGTATTAAAGCCGATCCCATGATTTAAAGATTGGACAGAATGTTTTTCATAGACGCCACGAATGGCAAGCATTGCCATGAGAATTTGAATCTCTGTAATATGTTTTGGATCTCTCGTGAATAACGCTTCCAATTGATACGGCTCATCACCTAAAACGATCACATCAACCCAAGAAGCTGGAATGTCTACGCGTGGTAATTCCTCTACGATCTGATTCACTTGAACGATCACAATGCCATTTTTAAAAGCGGTCGCTTCAACAATTGTAGGCGTTTCTTCGGTATTTGCACCGGTGTACAAATTACCGTTTGCATCGGCTTGATCAGCGGCTACAAGGGCAACGTTCGGAATTAAATCAATAAACAATCGTCCATAGAGTTCAATATACGTATGAATGTTGCCGACTTTTATTTCTTCGTCTTCAATCATTTGTGCTATTCGCGTGCTTTGAGGACCTGAAAATGAAAAATCAAGGCGATCTGCGATTCCTTTTTCAAAAAGATCTAAATGTTCGGGTCTTGAAACACTAGACATGATGAGATGGAGATGATGAAGGGCTTCGTTCGACACATTGGCTAGTGATTTAGATAAGAACGACGCTGTTTTTGATTATTGCCCTCAAGTATGACGCGATCATACGGCTCGAGAATATATTCTAATACAGAAACGATATTGTCTTTATGAACAAACTTCCCTTCAATCATAGATGATATTTTGTTCATACGATTTCGTTTTGCATCTCGTTTCTTCGTCCATTGTGTAGTCGTTACCGTTGGCATAGTCGTCACTCCTTTTGTACAAGTTGTAGAATGTAGTCTACACTCAATGCTTCTACCGATAACGCTTGAATTCCTTCAAACGCACCTTCTAATAAATCCGAATAAATGGAACCTGGCGGAAGTTGAATGAAATTCATAATTCCTCGCTCAGTTAACATTTTCATCGATGTATGCCACTTCACAGTTGAGGCGATGTTCCCGGCTAAATCTTCAACAATCGCCTCTTTATTCCTTAACAACCTTGCGGTTTGATTTGATACATATGGCAATTTAGGAGCACGAATCGTGATGTTTTTCATTGCGTTACGAAGCTGATCTGCTTCTTTTGTAAATAAGGGGGAATGAGAGGGAACCGTTACAGACAATGGAATCACTCGGCGTGCTCCTTTTTCTTTTAACGTGTGACGGATTGCTCGAAGTGATGTGTTGCTTCCTGATAAAACGACTTGTTGTTGAGCATTTTCATTCGCGAGGTACACATCATCCTGGTGCGCGTTGATCACTTGTACTACGACGTTCAGATCAAGTCCTTGCACTGCAATCATTCCATATCCGCTCGGAAAGGCTTGCTCCATTAATCTTCCTCGAAGATCAACTAAACGAATGGCGTCCTTTAGAGTAAGTACTTCTGAAAGTACTGCTGCTGAATAAGCGCCCGCAGAATGACCGGCAACACAATCCGGTCTAATCCCTGCATCTACAAGTTGTTTAGAACTGCTAACACCAACGATGAGTAATGCTAATTGCACGTGTCGTGTAGAACTGAAATCAGCGGTATACTGATTCACATCTTCTTGTAATTCGTCTTCAACGAGTTGTTTGATTAACTCAAAATGTTTGGTTCCTTGATAAGGTTGAAACATGTCATGACGTTGTGATCCTTGACCTGGAAATAAAAACACCGTATGCATGAGAATCGCCTCTTTACCCTCCGAAAATCAACCGCATCATCATATACAACACTGACGGTCCTAAGAGACAGCCAAGTCCTGTATAAAATGTCGCCGTAACCGCTCCGTACGGAACGAGCTTTGGATTTAATGCTGCAAGTCCACCAGCAACACCACTTGTCGTTCCGAGTAATCCCCCAAACACCATCGCAGAACGGGGGTTATCAAGTCCGATATACTTACCAAGAAATGGTGTGAGTGCCATCGTTAAAATTGCTTTCACGAGACCGGCAGCTATACTTATCGCAATTACTTCGGAACTTGCGCCGATAGCAGCACCTGTCACTGGTCCGACAATATACGTCGTAGCTCCTGCTCCTATCGTTGTTAAACTTACTACATCGGTATAACCAAACATCAACGCAAACACGACACCTATTGTAAATGAAAGCAAGATTCCAAGAACGAGTGCTAAAATTCCAGTTATTCCAGCACGTTTAATCTCTCGAAAATCAGCACCAAAAGCCGTTGCTACTATGGCAAAGTCACGCATCATGCCTCCACCTAATAAGCTAATACCTGCAAAAAGCGAGACGTC
Organism: Geomicrobium sp. JCM 19038; assembly: GCF_000698125.1. Classification (GTDB taxonomy): domain Bacteria; phylum Bacillota; class Bacilli; order Bacillales; family Marinococcaceae; genus Geomicrobium_A. The sequence goes on along the minus strand of NZ_BAXA01000001.1, from coordinate 515,574 downwards.
GGACAGTCCATTTTCTCCACCAGTCAGTCTTCCGCCAATGTAAGCAAGTACGAGACCGAGAAGAATGGCAATAGAAGATCCGTGTACGAGTCCTCGGGTCGCATACTTGGACAATGCATAGGCGATAACCATAATGGCACCTACAATCGCAAATCCAAAGATGAGACCATTACCGACTAACACATTTTCGACTGATTCAATCATAGAGGACGCCCTCCTTCGTCAATCGATTCGCTTTTTCCTTTCCCGATTCGACTGACAAGAGGAACAGCTAGAAACGAGATGATTACAACAGCAATTCCTGTCACAATCGCAAGTGGTCCCCCATCGATGGCTGCAACAACATTCTGATTCGCGGCCATCGCGACAACAATCGGAATGTACATGGCATTCCAAAAGCCTAAGCCCAATTGTGTCGGTTCAGACAGACGATTTTTCATTTTCAAGCGATCAACTACGATGATTAACAACAACATCGCAATCCCTACGCCACCAACATTGGCTTCAACGCCAATGGCTATACCTAACCATTCTCCGAATAACATCCCTACAATCATGCAGACCGCCAATATGGCCACACCATAAATAACCATCAACGCACTCCTTTGTAAGCGTTTTCAATTAATGGTATACAGTCGACTGTGTACTGAGTTTAGATTATAATGAGTTTACATCGGATTGTCTACACTTTTATGAAAATTAAATCTATTGTCTTGTTAGGAGGCGGTATGATGTACAAACCTCATGATTTATTAAAAGTTAATGTGAATGCTTTTATTACAGATCATAGTGATCTCCCACTCTGGGTACAATCGTCATTACAAAAAAATCCCTACGTCGTCGTGCGACGTGGGGAAACTGATCACTCCTCAATTCCGATTGGGATTCGAGGCACATGTCGTAGTAAACGTTTTGCCACGACTGTTTCTTACAATCATGTTCTAGACGTCCTTACTCCCTTAGAGCTTCGTTCCTTTGATGAGAAACGACTGCGACTGACGAGTGCACAAGAAACGTTCATAATGATGAAAGAGTTTTTAAATTCCAAGCATTGGGGTCCAACTGGAAGTGTTGGTTTTGAATTAGCCACAGAGTCACAAACGATGAATGAAGAGAGTGACTTTGACATTTTAATACACAGTGAATGGATTTCCGTATCAGTCGCCAAGCACATCGTAAACCAATTCGATACAACACCTCTAACCGTAGACCCACTTATTCAGACAGAAGATGGTTGGTTTTTATTAAGAGAATACGCTTTAGGGAAAGGGGTATTGTTCAAAACACAGACGGGTATAGAGCTTCGAAACGATCCTTGGACTAAGTATTGAACGCTCATTAGACCCGCTATGGCAATGATGATAAACGTATGGATTTATTCTGTCGATATCATGACCGTCCCTTCAGCCCAGACGTGTAAAAAGTGCTCACCTAGTTGACGACTTTTTACACAATTGCCGAATTGTTCACTTATAAATTCAGCGTATTTCTCACAGTCAATAAGTAAACGGTACGTGTTCGGAGCTCCTTCATGATTGTTAATTTCTAAAAGCTTGAAATGGGAGAACCCAAAATGATAACGAAAATACATTACCGCATCATCCTGCTCGTAAAATGCATCACGTTTTCCACTTTCTCATCCCTCATTTTAACGTGTATTGACGTTCTAGTTGCATTTTTGCCCAACAAAAACAAAAGTATTCACTTAAAGTGTGAATACTTCTGCTTCAAGTATGGCTAAGGGATCTTACTGTTCAGGCACTCTAAATTTTAGTGCCACATCAAAATCAGCGATTACTTTATACTCATTTTGCCACATTTCCTTTAACCAACTGACCATCTCTTGTAATTCTCGGTTATTAGCCAACTTTTCTTCTAAACCTTCAAGTGCTTCTAGTTTGGAAAGACCCCACTGAGGTTCTGGCAAACGTTCCATTATATGTTTCTGCTCTTCTGTGACATCCTCGACCAAGAATTCGTCGAATGTAGCTGGAATTAGTTCTGAAAATGTACACGTCATGTGTTGATCTTCAAAAAGTGATTTTAACGTCAAAACACTACGGTACTGTAGCGTTCCTTCCTGATAATCATCGAAGGTGACACCATAAGGTTGTATTTCTGGTATAGGTGCTGGCCTTCTTAAAAGAACATCCATTACGCTTCTTTTAGGTTCTATTTTATAGAAAGAGATGTTGCGATAGGCATGAAAGCTCACCCATCGCTCTTCTTGAGATTGATTGTAGTCGTCGTTTTTACCGTATTTTTCTTCAACAGGTTGTTCGACAGTACGAATAACCGTTTTAAGCTCTTGTTGTTCTTCGTGTGAAAGCTTTCCATTCACTTGTTTTATTCTTAATTGAAGTAATTCTCTATAGATTGGTTCAAATTCAATACTCATTTACAAAACGCCTCCTAAGTATAATTTGATAAACCTTGAAATAAAGTAATAATGAAATTCCTCTTACTTCTTTAGTGTAATTTCATATGTACCCATACAATGATCGCAATGATTAAAAGTCAATGAAAACCGCCTACAACATTACGTACAATACCAATCAGCAATGTATTTAAATTGACAACGACTTAGGAGATCGTAATCGTCAGCGCTTCGTCGTACTCAATAAAGAGCTGATAATCCTTATGCCACATTTCCTTGAGCCAAAGAACCATGTCATGTAATTCTATATTGGTACTTTTTAAGGTCTCATCGAGCTCTACCATCTCATCTACTTTTAAAAGACACCATTTAGGATCTGGTAATCGCTCCATTTGTTCTTTTTCTTCCTTGGTCACTTGGTTACTATCAAAATAGTCCATGAATCCTGGCAGGACCTCCGAGAATACGATACCGTCTTTTTCAAACATCGTTTTCAACATCATCGTGTCTGAGAATTGTAACGAATTCACTTCCCAATCTTCCTCTTCAACGTTCACACTATAGTAAAGAAATTGCGGGCGGCTTAAAAGAACATCCATGAAGGTTTTCTTAGGTGTTACATCTTCAAACGAGAAGTTACGAAATGCGTGGATTTTCACCCAACTCTCTTCTTGCAATTGATGAAGATCGAACTTCTTCTTATGTTGTTTTTCTAATTGTTGTTCAACATCGTAAATAACCGCCTGTAGTTTCTGTTTTTCAGCATGTGAAAGCGTATCAACGATTTGTTTCGTTCTTAATTGTGTTAAATCTTTATATAATTCATCTTTCTTATTGCTCATCTCAACTATGCCTCCTAAGTATGATCCCTTCTACTATTTTCGGAGTATTTTTAATAAGAAGTCAACCATTTGCCTATAAGTCCGTTCTTTAGTAACGTAAAATTGAACTAGTATTTTGTTGTCAAATGACTTTAAACCTATGAAAGTCACTGCAATTAACAAACGATTAATGAAGTACATTGGTGAAGAGGGAGTGAACGTAATGACTCGTTTCATTCTTTTATAACGAGTAGATTAAAGTCGTCCCGAAAATAAACATTTCTTATTTATTTGAATATACCGTTGAACTATGATATTATATCGTTCTGCTTTAACAAATATAAGGGGGAGACAGGTATGCAACTACTATTAATTAGGCACGGGGAATCGGAAGCAGATCTATTAAACGTGCATGAGGGAAGAGCAGACTTTGAATTGACGGAAATGGGTAGAAAACAAGTGAGAAGTTTAGTACATAAAGTAAAAAATGACTTTCCACCAGATTTTATTTGGGCAAGTACATTAAAGAGAGCGCGAGAAACTGCTGAAACATTAGCGGAAACAATTGGTTGTCCAGTGAAGTTGGAAGATGAATTAATGGAATTTAATAATGGGATCCAGGCAGGCATGTCTTTTGACGAAGCGAAAAAGCATCCGCAGCCAACATTCCTTCATGATCGTTTTGAAGATGGTGAATCATTCATCGAGTTTCGTATGAGAATTGAAACGATATTTTCTAAAATTGTCGCAGAAAATACATACGATCGCATTGCGATTGTTGCTCATGGTGGTGTCATTATTAGTATTTTACGAGCCTTTTTGCAAATGCAAGTTAACATGGATTACTACTTTAAGATCGGAGATACAGGGATTAGCATGATTGAATTTACGGATAAAGAAAAGGTCATTCATTTTATCAACGATACGAATCACTTAGATCGTGTCTAGGCTGTCAAAGACTTGAGTTATTTTATTTACAATAAAAATGCGAATGCCAATGTATAGCATAGAATTTGCTTTTTTAATTATGTAATTGTTCTTTTTGTTCTATTCATTTTGGAAATAATAAGGAGCTGCCACACTATGTTCTACGAAACATTGAACGCCATTAGGAAAGTAATCCATTATTTTTTCAGCTTCTTCTATATCAATCCAACGGATATCGGTAATTTCATTTGAATCGTTAATGGAAAGCTCTCCCCCTACTACTCTAACCCCAAAGGTGAAAAATATTGCATGTGCGTGCGGAAAGAATTTCTCATTAATGGCAACAATATTTTTAATTGTAACGTGTAATCCAGTTTCTTCTAATGTCTCGCGAATAACAGCTCGTTCTAATGTCTCTCCACGTTCCTTGCTCCACCTGGAAGGCTCCACTTACTCTCATTTTCACGTCTGTTTCCAACCGTAAGAATCTTGCTAGTTGTGTCATCATAAATAAGCGCATAAACTACATCGACTCGTTTCATTTATTGTCCCCCATTAGATCATTTAACGTTAAACAGGTAATTCCAGTTCGTGTTTTTGTAAGACCTGTGCTTTTCTTGAACGCAGGATCAGTGTATACAGTAGAGCATTTTTTTCAGGTGAGATGGATGAATTTTCTTAATCATCAATCACACGCTTGAATTTGCAAATTAGATGGACGGACATGGGTGATAACCCATCTAATTTGCAAATTCGCTCATAGGTAAAAATCATCCAAACTCTCGTCAATTTCATCTTGGCGAATGCCAATATAACGCTTCGTAATTTGCGGTGTTGAATGGTTAAAAATTTCTTGTAAGATCGCAACATCTTTCGTTTGATTGTAAAAATGATAACCTAAGCTTTTCCGCATGCTATGCGTTCCGATACTCTGAAGACCTGCGCGATCAGCGGCTTTTCGAAGAATACGATACGCCTGTACACGACTAATCGGCTCTTTCGTCTTCTTAGACGGAAATAAGTAATCTGTAGTTGCCATTCCTTCGACATACTCATGAATGTCTTGTTGCAGTTCGAAATTGACTTTAAACCGGCGTGTTTTCCCGGTCTTCTTCTCAATGACTTCAATATGTTTACGGTTTAAAACGTCGTTTACGCGTAAACCGATAAAATCACTAATTCGCATCCCTGTATTTAAACCGAGTGAAAACAGAAAATAATTCCGTAAACTATCGCGCTTTAATATTCGTTTCATTAACTGGATATCATCTCGATTGCGAATTGGTTCAACGAGCTGCATCCCCTTGGTTCGTAAAGAGTGATAATCACTTAACTCAAGTGGCTTTTCACCGTTTTGCTTCTTCTTAGATAGCTGATAAATTCGCTTTTCTAATTGATCTTTGCCGTAACGTTCATGTAGGCGTTCGTATTGTTCATCAGTCAAATAAACATACGGAGCTACTTCTCTTTTCTCCACAAAATCGCCTCCTCTAATCAGATTACCTTAGAAGTAATGTGAACGCAATATGTTACATTATGATTCGCTAGTAAGTAATCAAAAAACCTCATCATAACAGTCGTTCTCTTTGATTTACTTAGCAAAAATCTTATGTAACAAAATAGATATTGTGTTACATTAATACGCACCAAAAAAACACACATAGAACATTGCTATGTGTGTTTAAATTTAAGGAATGAGGATCAATAACCCCACTGCTATTACTCCAAACAGCAACGCAAACGGTAAATTCGTAAGCATAATTCGGTATGGATTCTGGTTCGTATGACGGGCGGTCATCGTTACGACAATTCCATAAGGAGACATCGTAAACGTTGCTAATGCACTGACGATATACATTACGGTAAGTTCGATTGGCATGCCTGGTTGTAAGATCGGTGCCACGATTTCATGAACTAAAACCATTGATGCAATCGGGTGAATTCCGATTAGTGCCAAGGAATAAAAACTTAATGGGATTAACAACAGTAAGACGTACGGATGCTCTTCAAATGCCCGTAAAGGTTCTTGTACGATGGTAAGTAATTCGGTTTGATTTAAGATTCCTGTAAACCAACCGAGTGACATAAATAGTACAAGGAACGGATGAATCCCCGTTTTCAATTGTTTCCCTAACGCACTTTGTCCGTTTGCTATAAAGGGTTTTGATTTGCCAAAGAGCAACGTCCAAGTATACGAAAACAATGGAATCAGTAAAATAACCGTGAGTAAAAATGAAAGCTCTAACCACTCTCCGATTAATGTAACGAGAAGTAAAAAGACGACAACAGCCGTTACGAGTGAACCTTTCGACCTTCCCTTGGCATTCGTATAATCGTTGATTAGATTCAGGCTTGTCCCTTTTAATACGCGAGGCCGGACCATTTCAATGATTGTCATCGTAACGGACAATAACAATAAATAAGGTAACAACGAGAAATAGCTCTCCCCTGTTAACCCAATCGCGGTTACGACCATAATTTCCATTGGCATCCAAACGAGTGCTAACGCATAAGCACGAAGTGTTGATTTGCTAATGATGCTGTTTCGTGTCTTCTTTGGTAGCTCAGATAGATGATCATTTAACGTGTTTTGCAACAAAGGTAAAATTGAGAAATTCATAAATGGAACGAACCCATAGGTCGTTAACAAGGCGCGGTTTTCAACTTTCCCAGTCGTGTTTGCTCGTGTAAATAGCCAAGCGTTAACGTTTCGATCATAATAAAGGGTTTCAATTGCTGCTTGCATGAGCGGAACGATTGCTACAAACACGACGAGCGTCAAATTACTCGAGAACAATTGCGGCAACTCATTGAAAGAAATCGTACTAAACGGTAATAACACCGCACCTATAACTAAAAAAGCAAGTCCCATCCCTTTGAAGAGACGATTACTTCTGTAAAATGAATAAAAAAACATCGGAAGACTTAGAATTCCACATAGTGATAATAAGAGAGTCGATTCTAACGCCAATCCGATAAAAACAATACTAAGTACAATAGCATAATACAAGCGTTGCAAACTTTTCCCTCCAGTGTTGAATGAGATGACATTGGTGACGGTTTATTTTACCATAACATTAATAAAGGCAACCAAATGAACTCGATAAGGAGATGTTTCTATGATTACCGAACAAGATTATACGTATTTAGAACGATGCGTAGTGCTTGCAGCCCTCGCATTGGAAGAAGGAAACGACCCTTTTGGGTCACTACTCGTATCCGAAGACGGTGAAGTGTTGTTTGAAGATTATAACCGAACCTCAAGTGGCGACCCAACGAAACACCCTGAATTTTCAATTGCTCAATATGCAGCGATCCATTTAAGTGAACAAGAACGTAAAAAAGCTACGGTGTACACATCCGGTGAACATTGTCCGATGTGTGCATCCGCTCACGGTCTTGCTGGATTAGGTCGAATCATTTACGCAAGCTCAAGCGCACAGTTACGGGAATGGCGAAAAGAATGGGGACAACAAGCAGGGAATCTAAAGCCTTTATCCATTCAAGACGTGTTAGTTAACGCAAACGTTGATGGTCCTGTACATGAACTGAGCGAACAAATCAAATCACTTCACGCTAAACGACGTTCACGTGTGTAACGAATACGTTTGTCGTTACTCCATACCAGGTATTTGACGGCCATTACGTTTAGTTGAGGGTAGGAACACGTTGGCACGACTCCAAAAATAAGGTTGCCCTCGTAACAGGTGCTACGAGTGATGAATCTCGCTTTGATACAGGTGATGAACTCGTCATTTGACGGAGGATCTATTTGATAAGAAAAAGTACAATGCTTAGCGGCATTGTACTTTTTAGATGTCTACTAATTCTCTTACGCTTTGCAGTGTCGTCTTAGGCACGATCAGCGACTTCTCGAGCATATCCGTTGTTGTTACACCCGTTAATACGAGGACACTGTGCCAATTGGCGTCATTTGCCATCTTAATATCGGTTTCTAACCGATCACCGATCATATAACAAGACGTTGTCGGTAATCCAACGGCGTCTTGGATGACACTCGTCGTAATGCTCGATGGTTTACCGGCAATTTCTGTGATTTTCTCCCCTGTTGCCCCTTCAATTGCGCCAATGATTGCACCGCAATCTGGAATTGCGCCCCCATCGATTGGACACGTACGATCTGGGTTTGTTGCAATGAACGTCGCACCGTTTCGATAGGCATCGTACGCCTGTTTCAACTTTATATACGTAAAATCACGGTCCCAAGAGACGACAACAATGGTCGCTTCTGTTGGTTGAAATGTAAGTGGGATGTTTGCGTTTTGTAATTCTTCGTATAAGGGTGCTTCTCCAATGACAAATACGCGGTCAATAGCTGTTAAACGACTCTTTAGATGTCTTGCTAATATATAGTTCGAGTTATAAATCTCGTTAACACTGACGTCAATGGAAAGTGCTGCTAGCTTCTTTTTAAAATCAAGTCTACTAAAGAGTGGATTGTTCGACATAAACAAAACCCGATCGCCACGCTCTCGAAGCGTGCGAATGGTATTTGCAGCACCTTGAATTTCTTTATTCCCTAAATAAATTGTGCCGTCTAAATCAAAGATATAGCCTCGTTGCATCCCACTCCTCCTTTGTTAGTATAACGAATTTTTCGTCAGGCGATTCGCGACGAGTTGGAGGATGAGTACGACACCGATAATTAAAATTGCCATCGCAGATGCCGTATACATTTGTCCACGTAAAATATTTTGGAATACCATCAAACTCATCGGCGCCCATTCTGACGGTGCCAAAAGAATCGTTACACTCGTTTCTTTAATAACCGTGACGAATACGAGAATGGATCCGGCGACAATGCCTGGCAACATCAATGGACCGACAATTGTCGTTAACGTTAACAACCGTGATGCCCCAAGGTTTACGGAGGCTTCTTCGATATCAGATCGGATGGCCATCATACTGCCCATCGTCGAGCGAATCATGTATGGCATTCTACGGATCGCGTACGCAACAATTAATAGAAAAGCAGTACCTGTTAATTGTAAAGGAGCGGTGTTAAACGTCTGAATAAACGCAATTCCAAGCGCAATTCCTGGTACGACCAAAGGAATGGAGGCAATAAAATCAAGTTTCGTTGCATTTTGTCGTACGACAAAATAACTTACCAATGTCGCAACAATCACACTAATCACAAGCGCACCACTCGCTAAAATAATGCTGTTCATAATGTTGTCCGTTGAGCGAGTAAAGATCGTTGCATAGTGATCGAGTGTAAATCCTCTCGGTAACAAATCGCGGCCCCATGTCGTTGCGATCGATTGAATAAACACAGAGAAGACGGTAAGCACAGGTAATAGAACAACGAGACTTGTGTAAGTGAAAAGCGGTAATGTCACTGCTTTTTTTGCATTGAGTTTTACTTTTTTAGGTTTACCAGAAACCGTTCCGTAATCTTTCCCTTTTGTCGCCAACCGTTGTAACCAAAAGAAGATGGCCGCAACAATGACCATGATGACCGTTAAAATTGATGCGCCAGCCCAGTTAAAGAATCCAGAGATTTCACGGTACGCTTGCACGACGATTAAGTTTAAGCCGTCAGGTGCTAAAATGATTGGTGTTCCAAAATCAGAAAAACTGACGGTGAAAATGAGTAGTGCACTCGAAATCATGCCCGGTAAGGCAAGCGGCAACGTGACAAATACCATCGTGGACCAACTTTTTGCCCCAAGATTCCGTGAGGCTTCTTCAACAGAAAGGTCGGCAATCTTAAATGCTGCAACCATTGGCCAAAGGGCAAATGGAAAGAAGAAAAACACTTGCACGAGAATGATGCCTAACATTGAATACACATTAAAAATCGCGCCTTCTGTTCCGAGCATTGTATTAAAGACGTGTGTCACCCAGCCTGTACGACCGAACATGATAATAAAGCCCGCAGCAGAAATAAATGTCGGTACGATAATGGGCATCGTACATAGCGCCGCTAAGGTTTTCTTAAATGGCATCGCTGTTCTTGCAAACGCGTATGCGATCGGTAAACACATGACAATGACGATGACTGACACTAAAATGGAAAGTAACAAACTATTGTTTAGTGCTGATAAATAGACACTGCCGCTTGAAAAGAGATTTGCGTAATGTTCAAATGAAGCATTTGAAAGTCGCTCTATGTTTGTAGAGAGAATTTCCGGATTCACAAAGGAACCAAAAAGGTTTACCGGTTCCCCAGTGAAACTGACGATAAACACCGATAACAACGGAATCATCAGAAATAAGGCAAAGAAACCGATCACTGCATACTTTAAAAGTTTCAGGCTGTCCCAGTTTTTTAAGCGTTGAAAACGTCTCGTTTTGTTGTGCTTTTCTTTCATAGAAGTAGCACCCTTTCTTCAGGAATATGAAGAAAAAGATGATCTCCTTGATCATAGACCGGAATCCCGGGTTCGAATTCTTGTTCAACGACAACTGTTGCTTCTCCGACATTTACATCGTAACGAATGTTCGGACCGAAATACGTACTCATCGTTACTTGCCCTTCAATCACATTTGTACTCTCGTGACGTTCGCGAAGAATTTTAATGCCTTCTGGGCGAATTAACACTTTTGCTTCATTACTCGCTGTTACTCCGTTCGTATGAACAACAAATTGATCGTTGATCTTTACTTGCCGTTCACCTATTACCGTCGCATCATAAAGGTTAGATGAGCCGACAAAATCAGCAACAAACGGGGTTAACGGTTTTCCATACAACTCAGTTGGTGTTGCTTGTTGGACAATTTCTCCATCTTTCATAACCGCGATGCGATCTGCCATACTCATCGCTTCTTCTTGGTCGTGTGTAACAAAGATCGTCGTAATGCCGATTTCTTGTTGAATGTTTCGGATCGTTGTGCGCATGGTGTTCCGCAACTTTTTATCTAAGTTTGATAGCGGTTCATCCATTAATAATACTGCTGGTTCCATAACGAGTGCTCGTGCTAATGCAACTCGTTGTTGTTGCCCCCCAGACAATTCGCCGACGCCACGTTCAGCTAAGTGATTCAGTTCAACCGTTTGCAAGGCATCCATAACCTTTTGATAAAGTTCTTTCGGTGGTTTTCCGAGCTTTCGGCTCATTAAGCGCGCAAAACTCTTCACTCGCTTTCCATACGAACCTCGATAAAGGTCTCGAACCGTTAAACTGTAAGCCACATTTTCAAACACATTATAATGAGGAAACAACGCATAGCTTTGAAACACCATCCCGCAATTACGCCGATTGGCAGCGACATCATTTACCCGTTGTTCTCCAATATAAATGTCGCCTTCTGTAATGTCCTCAAAACCAGCAATGCAACGCATCGTTGTCGTTTTACCACATCCAGAAGGCCCGAGAAGGGCGTAAAACTCCCCTTCTCGGATGTTTAAATCCACCCTTTTAGTGCGGGGACGTCGCTATATTGTTTGACTAATCCTTTCACAGTTACAGAACCCATATTGCCCTCACACCTTTACTGAAATTAATGACGACAGAACTTCTTTAATACCGTTGTTGCCACTCGTTTCTAGCATCATCATAGTTTTCGATAATCCAATCTACATCAAGTTCCATTGCATGATCTTTTAGCGCTTCTGCATTGAGAGGCGTTTGGGACTCGACGTCTGGATGAAGTGGAATATGACCCCAATCGGCTTTAATTTGCTGTCCTTTTTCCGATAGTAAAAATTCAATAAACTTCTGCCCACCTTCTGGATTCGGTCCGTTCGCTATAAGCGTCGCAGGATTCACGAGTACTGGCGTGCTCTCAGGAACGTGAAAATCAATCGATTCTCCACGCTCTTTCATTTGATACGCCATAAAGTCAAATCCAATTCCGATTGAAGCTTCACCAGAAGCAGCCGCTTGCGTTGGCGCAAGTCCGGAGTCTGGCATTGCACTCATTTGCTCAACGAGTTGGTCAAAGTATTCCCAACCTTCTTCTTCCCCTTTAGCAAGGAGTTGACTGAGTACGAGTAGCGTGGCTGTTCCTGAAGCAGCTGGGTTTGGCATTTGTATTTCGCCTTCCCACCTTGGATCGAGTAAGTCATCCCACGTTTGTGGTAATTCCTCCTCAGATACGAGTTCAGGATTGTAAGAGAATCCAAGTGCGAACAATTCGATGCCTGTATACATCCAATCTTCATGCCTCATTTTGATATCGTTTTCATAAACTTCCCAATCGCTTGCTGCTTCTGGTTGATACGCTTCCAAGATTCCCATTTCAACGGCTGATTCGAACGGCATAAACCCACCACCGCCATACCATACATCTGCCTGAGGGTTGTCTTGTTCTGCAAGCATTTGGTTTACAAGCACATTCGTGCCTGCATACTCAACATTCACAGTACCTCCGTACTCTTCTTCAAAAGCTTCAGCTAATTCTGCCGACATATCTGGCGTTTCTGGTGAGTAAAGCGTAATTGTGCCAACATCATCTTCTGAATCTCCACTACCACATGCACTTAAAACCACAAATGATCCCATACCGACGAACCATAATGAGCGTTTCATCTTTTTCATGAATCGATCCCCCTTTTTCTGATAAAGAAAGACGACCAACACAAACAAAGGTCGAGTTTTGTTTGTCGGGTCGTCTCATCATGTCTCTACCCTATTAATTATTTATCGAAGTGTAACTACTATTAACCTATGACAATCATTAAGAGATTATTTACCTTTTTTTCGAGATTTACGACTAGACACTATTGCAGCACGTCTTGTAAACGATCTGGAAAGTCTGTAATGATTCCATCAACACCATACTCAACCAACTCTTCCATTCGGTTAGGATCATTGACTGTCCACGTAGAGATTTGCATTCCATGATCTTGAATACGTGTTACTAGGTCTTGATCAACCATAAGATGGTTCGGGTTCGTATAATCCGCATACGTTTGGAAAGCTTTTAACTGTTCATCACTAATACCATTCGGATTATTGCTCACTAATACCCCGATTGGAACGTCTGGAAGAATGTTATGGAATCGCTCCATTGAAGCATGATCAAATGATTGAACGATTACTTCTTCATCCGTTGGCTTTCGAAGCTGACGTTTAATCAGTTCAATTGCGACAAACCGTTCCATATTGTTATAGTTAGCAGGGTCCTTGACTTCAATTAAAATGCCAATCTCACCGAGGTAGCGGTCTAATACTTCTCCAAGTGTAGGAATTTGCTCTCCCTTATATTCGTCGCTAAACCAACTGCCTGCATCCAGCTGGCGCAACTCACGCAATGTAAAGTCGTTCACTCTACTTCACCATCTGTTGTTCGGTTTACCGTTGCATCGTGAATGACGACAACCTCATTGTTTTTACTCATATGAACGTCTACTTCAATGTAATCCGCACCAATCTCAACGGCTTTATCAAAGGCTGCGATCGTGTTTTCTGGTGCGTGTCCTGATGCACACGGTGTGCGACATTCGTAACATCATCCCCGTTTGTCGTAACTTGTGCGAAACCTTGAGTTTGAGGTAATAACAAAACCCCAAGTACCCCACATGCTAAAATTTTCTTCATCGTCTTCATTTTCAGTTCTCCCTTCTAAATAAATGATTGGTACGTTTGTTCCGTTCACCTCCTTACACACGAAAGAAAACACCATAAAAAGCCATAGGGATTGCCTATGCCTCTCTAAGGTGTCTCCTCATCTCTACCTTTGAAAGCGCTTCTATTCAGTTGTATGATAAGGGTTATACACCCATTTTCCAAAGGGGATCTTCTCCAGTTGACACAGCCAACACCCCAGCTTCAAGAGCTTCGTATACTTCAGCTTCTTGGTCAACAAGGCCACCTGCGATGATTGGGAGCTTGCTTGATGCAAGATATTGCTTAATTACTTTCGGGATAATTCCCGGTAAGATTTCAATTGCATCCGGATCAGAATCACGAACCATCGCAATACCCTTCTTTACTGCATTTCGATCCAGAACGAACAAGCGTTGAATCGTTAACAAGTTCTGTTTTTTTGCCCATTTTATAAGGTGACTTTTTGTCGTAATAATGCCAGTTGGGCGTACCATTTTTGCGACATATTCAATCGCGCTTTTATCATTGGCTAACCCTTCGATAAAGTCTAAGTGAACAAAAACGTGCATATTTGCTCGTTTCAGTTGTTCAACATACTCCGGCAATACGATTAAATCTCCGGTTAATAAGAAAGCGACATTGCAATCACTTTGAATGGCTTTCGTAATTTTTTCTTTATGGCTAATCGCTGCAATCACTTGAGAATCAATAAGGTCATTAAAGTAAGATGTCGTTTTTTTCATCGTATCCCTCCGAAGGATCGTCCTTCAGTTTATACGTATGATTGTAGACTTCGGTTATGCACGTTGTTCGATATTTCTTACCTTCTATTTAGAAACATTGTTCTATAAAAGGAGTCAATCTATAAGATTCTTTCATGAAATGGTACAATTAAGGAAGATTTTCACGTAACGTATTGATAGAAAAGTAAGGAGTGAACGGTTAATGGAAACGGTGGAGATATGGAAACAAACATTGAGTGCTGTGAAAACACACGTAAGTAAACCAAGCTACGAAACATGGTTAAAAGTGACAAACGTTCATGCGATTGAAAACAATACGATGTTTATCGAAGCACCAAACGAGTTCGCAAAGGATTGGTTAGCAGACCGCTACGAGGCGCTCTATCTTCGATTGTTCAAGAGATTACTGGTCATCCTTATGAATTATCGTTTGTCGTGCAAGATACTTCAATGAAAGAACCAATCCGTACATCTCAGACTTCTACAGCGTTCGATCTACAGCTTTATCAACAAGGAGCTGAAGATCTTCTCAAAAAACAAATACAGTTAAAGCTAAATAAGCATTTACCCGTTGAGTACATTGCTGATAGCTTGGAAGTTTCATTAGATGATGTCATCCAACTGATTGAACAACATCAACTCGTAGCCGAACACTAACCTTCACTTTCTAAAAAACTTTCATTGTCAGTTGATCCTCATTGATTGATAATGACTTTTTGTATATAACAGTAAAACGAACAGACGCTCTCGTTTTTTTAAAGCTTTCATACGTCTTAACGGGTGATAAACACATGACTTTTAAGCATTTTTGCGAGATAAAAAGCGAGGTTTCGTTGTGAATCTAGTAATTAATGCTTTTCAATTCGCCGATATTTTATTATAATGATTACATAATAACGATTATAATTTAGTGGTCGTTGTAGATGTATCTAATTCTTACTAGTGAAAAGGAGAATTCGTATGAGTGAAAACAACATTATTTCTGAAGCGAATCATTCTTCTGAAGGAAAATGTCCATTTTCTCACGGAAGCGTTACAAGCCCTAGAACAAAAGCAACGACGAACCAAGATTGGTGGCCAAACCACCTTAACTTGAACATTCTTCGTCAACATGATAATAAGTCAAACCCTATGGGTGAAGACTTTGATTATGCTGAACAATTCAGCAAACTTGATTATGATGCACTTAAGAAAGATCTTACTGATCTTATGACAGATAGCCAAGACTGGTGGCCAGCAGATTACGGTCATTACGGTCCAATGTTTATTCGTATGTCATGGCACGCTGCAGGTACATACCGTACCGGCGATGGTCGTGGTGGTGGTGCAACAGGCGCACAACGTTTTGCACCATTAAATAGTTGGGCAGACAATGCGAACCTTGATAAAGCACGTCGCTTGCTTTGGCCAATTAAGCAAAAGTACGGAAACAAAATCTCATGGGCTGACCTTCTCCTTCTTACAGGAAACGTTGCCATCGAGTCTATGGGTGGTAAGACGTTCGGCTTCGGTGGTGGACGTGCAGACGTTTGGCATCCAGAAGAAGACGTAAACTGGGGTAACGAAAAAGAAATGCTCGGTGACAACCGCTATAGTGGTGACCGTGAGCTTGAAAACCCACTTGCTGCTGTACAAATGGGGCTAATTTATGTAAACCCAGAAGGTCCTAACGGTAACCCAGATCCAAACGCAAGTGCATTTGACATTCGCGATACTTTTGGTCGTATGGGAATGAACGATGAAGAGACTGTTGCACTTGTTGCAGGTGGTCATACGTTCGGTAAAGCACACGGTGCTGGAGATGCTGAGCAAGTAGGTCCAGAGCCAGAAGCAGGTTCAATTGAAGACCAAGGTCTTGGTTGGATTAGCTCTCACGGTAGCGGCAAAGGTAGTGATACGATTACAAGTGGGATTGAAGGTGCATGGACTGCGAACCCAACAAAATGGGACAACGGTTTCTTCGATCTACTCTTTGGTTATGAGTGGGAACTTACAAAGAGCCCAGCAGGTGCTAACCAATGGACTGCTGTAAACCCTGAAGACAAAGATTTGGCACCAGATGCTGAAGACGCTTCTAAACGAGTAGCTACAATCATGACAACTGCTGACATGGCACTTCGCATGGACCAGCCTACGAGAAAATTTCTCGTCGTTTCCACGCGAACCCAGAAGAATTCCAAGATGCTTTCGCACGCGCTTGGTTCAAACTTCTTCACCGTGATATGGGACCACGTGACCGTTACATGGGACCTGAAGTTCCTGAAGAAGTATTAATCTGGCAAGATCCAGTTCCTCCAGGTAACTACGACCTTACAGATAGCGATGTAGCTGATCTAAAAGCAAAGATTCTTGATTCTGGTCTTAGTGTCGGAGAACTCGTTAAAACTGCTTGGGCTTCAGCAAGCACTTACCGCGGATCTGACATGCGCGGTGGAGCAAACGGCGCACGTGTACGCCTAGAGCCACAAGTAAGCTGGGAAGCTAACGAACCACAAGAATTAACAAAAGTACTCAACGTACTCGAAGATATCAAAAAAGACGCAAGCCAAGACGTAAGTCTTGCTGACCTTATCGTACTTGCTGGTAACGCTGCAATTGAGAAAGCTGCAAGCAACGCAGGCATGAACGTAACGGTACCATTTGCTGCTGGACGTGGAGATGCGACTGCTGAACAAACAGACGTTGAAAACTTTGACGTTCTCAAGCCAGAAGCTGACGGTTTCCGCAACTATCAAAAAGAACTATTCAGTCTACCATCTGAAGAACTTCTTGTTGATAAAGCACAGCTTCTCGGTCTTACTGCACCAGAAATGACAGTTCTTGTTGGTGGTATGCGTGTACTCGGTACGAACCATAGTGGAACAGACCACGGCGTATTCACAGAAAACGTTGGAACACTTTCTAACGACTTCTTCACGAACCTTCTTGATATGAACATCGAGTGGAAGCCAGTTGATGGCATCGTGTACGAAGGTAAAGATCGCAAGTCTGGTAACATCGTTCGCACTGCAACACGTGTTGACCTCGTGTTCGGTTCGAACTCAGAGCTTCGTTCTTTATCTGAAGTTTACGCACAAGACGACAACAAAGAGAAGTTTGTAAATGACTTTGTTGCTGCTTGGGTGAAAGTCATGAACGCGGACCGCTTTGATCTTAAAGTGAAAAAAGCAGAGTACGCGAAGTAAGCTTAATCTAATTCAAAAAGCTAGGAAAGTCCGTTGGACTCTCCTAGCTTTTTTCTATTTTATACGTAACGGTCGACTTCTTCGTAACCCAAAACTCTTAGACGTTGATTCTTTCTCGATCGTTTGATTTGTTGAAGCAACCATTTCAATGATACTCTCGTTAAACAATCGTTGACCATTTACACAGTCATCTAACCAGTCACCGTAAACTGTCTCATCCGCCGCTTCTGTAACGATTTCTAAACTACACAATTCTGGATACCGGTAAATGTAATGAGTAGAATCGCGACTCCCCTTTTCTTCCCATCGATTAAAGATCATATCATGCACAGTCGGCAATGGAAATTGCTTTGCGACATGAGGATAGGCATACCGTTTAATGCGAGATTGCCACTGTTTGTTTTTATTGTGCAAACGTTGATTTTCACCGATTGCTTTTGAACTCCAGACCGTCGCCTTATCAAGAATTAAGCGATGCTCATCACGATCGACGACATCTTTACCAATCCCATACATCATCGCGTTTGGGAGCCAGTAAGAAACTGGGAATCGCGGAGGACTATTATAACCTGCGAACGGCTGAATCCATTCGTGTGCAGGGATGCCGTGATTATCTAAATAAACATCAGGTAACCAGCGATTAATCAGTGCAGGTGCGCTCATCGCTTCTCCAAACACACTGTCTTGAAAGCGAAAATGATTGAACTCTAAACCGACTGCATTAAACCTTGCCGCATGATGCTTCCATTCCGGATGTTCTTTAATTAATTGTTGATGTAAAGCTGTCCCATCAGGATTAGAGCCTGGAATTGCGACGATTGTAATTGCTTTTAATGTTTCTTGATCGATGCGTTTCATTAATTCATACAACGCTGGAACACTCGACACTTCGTTTGCATGGTGACCTGTTTCAATTAAAATGGTTGGCTTATAGACGCTTAATTTACGTGCACTTTGCCAACTTGCATTTGTTTCAGCAGTAATCTCAAAAGCGTAAATTGGATTTCCGTTAAATGAGCGAGAGACTTCAAATGCAGAAACACCGGGTTGTTTTGCCGCTTCTACAATTCGTTCATCCTCTAAATCATTGGAATAGGTAACTTTTCGCTGAACGTGTTGATCTGTTTCATAATAAAGTTCATCATTTTTGAAAAACAACGATTGAACAAATCGACTGTTTGCTTCTTGAACGTCTTGCCAACGAGTAACGGTTATCGTAGCTTTCGGTTTGCTTCCTTCAACGACGTGCATAAAAGGCAACACCGCACCAGGTGTATTCCAAGCAATCCCACTTCTTTGAAGCCCTAGTTCACGGTAATATTCTAGCGTGTTAAAATACAAATCTTCATGTAGGGCTTCCATTGAGGAAATCCGTTCATGTTCAAAATCCAGCTTCGTTTCTGCTTCACTCATCGTCACATCCAGCGTTAAGGAATGAAAGAGAGGCTTCGTCATTCCAGATTGTTCGTCAAGATCAAGCTGTTCATGAATGGTAGGCAAAACTTCTTGTACGTAATATCGCCAGAACCGTTCACGATCGCTTTGGACGAGCTGTTTTTGACCATCTACGGCAACATAACTCGTTGTCGGGTAAGACCAAGAATTTTCGTTAATATACGGAACTTGACTCGTTGGTACGTCTAAGTACGTATCCACAATCAACTGATTTTCTCGGTCGTACGCTTTAACCTCATACGTATGTTCTAAATCTTTCTTAATCGAAACGTCTACAGTTCTCTCGTCTGTTTCTATCATTTCATCGATTGGATACAGTTCTTGCAACCAACGGATCGGCATCTCCATACCGTCCCCGGATTCTTCCAAACAAGCAATTGTCACATGCTTTGCTTCACCAATAAGAGGAAGAATTTCTTCTTGAATCCAATGAAATCCAGGCTTAAACGATGACCGAACGTGTACATCACTGGCTCCTTGGGAAAGCCACAGCTGTTTAAGGTGATCTCGAACCGATTTTGATTCAGAAATGAAGACTTCAATGGATGCATTTGGTTGCCATACCTTGTCCACAAACGTCTCAATCTCTGAACGTTCACCTTCGTTTGCCCATTTAACATTTAGAATCGTATCAGTTGGTTTTTCTTTCACGTCTCGTGGAATTCTCAAATTCCCATGGTTTAGTGCATATAGAAATGACACAACCTCTTCTTCATTTCCTCGCACTAGAAGATGTTGTTTTTCTAAATTTACAATTGCCTGATGATCGTGATGGATCGTTACATGGAACGTTCGCTCATCTCCAGTAATTGGGAATTGAATGTGCGTACTGTACATGCCCAGTTTCGCAACGTAATAACAAGTCTCTTTGAAAGCATTTATACCGAGTTTTTGATCGAATTCAATCGTGAAGTCTCTATAAACGATTGATGACAAACGTCGTTCAGAATTGTAATTGCTTTGTTCAAATAATTCATTTAAGCCTTCAACAGGAGTAAGTGGCCATGAATGATTGGCTCCTTCTGACTCGTCCAAAAGCCAAGTACCCTCGTTTAAACGATATTGACCGCTTCTTAATTCAATGGTCGTCACGCTTTCACTACTTGCCTTTGGCCATTCACTTGCAAACCAACGAAGGGCTTCACTCATTGCCTCTTTCGTAGGCGCACAAATTCCTTTTGTCGTAATAATGGTACGTTCCCCTTCAATCGATAGATGGAACGAAGAACGTGTTGGCTTCTCTGATAGGAAATCTGGATTCATTGCCGACGTTTCATAACCAAGACGTGCCGAAAAGTCAATAAGACCTTCCGGCAATCCGACTTCTTTCCAACCCGTAACACGAATGGCAATACCATCTGGAACTCCGTCATCGTTACAATCCGAAATTGCACCATCAATCGTCCAAAAGTTTAGTAAATCATTCATCATAATTCCCCTTTAATAACTTCCGTCTTCCTCAACAGCATCCAATACACGTACATCATCAAAAATGAACGTTCCATTCGGATGTTGAATTAGCCCTTCAATACTCTCATTCACACCGGTCAAGTGTTGTTCATGAACCGTGTAAATGTGCGGTGCCTCATCGATTAATTGTTGTGTAATGTCTTCATACAACTCTTGTCGTATCGTTTCGTCCGTTTCTTGCCGAGCGTCTTCAATCAACGTATCCAATTGCTCATTTTCATAAAAAGACGTATTCCCGGCACTTCCTAAATTGTCTGTATGATACAGTGAGTAAATGCCATAATCTGCGTCACCCGTTGCTGTTGTCCAGCCACTTAACTGAATGTCATACGTTCCTTCTGACGTTGCATCTAAAAACGTTCCCCATTCCAAACTTTGAATTTCAACGTCAATCCCTATTTCACTAAGGCGATCTTGAACGAGTGCAGCAATTTGATTGCGAATTGGATTTTCTTCATTGGTCGTGATGGTCGTTTTAAATCCGTCTTCATATCCCGCATCTGCTAATAGCTCTTTGGCTTGCTCAACATCATATTCTAAAGGTTCAGCACCTTCAGCGAACCCGAATACTAATGGACTTACTGGGCCTTTTGCATGCATGCCATACCCTTCATAAAGACCAGTGATAATGTCTTCTGTATTAATTGCATAGGTGATTGCTTGACGAACTCGAACATCATCAAAAGGTTCAGACTGCGTATTAAAACCGATATAGTCTACACGTAAACCATCTTGAATTTGTAACTCCGCATTTGGCATCGATTCAACAGCCGTCGTGTTGACCGGTTCAATCGATGCTGCAACGTGTGCTTCATTGTTCTCAAGCATCCCAATTCTCGTCAATTGTTCAGGAATCACACGAAATGTAACCGAATCAAGATCAGGCTGTTCACGCCAATAGTTGTCATTTCGAGTGAGAACAACTTCATTTCCTTGATCCCAACGGTCAAATGTAAAAGCACCTGTACCAGCAGGCTCAACATCGAGGTTGCGTTCGTTATCATATCCTTCTTCAATGGCTTGTGGACTAATCATACTCGCACCATCATGAGAAAGATGATGAAGCAGTGGTCCAAACGGATACTCGGTATGAAGTCTCACCGTAAAGTCATCAACTTTTTCAACTTCTGTGATCATGTCATACAAAAACGCACGGGGAGAGGCGATCTCTGGGTTTAATAAGCGCTCAATGTTTGCTTCTACTGCATCAGCATTAAACGGTTCACCGTCGTGAAACTCAACTCCCTCTTGCAACTCAAATTCCCACGTTGTTTCATCGATTTGCTCATACGAGCTTGCTAAACCGGGGATGAAGTTCATGTTCTCATCCGTTTCAATTAAGCGTTCATAAAGGTTCGTCGATACGATGTTCGATGGAATATCGTTTGAGCGATGAGGATCTAACGTGACTGCATCCGAAGGCATTGCTAATAGAAGCTCTCCAGCTTCACTCCCTGCTTCTTCCCCACTTACCGCTTGTTCGTCTTCGCTTACTTCTTCTTGCCCTGAACAAGCAGCTAATATTGCTAATCCACTCACTACACTAAATAACAGCAAAGCATTCTTTTTCATTGCCATTTCCCCTTTAATTATTATGTAGATAGCTTCTCGTTGTACCCTTTCTGAAAAATTAAACACTTTATTTTAATAATATTCTATCAAAATTCAAGTATTTCGTATATAAAAATAAAAAGACACGCCTATATATAAGATGTGTCTTACGCTTTAAAAAATATATCCTATTGGTTACATACTTATCAATGAATAAGCGACAAGTGTGGCTAGCTTACCGCTGTTTCTTCATAGGATAATCGTAATAGAATTATTTTTCTTATTACTCACAGAGTACAATTTGTACGACTTGGTAGGTGTTTGTTTTATTGCATAGTAGGCGAATAAGGCTTCTAGATAAACTCACAATTCTTTAGTTATGAAGTACTCTTATCAGAAGTACTTAGAACTGCATCTTTCACATGAATGATTTCCTCGATGAACTGTGTCGCCAGCTTTTCTTTGTCGAGCGTATTCGGATGCCAGATTGCCTGACAATAAATGTTTGCAAGAACGTGGTCACGATGATCTTCAATTCGTGCATAGCCATGAACAACGAGAAGAAGGTCCACCATTTTTCTTGCGATCAATCGTACGTGTAGTGTCTGCTCTTCTTTGTTACACGTTGATAAATATGCAAAATCAGCCGTAACTTCGTGAATATGTTGTTCAACATCGACCAAAACATGATCACTCATTTGTAATTTTGCTTTCGTGAGTTGACGATTGATTTCTTTGAAAAAACGCGCTTCGCCTTCATAATTCGTAATTAAGCGCAACACTTCAAGGGCAAGAATATTCTCTGTCCCTTCCCACACGGTTAACACTTGAGCGTCACGTAAAAGCCTTGACGTTACAAAATCTTCAATGTACCCATTCCCTCCATGAATCTCAATTGCTTCATGTGAAAATGCGATCGCTTCTTCTGCTGTTCTTGCTTTTAATAGTGCAATAAGCAGACGATTTAAATACGGATCCCCGTTGCCTTTACGAGTCAATTCATCATAAACGACGATGGAATCAAACACTGCTGATAATTGAATTTCTTGCCTTGCATACAACTTTGCAATACTTTCTTGAATCATCGGAAAATCGATTAATCGTTGTTTAAATGATGTTCTCGATAACGTGTACGACTTCGCCTCAACCAATGCGCGTTTCATAATGCCAAGTGAAGCTACGCTATTACAAATGCGTGAAAGATTCAGTGCTTCCATCATATAATAGAATCCTTGATCTGCTTCACCAATTAAATACGCTTTTGCTCCTTCAAACATGACTTCTCCTGACGGCACTGCGCGTACCCCTAGTTTGTCTTTTAGCCGCCTTACATATAGCTGATTGATTGAGCCTTCCTCGTCTTTCCAAGGGACGAGAAATAGACTTAACCCTTTGGAACCAGGAGGTGCATCGTCGCACCGAGCGAGCACTGCTGCAACACCACACTGCCCAGCATTAGAAGCGAAATACTTCTCACCGTAGATTCGATAATGGTCGCCTTCTTTCACAGCCCGAACTTCATTAGCGCCAACATCTGATCCTCCTTGGCGTTCAGTTAAAAATGTTGCCCCCTCATACAATTCCACATCACCGGTTGCTAACACGTGAGGCAAAAATCGTTGCTTAATCGTCTCATCAGCATAATGATCAATCAAATACGCTACCGCCATCGTTAACGTAACCGGGCAATAAAAACCAGGCTCAACTTGTGAGAGTACGTAGCCTTGAGCAAAACTATAAGAATAGTTACCGGTTGAGCCGAGCTTTGGAATTGGTTTGTGAACATAGCCAACAATTCCTGTATTGTATGTCTCTTCAACCGTCTTCTTATACCCTTCATTTACCCACACATGTGAGACATCATTCCCATAGCGATCATAACGAATGAGTCGTGGCTGTCCTTCACGATCTGTATGCGCTGCCCTTTCGTCGAATTGTTCATAACATTTCGCGTAGAAAATATTTAGTTCTTCTTTTGCATATGCGTACAACTGTGGGGAACACGCTTCTTCTAATTTTTTTAGCAAGACACGTTCAACGGTTTCAATACTCATCTTGATTCAACCTTTCTTGTTTTAACACTTGTTTTAGCAACTTTCCTGAAGCGTTTCTCGGTAATTCTTCCAATGCTTCGTACAGTTTAGGAATCTTGTAGCTTGCGAGTTGCGTAGACAAATAATCGTTTATGTTCGGCAATTGTCCATCGGTCGTTACAAGAAACGCTTTAATCGTTTCTCCCCATTCAGGGTGCGGAACACCAACAACTGCTGCTTCAATAATTGCTGGATGATCTTGTAATACGTGTTCGATTTCCTTTGGATAGACATTTACTCCACCGCTAATGATCATATCTTTCTTCCGATCAACAACCCAGATATACCCATCTTCATCTTCTTGAGCCAAGTCTCCCGTAAAGAGGAGGTCATCTTTTAACACTTCTAATGTTTTGGCTTCATCTTTATAAAGACCAAGCATCGTTCCTTCCCCGCGAAGTACGATTTCTCCAACTTCACCACGTGGCACATGATCACCGTTGTCGTTTACAATATCAATTTCACAGTTTAATGCGGCTCTTTTACCGATGCTTCCGGCTTTTCGTTCGTGCTCATTTGGGGCTAAAAACGTTCCACTAGGACCCGCTTCTGTCAGACCATACACGCACATAAATCGATCGGTCTGGAACGCTTGTTGAACAAATTTCACTTCTGTAGTCGATAGTGGTGCACCGCCATACACAAACCGTTGAATCGATGAAAGATCTCTTGATTGGATTTGTTCATGTTTGGCAGTTAACAAATAGGCAACTGGTGCACCGAAAAAGTGTGTAACAGACTCCTCTTCAATAAGATCTAATAACAGATCAGGCGTAAACGTAGGTGCAAGAATGTGCGTTGCTCCCACATACATCCCTGCTATAAAGAATAAATGTAGTGGTGCCGAATGAGTGAGCGGCATCAGATGTAACACTTTTGACGGCTCGTTCATTTCTGTTTCAATGCACATCATCGTGGCAACACTTAAAATGTTACGGCTACTAAACATCACGCCTTTTGGATCACCAGTCGTTCCAGACGTATACAAAATCGTTGTAAGTTCATCATTTTCTCTAGAACTTTGAATTATTTCGCAGTAAGCGCTTTCAACAGTTGGATAAATGGAAGCGACTTGTTCGTTCGTCTCCCCTGTTGTAAACCAAACGATCGGATGACGCTCTAGGAGCGGCTCTGCATGACCCATTAATTGTTCATGTACAATACAAGCTTTTGCTCCACTATGTTCAATAACATACGCAAGCTCTCGAGAAGTGAACTTTGCGTTTACCGGTACTACAATTGCATCAATTCGTAAGATCGCAAAGTAACTGTAAACGAAATCCATCGTATTCGGGCAATACAACAGAACACGATCATCCCGTTGAATGCCTAAATTTCTAAGTTCGCTTGCCAATGTATTAACGATTCGATCGACGTCTCCATACGTTTGACGAAGCGACCCACTAACAAAAGCTTCTTTGTCATAATACTTTCTTGCATTCCGTTCTAACAATTGTGAAATATTCACACTAAACCCTCCTCTATTTATTCCAAGTTGTTTATGCGTTGTAACTTGTTTTCAAACGAAACGAGCATCTCTTCCATTTCATCTCGAAGTGCAATGAAACTTTCAATCGTTTCGTTAAGTTCAGCTACCTTCTTCTTTCCATAGGTAATCGTCGTCTCGAGTTGTTTCTGTTCGGTCCGATCAACATCAAACAGTTCGATCATCTCTGCAATTTCAGATAAAGAAAACCCGTATCGCTTCCCACGTAGAATTAACCTTAAACGAACGAGTTCGCGTTTTGAATACATTCGTTGACCTGAATCTGTTCGGTCAGGGTAAATCAACCCCTTTTCTTCGTAAAATCGAATCGTTCTCGTTGTCACATCAAATTGTTGAGCGAGCTCTGTTATTGTCCAAGCCACGTTGTATCTCTCCTGTATTTTATATTCTAATTTTCAGTTTACTTAACGTTGACGTTAACGTCAAGATCATTCAATGCGGATCTATTGAACAAAAATCCCCTTACCTAATAAAGGTAAGGGGATTTTTGTCACCCAATTACGTTACATGTATTACTCTGTCGGCAATTCAAATGTTACACGATTACCTTTTGATAAATCCGTCGATTCCTGGTCACGCATTGGACCAATTTCAACTTCAAATGATTTATCTTTCCAAATTTTTTCGTATTGTTCTTGATCTAACGTATACAACTGTAACAACTCTCCAGATTCACCGGATTCAATAACATCATCATATCTGTAATCAAGTAACATTCCTTCATTCAGTAAGGATTGAGCACCGTCATTAACCAACAAACTAGACATGATTGAGCTAAGAGCAATTTCAGAGTCCTCTTGGTTGTCAATGCCAAATTGAACCGTCAACAAAACGATGCCATTCGTAAAGTTCTCAAAACGAGGCGCTTCAACGTCATTTGGCGTGAATTCAGTAAATTGATAGCCATCAAGTGTAATAGTCGTGTTGCCAAGTTCTTGACTGTCATTAATGCCATCACTTTCTGCAATCATTTCTTTGTCACCCATATCATTTGCCGTGACAAGATCAGGGTAAAACGCTTCATTATGTTCAGCGCGCTCTGCACCATCTTCATTCAAGCTTACTGTAAAACTTCCCTCGTCTCCAAAGTTAGAATTCACATCGCCAAGTTCAGAATGAGGAGCAGGCACGTCAATCATTGCGGTTGATTCAGCTAATACTTCTTCAAGCTGATCTTGACCAAATGGATACGTAAAGTAACCTGTGATCGTCTCCCCATCTGCAATCGCATAATCGGTTGAATGAGCGAGTTGAACATCTAATTGCTCTTCTTCTGGTAGGAGTTCTCTATAGTTGTTAAAGTACTTCGTTGCACCCGTATACATGAGTGACAAAGCTGGCATAAAGTACGCATCATCACCTGTATCATTCGTCACCGTATAGTGTGCCAAAATTACGCCACCGTCCGTTTGATCATCAAAAGGAATACGATAGTTTGTATGGAAATCATTTAATTCAACGAGCGTGTAGCCATCTAAAGAAACTGTAAAACCTTCTGTCTCATGAATTTGTTGTTCATTGTTTTCAAAAAGAACATTTGCTGTTCCTTCTGTTGTCTCTTCCATATACGCAATCATTTCATCAAACTCACCAGAGTTGCTGGTTTCATCTTCTTCTGAATCGGCTTCGTCTTCCTCTTCTAAATCAACTTCTTCAATTTCCTCAGGCTCTTCTGGATCGTTCTCTTCGTCAACAATCTCTTCCTCAGCTACATTTTCTTCAACATCTGTTGAATCGTCACTTGATCCACAAGCACTTACCACTAGGGCGGCTGCAGCAAGAACACTAAAGCGTAAAGAATGTTTTGCCATCGTTTCTACCTCCATTTGTTATATTTACGATTTTTCACAAAAAAAGAGTCAAGTTGCCTTTATGAAAGTATGTAATCTTCGTATAAAAGCACCCTAAACTATTAGATAAAATTACGTAGTCATCCATTTTGCTCAAGACGACAAGTCCACTGTATAGCCTAGCAGACCTTAGTCATCAAACTCTTATACTTTATTAAATTGTAATTAAACGAACGTAAAATCCCGATTCTTCTATATTAAACAAGATCCTTTATCCCTATATAAATTTAAAATATTTCCAATTATTATGCGAGCATTGAAGACAACATTCTAGCATCAACGTCTTTATCTGAGCAATTTCCCTGAACAATGGAACATAGTATGGTAGCATTTTTAAAGAAAGGAAGATGGTATGGAACGGACACTCGCATTTACGACCGAACGGCTTTTCTTCTATTTAGCAACTGAAGAAGATCGCGCACTCATTCATCAAATGGCTTTTGAAGATGACGCCATCTGGCAGCAAATGTTTACATCAAAAGATGATTTTACTCTAGAAGAAGTTGAATTCGAACCAGCAGAATTTTTTTCTGGGGATCTAAGTCCGAATAAGTACGTTTTAATTGCAACGGAGGATCAAATCATCGGCACAATTGCCCATACGTATCACCATGGCAAAATTACAAATATGGAGCTTGATATTTGGTTTCGCAACCATCACTATACTGGGAAAGGCTACGGACAAGAAGCACTACGTGGCGTAATCAATTTTCTTACTCAAGTGTATGACATTCAAACGTACTTAATGCGACCATGGAGAAAGAATGAAACGGCAGTTGCCGCATACAAAAAAGTAGGTTTTCACGAGATCAAAGATTTCGATATTAGAGATTACTATGAACCACACATGCTCATTCATCACGGTGATGGGGATTATGGGAAGGAAACTGTTAATTTAGTTTTAACCCACAAATAAAAAACCGCCCGATAAAGGGCGGTCGATAGGGTCTAGATAAAGGTGGCCTAGCGCTTGCCAATATATCAAGCACATCCATACTGTAGCATAGTCCTACCTCACTTCACAATCATTATGCTTACAAGTCACGCTCGCTTATTGTTTTGTCAAGACTTTCGGAATTTGACGGAAGACATCCACTCCACGCCCACCGACAATGTGCAATTCTACTTGTTTGCCTTTTGTTGTCGTCTCTAATAAGTACATTTCATGGCCTTCTTGGTTCGCTTTTTCAAAAAGTATAAGGGCAATCTCCCCATTCTCTCGAGACGTTGAAGTATGTGATTTCCAAGGTAAAATTAGCAATCGTTCATAAAGTGAGCGAACTTCATTTAATGTTGCTGATTCAAGGTCATCTGTTGCTTCAAACACTGCTACAGGTTGATTTTCTTGATCCGTTGATGTGTATTTGTTCTTCATTTGTTCTCACCCTTCATAAACATAATTACTTTCTTTTACCGCAATCCCATAAGTTTTAAACCTCATCTTTCTAAAAAGCGACTACTATAGACTAGAAAAATCCTTATCGTAGAGTCTCTTCAAGCTCTTTCGTATACATGGTTGCATCTTCAAGACGATTTTCTTGTAACTTCTTTGGCCAATCGGGATCTGCGAGTAACGAACGGCCAATTGCTACATAATCAAATTCACCGTTTTCGATTTTCTTTTCTGTGATTTGAATATTTTCATTGATTGATACGACTAA
The DNA here is from genome assembly GCF_000698125.1 of Geomicrobium sp. JCM 19038. Lineage (GTDB taxonomy): Bacteria > Bacillota > Bacilli > Bacillales > Marinococcaceae > Geomicrobium_A. The sequence goes on along the minus strand of NZ_BAXA01000001.1, from coordinate 486,416 downwards.
ATCACGCGTGTCATTTTCATGTTCACTACGATAAGCTTTGTTAATCCCGATCGATCCAACCGCAATTGCTGGTTTGCCAGTTACTTTCTTCGTCCATCCAGCTAACGTGAGGTCTGGATCTTCTTCAACAAATTCCGGCTCCCAAATACGTCTCGTTGAACAATGGAACACATCAACACCGGCTTCTACAAGGGGTTGCAATACCGTTTTTAGCTCTTGAGAATTCTGAGCTAACTTCGCTTCATAGTCAGTCCCTTTCCACTGTGAATAGCGGAAAACGATTAGGAAATCTTCTCCAACTGCTGCACGGCAAGCTCGTACAATGTCGGCTGCAAACGTTGAACGGCCAGTTAAATTGCCACCATATTCATCATCACGGCGATTCGTTAATTCCCAGAAGAACTGATCAATTAAATAACCGTGAGCACCGTGTAATTCAATTCCATCAAATCCAATCTCTTGTGCTTGTTTGGCAGCTTTTGCAAATTGATGAACCAGGTCTTTAACTTCATCGTTTGTTAACGCATGAATCTTTGGTACTTCTTTTCCTTTAAGGCTTATGCTTGATGGCTAATCGGTGCTGCTTCAACATTTGGCTCACTTCCAGCTTTTCTAGCTGCACCAACGTGCCATAGCTGAGGGATGATTTTCCCGCCTGCCTCATGAACTTCTTGAACGACTTTCTTCCATCCTGCCAGTGATTCTTCACCATAAAATCTAGGAATATCTTTATGCATAACTGCTGAAGGATGATCAATGGCCGTGCCTTCTGTAACGATTAAACCGACACCACCTTCAGCTCGCTTACGATAGTATGCTGCAACTTCATCATTTGGAACTCCGTCTGGTGAGAACACTCTCGTCATCGGTGCCATCACAATTCGGCTTTGGAGTTGTACATTCTTCATGGCTACTTCTTCAAGCAATACATGACCTACTGTTTCTGTCATCTCTCCCACTTCCTTTCTATAAATAGCTACCCTTCTATTTTACACCCACTCATTTTGGAAGCGTTAGCATTTTTTGAATGTTTATTTAATAAAAGGGATGAATCAAACCGTTTTTCGCTTTTTGAGTCCTACTTCCAAAAACGTACTCATACATTGTACAGGAGGTGTTTTTGGTGCAAATTACAGACCTTAACGAATGGCTCTATATGGATGAAGTGATGCGTTCGTTTAAAAAAGATGACATGTATTTTTGTGAATTTGGAATTACGTATATACATCCTGATGATGTCATTGCATTGTCACACCGTAAGGTGTTACGCCAACAAAAATTAGATCGTCTAAAAGAGGCCTATAAACGACGCGGAGAATGGTATGATGACCCCGCCGATCCAATTGCGTTGCTGCTATTACCCGACGGGCGCTTTGGCATCCGACATGGTAATCATCGAATCTACCTTGCCAAAAAACAAAACATAACAAAAGTAAGAGCGCTCGTAGACATTTTTATCCCGAAGTCATTAATTCCAATTGAACTTCAAAATCACATTCAATCGTGTGAACAAGAAATCGCTACGTTAAAACGAAACATGAAAAATATCGACCACTTATTAAAGGCACAACCGCTTTCGAATGAAAGCTTAGTGATCGAACGAAAGTTGCTTAAAACCGCATACAACAAACAAGTACAAAAACTTAATGACCGTTTACTCGAAGAAGCAACAAAGCTTCAATTAATTCCGATTAAATTGTGAAAGGCTCCCCATGATGGGGAGCCTCCATAGTTATTCAGCAGTTTCATTCTTCAACGTTTTAAGGTGTTGAATGGTGAACTTCTCTAAGCCGTGTTGATTGTTCTCGTTGTTTTCAAGTAAAAACTCATCAAACTTACGACTGATCGGCGCAAACCATGACACATCTTCATTTAAAGAGCTTGTACGCTGATCATGATCTTTACTCATGTTCTCTAAAACCTTTTTGATATGGGAAATCTTCACCATTCAACATCACACCTTTGCCAAATGATTAATGGTCCATCGTGTTCGTTCGGTATCGAATACATTCCCGAGTGAGGCTTCTTCTAAACCTGTAACGAGCATACACCAACACGTTTCTATGTACGTCGGCTACGAATTAATATTGCTCTAAATACTTACGTGCTTTTTCTTTGTCTTCGCCAATCTCGTTTTCTCTTTTTTCGTCTTTTGCAATTTTATCTAACGTTTTCTTGTAAACGTCATTTGCATCTGCTTTTGGTACGACTACAACACCATCAAGATCACCTACAACATAATCACCAGAGTTAACGACAACGCCACCACAAGTAATTGGGACTTGAAGCTTTCCGTATTCATTCTTCTTGCTCGCAACCGGTGTTGTCCCTAAACAAAAGACTGGAAAATCAAGATCCCGAATCGCTTCTAAATCACGAATGACGCCATCTACTACGATTCCATTTAAGCCAAGTGTCTTCGCTAATCCAACGATAAAGTCTCCTGCAATCGCAACACTTCGCTCACCTTTACCGTCAATGACCAATACATCGCCTTCAGAAGCACTTTTAATCGCTTTTAAAAGGGATAAATTTTCTCCACCCGACACATCGACCGTGAATGCTGGTCCACTGAGCTTCCACTCTTCTTTGAGTGGATACACACCGTTCTTCATATGGTTATACCCTTTCAAACCGTCAGATACAGCTGTTGATGGCAAACCTTCAAATAGATTTTCTTTAGCCATTCTTCTCTCTCCTCCCAATAAACACTAGTTCTCGCTTCCTTTTTATTTCCCTGCTACATCCCTAATAAATCTGGCAAACCATTCGAGACAATCGGTACGTACATTACGATGAGTAAAACAATGATAGATGCAATTAAATACGGACCAATTCCTCGTACGATACTTTCTGAAGAAACACCTGAAATTCCACTCGCAACAAACAAATTCAATCCGACTGGTGGCGTAAACAATCCAATTGCAAGGCTAACCGTCATCATAACGCCTATTGTCGTTGGATCTACCCCTACCTCAAGTAAAATTGGCATCAAAAGAGGAATAAAAATATAAAACGCTGAAATGGCATCAATAAACGCACCAACAACAAGTAAAATGACCGCGGTCATGAACAATAGTACAAACGGATTCGCAGTTAAGCTAAGTACAGACGATGTAATCGTTGATGCGATTTGTTGTGTCGTAATAATATATGAAAATAATGACGCAACCCCAATAATGAACATGATTACCGCAGATTGAACGGAAGCATCAATTAGAATTTTCGGAATGTCTTTTAGTTTTAATTCTCTATAGAAGAACAGGCCAACGATGAGTGCATAAAACACCGCAATGACTGCCGCTTCCGTTGGTGTAAACATTCCTGAATAAATACCACCTAGAATGATCACTGGAATCATGAGTCCTAAAAGTGCTTTCACAAAGGCTTTGAGCACATCTATGAGTGGCGCTTTCTCAATGACAGGAGCAGCTTCATTGCGAGCTTTCATCAGTTGCTTGTTTTGCTTACTTACAAAAATACTAGCAACGAGAAGACCAACAGCAAGTAAAATGCCTGGGACAATTCCTGCTACGAAAAGTCGACTAATCGATACACTCGCAAAGTCACTCGCAATAACACCAAAAACGATAAATGCAATACTCGGTGGTAAAATAATTCCTAACGAACCAGAGCTTGCGACGAGAGCAGAAGCTCGGTTTGCAGGAAAACCATTTTGAATCAAAGCAGGTATTAAAAGAGCACCCATGGCAGCCACGGTTGCGGGTCCTGAACCAGAGATAGCTGAGAAAAAGAATGCCGCTACGATCGCCACAATAACAATCCCGTTTTTGCGATGTCCGAACGCGAGATAGGCAAAGTCAATTAAGCGTTTAGAGATTCCTGAGTAACCCATAATCACACCTGCTAACACGAAAAAAGGAATTGCAAGCAATGTAAATGATGAAATCGAAGAGTACATGATGCTAGGAATGAGTCCAAGTGAACTCCACCCACTATCGATTAAAAGTACAACAACTGCTGCAATGCCTAAGGCGAATGCGACAGGCAAGTTAATAAAAATTAAAACAAAAAACAAAACAAACATAAGCGCGGTTAACATTACCCATCCAACTCCTTACTCTTCGATTCGATGTTTAACCATTGATGCGATTCGTTTCGTTTCATACCGTTCCATGAATGGAAGGTACTCTCTACTGTTCGAATCATGCAAAACAGTGAACCGACAGGAATTGACAGTGTAAATAACCATTGCGGAATGATAAGAGCTGGTGTCATACGCCCACGCTCAAACTGATTGATAACCAGTTCTAAACCAAATAGAAACGTTAGTAACAAAAAGGTTAGCATGAGCGCGCTTGTCAAGAGTAACGTCATGCGCTTAACTGGATTTCTCATTTTGTCATAAAGAAATTGAAACCGAAAGTGAGCTTGTCTTTTAATTGCAATCGATGCACCGATAAATGTGGCAAGTACAAACAAATTAATCGTAATTTCTTCTGCAAAGGCAAAGGACGTATCAAAGAAATATCGTGACAACACGTTGCCAAACGTAATGATTGACAATCCCAGCCATCGCAACAATGACGAGTCCATATTCAATATAGGTTAACCACTTCATTCGACTCCCTCACTTCCCATCGCTTCATCTAAAAATGTTTGCATATGATCTTCGCCCCAAATGTCACGAAATTGATCATAGACAGGTTGTGAGTCGTTTCTAAATTGTTCAATTTCTTCTTCAGTCGGATAATAGATCTCCATTCCTGCCGCTTCTAATTCTTCCAGCTGCTTGGCTTCTTTTTCACGAGTGATTTGAATTTGATAGTCATTCGCTTCAGCAGCAACTTCTCGAATTAACGCTTGATCTTCTTCAGGTAATGAATCATACAAGTCTTTATTCATCCCTAAAATGATCGCATCGTAGACATAATTCCACATCGTCATGTATTGTTGTACTTCGACAAGACCCGATGAATACGTCACGTCTACTGGATTCTCTTGACCATCGATGGTTCCTTGCTGCAGAGCTGTATACACCTCAGAAAACGGCATCGTAATCGGGTCCGCCCCTTGTGTGCGGAAGAGGTTCGTTAACACACCCATGTTCGGGACACGGATTTTAGATGATCAAGATCTTCAGGTGTACGAATCGGTAACGTGTCATTTGTAATTTGACGAAAGCCACTCTCACCAAATCCAAGTGGTTCAACTCCCCGTTCTCTCAGCATGTCTTCAATGATTTGTCCACTCTCTCCATTTAACACTCGGTGGGCATCGTCATAATCATTGATTAAAAATGGCGCACTTAAAACACCGAAGCGTTGGTCAACACCTGCATAAATAATACTAGAGTTATACGAGAAGTCTTTGAGACCGTCCATTAGCTGTTCAACGCCTGCTTCTTGATTACCCGCTGATAACTGTTCATTCGTGTAGATCTCTATTTGCATCCGACCGTCCGATTCTCTCTCTAAATCTTCTGCAAATTTCACAGCGCCTTCATACCATGTAGAACCTGGCCCTACCGTAATTGTCATATTCCATTCATGAATCTCTTCACCTGTTGACGTCGTATTCGTTATGCATCCAGTTAATGCGAGCGCTGCAATGCATAAGCCTACAACTCCCCCTTTTACCTTCTTCATTGCGATTTCCCCCAGCTTTGTCCATTGACTAATTATCAAGACTATTATCCGTATGTATGTTTCGTTTTTTTTTACTTCGTTATAACATTAGTACATTTCTCCTAACTTTAACCCTGTAATATAACAGAATATTCTTATATAAACCTATCGAATGCGAAACGAGAAGTCAATACGTTTTTTGCGTATAGTGTATTGTCAATTTATCTTACGAGACAAAATAAAGAGCCGAATCCATGTAGAGTACATGGATTCGGCTCTTGTCTTGAATAATTGGCACGATTTCAGTCGCTCGCAGCGACTCGATCTGCAGTATAATGATCGAACCCTGCTTCTAATAACGTCTCCGTTGCTTGAAAACGAGATCGATTCGATCTGTTTCATTACGACAGATAACAATCTTTGGCCACCTCGTTCTGCAGTTCCTATAAATGAATACCCTGCACGGTTCGTGTAACCCGTTTTCAGTCCGTCCATTCCTTGTAACCCTTCATCCATCAAAAGGAGTTGGTCTTCAAGTTCTTGACGTTCTTCTTCATCCTCTAGTTGTTGTAGCGAATCGTTCAATTGTTCAATCTCTACTTGTCGATCAAGTAGTTGGTTCGTATTGTAAAATTGTTGATTTGAAAACGACAACGTAAACTGAGGTTTTTCAGTTAACTCAATCACTTCAGGATAATCTTGAATGAGGTGATAGCCAATCATTGCCGTGTCATATGCAGTTAACGTAGATTCTTCTCTCGTTTTCGGTTGTGGTAATCCGTGACTATTCACAAAGTTCGCATGACTTGAAAGACCAAACTCAGCTGCTTTTTCATTCATTTTCTTCACGAAACTCTTCTCATCAGATGCGAGGTGTTCTGCCAAAGCAACCGAAGCATCGTTCGCAGAAGCTAAGGCCATTGAGACAAATAAATCCTTCACGGTCCATTCTGCTCCCTCTTGTAAAAACATCGTACTTCCACCCGTATCTACAGCCTCTTCACTAATCGTTACAACGTCGTCACGATTAATTTCTCCGTCTTCAATCGCTTCTAATACGAGATACATCGTCATGATCTTTGACATACTCGCTGGTGCTAACGGTTCTCTAGCATTCTTTTGCCATAACAATTGACCTGTATTCACATCGACAACGATCGCAGCCTCTGCTTGAACTTCATCAAGTTCTGTCGTTAGGATTTTAGAAATTGTTGATTTCTCATGTGCTGAAACATATTTATTTCCAAGTCCCTTAGACGTTGCCGTTACGTCATTACTACCGAACAATGACACACAAAGCAGAAGCGATAAAGCGATTGTTAAACGTCGGATCATTGTCACCCATCCCCTAAACATGACATTGATGTTTATTATAAGCCAAAAGTCGCGTTGCAACAATCATTTTTCGACAATTTTCAGCCAATTACCCCTACGTATTCTAAGCTATAATAACTAATCCATAGCATACAAACGAACAAGACACTGCCTTCCCCTAAGAACGAACCCGTTTTCGTATGCCACGGAAACCGAACCATCGTAGGAATTGGATAAAACAGTCGAATCCCTCGAGAGGTTAGCATATCTAATACATAATGACTAATCATACCGATAATAATTCCGGTTTGAATGGCTACACCATATGTACCTGGGATGAGTCCAGTTAAGACACCTACAATAAGTAAAAACAGTAAACTATGTGTGAACGTCCGATGACCAAATACACCTCTTATCATGACAGATAGAGATGATATTTTTTTGCCTGCTGTAGAATTGGGGTGACAAATGTCTGGCAAAAGTCCCCCGATTAACGCGGCACCAAGCATAACAAACGATTCAATTCCCTCTGGTGGCGCCCCCCATGACACAGGCACGAATCGATCATAAAGGGTCGTTAATGCAACGGCACCGACCAAATGCGTACCGGCTTTCATATTTTTTCTCCGTTCTTTACAATAACGAATGAGAAGCCTCACATCACGTTCTGTGAGACTTTCTCAATTCGACTATCCTCATTTTTTTTGGCTATGATCAATATATGGCCAAACATCTTCAATCATGCCACTTGTATCTGTATCTACGACATAATTTCCTGTTTGATAACGATCATACTCTTTAATTGATCCACCTTCGACGTGTTCAGTGTCGCCATTCTCAGTACGAGCAACAAAAGCGTTACTCTCTGTCGTAACGGGCCATGCTTGCACGACGAAATGCGGACTTCGCTTAAGCTCACGAACCATCGTTGACCCACGCTTAGCTCGACTACTCTTCGTAAACAATGATACTTTTACTTGCTTCATCGCCCCTCGCTGAGTCGTAACGAGCATTGTCTTCACCTGAGTTGGATCAAATGTAAATGCTGACGTAACGAAATCATCGTCTTTCAATGCGATTGCTTTTACCCCTGCCGCTCGTTGTCCGACAATATTGGCTTCTTCTTCATCAAACCGTAAGCCGTAACCGAGGCGAGTTACAATCATCACTTCATCTTTACCGTTCGTTACATCAACAGAGCGCACGAGGTCATCTGCCTTTAATTTCAAAGCAACGAGTGCCCTGTTAAAACGCTGTGCTTGATATTCACTAAGTGGTGTTCGCTTAATCATGCCGTTCTTCGTAATAAAAACGAGGAACTGATCTTCATGAAATTGTTCAACAGGAATAACGCTTACCACACGGTCTTCAGGTGAAATAGGCACGAGGTTTGCGACGTGTTGACCATTGTCTTTCCAACGAATATCTGGAAGTTGATGAATCGGCACATAAAGGTACTGACCTTTTTCAGTAAAGATAAGAATCGTCTCTGTCGTATTCATTTCTTTAAAGAACGTTAAATCGTCCGTTTCTTTCATGCCAGGTCGTTCGTCATTGGAAGCTGTAAACGATCGAACGCTCGTCCGTTTCACGTAGCCTTCTCGGCTTACGGTGACGATGACATCTTCTTGAGGAATCATCGTCTGCATGTCGATTTTGAGTTCTTCAACATCTCGTTCAACGTTCGTTCGTCTTTCATCTGCAAACGTCTTCTTGACTTGTTTTAGTTCTTTTTTAATCGTTTGGACGAGCTTTTTCGGGTTGTTTAACACTTCATTAAGCGAATTAATCGTTTCATCCAATTCACTAGCTTCACGTTCTAGCGTTTGGATATCTGTGTTCGTCAATCGATAAAGTTGCAACGTAACAATCGCTTCTGCTTGCATTTCCGTAAATCCAAAACGTTGCATAATATTGTTCTTTGCATCTTGTTTGTCGTTAGATTCTCGGATTAATTGAATGAGCTCATCAAGCACGCTAATCGCTTTAATAAGCCCTTCAACAATATGCTTACGCTTTAAAGCTTGATCTAAATCATGACGGCTTCGATTCGTTGTGACCGTTTTTTGGTGATCGAGATACGCATTTAAGAGCGATTTTAATCCGAGAAGCTTTGGTGCCTTATCAGAAATAGCGACCATGTTAAAGTTGTAATTCACTTGTAGGTCAGTATTTTTGTACAAATAATGCAGGATGCTTTTCGCATCGGCTTCTTTCTTTAACTCGACAACAATTCTTAGCCCCGTGCGATCCGTTTCATCACGAACTTCGGCAATCCCGTCGATTTTTTATCAAAGCGAATTTCATCCATACGCTTAACGAGATTCGCTTTGATTACCTCATACGGAATCTCTGTAATGACGATTTGTTCTTTCCCGCCTCGAAGTGTTTCGAATTCGGCTTTTCCACGGAGAACAATTCGTCCTTTCCCCGTCTCATAAGCCTTCTTTAATCCTTCATATCCTTGAATGGTCCCTCCACCAGGAAAATCTGGACCTTGAATCACATTCATCAAGTCTTTCACATCGGAATTCGGCCGATCAAGTAATAAAATCGCACCGTCGATGATCTCCCCTAAATGATGAGGAGGGATGTCTGTTGCATAACCCGCAGAGATCCCTGTCGACCCGTTGACGAGTAAGTTAGGAAAGTAGCCAGGTAAAACGACTGGCTCTTCTTCTGTGTCATCAAAGTTCGGGATATACTCGACTGTATTTTTTTTGATGTCTTGTAACATCACTTCTGCAAGCGCAGAGAGACGTGCTTCGGTATAACGCATCGCAGCAGGGGGATCTCCGTCAATAGAACCGTTGTTGCCGTGCATTTCGACGAGGTTTTTACGAATCTTCCACGATTGACTCATCCTAACGAGTGCTTCATAAACAGAAGAGTCACCGTGAGGATGATAATTACCGATTACATTTCCGACCGTTTTTGCGGATTTACGGAACGGTTTATCAGACAAGTTATTATCTCGGAGCATCGCGTAAAGAATCCGTCGTTGTACAGGCTTTAAGCCATCCCGAGCATCCGGTAGCGCTCGTTCTTGAATAATGTACTTACTATACCGTCCGAAGCGATCTCCAATCACTTCTTCAAGTGGTAAATCCAAATACTTTTCAGCTTCTTGCACGGGTGTCGTCCTCCTCTGCAACGAGCATTTCGTTGTCTAAGATGTTCGTTTCCTCATCTAAGCCAAAGGCGACATGTGATTCAATCCATTTTCTACGCGGCTCGACTTTATCACCCATTAACGTAGCCACACGCTTGTCAGCCCTAGCAATATCTTCAACTCGAACGCGTACGAGCGTACGTGTCTCAGGTTCATCGTCGTTTCCCACAATTGGGAAGCGTTCATTTCACCAAGACCTTTGTAACGCTGGATCGTGTAACCTTTTCCAACCTTTTCAATGGCTCTTTTTAATTCGGACTCATCCCAAGCATATTCAAGCTTTTTCCCTTTACCTGTGCCTCTTTCGACTTTGTAAAGTGGTGGCAGTGCAATAAATACTTTTCCTGCCTCAATGAGCGGACGCATGTAACGATAGAAAAACGTTAGTAGCAAGACTTGAATGTGAGCACCATCGGTATCAGCATCTGTCATGATGACCACTTTATCGTAATTGCAGTCTTCCACAGAGAAGTCCGTCCCAGCACCTGCACCAATGCTATAAATAATCGTGCGAATCTCTTCGTTCTTCATAATGTCATCAAGCTTTGCACGTTCAGTGTTAATGACTTTCCCTCGGAGGGGCAAGACTGCTTGAAATTTGCGATCACGACCTTGCTTTGCAGAACCTCCTGCAGAGTCCCCTTCGACGAGATACAATTCATTGCGCTTTGGGTTTCTCGATTGAGCTGGGGTGAGCTTACCGCTTAAAAGCGCATCTTTACGGCTGTTTTTCTTACCACTTCGCGCTTCTTCTCTTGCTTTACGGGCAGCTTCACGTACTTCTTGAGCTTTTATCGCTTTTTTAATTAATTGCGTGCTTAATTTAGGGTTTTCTTCAAAAAAGTATACGAGCTTCTCAGAAAGAAGGTGATCGACACTTTGACGTGCTTCTGGCGTACCGAGTTTACTCTTCGTTTGACCTTCGAATTGAAGTAATGATTCAGGTATATGAATAGACAGAACTGCAGTTAATCCTTCGCGGATATCATTGCCATCAAGGTTCTTATCCTTTTGTTTTAGAAGCTGTAGCTTTCTTGCATGCTCATTAACAGCTCTTGTAAACGCAGACTTCATTCCAAATTCATGAGTTCCGCCGTCTCTCGTGCGAACATGGTTAACGAATGACAAGATGTTTTCTGTATAGCCATCGTTAAACTGAAAAGCAAAATTCACATGGATGTCTTGATGAACACCGTCAAAAGAAGCAACGTTGTGAAGCGCCTCTTTATCTTCGTTCAAGTATTCAACAAACGCATCAATTCCGGTTTCGTATTGATACGTCTCGCTTTTCTCTTTGCCTTTGCGCTCATCAATGAGCGTAATGGACGTTCCACCAAGAAGAAATGCACTTTCTCTCAACCGTTCTGAAAGCGATTCATACTGATAGTTTGTCGTTTGGAACATCGTTTCGTCTGGTTTGAAGTGAACGATCGTTCCAGACTTTCTCGTATTGCCAACCTTTTCAAGCGTCGTAACGGGAACGCCACCACGTTCGAATCGTTGGCGATATTTATGGCCATCACGATGGATTGTAAGCTCAAGTGAAGACGACAATGCGTTTACTACCGAAGCACCTACGTGTAAACCTCCACTCGTCTTATATCCGCCTTGACCGAACTTACCACCTGCATGAAGAACCGTCATAATCACTTCTGGCGTCGGTCGACCTGTTCGGTGCGTCCCAACAGGCATCCCGCGTCCTTCATCCTCTACCGAAATACTATCGTCTTTATGAATGATCACTTTAATATGATTACCAAAACCCGCCATCGCTTCATCGACAGCATTATCTACAATTTCATAAACAAGGTGATGCAACCCTCTCGTATCCGTACTCCCGATGTACATACCAGGTCGCTTACGGACAGCTTCAAGTCCTTCAAGTACTTGAATCGCATCATCATTATATTCAAGTGTTTGATCTTTATCTTGACTCACGTATCTAAGTGACCCCTTTCCTAAACAGAAACAAAAAGCCTACTGTATAGGCATCTCTATCTCGGTCTTTGCCGATTTGTTCTCTTTATACAATACAGGTTAAGAACGTATGTTTTCAAGCTATATTTGCATGTGATTCCCAATTTCTCAATATAAGCTCGCCAAATTCAAAGAAGAATACGTAACTTTTTTCTTTTTTGAGTAATTTTAACCAAATATGGGCAAAAGTAAAATGCGCAAGAAACAATCGTAATGACGGTTAAAAGGAGTGAACCCATTATGGCAGAAGAAAATAACCAATCTGGCATGACACGACGAGACTTTCTTAAAAACAGTGGACTCGTCGTCGGTGGTGTTGTTGGTGGGGGGATTTTAGGCAGTCTACTAACGAATTCGTTCACAGACGAGACTTCACCTGCAACAGACACCGAAGGAGAACAAACCGATCAATCAGGCGGTGAACAATTAACAAAAGCAAGAATGTTTTTTAAGCGTCAAGAAGACTTCCGTGTACTTAGTGCAGCCGTAGAACGTATCTTCCCAGAGGATGATTCAGGTCCTGGAGCCGTCGCACTCGCTGTTCCTTTCTTTATTGATAAGCAGCTTGCCGGTGAGTATGGCTTTAATTCTCGGGAATACATGGAAGGTCCTTTCCATGAAGGCGCACCGACTCAAGGCCCACAAACCGGGATGCGTCGACGTGAAGTATTCCTCTACGGAGTGTCAAAGATCCAAGAGATCGCACAGGATGAGCATGGCGAAGCTTCTTTGACCTTGATGGCGAACAACAAGATGAGATTTTAGGTGCTTTTCAAAATGCTGAAGTTGACATGACTGGTGTCGCTTCAGATGCATTTTTTACGATGCTACGTCAGGCGACTTTAGAAGGTGTTTATTCAGATCCTGTCTACGGCGGTAACTTAAATATGGACGGTTGGCGCATTAAGAAATACCCTGGTGGACAAATGGCATTCTTTGATGTGATCGAAGCGGATGAATTCATTGAAATGGAGCCAGTTAGCTTACATGCACACCATACGTAAATCGTTTGGTTTACGTTAATTAAAAGTTTTGGAGGTTACGTAACTATGGCAACAGAATTACCAAGAAAACAAGTTGCAATCGTTGGCGTCGGCTGGTCTGGCGGTATCATTGCTTCTGAACTTGCAAAAGCAGGTTACGAATGCATCGGTTTAGAACGAGGTAGCGACCGTAAAATTAACGACTTTATCATGCAAAAAGATGAATTGCGTTATGCGATTCGCTACGAATTAATGCAAGATTTATCGAAAGAGACGCTGACGTTTAGAAATGACCAAGACATGCTCGCGCTTCCAATGCGTCAGATGGATCATTCTTACTCGGTACAGACGTTGGTGGCGCTGGGATCCACTGGAATGGTCAATGTCCGAGATTCTACCCTTATGACTTTGAAATCCGTACTCAGACGATCGACAAGTACGGAGAAGACAGAATTCCAGACGATATGCCTTTGCAAGACTGGGGCATATCATACGACGATATGGAAGAGTATTTTGCGAAGTTCGATGAAACAATTGGTACTTCTGGAGAAGACAACGAAATGACCGCTCCACGATCTACTGAATTCCCAACACCACCAATGAAACAGACGAAATCAATGAGGATTTTTGCAGAAGCTGCCGAAAGTCTTGGCTTACATCCATACATCAGTGCCTCTGCTAACCTTTCAGAAACGTACACAAACCCAGACGGTAAAACGATCAATCAGTGTATGTACTGTTCATTTTGTGAACGTTTCGGGTGTGACTATCAAGCGAAGTCTGATCCGTTAATTACGGTTATTCCAACAGCACTTGAAACTGGAAACTTTGAAATTCGTACCCATTCAAACGTTCGTGAAATTGCGTATGACGGCAACCAATCGGATGGCGTGTACTTTACGGACACGAGAACTGGTGAAGACTACTTCCAGCCAGCAGATATTGTCATCTTAACATCGTATGTCATGAACAACACACGCTTATTGCTGCAATCTGGAATTGGCGATCCTTACGACCCAGAAAGTGAAACAGGCGTGATCGGGAAGAACTATTGTTATCAAGTAATGGCTAGTGCTCAAGGATTTTTCGATGAGCAATTCAACTTGTACGCAGGTGCCGGAGCACTCGGTGGTCAAGTCGATGACTATAATGCTGATAACTTTGATCATAGCGATCTCGATTTCTTACACGGTGGTACAATTCAGCATACGAATACAGGGATCCGCCCAATCGCAACAAACCCTGTCCCGCCAGGTACACCGACATGGGGGAAAGAGTTTAAAGAAGCGTCTGCTCATTACTTCTATCGTACATTGTCTCTAGGTTCTCAAGGTGCAAGCTTGCCTTATCGATATAATTACCTAGATTTAGACCCGACTTATACTGATTCTCATGGCGATCCGCTTCTACGTATGACCTACAACTTTACAGAACAAGACCGTAACTTAGCTGCTCATCAATCTGCAAGACTGACAGAGATTCTTGAAGAGATGGGTGCCAATGAAGTTGTCTCAAACCCTGATATTGGCGATTATAACATTATGCCTTATCAAACGACTCACAACACAGGTGGAGTAATTATGGGAGCAGATTCTGAGACGTCTGCGGTAAACAACTATTTACAAATGTGGGATTGTGAAAACTTATTTGTCGTTGGTGCTTCGGCGTTCCCGCACAACAGTGGGTACAACCCAACGCCTACAGTAGGTGCACTTTCTTACCGAGCTGCTGAAGGGATCTTAAGCTACTTAGAAGATCCAAGACCTTTAGCTGAATAACGTAAAATTACCCCCTTCTTTCAAAGAAGGGGGGGTTTCTATGTGGTGATGCTGTGCTCTACTTTAATGCATCGATCCATAATAACGGTCATACCAGCATCTTCTGCAATTGTTGCACCTTCATCGCTTACAACGTTCAGTTGAGTCCAAAATACTTTAGCATTCGTTTTTGCTGCCTCTTTCGCTAAATCAACAACAAACTCACTACGTCGGAACACATTAACAATATCAATAGGACCTTCGACTTCAGACAATGAAGAGACAGCTTTAACACCTAACGCCTCATCAATCATTGGATTTACAGGAATAATTTCGTATCCTGCATCTTGCATCGCTTGAGACACACTATTAGACGTACGGTAAGGATCATCAGACAAGCCGACGACCGCAATGCGTTTTGCTTTCGTTAGAATCTTACCAATCTCTTCTCTTGAAGGGTTTTGGAAACTCATGATTTTACTTCCTCCTTACTTCGTTTACGTAATCAATTCATTCCATGTTTAGCAGTTCTCTAAAATCTTATCATACTAAACGTTGACGTGCGGCTCTCTTGCATTCATAAAAAACCATAAGAAAAACTGCTGAACGTTCAGCAGTTTTTACGTCGGTAGAAAACGTAGTCATGAGCTCGTTGATATGCGACATGGGCCGCACTCATTGCATTGTTTACGTTTGCCTGTTGTTCAGTCGTCAAACTGACATGAGTGAGTGAATCTTTTGTAGAAGTAATTGCCGATTGTATTTGTTTGAGTTCAAGATAATTGTATTCAGTTTTGAACACGTCCATGCCTCCTTAAAAAAACATATCGTTAGTATACGCACTTTTAAGGAGAAATATGCTATTTGCGCTTTGCCCAGAACTGATAATAATCTGTCTTGATGTTCCCGTTATACAATTTACGTTTCTTTGTAGCCTTTTCGCCATAGGCTTCTTCAAATTGTTCATTCGCAGTAATGACATAAACCGACCAGAATGGGAAGTGATCTTGCACAACATCACCGAGTTGCGTATAAATACGCTTGACTGTCTTCTCGTCTTCTAATCTCGTACCGTAAGGTGGGTTTGCAACGAGAATGCCTCGTTCAGCTGGAGCTTTAAGGTCTTGTACAGCATTTCGCTCAAACTGTATCTCTGGTACGTGAGCAAGTTTCGCATTCTCTCTTGAAAGCTCAATTAGTTCACGGTCATGATCTGAACCGTATATTTTAATCTCTCGGTCAACAATTTTTGCTTTTGCTCGTTCACGAGCTTCTGCCCAAAGGTTTTCATCAATCCAAGGCCATTGTTCAGATTCGAAGTTACGATACAAGCCAGGAGCGATATTCTTAGCCATTAAGCCGCTTCAATTGGAATCGTGCCAGAACCACAGAATGGATCTAAAAACGGCTCATCGTAGCGCCAGTTCGTGAGTGAAATCAGTGCAGCAGCAAGCGTTTCTTTTAGTGGAGCACGGTTGTGTAATCGACGATAGCCACGCTTATGAAGACCTTCTCCTGATGTATCAATTGTAAGCGTTGCTTTGTCCTTTAAAAGGGCAACTTCTAGTTGGAATTTCGGCCCATCTTCTTTGAACCATTCTTGATTGTATGTTTCTTTCAACCGTTCAACGACGGCCTTTTTTACGATCCGTTGACAATCTGAAATACTAAATAACGTCGATTTCACCGAACGACCATCTACTGGGAACTCTCCGTATACAGGAATGAAATCTTCCCATGGAAGAGCTTTCGTTTTCTCAAACAGTTCATCGAAGGTAAATGCATCGAATTCACCAACAACAAGCTTAATGCGGTCCGAAGTACGTACCCAAAGGTTCGCTTCAATCATGGATTCAATCGGTCCGTCCCACATGACCTTGCCGTTTTCAACTGTCGTTTTATATCCTAATGCTTTAATTTCCTTTGCGACAATGCTTTCAAGTCCCATCGTTGCGGTTGCAATGAATGTGTACGTCTCACTCATTCGTACCCCTACTTTCTTTTATCAATTCGTCTATGATTATACTGAGTTTCATGCATAAAGTAAAAAAACCCCGAAAACGGGGTCCTCTAGAGGCTGGAAACCTTCTATAAGCCATGTTCTGTATCGACGTGCTAAGGCTGTTGACCTCACACGACGACGGCAATCATCTATCTGCGATATATTCGCCTCTTTCGTATGTTTCCACCGAAAAAGTGCCCCTACCATATTTTGGGTTACTCACTCGTGGGGTTTACCTCGTTCCACTCTTCTCGTTTCCGAGAAGCTACGTCACTGTGGCACGTTACGATGGTTCACCATATCGATTGACTTAGGTGTTCCAAGCGCCGTCAACTTACAAGTAAGCTGCCTTGACTTATTGTTTCGTCAAGCACGAACACTACATCCAGTTAAGGTTGTGTGAGCATGGACTTTCCTCACCGATTCTAAAGAAACGGCGCGATTGCCCGAAGAGTTCCAGCATATGCGCAAGCTGTATTATAACGTGGAATAGTCTTTTCTGCAACGTTAAGTGTTAAATTTGTTTATGAATGCCTTGTTTTGCAAGATGGTCTGCTTCTTTATTCTTACTGGAGCTTACCCAACTAACAAAAAACAAATCAAACTCCGCGCTTTCTAGTAAAACGTCATGTAATAACGGGCGATAGGTTGCATTGTGAACCTTGCCACTATTCACGGATTGGTCCACAAGTTGAGAATCTGTAAAAAAACGCCCCTCGCGATATCCTTTCGCGTGGGCAAATGCAATTCCTTCTTTTAGCGCAATAAATTCGGCTGCGTGAATATGGGTCGAAGTAATTCGTTTTGAAATTCGCTCTACTTCTCCAGATGGATGTTTCAAAAAACCCCAATGCCACAAGCACCAGGATCCCCAGCACAAGCAGCATCAACATATACGTGAACGACTCCGTTACTCACTTAGCTTCTTCCCAAACACTTCTTTTTCAAGGTTTGATAGTCTTTTGAGGATATCGTAATTGGTCGTACCTACTTGAGTAGCTGAATGTGTCTCTACAGGCGTTTGAGCACGTTCAGGTTGCTGCGAAGCAGCGCTTCGTTGACGTTGAACTTGCGGCGTTGATTGCATCTTCTTAAGCTGCTCAATCTCTTTCTCAAGCTTTGTCACGTGCTCTTGAAACAATTCATAATCCTGAATAACAAAATCGAGGAACTGGTCAACCTCTTCTTTATTGTAGCCTTTCATGCTCGTCTTAAATTCTTTGTCAAGAATCTTCTTTGCATTTAACTGTGCATTTACTGACATCGGCTTCACCTCATACTCGTAATCTCTTCCATCGTATAGCAATATTTTTTCAGATCGTTGTGGAAAAGTCAATTTCAAGCGTGAGATTCACCTCCATCTACCTAAAAAAGTACCGACACTGATGTGTCGGTACTTTCGCCTAGATGGTTGTCCTTACAGACAGCTAGCCATTACCAAGGGCGATGGCCGCAGCCTTTTCCATGCTTCCCATGATGACCACCGTATCCGCCGAAACCGTTGTCGTTCATCATCTGTCCGCCAAATGCACCGTTTCCAGGTCCACAGTCGAATTGCTCTGTTTCACACTCATAAACGTTATCTGTTGTATGAGGGTGGCTATGAACGTGCTTGTATACGTCTTTGTGCACGTGCGTGTGGTGCGATGGGTGTACCTCTGGAATAATATACTCTTGGTCACTAAATGACGTGCTGTTTTTTGAAGGGTGAACAACCGCAGGTAAAACGATTGGTTGGTTTCCATTTCCGTTACAGCCATGATTTTGCATGTGGTGGTGATGGCCACACCCTTTGTGATGATGTCTCATGTTAACTCCTCCTTGATTGTAAGTTCACTATTACAATATGTAAAAGAGGAGGCGAGCGATATCGTGCAAGTACCTATTTTAGTAGGATTGGGCAAATCCATGTCGAATTTACGTAGCAGAAACGTAGGAAAATGGCGGATTTTGCGCTTCCCCGGGAAATAATTAGTCGCTAGCATTTCCTATTTTCCGAATTAAGCGCTCTGAACGATACGACCACTTTTCTCGTTCACGATCGTTTAGCGTGTTCACATGCATCACACGTTCACAAAGAGCAAGCGCTTTATGATAATTACGTAACTCGTGCTCATAGTAAATCACAACGGCTTCTGCTGCTTCTGTATGCACGTTGCCTCATTACTTTCGAGTAGCTGAAGAAATAAAGAGTGGCTTTCTGTAGCGTTTCCAGTTTTCTTTAGAAGTGACGCGAGTTCAAACAGCGATAAACGATAAAACTCATTCGTCTCATTTGTTATTTCACGAAATCTATGAATGGCCTCATCCACATAACCTAAATGCTTCCACCAACGAGCAACTTCATACCGCTCACCGTTTGAAAACCCACCTGATAGCACCCGATCAGATAATTCCACGTACAGTTGAAATAACGAAACAATGTCTTGCTCGTTGTGTTCGAATACTCCTTTTACATAATCGGGATCATTTTCCGTCATATAATCTTGATAAAGCATTGGAGCGAGATAACCAGGTGTATCTTCTGTACGCTCTAAATTCAAGATGTCTTGTTCGACTTGTGATAAACGACAAGACTCTAAATCGTGTTTGAATAACCTTCTTGCGGCATGCAACAAATCAAAGTGGCCAAACTCCGGAAGTTTTGGCAACTGTTCACGCAAAAGAGTATGCCTCGTCTTCACTTGTGGCCAATCAAATGCTTTTCCATTGTATGTGACGAGCGCATCAAGGTTGTGTACTTGTTGTAAAAAGTACGTGTAAAACGCAAGCTCATGTTCAGGGCCTGGCAAGAAATATTGATCAACAATCACTTCTTGATCGACGATTCTTCCAGTCCCAATCATGAAAATCATATTCCCAGCCCCGTGGCTAAGCCCCGTCGTTTCCGTATCGAAAAACAATAAATCCGTTGGACGAGTCGTTTCATTAGGAGCGAGCGGATGAATATCGGCTCCTTTTAAACGCCATTGATCGAATGTTTGTTGTAACGCACCGTGTTGTTTGAATACATCGTTCAATTTGTATCGTCTCGTTCGATGGACAATGATGCCTTCGTCTAAATGAACGACTTTGCTATCGAATGCTTCCCATGCTTTTGTTTGCGTGAAATCAGAGGTTGGTTCTTCCGTTTTTACCGGAACATCCATCACCTCACGCGTCTCAAGGTGAGGCTGCATTCGCTTTAGTTTCTTCTTAAAGTCCATCTCGATCACCGACCCAAAAGCGATTGAACCCATCGCATCACATCTTGTTTCAAACCTTCTTCTGAACCTTCACCAATACAAGATGGGCATCCATCTTCGCATGGACACTGCGCCATCATTTGCTGTGAACGCTCTAGCAGTTCAGCTTTACGACCATACAGCTTTTCGGCAAGTCCAATTCCACCTGGATAATGATCATATAAAAAGATTGCAGATTTCTCCGAGTGATCGGCTTTAATTTGCACAGCTGTGTGCAAGTCATTGCGATCACTCATCGTCATAACAGCACCGATATGGTGCATTAAATGACTAAGTGAAACGAGCATTTTCTCAAAACGATTGCGCCCGTAAAATAACAGGTCCGCCTCTTCAAAATCAAGCCACATTCCAGCCGTATGAAGCTCTTCTTGAGGCAAATGAATTGGACCTGATCCGATATTTTCATATGTTGACAGCTTCATCTTTTTGAAGATTGACGGCATAATTGTAACTGCCACATCCCCAAACGAAGCACTATACTTCTTCTCATCCGCTGTATGATCTGCTTCAATGACGAACAACTTCACGTTTAAGTTCGCGTCGGTAAAATATTCCACGTCGACAGCTTTAACGTAAGCTTTCTTCTCTTCCCAATCCAATTGTTCGACTTGGAACTGTTGCCCTTGATGTAAGTAAATCGCCTCTTCATGAAGTAACGTCATCGCACTAAACCGGTCCATTTCTCCAATTACTCTCGTTTTTGCCGTCTCAGATTGGTCAATAATTACGACGTTTTCTTGCGATGCTGAACGCAGACTAATGTTGTGAGCAGGAAATGCTTGACTCATCCAATACCATTTGTCTTTTCGCAAATGCACGATCTGCTGATCTGATAAATACCCCATAATATCATTAATATCGATTTCACCAAACGTATCCGTCACGTTAAATGGCAATTCATAAGCTGCACATTTCGCGTGATCCATTAGAATCATCACATTGTTCGGTTCAATTCGTGCTTCTTCTGCTTCACTACGGAGCACGTAATCTGGGTCATTCATCACATATTGATCCATCGGTGCAGAACCTGCGACTAAAATAACGAGTGATTCATCTTGTCTTCGCCCTGCTCGTCCAGCTTGTTGCCATAAACTTGAGATGGAGCCTGGATAACCTGTTAGAACACACACTTGCAGTTGGCCAATGTCCATCCCTAACTCTAACGCATTTGTACTAACGACTCCGCGCACCTCTCCGTTTCGCAAGCCTTTTTCAATGGCACGACGTTCACTCGGCAAATAGCCACCCCGATAAGCTCGAATTGAAGCTGGACCATACTCCTTGTTCATCATTGATTGCAAATCACTGTAAATCACTTCAACACGTACACGACTTTTGCAAAAACGATCAATTGCGCATTCGCTTCAAGCACTTGCCTTGCAATCGTTCGCACTTCTTTGGATGCACTTTGACGGATGTTTAATGATGGATTTACAACAGGGGGATTATAAAAAGCAAGGTGCTTCTTCCCGCTAGGCGCACCATTGTTATTGATAAGTGAAAAGGACTGTTCCGTTAACTGTTCTGCCAGTTCTTTAGGGTTACGAATTGTTGCCGATGTGCAAATGAACTGTGGTTCGCTTCCGTAATACCGAGCCAAGCGGACTAATCGCCGAATCACATTTGCAACATGGCTACCAAACACACCGCGGTACATGTGCAATTCGTCGATTACGATGTATCGTAGCTTTTCAAACAGGGATACCCACTTCGTATGATGAGGCAAAATTGAAGAATGCAACATATCCGGATTTGTCATGACAACGTGTCCTGCTTGTCGAATTTTTTGCCGAATGGCAGGGGCGGTATCCCCATCATACGTGTAGCTATTTACATCCAATCCTGATGCTTCAATCCACTCTGCCAGTTCACTTTTTTGGTCTTGGGCCAAAGCTTTTGTTGGAAATAAATAAAGCGCTCTTGCGTCTGGCTCTTGTGCGATCGTTTGTAAGACCGGCAAGTTATAACAGAGCGTTTTACCAGATGCAGTTGGTGTTACCGTAACAATGTTCTCTCCAAGAAACACATTGTCGTAAGCGGAACGCTGGTGCGTATAAAGCTGATCAATTCCACGCTTAACAAACACATCACGCAAGCGTCGATCAAGAGATTTGGGCATTGCAGCATAATATGCTTTTCGTTCCGGGAGTGTATGCCAATGAGCAATATGCTCGTTTTGTCTTAAATCATAAATAAATTGTTGGAGGTTCGGTTTATCAAACATCTGACGACGCCCCCTTTCATGCAAAGTATATCATACAAGAACGTATGTTTGATCTCAATTTATAAATTGAACATGAACCCATTCTCGCACGCTGTTAATTAACCAAATGCGATTTGCACATTTCACATCTTCTTTCGTTAAGATTTTCTCTGAAATTGCGCCTTCGCGTAGAAGCTGCTCTCGAAAAACTCCTGGTAAAAGACCTGATTCAACTGGGGGTGTGAACAAAATCCCATCACGTTCAATGACCAGATTACCGATAGTAAATTCAGTAACCTCATCTCTTTCATTAAACAGCAGCACATCAAATACGTCTGGATGTTCATTTTTATGCTGCTCGTAAAGTCCCCTCGCTGTCGTCTTTATTTTTAAAAATGGGTTGGTAGAGTCGACTGGATGTGAGGCAAACTGCACCGGTTGTGGTTGTGTCATCGGTTCAATACGTTGAGACGTAACCGTGATTTTTGAGCCTAACACAACCCGGAGCTTATACAGCGACTCACTTGGCAGCTTTTCGATTTCTTTAGTGACTTGGTAGCGGATGTTGTGTTCATCGAAGGCTATGCCGAGTTTCATTGCTGAATCATGTAACCTTTGTAAGTGAAGGTCCATATTGCTCGTCTGCCCATTTCGTACACCGATGCTTTCTAAAAGCTCCACATTCGAACTGTGATCAGTAACAATTTTTGCTTTTAGCAACGCTTCTTCATATTCACCAGCTGTCGTTGAGTCCCAAGTCACCCCGCCACCAATTCCGTACGTAATGTGGTCATCGTTAACGGTCGCAGTTCGAATCGCCACGTTAAAGCATCCATCACCTGTTGGAGAAAAGTAACCGATTGATCCGCAATAAATCCCGCGAGTAGATGATTCTAACTGAGCGATAATTTTCATCGTTTCTTTCTTTGGGGCACCAGTAATCGACCCACAAGGAAACAGAGATCGTAACACTTTTGCTGCTGTTGTTTGATCATCGGTTTGTGCAGTAATTGTAGAAGTCATTTGCCATACAGTTGGATACGGTTCAACTGTAAACAATTCATCAACAGAAACAGAGCCAATCTCTGCAATTTGCCCTAAATCATTTCGCAGCAGATCTACAATCATGACATTTTCTGCTTGATCTTTTTCAGATGTGTGTAGCTGTTGCTTTAATTGCTCATCTTCGTCTTTCGTCACTCCCCGACGAATTGTTCCTTTCATCGGCTTGGTCGTTAGTTTTGTGCCCTCTTTTTTGAAGAATAGCTCAGGAGATAACGAGAGGATTTGGCGTTTACCATCATGAACGTACGCACTGTAAGGTGCTCGTTGTTTCGTTTTTAGCACTTCATAATAAGAATATGCTGAACCAAGAAAGCGACTACGTAACCGCATCGTGTAGTTCACTTGATACGTGTTCCCTAGAGAGATATGATCTTTCACCTTCGCGATGGCTTGCGTATACACCGCGCGCGAGCTTTCTTGTTCCCACCCCGTGACGTGATACGGTTCGTTAGTTGTTTCAGCCTTTTGGTATGACTTCGGTTTATCGTAAATACCAAACCAAATTAATGGATCAGATTCGTCACGCACAAGATCGTTAATAGGTAGTTCCTTACCTAAGTATGAGCCGGCTTCATAGGTTATATATCCAGCGGCATAATAGCCGTTATTCGTCCAGTTTTCAATTTCTTGAAGGCATGTCAAAACTTCAGTACCTTCTGTTGTCGACACGATTGCTACAGGGTTCGTAAATTCCATCGTTTGCTCGTGTTCTTCGGTGAACTCTATTTTCACCATATGGTGCTGATCATTTGTCACAGTACTTCATCCTTACTCCATGAATTCCTTGCTCCATTTTAAGCGATTTATCGTTTTACGTATAGAAAAAGACGCTTCGTAGTTCGAAGCGTCAGGAAGATTTCTTATGTTTTTCAACGATGGTGTAAGGTCGCTGGACATTTAGACGTTCATGAAACAACTTGTGAACCCCTTCGTCATCCATAGTTTCTAGAAATTTCTTTGGAACGCCGCACAAATCAGCCAACAGACAAATCATCTCTGACTTAGAAAACTTTGCCATGGTCTCGTCCCCCTAAAAATATACACCGCCTAATCTAATCATACGCATAAGACCAAAAAACATTCTACAAAATGTTAAATATTTTCTGAAATTAGCCCCATAATTTAACACGTATCCAATTCGGTACATCACCGAGATAATGCGTTAATGTTATGAACAGAAACCTTTAGCTCGTAATTGTAGTTTGTCTTCACGTTAACTTACAAGGCTTTAGCTTAGCTAAGATACTCTTTACTTCTCAAGTTCTGGTGTTTTTTGCAATGTTCTCTAGCATTCCGTTTAAAATCATACTACGATAATAATATCAAGAAAGGATGAAGTAGCTATGACAGCATTCACGTTACAAGATGCGAAAAATCGCGATCGCCAAGATTCTGTCGGATCAAAACGCGATTTGTTCTATATTGATGATTCTAAAGTATATATGGACGGAAATTCTCTAGGTCTGCTTTCTCGTCCAGCTGAACAAAAAGTATTAGAACTGTTAGAAAGTTGGAAAACCTATGCGATTGATGGGTGGACATCTGGAGATCATTCTTGGTTTTATTTAAGCGAAAAACTCGGTCGCGATACCGCCCCATTAGTTGGCGCAAAACCTGAGGAAGTCATTGTTACCGGTTCAACAACGGTAAATTTACATCAACTTGTTGCGAGTTTCTTTCAACCTAAAAATAATCGTACTAAAATTCTGGCGGATCAGTTAAATTTCCCAAGTGACATTTACGCACTGCAAAGTCAGCTAAAGTTAAAAGGACTTGACCCTTCAACACACCTCGTTCAAGTAAACTCTAAAGATGGCCTGACACTCGCGACAGAAGACTTAATTCAAGCAATGACCGATGATATTGCGCTAATCGTATTACCTTCTGTTCTCTACCGAAGTGGTCAAGTGCTTGATATGGATGCATTAACGAAAGCTGCGCATGAACGGGGAATCCTTATTGGATTTGATTTATGCCATTCGATCGGTGCCACTGTGCATCAGCTTCACGATTGGGGCGTAGATTTTGCCTTTTGGTGTAACTACAAATACTTGAATGCTGGCCCAGGAAGTACTGGTGGATTGTTCGTTCATGAAAAGCATTTTGGAACGAATCCTGGACTTGCGGCTGGTTTGCATCGGACAAAACGAAACAATTTGATATGAATCATGAACCAGTGTTTGCAGAAGATGCAGGGGCTTTTCAAATCGGAACACCACACATTTTGAGCACAGCTCCATTGATCGCTAGCCTTGAAATGTTTAATGAAGTAGGCATCGCATCTCTTCGAGAACGATCTTTGCGTATGACCGATTACTTTATGAACTTGATTGATCATGAATTGACGAACGATCACTTCTCGATAAGTAACCCCAGGGATGCAAAGTCCCGAGGCGGACACCTTTATCTTGAGCATGAAGAAGCCGTACGAATTGCAAAAGCATTAAAAGCTGAAGGAATCATTCCAGATTTACGTCCTCCAAATGGGATCCGTCTTGCTCCGGTGCCGCTTTATAATACGTACGAAGATATTTTTATTACCGTGCAGCGGTTAAAAGCAATTATGAGCGAACGTAAATATGAGCGCTTCAACTCAACGAGGGAGGTCGTTTCTTGAAAATTATCGACATTAGTCAGCCGTTTTCCAAGACACTCGCCCACTGGCCAGGTGATACTCCGTTTCGGTATGAAACGGTCTACACGAAAGCAGAAACCGGCTCCGTTAATATCGGAAAAATCGAAACAAGTCTCCATAGTGGAACGCACGTAGATGCTCCATTTCATGTCGATCATAAAGGGATGACAATTGATCAACTTCCCCTTGAACCTTTCATTGGCAATGCGGTGGTGATTGACGTTTCAAACGAGAAAACGATTCACCCTTCTGCTTTTGAGAACATCGATGCACGTCGAGTGTTACTAAAAACAAATACACCGAACAATCCTGAACACTTCCCAACTGCCGTTGCAACGCTAACAAGAGAAGCCGTTCAGAAGCTCTCAATGCAAGGAGTCAAGCTAATCGGTGTTGATGTCCCTTCCGTTGATGCATTGGATAGCAAAGATATGGCAATTCATCATGAAATCCATAAGCACGGAATGTTTATTTTAGAAAACATTATGTTGGACCATGTTCAGTCGGGGAACTATTTCCTTTCTGCATTACCATTACACTTGCATGGTGCCGATGGGTCACCTGTGCGAGCAGTGTTAATGCATGATAATCACGAAATCAAGGAGGAAACGCATGAATTCTAAAAAACATCCAAAGGCATTTGAAAACGAATCGTCCATTCATACAGACTTCAAAGAGAACATGACGTATAGTGATTATTTATCCCTCGATTCAATTTTATCGAGTCAACAACGTCCGTCTAATCACCATGATGAGATGCTCTTTATCGTGATTCATCAAGTCAGTGAATTATGGATGAAGTTGATTATTCATGAACTAAAAGCCGCAACGACAGCAATCTCGAATGGTGAGTTATCATCCGCATTTAAAATGCTCGCACGTGTTTCAAAGATTCAATCACAAATTATTCAAGGCTGGGACGTGTTAGCTACACTTACACCTTCTGAATACATTGAATTTCGTGATTCGCTTGGAAAGGCGTCAGGGTTTCAATCGTATCAATACCGCTTAATTGAATTTGCACTCGGGTATAAAACGAAGCACAGTTTAGAAATTTATAAGCATGATGAAGCAATTTATGAACAACTACAAAAGGCATTAACTGCGCCTAGCATTTATGATGCATCAATTGCAGCGCTTCATAACGCAGGCTTTTCGATTGACCAAGAGGTTCTTGAACGGGATCTCACAAAGCCGTATGAAACCAATGAAAGTGTGAAACTTGCTTGGAAAAACGTCTATGAGAATGTTGATGAACATTGGGAGTTGTATGAGCTAGCAGAAAAACTCGTGGATATTGAAGACTGGTTCCAACAGTGGCGTTTTCGTCATATGAAGACCGTCGAACGCATTATCGGTTTTAAGCAAGGAACGGGTGGATCGTCTGGAGTTAGTTACTTAAAACGAGTCATTGACCATTATTTTTTCCCAGAACTTTGGGCAATTCGCACACTATTGTGAGCCAATGGGGATTCTTCATTGGATCCCCTTTCCATTCGTCAGTATAATACAGATATAGAGATTAGACAGGGGGACATCGGAGATGGAAACAATTAATACGTTGAAAATTGGATCAATTGAAGTCATACCAGGTGAAAAAGGCAGCCGAGTGCCCTTTTCAACGACGATTGCAGTAATTGATGATCAAAAACGAGCAACGCTCATCGATGCTGGAGCTGGAAAACGAGCATTCCAATACATAAATGAACAGTATGAAGTGGAAGACATTTTACTTACGCACTTTCATATCGACCACACGTGGGGTATTCCATACTTTAAAGATGCGAATGTAAAAGTGAATTGGTTGGATCATAAGAAAATGGTATCAATTGAAGAGTTAATGAAAACGGGCGGTAATTATGCGATTTACGGGGCTTCCGGAATTAAAGCGATGATTGAAACGCCTGATGTAAAACGGTTTGAAAAAATCATCGACCGTCAAAAGCACGTGTACCCTTACGATGAAACGTTCAACGTATCTGGTACACGAGTAGAAATGATCCACACACCAGGTCACTGTGAGAGCTTTTGCTGTCCTTACTTTCCTGATGAAGGGGTTATTGTTGTTGGAGATTATGACCTTACATCTTTTGGCCCATGGTACAACAATGCCGACTCAAACATCGATGAAATGCTTGAATCGGCAGATAAAACACTTGCAGTAAATGCAGAGCACTTTGTCACCCTTCATCATAAAGGGGTTTTTACGAGAAAAGAATACGAAGAGCAACTCGAAGCATACATGAACATCATTTTCAAACGCGAGAAAAAGCTAAAACAACTCATTGATGACGGTGTGCCAACAACAGACATTCATTATCAAGAGCTGTTTTACCGTCGCAAGAACTTGGACCAAGCGCCTTCACTCATTGGGTTTGAAAAAATCGGTATTGCAAAGCATCTAGAACGTTTGCAAAACCTTTATCCGGTATATAAAGAGTACTATGAACAATTTGTTCAAGAAGAGTTTAAAGCACCGGAGTTTGTTCATTACTCCCACCGTTAGCTTCAGCTCGTAGTACATGCAGGAACGCTTCGCCGTATACATCGTACTTGTGTTCACCGACACCTTTGACTTGAAGCATTTGTTGCTTCGTTTCAGGCTTTTGAGAACTCATTTCTCGTAACGTTTGGTCTGAGAAAACCATGTATGGTGCAACTTCATGTTCTTTCGCTAATTGCGTGCGGATCTGCCGCAGTTGCTGGAATAACGGATCATCATTTGAAACGGTTCTTTCTGTAAGGACCGTTTCTTTTTTGAGGATCTTTTCTTCACCTCGTAGAACTGCAGCCGATAGATCGGTTAATGCAACGACAGGAAACTGTCCATCTCCGCTCGATAAATAACGATGGGCAATTAAAAAGTCGATAAACGCAACTACATCTTTTTGCTTCTTGCCTTTCATAATTCCGTACGTCGTAATCCGATCCAACTTAAAGTCTCTGATTTTCTGATTGGCAGAACCTGTTAACACTTGGGCGACGATCGTTTTCCCGTAGCGTTCTCTCATTCGTCTCACACATGAGAGAACCATTTGTCCGTCGCGAGTTACATCAACGACTTGTCGATCGTCTTTGCAATGCAAGCAGCGACCGCAATCTGAGGCCTGTTCATCACCAAAGTAATCAAGAATATAGCGCTCGAGACATTGCTCGGTGTGACAGAAATTGACCATCGATCTCAATTTCTGAAACTCTGCTTTTTTACGTTCTTCGCTATATTGCGTTTGTTCAAGAAGAAATTGTTGTACTTGAATGTCTTGAGAGGAGAACAATAAAATGCACTCACTCATTTCGCCATCTCGCCCTGCTCGTCCAGCTTCTTGATAGTAAGCTTCCATCGTCCTTGGCATTTGTGCATGGATAATGTAACGGACGTTACTTTTGTTAATCCCCATACCAAAGGCATTTGTTGCGACAATCACACTTACTTCATCGTAAACGAAGTCTTCTTGATGACGCGCACGCTCTTCACTCGACATTCCACCATGATAAATGCCTGCAGAAATGAATTTCTTTTGAAGCATGTTCTGAATGCGTTCAGCTTCCTTACGGGTACTAGTATAAATAATCCCTGACTCTTCTTTGTTTTGTTTTATATAATCAACGATAAATCGATCGGTGTCTTGTCCTTTATGAACAGAAAAAATAAGATTCTCACGAGCAAATCCCGTTTTTATTAAGCGCTCTGATGGAATGGACAGTAACTCACAAACGTCTTCAGCCACTTCAGGAGTCGCCGTCGCCGTCAAAGCAAGCACTACCGGTCGCTCTTCAAACCGATGAATAAACGTCGGAATGTCTAAGTAACTTGGCCTAAAATCATGTCCCCATTGCGAAAGACAATGGGCCTCGTCCACTGCAATCATATCTACTTTTGTATATTGAATCATCTGTTGGAATGTTGAACTAAGGAGACGTTCAGGTGCCACATAAAGTAATCGATACTCTCCTGCGTACAATCGTTGTATTCTTGCATTTGTCTCTTCATGAGAAAGCGTACTGTTAATATATGTTGCGCGAATTCCATTTTCTTGGAGTTCATCGACTTGGTCTTTCATAAGAGAAATTAATGGAGAAATAACAATTGTAATTCCGTCATTCATCAATGACGGAAGCTGATAGCAAATGGATTTCCCGCCACCTGTAGGCATGATTCCCATAACATCTTGACCTTGTAACACATGAGTAAGAATCTTCTCTTGTCCAGGTCGGAACGTTTCATAACCGAAGTAACTATGTAATAGTTGTCTTGCTTTTTCTAACATGAAGTTCATGCCTCCCAAAATGCTACTTCTTTCATCATAAGGTAGCCATCAAGTAAATCGCAACCGTTGTTTCGAGAATGGACGAATAAGGGAATAGTTCGTTATTGATTATTAAATGGAGGGAAAATGATGCGAAGTCAAACAGTCATTGTTACTGGTGCCAATTCAGGCATCGGCAAAGCTACAGCAAAAGCGTTAGCGTCAAAAGGAGCGAATGTCGTCCTTGCGTGTCGAAACGAACGAAGAGGCCACATTGCAAAACAAGAACTACTAGCACAAGTTCCTTATGGCAACTTTACAGTTTTGAAATGCGATTTGAACGATTTAAAACAACTTCATGAGTTTGTTGAAGAAGTTAAGAAAAGGTTCGATTCCCTTGATATCCTTATCAATAATGCCGGTGTTGTTACATTAAAGAATGAAGTTACCGCTCAAGGATTCGAGAAAATGCTTGGCGTCAATCATCTTGGCCACTTTTATTTAACAGAGCAGTTATTGCCACTAATACAACGTAGTAACCGAGGACGGATTATAATCTTATCGTCTGGGGCGTACAAATGGGGAGATTTCGATGAGAGTAATGCGAACTTAACGGAAGAATTCTCGATTGCGAAAGCTTATGGCAGATCTAAATTAGCAAACCTTTGGTACGTCCACGCGCTCAGTGAGCGACTTAAACATTCCCACGTGAACGTTATGGCTGTTCATCCTGGTGCTGTTAGCACATCTCTCGGTGTGGATCGTAGTAGCGGATTTGGTGAAGGGATTCACCGGATGTTACGTCCATTTTTCTTAAGTGCAGAAAAAGGTGCAAGGACGAGTGTTTCTCTCGCATTGCGAGATGATGTCGTCAATGGTGGCTATTACTATAAAGGCAAAGTCAAAACGATCGATGGAATCGCTAAAGATCTCGAGCGAGCGAAGCATTTAGAGCGATGGAGTTACGAGGCGATTGAGCAAGCGTTAAGCTAAACCGAAATGGTTTAGCTTTTTTTCTTCAGCGCTCTTATAAGAAAAATAATGAGTACGATGATTCCAAGGATAAAAGCAATTATCATGATATATGCGAACAATGAGTACAGTATTGACCCAATTTCTATTCCTTCTGATAAAATTTCCATACGAACACCCTTTAATGCGAGTTTTCATGTAACAAAACTATAATCACGCGTCAGATTGATGCTTTTGAAAGATAAGTACACCAAACAATGCGAGTAAACCAACTGTAAATAGAACAATTCCAACGTTAGCAATAGAACGAACAAAGTTCTCAGTTACAAAGGCATAGTCTACGCTCGGTGCTGATCCACCTGCTTGGAATCGTAACCAATGGTCACCTAGAAACGTGCCAATCCGTCCACTTTGAAAAATCATCACACTTCCGAAAATCAGTAGTAAGCTTGCTCTAATAAAAACGTACTGAAAGAAACCCTTTTTCATGAGATCACCACTGCGTTTAAATTCAAGAAAGTTGCCATTTTGATTGAGTAGGAAAATAAATGTGTACATCTTGTTTGTCTTCATATTGATGCTGTTCTGAACTGAAATACTTCACCTTTGTGCACTCTTTCCTATGCGTCCATTCTTCACGTAAGACATAATAACTATCAAGTTGGCCGTCCTGAACTTGCGCAATAATTTCATCTACGATCTGTTCGAAATATGTTACTTGATTTACGTGACGATAGACAAAGCCAAATAAGTGCTCAAGATCGTGAAAATGGAAATGGTCTTTACGAAACGTACTCGCTGTACGAAGTGCAAAGCGAATGTTGCCCGCCAACTCACGGTCTTTCGATAATTCACAATTAACTGTCCCCAACAAATGTAAAGCATTCACGTTAATAGACCTATCCCCCTGTGTGAACTTCTTTTTATATTGGTTATTTTATCATGTTTTTTTGGTTAATTGTAATTTATTAAATAATTCATTTCGTAGAAACTTATTAATTGTTAAGCAGCGTTCTGTTCTCTTTTGTTACGTCGCTCCTTTATCTCCGTATCTAAAAGATGAATAAAGGCAGCCATTGCAAATAAGAATCCGAGATTTACGATTCTATGGAGCCAGTAAGCACCATCAAAAGAATCCATGACGACGTGAATAATAAATGCCATAGAAATAAAATAAACGAGAATAGACTTCAACGAATCACCTCCAACTTTTACTCATCGCACAAGATTACTTATTGTTTGATGCAAACCATTTTTGAAATTTCGTTAATGGATAATACGTTGTACCATCAATGACGATTTTCGGTGCGGTAGGATTGTCATTTAATAGCTCGTTCATGTCAGCTTCATTCAAATGAAAGTACCGATGCAAATGAGTCCGCTCAATTAATTCTTGTTGATCACTGAACGATTTCTTACTTTTGAAACTTTTCCACCCACTCGCTATGAAAAAAGCTAGCAACAATAAACCCACAATAATACCGATAGCATTCATTTTAACGTGCCCCTTCACTTTCTAACCCGATTCATCTAGTTTCACTTTATCATGAAACCCCATGTGGGGACAGTCCCCCATCGCTTTACTGTACGAACGTACAATTCAGTTCTGACTTAGTCATACCCTCCAGTTGCTTCGGGTAAGTTTTGGTATTCGCTTCTTGGTTCAATCATTTCCTGGTGAATGATCTCAACAAGTTCTGCCAGTCGTTCTTCTGGTTCCCCACACATTGCATGGATCCATTCTCTTTCAATTACCTCTCCATTCACCGTCATCGTTAAATGATTTTCATCGTACGGGTGTACACATGTCGTTGTACTAACGTAGCGCGGTGTGTTCAAGATATCAACGCTTCTCATTTGTTCATAAATCACATTCATTTCCTCGTTCGTTAATGCCAACTCCGTCGTCACGTCACCGCCTTCGGCAAGATCTTTCGTATACGTCCCTTCATACGTATTGATTTCATTCGCACCCGTAATTCCATACCACAACGAAAAATCGAAATCCTCAGGTCTTTCTTCTGGTAACGTAGTGATCGTCTCTGAAGTGACTTCAGGTATTTCTTCTTCATTGTTCTCACCACATGCAGTTAATAACAACACTAAGATAAAACCGCTCATCAAATGTCGAATCGCTTCTCACCGTCCTTTTATAAAACAAGTCGCTCTAACGCTTTAAGGGTTACACATTGTTTGTGTTTAGTGAATAAGTATGTTAAAAATATAATGATCGTTCTATTTGTCAGGAGGCGATACGATGAGTAAGAAAAAACAAGATTTAGTCGATCACGCAGAGTCGCTGTTTTACAACTACGGTATTCATGCGATTGGGCTAAAGCGAATCGTTACAGAAGCAAATGTCGCGTTAATGACGATGTACAATCACTTTGAATCAAAAGAAGATCTTGTTCTAGAAGTGTTAAAACAACGGGAAGACCGTTACTTCGATTTATTACGTTCCCACGTAAACACTTCAGACAATCAAGCACTCTCCATTGCACGAGCGCACAGTGAATGGTTACGATCGTCACGTCAGAATGGCTGCATGTTTTGCGAGCAAAAGAAGAGTATTCTGACCCAACCCATCCAATTAACACGTATGTGGTCGCTCATAAAGAAGCGTTACTTGCTTTTGTCAAAAAAGAGAATTTCAATCATGAAGACGCCATGCGCCTCGTACTATTACTCGAAGGTGCGACTTCTTTAGCAGAAGTCGTAGATGTCGATGAAGTCGCAACCCAACTCCAATCAATGGTCACAACTACAATCGGAGAGTAAGTTAACGACTCTTTACGTTAGCTTACTTTTTTTACAACCCTATAATATAATGATCGTTCTATATAAAGGAGTTCCCATAATGAAAATTATTCTACCTGGTATCGCGATGATTGCCGTCGTTTATGCCTTTGCTCGTTTTAGCTTTGGTTTGTTTTTACCAAACATCACGTCTTCAATCAGAATCACTGAAAGTCAGGCGGGCATTGCAAGTTCAGCAGCTTACGTTTCTTACACTCTTGCACTCCTATTCTCCTCATTTTCACTCAAGAAGTTCGGGCAACTGCGTGTCATTCAACTCGCAGGGCTAAGCGCAGTAATCGGCTTAGTAGGCATTGCGTTTTCTTATAACTTCTACGTATTACTCATGAGTACATTTATCGCTGGTATAGGCAGTGGTCTTGCTTCACCAGCATTTAGTCAGGTGGCGACCACTCGTTTACAGGACCAATCAAGGATCGTGCGAATACGTGGATTAATAGCGGTACAAGTTTCGGACTCGTTTTGTCTGGTCCAATTGCGC
This sequence comes from Geomicrobium sp. JCM 19038, assembly GCF_000698125.1. Taxonomy (GTDB): domain Bacteria; phylum Bacillota; class Bacilli; order Bacillales; family Marinococcaceae; genus Geomicrobium_A. The sequence continues at coordinate 451,958 of NZ_BAXA01000001.1, read as the reverse complement.
TCTTATTTACAGAACAGTGGCGTTTTGCATTTATCTTGTTTGCTATCCTTGCGTTCGCTGTGCTGCTTTGGAACACATTCAGCATTCCAAAAACAGCGACCACAAGTAAAACTTCAACGCAGTCGTTATTTAAGTGGTCAGCACTGACTAAAGCTAAACACTTAATCATCGCATCGATTATTATTGGCTTAGGCACAGCAATTTATTGGACCTTTTCTCGTAGTTTCTTAATTGCCGAGCATCAGATGACGACTAACGAGAGCATACTGTTTTGGATCACAATGGGCGCATTTGGAGTGGTTGGTGGGATTGGAGGCATGTTTATTGAAAAACTTGGCCTTGCATTCATCTACCGACTAACGCTTTTAGCATTGTCACTTGCGATCGCTATATTAACACTACCCTCAACGATCGCGATCTATAGTTCAGCCATTGGTTTTGGAATTACGTACATTCTAATTACCGGTATTTTAATTGTCTGGTCTACACGGCTTTTTTCAGTAGCTGCTGTTGGTGTAAGCCTTGCGTTTCTATCGCTTGGAATCGGGCAATCCATCGGTTCAGCAGTTGCAGGTGAATTGATTGTTCAATCGTCTTATACTATGAGCTTTCTACTCTTTGCTTTAATCACTTTCACTGGATTACTCGTACCGATTAGACGATCGCTTGCTAGTTAAAATCAATAAAAAATGAGCATTCCTTTTTAAAGGAGATGCTCATTTTTACGATCAAAAAGTTGGACCAATACGCCAAATTCCAAAATCATGTTGCTTAAAAATTTCAGCTTTTGTACGTTTTCCTGATGCAACCGTTGCAATCTCTTGCATCAGTCTCTCACCCGCTTCTTCTATCGTTTCTTTGCCTTCAATGATTGTTCCTGTGTTCACATCCATGTTATCATTCATCGTTTCAAACATGGACGAGTTCGTAGAAATTTTGATTACCGGTGCGATTGGAGAGCCTGTTGGTGTGCCTCTACCACTTGTAAATAATACAAGTTGCGCTCCTCCTGCTGTCATGCCTGTTAGCTGCTCAATATCATGACCTGGAGTATCCATCCAAACTAAGCCTTTTTCAGATGGTCGTTCTGCATAACTTACGAGCTCATTAAGACGAGAAGAACCAGCTTTTGCTGCTGCCCCGAGTGATTTTTCTTCCAGAGTTGTAAGTCCCCCCTTACGATTACCAGGACTAGGGTTACCTGTGCGAATATCAACACCCATACTGAAGGCGCGATTTTCCATTGCTTCAATCACTTCATACACTCGTTTTGCGACATGATCATCTTTGGCGCGTTCAGCAAGTAAATGCTCGGCACCAATTAACTCCGTCGTTTCTGCTAAGATTGACGTTCCTCCACTTTGTGCAATTCGATCACTCACATATCCGACGGCTGGATTAGCAGAAAGCCCAGAACATGCATCAGAGCCTCCACACTCTGTTCCGACAATTAAATCAGAAAAACGAATGGGCTCTCGCTCAATCATGGATGCATCTTGAACCATTCGTGTGGCGATCTTGGCCGCTTCAGCAGTTGCTTGTAACGTTCCGCTATGATCTTGAATCGACACGAGTTCAACCGGCTTGTCTGTTCGTTTTGCAATCTCCTCGGCTACGCTTCGCCCTTGATGTGTTTCACAGCCAAGCCCCATCACAACAACACCATACACGTTCGGGTTCAGCCCCATACCTACATACGTTCGAAACGTTTGTTCATAGTCTACCCCTACTTGCGCACACCCGTGTTGGTGGACAACAGAGACTGTTCCATCTACGAGTTTTGTCACATTCATTGCCGCTTGAGTGGCGCATACAATCGTAGGCAAAATCAATACGTGATTGCGTATTCCTACTGTCCCATCAGTTCTTTTGTATCCGCTTAGTTTGTAATCCATCGTTTACGTCTCCCCTTCCTCGTTTTCCATCAACGTTATGAACATGCACATGCTCACCTGCTTGGATGTCACATGAAGCGACCCCGATGATCTCTCCGTACTTTATAATATCTGTACCTTCTGTAATTTCTACGATTGCAAACTTATGTCCAAATTCAATCCCATCTACAGTAAGAATCGTGACATCATCGAAACCATCGATTGCAACTTTATCAGAGACATTTAAGGTTGTAATCGCTGTAGCAACGTTATCTATTGGTCGCATTATGACGTGTGTTCGCATCGTCTTCACCCTTTCACGAAAACCGTTTTCACTGATGTAAAAAATTCAATCGCTGCACGACCTTGTTCCCTTGAATGTGAACTAGAGCTTTTCATACCTCCAAACGGAGCTTGTAACTCAACGCCTGCGCTTTCCGCGTTGACACGAATTAACCCCGCGTGCATATCGGTTATGAACGTTAACATTTCTTGAATGTTGGTCGTAAAAATGGAAGCACTTAACCCATAATCTGAGTCATTTGCGAGTGCTACCGCTTCTTGTATACTCGATACACGAAAGAGTGCTAAAACAGGTCCGAAAATCTCTGCTTGAGCCAGTGACATCGAGCGATCAACATTTTCAAAAACGGTCGGCTCAACAAAATAACCATCTAATGAAGAAACACGGTTTCCACCTGCAAGTAGTGTGGCACCTTCTTTTTTTCCTTTATCGATTGCTTCTAACACTTTCTCAAATTGCGCTTTCGTCGCAAGCGGACCCATCCACGTGCTTGCTTCCAATCCATCTCCAATGGTTATCGCTTCTACCGCATGAAGAAGCTTTTCTTTGAATGCATCATACACATCTTCTTCCACAATAACCCGACTTGTCGCTGTACATTTTTGACCGGTTGATTTGAGACCACCGCTAATTGTCGCTTCAACGGCAACATCTAAATCTGCATCCTTCGTTACGATTACAGGGTTTTTACCACCCATTTCTAGCTGGTACTTCGCACCACGCTCAAGTGCCGATCGTCCAATCTGTTTTCCTACTGCATTTGAGCCTGTAAATGTAATGGCAGAAACATGAGGGTGTTCGACAAGGGCTTTCCCGATTTCAGCCCCTTGTCCAGTCGCAATATTCACGACACCATCAGGAAATTGTGCCGAGCGGAAACAAGCAATGACTTTTTGTGCAGTGACAGAAGCTTCTTCTGCTGGTTTTAAGATCACTGTATTTCCATAAGCAAGTGCAGGAGCGATTTTCCAAATCGGTATAGCAACTGGGAAGTTCCAAGGTGTAATAGCTCCGACCACACCTAATGGACAACGGGTCGTATACATTAATGCATCGCTATCCGTTGATGGGATGACTTGACCGATTTCTCGCATTCCTTCACCGGCAAAGTAGCGTAAAATTGCAACACCACGTGCAGTTTCACCTTTTGCTTCTGCTAATGTTTTACCCATCTCTTTTGTCATCGTCATGGCGATGTCTTCTAATTGAAGTTGAAGTTCATCAGCCGCTCGATGTAAATACATCCCCCGTTCTGGCGCAGGCAACTTTGCCCATCCAGAATGTGCATACTGTGCACGGTCAACAATTTTCTCAAGCATCTCAACGGATAGATCTTCTACATGTCCAACGACCTCAGTCGGTTTAGCAGGATTTACACTTTTGAACGTTGCTGCCGTTTTCATCTGTGTCATCTCAAACCAGCTCCTTTTTCGTTGCATGATTACTATTTACCTTGTTCGATAACGTTCCAATTTTCGTAATTTCAATGTCAATTTGATCATTCTCCTGAAGTGTAAAATCATTATCAGGAACAACACATGTCCCCGTTAAAAGCACTGTGAAATCTTCAATTTCGTTGTCTTGTAATAAATAAGAAATAAGTTCTTCAGGTGTTCGTTTTAATTGCTTAAGACTTGCAGAATCATTAAATAGTACATCGCCATTGCGTGTTATTTTGCAATAGATCGTAAAGTCGCTAATATCAGTAACGCTATCTACTAGAAGTAAAGCTGGTCCAATTGCACAAGAACGCTTCCACACTTTCGCTTGAGGAAGATACAGAGGGTTTTCTCCTTCAATATCTCGGCAACTCATATCGTTTCCAATCGTATAGCCAATCAGTGAGCCTCATGATTCATGACAAGACCGAGCTCAGGTTCTGGAATCTGCCACGTACTATCTGTACGTAATGCTACAGCTCCGCCAGGCCCAACGGTTCTTAGTGGTGTCGCTTTAAAAAAGATCTCTGGGCGCTTCGCGTCGTACACCTTATCGTAAAACGTTGTCTGACTGCCCACTTCACCTGTCGCTTCATAGTTACGCGCCTCACGACTACGCTGATACGTAACTCCCGCTGCCCAAACTTCTGAAAGCTCAAATGGAATGAGTAAATTTAATTGATCAAGTTCAACATGAACCTCTTCCCAACTTGTCATTTCATTACGAATCCAAGCAGATGAACCGCCACTAATGTCTAACAACTGACGCACCGTATCATAGGGTGCGATTTTAATCGCTTCACCATCTACAACTGCTACATAGACAATCTGTTTCTCCAAAAAGCGTATGATTCTCATTTTCTTCACTCCTTTTTTTAGTTTAAGAAAGTAATTCTGGCAACCATAGTGAAATGGCTGGAATAAAAATAATGACAAGTGTTAGTACAATAAGCAGTAACCAAAACGGGATGACTTCCTTAATAAAAACTTCAATTTTCACTTTCGTAATCGCTGCTGTTGTAAACATAATCGTTCCAATTGGAGGTGTGATCGTACCAATACTCAAACAAAGGATAAAGAATATTCCGAAATGAACAGGATCAATTCCATACGTCTCAAGCATCGGTATAAAAATTGGCGTTAAGATGATGAGCATTACGTTTCCTTCAATGAACATTCCTACTATAAGTAAAAAGACAAAGATAATAAGTAAAAACAAAATCGGGTGATCAATTAAGCTTGTAATACTTGATGTTAGCGCTTGAGGCACTTGTTCTAACGTCAAAATCCAGCCGAATGCGGTCCCTGCAGCGATAATAATCATGACTGTAGCAATGATTTGTATCGATTCTTTTAATGCGAGCCATAAATCTTTGAAGGTCATTTCACGGTAAATAAAAAAGCCTATAATTAATGCGTACACAACAGCTATTGCTCCCGCCTCAGTTGGACTGAAAGCGCCTAAACGAATACCGCCAATAATTATAATTGGCAAAAGCAAAGCGAGCAGTGCATCTTTAGAAGCAACTAGTAGATCTGTAACTTTTGGTCGCTCTTCCTTTACTTGCTCAAACCCACGCTTTTTTGCAGCAAAGTGTACATAAATTAATAGAAAGACTGCGAGTAATAATCCTGGAATAATCCCCGCAATAAACAAATCACCAATCGAGACATTACCAACATATCCATACAGAATTAAGGCAATTCCTGGTGGTAAAATCGGAGTAATTAATGAACTTGTCGCTGTTAATGCTGCAGAAAAACCTGGTGCATAACCCTTTTTCACCATTTCAGGAACGAGGATTTTGGATTGCATAGCAGCGTCAGCAACATTGGATCCAGATAAACCACCAGTTAATACACTCATAGTGACGTTGACTTTCGCGAGTCCACCAGTAAGATGGCCCGTCACAAGTTTTGCAAAGGTTAACATACGGCGTGTGATGCCTGTATAATTCATCAGCACGCCTGCAGTAATAAAAAACACAATGCCTAGCAATGGAAAAGATTCAACCCCACTAATCATTCGTTGTGTTAATGTCTCATTCATAAAACTGTCGTTCGTTAAGAAGTAAAGTAATGAACCTCCAAGCATCGCATACGCTACCGGTACATTTAGCAAGATCAACAAAAGGATGAGACTAACGATGAGAAGAATCGTCATCTTGTACAGCTCCTTCCTCTTGCATAAACCAAGATTTATCACGTTTAATGGCAACTGTAAGTAAGTGATACAGTGCAAGTACGCCACCTAATGGAATGGCCACATAAATCAATTTAAAATCAATCCCTAGAACAGGTGTTACCTTCCAGTGGGTATCTATCATTAATAGAAATCCCCAATAAATAAAAACAATGGACGTGACCAGTATAAGAACAAACCATCGAAGCCATTGAATAAAGTGAAACCATTTCTTTGGCAACTTCCGAATAAAATAATCAATGCCTACATGTTCATTACGCTTCATCACTGAACTTATACCAATGAACGTAAGCCACACGAACAACGCAAGTGAAATCTCTTCGCTCCATGTTAACGGTTGAGATAATACAAAACGAAAGAAGACATTGGAAGCAATAATAACGATGATTAAACTTAGAGCAATGGTTGCGATGACATCATCTACCTTTTCAATCATGCTTCGTATCTTCATTTTTAATCCTCCTTAGGTCGCTCTTCCATAAGTTCCAACACGTGTTCATATAAACCAGGCGACCAGGCGGGCATTGAATCATAAAAAGGTTCAACCGCTTCTCGGAACAGTTCTTGGTCAACCTCATGGATTGTCATGCCTTCATTTTTAAATGTTTCTAGAGCTTCTTTCTCTTCTTGTTCTGTAATGGCATGCGTATACCTTGCCGCTTCTTCACTCGTTTCAGAAAGAATTCGTTCTAAATCTTCAGGCAAATCCTCCATCATTCCAGTTCCTGTTACCCAAATACTCATCACTTTCATATGACCGGTTAATGTTAAATGACTCGTCACTTCATTGGTTCGAGTTCCTTGCAACACAGGCAAAGGATTCTCTGCTCCATCAATGACACCTTGTTGAAGTGATGCATACAAATCACCAAGTGGTAAAGGTGTTGGAGAGGCTCCAAGCGCATGGAATGCTCGTATATAAAGATTATTGTTAGGCACTCGTATTTTCATGCCTTTCAAATCTTCTGGTGTCGCGACCGGTGTTTTCGTCATCAGATGTCGCTCACCATAGATGGTTTCTTTTCCTAACAATGCTAGTCCCATGTCATTCATTTCATGTTCTAAACCTTCATACCAATCCGTTGTTGTTAAATAGAGAAGATCATCAAACTCTTCCGCCAAATACGGGGCTGCTAAAATTCCTAGGTCCGGAACATAATCCATCAAAAAATCGTAAGCCGTAAACACAATCACATTGTTGCCTCTCATGGCAAGTTCAATCATGTCACTCTCACCTCCAAGTTGAGAACTTGGATAGACATTTAGTTGCAAACGACCATCACTCTCTTCTTCAGCAAGTTCTGCCCATTTGCGCGCTTGCTGGTCTAGCGGTTCGCCGGGTTGATTTCCGTAAGCGATGTTAATCGTGTGCACATCTTGCTCGACTGCAGCGGATGTGCTTAAGGAACAACCTGATCCGATTAGGAGCATAGCACCTAAGACACTGACAAGCCCTCTTCTCATTTCAATTAATCTCCCTTCAAAAGAAAACGCTTTCAACATGTTTTATTTATGCTATCATGAAATCATTACGCAATGATATTGCGATTTCTAGTGAAAAACTTGCGTATTTTAATCTATTAAGGGAGAAGGTTCTATGGATGCGATCGTGAAAGAGTTTGATGAATCGAATGTTGTTCCATTTCACATGACTTTCCACCATACAAAAACAAAGTATGAAGAACTTCCACATCACTTACATGAATGGCATGAAGTCTTTTTAGTTCACAAAGGGAAAAGCCGCTTTTTTATTGATGATTTGTTTTATGACCTAGAGCCTGGAGATATTGTTATTATTCCAAGCAATGTGATTCATTGTACTCAACCAGCTGATGGTGCCCTTTTTACGAGTTCCGCATTGTTCTTTTGTCCATCGATCCTTACCGGAAACAGTGATGTACTCACTGATTTATTCTCTTCTTCTAAGCTACAAAGAAAACATCGCTATCACCTCAGCGAAGAAAAGCAAAGTGAATTTCTAGAACTCTTAAATAAGCTTAATCGTGAAACCTCCACATCGGATCGCTTCACAGGCGAAATGTCGATCATCCTCATTCAAGCAATTGTGATTTTTCTAAGCCGTCATTGTCACACAACAGCAAATGAGACCGCAGGTATGCCAGATTGGATTCATCACAGTCTTCATTACATTAACAATCATTTAGATGAAGAGATCGAACTTACACAACTCGCATCCGCTGCATGTGTTCATCCAGCTTATTTTAGCAAGCGATTTAAAACGACGATCGGATTAACATTTAGCGATTTTATTAAATCAAAACGAATGATAAAAGCGAAAGAATTACTTCGAAACACGTCTTGCAGTGTACAAGATATCGCTGAACAATGCGGCTATAAAAGCATGCCACATTTCTTTCGAACGTTTAGAGCCACAACAGGTAAAACGCCTTCGGTTTACCGTAAGATGAGCTTAAATTAAGGTATCTTTTCGCTAAAATAAGCAATTCTATTCTCTATTTTGATGTGCTACAGTAAGCACATGATCAATAACGAGGAGGGAATCGTATGCGCTTACGTCAGAAAATTGCCATTATTACGGGCGGTGGTTCAGGTATTGGTCAACGTACAGCTGTACGTTTTGCAAATGAAGGAGCAACGGTCGTTATCGCAGACATTGACCGTGAGAATGGCCAACAAACTGCCGATGCTCTTAAAGGAGATCAACGGTTTATTAGGACCGATACGACAGACGCGAGCTCTGTACATGAAATGGTCGAAAAGGTCATAGATGAATACGGGCGAATCGATGTCTTGTTTAACAACGCTGGAGTTAGTGGTGTTGGTCGATTGCATGAAGTCGATGAACATGACTGGGACCGTGTGATGAATATCAATGTGAAAGGCGTATTCTTGCCGTCGAAATCAGTGATTCCACACATGATGCAAGCAGCGTCGGGCGTGATTATTAATATGTCGTCTTGCATTGCAGAAATTGGTCTTGGAGAACGTGCATCCTACGCGACATCAAAAGGTGCCGTCCTATCATTAACGAAACAAATGCAAGTGGACTACGCCAAATACAACATTCGTGTCAACGCACTTCTTCCCGGCACGATCATGACGCCATTTGTGGAAGATTACTTATCACGTGCAGCTGAGCCAGACAAAGCAATTGCAAAGATCAAAACACGGCAATTGTCAGGTGACCTTGGAAAACCCGAAGATGTTGCCGATGCTGCACTTTTTCTTGCATCAGATGATTCAAGATTTATGATGGGCTCACCACTCTATGTAGACGGAGGCGTCGTTTTTGGTAAGGACGCGTAAACAATTACTAGTACTGGAGATGAAACGACATGAAATTAGCCAATTTAGAAGTGAACGGAGTTTCGCACCTTGGAGTTTGTATCGATAATACTGTAATAGATGTAACAGAAACATTAGCAACCGAACGGCGTACTGATTTACCGACTTCGATGATGGGCTTCATTCACGCGGACAACCTAACGCAACATGCCTTTCAAGATTATGTAACGACGCTTTCTATGGCCAATTCATCTCATTTAGCCGAATCTGAAATAACATTTGGTCCGGTTGTCCCTCAGCCTGAAAAGATAATTTGTGTGGGATTAAATTACCGTAAACATGCAGATGAGACAAATTCGCCATACCCTGAGCTACCGATTCTATTTAATAAATTTAACAATACCCTCACCGGTCATAATCATGATGTTTCAGTTCCAAATGTAACGAATGAGTTGGATTACGAAGTGGAACTTGCAATTGTCATCGGCAAAACGGCAAGTGGCGTTTCTGAAGACGAAGCACTCGATTATGTCCTCGGTTATGCGATCGCAAATGATCTGTCAGCAAGAGATTTACAACTACGCACACCACAATGGTTACTTGGAAAGACACTTGACGATTTTAATCCAATTGGTCCTTACTTAGTCACAAGAGATGAAGTACCCGACCCACAACAGTTAGCACTAACAACTACAGTGAACGGTAAGACTCGTCAAGATTCCAACACATCAGACATGATTTTCACCTGTAAAGAAATTATTAGTTACATCTCAAAGCACTTCACCCTAAAGCCAGGTGACATCATCTTAACTGGAACGCCTGAAGGTGTCGCCATGGGCATGCCTAAAACAGAACGAGAATACTTAAAGCCAGGGGATACCGTTACAGTAAGCATCGAGAAGCTCGGCTCTTGCACAACTCGATTCATCTAATGGGGACAGTCCCCACCGCTTTATAGCATTAAAGTGCATTGTAAAAAGAAAGACTGCAACATGTTAACGTGTTGCAGTCTTTCTTTTTGTTCAATCAGCCGATACAAAGCCTCGCAACCTCCAAAAACTTAAGCATGCCGTACAAATCAATACAAGTCCACTTACAAGCAAAATCGTTCCAATTGATATAGAGATTGATAATAACCAAGCGGTTATCATATATGAAATTGGCGCTAAGCCCCTTGAAGCCGTTCCGAGCATACCTGTTACTCTTCCTAGCATTTGTGGGTCTGTATTCTCTTGAATTAACGTACGAATCGGTATATCGCCAATACTAATTGCAATTCCAATCAATGCTAAGACGACAATCGCTTGCCACAATGTCGTAGACTGACTTAACAATAACAACGTCTACCGAGCAAGATGAGGCGCGTAACAGATATCATTCCCCGTCTCTTTTAGTTCCACGTTGCAACGATTAACGCACCGAGAACCATCCCAATCGCAAACGATGCTTCTAGTAAGCTAAGATCAAATGCACTTCCTTCCAAAATATCACTCACAATAATCGGCGATGCATCGTTCCTGGACCTGTGATAATTAAATTCGTCATAATACTAATCGTCATAGCCCCTATAAGAAACTGCGACTTCGAGGCGTATTGAAAACTATCACGTAGTTCTCTAAAAATCGTCGTTTTTGCACGTGTCTTTTCTGTTTCAAAGCCAAGTAAAGGCAGTATACAAATCGCCCCAACAAGTAATAGTACAACGACAGTTCCAAAGACAAGCTCAAAAGAACCTAATGTTAGAAGTAAGCCAGCAATTAATGGACCACTAATAAACGTCAGCCGAAACGATAGCTCAAGGAACGAATTCGCACGGGTTAATTGTTCTTTTGGAATTAACGCTGGAACAATCGTGTTGTTCGCCGGCCAATAAAACGCATCAAGAACTCCAAATAACAAAGCGAATAGAATTAACGTCAAGACATCTAACAACCCGAAGATGATGAGAATGTCCATCTTGGCAATAAGTACACTTCTTATGAAATTGGATAAAAGCATGAGTACCGAACCTTTTAATCGATCCGCATACGCTCCTCCAAACACCATAAATAGCACTCGAGGTAATGACGTAGCCGCAAGAACCAGTCCTAATGCGGCTTGATTGTTCAACTCGTCCACAACATACCACGTCTCGGCAAGCAAAAAGATTGAAAATGCAAACCCTGTGAATGTACTTGATAACAAAATTAAAATATAATTCCGATTTTTAAAAAGTGACAGTAGCGTTACTCGTTCCTCGATTTGTTCATGATTGTTCATCCGAGTCTCGCTTCTTTTGATCGCCGACCTCTTCAAAGAAAGGTTCATCTAATTGAAAACCAATTGTCGTTAAATAATAAGGCTTACCATCTTCTCCATCCATCTCATAAAATTCATCAACGAGTTTTCGATATTTTGCAATCCACTCAATGAATTGCCCTTTGCGAAGTCGCGTTTCCACTTGCATCGCAATTGCAGGTCGCTTCGTAGGATCAGAGCTTTTTAATTTAAATGCTTCATCGGGGGCTGCTAAAGTTCGAAGTCTTGCCCGTTGTAATACGTTTAAGACCGTACCTCGAAAATAGTCCCCGACCTCAGCCGCATGGGGCATCAATTGTTCGCTAGGAAAGTAGCTTTTTGCCACGGCTTTAAAAACTTTTGAACAACACTCTTTTTTTCTTCTTTATGTACAACCTTTATAAACTTGTTCTTTTCAAGCTCATGAAGTGCGTAATGGACTTTAGAACGGGGAACCTCTAGTGTTTTTGCTAATTGTTGCCCAGTATATGCTCGTTCAACAAGCATCGTTAAAATGTGAGAACGAAACGGATCACTCACAGCTTTTAATTGTTCATGGTTTTCAATCATCATGTACGAGTGTTGTGTCATCTAATATCCTCCTTATTAATTTAACCCGCGTTAATTTTTTAACCCACAATTATATAATCACTTAATTTAGTTTAATTGTCATATTATTTTAATTAATCAGCAGATTACTTTCCTGCTCTTCAGCTTTCCTATCTTAAGCAAGGAGTTATCATTCATTACAATTATATTATATTAAAATAATTACGGTACGTGAAATTATAAAGGTTTTATCTTAAAGCAAAGCCACCGCCCTCTTCTATGTAAAAATCACCACCCTCAAATCGAGGGGTGGTGTCGTTAACCTGAAACGACTCGTAAACCAACTACAGCGACAATAATGACTAGCAAACAAGCGATTCGTTTCACATCTTTTGAGTCATTGTAAAATATCATCCGATCACAGCACTTCCTACCGTCCCCATTCCTGTCCAAACCGCATAAGCAACACCTAAGGGGATCGTCTCCATCGCAATTGATAGCAACGTAAGACTAATGGCAAACCCAAAAACGATAAACAATATCCCGCTTACTTTCTGCCCTTGAATATACCGTTGTATGCCATTCACTCCTGCGACTTCAAGTAAACCAGCGATTATGAGTATGATCCAACTCATGAGTGATTTTCCTCCTTTTCACCTGTCACCATTTTTAGGCCTAACACACCGCTAAGGAGCAAGGCGACGAAGAAAACGACCCCAATGTTTAGAGATGTTCCAAAAAAGACGATATCGACCGCCACAGTCCCGACGGTACCAAGCCCGACAAAGACCGCATAAACCGTACTTGTCGGTAATGAAGATGCGGCACGAATTAATAGGCCAAAACTAATAATGATTGCAATGATCGTTAATATCCACGTTATGGCATCATTTGCATACTTTAATCCCGTTGCCCAGCCAATTTCAAATAACGCGGCAATCACGACTGTAATCCACATACGCTCACCTCTTTTTTATTATTCCCGAGACTTTTTAAAACATGAAAAAGCCCGGGACATACTGCGTAAAATTACGCAATATCTCCCGGGCTTTTTTCCCTCCGTGAACAGCACGAATCTTGTGCTGCACTTTCCCTCGGACCAGACCTCTTCGAGCGGAACCCTAGAAAGTGTTTATTTATTTGTTTATCTAACTACCGATAGTTAGTATTGTAGCAAATCTTCGTCTTTTAGGCAACGTAATACTTAATCATTAGGGTTTAATAATGAAAACCGTACATGATCTTCCCATCGGTCATTTACTTTAAGCATTTGCTTCGTTAGCCCTTCCTTTTCGAACCCTAATTTCTCAACGACTCGAATTGAAGCGCTGTTAAATGGCATAATTGGCGCTTCAATTCGATGGATGTTATATTCTTCAAACATTGCATTAATGGCTACCCGTAATGCTTCAGTAAGATATCCTTTCCCATTTTCATTCTGATCCATTTTATAGCCAACAAAGCACGACTGCATAATACTACGAATAATGTTCGAAAAATTGATACAACCGATCAGTTTTGTCTCCTCTTCTTTTTTATAGATCCAAAACTTCACAGCTTGTCCGTTCAAGTAATGCACTTGATCTTGTTTTAGTAACTCAACTTGTGTAGCAACCGTGAAGAACGCTTCACTCTTTTTCGCCTCCCATTTTTCTAAAAACTGCTTGTTCTGTATGTAAAATTGCAAAACTTGCTCCGCATGCGAAGGACCGAGTTGCTTTAATCGAAGTCGGTCTGTTTCAAGTTGCTTCATTTTCCTCACCTCTTTTAATCTCGAACATTTAGATGTTTCGTTTATATCGTAGGCTCACGTACGGTTCATTCTCGATCGTTGCATAGCCTCTTTGCTTCGTTTGATAAATAAACCCTTTTGCTTTGTAAAACGGAATGCCCTTTTCATTATGCTGTTGTACAGACACCCATTGCTCTGTTGCACCAAGAGTTAGTTGCTGCTTTGTAATTTCTGCAAGTAACTTTGAACCAATTCCCTCATTCCGACGATCGGGGTCGAGATACAAAACGAACAGCTCTGCGCTTTGTTCGGCAATCATTCCGCCCCCACCTGCACCAACAACGGTTCCATTTTCTATTGCTACAAAATAACCGCCCCAATGATTACTCGTTTCTGCTACTTCTTTACTAACACGGGCTTCATGATAAAACTCATCACAGATCCTTTGGATATACTCAGCAGATGCTAGCTCTTTATACGTCGACCAGTACCCTCTCGTACATACCGAAATAATGCCTGCTACGTGCTGTTTCGTTGCTTTTTGAACTTGAATCATCGTCTCACCTCTTCTGACTATTATGACATAAGCAACCAAGCTACGTTGATCATCATACCTTTTCGTTGGCTTTTTTACATTCGTATGATATAACAAAGATGTGAACTAATTTACATTATGTAAATTATATAATCATCGACGGAGGGATTATCATGAGATTACAAGATAAAGTTGCTATTATTACAGGTGCTGCAAATGGCATGGGTGCGAAAGAAGCGGAATTGTTTACTGCTGAAGGAGCAAAAGTCGTTGCAACAGACGTAAATACTAAGCAATTAGACAAACTCGTCTCTCGTGTAAAAGCAGCTGGAGGAGAGATCTTAGGGATTACGCATGACGTGAGTTCTGAAGACCAATGGAAAAGCGTGATTGCAGAGACTCTTGACACGTTTGGAAAAGTGGATGTACTTGTCAACAATGCTGGTATTTCAATTAATAAAAGTTTTGCAGAGCTAACGATGGAGCAATGGAACAGCGTTATGGACGTTAACTTAAATGGCTGCATTCTCGGAATGAAATATGCAATTCCTGAAATGAAAAAAACAGGTGCAGGATCTGTAATCAACATTTCTTCTATTGGTGGCATTGTCGGTATGGCGGGCTCAAGCCTTACACCGCTGCCAAAGGTGCGCTACGTTCCCTTTCGAAATCAGCAGCCGTAGAATATGGTAAAGATAACATTCGCGTAAACTCTGTTCATCCTGGCATCATTGTGACACCAATGACTGCAGAATCAATGGAACAAGCGATGCCGTATTATCAAATGCACACGCAATTACCGAACCTTGGAGAACCAGAAGATGTGGCATATGGCGTACTCTTTTTAGCGAGTGATGAATCTAAATTTATGACAGGCTCAGAACTCATCATTGACGGTGGTTGGACTGCCCTATAGAACGCACTAAAGAAATCAGGAATCGCCCTGATTTCTTTTACTTTTCTGTGGTAAAATTTATTGAACCAATACAGCAGGTGATCGAAATGAAAAGAATTGATCCACGGCAACACCGTTCAATTGATAAATTACACAAAGCGTATTTAACGCTAGTGAGAGAAGAATCCACACCATTAACTATTCAAATGTTGTGCAACGAAGCAAACGTCACGCGCCCAACGTTTTACAAACAATTTAAAGACATTGCGGAGCTTAAGTATCATCTTCATGACACGTTGTTACGTAAATTAAAACAATCGTTAACGATCGTTAACCCTAAGCCGTTATCAGAACTACAACAAGTAGAACGGTCTCGTTATTTGACCGCTTTATTTGAACATATATACGAGAATCATTCTACATATGAAACACTTCTCGTTGAGCAAGCGGATTCACGGTTTATAAATCATATGAAGTCTGTTCTACATGACTATATCGACGAAGGGATTACGTACACCGGATATCATCATCAACTTCGCGTTGAACGCCCATTGGTAATTTCTTTTATTTCCGGTGCCTATATAGAAAGCATTACGTGGTGGATTCAACATCACTATCCGTACACACCAACTCAAATGGCTGCCCAACTTATTGACTTATCAATTTATGGTCCGTATAACTTACATGATGAGTAGCTGTATATTTTGTATTGAGTAACTCACAATTTTATAAAGCACATTTAAAAAAGCTAAAAAAAATAAAAAAGTAATCATCTTTGTCTCGTGATGATTACTTTAATCTGAAGCTTTGATAACTCAACCATATCAAGTTACATCGTTTTTGTTTTGTGGTTCAATAACTGTGTTATCAGCCACTTGATTGTCTTGAAGAGCTACATTAAAGCCAAAAGCCATAACAACAATTAGACCAACTGTTGCTAACTTCTTGAGCATTATAAATCACCTCCTAAAATAGGTACTACGTAGTTGGTATAGTCTAAATAATAATACGCCAGTTTATATTCTTCATTGTGCAAATGAAAATTAGACAGTTCCTTCGTAACATCTCTAAGTTCATATAATAACTTTTTTTCTTTTAATATACTAAGCCCCATATTAATCTTGATGGGATCGGGGCGATCGTGTAAGTATAATTCGCGACAAATAATACCTCGTGCTGTAAACTCGCTCAAACTTTGTGCTTTATTTTGAATTTCCCCTTCTACTTGGTTTAACATCTCCTTACCCCAGTCTAAAGCACCCATCTTTAACCAAGAGTGAGCTAGGTTAAACCTAGACTTAATGCCAACATTAGATTTATTCTGATTACCCGTATTTAAAGCTGATAAATAAAGTTCTGCAGCTTTGTTGAATCTACCAAACCGAAATTCATTGTTTGCCTTACTTCGAATGGCCATAGATTTTGTCAAAGGTTCATGTGTAGAAAGCAAAACAGCTTTTTCCGAGCATTCGATTGATTCTCTATCATATCCAGCTTCAGAAAGTATACCTGCTTTAATAATCGACAGATTCGCTTTGAGTCGATCATGATGTATCGAATTTCTTACTAAATGATAAGAACGGTTCAGGTAGTTAAGCGCGGTTATATTCTGATCTAAACGATAATAAACATAACCTGTCCTAAAATAGAATTCCGCCTGTTCAAATCTACTCACATAATCTAGGCTTTTCTCTGCGATTCTAAGTGATTCAATTGAATGAATGTAATCTTCATTGTTCATCAATATTGTGGCTTGCATGAACTTGTGTAAGTATTTTAAAGTGCGATCCGTAGTTTCTAATACATCTTTATCTAATAAATCTGACCGATAAAAATTAGACTGAAGTGTAATCTCATTTGTAATTAACTGATGTTTTAAATTCACTAAATCATAATAACTTTCTATTTGTTTAGGCAAATGGATTGGGGAAAGTAAATCGTCGATTTCTTTCTTTAACTTTCTAGCTTCCTCAAGCTTATACGTCGATAATTGAGTAAACCATTGTCCAATTAACTGTAACAATTGATTCTCATACGTCTTTGTCACCTAACAGCACCATCCAAATCTCTTCAAACATCTAAAATATGACTAGAGCGAAGAATAGTTAAAAATCACTTCCCTAATTAAAATTAGTTCCTCTTCTTTCAATTCTCGATTTAGTTCATCTTCTATATCATGAGTAACGAAAGCAATAAATATTTCTATGTTTTCCATTATAATCCATTATAAAATACAAGGCTCTAATTTTCAATTAATTTTTACAATTCTTACTAAATAGTTTAAATTAAAACTATGATATGTACTATAATTTCATATTTATTTACAAAACACGCTCGTTTAATTTAGATCTAACATCAATGTTCCAAAATAAACTATAGATAAAAAATTGTTGATAATTTCCTACAAAATAAGTACGTATCATTTGCTACTGGAGGAACGTTTATGACGAGTGTACCTACCACCAAGACAACTGAAGTGTTCGCGTTTAATGAACGGTTAGTGCTAAGTTTCTGGGCGATTGGCATGTGGCTAATGACGATGAATACGACGATGTTTAATGTCGCACTTCCATTTGTCATACTTGATTTTCAGTTAACGTCATCTGTCGCTACTTGGATTGTTTCAGGCTATTCTATTGTCTTCGCAATTTCTGCCTTAACGTTTAGCCGTTTGTCTGATTATGTCCCGATACGCCGGCTTATTAGTGTTGGTTTAATGATCTTAGGCCTGTCGTCATTGCTCGGTTTTTTTGCGAGTAACTTTACCACACTTCTCATTGCTAGACTTCTTCAAGCAATTGGTGCAAGCACATTGCCATGTCTTGCTGTTGTCCTAGCTTCTAAGTACGTCCCAATTAAACGAAGAGGAAACGCAATGGCGATTATTGCAGCAGCTGCAGCGCTCGGCTTTGGGATGGGACCTCTCGTTGGCGGCTTTTTCACAGAATTTTGGGGATGGAATTATTTATTTCTAGCGCCATTTGTTGTACTCTTTATCCTTCCTGTTTTAAGAAAGCATCTACCTGAAGAATCGATTCAGCGAGTGCAATTTGATGGACTTGGAGCACTCCTCGTAGGGGTTGCGGTTGTATCTACTCTCTTAGTCATTACGAGCGGTATTTTTGTCGCGATTGTCATAGCCATACCAGCATTTATACTTCTTTGGAAACACGTACACAGAACAGCCATTCCGTTTATTCAACCTGAACTTCTGCATAACCGTCGGTTTTTGATTTTAACGGTATTTCCATTTACTTCATTCTTTATGAACTTCGCAACGATGTTTTCGATTCCCATCTTATTACTCGAATTGTTTAATCAAAATCCGCTTCAAATTGGCTTAATTATGTTCCCAGGTGCGTTACTTGCAGCCATTTTAACGCAATCATCTGGGAAGTTGATCGACCATAAAGGTCCGCTTCTTGTCATGTTACTCGGTCTTCTATTACTTAGCTTTGCGACGATCTTCTTTGCACTATTTGCCAGTTACTCGACGTATGTATCACTCAGTCTCCTCGTCTTTATGATTGCCGGCTCAAACATCTTAATGGCGAGTGCGAACAATGAAATCTCACGAGTACTCCCACAAACTCTAATCGGTGCCGGAATGGGTGTCTCACAACTCGTCCAATTTATAGGTGGTGCATTTGGTGTTGGTGTGACTGGATTAATTCTTTCGCTACAGCAACACGTCGAAGCTACACAAACGTTTCGAAACTTGTATTTACTTCTATTAACCTGGTTAATCATTGCGACCGTTGTGTTTTTCGTTTATCGGAAAGCTAACAAAGAGTTTAAAAGATCTCTTGTTGGGTAAAAGAATGACTTTACGCCTCTAGTGAAGAAAGGCGCTGGCTCTATATGCTTTACTAGTTGTTTAAATTCCATAAAAAAGCCATTCTATAAGAACACAATCGTGTCCTTATAGAATGGCTTGCGCTACACACGTTTAAGCCATCGTCAATCCACCATTCACCGACAACGTTTGCCCGGTAATGTAATCCGCTTCTTTTGAGGCAAAAAACGCAACAGCGTTGGCAATATCTTCGGCTTCGGCTAGCCTTCGGAACGGTATGGCTTTCTCTAACGCTTTAACGATGCTTCATTGTACGTACTAATCTCTTGAAGTAGTGGCGTGTTGCTCGGTCCTGGGGCAATGCAATTCACGTTGATTTTATGACGTGCCATTTCCCTAGCGAGCGTCTTTGTGAATGAAACGACGCCACCTTTAGCGGCTGAATAGACCGCTTCTCCCGATGAACCAACTCGTGCGGAGTCAGATGCTAAGTTAATGACTTTGCCGCCGTGACCTTGTTCAATCATTTGTGGTAGGACCGTTTTACACGTATGAATTTGACCGAGCAAATTAATCGCGATTACTTTCTCCCACGTATTTGGTTCGCTATCCAAAAACGGTTCAATCTTATCCCAGCCGGCGTTGTTTATGAGAACATCGATTTGCCCGAACGCTTCGATCGCCTCGTTCGTTGCCCGCGATACATCTTTAAGGTTCGTCACATCACAACGAACAGCAATCGCCTCTGTTTCTAATAGACGGACTGTTTCTTTAGCCGCATCTTGATCGATGTCTGTTACGACAACTTTTACTGCTTTTAGTGATAATGTTTTCGCAATTTCACGGCCAATGCCTCGCCCTGCTCCTGTTATAAACGCAATCGTTTCTCCCATACTCGCTCCTCCTACTATGCTTTTGTTTTTAGCATGTCTCGTAATTTGTATTTTTGAACTTTGCCACTCGGAGTACGTGGAAATTCATCAATGACTTCGAGATACTCAGGCCAGTACTGTTTTGCGACCCCTTTATCTTTCAAATAGGATTGCAATTCACTTAACGTTAAATGACTCGCTTTTGGAACTAACTCAACAATGGCACAAGCCTTCTCTTGGAGACGTTCGTCAGGAACTGCGACCACCTGGGCACCTTTAATATCGGGATGTTCGTATAAAACATTCTCGATATAAGCAACAGGAATGTTCTCGCCACCTCGAATAATAATGTCCTTATCTCTGCCCGTGATTCTCACATACCCATCAACATCAATGGTCGCGCGGTCACCTGTGATGAACCAGTTATCCGTAAATTCAGATGCCGTCAATTCTGGCTGATGAAGGTAGCCGATGAAAAGTGCAGGCCCTTTCACGAGTAAGGAGCTTCTTCATTTGCCTCACATTCGTTTCCATTTTCATCCACCGTCTTAATCATCATCTCTGGAAACGGGCAACCGTCTGTTTCAGTTAATTTTTCCGTTGAGTCATCTAACTTTGTAAGTGTGACGAGGCCATTTTCAGTTTGACCCCAGCCTGATAAAATCGTAAACGGCACATTTTCTTTCGCTTCTTTTACGAGTGGCCGTGGAATTGGCGCACCGAGTGACACAAATGCTCGTAACGTTTTGAGATTAAATGATTTCACATTTTCAAATTGCACCACATCTTGCAAGAAAGGTGTTGCACTTGCTGTGAATGAAATACGTTCTTTTTCTACCGATTGTAAAAACTGCTCAGGGTTCCATATATCTTGGTACACAGCGGTGCCGCCAATCGTAGTCGGCAACCGCACGCCATAACCAAAGCCCGTCTGATGACCGAATGTTGAAGGCATAAACATAACGTCTTCATCGGTTAATCGTAGTCGCTCAATCCAATAGTTCGTCGACATACAGAGCGTATTGTGCGTATGCATTACACCTTTAGGTAACCCGGTCGTGCCTGATGTGAAAATGATTTCAGTTACGTCATTTGGTTCATGTGTCGTCTCAAGCGAGTGATGATTTAAAGTATCTTCCCAATTGAATTCCGATAACTCAGTAAACGCTTTCATTTCACCAGGTACTTCATCACCGATCACAAACACGTGATCTAGTTCTGGCCAGTCACCTCTCAGCCGCTCAATCATGTCTGTGTAACAGAATCCTCTAAAATGATCCGGTATGACGATCATTTTAGAGCTTGCAGTCTTTACCATATAGCCAATCTCTCGGTCTCGATAAATTGGAATGAGTGGATTTGTAATCGCCCCTAGCATCGTCGCCGCATAATGCACGATCACAAACTCATTCCAATTCGGTAGTTGAACACTAATTACATCGCCTTTCCGAAGACCGTAGTGATACAGTCCAAGTGCCACGCGCTCCACCTTTTTAGAGAGTTCACTGTACGTATACCGACTACGACCATCAATGATCGCCTCTTTGTTCGGTGAATTTTCCACACATTGCTTTAAATAATCTAAGATCGTCTTATTGGGCCAAACCTTTTCATACTTCTGTAACGTCTTTGGAGGTACATGATTCGTTTCAGTCACTATGACGCCCCCTTAACTACGGAATTTTTGAAAATCGACCGGACGTTTTTCTAAGAAAGCATTTTTGCCTTCTTCAGATTCCTCACTATTGTAAAACATCGCAAGGCTTCCCATCGCAAGTTGAGAAATTCCTGTAATACTTGCTGAATCAGCGTTAAACGAGTATTTTAGCATCTTAATTGCGGTTGGATCTTTTCGAGAATTTTCCCTGCCCAATTTCTTGCTTTTTGTTGGAGCTCATCTTTTTTTACGACTTTATTCACAAGTCCCATCTCTTTGCATTCCTCTGCACTGTATTGCTCGCATAAATACCAAATCTCTCGCGCTTTTTTCTCACCAACAATTCTCGCTAGATACGCGGAACCAAACCCAGCGTCGTAACTTCCGACCTTCGGTCCGCTTTGTCCAAACGTTGCTGTATCGGCTGCGATTGTTAAATCACAAATCACATGCAATACATGACCTCCACCGATTGCAAAGCCATTAACGGCAGCAATCACAGGTTTGGGGATGTTTCGAATCGTTTGGTGAAGATTCTCGACTTCTAAACCGATGCCCATGCCAAGACCGCTTTGATCGTCATAGCCGCCTTCACCAGCTTTTTGTTTTTGATCACCACCGACGCAAAATGCTTTTTCTCCTTCGCCCGTTAAAATAACCGCTCCAACCGCGTTATCGTCCCACGCATCGCGAAACGCAGCAATCAATTCACGGATCGTTAACCCTCGAAAAGCGTTATATACGTGGGGACGGTTGATCGTAATTGTTGCAATCCCTTCATGTTTCTCATAATTAATGTCTTCAAAATACATGTTCATCACCCTTTTACGTGTTCAGTTTGATTAGAATGTTGGTACGAGCGGTACGCTTTGCCGATTAGTTGCTTAGCAATGACCATTTGATTTGCTTGTGCGGTTCCATCGCCAATTTCTAGGCCAATCACGTCACGTAGACGCTGCTCAAGTGGCATTTCTTTCGTGTAGGCATAATGCCCATTTAACAGTAAGCATTCATGGATCGCTTCTTGGCTGTATTTAGGACCGAGCCATTTGACGGTTGCCGCTTCCTTTGTATGACTACGCCCTTGATCACGAAGCCATAAACCTCGGTAGGCTTGCCATTTAAGCATCTCGAGTTGTTGATAGTGCGTCACAATTGGAAACGAGACCCCTTGATACGTAGCGAGTGGTTGACCAAATGATTGTCTCGTTTTCACGTGTTGAATTGTCTCATCAAGCTTTGAACGGCTGCACCAACACATTGAAGACCAATTAATAACCGACTAAGATCAAAACCGTTCATCACTTGTTTAAAGCCTGCGTTTAACTCACCAATCAAATAATTTTTTGGTACACGAACGTCATGAAAATAGACAGACCCTCGACTAATGGCGACATTGCCATATCTTCATAACTTGAGCTCTCAACTCCATTTAAACTTGATGGAACGAGAAACGCGCTAATTCCGCGATTTCCAAGTGCTGGATCGGTTTTTGCAAAAGACAAATGCGTCTGCCTCTGTAGCAACACTGATGCCTGATTTTTCACCATTAAGTACAAACACATCGCCGTCATCCACCGCTGACGTTTTAATTCCTGCAGCATCTGTGCCTGCATCCGGTTCTGTAATGGCAATACCAAAAATTTCTTCACCGGAAGCAAGTACTGGCAAGAACTCCTCTTTTAACTCTTCACTCGCATGCGTTGCAATAATCTCTCCAATTAGTGCATTAAGCATGACCGCATACGTTAAGTTAAAGTCCCCGCGACCAATCTCTTCTGCCGCAATTCCTGTCGTGACACAGTCGGCAGCGCTACCTCCAAAGTGTTCAGGGACCCGAAGACCTGTAATTCCTACATCACCTAGACGCTTCCATAAGTGTCTTGGCAGTTTCTTTTCTTTATCCCATTTTGTATAACTGGGTAACAATTCTTCTGTTGCTAACTTTTTAAGTGTTCGCTTAAAATCCTCTTGCTCTTCTGTAAATGAAAAATCTAACATGTTCGTTGCCTCCTTTCGCTTACTATTACTCATTGCAAATGCTATGCCAACGTACTATTGCGCATTAGAAGGATAATCGAACCTCAATTTTCGCAATTTCGAGAATTTTTATTATCATTGCGAATACAAATTAAGAATTTCTTTCATAAATCAATAAAAAAACGCTCTCTTTTGAGAACGTCAATTCATCGATCTACGTTGTGTGAGGGTTATCAGCCCTGTTCTTCTTTTTCATGCTTTTCCTTTCCTTTTGCTGTTAGAAAAAAACCAATGACAAATCCACCAATAGCAAAGCCAATTACGCCAATCCAGTACGGTTCACCACCAAGTAGCATACCGACGACAAACATGATGAACGCATGCAATAACGAAAAAAGAATGCCTCGCTTCAACCGTCTAATTATATTAGGTTCCATACAACGGTATACCCGTATTTTTCTTAAAACGAACGTAATTGTAAGATAACAGGAATAAACATATAATAAAAGACCATGAACACGGGGTTCATGGTATTCCAAATTTTTATACTCCTTTCTTATCTTTCAAAAAAGAAGCAGGCATTCATGGATTTCCATGAATGCCTGCTTCTTTACTATTGTCAAGCGCCTTAAGTTAAGATAAGGTTAGGTGCTTTTAGAAGTAATAAATTATTCAGCGTCGTCTTCATCAGTTTCAACATCGTCTTCTTCTGTGTCTTCAACTGTTTCACCTTCACCTGCTGCAGTCACCTTATAAATCATACCGCCATCAGTGATTGCAATAAGCGCGCCATCCTCAGTTACAAGAATATCACGGAAACGTTCGCCTTCTTCAGTTAATAGACGTTCTTCTCCAACGATGAGGTCATCTTCAATAACGACACGAGCAATATAGCTCGACGCTAAACCACCGATGAATAAGTCGTTCTCCCATTCAGGAATTGCGTCGTTATCATAGAATGACATACACTTGGTGCACTTGTAGGATCCCAATAATATACTGGTTCAACAAAACCTTGCGCATCGTGTTCTGAAATACCATCGTTGATTAATTCACCACTGTACTCGATACCATAAGAAACAATTGGCCATCCATAGTTATTACCTGGTTCAATAATATTCAGTTCATCCCCAGCTTGTGGGCCGAATTCAACAATCCATAAGTCTCCTGTTTCAGGGTGGAAGTCCACACCTTGAATATTACGGTGACCGTAGCTGTAAATACCATCTAGTGCGTCTTCATCTTCAATAAATGGATTCGTATCTACTGCTTCTCCATCTTGTGTAATGTGAATGACTTTACCTAAGTAAGCATCTAAGTCTTGTGCACGTTCGCGAATTGGATCATCTGAACGCTCACCAGTTGTTAAGAATAAGTTATCTTCATCATCAAAGATAATACGTCCACCATAGTGTAAGTCACCATCATAAGCTGGTTCTGCTTGGAAGATTACTTCAAAATCTTCAAGTGAGGCTTCATCTTCTGATAAAACACCTTTACCGACAGCAGTTACAGTACCATCTTCAAGATCTTGAGCAAACGTCATAAATACTAATCTTGATTCGTCAAAATCAGGTGCAATGGTCACATCAAGTAAACCACCTTGACCTTCGTTATTTACTTCTGGTGTACCTTCGATTGGATCTGAAACAGAGCCATCTTCAAGGTTTATAATAAGAAGTTCTGCTGAATCTCTTTGCGTAACAAGTAAGCGGTTTGTATCAAACTCTTCCATACCCCAAGACACGTCAAGACCTTCAGCAATAACTTCCACATCAAGTTCTGCTTCAGTCTCTACTTCAGGTGCTCTTGTTTGTTCTGGAAATGCTGGTTCAAACTCAGTAACTTTCGGCTCAGATTCTGCACTTGTATCTGTATTTTCATCAGCGCCCTCGTCAACACTTTCTTCTGTTTCAACATCCGAGTCATCCGTTGATTCTTCGTCTGAAGTATCACCATTTCCACATGCTGCCAAAGTCAATACAGAGATCAGCATTGTAAAAGACATCAATTTTGACCACGAAAATTTCGTCATTCTTTTTCCTCCCAATTTCTAAACTATTAAACTGAATATATGATACGAAAGTTTTAACAAATTTTCGTTACTGAGTTTCAGGTGACTGAACTTTAGTAACAAAATAAAACTCCTTTGAAATAATATCAAAATAATCTCCGGATTGCAAAGGAATGATAGCATGGATAGTATTGTCAAAAGAGGAAAATCTTACTGAGCAAAAGTTTCTTTGTACAAGTATGGAGTACTTAAAAAGCTAACTAAAACATTTTCAACTAAAAAGGAATCAAACCTTTGGACTTTAAAAAACGATGGCTATTCTGCCACCGTTACATTCTCAGCATCTGATTCATTTCCAAAGTGATCAATCGTTTTTATGATGTAATTCTCTTGTTCATCTGTCATTTGTATCGCTTTTCTCTCTGTTTGGGAAACGCTAGCTACATACGTTTCTGTTCCTTCAGCATCAACGGAGTAAATGCGATAACCAGCGACATGATCTTCACGAACAGCATGCCAAGTGAGCAATGTTCCTTGCACCGTTAACTCTGTTGGCGATGACGGTTGTAACTCTTCATCTTCCTCGTCGTCGATTAGTGATGTGTACACGACAAGACGCTCATCATGGGTACCAACGTCACGATCAAAGATTCCTGCACACGTAATCAAGTTCAACTGCTTTGTATCACTTGAACCGAAGATTTCATCTACCGGAGAATCATCAAAAGGATAGCTTTCTAACCGTTCAACAACATACTCCAGTTCCTCTCCGTCTTCACCCGCAACCAAGATCGAATCGCCCTCTTCTAGCTCGTCTAAATCAAAAAACACCGCAGGTCCAGTACGATCATCAACGTGACCTGCTAATACTGCATTCCCAATTCCACCAGGCTTCGTACCAGGTTCGTACCAGCTACATCAGTTCCGTTGTCAGGCACACCCATTTGGCCATTATCTAGCTGACCGACTTCCACAATTGGCGCGTCGATATTTAATGTAGGAATTGAAATGCTCGTTGGATTGATTTCACTGCTTTTGCTTTTTTCACGTTCGGCTTGATCAATCGTTTCTTGATCAAGGTTAAATTCTTCAGCGATTGTCTGTTCAGTATAAGGCTCTATCGTTTGATCATTTTCTTGTAATCGAACACCTTCATCGTCTAGAGATTCCTCAAAATCTTGAGCATCCGTCGTACTACAACCGATAACTAGTAACGACAAGGCAATAACTACGAAGCCTTTCATGAAATCATCACTCCTTATCCAAAACGTAAAAGAAGAGGATGTCTCCTCTTCTTTTACTTCGACTTATCCATTCGTGCGGAACCGACGAACACCAAAGTAGCCAACAAATCCAGCTGTAGCACCAGCTAAAATCCAAGCCAACCATTGTAGCGTCATACCTGAATCACTCATACCACCCATACCTGTTTGAGGCATCTCAGGAACTGCCGCTTCTTCTTCAAACAATTCAGGGTTTTGTGTAACGATCGCATCGGCTAAACCTGCCCCAATATCAAAGGTAAACGCGTACCCTTCTCTATACTTTTCAAATGAACCATCATAATCCCCTTCGATATAACGATCAAACGTTGTAAATACTTGTTCTTCATGCATATTCACGAGTTCAGTCGCATCAGCTGCTGGTAAAATTCCATCAGTTGCGGTTTCTAAAAACATCCCAAACTCATCAGCAAATGTTCCTAAGCGGTTTTGTGCTTCTTCTTTTGCCGCTTCATCGTCGTTTTTGACTGCATTCACATAATCACTTTGTGCAAGAATGTGATTTCCTTGCCAAATTTGTTCAAATTGCTCTCCACCTTCTTCACCGTAAACAGAAGAGATTGTCGCTTTTAAATCGGCCGTATTTTCATCTTCAGCCCAACTCACAAAGTCGAAGTCTTCACTTTCTTTAAATTCTTTCGACATTGATAATGTTGCGAGTGCAAAGTGTTCAGCGACTAAATTACTTAAGTCCGAGCGAAGATCACCAGCTGCCGTCAACGGTACACTTCCTTCGAACTGATCAGGGTTTTGCTGAACAATCGCGTCGGATAAGGCTGCACTAATATCAAACATGTGTGATAATCCTTCACGATAAGTCATATAAGCCGTCTCATAATCACCTTCAACGTATGCATTAAACGCATCTTCAACTTGTTGCTCATGTACGTCTAACACTTCAATAGCCGCATCACTTGGCAGTGTGCCTTCCGTTGCTGTTTCTAAAAACTCCCCAAACTCGACGTAAAAGGAATCAAGCATAGCAGACGCTTCTTCTTGGGCTGCAGTGTCTCCATCTTTTACAGCTTGCACGTAATCGGCAGTGTAATCGTTATGTGCAGAGAAAATCCGATCAAATTCTTCTGCTCCCTCATCACCATAGAGTGAAGCGATGGCTGGTTTCATGTCTGCGGCGTTTTGCTCAAGTGCTGCTTGAGCGCTTGTGCTCCTTCATCACCGTCATATTGCTTTTGCATCGACAAGACAGCGAGCGCAAAGTGTTCAGATAACAAATGATCAAGCGTTCCTCTAAGCTCAATAGCAGGTGTATTCACTTGCGACATACTTTCTTCGGCATGAATCGTTTGTGCGAACGTCGGAGTTAATAGGGCAACACTTAATACTGGGATAAATGCTTTTTTTATTTTTTTCATAATGGCACTCCTTTATGTTGTGATTTCACTAGAGCTAACGAAACGAAGAATAATTTGGATCACTTTCCTTCAAACTTTTTTAAAAAAAGCTTCCTCTAGCAATAAAAAAACACGTCAAGAACGCAAAAAAACTCGCCAACACCTGGGTTGACGAGCCTTTTGTTACACACACAGTTCTACAATTCCTCTAATAATACGATCTCGCCTTCTGGAATTTCACTTGTTTCATCCGGTTCAATCGTAATTGCAATCGTATCGAATCCCATTTCTGGATCAATTTCAAACGTAGACATTCCGCTACCATCTTCAGCAGGTGTAAACGTTCCTGCTCGGTATGGATCTCCTTCTTTTAAGAGCCATACTTGGTAAACTTGAGTATCCTCAGTTTGCGTAAGTTGATTGGCTTCAACAATCAGTTGTTGGTGCTGATCTTTATTAACAAATGAAGCTCTAGCTTCAAACGGAATGTTTTCTTCTGACGGTTGAAGACTTAGTTGTTGTACAAGAGAATCCACCGAGATACTTTCTACTGGCGTTATTTCTTCTGGTGCTACTTCTTCTTGCGTCGATAACTGACTAAAAGCATAGCCGTTTCCAACGAGCGACAACAATAATGCTGCAGCTAAAGACGGTACTACCCAGCCTAGTTTCTTACGACTTTTTGGCACCACTACTGAGTTTTGACTCTCTTGATCGGTCGTAAAGCTGTGAACGTTATCATCATCTTCTTTCACATCATTTGGTGTTCGTTCATTAAATGCCGCTTCCAGCACTTGCTGTTTTAACGCCGATGGAGGTTCAATTGGTTCAGAAATGAATCCTAAATCATCCGTAAGTTCTTGGAGTTCACGCAACTCTTCACGACAATCCCCACATGTCGTTAGATGTTCTTCAAATGAACGCTTTTCTTCATCTGATAACTGGCCATTAAAATAATCAATTAAATGATCACAATGGTTACTCATGAATGATCCCCCATTCTGCTCAATGTCCTCTATTGTGTCTTTTAAATGCTTTAAAGCAAGACGAATCCTTCCTTTAACCGTTCCTAAAGGAATGTCGAAAGCGTCCGCGATCTTTTGTTGCGATAACCCCTGATAATAAAACAAAACGATGACTTTTTCTTGTTCTGGTTTTAGACGCTTAATGGCCTGGTCGATCGTTGTTCGCTTTTCTTTCCATTCAATCTGATCTTCAATACTCGGATCAGGATCTTGAGTCATTTCCTTCGTGACCATTTCAGATGCTGTTTCTTTTCGTTTACGAAGGTAGTCAATGACGGTATTTCGAGTAATCGTCAACAACCAACTAGAAAACTTCCCCTTCGTTTCATCATAAGAACTTTTCTGTGTCCAAATCTTTATAAAAACCTCTTGCACAATTTCTTCGGCGACTTGTTGATCGTTAATCATCTTAAAGCTAAACGAGTAAAGAAGTTTGCTGTATTGATCATACAGCTGTGCTAATGCTTCTTTGTCACCAAGCTTTAGTCTGACATAGGTTTTTGCATCTCGTTCAGACATGCGATTCTCCTTTTTAATTCGATCTCGATTTAGAGGAAAAATCGGAATAATTGCTGTGCCTGATTTTACACGCATCTCCCTAGAAAAGCCAACATTAACTTTGCTCGGTTATAACAATTAAACGAACGAATTCATCAAATGGATCATTAAAATTATAAAAATAGGCAAAAACCCTTTTTTATTACACATTAACATAACACTCCAAAGCTCCTTTTATGAAATGCATAATAAATAGGCATTCTCTCATGAGAACACCTCAGATCTGATATTTCGATAATTTCCGATAAAGGCTTGAAAGATGAATGCCTAATAATGCTGCTGCTTTTGTTCGATCACCTTCAACGTCCAAAATCACTTTTTCAATTGTAGCTTTTTCATATTGATTCATTGCTTCTTCAAGCGTGCCGTAAAACCGTTCGTTTTGTACGGTATGTTCTGAATGAACCTCGTCATATCGAGCTAAATCTTCTTGAGCCAAACGAGAGCCTTCAACAACATTCATCCCTCGTTCGATACTAGACTTTAACTCCCGAACGTTTCCTGGCCATGTGTAAGACATTGCCCACTTTTTTAAATCATCTGCCACTTCAATCACTTGCTTACCGAGACTCTGATTAAATTCATGGATATAATGCTCGATTAAGATTAACACATCACGCTCACGTTCTCGTAGTGGCGGCACATGCAAGTCAAATACGTACAATCGGTAATACAAATCTTCACGAAACTTACCTTCTGTGACGAGCTGCTTTAAATTCTTGTTTGTTGCCGCAACGATGCGGATGTTCACAGTTTTACTTCTCACACCGCCAAGCCTGTCCACTTCTCGTTCTTGCAAAACACGTAGCAGCTTCCCTTGTGAAGCGTAACTCAATTCAGAAATCTCGTCGAGAAAAAGCGTTCCGTTTTGCGCAAGCTCTACTTTTCCCGGTTTGCCGTCTCGTCTTGCTCCACTAAACGCTCCAGCTTCATAACCAAACATTTCAGACTCAAATAACTCATCTGGTATGGCAACACAATTCACTGCCACAAATGGATGCTTATTTCTCGCACTATTGTTATGAATGCCCCTTGCAAAGAGTTCTTTTCCAGTCCCACTTTCCCCAGTTAACAACACCGTCGAATCACTCGTCGCCACTTTCGTTGCCAAATCTTTAATTCGATTCATCGCTCGACTCGTACCAATGATATGATTTAACTCGTCAGACGAATGTTTCTTATGATTTGTATTAGACGTTAATTGTGCAACACGACTCATCACAGCAAGTATGTAAAATGACTCTCGCCCGTTTGTATCCTTACGTTTAACGAGGTAACGCTCTCCAAAAATGTTAACGAGACAAAGCTCGTCTTCTTCATGAGCAACATCAACACTTTCATTTAAAAATTGTTTATATCTATGATCTGAAAACGGTTGGTACATAAAATCATTCACATCGGTAATTTTACGATCACCATCTACAATAACGATCGCAAATGTTTCAAGACGTTTCAAACGAATCACGCCCTTTTACGAATTTTCCAGAACGTAGACGACCACTTGCCCTTTAATCACTTCGTTACCGTCTGAATCATAACACGTCACTTTTTCTGTAATCCAATTCCGCTTATCATGAATATCAATGACGACAAGTTCTGCAGTAACTGCGTCTCCAACGTACACCGGTGAATAATAAACGAGGTCTTTTTGCACGAGAATGCACGGCGTTCCAGGAAGCCGTTCACTAATTAATTGTGTAATTAAGCTCTCTGTCAATAATGCCGGTACGATTGGCTTCGGATACTGGGATGTCCAACGGTTTCCTCCTATTGTGTACACCGGCGAATAATCGTTTGTAAGCTCACTACTTTTCTTTACATCTTCTTTCGTAAATGTTCGAGTCAATGTTGCTTTCTGACCATGAAATGCTGTAATCATCCTTTTCACCACCTAAAACTAAAATACTGTTAGATAAACATTGCACACATCATTACAATACAAATAAATGTACCATAACTGCTTAAGCGTACCGGGTGCATTAATAGCAACTCCGACACCGGCTTCAATCTACTCATAATGTAAAAGAAAAGAAGACTGCCTACTATTAAAGCAAGGATACCTAGTATAATTGGAAATGATGAGGCGTTTACTAAGTCAACTGTTGACGTTGCAAACAAAAACCACAAATAACCTAAAAACGCGAATGTGACGACAGGAATGAAGAATCTTTTCATCACTCACACCTCTTTAAGGAAGTATTTACGTCCTAAAAAGCTTACTTTAAGTTTACTAAACAGTTAACCTATATTAAAGATAAAATAGTAAGAAAAAATTAATTATACGGAATCTTTATGAACGATCGCATTCACGATGGAAGAATGATTTTGCCTTGAACCTTTGGGACTTGTTTTACAATTCTCCGTGGCATAAGTGCCAACAGGTCTTCCTTTCACGTATTGATAAGGTATAATAAAGGTTTCGCGAGAAGAATAATACAACCAATAACTTAAATAAATGAGGCATGTACATGACGAAACATCGGTTTACAGATTATCAATTAAGTGATGAAATCATTCAAGCGCTCGATCAGTTGAATTATGATACCCCTACAGATGTTCAAAGCAAAGTAATCCTACTCGCTCAACAAAAAAAAGACCTGATCGTACGTTCTCAAACAGGGAGTGGCAAGACCGCTGCTTACGGGATTCCAATTTGTGAGTTTGTGGATTGGCAAGAAAATAAACCTCAAGCCATTGTACTAACCCCAACGAGAGAATTAGCCGTACAAGTGAAAGAAGACTTTATTAACATTGGCCGTTATAAACGAATTAAAGCTGCTGCGATTGTAGGAAAACAGCCGTTTTATAAACAGAAAAATGAACTAAAGCAAAAAACACACGTTGTCGTCGGCACACCAGGACGGATGCTCGACCATATTGAAAAAGGTACACTCTCTCTTGAAGAAGTAAAGTATGTCGTCATTGATGAAGCAGATGAAATGCTAAATATGGGCTTTATTGAACAAGTCGAAGCGATCATTGAGGAGATGCCTACACCAAGGGTAACGATGCTATTCTCCGCAACGCTACCAGAGCGTGTTAAAGATCTTTCGGTTCACTATATGAACACACCGACTGATGTTGAGATCAAAACGAGTGGTGTAACAACATCATCAATCGACCACACGCTCTATCAAGTCTCTGAAGACGATAAGTATTCGTTATTAGAAGATGTGACGATCATTGAGAATCCAGATAGCGCAATCATCTTCTGCCGCACCCAAGAGCGCGTAAACGAACTTTGTGATCAACTAGCAGATCAAGGTTATGACAGCGATAAAATTCACGGTGGAATGGAACAATATGATCGCTTAGATGTGATGGAAGATTTCAGGCGAGGTGAATTCCGCTACCTTATTGCTACCGATGTCGCCGCAAGAGGCATTGATATTGATCAAATTAGCCACGTCATTAATTACGACCTGCCATCAGAAAAAGAAAGCTATGTTCATCGTACAGGAAGAACTGGAAGAGCAGGGCATACAGGCAAAGCAATTTCATTTGTCACGCCATTTGAAGAGAAGTATCTTAAGGACATCGAAACGTATATTGGCTTTAAAATCTCAAAATCTATTGCTCCTTCAAAAGAAGCCGTATCAAAAGCAAAGCCACAATTTCTTGAGAAGATCAACAGTGAACCGAGCACAAAAGAAGCAAAAAACGATAAGCTCAATGAAAATATCATGAAGTTGTACTTCAATGGTGGAAAGAGAAAAAAATTAAGAGCGGTTGACTTTGTTGGAACCATCGCTAAAATCGAAGGCGTAACCGCAGAGGACATAGGCATTATTACGATAGAAGAAACGGCAACCTTTATAGAAATCTTAAATGATAAAGGTCACATCGTACTCGATGAAATGAAACATACAACGGTTAAAGGAAAACAATTAAAAGTCCACATCGCTCGAAATAGGTAAGATGTTTGACTACTTTAAAAGCTGTCATTGTCCGTCATTCGTGTAGCAGCAAATGCTCCTCACATAGACGCTTATTTGTGAGCAGAAACGGTTAATCCTCGCTAAGCTCCTGCCCTTTAAAGTATTCAACTATACAAAGGCTCAATGAAAACCGAACTAAATTCACCAATCTAAAAATAGGCTGGTGGTTTAGTTCGGTTTTTCTATTCGAGTACTTCAAAAGCTGTCATCCTCCTTCTTTAGTGAAGATCACTTCAATTTTATCCCAGCCTCTTTGTTGTGATAAGCCTACAGAGTCCATCACTACTTCTTAACTGCATCAGTTAAACGACGAAGCAAGGTTTTAAGAAATTCTTTTCTTTCCTCAAGCGATGAAATGTCCACGT
Organism: Geomicrobium sp. JCM 19038; assembly: GCF_000698125.1. Taxonomy (GTDB): domain Bacteria; phylum Bacillota; class Bacilli; order Bacillales; family Marinococcaceae; genus Geomicrobium_A. Next base: position 418,043 of record NZ_BAXA01000001.1, on the reverse strand, counting down.
ATTCATCTTCTTGATGGGCATTGCCACCGACTGGACCAAGTCCATCAATTGTAGGGATGCCAATATAACTCGTTAAGTTCCCGTCGGAACCTCCGCCAGTTTTTTCAGCTTCGATGTTCCACCCATGTTTTTGCCTACCTCTTGCACGTAACGAAGCAATTGTTTTGAGCCTTCGTCAGGAACGAAAGGTGGGCGAGAAATCCCACTTCTGGACTCGAGCTCATAAGTAATCTCGGGATTGGCTCTTTTCGCAATTTGCGCTCGAATGAGTTTGTCTAAATGCTCCGCTTGTTCAATTGTTTCCATTCGCAAATCAATGCCTGCATAAGCATACGGAGCAATCGTATTGACCGACGTTCCTCCTTCTATTAATCCTACATTGACAGTTACGCCTTCATCATAATCGGTAAGTGCATGTAGCTTCGGGATTAATAAAGCCAACTCTTCTACAGCACTTTCACCATGCCGATGGGCCATGCCCGCGTGTGATGCTTTTCCGTGTAAATGCAAATAATATTTGCCCCCACCTTACGTGCATTGCAGACACGTTGTTTATCACGTGTTGGCTCTAAGATGAGTGCAAACGATTTCTCTTTAGCGTGCTCTTCAATCCAAGCGCGTGAATGAATGGAACCGACTTCTTCGTCACTGTTGAATAAGATTGCCACGTTTTCTAGCAATTCTTCTTGATGTTCATTTTTCAACTCTACTAAAGCTTCATAAAGAACGACGATGCTCGCTTTCATATCAAAAACTCCTGGACCATAAGCGTACTGTTCATCTTTAGAAAATGGACGAACATTCACAGTTCCTTCTTTAAAAACGGTGTCCATATGCGCAAGCACTATGATTTTAGCGTCTTTAGCACCTTTATAGTACCCGATTAAATTGTTCCCTCGGTCTTGTTGTACATCTTCAGTTATGACATAACCTAAATCGGAAAACCATTTCGTTAACGTCTCACCAACGCGATCAACACCTTGCTTATTGTACGTACCGCTTTCTTGATTGACGAGTGTTTCTAATCGATGCAGCATCTCATTTGTTGGCATGTTTCTCCCCCACTTTCTCACTGTGTTCTATTGTCTTAATCCTCATCAATACTTACATTCCAAAGAATTGGACCGATTAGATCAGAATAGCCCGATACATCATCAGAAATGGCAAGTAACGCTTGAATGTTGCCAATCTTTGCGACAGGCAGGTCGTCCCACACTTCTTGTTGCAAATCATCAATGTAAGGTGTGGCCGATTGCAATGAATCTGCTTCTGTAATGAGAGCTAAGTTCTCATCAATTGTTTCATTGTTCGTCCAACCTGGGTAATCAGAAGTCGATGCTAAAAACGGATATTGATGAAGCGTTGGTCGAACGGCAAAGCTTACCGCAAATACGTCAAAGTTATTTTCATCCGTTCGTAATTCTTGTACGGTCGGCCAATCATATACGTCCAATGATACGTTAAAGCCTATATCTTGAAGGGCTTGTTGAGCAACGACTGCCATATTGTATTGTTCTGGATAGTCTCTCGTCGTTAAAATTACGACTTCCTCACCGTCATAGCTCGATTGTTCAACGAGCGCTTTAGCTGCTTCAACATCAAATGTGTCATACCTATCTGAGCCTTCCTCAGAATACCAATCAATTTGACTTGGTAATGCTAGCGCCGAATCTAACTCATAGAAACGATCGTCTCCATAGGATGCAATTAGTAAATCTTCATAGTCGATCGCCATATTAAACGCTTGTCGTAAATCAAGGTCTGTGAAAATACCTGCTTTATTGTTAAACACGAATGAATAAATGCCACCATCACTAAAAAACGATTGAACTCCATCTGCTGCATCAATTTGATCAATACTATCTGCGGGAATGCTAAAACCGATGTCATATTCTCCAGTCATCATTCCAGAAACTCTCGTTGATTCATCGGTGATGTAATGAAAATAGACGTCATCAACGAGTGCTTCTTTTCGCCCTGCTAAACCACTCGGTTCTTCGTCACGAGATTGATAGTCATCAAACTTCGTTAAATGTGTGTGTTGGTCCATTCGCCATTCTTCCAATTGAAAAGGTCCGGTACCAATATGCTCATCTACCCGTCAGCACCTGCAGCATCTGCTACTTCTTTCGGCATAATTCCAGGGAACGGAGCCGTATCTGCTAAAATGTTTGGCACTAAAATCGAAGGCTCATCAATGGTTAACGTAACCGTATACGGATCAACTTCTTCAAAACTTGCGTTTTGCAAATTTGCTTGTCCTTGTGTTGAATGGTCTAACCACTTTTGCATGGATGCGACTACGTCGCTCGCAACCATCTCTTCACCATTGTGAAACAACACACCTTCTCGTAGCTGAAACGTGTATGTAAGACCATCATCACTCACTTCATAGTCTTCAGCTAGTGAAGGAACAACTTCATAGTCTTCATTCAAAACGAGTAATTGCTCGTAAATTTGTCTAGAAACGTCTCGAGTCGCTTGATTCGTTGTTAAGTGAGGATCCAGTGTTTGCGGATTTGCGCCGTACGCAATATTAATCGTACCCCCTTCTTGCTCACTTTCTGTCGTAATTGCTTCATCGTTATTGCCGCAAGCAGCAAGCATTAAGGTTGCAAGTAATCCTAAATAGATATGTCGTTTTCCCATAACGATCCCAGCTTTCGTTTGAATTGTTTGAATATAAATAGTATATAAACAATAAAACAGACAGTCAATATAATTCTTATAAGTTTACTATGCTTTATAGTGTAGTAAAAATCTGTAGTCTAATCTATAAAAGAGTTGCTTTAAGAATAAGCGATCAATCATCGTTTCAATTAAAGAACTAAAGTCAAATAATCACCTTTTAATGCATCTCTTCATTCATGCTTCCATAATGATATTTCTTGTCTATTCCTCCTGATTTACTAAAAGAAAGTCAAAAAAAGCCGTCACCTGTAGCGTACAAGCAAACGACTCCTTTTTGTCTTTTTAATTGTTCAATCATAATACCTACACTCTTTTACAATGCCAATACTCTGAATCCTCAAAAATGCATGTTCACAAATGATTGGTGCTCATGCTCAATACAGTTTACCCATCATTTACCTCACTCTTATCCGCACCGCTTTCGGTGTCGTCGCTCGGTACCTCATCTTCGATCATTGCTGTAACGCCTGAGGCAACGATATAAACCTCAATCACATCGCCAGCAGAGGAGTTCGGGAAGTATTGCCTAAAGGTATTGCCAGAGATATGTTCTAGTCGATTACTTTCATTATCGATGGTGTCTCCTTCTTGGATCGCAAATACTTGGTCTACATCACCCACTGTTTCAACATCTAATGTAACAACGTCTTCGCCATCTGAAGTCGCATTTCTTCTATAATCTAACGATGTTTCGTTCTTAATGGCCTCCTTGATGGTTTCGTCGCCGATGTCTGAACCAACAACATCCTTTTCAAGATCTGATGGTTGAACTTCTACATTTACAGGTGTCTCACGAGGCAAACCACTTCCAGCAAATAAAAACATTAACGTGTCGCCAGCTTCCAATTCAGCATAACTAGGTATAACCATTGAAAACTCACCGTTATCATTCACGTAAGGATCAACTTCCGTGCCGTCAAAAAAAAGTATAAGTGTTAAGTCAGGATTCATCGTTCCATTGTAAATGACTGTATTCTCATGAAGATCAGGTAAAACCAAGTTCTCGTTTACGATGCCATCGAAATCCGTGGCTTCTTCGTCGTCGTTTGCCAAAGCTAGAGAAGGAATTGTTAAGATAAGTGCAAATGCGGATGTCGCAAAAAAGAAACTATTGAGAATCCTTTTGCAAGCGATTTGAACCACCTCCTACAAAAAAATACCCTACTTTCAGACTGTATTAAACCTTCACTTCTTGAGATTGGCCTCGAAGTCTGTGTATTTGAGTTTGTCTACGTCGCCTTCCTTTTTCTAGATGCTCTGTACAACTCTGTTTCCAAGGAAGTCTCATCTTCGTCTGCCCTAAAGAACACCCTGACATTAGCACAAACACTAGCCTGCCCCTATAACGCACTCACACAATACAATTATCTTCTTTGTAAGTGAATGAAAAGCATTTAATTATAGCGACAGCATTGGCTTTTTGTATGACTGCAAACAGTTTTTGGCTCCATATAAGAGAGAATTCGTTCGGTTCATTGAGACGAGGATGTGCTGCTCAACCGCGAATGATGAAACCATACCCCTTTGACAGTTCTTTAATGGTTTCTACTCAAACTATAAACTATTATACTAATTATATTAATGGATAAATCTGGAGTGATTATTATTGAAAGTTTAGTATCGACCATCATTACAACGACCTGAGCACTCGTTGCTATTTTAGGTGGATTCCTCGTAAGTACAATTTTGCAGATGACGAGCCACCATGCAACGTTTCGATCTAAGCTAGAAAATATTCAACGCCAAACTGCAAACGATCAGGAAACCAAAACGAAATGTTTTAAGCTTATTCTACCTTCAGCTAACATTATTGGTTATCTGTCTTTATTGCTACATCATTAAGACCAGCATCGTTTCGTAAATCCGCAGATTGATCTTGCAGTGAACGGGTACCAACACATAGAAAAAGGTACGGAATTTCAAATGAGGGGTTGCTACTCAAATGACCGTAAAACAACTACTAAGAACATTATTCATCCTGGCTTCCTCATACCTTGTCATAAGATCTATTCTCCTCTTAGGAGCATTCAGAGCCGTACAATCTACGGTATTTAAGATCCTTGTTTTTATTGGGGCAATCGCCCTAGCAATTGTTGTATATGGGGGTTACTTAGCCATTAAAATTCAAAGACGTAGCAACGACTAGACTAATTGATGGATAAAATTATTCTTTTTTTTGTCATTATGCTTGGAATACCTAGATGTGATTTCTTCCAAACGCAATTAAAATTCTATATTGGATGAGTAGCCACGCTACTCATCCTAATAAAAAGAAAAACGACTATTAAAAAAGGAGCCCAAATGGACTCCTTTTTTATGCTAAACCTACATTTCAAATGAATGAACTTACGATCGCTTACGTTTCTGTTCACGGTGCCACTGTGCTAAATGGTAATGGCGCTTTTGTTCTTCTTTTGATTGTTTGCGAAAATGGTTGCGTAGTTCTTCATGAAAGTCTTTCATAGCTTTAACACCCCCACGTTTCCTGTGCCTTCCTCTTTCTCGGATTGCAGTTTGCCTTCGTTTATTTCAAGTTTTTGCTTAATTGTTAACTGTATCTCTTTTGGAGCAATGAGTGTGCCAAAATGATAGATCGTATCAATTCGTTCGCGTATCATGTCGGCAGTGACATTTTCAGCGAATGTTAACTCTCCACCATTCACAACAATAACAACGACTGCTTCTTGCAAATTCAAAAATGCTGTTTCATCCCACAACTCATTTTTCTCAACGACAAGGTAAGGTTCGTCTATAGCTAGAATCTCAGTATCGAGCGTATCGACAATTTCATACAGTAAATCTTCACTTTCAGATGAAGTCACGATAAAAGAAGATGATTGGATCTTGCTAATGGAACGCTCAATCGTGTCACGTTTAAGTGCATTCATGTAAAGCGGATGTTCTGTATATAGCTTCTTTTGTTTCCAGCTTTGCAGTTGTTTTTCTTTCATTCGCAGTGCACGGTCGATGACCGTGTAATCATCTGGAATAACTGTCATCTGGGCTGAAGAAGATTGACTAATCAATGGCGATAGATGCGCAACCATATGCTCTCGTAATTCAATAACCCCTTTCACTTGTAGCTCTTTTACATGAACGAGTTGATCTTCTGTAACACGTTCATCAACTTGTAAGATCCCTTTTACACTAAGTGTTGTTGGTTTTATTAAGCTTTCAAGAAATGACGGAGTTAGTTTAAAAACACCCTTTTTGTTGATTGGCTTTTCAGCGTCTTGATCATACGTTTTCATTTTACCTCCGCCACTCGTCATGACGCTTTGAACAGCTCCGTATAAATGGTTAGGAACGCTCACATCGCCATAATACTCAATATCTTCAATCTTCTCTTTAAGCAGCTCAGCTTCTACATCATAAGCAATGACCACTTCATCAGCGGTTAACGCACGTAATGATGGATCGAGTGTTTCTAAAAATGCTTGATTAATTTCTAACGCTTCTGTATAAAGCTGATAACCTTCTTTTATTTCTATAACCATGCCTAAATTTCCTAAAGGCAATTGATGTAAAAGTGGCAACGTCGACGTTGAAACGATGGCAATACCGACATTTCCTATACTCTTAATTTGTTGAATTGACTTTTCTGTACTATTTCGCAAATCCAAAATCCCTACATTTCCAATAATTGATGTTTTCATAATTCCCTCTCCTTACATCGTTTTTTGTAATAACACGAGTGCCTTCTTGATCTTCGATCGAATTGTTGAAGCTGGAATTCCTTGTAAATGTGCAATTTCTAGACTAGACATCCCAAGCCAATATGTCTTATACACAAGGTCATACAAGTCTTCAGGAAGTGCGGTCATCATCAGTGACACTTCCACTTTGCTAAAATCCGAGAACAACTCTTCAGCAGGATGCCATCGTCTACAGCCCACTCGTTTTGTACTCGACTATGTTTTCTTCGTTCATCAATGAGCATTCGTTTCATCGTTTTGAAGAACCAAGCACGTTGTTTCGGTAATTCTAATTCAAAAATGTAAGAGTGCTTCATTGAGCGTAGCCACGCTTCTTGAATTAAATCATTGGCCTCGTGACTGTCTCGTGCGATTTTGTTCGCAAATGGCAACAAGTGTGGATACAATCGTTCATAATGTTTTGAATCCATATACATTTGAAGTCCCTTCAATTTGTTGTCTACACTTATGTAACGGTTGAGCGAATAAAACTGACGAAAAAACTTTCAAAAAAAAAATAAAAAAAAGATTGAACTCCCCTGAGAATTTTGTTCCCAGGGGAGTATGATCGATTTAATATTCAATGTATGCAGCAGAACCTTTACCTTCAGCTGTCGCTGGGGTAACAATTAGCCTCGTTTGTAATCGCTCTTGTAATTCTGGTACGTGACTAATAACACCGACGGCTAAGTGATCGGTTTGAAGTTGCTCCAAAGCATGAATAACCGTATCAAGAAGTTCTGAATCAAGGGTCCCGAAGCCTTCATCTAAGAAGAAGAATTCTAATGCTTTTTCTCCGGTTAATTGAATTGAAGCTGATAATGATAAGGCGAGAGCTAGCGATGTTAAGAAGGTTTCTCCTCCAGATAACGACGATGCAGGACGCTTTTCTCCACCATTAAAGTAGTCAGCAATCATAAATCCACCCGAAGAATCTAATACGAGTGCATACCGACCACGTGTTAAAGTGTGCAATCGCTCAGAAGCATGCTTTGTGACTTGCACAAGTTGTTCTTCTGCTAAAAAGTCTACGAATTCCTTACCTCGAAATACCCGTTCCAGCTCTTCAAAATGAGATAATTTCTGTTCATATTCCTTACAAAGCGTTTCAAGCTCTGTGTAGCGCTCATGTTTTTCTATTAATTGTTCTAACGCAGTTTGCGCATTCGTTCGCTTCTCTTTTAATTGCTCGAGTCGTTCATTACTTTGTTGTAACTCGACAACGACCGACTCGTACTGTTCGGTTGAAATCGTATCCTTACCGATTTGTTCGTTTAATCTTTCAAGATGAAGTTCTACCTTCGAAAGTTGTTGATGAAGACGCTCGACGGCTTCATCAATCTGTTCTACTTCTGCTTCTGTCAATCGATATAACTGTAAATTGTCCGATCGTTCAAAAGAGATGAGTGAATCGAGTTTTTGATATGCATTTCCTTTTTTCTGTTCTTCCCAATCTTGCTCTGCTTTTTGTTTTCTTGAAACGGCATCTTCTCGTTTCGTTTGATTCGTTAACTGTTCATTCTTGACGTTTTCATAGTCTGAAGCTAACTTTTCAACCTCTTTTGCCGTCATTGTTTCATTGTGTTCGAGATTATTTCGTTGTTTCACAACGTCAGCCTGAACGTTCTCTAACGTTTCGTCTCCTACGAGGTCGCGTACTTTTTTTCGTAAAGCTCTCAATTTCTTTTTTTAAAGACTCTTGTTGATGCTCGAGCTTTATTTGCTCTGTTTGTAACTCTGACGCTCGTTGTTCAAGCGTTCGCTCATCACGTTGGAGTTGCTCTCGTTCTTTGTGCCACTCCGCTTGTGCTTGCCTTAACGAACGCATTTGCTTTTCTTCGTCCCTGACATTCGTTTTCTCTCGTTCAAGTGAATCCAATGTCAAAGGCGCAAATTGTACGTACCATTGATCACGAAGTTGAATATACTCGTTACGCTTCGTTTCAATGCGTTGTTGTGCTTCCTCATATTGCTTTTTATAATCATTTACCGTTTGTGTTTGGTTTTTAACGCTTTGATTCAGGTGATTAAACTCTTGAAGTAACGTTTCCGTTTTTGCTTCAATTCGAGCAACGGTTTGTACTTTTTTCTCAAACATTGCGATCCATTGTTGTAACGATTCTAGCATCGTTTCTCGTTGCAATGATACGTGGTCAACATTATCGCTTTTCGCTTGGACATCTTGAACTGTGATCGCCGCTCTCACTCGTTCAGATAACGATTCTAGCGTCCGTTGATACGAGGTTGCTTCGTATAATGATTGTAGTTTCTCATATGCAGGCTCTAGATCTTCATGGCTTCCTTTATGCTGATGATGATGTTTGTTAGGGTGGTCAACCGATCCACAAACAGGACATGCAGCACCGTCTTCTAGGTGAGTCGCTAAGCTCGCAATAAGTTGATCTTGCTCAGATGACATGGCCTGTTTGACCGTTTTGATATGCTCTTTTCGGTTACGCTCTAGTTCATGTAGTGCGTTGTACCAGTTCACAATATACTCATAAGCCGTTTGCAACCGTTCTGCACGATTGTCCCGCTCTTTGACGACTTCATCATAACGTTGTTGCTCTTCGTCCCGCTTTTTTTCTTTCGCTTTAACATCTTGTTCATATTCTGTAAGCGCGGATCGTTGCTGTATAAGAGGCATAGCAGCTTCACTCGCGTCACGCACGTGTTGATGATGAGATTCTCGCTCAAGTAGTGTCATAAGTTGATCTTCAACCGTTGTCATTTGCGATGAACGGTCGCGGATCGTCCGTTGTATTGCTTCTTTTTGGTTGGTTGTTTCAATTACTTGTTGCGCTTGCTTTTTGATTCCAAGGTCGTAATCGTTTAATTTACGATGAATCTCTTGAAAGGTCTGTTGTTCTTGCAACAGCTGTTCCACTTGTTGTTGTTTCATCATTAGGGACGGTTCATATTCACTTCGCTCAGTCTTTGCAGTTTCATAGCGCATCACCGCTTGTCTATGCTGCTCTGAACACTTCGTAACACGTTCGTCGATGTCTTTTTGTTGCTGTTGGAGTTCATTAAGTGTATTTGTCGTTTCCTCAAGCGTTTCTAAAAAAGGTTGAACGAGAACGACGAGTTCATGAATTTGCTTCTTTTCAACGGACTCTTGAAGTGATTGTTTCTCCTCAACGAACTTCGTACGCTCTTTTTCCATCTCTTCTTTTTCTCGTTGCAAACTTATTAGTGACTCAGCCTTTTTAAACTGTCGGTCGAGTTCTTCATTGTGTTGACTTTCTTTCTTTACGTAATGACCTGCTTTTTCAGCTTGTTGCCTGACTTCTTCTAGCGCTTGTTTAGATGCATCGCCCATTCCTTGCTGTTCACGTTCGATCATAAGAATTTCTTGTTTGTGTGTTTGAATGCCTTCTCGAACTTTGTCATTCAATTCATCGCCATATTTATGCAAGTTGAACAAACGTTGCAACATGACTCTTCGGTCAGTCCCTTTTAACTGTAGAAACTCTGAGAATTTGTTTTGCGGCAGCACTACAGCACGGGTAAAATCTGATAACTGCAGGCCAATTAGCTCTTGAACATAGTCATTCATATCGCCAACTTTATCAGCGAGCACGACTGGATCTTCAGTCAAATCAACAAATCGTGATCGTGATGTTTGCAACTTGTCGTCATTCGAACGTTTTACTTTACGCTCAGCAAGGTACGTTCTTCCACCAATTTGAAACGTATACGAAACGGACGCTTCTTTTTCAGCTTGGTTAATCATACTTACACCAACCGCACTATTGCGCCCCATTTTCCCGTAAAGTGCAAAGGTCATTGCATCTAAGATCGTTGATTTCCCACTACCTGTTGGTCCAAAGATCCCAAATACTCCCCCTTCACAGAGGGCATTAAAGTCAATCGTTACCTTTTCTCTAAAGCTATGAAGTCCTGAAATACTTAAGGAGATCGGTCTCATGATGGTCCCGCCTTTCGATGTTCAGTCGATTCATCATCGAGTAGCGACAAAAAGAGTTGCATGACTTCTTGTTCAGGTTCTGCACCGCCAGTTCGCTTTACGTAAAACTGACGAAACAACTCATCGATCGGTACGTCTTTACGTTCTTCATAATGGTGCATGCTTTCTTCTGGCAACACCGCACGAATTGTAACAATTCCAGGATGAGCACGGCGAATCTTGCCGATGTCATCTGGCTTTAATGTATGGTCGCTATGAATGGACAAATCTACCCATTCATCAAGTTTGTTCGCTTCCTCTAACCATTTGTACACTTCTTCTAGTCCGTTCTTTGCACGTACTTTTACGAGTGGCTTACCACTAGAGAGCGGTACCTCTTTAATCGTCGCTTCCGTGTTAGGCTTCGCATCGACAATTGTGACCGATTTGGAGACTGCCGTATCATTAAAAGAAAACGCGAGTGGCGAACCTGAATAACGTGTAGGTGTAGGCGCGTGATGCACCCACTGAGGACGGTGTAAGTGACCTAGTGCTGTATACGAGACATTACTCGGCAACGATTGAGGCTTGACGGTGTACGCACCACCAACTTCAATCGGTCGTTCACTGTCCGTTGATGCTCCGCCACTTACGTAAATGTGACTCATCGCAACGTTTACTTCGCTTGTTGAAAACGATTTGCTTAGCTTGTTAAACAATTCTCTAATTCGTTGATCGTACGTTTGTTGATAAGCGACATCTTCATTCACAGACTCTCCTGTTTCTGTGAAACTAATCTTTAACCTTGACTCGGAAGGGTAAGGAAGTGCGGCGATGTTAAGCGTTTCGGAATGCGCGGGAATCCATATACTCATCGGCGTTTCATCCGGTAGGCCGAGCATATGAATGCGTTCATTTCGAATGAGAGGCCTTGCGGCCGCTAACCGCTCAGGTTGATCATGATTACCTGCAATAACAGCAACCGCCCGCTTCCCTCCATCTGAAAGACGACTTAAACTTTCATAATATAGTTCTTCTGCAACTGCAGGTGGGTTCGAACTATCGTAAACGTCACCAGCAATGAGCACTGCGTCTACCGCTTCTTCATCTGCAATAGTAACGAGCTCATCGATAAATGCTACATGTTCACTCGTACGATCCCTACCTTCTAGCGTGCGACCAAAATGCCAATCTGCCGTATGCAATAAGCGCATCGGTTTTCATCCTTTCTTGATCACAACTTAAGAGCATGCCCTCCATCAAAGAAATAGAGCCAACTCTCGGTAATCTCTTCGTTCCATATTTGTTCTAATGCTTCTTTATACAGTCGCAATTGCTGTTCATAGCGCTTTCGCATGACTGACTCTGCTTCGTCGAAACCATTAGTAAAACGGCTTGTAATCTGATCAGTTTTGTAATCAATTAAAATATTATTTCCCGCGTAATCGACAAATACAAGATCGGCCATTCCTTGTACGAGCACAGCATTCTCCTCTTCGGTTTTGCGAATATAAGAGAACGCAATTTCACGATGAATTTCCGTTGCTTGTTGAATACGAGTGCCAAGATCACTTTGTATAAATTTAAGAACCGCTGTTGTGTCAACGACTTCTGCTTCTTGTACTGTTAGTAATTCTTTCTCTTTTAAGGTGTTCGTTAACGAACTGATCTCATCTTCGTGCGTTTCTGCAAATGACACGTGTTGCATAACCGTATGTGTTGCCGTCCCAATTTCTGCTCCACTCAGTTTTTGTTGCTGCATGAATTTCGGACGCCTTGCATTGGACGTTGTAAAACTATTGCACTTCATCGTGTGCTGACTATAAGGGTCCTCTTCTTGTAGCGTTTGCTTTAACTCTGAAACGCTCTGTTTCGCGAATGAATCCGTTGCTTGTTTGTACGGATAGTCAAAACGTAATCGTTCAGAAATAAAGTCGTAGTACTCACTTTTCTCACCGATCGGTTTTAATTGTTTCATCTGTTGCAGTGTTTCTTCGATCGCTTCTGCTTCTAGTTGTTCATGCTCCCGCCTTTGCTCTTCAATGACGTTAAGTGTAAACGTTGCATCGTGAGGATACCGGGAATAAGCAACATAATCAGGGTGCTCATTCTCCATTTTTGGATGACGCAACAATGCAGGGATAATAAAGTCATAAAAGTGCTTCGCGTTCGATCTCACATGAACAGGTAAAAGCGCTTGATCACTTTCGGCATAAAGCTTGTACCCTGCCAAACTATTCTCAACACCTTTTGATGATCCGATGAGAAATAACTTTTCTTTCGCTCTCGTTAATGCCACATACAAGATTCGAAGTTCCTCTGACATTTGTTCACGTTTTTGCGCCTCTTTAATCGCAAGCTCAGGTAACGTCTTTCGTTTAATTCGACGTTTCGTATCAAAGTACGACGAACCAAACCCAAGTGATTGATGAATTTGTATGGACCGTCTGCTGTCAGACAGATTGAAGTTCTTCATCATATCAACGACAAAGACGACCGGAAACTCTAGCCCTTTACTTTTATGGATTGAAAGAATGGTTACGACATCTTCTTTTTCACTTAACGTCCGTGCACTTTCAAGGTCATCCCCTTGTTCTTCCATACGATCTACGAATCGTAAAAAACGGAAGATGCCCCGAAAGGATGTTTTCTCAAATGTTTTCGCTTTATCGTACAACGCTTGAACGTTTGCTTGGCGTTGCTTACCACCACTCAACCCGCCAACATATGCATCATAACCGGTTTCTTCAAACAGCTCCCAAATAAATGTCGCAAGTGACGTATGCCTTGCCCGAACACGCCAACTTTGTAAATGCACATAAAAAAGATGCAATCGTCGTTTCCAATCTTCATGATGTGCTTTTTCAACGAGAAAACTGCTTTCAGTGCTTGCATCTAATGCTGGTAACGTAGCGATCATTGACTTAACCGCTTCAAAAAACGGTTGCCCTACCGCTTGCAGTCGGATTTCAGCCAGTTCATGTTCACGCAACCCAACGATTGGTGAGCGCAACACCGAGCTAATGGAATGTCCTGGTACGGGTTATCAATCACGCGCAGTAACGATAACATGACTTGGACCTCTACACGCCTAAAGTAACCTTCATCTCGATCTGAGTACACCGGAATACCCGCTCGTTTAAAAACGTCAAGATAGGTCGGTGCCGAAGGTAGTGAACGCATTAAAATGGCAAAATCACGATATTCCACAGGTCTCGTTGCCTTCGTTTGTTTATCGAACACTGGATAAGCTTCATGGACGAGTCGCTGAATTTTGTTCGCTACAAGTTGAGCTTCTTGTTCAACTTTCGTTAATGACTCTTCGCCATGCGCATCACTAGGTGCCTCGACGACGAATACTTCTGGGTCATAATCACTTGCTTGATCATCGTAATGGATATTGCCATATTGCAACGATTGGCTTTCATCATACGTTACATCGCCTACTTCTTTATCCATCGTCTGCTCAAATAAGTAATTGACCCCATTCAACACCGTATGTCGACTTCTGAAGTTACTCGAAAGGTCAATTTTAACGCCTTCGGTAGATGCGTTCTCTACATCCAAATCATCAATTTTTGCATACGTTTCGTGTTTATGAATAAATAATGCTGGTTCAGCCAGACGAAATCGATAGATACTCTGTTTTACATCCCCGACCATAAAGCGGTTACGACCGTTTGATAACAGTTCTAAGATCGCTTCTTGGACCTGGTTCGTATCTTGATATTCATCCGTTAATACTTCCTCGAAGTGACCTTGATAGAATAGTGCTGCTTCAGATGGCTTTCGAATCGATTCACTACTTAATATTTCTAAAGCAAAATGTTCAAGGTCATCAAAATCAATAAGTGTTTTCTCTCGCTTCATCGCTCGATAATGCTCAGAAAACGCTTTAACGATCTCGACAAGTTGAACGATTCTCGGTTTCATCGCTTCAATAACTTCAAGATACGACGTTGGGTCTGGCTTTAACAGTTCAGCGACATCTTCGAGCAACTTTTTACTTTGATCACGGTATGCTTTTGCTCTTTCCAAAGTATCTTCATCAATGTCTTGGTTTCTTGGTTTTGCAGGCATTCGTCCCCACGTGAATTGCTCCACTGCATCACGAATGTCATTCCAACGTTCATATTCATCCATCATTTGTACAGCTTGGAGTTTCGATTGGAAGTACTCGTAGTTATGTTCCAATGCGAGTTCAAGCGCTTTTGCTAGTGCGTTTTTAGCAGCATGTACTTTCTCTTTTATTGCACGTAACAAATGCGTTCCCCATATCGTTTCTTCTGGGTGAGTATACGCATCGTTATACATCGTCACTAATGACTCAAGCCACACGTTCGGTTCAGGATGCGCTCTTGAACGTGTATACATTTCAAATACGAGAGAACGAAAACCATCGTCACTCCGATCATTGCTATACGCTTCAACGAGTTCAAAAAAAGATTCTGCGTTTTCTACAGGTTGGCTATAATACCGTTCTAATACGTCTTCTAACACTTCTTCTTTTAATAGCTCTCGTTCCGTATCATTTGCAATTCGAACTTTCGGATCTACGTCAATATCGTAATAATAATTACGAATTAACTCCTGACAAAATGAATGGAGGGTAGAGATATTCGCACGGTTTAATAACTGCCGTTGACGTTGTAAGTAGAGCGACGGGTTCGTCTGCAACTGTTCTTCAATTCGCTCGCCAATTCGTTCTTTCATTTCTGCCGCTGCGGCTTTCGTAAACGTAACGATCAGTAAGTGATCGATTTCAGCCGAATCTTCAGGATCCATAATTCGCCTTACAATTCGTTCAACGAGCACAGCTGTTTTTCCACTTCCAGCTGCTGCTGCGACGAGAATGTTGCCACCCTTTAATGAGATTGCTTGCCACTGCGCGTCTGTCCAATGAACATGTGCAGGTTTAGCGTCTAATGACCATGAGCTCAATTGGTTTCACCTCGATTCTTCTTCACTCTTTCGACCATTAATGAAAGGGCGTCTTTGTCTGAAAGACTCATAACAGGTTTGTATTCATTGTCTGGTAATGTTGGGTCGAACTGACATACAGAATTAAACGGACAGTATGTACAAGCGATCTGTTCTTGGTTTTTGTTATACGGATCAATTGCAGTCTTTCCGCTCGTCATCTCATTGCCAATCTCTGTAATCTTATCGTTTAGAAATTCATGCATCGCTTGTAACTGTTCTTTTTCGATGACTTTGGAATTTGAGTGAAACCCACCGTCTTTTTTAAGTGTTGCAGGTACGACATGTGATTTTCCATATTCAGGTAATGTTTCATCCATTAAGCTTGCAATCGTTGGGTCTTTCTGAAGCCATCCAGATAATTTATGTTGTTTGAACCGCTCCAGGTGTAACGTTTCATCGTCAATACTCTCAGCAATATCAATGACTGGATTGTGAATATGAAAATAAAACATCCCGCCCACATCTGCTTCAATACCGAGCCAGCTTTTCGAACCATTTACGACAATATCAAGATACACCGGCATTTGTAGAGAGATCCCGTGTAAGACGTCGGAAAATGATAACGTTTTTTTACTCGATTTGTAATCAATCACTTGCAAAAATGAACCCGATTCCGTTTCTGAACGATCGACACGGTCAATTCGTCCACGAAGTAGCATATTCGTACCGTTGTTTAGCGGATAAACCGGTGAAGGCAGGGAGGTTCCTTTACCGAATTGCACTTCTAAATCAATCGTCTCAAAATTGGATAGTTGAGCTTGTTGTCGAAGCGTTTGCGTAACGGTTTGAACAATCGCAAGTAATTTTTGACTTACGTAACGAAAATGATTTGTACTTTCTAAAATGTTGCGCTGAATTTTTGGCAATAAGCGCTCGACGCTTTTTTGTGTAATATCCCGACATTCGTCTGCTCGGATTGTTTTCCACGACTGGTTGGTCGCTTTTAGGTAGTCAGAGATTTCTTTTAAGGCTGCATGAAACAGTTCACCAATATCAAATGCTTCTAGGCGAAACACTTCTCGGTCTCTTAATTGCAAACCATATTGGCTAAAATGACGAAACGCACATTGCTCAAACAGTTCCATGCGGCTCACACTTGCTTCAATCTGTTCGCCGTACAGTTGGTTCGTGAGCGTTTCTGAAATTGGAACGGCTTCATTCTTATACGTCAAACTATCTAATGCGGTACGAAGTTGAGCCTCATAGGCTTTCGCATCGAGTAACCAATGGTACACGTCATACCATGCGATTGATATTTCCTCACCGTGCTTGTACTTTTGAAATTGCCTCGCCAAGTCTTCAATGACTTGGGTTGGATGGGCGATATGTTGCAGCTGCGTTTCAAATGCAACACCATTTGCTTCGTGTTCTACCAATTCGTGCTTCACATCTGGAAAACGCTCTTTCACTTGGCGAATGAGCGAGGACGGTAACAAACTAGATCCTTCCTCGTCAGCCAATGCATACGTGAACAACAGCTGCGATTTTGGACTCGCTTCAGCCATGTAAATGTAAAACGGTTCATGCCAAAGTCGGTTTGTTGCCGACGGTCCAAGTGTTACACCCAAGGATTCGAATTGTGTACGCTCTGCTTCAGTTAAAAGACCATCATCTTGCGGACGCTTCGGGATCACCCCTTCGTTACACCCGATGATATACGTCACTTCAATATCCGGTAGACGAGAACGTTCCATATCAGCAATCGTGACTTGGTCGAGTGCAGGAGGAACGAGACGAAAGCTCATACTCTCAAGACCTGCATCCATCATGTTTGCAAATTCTTTAACACTCATCTTTTCTGTCCCTGATACATCAACAAACTGTTCGAGCACTTCAATGACGTTCGACCACACTTGGTCGTGTTCACTGCTTTGTTCTAAATCTCCACGTTCACTAGCAGATGCACTTAATCGTTCAAGCTTCTGGTCGACGTTTACGTCCAAGAGAAATTGGTACAATGCTTTACACATACCTTCGACGTTTTCGCTCTTTTTAAGACGTTTTTCAAGCGTTACTAACGGAGTCGCTACTGTGATTTTCGTATCATTAAGTCGTTCTTCAATGTCACGTTCCTGATCTGTTTGCACTCGGCTTTCCAACGCATGCCGTGAGCGAGAATAAGACCAATGTTCATCCACACGCCATTTCTTTCCATATATACCTGTAGCTAAAACGTAGTTTTCCAGCTCATCGATCCGTTCACGATATACTTGTGTATGCACGTCTAGCGGATTAAATAAGTCTGTTTTTAACGCTCGAAATACCGGTTCATAACGGTAGTTTTGAATGATTGATTCGAGTGATGAGCGGATTAATTCAACAACCGGATGGTGCATCATCGTCCGTGTATCATCGAGGAAGAAGGCGATTTCGTAGCGTTTGAAAATTTGTTTGATCAAGTCTTCGTACGGAGAAATGTCACGCAGTAACAGTGCAAAGTCTTTATAACGTAAATCATTAACGCGAACCTTCTCACGAATCGAGCGGGCGACAGCTTCAATCTCAACACGTCGATTAACTGCTTCAACAATTTCAATACTTCCGTCGCTACTTTCTTTGCTGGACTTCTTTCTATAATCTTGATTTTGTTCGATCAAGGCAACGCCACTTGCTCGATATCGTTTTCCAGGTAGAAATCCAACAGATTCAAATGGTACATGTTGTTGCTTTAGTCGCTCAGCAAACTGTATAAATGTTTTAGTTGGCAAATAAAAGCGGTCTAATTCATTCGCTTCCATCGTTGCTGGTTCCTTCGGTAAAGTAAGGGCCATCGTCATCTCATTCACTTGATTTAAGAGTTCAAATAAGACATTTTGTTCTTGTTGACTCACATCATGGAACCCATCAATAAAAACAGTTGCCTCTTTAAACAACTCAGATTGTGGGAGATAAACGAGCGCTAACTTCAGCATTTCTTCTTGATTTAAGTACACCCCGTCGAATTGGTTCTCAAATTCTTGGAAAATCAAATGCAAATCATGTTGTTTATCGATAAATGCCGTTCGATTTGCGTCTTCATTTGGCTTTATTAACTCTGCGGTTAACGCTTGGCGCCGCATCTCGGTTAACAGTCGTTCCATTTCTTCAATGAAACCATTCGTACTTGCTGCTTTTTGGAATACACGCAGTTCTGGCTTTGTTTTTTCGATGACTTTTTTTAGTAGCATGTGCATGCCAGGTTTATGTAGCCGATCTCTCGTGAATCCGCCAACTTCTTGTAGCACACGGTAGGCTAATCTCGAGAAACTAAGCACGTGCGCTCGCGTCATCCCACCAACTTTACGAGCTAACTGATCTTCAATTTGAAACGTCATCTGCTCCGGTACGATAAACATTAACGGCTTGCCCGATTTCGGGTTAGCTTGTAGCATTTCGACTGCTCTCTCAACAAGTGCAGTTGATTTTCCACTACCACTTCTTCCTACATAAAAAGTAAACAACGTCGCTTCCCTCCTTTACTTTTGTTCGTAAACATCTTCAATCCACTCATACGACGGAATCATTAAACCAACTCTGCCGTCATCATGACTTCGTGTTGCATAAATAATACCAATCACTTCACCATCATCATTAATCGCTGGACTCCCAGAATTGCCGCTATACGTTGGTGCGGATATTAACGTTGGAGTGCCCGTCTCAATAATTTCCCCTTCATTCGCAATACCAGTAAATGTCAAAGGGTTGCCGATAATCGTTAAATCCGTTCCTGTATCAAATGATTCATCTGTCGCTATAGGCAACGACTCGACAGACACATCGGTTTCTAGTTGAACGAGTGCAAAGTCGTGATCCTCAGATTCCATTACGACCTCGCCTGGATACGCAGAGCCGTCATGTAAGGTCGCAATGACTTGAAAGGCGTTTTCAATAACGTGCCGATTTGTCGCAAGTAACCCATCTTCATTTACGAAAAAGCCTGTCCCTCTTGAAGATTGTCCTTCACCTTCTACTTGCATCGTTACGACCGACTCTCGCCACTCTTGAACTTCTTCATTTTGAGACAGTTCATAAGACGTTGCTAGAAAATCAATCACTTCCGGCCGTAAATATTGAAATAATGCAGTCGCCCCTTGAATGACGAGTAAGAAAGAGACGAAAATGATTCCGATTTTTTGCCACCGCTTCATTTTTTTCTTCTTTTTCGTAGTTTTCTCGTCGTCAGGTTCATCATTTAGAAAATATTCGAGGGGAGGTTCTTCTGGTGGAATATTTTCGTCTATGTACGATTCTTCCTCATTCGTTCCTTCTTCATTTAATCCTTCATCGCGGTCCGTTAGCGTTTCATTAAATGAATGCTCTTTATGTTCGTGTTCGCTAGGGTACTTTCTTTTTTTCTCTTCATTGTCTTGATCGATGTTCTTTTTATCATCATCATGCGGTCTCATACGTAAATAAGCCCCTTTTACAATAACTATGTCCATCATATCATTTATGAAATGGTTCGGTCATTTGAAAAGAACATCTGTTCACAAGAAATAAAACGCACCTGTAAAAAAAGGTGCGCCAAGATCCATTATAAAAACCGGCTTTCTTCACTAGTTTACTATGATCGTTTTCTCAGCAAATAATGGCAAAACTCCATCATAATAGCTCGTGTACGAAAGAATAGAAGCTGTCGTGACGAAAACAGCTTCTAAACATCGTTACAATAGACATTCATTTAGATGATTATATTCTAAACGTTATGTTTCTTAGTCAAGCTCGTGCCCAAGAAACATAACGTCTTTTTATTATTTCGTATGCAATGGAAGCGATGAATCGCCTGCCCACTCGGTCATTGAACCATCATACACTGCAACGTCCTTTTTACCGAGAAGATACAGTACAAAGGCGTTCCAAGTGGCTGCGATTCCACCACCACAGTAAGCGATGACTGTCTTATCTGAATCAAGCGCTCCAGTCGGTTCAAAAATGTCACGTAATTGCTGTTCTTCTCTTACTTTAAACGTCTCGTCATCGTTAAGAGATGCAAAGAAGACATTGTGGCTAGTAGGAATGTGCCTGGACGGCCGTACGAGTTCTTTTCCCCAGAGAAATCAGCTGGTGACAAGCAGTTTAAGAGGACGGTATTTGAATCAGTCGTTGCTCGTTTCACGTCTTCTTTTGTAGCAAGTAACTCCTTGTTTCGAGTGATTGTCACATTTCCTTTCGGGTATTCATTTGTACCCGTTTCAACATTTCGTCCCTCATGTTTCCATTTTCTAAATCCACCTTCTAAGATTGAAACGTTCTCGAATCCTTCAAAACGAAGATGCCACCAAAGTCTAGAAGCCCAATCTGATGCACTAATGTTCGTACCAACAACAGCAATTTGATCATATACAATGACATGTGTGTCATCACTTACACCGAGTCGTTCAATTGCTTCTTTAAATTGCTCTTCACTAGGTACTGTAAATGCGCTAGCACTGTTCGAATCTGCAAGCTCTCCTGCAATGTCTCCATAAACAGCGCCAGGTATATGTCCTTCTTCATATGCTTCTTTCCCAGACTTCACATCATACGGACGCCCTTCTTCCGTTGAAGGCATTAAAAACGTTGTTGCGTCTATAATTCGAACTTTAGGGTCTTCTAGGTGTTCTTGTAACCATTCTGTCGTTACTAACGGTGATTGATTTGTCAATGTCAACACTCCCTTTGTTAATTCACTATTAAGTTACCATTATTCCGATCTATCTACAAGGATTTTGCTTATCATCTCGTATAGGCTGTTTCATTACGTTTTTATTTATGCACATTAATATGGTACGTGAAATTATAGGATGTTTGACCGTCTGTTTGTTATCCATTCCCATTTCTATCCTTTGGATCGGTCATCTTCAACATCATCATCTTCTGTCTCATTTGGATTTAAATAATAGTCATACGTCTCTTGAAGAGCGGCAATGATCGCACCCATTGCTTGAATCCATCCGCCTGCAATCGCTAAATCTTCTGAATCGATGTCTTGTTTCTCTTGAATACCCGCAAGTGCCTGCGCTCCATTTCCGACCACTTGTAGACCATTTGCATAAAAATTAACGAGTTCTTCGTCTTGAATGGCTGTATAAATCGACAATGAACCACCTGTTGCTTGAAACAGATCACCCGTAATTGCTAAATCTAAATCATCAAGAAAGACGCCGCGAAGAACGATCACGTTGCCAATGGCAGGAATGATGTTGCCGTATTGATCAAGCGCGTTGTCTGCTTCATCAGCAAGTACGGCCGCCCCTACTGCTTGTAAAGAATTGCCAATGATTGCGTACGGTTGATTCCCATCACCAATAACTAGAATTGGCGTTCCACCGATTGCAGAAATTACAGTTCCAATCGCTTGAGCCCATGAACCGATGAGCGCCTGGATACTCCCCATCACCACTCCCCCATCCACTACTGTATTCACACAAATATACCGAGTGAAATGTAAGCGCTAACAAAAAGTGACAAAAATAGACAAAGTTGCTTTGCTACACTTGAGACATACCATTTTTAGGGAGGCTCATATGACGAAAAAAACGCTCATTACTAGTAGTCGACGCTTAGACGAACAATCATTGCCCTACAAACTGTACAAAAAAGCCAATCGTTTCGGCACTTGGAACCCTGAAGACATTAACTATTCTCACGACAAAGCTCATTGGCCACATTTACCAGATGAACAAAAACAAGCAATCCTTCGAGTTATTGCAAAATTCCAAGGCGGGGAAGAAGCCGTCACTCGTGATTTATTACCATTAATTATGGTCATTTCTAATGAAGGAAGAATTGAAGAAGAAATGTTTTTAACGACATTCCTCCACGAAGAAGCCAAGCATACAGAGTTTTTCCAACTCGTCCTCTCGACAATCGATGAAACAGAACCATTATCTAAGCATTACGATCCTGCGTATGAACAATTATTTAATGAAACCTTACCAAATGCAATGGACAGACTGTTAACAGATCAATCTCCAGAAGCGATCGCTGATGCTGCGACGATTTATAACATGTTTGTAGAAGGTGTGCTTGCAGAATCTGGTTATCATACGTTTTACGAACAACTTCAACATACAGGAATGATGCCTGGGCTTCTAGAGGGAGTCGGTTATTTAAAGCGTGATGAATCGAGACATATTGCATACGGTACCTATTTGTTGCACCGCATTATAAAAGAACACCCGCACATTTATGATCAAGTCATCGAGCGCCTTGATGAATTAAAGCCAGTTGCTGTAAACTTCAGTAAAGATGAAAATGGCACGATTAATGAAGATTCATTAACATATATGATGAAACAATTAGATACGAGATTAAACATCTTAAAACGCGCCAAGCGTCAAAGTAATGATGATGCTGATCGTGATATTGAAAGCACGGTTCTTTAACTTACAAAAACTCCGCGATGCAAAAGATCGCGGAGTTTTTGTTTACATAATTATTATACAGTTAACTTTGATGCTTTTAAATAAAGCTCAAAAAACGTTTCTTCAGTCGTTTCTTTCGGATTCGTAAACGAACTAACGTCTGTCGTTGCGTCTTTTGCCATCTCTTTATAATCCCTTTCGGTCATTCCATATTCTGAAAGACTAGGAATGCCAATGCGTTCAATGAGTTGTTCAACGAAAACAACTGCATCACTCGCCTTTTTATGTGCACCTGGTTCAAAAATGTTGGCAATCGTTTCAAAGCGTTCTGGACATGCGTCTACATTATAAGCCATAACAACTGGCAGGAGATTAGCATTCGCAATTCCGTGTGGTACGTTAAATTTCCCACCTAATGGATGCGCCAAAGCATGGGTATTCCCAAGTCCAGCATTTTGGAATGCGATGCCAGCGAGTAAACTTCCGGCCATCATCTCTTCTCTTGCTTCAAGATCTTCGCCATTTGTAACTGCACGCACTAAGCTTCTAGAAATCATCGCAATCGCTTCGAGCGCAATATGATCGATAAGCGGAGAATTGTTATTCATCGTATTCTTAGACGTATATGCCTCGATTGCGTGTGTCAATGCATCACTACCTGTAGCTGCTGTTAATACTTTCGGTAACTTTAACGTTAGTACAGGATCTACGAGGGCAATGACAGGGGACATAAATGGATGACCAATTGCTTGTTTACGACCTGTTTCTTCATTTGTAATAACTGCCCACTGAGTCACTTCACTTCCCGTACCTGACGTGGTTGGAATCGTAATGAGTGGAGGGCCTTGCTTTTCGAATGTACGATTACCGATGATTGCATCATAATCGTTAATACTTCCATCGTTTGCTGACATGATGCTAATCGCTTTTGCTGCATCCATTACACTTCCGCCACCAACTGCGACGATGCTATCAAACTGCTGATTTTGAATCAACATAGCACCTTTCATGACGACTTTACTAGGAGGGTTGGCAGGAATGTCATGCATCACTTCATAGTCATACGTGTGCTCATCAAGTTGGTTCGTTACTACGTTTGCAATCCCTGCATCCATAATTCCTTGATCTGTAAGTACGAGCGGACGTTTCTTCCCTAACTTTTGTAACTGATCATGAAGTGTAAGACTTGCATCTCGTTGAAAGACAACTGAAGTTCCTACAAAAAATTGAAATTGGATTGTAGACATCGTATCCTCCTTTAATGTAAGCGTTATCACACAACGTTATTTTACTCTTATTTTTCAAAAGATTCAATCATTAACTAAAAAAATAAACTGTCAAAGGACAGTTTATTTCTCTTCAAAGTAGTCTTTTAGGAAGCCACCGACTTTACCAGTATCATCAATGACAAAGTAAAATTCTTCTGTTTCATTCTTAACATCATAATCTTTCCCTGGTGTAAGAACAGAATCTACTTTGTATTTCTTTGCATCAGAATGGACGCAATGAATCCTCTTGATTGTTTCACTGTTTTGCCATTTGTAATGTAGCATTAATTAAAACTTCTCCTTTAATCATCATGGAGTACGAGTTCTGGTAGATGATCTAATATAAATTGTGCTTTTGTCGCATCGGCCAATAAATTAAACCGCTTATAGTACGTAAGCACTTTATCAAACTGTTGGTCTGTGTTCTTGTTGTCATCAAAAATTCGCTCAAACGCTTCGTCGGCTAACATAAATGCTGCGACAAAATCCGTAAATGGAATGACGTAGTTTTTTGCTTCTGTTTGAATTGAAGAGCAATAAATCATTTCATTAGATTGGTCCCTAAAAAACGAAGCTACTTCTTCCATGTACACTTGATAACTTTCTTGAACGAGCTGAGATTTGTCAGTGTAATACTGTTCAAGATCACGGAAAAACGAGATAAAAAACGGTAAATCTTCTCGCTTTATATTTAAATCAAAACCTATTTCTTTGATCCTCGGCCAATTCATCGGTTCTAACGAGTGGTGTAGTGAGCGACAGTAAAAATAACGCTTGCGACTCAATGTCATGTCGTCCCCTTTCAAATCAGGCTCTGGTTAGTTAGTTGAGATTGATTATCAATAGTATATCATGGGACGACGTTTATTGACAATTACAGGAACGAAAAAAGGCAGTCGTCTAATTGTCGACCGCCTCGTGTCTATCAATTACAAGCAATTCCACCTTCTTGCTTCACTCAAAAAGTTAATTAATTTCGATTCTGTTGAAAACACCGTATCATTTAAATCATGATTTGTAATATGGATGTGTAATGTATCGCGATCTGCTTTTTTCTCTAGCCAAATGCCACTTAGTCCAACTTCTTCGTTAGAAATGAGCTCCATCTCAAGCTGCTCACAAATTTCATTAATATTCACTCGATTCCGCGGCAAGTCAATCGTTATATTCAACTGCTCAGGAGACTCTGCTGAAATAAATCCCCATTTCGTCCCTTTCCATGAACGACAACCCGTTCGGCTATTCAAAATGATGTCTTCTTGATCGGTTGATAATAACGTCGTGTTTGACCAGCCTCTCATTTGGATCGCCGCACGCAATTCTTGAGCTTTCGTCTGTACCATGAAAATCCCTCCTCAAAAATGTTTGCATGGTCACGTCTTACGTCTCCACACATCTTACGGCCATCAGGCAGAGGCTCGTTACTAATAAAACGTCATCAACCCTCAATCTTATAGGATGAGGCTGACGATGTATTAATATAGTATCACGAATCACTTAGAAGTAAACCTCTTTTTTCATAATTTTTGATATTTACATACTATAGACTATTTTTCAACGCTACACGTTTAAAAAAAAGACTCCGTAATGAACGGAGTCTTTCTAAGTGTTATCCTTCTAAAAGAAGTTGCTCTGGCTCTTCAAGTAATTTCTTAACTGTAACGAGGAAACTAACTGCTTCTTTCCCGTCTACAATGCGGTGATCATAAGAAAGTGCAAGATACATCATTGGACGGTTTTCCATACGATCTTGATCAATCGCAACTGGACGCCATTGAATTGTATGCATTCCAAGGATACCAACTTGAGGTGCATTTAAGATCGGTGTTGAAAGAAGTGAACCGAATACACCACCGTTTGTAATTGTAAACGTACCACCTTGTAAATCAGAAAGTGCAAGCTTGTTATCGCGAGCTTTTTTACCGAGGTCTGAGATTTCTTTCTCAATGCCCGCAAAGCTTAAGCGTTCTGCATCACGAACCACTGGAACGACTAGACCGTCGTTTGTTGAAACTGCCATACCGATATCATAGAAATCTTTCTTAACGATTTCGTTGCCTTGAATTTCTGCGTTAAGAAGTGGATATTTCTTAAGTGCTCCAACAACTGCTTTCGTAAAGAATGACATAAAGCCAAGACGTGTACCGTCATGCTCTTCTTGGAACGCATCTTTACGACGCTTACGAATGTCCATAACAGCGCTCATATCAACTTCGTTGAACGTTGTAAGCATCGCACTCTCTTGTTGAACATCAACGAGGCGCTTTGCAATCGTCTGACGACGACGGCTCATTTTAATACGCTCGTGCGGCTTGCCACCAAATTCATCTTTCTTTGGCTCAGCTTGTTTGTTTTCTTTTGCAGGTGCAGCTGGCTTTTGACCGTGTGCTTCAACATCTTCTTTACGAACGCGACCGAGTGGGTCTCTCGCTTGGATCTCGTTTAAGTTGATGCCTTTCTCACGTGCAAGCTTACGTGCTGCCGGTGATGCAATCACGTGTTCTGAGTCATTGCTATCACTTTCTTCTGCTTTGTTGCTCGCTTCTTCTTTAGGAGCTTCAGCTTTTGGTGCTTCCTCTTTAGCAGGAGCACTGTCTTCAGAAGCTGCAGGTGCAGAACCTTCTTTGGCGTTTTCATCAATCGTTGCAATTGCTTCGCCAATTTCAACTGTGTCGCCAGCTTCACGCAAGTCTTTTGCAATACACCTGCTTGTTCAGAGTTAATCTCAACGTTTACTTTATCTGTTTCGAGTTCAGCGATCGTTTCGCCTTTCTCGATGTAATCACCAGGTTGTTTTAACCATTCTGCAATTGTTCCTTCAGTAATCGACTCTGCGAGTTCTGGAACTTTAATTTCTGCCATTATTGGTTGCTCCCTTCACGTCCCAATGCCGTGTTGATAATTCGTTGTTGTTCATGTTTGTGTGCGTTCGGGTTCCTTCAGAAGGGCTCGAACGACGACGACGTCCTACATACTCTAACGGTACATCGTCTGGTAAGCTTTCACGCAAGTACGGGTCGATGTAGTTCCAAGCACCCATGTTCTTCGGCTCTTCTTGAACCCATACTGCAGACTTAAGGTTTTTATATTTCGCGAGAACAGTCTCGACCGTCTTGTGTGGGTACGGATAAAGTTCCTCAAAGCGAACGATGTGAAGCTTCTTCGTATCAACAGTCTCGTCGATGCTTTCATGAAGGTCAATTGCGATTTTACCAGAACAGAACACAATTCGCTCCACTTCATCTTCATTACCGAGTGTTAATGGATCACCAAGTACACGGTGGAAACGCCCTTCCGTAAAGGCTTCGTACGGATCAGCAAGTGACTTGTTACGAAGTAAACTCTTCGGTGTCATAAGAACGAGCGGACGTACTTCATCCATTTCAAGACTTTTCGCTTGTCTTCTTAAAATGTGGAAGTATTGTGATGTACTTGATAAATACGCAACATTCCAGTTGTTCTCAGCAGCAAGCTGTAAGAAGCGTTCAAGACGAGCGCTTGAATGCTCTGGACCAGAACCTTCGTAACCGTGAGGTAGTAAAAGTACCATCCCTGAACGTTGGCCCCATTTGGCACGGCCTGCAGATAAGAACTGATCAAATTGAACTTGTGCGGCATTCGAGAAGTCTCCGTATTGCGCTTCCCAAAGTACAAGCGTTTCAGGTGCTTGTACGTTATACCCATACTCAAACCCAACGACTGATGCTTCTGAAAGCGGACTGTTATGAAGTGCAAACGACGCGTTCGCTGTAGAAAGCGTATGCATTGGCGAGTGAATCTCACCATTCTCATAATCGTGAAGCACTAAATGACGATGGTTGAACGTTCCACGCTCAGAATCTTGCCCCGTCATTCGAATTGGTGTTCCATCAGAGATAATCGAAGCGAACGCAAGTGCTTCTGCATGTCCCCAATCAATAACACCTTCATTAAATGCTTCTTCACGACGTTGTAAAATCTTCTTCAATTTCGGGAACACCGTAAAGTCTTCAGGGTATTGAAGTAGTTCTTCATTCATTTGTTTAAGCTCATCATAAGCAACTGCAGTATCCATCTTAGGAAGTCCTTTTTCAATGACTTCTGGTGGATTCATGTCAGCAACTTCGTGACTCGCTTCACCGACTTTTTCATACTCACGCATGAGTTTGTCTTGAAGCTCACTACGCATTGTTTCGACTTCTTCTTCTGTTACGACACCGTCTTGAATGAGGGTATTCGCATAAATTGCTCGTGCAGTTTCATGCTTTTTGATCTTCTCATACAATTTCGGTTGAGTAGACATCGGCTCATCTGTCTCGTTATGTCCGTAACGACGATAACCGACTAAATCAATGAGGAAGTCTTTATGGAAGCGACGACGATACTCAGATGCTAAATGCGCTGCGGCAATACAAGAATCTGGGTCATCGGCGTTCACGTGGATAATTGGAATTTCGTAACCTTTAGCGAGGTCACTTGCATATGTTGTTGATCTCGAATCATGACTATCTGTCGTAAATCCGAGTAAGTTGTTTGCAATAATATGCATTGTGCCTCCCGTTTGATATCCTTTCAAACGGCTCAAGTTCAATGTCTCAGCAATAATTCCTTGACCTGGGAATGCTGCGTCTCCGTGAATTAAGATCGCACCTGCATTCTTCATTTCTTGATCAGGGAAACCGACTTGAGTACGGTCTTCTTGAGCAGCACGAGCATATCCAACAACGATTGGGTCTACGTATTCTAAGTGACTTGGGTTATTAGCAAGGGAAACTGTCGTATACGTTGACTCTTCACCAATTTGCTTATTTGCACCTAAGTGGTACTTCACATCCCCAGTCCAACCTTCGTTTAAAGACCCTTCTGTTGGTGCTTCATCTTCAAGTGGAGCATGTTTAAATTCGGAGAAAATGAGGTTGTATGGTTTCCCTAGAACGTGAGCAAGCGTGCTCAATCGTCCACGGTGAGCCATTCCAATCATGATATCTTTCGCACCGTCTTGCATGTAGCTTTGTGTCATTTCCTCTAAAATCGGGACCATACTATCTAATCCTTCAATAGAGAAACGTTTTTGTCCGACAAAGTAACGGTGCAAAAACTGTTCAAAGCCTTCGGTAGCTGTTAATTTCTCCAAGACTGATTTGCGTTTATTCGGAGATAAATCTTCATAGATATCACCGGACTCAACCATTTGGTTTAGCCAGTTCTTCTCTTCGAGGTCGTGAACATGATGAAATTCAAAAGCGATTGATTTTGTATACATCTTCTTAAGATGATTAATCGCATCTAGACCGTTTTCAACTGAAGACGGTGCATCTTTACAAAGCATCTCTGCTGGCATTGCCATTAAGTCCTCGTCACTTAGTCCGTGTTCACTCGGCTTTAAAAACGATGACTCTTCTCCAGGTGCTTCCAATGGGTTAATATCTGCAAGTAAGTGTCCGAAAGTGCGAATGTTCTCCGAAAGCTTAATCGCTGCAGCAATCTTATGCATCGATGATGAATTCACCGTTTCGTCACTTGATTCTGAAACGTTATTCGTTGAACCTACTGATGGTGCACCGTACTCATCGAACCACGCTTTTAAATCTTCTTCAACATCGCTCGGGTTTTCTTTGTATAGTTCATACTGGTCCATCACATACCCTAAGTTCGGGCCGTGAAATGTTTCCCAAGACTTCTCAAGCTTGGAAACCTTTCTGTCCATCTGCTACTACCTCCAACTAACTTGTTTGCAATCTGTAACGTCATGATCGACAAAATTCGTCTTAAAACGGTTCGAATTGAGGTCGAGCAATTACCGATTTACGATTCGGAATTGATGACCAAGAACTTTTCTCATAAAAAACTAACATCGCCAATTCTCAAGCAATGATGTAACCTCATCATTTAAATGTATCTTATCAATCTGAACGATATTATATCTCCAAAATAAGAAAACGCATTCTAAAAACAATAGATTCCGTGTTTTGGGGATAATAACTACACATAAAGCTCGGCTATAAAGTTTGCCTGAATAATTCAGCGCAGAAAAAATAAACGATTTCAATTCGTAACGCTTTCACATTTTTATTTTAACACGTCAAGTAACAGGATACAAAAGATAGTCGTGATTTTGTTTGTTAAAATGACAAACTTTTTTACTGTTTTCCCTTGTGCCTTTTCTTGTAAACCGTTCGATTTTGACATGATTCGTCAAAAAATCTCTTTACTTACCGAGTTCCACGTTTCAATTATAGGCATTTAAGACTATCTCTTTCCTCTTTGATAACAGTCAATTACTGCTGTACCGCTTTACTTAATAGGAGTCTCAGTAACGTTACTTTGCCGTAATGTCTTGCAGTTGTTCTTTTTAGTAAATCCGTCTTTGTTTTTACACGATTTTCCACAATCTAACGTTGCATTTTCTGTCTTTATTACTCAATTCCACGCAACCGCTCTCTTTAATCCTATATCTATTATTCATTCAATGGATGAACATCTTTTGTTTAGAATAAATGAAATTTTAGCTTATACTACACGCGCTTTGCCTTTTTATGCTACAATGCGAGTAATTATACAACGAGACGAAAGGTGGGTGTACCGTGATTAATACGTTAATTTTCGACCTAGATGATACGCTCTTATGGGACAAAAAGAGTATTAAAGAAGCTTTGCTCGCAACGTGTAATGACGCATACAGAATAGCTGGAATTGACGCCGATCTTCTATTTAATGCGGTAAAAGAAGTTGCACCTATTGAATACAAGAAACAAGACTTCTATCCTGTCACCGTTGCTTTAGGTATTAATCCGTTTGAAGGATTATGGGGGAATTTCAATGACGTGAATGATTCCAGATTACGGCAAATGGGTGACAGTATCTCCGTATATCAATTCGATGTATGGATGGAGTCGCTTCGTTCAGTTGGCAATGAAGATTTATCACTAGCAAGAAAGCTCGCGAAACGATTTATTACGTATCGTGAAACACTGCCATACGTATACGAGGACACGTTTGATGTTCTTTCATCTCTTCAAAAAACGTTTCAACTCGTACTATTAACGAATGGCGCACCAAGTTTACAACAAAAGAAATTACAAATGACACCTGCATTAGTACCTTTCTTTAATCGTATTTTTATATCTGGTTCATTTGGTGTCGGAAAGCCTGATACTTCACTATTTAACCACTGTTTATCTCAGCTAAACATCAAGCCGGAAGAAGCGGTCATGATCGGTGACAACCTTCATACGGATATTATCGGTGGAAATGGGGTTAACCTAACGACAGTGTGGATTAATCGAGAAGGCAGCTCCAATGATACGGACATCATTCCAACGATTGAAATTAAAAACTTACGAGAACTAAACGAAGTTCTTGAACGGATCTCTATTTAGCAATTTATACATCTTAAGGTGGGCACATCATGACGACTAAATCGACTAAGCCAATTCTTTGGTTTATTCTACCTTCATTACTCGGACTATTTATCTTTATTTTCCCAGTGTTTTATACGATAGATGGGGAACGAGAAATGACAATTCCAATCGCATTTCTTTCGAATCTTGCAGGTGATATTCTTGCACCCGTCATCGCCGAATTAACGATTACGTTAGCTGCAATTTCTGTGATTGGCAGTTTGTTATATACATTCACAAATGCTGCATGGTTACAAAAGCCAATCTTTCAATCAATCTTTGCCGTTACACCATTTTGGTTAATCGTTCGAATCATTGGGTTTACACTCGGTCTTTTAATCATCTTTCAAATCGGACCGGAGTGGGTATGGGGACCAGATACTGGCGACTTAATTTTTGAACTCGCCTCCTTACTCATTACTGTGTTTTTATTTGCCGGGATTTTTCTTCCACTTCTGTTGAACTTCGGTCTACTAGAATTTGCCGGTACATTAATGAACGTAATTATGCGTCCATTGTTCCGTCTTCCTGGCCGTTCATCCATAGACAGCCTTGCTTCTTGGTTTGGAGATGCGACGATTGGGGTTATGATGACGAACCAACAGTATATGGAAGGTCATTATACGAGAAGAGAAGCTGCAGTTCTTGGGACAACCTTTAACATCGTTTCTATTACGTTTACGATCGTTATTTTAGGTTATTTGAGCTTAGAGCATCTGTTTTTCCCTTATTACATGACGATCGTCATAGCTGGTTTTGTGGCAGCCATTATTATGCCACGAATTCCTCCGCTTTCACGATTTAGCGAAGATTATTATGAACACGCAACACCACAAAAAGAAGAACCTAAAGACGGACGACCACTACTGAAACGCGCTTGGCAAGGTGCTTTAACGAGAGCGAGTCAAGTCCATATCGTAAGCACTGGTAAACAAGGCTTTAAAAATGTCCTTGAATTGTGGATTGGTGTGATTCCGATCGTACTTGCCTTCGGTACAGTAACGATCATCATTGCAGAACAGACGCCACTTTTCACTTGGTTAGGTACACCGTTCATACCAATTCTAGAGTTAATGCAAGTTCCTGAAGCGCAAGCAGCATCTGAGACGATACTGATCGGGTTTGCTGATATGCTTTTACCAGCATTAATTGGTGCCGAAATTCAAAGTGAAATGACACGTTTTATTATTGGTTGTTTGTCTGTCACACAGTTGATCTTTATGAGTGAAGTCGGTGGATTGTTACTTGCTTCAAAAATCCCTGTTAACTTCATGCACCTTGTCATGATCTTCTTATTGCGTACGATCATTACGTTACCGATTATCGTTTTATGTGCTCATATCGTATTTATGTTTGTGTAAAGAAAGTGTACGTGGGATTTGTTCAATCCACGTACACTTTTTCTTTTTGCGGAATTCAAGCTATTCTCAAGGCACAAATTGTTATACAACTAAAAAGGCATTGAACGAGTTTCCCCTCTCAATGCCTTGATATTATATTAGTTCATCGCTAAGTCTGTTTGTTCAGCAGACAACTTAAGCGTTTTTGCTGTAGACGCTTCTAATTGCTTGAACAGCTCACGGTTCTCAGCGAGTGACTGCCCGTATGATGGAACCATTTCTTTAATCTTTGGCATCCACTCATCCATTTGATCTGGATAACAACGTTTTAACACTTCAAGCATTACGTGAACAGCCGTAGATGCACCTGGAGATGCACCGAGCAATGCAGCTACAGAACCGTCTTCACTCGTAACCACTTCCGTACCGAATTGAAGGGTTCCTTTGCCACCGTCTTCCGTATCTTTAATTACCTGAACACGCTGACCTGCAACGACATATCCCAATCTTCGCTTTTGGCATTCGGGACGAATTCACGCAGTTCTTCCATGCGCTTCTCTTTTGACAACAACACTTGTTGAATAAGATAACGAGTTAGCGATAACTCTTTTACCCCTGCAGAAAGCATCGTCATCACATTTGACGGGCGAACGGAATTGATTAAATCCATATTCGACCCTTCTTTTAAGAATTTCGGAGAAAAGCCTGCAAACGGTCCGAATAATAATGACTTTTTATTATCAATATAGCGCGTATCTAAGTGAGGAACTGACATTGGCGGTGCACCGACTTTAGCTTTTCCGTACACCTTCGCATGGTGCTTTTCAACGATTTCAGGGTTATGACAAGCCATAAACAATCCACTTACTGGGAAGCCACCGACGTTTCGTGACTCAGGAATACCTGTTTTTTGGAGTAATGATAAGCTTCCTCCACCTGCGCCGATAAATACGAACTTTGTTGTATAGATGTACACTTCGCCTGTACGCATATCTTCAACTTTTACTTCCCATTTGTTGTCTCGAATCGTCCGCTTTAAGTTCATCACTTTATGCTTATAGTGGATATGAAAGTTCTCACCTTCAAGTTGATTAAATAAAATACGCGTCAACTCACCAAAATTGACATCAGTGCCTGTGTCAATCTTAGTTGCCGCAATTGGATCATTATCAGAGCGATTCTCCATAACGAGTGGGAGCCACTGCTTTAATTGCTCAGGATCCTCTGAGTATTCCATGCCTTCAAATAAAGGAATATCTACAAGTGCATCATAACGCTTTTTAAGAAATTCAACGTTCTTTTTGCCGTGCACAAGACTCATATGAGGAATCGACATAATAAAGCTTTCTGGATTCTTCAATAAACTTTGATCGACTAAATACGACCAAAATTGTCTTGAAATTTGAAACTGCTCATTTACGTTAACCGCTTTTTTCGTATCAATTGAACCGTCAGGTTTTTCGGAAGTGTAGTTGAGTTCACAAAGTGCTGCATGCCCTGTTCCAGCATTGTTCCACTCATTGGAGCTTTCTTCCCCTGCGCCTCCTAGTTTTTCTAAGACCGTGATTTCCATGTTCGGTGCCAATTCTCTAAGTAACGCTCCAAGTGTGGCACTCATCATACCCGCACCGATTAAAACCACATCGGTTTCTATTTGTCTGCTCGTCATAAAAAACCTTCCCTTTTACTCATTAAATGTTTAGTTACTCTAATAAACCTCATTAAAGTAACAGCAAAAGATGTTTCTCGTCCTTGTCCTATCATACCACAGACTATCCTGTAATTGGCTAGTGTTTCCGATATAAATGAATAGACATTCACTAAAAACAACCTCAATACCCTTCAGGTTGAAAGCGCATACTTCTATTGTTCGACAATTTCTTCTTTTCTCTTTTTATAACGTTGCAAAAGATCGCTTCGTTTATTCGTTCCATTTTACTCAATTACTTGTGCGTACGTTCATTCAGATCATTCATTCGTGACCTTTGTACACAAAGAAAAAGCCCAGTTTACACTGGGCTTACTGAAATCATCTGTTGGCGCTTTTTATAAAGCATTAATTGGTGCTTTAATTTCGCTGATTTAATCGTCACACTCACTAACTTGTGACAGATCATTTGCTTTCGTAAGCTTTCAATCGTTGATGGACTAAACTGTTCCTCCACTTCAACTACTTCAATGTAACGATTAAATACAGTAGCAATTGTATCTCCATTCGTAACGAAGTTGCCGTACTTACGATACGTTTCCGACATGTTCCATAGCTGAACCGTCGTTGTAAGAAGTTGAACGAACAAAGCTTCATTTCCTTCAAGTTGGAAATCATTTTCTCTTTCTAAGTCCTGCATAAACTTTCGCAAATCTTTATTATAAAAGAGAGCTTTCTGACGCGTTGTTTTTGAACGCACACGCCAACCCCGTTGTTTTTGTCGTGATTGCAATGCGCGTTTTAGTGATTGCAGTTCACTCTCATCTAGTAAAAATACCGGCTTTGATTTCTTCACAAATTCATCGACCTTCTGTTCAAGAAACTCCACCACATCATTATTGTCTGAATGGTACGTAAGTTGACGACGTTTATCACGTTGTCGTTGCGTAAAATTGGTAAGCATCAGAGAGCCCCCTTTCGACATATTCCTCTATCCAAAAAGTAGTCTACCACACCCCATGCTAAAATAAAATAGAGAAAACAAAAGAATTAACGAAATTATTGACTTCTATTCGCAACTCATCCAATCAAACAGACGTATTTGCCTAAATATCGCTATATTTATCGATAAATCGGTTCCTTTCACTTATAAACTGTCGCGATTCATGTTTTTACGTACACTTGTAGTCATCATCCATTGATTCAAAATAAGAAGATGAATGGCTCCGTCATTCATGAACTTTAAAGAACAAGAGAAGGGTAAGGATTAACAATCCTTACCCTTCTCTTCTATTTAAAAATCTAAGCTTACTCAGCTTCATGACTTATCTCTGATTGGAAAAAACCGTCCGCTTGTTCAACAAACGTGTGAAACAGTTGCGTAAATTGAATCGACAACAAATACGCTGCCGCTACATGTGCTTCAACCTCTTCACGCACCCTGGAAAAACCAGAAGGCGCTTCACGATCAATCACTTGAAAGCCGACCATCACTCGCTCTTCTTCTTCCCATTGTGACGATAAAAATGCCAAGCTATCATCAATTGCAAGATTCCCTGTCGTCATCACTTCATAAAATGATAAGAACCCGTGCATAACACCTTCGTATCTCAAATTCTCAACGTAAACACCATCTGAGAATAACTTCTCCGCATACAGTTCTCCTTCATCTCTTAGCGGATCAAATTCTGCAGTAGCGATGAATGCTGGTGGCAGTCCTGCCGTCGTTTTTGCATCAAGTGGCGAAACGTATGGATTCTCCCACATGTCTTCCCCTGGCGTATACGTCGCTCTAGCCTTTTCCATGACAGAACGAGATAACAAATACTGTCCGCTGCTATATTGCTCTCTCGTTTCTAACGGATAATCATGAAAAGTCGTAAGCGGATAATACAGCAATTGTGCAGTTATTTCTGGACCATTAAAATCTCTAGCCTTCATCGCTGTGACGGTTGCAATATTTCCTCCTGCACTATCACCTGCAACGGTAATGTTGTCAGGATCCCCTCCCCAAACAGGAGCTTGTTGTTCAATATATAAAAGTGCGTCATACGCATCCTCAACCGCTTTAGGGAAAATGTGCTTTGGCGCGAGTCGGTAACCAACACTAATGACTATTGCCCCTGAACGGCTCGCCAGTGCTCGTACGATGTTGTCATGCGTTTGAATGCTTCCATACCCTTCCATAAACG
Source organism: Geomicrobium sp. JCM 19038 (assembly GCF_000698125.1). Classification (GTDB taxonomy): domain Bacteria; phylum Bacillota; class Bacilli; order Bacillales; family Marinococcaceae; genus Geomicrobium_A. The sequence goes on along the minus strand of NZ_BAXA01000001.1, from coordinate 381,612 downwards.
CGCCACCGTGATAATAAACGATAACTGGCGCATCTTCACTCTGAATTGGCGCGTACATTCTCGCATCCAAAAACTCGCCGTCACTAACTGGAATGGTCAAGTCTTCACGATAAAACGACGGTCTAACATTCGACGTACCCGTTAGTCTTGTCAGAAATTCCGGTGCCTTTAAATTCTCACTTGGAACAATCAGCTGGTTATTAATGGCGTGCAACACAACGCCCGTTTTTGCTGGCAACGTACCTTCAGATGTATTAGACCATACACTTACAAAACTCGAAAGGATCATACCAAAGCCAATTGTAAGTTTTAACATCATCACAATGAATCCCCACGTCTTAGAAGATAACTTGTTCACGGTGTGATCGCTCCCCTTCGAGTCGTATTATGCTTATTTATGTCACTTTACCTTTATTTTCATGTATGTTTTCCATAGTATATCATAGGATTACGAAATTGTTGCGTTATTTTTTTATTTTATCACATCTTTTTACATAATCAGGCGATAAAAAACCGACTTGGGGGACAAGTCGGTTTTACAACTATGTAGCTACTACAAATCGCGTAAGCCGATGCTAATTTCAAGTGCCTCGTTGACTTTTTTCATCATATTGTCATCTAGATGTGTAATTTTATCCGTCAAGCGTTGCTTATCAATCGTACGAATTTGTTCTAAGAGTACGACGCTATCCCGGTCAAATTTGTGTTTGTTCGCATCGATTTCTACGTGTGTGGGCAACTTAGCTTTCTTAATCTGTGCAGTGATCGCCGCAACAATAACGGTCGGACTAAACCGATTCCCGATGTCATTTTGAATGACGAGGACCGGTCTTACCCCCCCTTGCTCTGACCCTACAACTGGAGATAAATCTGCAAAGAAAACATCACCTCTTTTGACGCTTTTCTTTGCAGCTGGATGTTGGGATTCTTTTTGGTTGCTCACCTCATCCATTCACCTCCTTGTTTAGTAATGCGAGGCCTTTCGTATCGTTTTCATACGTTCTTGGGCCTCCCATTCACAGTATGCAAAGGATTCGGATAGACGACGATTAATCGCTGCCATTTCCTCATAGCCTTGCTTTAATTCCTGAATGAGTTGTTCTTTCTTTTTGCGCTCAACGTATTGTTGAACCATTTTGAAGAACAGTTGGTCCTGTTCTTTCTCAGTCAAATGCTTGATCTCACTAAAAAGTTCTTCAGAAAGCGGTATCGCTATTTTCTCTGAATGCATGATCCTTTTAGCCCCCCAGCCATGTATTCCCTAACTATTATAAGTGAAATTAGCAATGGAATAAATGCTTTTACACAAGATTTATAGCTATATAGTGTAAGGGTGACCGAAATCCATTTCCTTCATGCATATTCAAAACAATCGAAAAGCATACTACCTTTCATAAACTTACTTACAAAAAGGACGTGAACGTATGAAAAAGCTAACCAGTTATATCCTCCTTATCGTGCTACTTACTGGTTGCAATCAATATGGAGAGGATTTACAGCAAGATTTAAAAGCTCAAGATCGTGAACCTTATCATGAAAATCGAGAACCGAATACGTTGTATGTAAATCATAATAACAAGAAGCCTAGTGAAGACATCTTAATGTATAGCGATGAACACGGTCATTACTTAACACAATTCCATGATCATCTTGAGGCGCTATACAGTGCGATGGATCGTTCAGACTTTGAAGATGCAAAAACCCATACGAGAGCGCTCTATGACCTAACCGAACAACATGAAGCTGATGCTACGCCTGAAGAATTCGAATTAACGAAAGAACTCATCACTGGCACGAAAACAGACCTTCGTGGCGTCATGAAAAACATTAAGCGTTGTGAAACGTCACGAAAAGGCTGCGACCGCGCACAAATTCATACGGAAAACTTGACAACATGGCTTGAAGTTATGGAAGACACGTATGAAGAAGTTTATACAATCTTGGAATTACAAACTGAGAAGAAGGGCAGTAGATGGTTATTGCAACCATCCATTGCCTCCTTTTTGTATTTCATATTCCATATCATTTAAGAAATCCATAAAATCTTCCCGATATTCCGGATGCTCGGCTTTTTCAGCTGCACGTATTCGATTCACGCTTGCGCGGTCGGTAAACAGTTGATACTTATGATTGCTACTGCTGCCCGAAACGATATCATCGATAGCTTTGTTTAGGTCTCGTTCATTCACTGTGTCACTTTCTAAACCAATATACAAAATTCCGCCTAAGTTCACGACGTACGCTTCGTTTACTGGTCGTAGATGCTCAATCTTCCGCTTCACACTTTCAGTTAACTCCACATGATCAAAAGCTTGACTGTCATTGATTTCTTTTGCTTCATGTTGAAGAGCGTACGGGCTGTCGCCGCGTCCTCTATCTTTGAACTTCCCTGTACGCGACGTACTTAAACGGTTTTTATGCCATCCATAGTCTTTTTGACTATCCTTTTCCATAGAGTTTAGTTTTAAATACTCCGGTCGGTCGAGTTCGGGATGATTGTTCATCGCAGCTTCATCGGTGGCATCCGTACATCCCGTCAAAAGAATCGTTAACGTAAGCGCACTATAGATAATTCTTCGCATGGACCCTTTGCACCTCCTTACTTGTTATACTTTCTCTTTTTGTATAGGATTATTTCCGGGAAAAAGAGATAAGCAATCCATATACAGGATGTTTATTTTTGGTTGCATACGAGCCAATCCTTTGTTAGTATGTAGGTAGTTCAATACAAACTTCTTCTGGGAGTAGAGGAGCAATAACCATTAGTACGATTACGGAGGTACGTGAGTGCCTATGAAGTATTCTGAAAGGGGAAATTGCCGAAGCTAAAGAGAGCTCACGCTTTTGAGGCTGGTTATACACTGAATAAGTGTATGGCTGTCATATAGCACTTGCTATATGGAGGGCTATCTCACGCATGGAGTGCTTTTCTTGATGAGAAAGGTTACCATGCAACAATGAGTCCTCTCATTGTTGTTTTTTTGTTCGTACAAAATGCTTAGGTAACCGCCCGTTATGTGGGTTAATACAGCACGAAACAGTGAAAAGCACATAGTATAGTTGTGTTAAGCCCCTCGTTAAACACGAAATTCTTATAACAAACATTGAGGGTGATGAGAAGATGGATTTTGGAAGAATTGCAACAGCTATGGTAACACCATTTAATGAGAATGGTCAGATTGATTTTCAAGCTGTAACGAAACTAGTGAACCATTTAATAACAAATGGTAGTGAATCTCTTGTCGTTGCTGGCACTACAGGCGAATCACCAACGTTATCAAGCGATGAGAAGTTAGCACTTTTTAGACATGTCATTAAAGTCACAGATGGCCGAGTTCCTATTATTGCTGGAACAGGTAGCAACAATACAAATGCGTCAATTGAATTGACTCAAGCCGCTGAAGAAGCTGGTGTAGACGGCATTATGCTCGTAACACCGTACTATAACAAACCTTCTCAAGAAGGAATGTACCAGCATTTCAAAGCGATTACTGAATCAACAGCTCTACCAATTATGCTCTACAATGTACCTGGTCGTACGGTTGTAAGCCTTGCTCCTGAGACGACAATTCGACTGTCCCATTTGCCAAATGTCGTTGCTATTAAAGAAGCAAGTGGTGATTTAGATGCCGCTTCAATGATTATTGAGAACTCTCCAGATGGCTTCGAGCTATACGGTGGCGATGATAGCATGACCTTACCGCTTATGAGCATTGGTGCAAAAGGTGTCGTATCCGTTGCTTCACATGTGATCGGCAAGAACATGCTGCAAATGGTACAACAATTCGAGAACGGCAATACGAAAGTTGCCGCTAAGCAACACCGTGAACTTTTACCCGTTATGAACGCTATGTTTATGGCTCCAAACCCAGTACCAGTTAAAGCAGCACTTGAAATGCAAGGAATTATTTCTGGCGATGTTCGTTTACCGATGATTCGATTAACGAGCGAAGAAAGCCAAGTGCTCTATTCAATTTTACAACCGAACGCTACATTTCACGTAGGCTAATGCATGAAGGCAACGAGACGTTGCCTTTTTGTGTTGATGGAGGCAACCATGTTAAAAAAAATCGTCATCGCTCCCATTCGTTTATATCAAAAATACATTTCCCCTGCGACGCCTCCAACGTGTCGATTTCAACCGACATGTTCACAATACATGTTGGATGCCGTCTTGATTCACGGTGTTTTTAAGGGTGTCTCACTCGGAGTGATTCGAATTCTAAAGTGTCACCCCTTTCATAAGGGCGGATTTGATCCTGTCCCTCCTGAAAAGAAAAAAACGTCTGAATAACGCTTTTGACCCTGCACTCGAACATTTAACGAGTGCAGGGTCAATTTGTTTACATCGTCTTTTCATAAACGTCACGAGGAAAATTCGTTAACGTTTCTACCCCATTATCAGTAATAAGCACAGATTCTGTAATCTCAACTCCAAATTCATCAAACCAAATGCCTGGCATCAAGTGAAACGTCATTCCAGGTTCTAATAATGAGCGGTCACCTTTTCTAAAACTAATCGTATGCTCACCCCAGTCTGGCGGATAACTCAAGCCAATTGAATAACCGAGACGTGACGCTTTAATAAATCCGTGTTTTCCAATCGATTCACGCCAAACTTCCTCTACTTGTTCAGCAGTTACTCCTGGTTTCATAAAGTTAAGCGTTTCTTCAATACCTTCTGTGACCACTTTTCCGACATCAATGATTTCTTTTGGAGCTTTCTTGATTGCCATCGTTCTTGCAAGCGGTGCATGATAACGTTGATAACAGCCTGCAATTTCAATCGTCAAAAAATCCCCTTCTTTGTATCGTTTATCTGTCCACGTCAAATGAGGACTCGCAGTGTTTTTGCCTGTCGGGAGCATAGGTACGATCGATGTGTAATCACCGCCAAATTCAGCTGTCCCGCTCACCTGTGCGTGATAAATGGCAGCAGCCACATCATTTTCGCGAACCCCGACATCGACTTTGTCATATGCCGCTTGCATGGCTTTCTCAACAATTTTGGCAGCGCGACGCATAAACGTAATCTCAGCTGGACTTTTTTGCAGGCGCACCCAGTTGACGATCGTACTTGTGTTCTTAAATTCCGCTTCAGGTAATCCGTACGTTAAACGCTCATGACACATCGCCGTATAGTAAAACGCGTCCATCTCAACGCCTACTTTTCGCTGTCCTTGACCGAGGTCTGTCAAAATATTGGCGACAAAATCCATCGGGTGTTTAATTGTTGATTGGACGAACTCATCTGGATACGGAATAATTCTCGTATGGTCGATCCACGTCGTTGTTTTTGCACTATGGGCATCCATTTCACGTCCGATCCAAATCGGTTCTTCTTCATCAATGAGTACAAGAACGACTTGATGAACGTAGAAACTCCATGCATTATAACCTGTTAAATAGCACAGGTTCGAAGGGTTCGAAAGAATGAGCACTTCAACACCGTACTCTAACATTTTTTGCTTCGTCTTATTCATGCGCAGTTGATATTCTTCCCTTGAAAACATCTACCCACAACCCTTCTTTACGACGTTTAGTCTTTGTTATTGGTCTTGGTTGTTAAAGCAAACCACACGTTGTTCAGTCATTTCTACCATTGCATCATACACGCCTTCTCTTCCGACACCCGATCCTTTCGTACCGCCAAAAGGCATCGCATCAATGCGGAAGTCACTGCTATCATTAATCATGACACCACCAACGTGTAAGTCACGTATTGTGTTGTGCGCCGTTTGCAACGACGTTGTAAAGACACCCGCTTGCAACCCGTAATTGACTTCATTTGCCAGTGTCATCGCTTCATTGTACGTTGTAAACGATTGAATCATCGCTACAGGACCAAAAATTTCTTCTTGATACAATAACGAATCTCTCGGAACATCTTGCATAATGGTTGGCTCGACATAATTTCCGTATTTCTTACCACCTATTAAAACGGTAGCGCCAGCATCAACCGCTGCATCAACCCACTCAATCACTCGGTTTGCTTCGCGTTCGTTAATTAATGGCCCCATATCATCTTGTTCGTTCTTTTTATCTCCAAATTGAAGAGCAGCTGTTTCTTCCAAACAATACTTCGTGAAGTCTTCAACCACTTGCTCGCTTACGAGCATTCGTTGGACGCTAAGACAATTTTGTCCTCCTGCTGCAAACGCCCCAGAAACCGCGGCTTTCGCTGCTTTTTTACATCTGCATCTGCAAAAACGAGAAACGGCGAGTTCGCACCGAGTTCCATGCTAATCTTTTTAAGACCAGCATCTTTTGCGAGTTTCTCTCCAGTTCGAAGCCCTCCTGTAAAGCTAATTAGCCTCACTTCTGGATGTTCAACGAGTGGAGGGATGACGTCTTGTCCTCGCCCTGTTACAACATTTAAGATGTGCTTTGGCAAGCCTGCTTCAATAAACTTTCTCGTTAACCATAACGCAGATAACGGTGTTTCTGTAGCAGGTTTTAAAATGACCGCATTGCCTGAAGCGATTGCAGGACCAATCTTATGAGCAACGAGATTTAGCGGGTCGTTGAATGGCGTAATTGCCCCGACAATCCCAATCGGAAAGCGCACCGTATAGCCGTGTCGATGTTCACTTCCTTCCATTTGATCGAAGTTCAACGTCGTTCCACCAATTCTTCTTGCTTCTTCTGCACAAAGGCGTAACGTTTCTGCGGCTCTTCTCGCTTCACGCCTCGCTTCTGAAATTGTCTTCACACCTTCAGATGAAATGATTTGTGCAATCTCTTCACGTTCATTTAATATACGCTCAACCACATTCAATAAAATGTCCATGCGTTGTCTCGTTGACATTTTGCTCGCAATTTTCAATCCTTTTTTTGCAGACCGTAACGCTTCTTCCATATCTGCTTTTGTTCCTTTTGGAACCGTAGCAATCAACTCATCAGTTGCTGGGTCGTATACGTTAATCATTTCTTCTTTTTGCTTCCAAATTCCCGAAATAAACATCGCTTGTTCATGCTTTTTCATTTCAATCATCTCAAACACTCCAATCTAACGAGTAGTCTTTGGCAATGACAGAATATCGATCAATACGGCAAAACCTGTTTCAGAAATTCCAGCTCCAGCCCCAATGAGGGTAATGTCCCCGGATAGGTCACACGAATAGGTCACAGCGTTTGTTGCGCCTTCAATTTGTGCGAGTGGGTTGGTTTTATCTAAAAGAACAGGCTTTACTTCCCCTTTTACGATGCCTTGTTCATTTGTAATCGTTCCGAGGAGCTTCCACACTTGTTGCTGTTCATTTGCTTTTTGTATGTCGTCTAATTGTATGTTCGTAATCCCAGTCGTCGGTACGTCTTCTCGAGTAAGATTTGCACCGAGCAAAACATTCGCTAATATAATGACCTTTCCTTGAACGTCATAGCCTTCGACGTCATTTGTCGGATCTGCCTCAGCATACCCTTTCTCCTTCGCTTCTTCTAAACTCTCAGAATAGCTTTTTCCAGAGGTCATCGCTGTGAGCATATAATTGGTCGTACCGTTAAAGATACCCGAAATCTTCGTAATGTCATTACCTTTTAACGTCTCTAATGGCATACGAAGTGCCGGTGTTCCACTCATTACCGTTCCTTCAAAGAGAAGCGAAACACCGTTTTCATCTGCAAGTTGCTTTAACTCGTTGTAAGCTTTTACGATCGGACCTTTATTCGTCATCACAACGTGTTTCTTCGCTTGTAATGCCGCTTTTGTATGTGTAATTGCAGGCTCTCCAGTAACGACATCTGTGAATGTTAATTCAACAATCACGTCCGCATTCGTTTGTTGAATCGTTTCAACCGCACTTAATCCTGTGATCGTTCCTGCTCGTTTTGGATAATGGTGCAACGTACCGTCAATATCTAAGCTCTCTTTAACATCTTGTAGGGAAAGTCCATCATCATGATGGACCGACCCTTTATACAAATCAGCAATTGAAACGATTGTGATTTTGCGGTTATATTGTTCTTCTAATTGCTTTTTCTTCTGTTCGACGATCGTAAGAAAACCTTGACCGACGCCACCGAAACCGATAATGGCTACTTTTTGTTCCATCTACGACACTCCAATTCACTGTTTAACTGTTAATGCTTTTAACGCCATTTCGAGATCTTCTTTCAAATCTTCAAAATCTTCAATACCAGCTGAATAGCGAATGAGTCCATCTGGAATCCCGAGCGCTTTACGTTCTTCTGGTGTTGATTCTACATGACTTGTCGTTCTTGCTGGACCTACGGTAGTTTCTACAGCGCCAAGGTTTGCTGCACGATTTGCATACTTTAGTTTCGGCAACACCAATTTCACTGCATCCATTCCTCCGACGAGTGAAAAACTAAACATGCCTCCAAACCCTCTCATTTGTTGCTTTGCAATCTTGTGATTTGGGTGATCTTTTAAGCCTGGGTAAAAAACGTCTTCAACCATCGGATGCTTCTTCAAATATTCCGCTAATTTTGTTGCGTTCTCGGTTTGTTTGTAAACACGTAGATGCAACGTTTTCATACCACGAATGAGTAAATATGCAGCCATCGGGTCTAGTGTAGCACCGTTGATTTCCCGGTAATGATACACTTCTTCTACGAGCGCTTTACTTCCTACAAGCACGCCTCCAAGTGCATCGGCGTGACCACCGAGAAACTTCGTTGCTGAATGAAGGACCAAATCAGCACCAAGTTGCAACGGGTTTTGTAAAATTGGTGTTGCAAACGTGTTGTCTACGATCACGAGTGCATTGTGATTTTTGGCAACGTCAGCAATTCGCTCAATATCTGTAATTTTCACGGTAGGATTCGTCGGTGTTTCTAAATAAACGATGCTACAGCCTTTTTCAATTTCTTCGATCATTAGCTTATGATCACCGGTTTCACAAAGCGTAATATCAATGTTTAACCGCGGCAAAAACTCACTAAAGATTTTATTCGTTCCACCGTACGTATCTTTAATACTTACGACTCGATCCCCTGGTCGTAAAAACGTTAATAACGTGTTGCTAATTGCTGCCATACCCGTTGAAAAGCTCGTTGCTGCTTCAGCGCCTTCCAACTCTTTCACTTTATCCTCGAAACTTGAAACCGTAGGGTTTGTATTTCGGCCATAAATGTGACCTTCCGCTTGACCGACTGCCACTTCATACCAATAATCTAAATCGTCATACGTGTAAGCAACGCTATGAACGACTGGCACTTGGCTTGCGCCGTGCACTCTGTACTTCTCTTCTCCTGCCCAAACCGTCTCTGTCGCTAACTTCGGCTGTCTTTCTTTCATAATCCCTCTCCCCTTCGTATGGATGTTACAAAAAAATTAAGTTTTCTGTAAAAAAGAGCGTAAGAAAAGAGGACGACGGAAAACGTCACCTCTTTTTTGGATGCTCATGTATAAAATTATCGCGTTACTTTTCGTATCTTGTTTGCAATTCTTTTAAACTCGAAAGCGCTTTTTCACCAAATTCATCTTCCCGTTTTTCCATTTTGGAAATTTCGGCTTCTACCGCTTCGTGCAAACTTTCTTCATAAGAAGGAAGATCATCTGAATAGGCTTTGACGGTAACCGTTGGCACCCATGCCTTTTCTAAATATGCAAGTGCGTTTCTTTGATGAAATAGTGGTACATCTGTTGCAAATCCTTGATGAAGATCTCCTTGCATCGGATGCTTTTTGACTGCTTTCACTTGAAGAAGTGTTCGTTCGCCACGTTCTTCAACAACTTCTCCGATGTAGATTCCTGTTTTGTACTTACCGGTTACGTACACCCCATCACTCCCCTCAAACCAACTATAGGAAAATTCAATTCTATCATACGTGATCTTTTCTATATTGTTCAAGAGCTTCTTTTAAATTCATGCATAATTATTTTTTTCCGTTACATACTAACTGTAAAAATTTGAAAAAGATTGAAGGATGAACGGCATGTCACTATTCTTTTTGCGTAGCTCAAAGCGACTGATTAAACTCTTGACGTCCATGACTTTTAGCCTTTTGCTTTGTCATCTTCTCTCAATTCCGCCGTTATTTGCGATTGTAACGACTTGCTTTGCCCTTGAGAATACGAGCTTTGATGCCGTTCGTAACGGAGCTGTCCGTCTCGGGTCTGCTCTTGTTGGTGCCGGTTTTGCCTCGTCTTCTACTTTATTCTCGGAGCCCATCCGCTCATGTATGCCAGTGTTGTGATCGTCATCATTCTCATCATGAACGTGTTCGTCTATAAACGATTTACGATGATCGCATCCATCACAGCCTTTGCCATTATGCCTTCCATGTTTGATCATCATTTAGAATTTTATAGTGAACGAGTGATGAGTTCTATGATTGGAATTATGGTTTCGACCGTTGTGAACATGTATGTGTTACCGAATAATTTCATGCCTGAACTACGAAATAAATATGAACGATTAATTGAGCAAGCAGCGATCATTTCACCGCTTAACTCATACACGAAGAAAATGATTCAAAAGCGCTTGAATGAGTTCGAACGCATGGCTGCAAAACAAAGAAAACAATGGCGGTTGCGTCCTGGTAACGCAAATGAGACGAGACAATTACGATACTTTGAGCATCAAAAACGTTTCCTAGCTGAACTTTTTCAACAGCAATTTGCATTTATTGAACAGCCACCTTCACCGTACATTGTGCAATTTATTATGCGTCTTCCTGCTCATTACAGGAAATTAGGACGAGCTGAACGGCGGAAGCTATTGCACTGGCTTGATACGATTGCCCCGAAAATCCCTGCCGATTTCAAAGCGAATTACGAGTATGTTATGCAGCTTCTGTTTGTCTTGGACCGTCCTTCTTATTTACATACATTCCATCATGACAACCAACAGAAAAAGCACGTAAAAGCGTGAATTCGCTTTTACGTGCTTGATTAACTTTTTTATACTAGAATCGTTGACCCCATTAAATATCGATCCACTTCACGTGCTGCTTCTCTTCCTTCATGAATCGCCCAAACGACAAGGCTTTGACCGCGACGGTTATCACCTGCAGCATAGACACTCGGTACGCTCGTATTGTATTGACCATATTCTGCATCAACCGTACCTCGGTTTGTCGTCTTCACACCCATTTGTTCAAGAAGCTCTCGTTCAGGTCCGGTAAATCCAATCGCTAATAGCACGAGATCCGCATCCCAAACTTTTTCAGATCCAGTTATTGGTTTACGTAATTTTTGTCCGTTTTCAAACACTGTTTCTGCTTGTACGGCTTCAAGACCGACTAAAACACCATCATCATCAGTCACAAAACGAGTCGTTAACCATTGGTATGCTCTAGGATCTTCTCCGTAAACGGCTTCTGCTTCTTTATGTCCGTCTTCTTTCGCAAACGTTAACGGAAATAATGGCCACGGGTTTCCATCATTACGCGTTTCACCTTTGATTTTGTTAATATCAAATTGTGCAATTGACTTCGCACCGTGACGTACAGATGTTGTAATACAATCCACACCTGTGTCACCGCCTCCGATCACGATGACATTTTTGCCAGCAGCAGAAATGTATTGACCGTCTTCATGCTTTGAATCGAGCAATGACTTCGTGTTTTGTGTTAAGAAGTCCATCGCAAAATGAACACCCTTAGCATCGTGCCCCGGCACATCACTAACGCCACGTGGTACTTGTGCTCCAGTACACAAAATCACCGCAGAATAGTCATTGTTCAATTGTTCCCAAGAAATCGTTTCACCGATGTTAACGTTAGTCTTAAACGTAATGCCTTCTTCCTCTAAAATACGAACGCGTCTCATGACAGTTTCGTAAGGAAGTTTAACGTCAGGAATTCCGTACGTTAATAGACCACCAACACGATCTTCTTTTTCGTAAACAACGACAGTGTGACCGACTTTATTAAGTTGGGCTGCTGCTGCAAGACCAGCAGGTCCTGAACCAATAACGGCGACACGCTTTCCTGTTCTCTTGCGAGGTGGCTTCGCTTTAATCCACCCTTCTTTAAACCCATTTTCAACGATTTGCCATTCAATTGATTTAATCGTAACCGCATCATCATCAATGGCAACTGTACAAGAACCTTCACAGGGTGCTGGACATACTTTACCCGTGAATTCTGGGAAATTATTTGTCTTGTGCAAACGTTCTAACGCATCTTTCCAGCGGCCGTGATAGACGAGATCGTTCCATTCAGGAATTAAGTTGTACACTGGACAACCAATTTCATCTGAACCAGGAACGTTCGTTCCTGCTTGGCAAAAAGGAACCCCGCAATCCATACATCGTGAAGCTTGTTGCTCAATGTCGGACTTTGGTGGTGTTACATGGATGTCTTGCCAATCTTGAACACGATCACGAGGATCACGTTTTTTAGGTACCTGTCGTTCAATTTCCATAAATCCAGTCGCTTTACCCATCGTTTCCCCTCCTGTTCAAAACCGTGATTACTTAACCACTGCTTTCGCTCGCTTGCTTTCATCAAAAGCGGCCATAACCGCTTCCTCTTCAGAAATACCTTCTTTAATCGACGTATCAATCGCTTTTAACATGTTGCGATAATCTGTTGGAATTACTTTAACAAAGTGCGTTTTTTCTTCATCCCAATTTGCTAAAATGCGATTACCGATCGGGCTTTTCGTGTGTTCTACATGTGCTGTAATAAGCGTTTTTAGCTCATCTGCGTCATGTTGTTCTAGTTGATCAAGCTCGACGAGTTCACGGTTGCAGTGAGCTTCAAACGAAGCTCTTGGGTTGTACACATAACTCACACCACCAGACATACCAGCAGCATAGTTTTTACCTGTGTCACCTAACACAACGACCGTTCCACCTGTCATGTACTCTAAAGCGTGATCACCGACACCTTCGACGACGACTTTTGCACCACTATTTCGAACACAAAAACGTTCTCCGGCAATCCCAGAAATATACGCTTCACCACTCGTCGCACCGTAAAGCGATGTGTTACCAACGATGATATTTTTTTCAGGTTCAAGTGGCGCATCTTCGTGAGGATGAACGTAAATCTTACCTCCAGATAAACCTTTGCCGATATAGTCGTTGCTATCGCCTACTAGGCGTAGCGTCATTCCTTTAGGAACAAACGCTCCAAAACTTTGTCCAGCAGAACCTGTAAACGTTAAATCGAGCGTATCTTCAGGCAAACCTTCTGCACCGTAGCGCTTCGTAATCATACTTCCAATGACCGTTCCAACCGCTCTGTTAATACTCCAAACTGGGTAGGAGCGTTTTAACGGCGTTTTATTTTCAATTGCTGGTAAGCAGCTGTCCATGAGCATTGTCGTATCGAGTGATTCACCAACAAGGTGCTCTTGCTCACTCGTTCCAAAATGTGCCGATTGATTTTCAGGATTTGGACGATATAAAAGCGATCGTAAATCAAGTTGCTTCGCTTTTTCGCCAATAACATCTTCACGTTGCTCGAGTAGATCTGCGCGTCCAATCATGTCATCAATTTTCGTAAAACCGAGCTCTGCCATTAATTCACGCATTTCTTCAGCGATGAACGTCATAAAATTTACGACATGTTCAGGATCACCTGCGAATTTCTTACGCAGTTCAGGGTTTTGCGTTGCAATCCCGACAGGACACGTATCAATATGACAAACACGCATCATGACACATCCGAGCACAACGAGTGGTGCTGTCGAAAGAGCATACTCTTCTGCACCGAGAAGAGTTGCGACCACTAAGTCACGACCTGTCATCATTTTCCCGTCAGTTTCTAACTTAATACGATTACGCAGTCCATTCATTACTAACGTTTGATGAGCATCTGCCAAGCCAATCTCCCAAGGTAGACCGGTATGTTTAATGGACGTTTTTGCAGCCGCTCCTGTACCGCCGTCATAACCACTAATGACAATTCCATCCGCACGGCCTTTCGCAACACCTGCAGCAATCGTACCGACTCCCGTACCTGAAACGAGCTTTACGCTTATCCGTGCATCAGGATTCGAATGTTTTAAATCGTGGATTAATTGCGCCAAATCTTCAATTGAATAAATATCATGATGTGGTGGTGGTGAAATTAAGCCAACTCCTGCTGTAGTTCCACGCACTTTAGCTACCCAAGGGTACACTTTATTGCCTGGCAATTGTCCACCTTCACCTGGCTTTGCACCTTGCGCTACTTTAATTTGAATCTCATCAGCATTGACTAAATAATGACTCGTCACACCAAATCGTCCGGAAGCTACTTGCTTGATTGCACTTCGTCTTAAATCACCATTGTCATCCACTGTAAATCGGTCCGGGTCTTCGCCACCTTCACCAGTGTTCGATCTTCCGCCGATTCGGTTCATGCAATCGCAAGCGCCTCATGCGCTTCTTTTGAAATCGAGCCAAATGACATTGCCCCTGTTTTAAAGCGTTTAAAAATTTCTTCAACAGGCTCAACTTCATGAAGCTGCACACTCGGACGATCTTTCTTTAATTTAAGCAATCCACGTAATGTCGTTTGCTTTTTCTCTTGTTCATTAATTGACTCGCTGTAGGATTGATAAAGTTTGTGGTCATTCGTTCGACAAGCATGTTGCAACATATGAATCGTGTGTGGATTATATTGATGTTCTTCTCCATCTCGTCGCCACTGATGATCGTCACCTTCTTCAAGTGTTAATTGATCATGCTCAAGTTTACGATAAGCGGTCGCGTGACGCGTAATGGCATCCTTTGCAATCGTTTGTAAATCTATGCCACCTATTCTTGTTGGCGTCCATGTAAAGTGTTGATCAATCACTTCTTTTGAAATTCCAATCGCTTCAAAAATCTGTGCACCACGATAACTTTGGATCGTACTGATACCCATTTTTGAGAGAACTTTCATCATGCCTTTTGTAGCTGATTTAATGTACTTCGACACAGCTTCAACATAGGAATGCGTTTTAAGATTATCACCTCGAATTAACCCTTCTAACGAATCGAAAATTAAATACGGGTTAATCACTTCTGCACCGTAACCGAGCAACACACAATAATGGTGTACTTCACTTGCTTCACCTGTTTCAACGAGAATGCTTACTTTCGTACGATTCCCCGTGCGAATGAGGTAATGGTGCAAACTTGAAACGGCTAGCAACATCGGAATTGGCACGGCAGAACTACTCACGAGTTTATCGCTTAATACGAGCAACGTTTTGTCATCATGTAACGCTTGATCAGCTTCTTTATGAATTTGTGAAAGTGCTTGTTCAATACCGCTACCATCATGAGACGGCTCAAATGTCGTTGAAATCGTCACCGCATGTAGACCCGGTTCGTCACAATGAATGAGCTTTGCCATCTCTTCATTTGTGACGAGTGGGGTATCCAAATAGATATGCCTTGCGTTTTCTTTTGTCGGATGTAACAAATTACCTTCACGACCGATTGTCGTTCCAACTGCTGTTACAACTTCCTCACGAATTACATCGATCGGAGGATTTGTCACTTGCGCAAACTGCTGCTTAAAGTAGTTGAAGAGCAGTTGAGGATTATCGGACAAGACCGCTAACGGATTGTCATACCCCATCGAACCGACTGGATCGGCACCGTCGGTAACGAGCGGCTTAATCATTTTATGGATTTGCTCAAACGTATAGCCGTGAACAGCTTGCTTTAAACGTAACTTCGTCTCATCAAACTCCGTTACTTCAACGGCACTCTCACGAATATCGTCTAGCGTCTTTAACTCTTCATTTACCCACTCTTTGTATGGGTTTTCATTAATAATGGACTGTTTAACGTCTTCATCAGGGATAATGCGTCCTTCTTCTGGGTCAACAATCAGCATTTGCCCTGGCTTTAAGCGATTCTTTTCAACCACTTTACCTGGCGCAGTCGGCAATACTCCGACTTCTGAACTCATTACAACGATATCGTCTTCAGTCACGATATAGCGCGATGGCCTTAACCCGTTACGATCAAGCGTCGCTCCAACCCGTTTTCCATCTGTGAATACGATTGCAGTTGGACCGTCCCACGGTTCCATTAACGTACTATGATATTGGTAAAATGCGCGTTTATCATCACTCATATGTTCAGCATTTTGCCAAGGTTCTGGAATCATTAACATTGCTGAATGGGCAAGCGAGCGACCTGATAACGTAAAAAACTCAAATGCGTTATCAAACATCGATGAATCGCTACCACTTTCATCAATGACAGGACGAACCTTCTCGAGATCTGCTCCAAATAATTTAGATTGGAATACCGCTTCTCTAGCATGCATCCAATTCACATTACCTTTAATCGTATTAATTTCACCGTTATGCATCAAATAACGGTTCGGGTGAGCGCGCTCCCAACTAGGGAATGTATTCGTACTAAATCGTGAATGAACGAGAGCGATTGTACTTTTAAACGTTTTCTTCTTTAAGTCGATAAAGAACGTACCGAGTTGTTCTGTCGTTAACATGCCTTTGTATACGATTGTTCTTGTTGAAAGACTAGCGAAATAAAAAGAATCCTCTTCTTCAAGTAACGATTGAACGGCCTTTTCTGTCCGCTTTCTCACGACGTACAACTTTCTCTCTAGCTCATCGTCGATGAGTCCATCAGCAGCAATAAATACTTGTTGAATATAAGGCTTTGCCGCAAGAGCGGAATCACCAACACCATTTGTATTCACCGGTACATCACGAACACCGATTACGTTTGCACCTTCTTGTTCAGCCATTTGCGCTAACATTTCTAGTGCACGCTTACGTCTTGTGTCATCGGTAGGTAGAAATAGCATCCCGACACCATATTCACCTTTTTCAGGCAATTCGAAGCCTGACTCGACTGCTGCTTCTTTGAAAAAGCCGTGTGGAATTTGAAGTAAAATCCCAGCACCGTCTCCTGAATTAGGTTCTGCCCCTTGTCCACCGCGATGCTCAAGGTTGGCTAGTAGATCAAGCGCACTTCGTACGATCGTATACGAAGGTTGACCTTTCATATTCGCCAAAAAGCCGATTCCACAATTGTCATGTTCAAATTCGGATCGATAAAGACCCTTTGGATTAGTATTGTCATGAAACAATTTATTCCACCTCTTTCTTAACAAAAAAGATCTCTTCACGAAACTAGTAAAAATGATCTTACCACTTATCTGAACCTTCGGCAAATTGCAAGCACCGTTTATTCCAGCATGTAAGCGCTTAATATAATGTCACTAAAGGAAAAAATCTAACAATGATTTTTATGATTTTTACGTTTCTTTTTGAAATTTATACAACTTCTATTCAGTTTTGAAACCTAATACTTTTGCGCACGTATATAGATCAAGACAATCCGAAAGTGAAAATGGTATAATGTAAGCATACATTTGCACGCATACGGTGAACGGAAAGGTGGAAACGACATGCAAGAAGATAAACCAAACGAAGAGTTAGATGAAACGAAACTTTGAAACTGACCTTCCTGTCGAAGGAGAAAAGTGAAGCAGCCAAAAATGCTGAGAACTATATGAACAAATTTAAAGAAAACTCGAACACACAAGAGCTCGTGCAACAACTTAGTTTGCTCGGTGAAGACGAACAGAAATTAGCAGGTGATTCGTTAGAATCCTTAAAACGCCCTGTTCAAGATATGTTACAAAATAAAAATAGCGAACTTCCTGAACAACTATTTGAATTACGTCAACATGTCTCTACGTTAGAACCTGAACATCTTAATGAAGGTTTCTTACAAAAAACATGGAACAAAATCACAAGACGAAACCCAATTGAACAGTATGCTAAGAAGTATCAAACGGTCGAAGCACAAGTTGAGAACATCATTGAAGCTCTACTAAAGGGTAAAGATAAACTTCAAGAAGATAATTTGATGCTCGAGCAATTACGTGACACTGCAACGTCACGCATTATAAATCTTGAAAAGCAAATTGAGACAGGTAAACAGCTCAATACGATGCTTGAAGAAGAAATGACTGCAGAAAATTGGCGAGATAACCCACAAGAATTGCAAAAAGGACAACGAAAAGTCATTACGAGAATCAAAAATATGACGCAAGCGGTTATGGTGTTACAACAATCCCTTGCATCGGTTGATCTTATTAAAGAAAACAACGACAAGCTTGAAGAGGCAATTTTTAACGCGATTACGATACGAAAAACGTCATTACGGTAACTGCTTCCATTCAACTTGCCCTTGGCAATCAAAAGAAAGTCATTGATGCCGTTCAAAGTGTGAATCAAGCAACTGAAGATATGATACTAAGCAATGCAAAGTCACTTCGTTCCAATACAGAAGAAACTTTAAAAACGTTGGAAGAACCAGCAATTGCTATTGAATCGTTCAGAAAAGCTTACGATGATGTGCAAACGGCCATTGAGCTGACTGAACAATCGAATGAACGTATTGTTCAATCAGGAAAGGCATTTATTGCAGAACTTGATGAACTGAATAAAAACGTCCAAGCTCGTTTACCAGAACGTAGTGACGACCGCTCTTAAATGATTAACTTTAGTGAAGGTGCTGATGACAGTGAAAGATTGGTTGACGACTTCTTGGCGAGAACGCTTTATACCGGAAAGAATGCGTACGGTCGATGACCAAATCTTTTCCGACCCTAACGGGCTTTCACTGATTAAAGAAAGTGAAGCAATTCTCGACAAGATCATTGCACACATGTTAAAGAACGGTCCGATACGCGGATCGCAAGTGTACAAGAAAAATGGGCGTACATTTAAACTCAGACTCAAAGTTAGTCAAAAACACGTAAAGTTATTAACGTTCGATACGCACGTCTCTCCTTCTGCCATAAAAAAGCGATTCGTACTCAGTTACACGCGTAGCGAACATTCACGCGGGAGCCAAAAGATGCTTAAAGAAGGTTCTGTGTATTATATGAAAAACGGCAAATCTCACGTTAGAAGCATTATGAAATCGCCTTATTTTCACGGCATTATCCAAAAAATGCAGCACATTGACGGTGCGATGGATGGGCATGCTCCGACTTCATTTATCGATCCTCCGATACCAGAAGAATCACCCAAAGCATCCAAAGAAGTTCAAACCGAACAAGATCATTACACAACATCGTTAAACTACTTAACGATGCAAAAACATGATTTACCAGAGCCCATTCAAAATCGACTACAGCAATTGCTTGAGCGGCTGAACCCGTTTCAACATCAACTCCGCCAGCTTTCCGTTGAAGATCGTTACCAAGTAAAACGCATGGCTCAAGAGGACATTCCAAACCTCATTTCAGCCTATAAAGAGCTCGATAACGAAGAACAAGAAGAACAGATGCCTCGTATTTATGAAGCACTCACAAAAATGGAACTGGTCATTTCAAAGCTTGAAGAAAATGATGAACAACTGAAAAATGAGCGCTTTGATTATTTAATTCGACTCAATGAACGTCGTTATACAGGTGGGAATGACGCTGACCAATAATCAGCGTCTCCTATTTGTTGTTTTTCGAATAATTAAACTTTTAATTAGAGGTGATTAACAATGATGAAAATTGCTGACAAGACGTATTTAATTGACGGTTTAGATTTAGGACTCGAACAGCGTACTGGCATTTACGTTTTAGAGGGAGATGAGTTAACGATTATTGAAACGGGACCTAGTTGTTCCTATGAACCGATTGTTAAAGGCTTAAAGGAGTTAGGTTACACGCTCGATGATTTACTACATATTATTGTCACCCACGTCCATCTCGATCACGCAGGCGGTGCGGGCCAACTCATGCATCACGCCAAAAACGCGACACTACACGTTCACCCAAAAGGCGCAAAGCATTTAAATGATCCGACAAAATTAATCCAAGGCGCCAAAGTCGTATACGGAGATAAATTCGACGACTTGTTTGCTCCTGTTCTTCCTTGCCCAGTTGAGCACACAGTCAGTCATGAAGATGAAAGTGTATTGCAGATTGCCGCGGACCGTAAGCTCACTTTTCTTCATACACCAGGACATGCTCTGCACCACTTTTCAATTCAAGATGAATTAACCGGAGCAATTTTCACAGGAGACACGCTCGGAATTTATTACGGAAGGCTTTCTCAAAAAATGGGAACTTGCATCGCAATTCCTAGCACATCACCATCACAATTTGATGAACAGAGCATGCTTACTTCTTGGGAACGTATAAAGTCGCTTAACCCTGCAATCATCGGTTTTGGTCACTTTGGAGTTTCAACCGATCAAAAAGAAGTTTTTCAATCGCTTCACAGCAGCTATGACGTGTTTAAAACCGTCCTTTCACAAGAGCACGTCGATCCTACACGTCTGTCACACTTGTTATTTGAAGCTCTTCTTGAACACTTTTCCATTGAAGATCATGACGACGATGTTCAAATGATGAAGATGGATTGTGAGGTTTCTGCCTTAGGACTAATTGATGCCTACCATAAGGGTCGAATCGGACTTGTCAGTTGAAGAAGTAACAAAAGGTAGATATAATGGATTACGTGATTAGTCCGAAAAAGAGAGGGTTCCTATGAATCGTAAAGAGGCACATTTAACGCAAGGTAAAACCGTCGTGTTCACTGAGCAAAATCCGAAATGTAGCTATTATGGCGTTTTACAACATATTGAAACACCAAAAAACAAAATTTGGACTGGAAAAATTGTCGTACAAGGCGTTTATGAAATTCACAATGCCGATGACATCTTCTCTCTTCATTACAGTGGTGGAGAAGAAGTTGACGTGACAGGCGATAAGATTTCCACTTTTTCTGGAAAAGTAGCACGTTCGTTTCGCTCATCAACACTTATGGCAATTGCCAAACTTGAGAAGTCAACAAACGCGAACATTCACCAACTCGAGGAAAAGAAACGACAACTTCAAGAGAACCGTCTTCGTTTGAAAAACGGTCATCGAACGTCAGAAGATCCGTATTTGTACTTTAAATTGCAATCGATCGAAGATGAAGTTGTACTCGTTGAGCAATCACAGAGTGAACAAATGATGTTAGACGGCTGCCCTTTCGACTTAGAATGGCTTGATAGTAAAAAGGATGAGTGGCAACCCGTCAATTATGATCAAGACTTCAAATTCCGATTAAAAAGCGGTAAAAAAGTTCGGTTAAAAGAAGGTTCAATGATTCGGATTCACAAAGAACAATTTGAACCGTTCCAAATCTTACTCAATGAATTGGAACTACCAGCTAAAGAATCTCTTGCGGTCTTGTTACGTGATTTCGGTTTTAAACGCAAACACCTCGTGAAATGTCACAACACATTGTTACGACAACTATTACACGCCCAAGAAGAACACCAATTCTCAGGTGTTAACTTTCTTTTCTTCCAAAAAGATGGCAATAGCATCGTCATTCAACATCGTTATGAACGCATTCTTCATCAAGTTGGGGAAGATTACGTATACGACCGGTTTGAATGCACCTCTGACACGAATCAACGTCAAGTCGTCACGTATACGAACATGCAACAACCATCGAAATAAACAAAACGAAGAGGAGTCTAATCGACGATTGACTCCTCTTCGTTTTTGTTTTGTTGTTGTTGTTTTGAAAACCAATCTTTTAAGTCAAAACCATCGTTCTCTGAGAGATCTAACACCTCAAAGCTTTTGCCAGAGATACTTGAGAGAATGGATACAGAAAACGTCGAGAGCTTTCGAAACCGTTGAATCGGTGACTGAACAACGTCAGCTGCTTGAATTCTTCGTTTAGGGACAATTACGCGGTTTAAGTTAAACAAGCGCCATTGCATGACTAAACGATCATCCGTCACATAGTGGCCTGCATGCCTGTATCGTAAATGTCCGATCCAAAGTGCTGGAATGACGATGAGAAAACTAAGCGCACCGAACGGTGGAAAGAAATACGTTAACGGCAGAGTTACGAAAAACGTCGGCAAGATTGCACGAATCCAGTAACGAATTCGAGCTCGCTTCGGAAGCTTCGTAAGCGTAATCCCCTCATCAAACACAAATTCAGGTAAGAAACGACGTAACACTTCGTCAACTTCTTTTCGCTTTACGAGTGGGATGAGCATCGTTGATTGTTGCTCTTCTGCATTTCCCCCGCCTTTACTTTCTACATAGATCGTTGTATAGCCAAATGGTTGTCGCAAAATCGTACTCACGTAGCGAACCGCTGTAATACGATGTACTTTTAACGTGAGTTGCTTCTTCTCTAACAACCCTCGTGAAACGATTAAATCGTTCCCCCTCTTATCAACGGAAAACTGACCGTACTTAACGATCGTAATCCCAATTGAAATAAGGTATGCGATGAGCGCAATTAACACGACAAATAGTGCAATCAGCGTCGTCGTTAAGGATAATGCATAACCGACCGTAGACTCATAAAACGTCTCAGGCAACAACACATCAAATTGTGAAACAATCGCAATAACAGCAGACAGTACAAGACCGACACCGCCTGACGTCATCCCTGCGATAAATAGACGTTTGTTCCCGAGGACCCAGCGATCATCTGGCTCTGCTTCTGTCCACTCTTCTTCTGCATCAACAACTTCTGTAGACTCTTCTTCGAGTGCGTCTTGATGAACGTCTTCACCTTCTACGTGCTCTTCATTTTCTGAGTGCACGTTAAGCTCTGCTTGTGATTGTTCTGTTTCTTCTGGAACGTCCATCTTTTTCATTAGCTCTCGCTTCAGGCGATTCGCTTCTTGAACAGTTAGCGCATCAATGTCAACGTCTGGTTCACTTCCACCACCCGCTGTCTCAATCTTCACTCGAACTAATCCAAATGGACGTTGCAAAATTCCTGCAGATTTATCAAAGCTTTGCACACGTCGACGTTGTATATAACGATTTTTCTTAATGATAATGCCTTGACGTATATAAAGCTCGTTGTCTTTTACGTAGTATCGATACGTCCACCAGTATAAAAAGCTATAGCCGAGTGAAAACAAGATGATGACTGGAATAATAATGAGTGTGAAGATCCCGATTCCGCCACCAGTACTTCCGATGAAGAAGGCGATAATAAGCGGGATAATAAACCCTTTGATTCCTTGCACGATCATAATTGGCACTGCTGCCCAGTGCATGCGTTTGCCGTCAGTCATCTTCATCAGCCGTTTGGGCCAAAACGGCAATTTGATCCCGAAGATCAGAGGCCACTTCTTCTGTTAAAGCAGGAATTTGATGGATGGTCGCAGCTGTTGAAATGCTTACAGCAGACAACTTATAGTGACGATATATTGGACCTTGCTCCGTATCTACGTGTTGAACACGGTTCATCGGAACGAGTGTCCTGCGGATAATAAACACACCATACTGAAAATCGATTTCTTCATCATGTACTTCATAGCGCCATCTTCGCCAACGAATGGCTGGCACGACGAGACTTTTCATAATGACGATTAAAATCCAAGCGATTACCATGACGTATAAAATCCAGAATGGCCAATCAAATACGAAAGAAAGCACTCCATACACAATCGGGATAATTAAGTAAAATAAACTTTCAAATAGTCCAGTAATCCGCCAAACCGGAAGCGCCTTTTTTGATAGGCGCTTCGCTGGTGCTTGTCGCATGTGAACGGCTCCTTCCTTACTCTTCGTCACGCACGTAAATGATCTCTACTTCCAACGACTTTAAATAATCAATGACCGCATCATTTAATTGTTGGTCTTGCAACAAACCGAGTGACTCGACGAGTTCAAGTTCATCAAACTCGCCATTCTCAGCTTCTTCAATTAAAGTGAGGACCTCCGTTAACTTACGCTCTTCAAGTGTTTCAATTAATTGTTCTCGTTTCATGTTTCACCTCTAATTAGTCTTTCGCTCTTACTGACTCTGTCATTTGTTTCCAAACGGAACCTTTGGCTTCTTCTCCACCTTCGATTCGTTTTAGTGCCATTTTCATTTGCATATCCACTTCAAATTCAGGATCTGGAATGGCTGCTTTTAATGGTTCAATTGCACGTTCATCTCCAACTTCAAACAAGAACATTGCCGCTCTCCAACGTACGAGCTTACTCTTATCGCTCAAACTTTTGATTACTTCATCCATCGCACTTGGATCTCCTAAGTCAGAAAACGTGTCTGCAGCTGTTCGACGAATGGTTGCGGATTTATCTTTCATCGCTTCATACAAATAAGGAAGAATAGCTTTGGTTTCAATCATTCCAATTAACGTTACAGCGAGGCGGCGCACAGAAAGTTTCTCATCTTTCATAGCGATGCCTAAAATTTCTAGATCGCCTTCTGTTGGATCCATCTGATCGAGTGCTGCAAAACGCTTTTTCCAATCTGCATCTTCTAGCATTTCTTTTGTCACTGCATAAGGCTTTGGACGTTCTACTGAACTGCTATCCGTTGCATAGTGAACGAGGCGATCTAATCGTTCTTGATCGTATGCTGCTTTCACTTCTTCTAACACTTCTTGACCGATTTCTTCAAGGTCGTTCCCGTAACGAACAGCACGTTCTTCCCAAGAACGATCTAATACAATGTTATCGTCCGCATTCGCTGCTTTAAATGCAGCTTGTTCAAAACGCTCAGGCAAACCGACACGCTTTTCTTCATCAGACGTTAAAAGCTTCACCTGCATTGGGATGTTTTTAAACATTTGAAGTTGTACTTGTACTTCACCGTAATGATCAGCTACGACTTGTTCTTCATTCGTGTCTTCTTTTGTATCTTCTCCAAACACTTGTCTTGCCTTCTGCAAAACGGGCTCCCATTTCGCCTTTGGTTCGCGTTCAAGCGCAATAAAATCAGCGACGTGATACACACCTTTAATACCTTCAATTTTGAAGAGTTCTTGAATTTCTTTTGGTGCATCACTATGATTGTCTTTCGTATAGTTGTTACTTTTGCCAGATCCTAACGCTTGATCAAGCGTTAGCTTCATCGTATTCGGGCTTGGTGTTGGTTCAATGGATCGGATTTGCATCGTTATTCCTCCTAAAACTGCTACGTCTGTCTCGGTATCTATCATACCAAATCAACCGTTGCTTTTCTATTTAACGAATGTAAGGCACGAGATGTTTCATAATTACTGTAAAATCTTCAGTATCACCAAACGTTTTGACAATCTTACTTTCTCTATCGATGATAAATGTAGAGGGAACCCCTTCACATCGATAGGCTCGATACGTATCAAGTTGGTTGTCTAGTACGTAAGGTACAGGGTTTCCTAATGTGTTCATCAGCTTCTCCCCTGCTCCTTCTTCACGTTCACGACCAACAACATTCACAAAAAGCATGTGCAATCCGGTCGTTGTTAATTGTTCATAGAGCCGCGTTTTTTTATCAAGATCAATTTGTGAATCGGGACACCATGATGCCCAAAATGTTAGCAATAGCGGGCTCCCTGCATAATCTTCTAACGAATGATACGTGTTTGTTACAGGGTTATACAACGAAAACGAAGGCGCGAGCTTCATATTAATGCTCCTCCTCTCTTGCACTCATCCAATGAACGACATTCGCAACACTTTTCATCGTCACAAGTCTTTCTCGATGATCGCCGTTTTTATACAATAAAGTCGGTACCGTCATGATTTGTTCTTTTTCAGCGATGTGCTTCGTTAATTGCAAATTGATTTTGTACACAGAACCTTCAATTCCACACACTTTACTTGCCTCATAAACAAATCGCTCTGCAATCTGACACGTATAACAAAACGGCGAGACGACTAAGACGTATCCTCGTTCGTACTCATTGAATTGTTGTTCAGATAGTTCAGCAATCATAAAATCCTCCTTACATAGGAAGAACCCCAATCCGAAAGATCGAGGTTCTTGAAACGTCATTTCCCATTAAGTGACCGGTTTAAACGTCACCCATAAGGTTTGTAGGGAACTAGTTTGAAACGCTTTTAAGAAATCATCTGGACTGTCATTCGTTTTCTTTACCGTTCGATAATTATGAGGAACGGTCACAGTAGTGCGAAATGGAAAAGGATGGAGCGTGACAGACTGATGATCCTTCCAATTCGCTTCAATCGTCTGATCGCCTAAAAACGAGAATGTTTGTGAAAACCCTCGTTTAAACCACGGCCATTCATCTTCTTTGTTCACACCTGGCTCATTTAGTGCAACATAAAGTGAAATCTCATCTAATAGACGAAGTACGGATAAATCGTACCGAAGATCGTCTTGATTGTCTAGCGATAGCCATAGTTCGCGCCTTCTTTTTTCTTCTTGTTGTTTGAACTTGGTTGCTAAATCGTCTGTTTGCGCTTCATAAAAGCTAGATAAATGTTGACTGATCAAATAACCCGCACGTTTATTCATGAGAGCCGCTTCTGTAATTCCCTTTTCATACAGAGGGATCTTCAGTGGATCTGGAAAGGATGTGAAATCATACGGCATCGCTTCACTCTCGTTAAAACGAGGAACATGATCTTCCACTTGCCAACCTCGGTCATGTTCAAAACAAGCCGTTACAACATCCGTAAAGCCGGAGCGTTTTAAGCGAATGTCGTCACCCCAACACCGAGCCAATTGTCCCGTGAACATCCCGTGCTCATGTTGATTAAAGAGTACCCATTCATCACTTCGACTACGGATAATCATAGTACAAAGTTAAACAATTTATCTGACGTAGAAATTTCATCAACATCAAATCCTTCAGCCTTCATTCGTTGAATAAGCACAGGGTAATCAGCTGCTGACTTTAATTCGATGCCAACGAGAGCAGGTGCGATTGAGCGATTGTTCTTCTTTACGTAATCGAACCGTGTAATATCATCGTCTGGCCCTAACACGTCATTTAGAAATTCTCGCAATGCACCAGCGCGTTGAGGGAAATTCACGATAAAGTAATGTTGCAATCCTTCATAAATTAACGAGCGCTCACGCATCTCAGCCATACGACCAATATCATTGTTCCCTCCACTAACGACACATACGACTGTTTTGCCCTTTATTTCATCTTTATAGAAATCCAACGCTGAAATTGACATGGCTCCAGCTGGCTCAGCAACGATTGCTTGCTGATTGTAAAGCTCCAGAATGGTTGAACAGACTTTTCCTTCTGGAACGAGAACGATGTCATCAATTAACTGCTCACACATTTTAAACGTCTGTTCACCAACGCGTTGTACAGCAGCACCGTCTACGAACTTATCGATCTCTTCAAGTTCGATGACTTCTTTTCTTAATAGTGCTTGTTGCATAGACGGGGCACCTTCAGGCTCTACGCCAATTAGCTTTGCCTGTGGTTGGATGGACTTTACGTACGTACCGAGCCCAGCCATTAACCCACCACCACCGATTGAGGCAAATACGTAATCAATTTGCCCACCGATGTCATTTAAAATTTCCATACCGACGGTTCCTTGGCCAGCAATAATCTTCTCATTATCAAAAGGGTGCACAAATGTCATGCCATGCTTCTCTTCATAACGTTTCGCTTCTTTGAACGCATCGTCAAACGTATCGCCAGTAATAATAACATCGACGAATTCTTTGCCAAATTGTTTCACTTGGTCTTGCTTTTGACGTGGCGTCGTAGTTGGCATGAAGATGGCGCCTTTTACTTTCATAATGCGGCAAGAGTAGGCCACACCTTGGGCGTGGTTCCCTGCACTTGCACAGACGACCCCATTTTCCAATTCCTCATCAGATAAGCTCTTCATTAAGTTATAAGCGCCGCGAATCTTAAATGATCGAACGACTTGCATATCTTCTCGCTTTAAGTAAATATTCGCACCATAACGCTCAGAGAGCACTTCATCTCGTTGCAATGGCGTATGGGTAACGACATCTTTTAACGTCTGATGGGCAATAATAATGTCTTCTAGCTGTACTTTGTTCATCATTTGTTGATTCTCTGCCATAACTAAACCGCCTTTTTATTTAACAATTAACGCTTTTCTAGATAATGTATCAATTATAGCATGTGTGTTTCAACAATGCGCCACTCTTTCCTAATCCTTTAAGCTTTTCTGCAAAAATTTCACGATCACTTGCTCATCAGAAGGATTTCTAGCAAATCTTCGGCGGTCTGCGTTGAAAAACGGGCGTTTTACTTCTATAATGAATGAGGTAATACCGTGAATGAAGGAGGAAATTAAACATGAAAGCAAAATTATCAACGGCGTTCTTCTCTTTTCTAGTTCTATTCTTAATTCCAGTGCAGTCGTTTGCTGCATATGGCGAAGATGATGCAGGTAGTGAAGCTAGCACGTTTCTAATCGTCTCATTAACTGTGTTTTCATTTGCAACGATTATTTACTTGCTCATTTCTACGTTTAAAGATAACAATTAATTTGTAGAAACAAGAGTAAAACGGTCACAAAACGGGAAAATAAATAGTTAGAACGCTATGATGAGGGAGGCTTTTACGATGAACGAGTGGTTAAAGAATGGTTTTTTTCTAGGTCTAGGTGCTGCTGTTGCAGGCACTGAGAAAGTACAAACGTATTTAGATGACCTCGTATCACGTGGTAGAATTACCCCGAAAGAAGCAGAGCAATTTGCAGATGAATTAATTAAACGGGGAGAAACGAAAGAACAAGAATGGACGGAGTCATCGAAAACGAAGATGAAATCCATGTTCAATGATATGGGTCTTGCTACACGTGATGACTTAGAACGTGTTGAAGAGAAACTTACTCATTTGGAAAGCTTGCTCAAAGAGCGTCAAATGAAGGATCGTAACGACGACAACGAGTAAAAAGGAAGATGACTATTGCTTTCCAACGGTTTAAAACACGCAAACCGCTACCGTAAAATCGTAACCGTTTTAGCAAGACACGGTTTCGGTTATGTCCTTAAAGAAGTCGGTCTATTTCACGTCCTTTCTTTACCGAAACGACTCGCTACCAATCCTAGCGACCCTAACTATCGGCTCATCGGAGAGCGGATTCGAAACGCTCTCGAAGAGCTTGGTCCCACGTTTATTAAACTCGGTCAGATGATTAGTACGAGAGAAGACCTCTTTCCGAACTATATCGTCGATGAACTTGTTGAGCTTCAAGACAATGTACCGCCGTTTAAATTCAGCGAACTAAAAAACATTGTTGAAGAAGAACTAAACATGCCATTACATAAAGCCTATCAATCGTTTGATGAGACCCCTATTGCAGCCGCATCAATTGGTCAAGTACATCGTGCGACATTATTCGATGGCTCGGTCGTTGCTGTAAAAGTTGCAAGGCCTAACATTAAAGAAACGATTGAGAAGGATTTAGACATTCTACATGACTTAGCAAAGCTTTTCACACAACGTTTTCGCTGGGCAGAGTATTATCGCCTCGAAGAAATCGCTGATGAATTTGCGGAAGCCATTCGAAATGAAGCGGACTATACGATCGAAGTGCGAAATACGGAGAAAATGCGTGCGAACATGGCTGATTTCTCCTTGATCTCCATTCCAAGCATTTATGAAAAGTACAGCACTCGCAAAATGATCACGATGGAATATATTGACGGGGTTAGTTTGCACGATTGGCATCCAGAAGATGAAGAGCAAGGAAATCGATTTGCTCGTGAACTTGCTGATGCCTTTCTTCATCAAGTATTGATTGACGGGTTGTTCCACAGTGATCCTCACCCTGGCAACTTTAGCTTTACGAAAGATGAACACATTTGTATGTTTGACTTTGGCCAAGTAGGCCGGTTGAATAAGACGATGAGAAATCAGTTCATCAGTTATGTAATCGCGATGACTCGTCGCGACATTCGTGAAGTGACCGATACGATTTATGCGATGGCAGACGTCCCTGACACGGTCGATCATGAGGAGTTTGGCGAAGAAGTTGAGTTTCTTCTCGACAAATACTACGAACAGTCGTTTGAAGACATTAAGATTGGTGAAGCAATTCGAGACATCTTTGCAGCGTCTCATCGTTATAACATTCGCATTCATAAAGAATACACACTGCTTGCCAAAGCAGTCATAACGATTGAAAGCATTTTAATGCGACTTGATCCAAATCTTAGCATCGTAGAAATTGCCGAACCTTACGGTAGGCAGCTTGCCCGTGAGCGATTAAATCCGAAAAGCTGGACGAAAGAGCTTTATCGTGATGCCAAAAAACAATCGAAGACGATTCTCGCCCTCCCCGACTCTGTGAAAAGAGCCGTTGATCGGATTGGTGACGATGACTTGTCGTTAGAAGTACGCATGCCAAAGATCAATCTGTTCTTTAGAAAGCTTGATCGCATTAGTAACCGGATTTCGTTTAGTATTACACTTTTGGCGTTTAGCATTATTATGGTTGGGCTCATTATTGGCTCTTCATTTGGCGATCAAAACTCTTTTTTAGTCCAATTACCTGTGATAGAAATTAGCTTTGTCGTTTCATTTTTTATGTTTTTGCTCATTTTATATTCGATCCTCAAATCAGGAAGATTTTAAAGAGCAGACCGGTTGCGGATGTATCCGCAACCGGTTTTTTATACGCTCAAATGTGATGCGTGTATGGTAAATTGCCAGCCAAAGTAATCTACCATTTCCAGTGAGAAAAAATAGATGACTACGAAAAAGTTACACGTTGGTTTTTTTAGCCTCATGCACTTAGACTGAAAAGCCGCCATACAAAAAAACGTTAAGTAAATCTACTTAACGTTCAGTGTGTTTCCGAATCTCAGATACAACGTACATATTAAAAACGTCACTCAAACTCGACTAACGTTCGCTTGCTGTCTGCATTTCTTCTTCGACGAGGTCAAGCACGTAAAAGACGGCTTGTATTCGTTCAATAAACCGTTGCTCTCGCATCGTTTTTTGGAATGATTCCGTTGGAATGACATACATATTCTCATAGGTGTGCTCAACTTGTGTAGCGTTTAACGTTTGCATCGGTTCAGCTTGAACAAATTTATGGACAAGCTCTTTCCACTCTTCTGTGCGCTGTTGTACTTCGTTTACGAACGGAACGATCGTTTCTTTAAAATCAAATGATTCTCCGTTCGCTTGACGTTGCTGAAAGTCTTTTGCTTTTTGCATGTCACTTCGTAACGTCGTTTGCAGCTCTTGAATTTGTTTACTCATTAACAACCACCGTGCCTTTTTTAATTGGTGATCATTTAGCTAAATGAAAAGATGCTCTGACGTTTTCTTGGAGTGAGTGATTTAGGTTGTACCGTTTTCTCCTTCTCCGCTTGTTCAACTTGTTGATGTTCAATGACTGTTAATTGGTCTTCGATGCTTTTCACTGATTGTTGAACATCGTCTAATTCCGTGCGGTGCTTTAACAACTGAAAACTCACAACTTCATCGGCTTTCTGCTCTATCATTCGCTCTAAATGATCTAACCGTTTAATAATATCTTCCATTCGCTTTTCTGCTTCTTGTGTCGATGCTTTGATTGAAGCCTTCTCATCTTCTGATGGTTTGATCGTGGCAAGTTCTTGCAACACAGGCTCTCGGTCCGGTAGTTGCCGCTCCTTCACTTGTCTTAGCTTCTCAATTGCCAACACGTCATATAAATAATGACCTCGGTCATTTGTAATTACAGGTACCTCGTGCTTACGAACCCAATTTTGGATCGTCTTTGGTGCCACATTTAGTTGATCAGCAACGTATTGTGTTTTTGCGAGTTTCATAAGAGAATCAACCCCCTTGAATGGTTAGACAAACATCGTCTCGTCTATATGCTTACTCCAAACATTCAAGGTTAAAAACTCATTTCCTTTGAGGCTGACAAAACTG
The DNA here is from genome assembly GCF_000698125.1 of Geomicrobium sp. JCM 19038. GTDB lineage: Bacteria > Bacillota > Bacilli > Bacillales > Marinococcaceae > Geomicrobium_A. Next base: position 350,125 of record NZ_BAXA01000001.1, on the reverse strand, counting down.
CTTTCTGTTCTACAAAAGTTCTCTTAAAACGCAAAAATGAACGCGCAGTTGTAGAATTGTGCGATTAATCTTCGGTTAACCGCTGCGAAATCGTCTCAGGTTGAACGGCAGACAAGACAATATGTTGACTATCTAATAAGATCATACTTCGAGTCTTTCGTCCGTTCGTTGCGTCAATGACTAACTTTCGCTCTCTAAATTGTTGAATTAAACGCTTTGTTGGTGCCGAGTCAGGTTGTATAATAGAAATGATGCGATCACTTGGAACAACATTTCCAAACCCGATGTTCATTAACTTTTCACTCATGTTTTCACCTCAGTCATTCATAGAAATTTTAACATGAAATTGAATGTCTTAAAAACTTTTTCCTTGTAACAGCTTCTATCTATGCTATTATTAATGATTGAATTTTTATTAGACGGAAAGGATTGTTCTCAATTGGCTTTTCGTTACCCAAACGGTAAGTTGTATGAAAAGAAAGTGAGCCCATCAAAAAAGACCGATGATGGGAATGCAAACCGAGGCATGACACTTGAAGATGACCTTAACTCTTCCATCCATCATTACTTACAAATCGGAAAAGCGGTGATCCATAAAAAACCCACTCCTGTTCAAATTGTCTCTGTCGACTACCCGAAACGAACTCGAGCTAAAATTACTGAAGCTTATTTTCGCCAGGCATCTACGACAGACTACAATGGGATCTATAAAGGCTATCATTTGGATTTTGAAGCAAAAGAAACCCACCAAAAACAATCGTTTCCACTGAAGAATATTCATGACCATCAGATGGAGCATTTAAATGCAGTGACTGCACACGGTGGCCTTGCTTTCTTAATTCTACGGTTTGCGCATTCTAAAGAAACGTATGTGTTAAAAGCCGAAGATTTTATGAAGCTAAAAGCAGAAACCGACCGTAAATCAATAAAAAAAAGATGACATTGCAACTCTTGGAATCTTTGTGAACCCAAGCATTTTACCTACTATTGACTTTTTGCCTGCTGTGGAACAATTATTTCGACTGAACGTGTAACATTTTTCGGGGAACAGCGACAAATTCATTGAGGTTTTTGAGAAATGAGGGAAGTACGATGAGTGAATACACGTCGAGAACAGAAAAACGTCGTGCACAACAATCAGGAAACAAAAAGCAACAAAAGAACAAAAAACCGAAGCAAAAAAAATCCATATGGAAAAAAATACTGATTAGCTTATTCGTAATAATGGGCGTTGGTCTAATTGCCGGAGGTGCAACTGCGGCTGCCATTATTAGTGGCGCACCAGAGTTAGACCCTGAAGAGTTGATGCTTGCTGAAGGGGCCACCGTATACGACGTGAACGACAACGAACTCGGCCGATTACACGGTGCCGAAAAACGAAGTTATCGTTCCATTGAAGAAATTCCAGAACATGTGAGCAACGCCTTTGTTGCGGTTGAGGACATGCGCTTTTATGATCACATGGGAATTGATGTACGTCGTCTCGGAGGAGCTGTTGTCGCCAACATTACTGGTGGGTTCGGTTCTGAAGGTGCAAGTACAATCACACAACAAGTTGTTCGTAATGCATTTTTAAGCGCGGACAAGACAATCTCTAGAAAGCTTCAAGAACAATGGTTAGCCTTTCAATTAGAGCGTCAGTACAGTAAAGATGAGATTCTTGAAATGTATTTAAACATTATTTATTTTAGCTCTGATGCATACGGAATTGGTGAAGCTTCCATTCGTTGGTTCGGTAAAGAAGATTTAAGTGAGCTAACCGTTGCTGATGCAGCAGTACTTGCTGCAGTGCCGAGACGTCCTTCTTACTACAATCCAATCGACAACCCAGAAAATGCTGAGAGTCGTAGAAATTTGATCATCGGCATGATGGAAGACCAAGAACTAATTTCAAGTGAAGAAGCGGATGAGGCGCGTAACACGTCCATTCACGATCAAATTAATCATACGCCAGCTGATGATACAATCGGTCATACTTCATTTATGAACCACGTGCGCGATGAAATTGAACAAATTGATGGCCTTTCTATCGGTGATCTTTATGCCGCTGGGTTTGACATTTACACGACGATTGACCCAGAAGCACAAGAATTTGCAGAGCGTGTCGTTCAGACTGATGAGTTTATTAGTTCCTATCCAGACAACGAGTCATTCCAAGTTGGTTTCACATTGTTAGATAATGAAACTGGCGGCATTCGTGCTATGGTAGGCGATCGTCACGGCGAGGAAATTGAAGCTGGATTCAACTATGCGAGTCGTGGTAACGGTCATCCAGGTTCTACGGTGAAACCGTTTATGGACTTTGGGCCTGCGATTGAAGAACATGGTTGGGGCACCGGTCATACACTCGTCGATGAACCCCATGAATATTCTAGTGGTCAATCGATTACGAACGCTTCTGGAAACTATAGTGGTGAAGTAACGATGCGTGAAGCGCTCGTGCGGTCGTTAAACATCCCAGCGCTCAAAGCACATCAAGAAGCAGGCGTTGAGAATTCCCACCAGTTTGCAGAACGTCTAGGCTTTAACTTTGAAAATTATTACGAAGCGCATGCACTCGGTGCTTTTGAAACATCAAGTGAGAAAATTGCAGGTGCATATGCCGCCTTCGGAAATGACGGTGTCTATAACGAGCCACACAGCATCCGAAAAATCGTATTTCGTGATGAACGTGAACTCAACTTAACACCAGAGCCGAATCGAGCGATGCACGATTATACAGCGTATATGATGACTGACATGCTTAAAGGTGTACTCACGGATCCACGAGGTACAGGTAATCAAGCAAACGTACAAGGATTACCACTCGCTGGTAAAACGGTACATCGAACTTTGATACAGACACTCGTAACCGTCTCAACATCCCACAAGGCGGTGTGCCAGACATTTGGTTTGCGGGATACAGCCCTGAATATACCGCGTCAATCTGGACTGGTTACGCCAACAATAACGACGGTTATCTATCAGGAGCTGAGCATGAAATTGCCCGACACATCTTCCGGATTGTCATGCAAGAAGTTCACCAAGGGATGGATGTTTCTGACTTCTCACGACCTGATTCAGTATGTGAGCAAGGTGGCGAACTCTACATTTGTGGTAACACACCAGATACACCACCTGAGCCTGAAGTAGAAGCAGCAATCTCAGACTTAACAGCAGGTTTTGATGAAGACAACAATCAAATCATCGTAAGCTGGAGCTTCCCTGAAGAAGAAATGGAAGGTGTGACCTTCACAGTACGTCACGGCGTTAACGGCGAACAAATGAGCGAAGTTCAATCGAGCAGTGATCAACAATTCATTCTCGCAGATCCCGCTCGTGAAAGCACCCATAGCTTCGAGGTCGTCGCGACTCGCAACGGTCAACCGCTCGACACCGCACAAACGAGCGTCGAAATAGCCGAAGCCGTTGAAGAAGAAGAGCCTGAGGAAGAGGAAGAAGAGGAAGAGGAAATCGATGAAGACCTTGTCGATGAAGAAGATTCTACCTCCCCTGAAGATGGCGATTCTGACTCACCAGACGAACCATCCCCACCAACAGACGACAATGAGTCCGGTGATGGTAATGATGGTGATGGCAACGATAGTGATGATGACGAATCAGACGATACACCTGAACCACCAGAAGATGATGATTCAGACGATGATAATGACGAATAAAAGTTAAGATCACAAAGCCACTCTCCAAAGCAATTCTTTTGGAGAGTGGCTTTTTTTTCTATGGATTTAAAAAAGCAGCATAGACATCGTCTACGCTGCTTTTCACTTATTTATTTACATGCGTAAAAATGGCACTTCGTTCTTGTTCGATACTTTCTGTTGGTGGTGTATCGAGCAGCCATTTGTGAAGTTGCTGTTCGTTTTCTTGCTTCTTTCTCTTAATTTCGTTTTCTGATGTTTCTACATAACTCGTAACGAGGTCGTTCCATTCGCCACGTACTCGTTCACTATACGTTTCTAGTGTAGCTTTTAATTGCTTAGAAAGCGCTTCGGTCAGTTGACTTAACCATTGGCTTGATTTCTCATCCGTTAAGAAGTTCTTTTTCACTTTGACTTCTTTTAAACGATCGGTTAACTTTAACGTTTTTGCTGCTTGTAACTCGACGGTCGTGTTAACAGTTACGTCTTGAAGCTGTATCACGTGCTCATGGAAGAGGGTTTGTAGACGTTTGTTCTCTTGTACGATGTTTTCTTGCCAAGACTTTGACACGTCTTCTAGCCACTTCTCAAGCTCCTCTCGCAAGCTTTCTTCACGTTCTTGAGCTTGATCGCTTTGAAAGACTGCTGGTGTAAGTCGCTTCTTCAATTCATCCGTCCATTGTAGTACGAGACGTTTGTGACTATAAATGGCGAACGAACGAATATTCATGTCTTCTGCTTCAAGTGTAGCCTTTACTGCTCGTAATTCCTCTTGCTTTTGTGCAGCAGGATATTTCAATGTTGCTTTCCGCTTTTCGCGAACTTCTTTAGGAAGCTCAAAAAATTGCATCCATTTCGTCAAATGGTTAGCATGATCTTCAAGAAGTTCGTCAAGCTCTTTTTGAGCACGGTATTGAAGCTTCGGTTCCATACTCTCATCAAAGTCTTGTAAAAACGAAGCGATGCCTTCTTCATTATTACTCATTCTCGCTCGTTTACTTGAAATTGAGACGACGACTGATTCGTGATGTTCATTCGTTTTAAGCTGCTCAACGACGTGGCTTTCAACAGCTTCTCGTTCAGCTTCATCATGTGCAAGATCACTTGCATTGATGAGCACATAATCCGGGGACTGGATTTGTTTAATTTTCTCCATGAACTTCGCATCAGCATCTGAGTATGCATGGTGATAGTACATCAAATACAAGAACGCATCTGCCTTTGCAATTTCATTCATGGCCAGTTGGGTATGACGTTCGTGAACACTTTGTACTCCTGGAGTATCAATGAGTTCAAAGCCAGCGTCAGTCCATGTTGAATGGTAATACACGTGTGAAAAATCAATAAGACATGCTTCTGATTCATCAACTGCCATTTCTTGCCATTCGCTAAGTGATAGTTGTAGTGCGCTCCCAGGCTCAAGATGGTCTTTTTTTACACCCATCTGTAGCGCTCGTAAATACTCAACCCACTGCTTTTCAGCAAGCGTATCGGTTTTGTGAATGGAGAGACCTTCGGCATTCTTTAACGATTCAAGTGTATGTGTCATTCCACACAAATAAGCAACATGCTCGACTTCTTCTTCTAATTCTTTTCGTGATTTCAGTTGTACGGTCACCGTTTCATTCGGCAGCTCTTTTGTTGGCGCTTTAACGACAGTAAGCGATGCGGTCGTTGGGTGCGGTGAACTTGGCATTAAGTCTGCTTCTAGTAAAGCGTTTAAGAACGTTGATTTTCCCGCACTAAAAGCACCTGCGACGACGACTGAATACGTACGGTCTGAAAAGGCTTCTAAACGCTCAATAAGTGCCTTACGGTTCTCATGCTCCACTTCTTCATTACGATGAGCAACTAACGTTTCCTTGATCGCTTCATAATCGCTTTGGTTACGAACCGTATAACGTGGAGCCAAAACGTCAGCTGTCGCTTGTTCTTCTCCCTTTTCTGCTTTCTTCAAAGGAGTAGCTTCAGTAACTTGAATATCCTCGCTAACGCCGGCTAATCCTGTTGTTTTTTTGAACAACAATTGCATCTGATCCTCAAAGTCGCTCGTATCTTCAAGCGTTGCTGCTTTTTGTTCAACGACTTCTAGCTGCTCTTTGACTTCAAGCTTTCGTTGCTCGAACGTTGTTTCAATCTGTTCAAGTTCTACATAACTTGCGAGTTCCTTTTCAATCGTTTCAATGGCTCGCTCTTTACGTTCATCAAGCTGATCAAGCAACGCTTCATACACCGCTTCGGTGTCGCGTTTGACCGTCGTTAAAATGCTCTGATTTAACTGTTTTGCCAATTGATACACGTATTGATCATTTTTCTCACCAGAACTGATAAAGCTTTCATACCACGAAGAATCACTCGGCAGTTCCATTCGCTCGAAACGATCAATTGCAATTTTTTCTACATTTTCAGGCAGACGTTCTTTTTTAATGCGCTGTAAGAGGTAGAGGCGAATTTCCGCTTCAAAACGGTCCTTTATGAGTTCGTAGTACGCTGTGAAATGCTCACCTTGAAGTTCTTTCTTTTTCTTCTTTGATCCGAAAAAGCCAACTTTAAATGACGGGTCCATCACGCGTAACCATTCTTTCATTCGCTCGGTTACGTCATGTGGGAACAAGTTCGTTTGTTTATAGAAAACAGTAAAGAATTGTTTTACATTGTCCAATTCTTTTTGGAGCTTACCTTCAACTTCTGCACGCTCTTTTTGTAAATGGTTGTAGCGTTTTTGATTGTCTTCACTATAGCCCGCTCGTTCCATTTCTTTGGCAATATCATCATCGAGTTCACTACGATCTTGAAACAGTCGATCGCGTAAAGATTCTACAGCGCTCTCTAGCATACGCTTTTGAGATTCGTCAATGAGTGCTTCACTATGATACAACCACGAACGCGTTTCATTGATAAACGACTCTAGCTCGTTGTACGGGTGGTTTTTTGCTCTAGCACTCGTTGTGAATACTTTAACTGGCTTTATACCGTAACGTTGAAGCATATCGAGCAAACCGTGTTTAAAAATTGAAAACGATAGCTCATCGTCATTATGTTTATCGATTTGATTGACAACGATCACAAACGGTTTGTTTTCACGTTGCAACTGCTTCAAAAATTGTAAATTCGTTTGTGAGCGAACGTGATTGTAATCGGTCACATAAATGATTGCATCGGTCGTTAACAGCTGATTTGCTGTGTAACGACCGTGCGTTGGATCTGTTGAATCCATTCCTGGAGTATCTGCCAAGGTCACCTTCCGTTTTAAAAACGGTATAGGTAAGGTGAGAACAATTTCTTTCACACCATCTCCATCAAGAGCCAGTTGCTGAAGTTTTTCCCACGGAATATGACCTTGAAACTGTTCTTCTTGACCATTGTTTTTAATCGCTTGAATTGCGGTTTCTTCCCCGCCTTGAATCGTCATAATGTTAGCAGTTGTAGGAACTGGACTAGACGGTAAAAGATTTGCGCCGAGCAATTGGTTTATGAGCGTTGATTTCCCTGCTGAAAAATGTCCACAAATCGCAACAGAAAAAACATCTTCACCTTTGAGCTTGTTCTCTAGCTGCTGAAGACGCCATGACTCTTGCTCACCAAAAGGCAAAGACTGCTTTAATTCATCGAGCTTGTGTAGTTCGGCTGTCATCATCGTTGTTCCTCCGGCACGCGTTTTTTTCCTTCACGACAAATGTCTAATAGTGGACATAATTCGCATTGAGGGTTTCTTGCTTTACAAAAGTATCGACCAAAAAAGATCAATTGATGGTGAGCTTGTGACCAGCGATCTTCTGGAAGCTTTACCATGAGTGTTTTCTCTACTTCTAATACCGAATCTTTCCAGCGACAAATCCCTAATCTCTTTGACACTCGCTCGACGTGGGTATCAACCGCAATTGCAGGTAAATCAAAGGCAACCGAAGCGACCACATTTGCTGTTTTACGCCCGACTCCTGCAAGTTTCATTAATTCATCGCGGTCTTGTGGAACTTCCCCACCATAATGAACGAGTAACGATTCACTCATCTTCCGTAAGTTTTTCGCTTTGTTACGAAACAGACCGATTCGACGAATGTCTTCTTCCACCTCTTCTTGCGTGGCATTGACATAGTCTTCAGGCTGTCTGTATTTATCGAACAACCCTGGCGTCACTTTATTGACGAGCGCATCGGTGCACTGTGCTGACAAAATGACGGCAACTAACAGTTCAAATGCATTGCTATGGGTTAATTCGCATTCTGCTTCTGGATACATGTGCGCAATCGTATCGAGCGCATGCGTCGTTAATTTTTTGCTAAGCATGATTGTCTTACCTCTTCTATTTTTTAATCCGATTCAAGCCAGTTGTAGTTCGGATATGGCTCTCGACTTTGTTTGCCAGCACCTGTTAATTCAGGCTTTCGTTGATTTTTACGGAAGTTCATACTTTCTTGTAGCGCAGCTTCTGGTGTTGTAATGCCTTTCTTTTGCCATTCGAAGAGAATGCGATCAATGTAACGCAAATTCAACTTTCCAGAAATAACCGCTTCTTTAAGGGCTGCTTTAATTAGTTCATATGAATACTTGTCTTTATCAATCCACAGTCCGAGTGTTTCAATTTCCATCGGTGATAAAGGCCTACCGAATTCATTTTCAAAAAGTGAATACAGTTCGCCACCTAACGAGTCATTTTTTTGCTCGTCTTTTTGTTCAGCTTCTAAATAAAGAATAATTTTTTCATAGAAAGGACGTAAACTATATGATTCATAGACAATTCCATGATCTTGTCGTTGTTCGATTGAAAGAACGCCTCGCTGCATTAATCGTTTTAACCCATCTTGACAACTGTCAATCGTTAGTGACATTTTCCGTGCAAGTTGCTCTGGCGTCGGAAAGTGTTGCCCTTTTGAAATCTCACGATGTAAATGCAACAGTAACATCATATCGCGCTCATGAATGCCTAGTGCATCATAATAATCTAGAAATACAACCGGGATGGAGATGTGCCCTTCTTCTAACAAGTCGATGATTCGATTCTTATCCATCCGTTTCACCTCAATCATTGTTTTGCTGTAAAAACCCATCTCCAACATGACGTGAGGAGATGGGTACACCCTCTTATGGATACAAACGATTCAAAAGACGTGGGAATGGAATCGTTTCACGAACGTGTTCAGTTCCTGATAACCAAGCAACCGTACGCTCTAAACCGAGTCCAAATCCTGAATGAGGAACACTTCCATATTCACGAAGCTGCAAATACCAACGATACGCATCATCGGACAAGTCGTGTTCTTTAAATCGTTCTTCCATAAGCGAATAGTCATCAATTCTCTGGCTTCCCCCAATAATTTCACCATAACCTTCTGGTGCAATTAAATCCGCACAGAGGACGACGTCTTCGTTTTCTGGGTCTGGCTTCATATAAAACGCCTTAATGTCTTTTGGCCAATGCGTAATAAATACAGGTGTATCAAATTGATTAGCCAGTTCAGTTTCATGCGGAGCACCTAAGTCTTCGCCCCACTTGATTTCGTAATCCTTTGCTTGCAAACGCTCAATTGCTTCTTTGTACGTAATTCGAGCAAACGGTGCTTTAATCTTCTCAAGTTGTTCAGTGTCACGCCCGAGCACTTTCAACTCTGCTTTCGCTTCGTTTAACACCGCTTGAGCGAGATATGACACGTACTCTTCTTGGATTTCTAAGCTTTCTTCATGGTCAACAAACGCCATTTCCGGCTCAATCATCCAAAACTCAATCAGGTGACGTCTCGTTTTTGATTTTTCAGCACGGAACGTCGGTCCAAAAGAGTACACACGTTGGAATGCCATCGCTGCAGCTTCCATATACAATTGACCAGATTGCGAAAGAAATGCATCTTCATCAAAGTATTTCGTATGGAAAAGCTCCGTCGTTCCTTCAGCTGAATTCGCTGTTAAAATCGGTGGGTCTACTTTCGTAAAGCCACGTTCATGATAGAAACGGTAGGTTGCATTAATAATCACATCACGAATGCGCAGAACAGCATGTTGCTTACTTGAACGGATCCACAAATGACGGTGGTCCATGAGGAATTCTGTTCCGTGTTCCTTCGGTGTAATCGGATAGTCTTCAGCATGTTGAATAACTTCGACGTTCTTTACCGTTAACTCGTAACCAGATGGTGCACGGTCATCCGCTTGTACAACGCCTGTTACGTACAACGAGCTTTCTTGTCCTAAGCCTTTAACTTGTTGAAATAACTCTTCTCCTACTTCTGCTTTTACGACGACGCCTTGAATAAAGCCTGTCCCATCGCGTAACTGCATAAAAGCAATCTTACCGCTTGAGCGTTTATTCGCTAGCCAGCAACCGATGGTCACTTCTTCGCCAGCATGGTTTCCAATCGTATGAATGGTCGGTTTCAATTCTAGGTAACTCCCTTCAAACTTCCTGCATATCTTACTTATCTAGTTTACGAAAGTGCCACGTGAACTTCAAGCTCTAAACGAAGATCAATCACGGCAAACGATAAACATACGAGGTTTCACCTGAATAGGCATCAACAACATGATACACGTGCGCACCTGTTTCGTCTTCATAAATCACTTCGAATATCGGTGTCTCAGCTTCAAGACCGAGTGCTACCCGACGAAGTGACGATGCGTCATCCGCCTCTGCCATTGCACTGTTAATCGCTTCTTCTTCAGTAATCACCGAATCTGTTGCAATCACATCAAAGCGTGCTTGTTCATCATTAAAAAACCAATATTCCTCTTGTTCATCAACCATAACGGTCGCAACTGTGATTACGTCGTCTCCTCGGTAATGGTACCAATTCCCTACACTTGTTACGCCTTCTTCTCGGAGAATCTGTCCACCGAGTCGCTCTTCAACATCTGAATGCTCAGCATAAGCCGATTGATACAACCAGACGAGAAGACTGGTGATTACAATGCCAATGAAAAAGATCCCAATAGCAATCCACTTCTTCATCAAAGTTCCTCCCAATCACACATGGATTCCTAAAAGCTCCTGTTGGGCACGATTTGCTTTATACAACAACTTCTCTTCATCTAGCGTTACGATGACTCGGTTTTGCATGACGGCTTGACCGTTCACATACACGTCAGTTACGTCATTTTTGTTCGCTGCATACACAACGGTCCCAACTCGGTTGCGGTACGGTTGAAGGTGCGGGGCTTTTGCGTCCAGCAAAATAAAATCTGCATCGTAACCTTCTTTAATTAAACCGCTCTTATGAAAGCCGATACTTTTGTTACCATTTACAGTCGCCATCTTAAACGCATCATTTGCGGTGATTGCTTCAGCACGTTTAGACGTCCCTTTATGAAGCATTGCTGCTTGTCGCATTTCAGTAAACACATCCAAAGTATTGTTTGACGCTGCACTGTCTGTTCCTAAACTAACGACAATACCCTGGTCAACCATTTTTTCAACCGGTGCAATCCCCGAACCGAGCTTTAAGTTACTTTGTGGATTGTGTGAGACGTTGACGCTTGCCTTATGCATTTGTTCAAGTTCGTCATCGGTAACATGAACAGAATGAACGAGCAATGAACCTTTTCCGATTATTTCTTCAGCGAGCAAATGCTCCACTGGTCGTTTTCCAAATTGCTGCACGTGCTCCTTAACTTCTTTTTCCGTCTCTGCGATATGAATTTGGACATCTAGTCGCTCGCTCTCAGCAACGTCTCGTACACGATGTAAAAACGAAAGAGAATTCGTGTACGGAGCATGTGGAAATAATGCACCCCGTAGTCGCCCTGTTGAATCATTATTCATCGCTTTAGCAAATTCAGACGCTTGCTGTAATTTCTGTTCGTTTTCTTGTTCGTTACTAAAAGCAGTGATCATCCCTCGTGTAAGCTGTGCTTTTAAGCCACTTGCAACCGCTAATTCATGTGCATCTTCTCTGGCTAGATGATACATATCAGAAAAAGCGGTTGTCCCTGAGCGAATGCTTTCAATTAACGATAAACCAATGCCTGCACGAGCCATTTCTCTCGTCATTTTCCCTTCAAGCGGCCAAATGACTTCTTTTAACCAACGGTCGAGTGGAAGGTCATCACTCACACCGCGCAAAATCGACATTGGCATATGCATGTGCGTATTAACGAGACCCGGCATAAGCAATTTGCTTCGTAATTATGCACAACGTCTTGTTCCTCAAGGAATGATTGCGCTACAAAAGGTTCGTCACTCACTTCAGTGATTGTTCCATTACTAATCTTCAAATGCCCGCGAGTAATCGTTTGTTCATGATCAAGAATCGCGATGTTATTGATAATGGTTCGCTGTTGCATACGAGCCCTCTCCTTACTCCTCAAAAAAATCACTCGTAATCGACAAAATCTCGTCTGTGGAAGTATACGTATGGGGAATTTCTGGTAATGAACGAATGAAACTATTGCCATACCTTGCTTCCACTAACCGCTTATCGAGTACATAGACGAGTCCGCGATCGTCTTTCGTACGAATTAATCGACCAAAGCCTTGCTTAAAGCGCAAAACGGCCTTAGGGATGGCGAGCTTTTGAAATGAGTTTTCATTTCGCATCGTTAGTTCATTTGCTTTTGCTTGATAAACTGGATCATTTGGGGGTGTAAACGGAAGACGTACGATAATTAACGCACGAACATCTTCTCCCGGCAAGTCAATACCTTCCCAAAATGTACTCGTACCAAACAAAATTGCCCGTTCATACTTGCGGAAGTTTTTCACAAGTCTTGTTCGTTGTTCTCCCTTAACCCCTTGTGCAAGCAACGCATAATTCAAATCTTCAAGTTGCGGTTTCACTTGATTGTACGTTTTCTTCAACATGTCATATGACGTAAATAAGACGAGCATCTTTCCATTCACATGAGACGTTAGCATACTAATGAACTCTGAAAGTGAGTCAATGTATTCCTCTTCTTGCTTAATATCAGGAAAATCACTCGGAACGAGCAACTGCGCTTGCTTCGCATAAGAAAATGGTGATTCTACTTTTAATTCATTCACATTTTCTTTTGGTAACCCTAACGTGTTTTTAATAAACGAGAATGAATCTTTCACTGTGAGAGTTGCAGAAGTCATGATGACACTTTTCACTTCATCAAAAAAGTACGACTGCATGCTGCTCGCAATGGAAATTGGACGACGATACAACGTTAATCGATCAAACGCATTCGTTTTACCTGCTTCCATCCAATACACGTGCTCTTCGACTTCATGAACGAGCAATTGTCTAAGCGTTTCATTTTCATCGGTAAAGTCGTCAATTAACTGACTTACCTTTCGCCATAACGTAGATTCTTCAGGGTGTTGGTCTTCAAGTTGAGCAATGCAATTCAACCACTCTTTTTGCAGCGTATCAATCATATAACTGATTCGCTCAACAACTTCCATGACAAACTTACCTTCATACTGCGATGGTCGGTAATGAATCGTTGCTGAAGGTTTTTTGTTGGCGATGTTTTGCAACGTTTGGAACAGCTGTAGCCATTCGCTTTGCAAATGATAAAGCTCTTGTTTTCGATTTCTAACCCATTCCATATCATATCGGGTGATTGATTTCCCTTTTAGAGAACGTTCAATTTCAAACAACAGCCCATCTGAATCTTGCAACCCAAACCGACTAATTAAACGGACGAGTTGTTGGTAGTTGCTTTCATATCCTAAATACTTCCCGGCGGTGTCTTCCATCTGATGAGCCTCATCAAAGATGACGGTATCGTACTTCGGTAAGATTCCACTTGATGAGAATCGATCGGTAAATAACAGAGAGTGGTTCGTAATGATAAGTTGCGCGTGTTTAGCGCGTTCTTTAGCACGATGATAATAACAACGATTATAGTAGGAACAACCTGCGTGTGAACACGTGTAAGAATCACTCTTAAGCTCTTCCCAAAGCGTATAGCCACCACTAGGCAAGTTCAATTCCTCAATGTCCCCGTCAATCGTTTCAACGAGCCAGACGAGCAATTGCGCTGCAAATAAATGCTCATCATACGAAGATGGCATTCGATCTAGAAAGTGCTCGAACTTCTGCAAACATAAATAATGACTTCGACCTTTAAGAATCGCGACGTTAATGTCTTCATTTAACGCTTCGTTTAGCTTAACAATCTCACGGTCTACAATTTGTTGTTGGAGTGCAATCGTTTCAGTCGCAATGACCGTCGGACGATTTGCTTCAAGGCTTTTCATGAGTGCAGGGTACAAATACGCAAGCGTTTTTCCTGTACCCGTTGCCGCTTCACATAGAAGATGTTCCTCATTATTCATTGCCTTCCAAACAGCTGTACTCATTGTACTTTGTCCAGCACGCTCTTCGTAATTCCTCGTCGTTTTACTGAGCAATCCTTCCTCACCAAAAAAAAGAGCCGCATCAAATGATTGTGCCGATGCTGCCTGAGTCGATTCACTATGTTGTTGACGTTTTCTAATCGCAAAACCTCGGTAAATCTCAACATCGTTTGGTAGTGATCGGTCAGCCTGTTCAAAATTGTACACATCGATTTCGTGTATGATTCGATGCAAGCCATTGCACATCTGTTCTGTATAAGGCTTCATTCGATGAACCGTCTCTCGCGGCAATGCCGAGAGCTTAGTAAACATCTCAATCAACAACTTCGCCGTAACATAAGCGTCGCTTCCTGCACGGTGTGGTTGTTCATGGCTAAACTCGAAAATATCGGATAGCGTTTGAAGACGATAGCTTTCAAACGTTGGATACAGCATTCTAGCCATCTCTACTGTATCTAACAATTCCCCTTCGAACTGGGCGTAGCCGCACGATCTAATTCTGCATTAATAAACGATAAGTCAAAGTCAACATGATGAGCGACAAAACAAGCCCCATCAAGTGCTTGAAGTATTCTTGGCGCAATCTCATCAAATGTAGGGGCATTCTCTACATCTTCTTCAGAGATTCCGGTTAGTTGTTCAATAAACAATGGAATGTCTCGATTTGGATTCACAAAAGAAGAAAACGAATCGACAATTTCCAATCCTTCAATGACCGTCATGCCGACTTCTATGACTCGATCACTTGTTGTTGGACGGTTTCCCGTCGTTTCTACGTCTATGACGACATAACGGTCACCTTTCATAACTTCCTCCTGAAACTACGACATCGTAAATATGATGTTATCAATCAATCTCGCACGTTCATATTGAACTGCCGCTGCTAACAAATAACGATTTCCCTCTTCTAACGAATGAACAGTTTCTAAGTTCGGAAACGTTACGAGCTCTACGTATTCAATTGATGCGAGACTACCTTCTAGTTGATCGATGGCTTTTTTTGTAATGAGCTGTGCGTTGGACGTATGCGCGGTTTCATTAACGCCTGACATTAGCGCCTTATAAAGAATTGGCGCATCGATCCGTTCTCGCTCATTTAAATGAACGTTACGCGAAGACAACGCAAGTCCGTCATCGTCTCTTACAGTGTTAACACCAACAATTGTCGTTTGTATATGAAAATCTTGAACCATCTTTTTTATAATTGCGAGCTGTTGAGCATCTTTTTTTCCAAAGTAAGCGGCATCAGGAGCAACGAGTTGAAGAAACTTCATGACGACCGTTGCCATTCCATCAAAATGACCGACACGTTTGCTGCCACAAAGTTGGTCTCCTAGTGGCGATGTGTTCATCGTAATCATTTGCTTTTCTTTGTATAAATCCTGAACGCCTGGTAACCAGACAACATCTGCTCCCTCTCTTTGCAACAGCTTAAGATCTTGATCTTCTGTACGTGGATACGAATCAAAATCTTCATTAGCCCCAAATTGTAGAGGTTTATAAAGATCGTCACCACAACTCGTGCGTGGTGCTGCTTCGCTTCTCGAATGAGGGTTAAATGTCCTTCATGAAGCGCTCCCATCGTCGGAACGAGGGCAAACGTTCCGGGTTGGTCTTGAAGCACTTGTTGTTCTTTCTTCCACTCGGACTGCGTACGACATATGATCATACGCTTGTGCTCCGCTCTTTCTTCGCATCTTTAAACGTATACCGCTCATCTGGGAACGACTCACGCAAAACATCGTCGCGGTATTGTTCCACAGCCTGCAGCATCACGTCGTGGACATTTGCATACGTTTTAGCGAATTTCGGAATGTACCCTGTCGTTAAGCCAACAAGGTCATGGAAAACGAGTACTTGACCGTCTGCTTTGCCAGCACCAATTCCGATGACCGGAATTGCTAAAATGTCTTTAAGCTCTTTCGTTAATGATTCTGGGATGCATTCAACAACAAGAGCAAACGCACCAGAAGCTTCAATGCGTTTCGCATCTTCAATTAACTTTGTTCGCTCTTGTTCTCCACGACCTTGAACTTTAAATCCACCTAACACGGTGCTAGATTGTGGTGTTAATCCGAGATGCCCCATAACCGCAATCCCACCACTCGTTAGTCGCTCAATGCTGTCTAAAATAAGTCCTGTGCAACCTTCAAGCTTAACCGCATGTGCGCCACCCGTTTGGACGAGCGTTGTTGCATTAGTTACCGTATCTTCAATGGAACGATGGTACGTCATAAACGGCAGGTCGCTCACGATAAAGGTCTGCTTTGCTCCTCTTGCTACGGCTTTCGTATGAAGTAGCATATCGTCGAGTGTTACCGGCTGTGTCCCTTGATGACCATGCACGACCATACCGAGAGAATCCCCGACTAAAATCAGATCAATCGCTGCGTCTTCTACGATTTTAGCTGTCGGTGCATCATAAGCTGTAACCATCGTAATCATTTCTTGATTTCGTTTCATTTTTAAAAAGTCTACGGTCTGTTTCAAAACATCATCTCCTCCAATAAAATGTGGAGGGACCGTGACTCTGTCTATTTGTTTTTATTGTGAGTAACATGTGATCCCTCCGTCCCTGTCTTTTCAGATCAAGGCGAATTAGTACTCAAGCAAAGCGTTCTTTCTTTCGAGTACGACTCCATATGGATATCGTCTCTACAGACTTAGTATAGCAAAATTCCATGTATAGCACTAATGTAAATCTCCACTATACACGAGGTGTACGTCACCGTTTTCATCTTGCAACTTTAAGACACCTTCATCGGTAATGCCGACCATCGTACCGACTTGCTCTCGGTCAACATTTTTCACGGTTACACGTTTTTGATAAAGATGTGCTCGCTCTTCCCATTCCGCTTTCATTGATGCGAACCCAACAGATAGCCAGCGTTCGTACTCATTCTCAAAATTGATGAGTAATTGTTGCAAAACATCACGACGGTTGTACGTTCTATTTGTCTCAATAGAAAGCGATGTTGCTTTCTCGCTTAAATCGTTCTCTTCGATGCTCTGTTTAGACTCATTCACATTCATGCCAATTCCAATGACCATCATCTCAACACAGTTCGCTTCTGCTTGTACTTCTGTTAAAATTCCAGCGATCTTTTTACCATTCAAATAAATGTCATTTGGCCATTTAATACTCACTTGTTCGCCTGTAACCACCTCTACCGTTTTTGCGACAGCGATGCTTGCAACGAGTGTCATTTGCGGAGCAAGTTGCAATGAAATATCCGGTTTAACGAGTGTTGAGAACATAATATTTTGACCCATTTCTGTTTGCCATGGGCGGTTTAAACGTCCTCGTCCTTTTGTTTGCTGTTCACAGACGGCAATCGTTCCGTGCGCGGCTTTGTTACGGTGTAAATCTTTAATGATACGTTGTGTACTATCAACGACTTTCTCATAATGCACAGATTGACCAAATGCTTTTGATGTAAGACCTGAGCGAATTTCAGCTTCATTTAACGCATCTGGTCTGGAAATTAAGCGATAACCCTTTCTTGAGACAGCTTCAATGACATAACCTTCTTTTCGAAGCTCTTCAATTTGCTTCCAAACAGCCGTGCGACTTACGTGCAACTGTTCACTCATCTGTTGACCCGACACAAAGGTTGTTTCTCTATTTAATACATCAAGTAATTGACGTTTCATCGTATAGCTCCCTTGCTTTATGGAGTAGTAGTTTCTTGTCATTTACAATTTCCTTGTTGATCACAAACACAGCGAGCGTATGTAACAGACGTTGAATCCAAGGGCCAGGCTTAACATGTAACTCTTTAATCATTTGTGTTGGTGTAATTGCTAGATCACGTAGCGATTGAATCGGTAACTGATTAAAACGCTTCACCAATTCCTTATGCCTTGACCTACCTTGAGCTGTCATTGCTCGATGGACATTTTCAGCAGTAAGATGGTTCACAAGCCCTTCGTAAAATAGCTCAACATCTGTTGGCATTCGTTCTACTCTTCTGTTCACTACTTGAAGCAATTGAGTTACTTTTTTGTGATATCCTTTGCCGTAACCCCAGGCTTATATGGAAAACCCACTTCCTCAATGCCTAGAAGCTGATGCACGACGAGCCAGCGTTCCATTTGAGAAAGTGGGTTGTTAAGATCTACAGTGGCAACCTCTAGCTTAGAACATGAGGCAAATGCAGGTAGAATTTGTTCCTCACATAATTGTTCAAAAATGGTAAGCCAACTGTCACTCATGATGGCACGCGCTACTTCTTTGCCAATACGTTCGTTTGCTACTTGTTGAATCGATGCCTTCGCACCGTCCATTTCTTGTCTTATTGTTGTTCGTGTTAGATCGTATTCTACAGAAAAACGAATGGCACGCAACACTCTTAACGGATCTTCACGAAGGCTCATCGGCCTGACCGTTTGCAATTGCCCCTTTTCTAAGGCGGCTCTACCGTGAAAAGGATCAATAACAACGCCATTCGCATCAAGGGCACACGCATTCATCGTAAAATCTCGAGCCGACAAGTTATCGTAAAGCCGACCGTTTAGAGCGGATACTTCAAACATACCATACGGTGAATTAATTGTTACGAGCGGTTGGTTCGTATCAATGTAGGTAGCGTGTTTCACTCGTGTATGAAGCTTGTCTAGCGGTTCTGTCGTCACAAAGTCAAAATCTGCACTCTCTTTTTTAAGGAACAGATCGCGAACGGCGCCACCAACAAGATACACCTCAACATGCGCGGTTAACAATTGTTCAAAGCCATACTGGATTGCACGTGATACGATCATGGCAAATGCAACATCCGTTCATATAACCGCTCATATTCTGGCACGATCGATTGTTTGCTGAACCGTTTGAGTGCTCGATGTTGACTTTGTTCTCGGTATTGTTCATGGACCGTTACATTTGAGAGGATATCAAGCGTCGCCTCAGCAGCTTTTTCATAATCATAAACTGGAACAACGCGTCCCGTTACACCGTCTTCAATGACTTCTTGAATCCCACCAATATTCGACCCGACAACAGGAACGCCAACAGCCATCGCCTCAAGTGCTGCTAGACCGAAACTTTCTTTTTCGGACAATAACATTTTCACATCGCCCATTGATAACAACTGAAACACTTGCATCTGATTTCCAAGAAAGAAAACGCGTTCCGATAAACCGAGCTGTTGTACAAGCTTCTCCATTGTATTTCGCTCAGGTCCATCGCCGATAAAGTACAAGCGACTTGGAATATGACCTTGGACGATTTGGAATGCACGAATCACATCTTCGACCCGCTTTACGCCTCGAAAATTACTCATATGTACGATTACTTTTTCGTCTTGCTGAATTCCGAACTTCTGACGGATGCTTTGACGGTCAATGTCTTGGATTTCTTTCTCATCAACGAAGTTATACACCGTTTCAATTTCTTTTGTCACATCGAGCTGTTCTTTCGTTTGTTTGGACAGAAACTTCGAAACAGCTGTCACACAATCTGAGCGTTCAATCCCAAGTTGGATGATGTTTGCAAGCGAAGGGTCTTCACCGAGAACGGTAATGTCCGTTCCGTGCAACGTTGTCATCACTTTGATATCGCCTTTTAACATGTCTTTTGCAAGCGCTGCTGACACAGCGTGAGGAACGGCATAATGGACGTGTAATAAATCAAGCTCGTGTTTTTTAGCAACTTCAGCCATTTTACTTGCGAGCGTTAAATCGTATGGCGGATAACGAAACACTTGGTACTGATTAACGACAACTTCATGAAAAAATATATTCGGATGTACTTCTTGCAATCGAAAGGGCAAGCTAGATGTAATAAAATGAATTTCATGACCACGCTCAGCGAGTGAGATTCCAAGTTCGGTTGCAACAACTCCAGACCCACCCACTGAGGATAACATGTAATCCCAATTTTTAGTGGCTCCATTACTCGACATTTCCTTGTCGTACTTCTTTTGAAAGGAGCTTTCCTTTTTCTAAGCCGAACACGAGAATTTCTGCGGTGCCCATGTTCGTTGCAACCGGTACGTGATGAACATCGCATAATCGGATAAGCGCTGTAATGTCTGGTTCATGTGGTTGTGCGGTGAGTGGATCACGAAAAAACAACACAAGGTCTAATTGATCGGTTGCAACGAGTGCACCAAGCTGTTGGTCGCCGCCGAGTGGGCCGGATTGGACACATTGGATTGAAAGGCCCGTCGCCTCAATAATGCGACGCCCTGTCGTTCCTGTTGCGTACAACGTATGGCCATCAAAAACGTCTCGATAAGCGACTGCAAAGTTTACTAGGTCATCTTTTTTCTTGTCGTGAGCAATCAGTGCGATGTTCATCCTATAACCCCTCTAGTCGATGATATTTTCTAAACCGTAAATTAACGTAGACGACTTCATGACTGTCTCTACAGCTAACTTCACTCCAGGCATAAAAGAATCACGGTTCATGGAATCGTGACGAATCGTTAACGTCTCTCCATGTCCACCAAATATGACTTCTTGGTGAGCAACAGAACCTGGTAGACGAACGCTATGGATGCGCATGCCTTCCACATCGCCACCCCGAGCTCCTCGTAATGTTTCCGTTTCATTTGGGTGTCCTTGTACTTTCTCATTACGCACTTCTGAAATCAAAGTTGCCGTTTTTAGTGCAGTCCCAGACGGTGCATCAAGCTTATTGTCATGATGACGTTCAATAATCTCTACGTCACTGTAAAACTTCGCAGCAATTTGCGAGAACTTCATCATCAACACAGCGCCTAAGGCGAAATTCGGAACGATCATAGCACCTAATTGTTTCTCTTCTGTAAGGTTTCGTAGTTGGTCAATCTCTTCATCGGTAAAACCAGTTGTGCCGATGACTGGACGAATGCTATGTTCAATCGCTAGCTTCAAATGTTCTTTCGCTGTTTCCGGTGTTGTTAAGTCGATGAGAACGTCTGCTTCATGCATAGAGAAGCATTCCGTTGCATCAGTATAAACCGGAATTCCTTCTTGCAAGCCACTTTCTTCTGCTGATTTGCGATCAAGGTAGGCGATCGTTTCAAACGCCTCAGTCGCCGCAATCATTCTTCGTGCAGCCATTCCCATTTGACCTCTTGGTCCTGCAAGGATCACTTTTACTGTTGCCATTATTCATTCCCACTTTCATCAATTCTCGTCCAGCGATCACGATCTCGTGTTGCAAATTTATTCATAACGGTATCAAAACTCTCGGTTAAGTCAATGTCGAGAGAGTTTGCAAAGCAAATAAGGACAAAGAGTAGATCTCCTAGTTCTTCTTCTACTTTTTTGTCGTCTTCTTCTACTTTTTTAGGTTTTTCACCATAAGAATGATTCACTTCTCTCGCAAGCTCTCCTACTTCCTCTGTCATTCGAGCAAGCATGGCAAGTGGGGAAAAGTAACCTTCTTTAAATTGGCCGATGTATTGATCCACTTCTTGTTGCATCGTTTGCATATCTTTTTTAGTCATCATTACGTCAACTCCTTTGCCTCAATACTTGATGGTATTTGATACCATGTCTAATTTCAACTATAATGTGGAAGTTATCATTATCTAGATCAAAAGGAGGAGTGGGCGTGTCTTATTGGTTAATGCATGCGAAACGCATTTTCTTTATTCTTCTCGGATGTGCGCTCGTTTCCTTCGGACTTGTCTATTTTAACATGGAAAACAGCTTAGCTGATGGCGGTTTTACAGGGATTACGCTAATTCTCTATTTTGTTTGGTCAATTGACCCTGCCATTTCAAACATCGTTTTGAATATCCCTATGTTTATTTTAGGCTACCGCATACTCGGGCGTACCTTGTTCGTCTACACAATTATTGGAACTCTTGGTATTTCATTATTTCTATGGATTTTTCAAGAATTCCCTGTTATTTACTTACCACTACAAGATGACTTAGCACTTGCAGCGCTTTTCTCTGGTGTTTTTATCGGTACTGGACTTGGCATCGTGTTTCGAGTCGGCGGAACGACTGGTGGTGCCGATATTATTGCCAAACTCGGATTTAAGTACTTTGGCTTGAGTATGGGCCGTACACTGTTTATGGTCGACGCAGTCGTAATCGCCAGTTCACTCGTTTACTTAGACTATCGTCAAGCGATGTACACACTCGTTGCCGTGTTTGTAGCCGCAAGAGTCATTGATTTCATTCAACAAGGTGCCTATTCAGGTAAAGCAGCCTTTATTATTTCTGAGAACACAGGCGCAATTGCGGATGCCATTCTTATGGAAATGGACCGAGGGGCAACGATTTTAACTGGACGTGGTTCATTTACGGGTAAAGAAAAAGAAGTACTTTACTGTGTTATTGCAAGGAATGAAACGGTTCGCTTAAAAAATCTCGTTGAAAAAACAGACCCCCACGCATTTATTACAATTTCTAACGTGCAAGATGTGATGGGTGAAGGATTTACACTTGATGATAAGAAACAGCCGTTACCTTAAAAGAAGAGCCCAATCTATTGAGATTGGGCTCTTTCTTCTTAATCATTGTTTGCCATAACATACATGAGAATGAAACGCACAAGTTCTAAGACCGCAACGAGTGCACCAGCAACGTACGTTAATGCCGCTGCGTTCAGCACTTTCTTTGAGCTCTTCTCCTCATCATTTCGGATGATTCCACTTGCGGTCATCTGTCCCATTGCCCGGTTCGATGCATCGAACTCTACTGGCAACGTTACGAGTTGGAATACAACTGCTGCAGCCATGAAAATAATCCCAGCTAAGAGCAGTTGAGACATGCCTAAAAGCATACCTGCAATAATGAAAATAAACGAGAAGTTCGAACCGAAGCTTGCAAACGGTACAAGCCTTGAGCGCAGACGCATAAAACTGTAGTCTTGTGCATCTTGAATAACGTGTCCAACTTCGTGAGCCGCTACGGCATTCCCTGCAATCGATGTACCGTAATAATTGTCTTCAGATAAACGAACCGCTTTCTTTGACGGATCATAATGGTCCGTTAACTTCCCTTTAACAGGTTCTACTGTTACATCGTAAATCCCGTTATCTTGCATAATCTTCTGTGCGACTTGAGCACCTGTCATGCCCGAGCTACTTTGTTTTTGAGAATATTTATTAAACGTTGATTTCACTCGCATTTGCGCATAGATTGGAATGATTAAAATCAAACCAAAATATATTAAAAATGCCATAGGACTGAACATGTTTGCACCTCCACATTTCCTTATAAACTAGTTTACAAAACCTAGTCGATCATCGTCAACAAATCAGCCTCGTTCTCGATCTTTTTGACCTTTGTACTTTCTGACGCCAACATACGTTAAAGATGCAACAATTGCTGAACCGACCATAATAATAACACTGATTAGTGAAGGGTCATTTTCTTTCTCTTCCATGTTGTACAATCGTGTAATCTCAAATACGAGCGCCTTGAAAAAAGGTTCTGCTTCATCCCCTTCTACGAGGCGATGTCTATGGTCTGTCATAAACTGTAACAAAGACCGCAATTCTTCTTGTTCTGAAGGCGTTTTCCTCAGCATCATGGCAGCTTGGACTTTATGAAATTCTAACGTCCATTCGTTCCACAAACGTTGAAACAATACCGAATCATCGCGCTCTACCGCTTTTCGCACGTCTTCAAGTTGTCCGAGCACATCATCTCGTGTTTCTAACCACTTCGGCTCCACTGGGTGAATGACGGCATTGATTAAGTAAAAGAACCGATGTGCTTCGCGTACTCGTTCTTCATGAGGCAAACTCGTACTCGTTAACGCTTGTTCCATTCTCTCATAGCTTGTCACTAGAATGCTCAGATCATGTATGTCTAAAGAGACCGCACTATAGTCTGCATCCGTTATCGGCTTTGACATTTCTTTTAAGGTCTTTCGAGCTTGTTCATACCGCTTTTCAGTAACGTCTCGCAAGACGTCTTCGGCTTGGACGTGTAGATGCACCCACTCCTCGCGATCATCTTCTGCCGCAATGGTCGCATCTGTTGTCATCGCAAAGCTTAGTAAGAACAACGCACCGAATAGAAACATTATCCTTCTATGCACTGCAAAGCCCCTCTCTTGTCCCATTACAAAATCCTATGTAGAAAAGGACAAGAGTAGACCTGCATTCATTATCGAGGCAACTTCAAATGATAACGATCACTGCGAATATTAAACCAGTAGACGATAAATACACCGAGTAAACCTAACCAAAATGTGAAATACCCAATCACATCGATGTGTGGCATGAGTACACTATGGACGCCCGGATGCATACCAAATACATAATCAATAATATCATTGTGTACCGTCCATACAGCAGCTGCAATTAAATGCCACGGCTTAATCCGATAATACGGTAAAAACAACAGAGCTTGTATCGCCATTCCCGCGTGTGATGCGATGAGCATATAATTCTGCCACGTAAGAGTCGCTCCCATCGCACCTGCACCCACATTCATAAACACAGCCCAAATGCCGTATTTAAAAAGTGTAACAGCCGCAAGCGCCTCTAATAAGCCTGAGTTTTTACGTAGCAATAACGCCGCTAAAACCGCTGTAAAAAACAGACTAGCAGTCGGGCTATCTGGTACAAACGGTATGAAGATCGTTGGTGTGACGAGCAATTGACTTTCATACCAAACAAAGCCATATAATGTCCCGAGCGCATTTATAATAAACAACGCCCATAATCCGAACGGGTGACCTACGACATGAATTAATGTGCGAATCATATTTATGGCCTCACTTTACTAACATAATGCAGAAAGAGCTGACATCCATGTCAGCTCTTTCTTAGTAGATCGCTTAAGCGTCTGCTTCTTCGTCTTCTTCAGCATCCTCGCCGTTTTCTTCTTCTGCACCTTCTTCAGATTCTTCATCATCTGTTTCAGCGCCTTCTTCTGAACTTCCTTGTTCAAGTACGTATTCTGCAAGAATCATTAATTCTTCTTCAGAACCGTCTTCAAGGTCGTAAATCGGTGGCATTTCACCAATACCTTCAACTGCAATTTGTGCAATACCTTCAGCATCGTAGCCGAGGTCATAAAGGTCTGGTCCCATGGCTGTACCTTCCATGTTATCACCGTGACACGATATACAGGATTCTTCTACGTACATATCATACCCTTGATGACTCGTATCGATCTCTCGTACGTCGTCATCAATTGATGCAGCGCCACCCCACTCGTGTTGGTCGCCTGCTTCCCAAGTTAAGTATGCTACAGACATGAAACCAAGGAGCATCATCCCTGTTGCAATTGGACGCTTAGAAAGACGTCGCTCTGGTCCTTTATCAAGCCAAGGTGCTAATAGTAACGCACCAAAAGCAAGACCAGGAATGACAACAGTTCCGAGGATCGTTAAGTTACCAGCTGCAGCAGGATACTTTAAGAGTTGGTATAGAAATAAGAAGAACCAGTCCGGAACAGGAATATAACCAGTCGCATTCGGATCGGCAGGCTGCTCAAGCGGAGCCGGTGGGCAACCGTTAAGCAGAGAAAGCCGATGAGGAATACAGCACCGACGAGCCATTCTTTCAATAAGTAGTTCGGAAAGAATGCCTCAGTTTTGCCGGGGTACTCCGAATAATCTTTAGGCGTATTATTCATCCGATGTTCGCGAGCAGGAATTCTCGAGTCTCCGACAAACTTCATACCTTTACCGCGTTTCATCTGTTCCCCTCCTTTGATGTTAATTGAGGGGCAATCTCACTAATTCCTATAGTGGACCGGAGATGCCCTGTCTACGAATCATAATAAAGTGAACAGCTATTAATCCAAGTAAAGCCCCTGGCAAGAAGAATACGTGAATCGCAAAGAATCGTGTTAACGTTTGCGCACCTATGACTTCCCCACCGGCAATTAATGTTTCGAGCGTATCCCCGACAACGGGAACGCTGGCGACAATTTCTAGCGTTACTTGAGTTGCGAAATAAGCTTTCATATCCCAAGGTAGTAAGTACCCTGTTAAACCTAATGCTAAAATCACGAAAAAGATAAGTACACCGACAACCCAGTTAATTTCTCTAGGTTTCTTGTATGAGCCGGTAAAGAAAACACGTAAAGTATGCAGGAACATCATGACAATAACGACGCTGGCACCCCAATGGTGCATCCCGCGAACGATCATACCAAATGCTACTTCACTCTGTAAGTATTCTACCGACGCGTGTGCATTAACAATGTCCGGAACGTAATACATTGTAAGGAACATTCCGGAAAGAATTTGAATAACGACAGTAAAAAACGTCAAGCCACCAAAGCAGTAGACAAACGCCGAGAAATGATGTCCCGGGTTTACATGCTCAGGCACTTCATGATCGGCGATGTCACGCCAAATTGGCGTAATATCGATACGGTCGTCGATCCAATCATAGATACGTTGTAACATCCTTCGTGCCCCTCCTACTGTTGTGGTTGTGGCCGCCCAACATAAATTACGCCATCACGAATTTCGGTATCATAACGATGTAGTGGCTCTGTTGGCGGTGTGCCTGGCACATTCGTTCCGTCGATCTCAAACCGTCCGAAGTGGCACGGGCAGAAAAATTGATCTGGATTGTTCTCATCGCCACCAAAGTTAACTGTACAACCAAGGTGTGTACAAGTTGGAGACAATGCAACTACTTCATCACCGCTCAAATATGCCCAAACCGTGTCTTCCATCGTTTGTGTAACCCAGCCATCTTCAACTTCATACGTTAAAGAAAAGGCTTGCGGCTCTTCTGTTAGATCGGAAAGCGCTGTTAACTCATTCATGTCGCCGGCAGCATCGGCTTGCAGAATTGGATCTACCGCAAAACGAACCATAGGCATGACCATTGCAGCACCCATGAAACCGCCTACACCCATGAGCGTATACGTTAGAAATTGACGTCTTGATACGTTGTGATTTTTCTCACTCACTTAAGTTCCCCCCCTACGTTGCAAAATCAATGCAAATTTTGCACTGCGCAAGAGCTGATCAAGGGTAGTTGTGAAACCATTCACGCGTAAAACCATGACTCGCTCTCTTTCCATTTACAAGACTAAGACATATACATGATAGCGTAGGCGTTTTGGACATGTCAATCTTTTCACAAAGCTATTTTGAGAAATATATTAAAGACTGTCCTCTTTACGCCATTCTGCCATCACATCTGGAAGTAATTGCTGCATTTGGTCACGAATTGTTTTACTACGATAATTCGGGTCCAAGTGCTCAATTGGCAAATGTGGAATCCATAACAATAAGCCTGGAACTTGGTTTTCTAGTTGCTTTAATGCAGGATCACTTGTCATCCAGATCACATGATTTTTGCCATCTTTTTTGAAAGCATCCGCCCACATGCCTAAGCGTTCCCCAATCTCTGTTACTGATTCACTAGACAAATACATAAGTGGAGGCAGTTGCATGAGCCTTCCTCTAAATTGCTTTTCCATTTCCATCGTTACGAGAGAAATGTATTCTCCCATGGCAACCTTCTGTCTTAAGTCATCGTCTAGCGCTACAGGTAACAACGGGACGAGCATCGTATCAACATAGGCTTTTGACTGTTGATACGTATCGATATCACTCGTTTGAAAACGCATCTTACCACTCCTCTTCTTGCAACGAATGCACGTACATTCTTAGTTGTTGATTATCGTCTTGTAAAGCTAATGCGCGTTTAAAAGCAGTCATTGCTTCTTCACGTTTACCATTTTCAAGTAACAAGTAGCCGTACTCTTCCATCGCTAATCCATCCGAAGAAAGGTATTCTTGTACTTGTTCAAACAAAACTAGCGCACCTTCTACATCATCATCAAGTTGCTTTGCTTTGCCTTCGTAATATAAAAACAGTGGATCTTCTTCTCCACTCGTTTTCAAACGATTAATCAGAGCCTTAATTTCTTCGGCATCTTCTTGTTCATAATACAATTCTAGAAGTTGCGAAGCGGCTTTATGGTTCGCAGGATTTAAAGCAAGCACACGTAAATAAGCACGTGTCGCTTCGTCAGTTGCACCTTTTGTTTGGTTTAGATGTCCTTCTTTTAAATACAACTGTTCATTTTCTTCATCTTGAACGAGACCTGCTCGTGTGAGTTCTAAAGCCTTGTCAGCGTTTCCTTCTTGCTCATACGCTTCAATTAACGGAACGTAAAGACTCGTAAAGGCAGGGTCCTTCTCTCGAAGTGCTTCTAACTGTTCAATTGCAGTCTCCGTCATTCCAGCTTGAAGGGCAGTAAACCCATAGCCGAACAACGCTCTCGGTTCAGCACGTTCATCAACCGCATCTTCATAGTAATTGAGAGCGGTCTCCCATTCACCTGTATTGCTATAGCTTTCTGCTAGCAATAAGTTCATGTTCGCTTCTTCAGAGGAAAACCCATGTTCAATCGCTTGCTTCAAATACGGGATTGCCTTCTGGTAGCTTCCTTGTTCAACATAGTAACTTCCGATACCTGCAAGTAGAACCGGCTCTTTTGGAGCAACTTCCATCGCTTTGAACAGCTTTTGTTCGGCTACTTCTTCTAGCCCTTGCAATTGATACAAGTCTGCAAGTAACATTTGTGCTTCTACATAAGCGTGGTCTCTTTGGTCAATGTTCTCTAGACTCGTAATTGCCGTCTCTTCTTCATCAAGGTCAATCGCAGCCTCTGCTTTTAACGTAAGTAAGCTTCCTTCATTCGGAAACTTCACGAGTAGTTCATCAATCATCGCCATGCTTTTTTGTGCATGTCCAAGTTCTTGATAAATCGCGGCTACTTGAAACTGTGTATCGTCATCTTCATGATTTTCAAGTGTGCTAAGAATCGTAAGTCCTTTCTCAACATCGCCTTCTTCAATGAGTTGTACAGCTTCCATTAGCTGCTCTTGCATACAACCCCTCCATTACCGATCTAAATTCCTTCTTCATTATAGCAAAAACCGACGAACAATGGCTACGTTTGAACGTTACAAGGAAGTGAACAATTGGTCATTCTTCCATATTTTTTGCTATAAGTAAATTGATAATGGGCATCGTAGCAAAACTTGTTCACAAAATCAAAAAAAAAAGCCCGAATCATAAAGCGTAAACGCTTACAATTCGGACCGAGCAAAATAGCGCTCTAGATTATGGATAGGAGTGGAGAGAAACCATACGCTAACTATTAGTATACGCAACTTCTTAAAAAGGTCAAGGGGTTTTCAGAAAAATTATTATTTTATTTTATAAAGCCCTCCGCCGTGTTGTGTGGAGGGCTTTCATTCTAGCGTGACAAGTCTTTGAGCATATCAAAAAAGTTCGGGTAAGAAACAGCAACCGCCTCTTTACGCAAGATTGTCGTTTCTCCTTCTGCAATGAGGTTTGCAATCGCAAACGCCATCCCGATCCGATGATCACCAAATGAATCTACACGAGCCGCATGAAGAGGCGTCGGACCATTGATGATCATTCCGTCATCCGTAGACGTCACATCTGCACCCATCTTCATAAGTTGGTCGACAACCGTATCAATACGGTTCGTTTCTTTGTATTTCAGCTCTTCTGCATCTTTAATAACCGTTTTGCCTTCTGCTTGTGTTGCAAGCACTGCAAGAACTGGAATTTCGTCAATCAAACGCGGGATCAATTCCCCATCAATTGTCGTAGCGTTTAACTTCTTATATTGTATCGTCAAATCCGCGACAGGTTCGCCGCTCTGTTCACGTTCATTAGATACCGTCAATTGAGCACCCATCTTTTTGAGTACATCAAGAATACCTGCTCGCGTCGGGTTAATTCCCACATTTTGGATCGTCACTTCACTTTTAGGGACAATTGCTGCCGCAACGAGCGGAAATGCCGCTGAAGAAATGTCTCCTGGGACGTTCACAACGCCGCCCCCTTGAAGTAATTGACCACCCTCAATTGAGACACCCGTCTCTGTTATGAGTAAGTTTACACCAAAGGCTTGTAACATACGTTCAGTATGGTCTCGCGAACGATGGGGCTCAAGCACGGTTGTGACCCCCTTTGCCTGAAGACCAGCTAACAAAATACTGCTTTTCACTTGGGCACTCGCAACCGGTGACGTATGCGTAATGCCTGTTAAGTTTCCTCCTCGTACAGAAATAGGAGTTAAGTTCGCTTCATCACGTCCATCAATCGTTGCGCCCATCGACTTTAAAGGCTTCGTAACCCGTTTCATCGGTCGTTTCGCAATCGATTCATCTCCAATAACGGTTTGGTAAAAAGGAAGACCTGAAAGAATGCCTAGCATTAAACGAATCGTCGTGCCTGAATTCCCAACATCTAAAACTTCACTTGGTTCTGTAAGTCCATCAATGCCTTTTCCGTGAACGATAATCTCATCGTCAACTTGCTCAATGCGAACACCAAGTTGCTTGAAACACTGGATCGTACTTAAACAATCTTCTCCCATTAAAAAACCACGAATCGTTGTCGTTCCATTTGCTATACTTCCAAACATCACGGCGCGATGTGAAATCGACTTATCACCAGGCACAGTTATCGTACCGCTTAAGCTTCTAACATCGGTTTGATTTTGTTCTACACTCACTCGTCTCAACTCCTATTCGCCAACGTATGTCGTAAATTTATGACTTTGCAAACACGCTTCTGCACGCGATCGTTCTTCAACCGAGCGAAATGACAATCGTAAAACACCCATAATGTCTTCTCTCGCTTCAATAATTCGGATGTTCGTAATGCTAATCTCACACTCTGCTAAATAACCGGTAACGTCAGAGATGACACCAGGGTGGTCAGGAACGTCAACATATAAGTCATTTAGTGTCGGGATCGCGCCTGCCTTCTTCACCGGCAGTCCATCGCGGTGACGCTTTGCATCAGCAAAGAATGCGTGCAGACCATTAGCATCCGCAGCTTTAATCAGCTCGGTTACACGCCCCATATCGTCTCGCCATTCTTCCATCATCGTTTGCAATACGTCCTTGTTGTGCAATAAAATGTCTCGCCACATAATTGGGTTTGCAGAAGCAATACGGGTAATATCTTTAAACCCACCTGCTGCTAAGTTCGTAATCATTGGATGCTCTTCTTCTAATCCTTTTAATTGATGCACGAGAGCTGATGCAACGATATGTGGCAAGTGACTAACACTTCCCGCCATCACGTCATGACTTTTTGCGTCCATTGTCACAAACTTCGCATTTGAACCTTCTAATAGCTGTTTCAAGTGCTCAGTTGCGTCCTCACTCTCTTGATTTTCAGGTGGAACGAGAATATAAAACGCATTTTCGAACAAATCTGCTCTAGAACCGTGAACACCACTTTTGTGAGAACCTGCCATCGGGTGCCCACCGATAAAGACAACCCCTCGCTCAACCAACTTCTCTGCGGCTTTCATAACCGTTAACTTCGTACTACCAACGTCAGTAATAACGACGTTATCTTTAAGTTCAACATCGAGTAATTGATTACTGATAATCTCAACGGTTTTCGATACAGGCGTTGCGATCACGATTGTATCTGCGACTGCTGCCGCTTCTTTAATTGATGTCGATTGCTCATCAATTACATGAAGCAACTTCGCATGTTCCAATGTTCGTTCGTCCAAATCAACACCAATCACTTTATGCTGTTGATTGCTCTTTTTAATGGCTTGTGCAATGGAGCCTCCTATTAGCCCCATCCCAATAACCACGACTGTTTGACTCAAAGTGATTATCTCCTTAATTGCCCTACGTGAACGTAGGGCATCTTGATTGATTTATACGATAACGTCCTCAAAAGCTGTAATAAACTGATCATTCTCCTCTTTCGTTCCAAGAGAAACACGAATGCACGAAGGAAAACCGAGCGGTACTCCAGAACGAATGATGATCCCTTTTTGCATGAGCGCTTGAAAAACGTCATTGCCGTTCTTTTTCAGGTCCACGAGTAAAAAGTTCGTTTGACTCGGAAATACGTAATACCCTTTTTCTTCAAAAAACGTTCGAAGTCGATCCCGTTCAACTTTGTTCTTCTCAAAACATGATTGAACGAATGCTTGATCAGAAAGCGCACGAACAGCTGCTTCTTGAGCAAATGTTGTCGTATTAAACGGCGGACGAATCGGTTCAACTTGACGAATAAAGTCTGCTTGACCGACAGCAAATCCAAGTCGAAGGTTCGCCAATCCATACATTTTAGAAAACGTTCGCAAGATCAGTAAGTTCGAAAAGCGATCGAGTAGTGGAAGCGTAGCTGGATAATCGGACGCTTCTACATATTCTAAATAAGCTTCATCACTAACGACAAGTACATTCTCTGGTACGCGCTCTAAGAAGCTAACGAACTCCTCTTCGTTTATGTAGTTTCCTGTCGGGTTATTCGGATTACACACCCACACAATTCGTGTGTCTTCATTAATTGCAGCGAGCATCCGCTCCAAATCGTGATCACCTTCTGCTGTTACTGGTACTTCGATCACTTCAGAGCCTTCAACCGTCGCATTGTGTTTATATTGTGAAAATGAAGCGTTGCCATGACACTATTCGTCCCAGATCCAAGCATTGCACGACATAAAAATAAAATGACTTCATCAGATCCTGCACCGAACAGCAGTTGATCCTCGCCAACTTGTAAATGCTCAGAAACCGCTTTACGAATCGTCGCTGCATGTCCGTCTGGATAAATTTGCGTCATTTTTGGCGCTGCCAAAAACTCAGAAACTTTCTCTGAAACTCCATAAGGATTTTCATTGGATGCGAGCTTAATGACTTCAGTTAAACCATATTGCTCTTTTACAGCTTCAATTGGTCTTCCTGGCTCATACGGCGTCAACTCATTCATCGATTGCTTTAATGTAATCTTCAACGGTTCATCACCTTCCACGTACCTAAGAATTAAAAAGTGAGAAGAAATTCTCCTCACTTTTGTATTTGTTCTATTTTACGATGAAACGAGCGATTGAACAAATGTTTTTATTTGTAAAAGCGCTTTTGATCGTTGATGAGGATCACGTAACATCGTTTCATATTTTTCAATTTCCTTAACAATTCTCGAACCGACAACCGCTCCGTACCCTTGTGTATGCAAGCGAGCGACATGTTCTCGTTTAGAAACACCAAATCCAACTGCAAGGGGCACGCTACTTGACTCACTTGCAGCCGTAATAAACGTATCTAGCCTAGAATCGAACTCTTCTCGTACTCCCGTGACTCCTAAGCTCGAAACACAGTACAAAAAGCCTTGCGCTTCTTTAGCGATCCGTTTGACACGTTCATTCGATGTTGGAGCGACGAGTGAAATCAAGACATTGCCATATTCATTGCACGTTTTCTTCATTTCATCATTTTCTTCATATGGAAGGTCAGGGACGAGCCAACCGTCGACCCCTGCCTCACTCGCGGCTTTCACTGCGTCGTGCAGGCCATACTTTAAAATTGGATTAACGTAACAAAACAATACGATTGGGATCTGGATTCCCGCTGCTCGGATTTGCCGTACTGTATCGATGACCGTCTGCAACGACGTGCCTTCTTGTAAGGAACGATTTGCAGCCGCTTGAATGACAGGACCGTCCGCTAATGGATCTGAATACGGTACACCTAATTCGAGAATATGGGCACCTGACTCTTCAAGCACTCGGGCGAGATCAATCGTCACTTCAATTGTAGGGTCACCTGCAACGATATAGGGGATAAACAATTGGTCGTTGTTTTTCGCTGCTGCCTCAACTCGGTTCATCATGACTCTCCCCCTTTATCATCACTCAATACGCTACGAATCGTATCAACGTCTTTGTCTCCACGACTGATAAACAAATAAGAACAGATTGATCACGATTCATCGTACTCGCTTTCTTCAACGCTAGCGCAACAGCGTGCGCACTTTCAATAGCGGGTAAGATTCCCTCAGTTTGTGTTAACTTCACTAACGCATCAATCGCTTCAGCATCGGTAATCGCTTCGTAATGTACCCGCTCTTCATCTTTCAAGTAAGCGTGCTCAGGACCGATGCCTGGATAATCTAAGCCGGCAGAGATGGAATACGGTTCTATAATTTGACCGTGTTCATCTTGAATCAAATACGTTAACGACCCATGGATGACCCCACGATCGCCTTTTGATAGTGTTGCCGCATGTTCAGGCGTTTCAATTCCTTTTCCTCCAGCTTCAGCACCATACAACTGAACAGTCGGTTCATCAAGAAAACTTGTAAACATACCAATTGCATTGCTACCTCCACCGACACACGCAACAACTGCATCTGGTAATTGTTCCATTTGTCGTTTCGCTTCGTCACCAATTACCCGTTGAAATTCTCGAACCATGTAAGGATACGGGTGTGGTCCAACGACCGAGCCGATTAAATACATCGTGTCATCAACGTGAGACACCCAATAGCGAATCGCTTCATTCGTCGCATCTTTTAGCGTCTTTGATCCACTTGTTGCCGGAACGACTTCTGCTCCAAGCAATTCCATACGAAAGACATTAAGCTTTTGGCGCTCCATGTCTTTCTCACCCATAAAAATCTTGCACTCAAGGCCATATTTCGCAGCAACAGTTGCTGTAGCCACACCGTGCTGACCTGCTCCAGTTTCTGCGACGATCTTTGTTTTGCCCATTCGCTTTGCGAGTAGCGCTTGTCCGATGGCATTGTTAATTTTGTGCGCACCAGTGTGGAGCAAATCTTCACGCTTCAAATAAATCTTCGCGCCTCCAACTGTTTCTGAAAGTCGTTTCGCATACGTTAGAGGCGTTTCTCGTCCTGCATATTCTCTTAAAACCTCTTCATATTCTGCTAAAAAAGCGTCATCTACAAGCGCTTCTTTAAGACCTGCTTCTAGTTCTTCAAGAGCTGCCATCACTGTTTCTGGAACATACTTCCCCCCGAAGGCCGTATCTTCCTTTATGATCCGGATAAGACTGTTGCATAATCTCCCACCTGCCTCATGATGCTTTTCATTTTACTATCGTCTTTTTTACCTTCAGTTTCAATACCACTCGACACGTCGATGCCATCTGGTTGCATTTCTAGCAATTGTGGTACGTTGTGTTCATGAACACCACCTGCGATATACAGTGGTACATTTAATTGTTTTGCAAAGTGAATATACGTGGGTGCCTTTTTCCAATCAAACGTTTGCCCAGTACCACCTCGCTCGGTTTTCGTGCCTGCATCTACGATAAAACCATCAACAACAGGCGCATACGCACTCATTAAATCAAGTGTATTCCGATCGTGACGAAGTGCTTTTACGACGTGTTTCTCAGTTTTTTTCTGAATGTCTTTAATGAAACTTACAGTTTCTTCACCGTGAAATTGCAAAACATCAAAATCAACCGTCTCAAGTAGCTCATGCACGTCTTCCTCTATAGGGTTCACAAGCACTGCGAACGTTTCACAAAAGGCGTAAGGGCCGTCTTTCATCCATTCAGCAACGTCCATCGCTCGCACTTGACGTTTACTGTTTGCAAACACAAACCCTAATCCATTTGCACCGGACAAATAAGCATTTTTCACATCTTCACTCGATCGTAACCCGCAATATTTAACGTAAGTTGCATGGATGGCACCTTCTTTTAATTGAGGGATTGTCTCTGTTGGTGAACCGTTCGTGACGAGATGCTCACCGACTAACATTGCATCTGCACCTGCTTGAACAACTTGCTCTACATCTTGCTTTTTATGAATACCACTCTCACTAACAACGAAACAGTCTTTCGGAATATGCTTAACTAACTGCTCTGTTACGCTCAGTGATGTTTGAAATGTCTTCAAATCACGGTTGTTAACGCCAAGTAAACGAGGACTGCTATAGGCCAACACGTCCTCTAGCTCTTCCAAATTATGAACCTCAACTAAAACGTCAAGCCCGAGGTCATTTGCAATTTTCGTATACGCTTCAATTTGTTTGCCGTCTAAGACCGCTGCAATTAATAAAATCGCATCGGCCCCAATCGAAGCACTTTCAAAGATTTGCCGCTCATCGATGATGAAGTCTTTTCGAAGAACAGGGATGTTTGTGACCGCTTTTACGACTTGTAAGTCTTGATTTGTTCCTTTAAAAAAAGGCGTTTCTGTTAATACCGATATTGTATCTGCCCCACCTGATTCATACAGCTTTGCTTGAGACAAAATGTCCATTCCTAATGCTAAATCACCTTTGGAAGGAGACGCACGTTTTATTTCAGCAATTAAACCGACACCCGTCTGTTCCTTACCGTCTTTTAACGCTTGATAAAATCCACGTGTCAGCTTTTCTTGCCGTTCAAATTGTGCGGGTAGCGTTTTTATCAGTTCACGTTTCTTTGCGATAATTTGTTCAAGCATGTGCTTTCTCCTCCTCACGTAATTGTTGTAATTGAGCGAGTGCTGATTTACTATTTATCGCTTCATTTGCAATCGATACACCTTCTTGTATGCTTTTCGCTTCACCCGTTACGTAAAGTCCTGCAGCCATATTCAAAACGAGAATGTCGTGTGCTCCGGTTGTTGACTTGCCGTTAAAGATGCTTTGAATGATCTGTGCACTATCATCGATTGTTTTTGCTTCAATCGCTTCTAAAGATGCACGCTTCAACCCGAACATTTCAGGTGTTACAGTATAAGACGTAATGTTCCCCTCATTTAACTCAGTGACATAGGTAGCACCTGTGATCGTCATTTCGTCCATACCGTCTTCACCAGTTACAAACAATGCCCGTTTCGTACCGAGTCGCTTTAGTACGTGAGCCATTTTCTTTCCATATTCAGCGTCCCACACACCGACAACTTGATAGTTTGCACGTGCTGGATTCGTTAACGGACCTAATACATTAAATACGGTACGAAACCCGAGGTTTTTACGGATCGGCGCAACATGTTTCATCGCCGTATGAAATAAAGGTGCGAACAAAAATACGAGCTGTTGTGATGAAAGGGTGTGTTTTGCGTCACTAGGATCATTCACAATCGGGACGTTTAATTTCTCAAGCACATCCGCACTGCCGCTTTTCGATGAGACGAAGCGGTTGCCGTGTTTGGCTACTTGAATGCCACACGAACTAAGTCCAATGGCAGCCGCAGTAGAAATGTTAAACGTAGAATGTCCATCTCCACCCGTCCCACACGTATCAAGGACGTTGTGTGTTCCTAAATCTACGTGCTTGCTTAAATCTCTCATTGCTTTTGCAAACCCTGTTAATTCTTCAACCGTTTCACCACGTAAACGCATCATCGTGAGTAAGCTGGCGACTTGAGTCGGCTCTGCTTCTCCACCCATCACCTCTTGCATCACGTCTTCAGCTTCCTGTTCTGATAACGTTTCGCCTTCAATCATTTTATTGAGCATACGTTTAATCACCAGTGATCGCCCCTTTTTCCAACATCGTCTCCGCAGTTTGAATCGCGCTGAATAAAGCTGATGCTTTGTTAATTGACTCTTCATATTCCTCTTCAGGAATTGAATCAGCAACGACACCGGCACCCGCTTGGACAGTTGCCACTCCCTCTTCAAAAACAACCGTTCGAATCGCAATGCAAGAATCGATTTCTTCGTTGTAACTCATGTACAAGATTCCACCGGCGTATAGTCCTCGATTCGTGGGCTCTAACTCATTTAAAATCTCCATTGCCCTTACTTTCGGAGCACCAGACAACGTTCCAGCAGGATAGCCTGCAATGAGTGCTTCCATCGGATGAATGTCGTTACGTAACTTCCCTTTGACAATTGAAACTAAGTGCATGACGTGAGAGTACATTCCGACTTCCATCATCTTCGGCACGTGGACACTACCATATTGAGCGACACGTCCGACATCATTTCGAGCGAGGTCAATCAACATTTGATGTTCGGCACGCTCTTTCTCAGAATTAAGCATTTCTACTTTTAAGGCATCGTCTTCACTATCTGTTGAGCCTCGTTTTCTCGTTCCTGCAATCGGATGGATTTCTACTCCTTCTGCGCTTACTCCGACTAACTTCTCCGGTGAACTACCGACCACGGTCTTAGTACCAAGACGGATAAAAAATAGATACGGAGAAGGATTCATCTGACGCAACACACGGTAAACGAGAAATGGTGAAATGTCGGTTTCATATTGGAACCTTTGTGAAATCACCGCTTGAAACACGTCTCCTGCAACGATGTAATCTTTCACTTTGTTAACAGCTGTTAGAAACTGCTCTTTCTCGAAGTTTGAAGAAATGGTTGACCAATTCGGTTTCACGCGTACGGGAAAATCAGGTTGGAAATCCGCTTTCTTCGGCTCACTCAGCTGTTTAACTAAACGTTCGATATACTCATTCGCTTCATCATATCGACCTTCTAGTGAATCGGAGTTCTCGCAATCCACGTAATGTACGATCATTAATTCCGCGGTTTTATGATCATACGCTAGAAGTGTTTGACAAAATAAAAAGTGAATCGGTTCATTTGCATCTGCTCGTTTTGTTGTTTTCTCAAAATGGCCAATGCTGTCGTAAGGCAAAACGCCAACTGCACCGCCCGGGAAGGGTAAGTTCGTATTTGTTGCTGGTGAAGGGTTTAAATAACGGAAAACATCTTTCCATACAGAAACAAAGTCGTCGCTACTCGAAATGACTTCACCATTACTTTGGAAATAAAACTGCTCTTCTTTTTCGATTAGCTCGTAATTGACGTTTAATCCGACAAAGGAGTAGCGTGACCATTTCGATGTTTCTGCATTGCTTTCAAGAAGAAAAACCGCTTCTTCTTGCAATCTTTGAAAGATTTGGATAGGAGTAGTTGTGTCTGCGAACATTCGCTTCACAACAGGGACGAGACGATAACGGTCACATTCTTCTAGAAAATCCGCTAACGTACTATTCATTTGGCTGCACCTCTCTTAGAGAAGTGACGGAGGGGTTTGAAAAAAACAAGAGGGGAAAAAAGAAAAAGCTCATCCAATCAAATCGACGGATGAGCAGCATTTAATCATCATCTACCTCTGCTCTACTCAACTAAACTCCGCTCAACTCTTCTCGGCTCTTTGATCAAACATTATGCGTCTCTACGCATTCTCAACTAAAACTCAATCTAAACTTAGTACCTAGCGTATGTGTTTCAAACATTTTTGTCAATCTTTTTGTGCTAAATCAGGGCGAAGTTGAATCGCTTCATTATGAAACACGTGAACGATCTCACTTGCAGGAACGTCCGTATTCACGGTCATCATAATGCGGATGCAACGCTTTAACCCACTCGGGACGGGAATTTCAGTCGCACACATAACCGGTACATACGTCCACTCTTCACCTTCAAGCATACGTGTTGCTTTTGCTGGAAACGCTGCATTGATCTCTTCGGTAACTGTAAACCAAATGTGAGCAACATCGCTTGGCAACACCTTATTTTCAGTCACCATTTCTTCTAGACACTTTCTCGTCTCTTCCCAAATGCTCTCTGCATCATTTTCCTTTACGGTCGTAGCCCCGCGAATTCCTCTCATCACGAAAAATGCTCCCCTTTGAATTGGTTTAAGTAGGTTTCAAACTCTTCTTTCGCTAACAAAATGACACTCGGTTTTTGAGGTTCTACCAAGATCACGTCGGCAATTTGAGAATCTGTATTTTTCTTATCGGTTAACATCGATTCAATCATGAGCC
Source organism: Geomicrobium sp. JCM 19038 (assembly GCF_000698125.1). Taxonomy (GTDB): domain Bacteria; phylum Bacillota; class Bacilli; order Bacillales; family Marinococcaceae; genus Geomicrobium_A. The sequence continues at coordinate 310,797 of NZ_BAXA01000001.1, read as the reverse complement.
TCACGTCCATCGTTTGCAAGGGCAAAAATGAGTACCCTAGCTTTTGCAACTGATCCAACTCATCGTCCACATGAATTGGCAGTGATGGATGAAGACGTTTTGACAAGTACAATGAAAAAACCATACCATTTACGACTGCTTCACCGTGTGTTAAAGCGCCGTATCCACTCACCTGTTCGAGAGCATGAGCAATGGTGTGACCAAAGTTCAAATACGCCCGTACGCCTTTTTCACGCTCATCAGCTTCAACAATCTTCGCCTTTACAGCAATGCTTTGACGAAGCATACTTGCTGTGATGTTCGTAACACCTGTGCCTTGCACATGATCAAGTAGTTCTTGATCCCCGATATAACCATGCTTTAATACTTCACCAAAGCCTGATAACCACTCTCGCTGCGGTAACGAATCAAGTAATGACAAATCATAAATAACAGCATCTGGCTGATGGAATGCACCGATCAAATTCTTCCCGAGAGGATGATTGATCCCTGTTTTGCCACCAACACTGCTGTCGTGTGCTAAAAGCGTTGTAGGCATTTGCACAAATGAAATTCCACGCATATACGTACTCGCTAGAAAACCAGCAAGATCACCAACTACTCCCCCACCGAGCGCAATGACTACGCTACTTCGATCTAATTTCGCTTCAAGCATGGCAGTCATTGCTTGACTATACATCTCGAGACTTTTAGAAGCTTCTCCAGAAGGAATCACAAATGTTCCGACAATCTGATGTACCGTAAGGTTTCTTTTTAATTGATCGAGATATAAGGGAGCGACCGTCGTGTCAGTAATGACAAACAGTCGCTTTTTCTTTGACCCATAAATACGCTTAAAAATCATTTCAGCTTTTTGCAAAAGCTGTTCTCCAAGAAAAATTGGATAGCTTTGGTGCGTCGTCTTTACCGTGAGCGTTTCCATTAGAAACGGCTCGCTTCTTCAATGTGTGCATCTATTTGCTCTTTCAAGCGATCAAACCGGTCGGCACTAAACATTTCTAATAGACTGTTTGCTAATTCAAATGCCACGACATTTTCGCAAACGACCGCTGCTGCTGGAACTGCACAACTATCTGAACGCTCAATTGACGCTTCAAACGTTTCTTTAGAGTCGATATCGACACTTTTTAATGGTTTGTAAAGTGTTGGAATTGGTTTCATCACACCGTTAATCACAATCGGCATCCCCGTCGTCATTCCACCTTCAAAACCACCGAGACGATTCGTCGAACGCTTATAGCCTTCATCCTCATTCCAGTAAATCTCATCGTGCACTTGACTACCTGGTAAGTTGGCTGCTTCAAAACCGATCCCTACTTCGACTCCTTTAAACGCGTTAATGCTCATTACAGCTCCGGCAATTTTGCCATCAAGCTTGCGATCGTAATGAACATGACTACCAACACCTTGTGGCATACCCGTTGCAACAACTTGTACAACACCGCCGATCGAATCACCATTTTTCTTCGCTTCATCAATCGCTGTCTTCATTTGTTCAGAAGCTTCTTCATCAATGCAACGAACTGCTGAAGCTTCTGCACGCTCGATGAGTTCATCAATGGATTGATACGTTCCGCTTGCCTTCACACCACCGATGTTTACAACATGAACGCCAACCGTAATGCCAAGCTCTTTAAGAAGCTTCTTAGCAACACTACCAACCGCCACGCGCATCGTTGTCTCACGAGCTGAAGAACGCTCAAGAATGTTTCTCATATCACGATGATTGTATTTAATGGCACCGTTTAAATCAGCATGCCCAGGTCTTGGGCGCGTAATCGTTTTCGTTTGCACACGGTGCTCATCTTCTGCTTTTAAAGGTTCTGCACTCATCACTTGTTCCCAATGGACGTAATCGTCATTTGTGACGGTGAGTGCAATTGGAGCTCCTGTTGTCATGCCGTGACGCACACCGCTTGTGATCGTTACTAAATCCTTTTCAATCTTCATTCTTCTTCCACGACCATGTCCGCCCTGACGTCGTTTTAATTCAACGTTAATGTCTTCTTGTGTTAGCGGCAAGTGTGCTGGTACACCTTCAATAATCGTTGTCAATCCAGGTCCGTGTGACTCTCCAGCAGTTAAAAAGCGCATTTTCCTACCCCCGTTACGTTCGCACATTCTTTTTCTTTAATGCTTTTATGTATTAAATTATAGCATAGCGATTATTTCTCGTGAAGTGGTGTTTTCCGATAGATAAATGAACCGTATGTTTCTAATCCATAACGCTCTGGTGAAAAAATCTGTTCTGTACTACCAACAAACAAAAATCCTCCGTCTGTTAACGATGACACAAAACGTTTTAGAATGCGCTCTTTCGCCTCTTCAGTGAAATAGATCAAGACATTTCGGCAAGTGATTAAGTGTACGCCCTTTATGTACGCATCATTTAGAAGATCGTGCTTTGAAAACGTAATCGACGTACGATAACGGTCTTTGACCGTATAATTGCGCCCCTCATTATTAAAATACTCTGTCACTTCATGGGGCAACAGCTCGCGTAGCGATTTAGACTCATAGGTCGCACGTTTTGCTTTTAATAAAACGAACTCATCAATATCTGTTGCTATGATCTTTATATCTCTTTTAGGTTGGTCACTGAAAAGTGTACGTAACGTGTACGCTTCTTCACCAGTAGAACAGGCTGCACTCCAAATCGTTAACGCTTCGTTTCGAGCTATTAATTCAGGCAATACAAGGCGGTGAAGATCCATCCAGCGTTCGCGATTTCGGTAAAATTCAGATACGTTAATAGTGATCCGATCAATGAAACGTTTCTCCATCTCACCGTCCACAATTAATCCTAACGTAAAGAAATCCTCATACGATAAAAACCCATACCGCTCATAAAATGAACGAGTTCTTCTCATCATTTGTTTTTGTTTGTACAAAGACAAATCAATTCCGTACTTATGATGTACACGTTTTACAAAGACGTTGTAATCTTCATGCATGAAGGTCTCCTTATAGTAAAAACCGGCCAACGTTAATTGACCGGCTTACTTCTTTATTTACCGAAGAATAGTGAAATCTCACGCTCAGCGCTCTCAGGAGAGTCAGAACCGTGAATTACGTTTTGACCAAGGTTTGTTGCGAAGTCTCCGCGAATTGTTCCTGGAGCTGCATCTTTCGGGTTTGTTGAACCCATCATCGTACGAGCGTTAGAGATCACGTTCTCGCCTTCCCAGATCATTGCGAATGCAGGACCAGAAGTGATGAAGTCAACAAGCTCACCGAAGAAAGGCTTGTCGCTATGCTCACCGTAATGAGCTTCAGCAGTTTCTTTTGGGATTGTCATTAGTTTTGCTTCTTTAAGCGTGTAACCACGCGCTTCAAAACGGCTTACAATTTCTCCGATTAACTGACGCTTTACGCCGTCAGGTTTTACCATAATAAATGATTGTTCCATGTACAGTGCACTCCTCTATTGTTCGATCTCGTAAAAGTCGGGTAAACTACCCGCATTATAGTATATCATCTCTTTAAAAGAGTTTAAACCTATTAAAAATGTCTTGTCCCGATATACGTCGCAATTTCAGACAATGATTTCACCGCTGGAATTTGTGGTAACGTATCAAGCGTTTCATAAGCCTTCTTTAAATAGCGTTCACTAAGTGCTTTTGAATACTCAATCCCGCCACTCTCTTTAATCAATTGAAGAAGTTCAGTGAGTTCTTCTTGATTAGGAAGCTCTCCTTGGAACGCTAATTCAATCTTCGCTTTGATCTCTGGATTATGATGCATTGCGTACAATGCTGGTAACGTCACGTTTCCTTGTAGAAGATCGCCGCCTGCAGGCTTCCCTAATTCTTCTTCTGTCCCTGTAAAGTCAAGAACATCATCAATAATTTGATACGCCATGCCTACTTGATAGCCGTAGCGATAGAGCGCACGTTGTTCTTCGCGACTTGCACCAACTGCCATGGCTCCAAGTTCGCAGCTGCCTGCAATAAGCAATGCCGTTTTCCGCTTAATACGTCTAAAGTACGTTTTAATGTCTTGGTCCCAAACGTATTGATAACGAATTTGTTCAATTTCTCCGATGACCATTTCATGAATAACTTTAGACATCGCTTGATGAATTCGCTCATCATCGAAAAACGTCGCACTTTCAACTGCTTTCGCAAATATGTAGTCTCCTGTATACATCGCTACGCGGTTATCGTACTTCGCTTTAACCGTCTCTTGTCCGCGGCGAAGTTCTGCATCATCAATCACATCATCATGCACGAGAGAAGCCATATGAATGAGCTCAAGTGATACACCGATGTGCTTTAAGCGATGAATATCATAGTCTCCGAACTTCCCAGCTAAAAGAACAAATACGGGTCGAATTCGTTTACCGCCTGCTTGTAAAAGTTGTAACGTTGCATCCTTTAGAACAGGGTGGGCATTGGAAACCGCAGTTGCCATCTCTTGTTCGATTTTATGAATGTCAGCACGTAAATACATATATAGGTCTGCTAGTTTCATGACCATCTAGTCCCCTTCAAGTAATAGAGTGAATGCCGGTTTTAATGTCCCATACATTCAAATGATCGATTTTTTGATCTAAAAAGCCTTCTTCGTGCAGCAATTGGTAAAAGTAAAGCAATCCTCGTTGGTCTTCTTCTAAGAAGTGATAACGTAAATTTGTAAAATATTGCTGCCAAAAACGTTCTGTTCCACCGTAATCGTTTGTCACCGTTTTTGCAAGCTCAGCATAATGATCGTTTTCATTCTTATGTTGGCTTTCTTTCCATTCGGTATAGAGTTCATGCATACCACTTGGGTCGTCTAGTAATTTCTCTTTACGCATTGCAAACACGGCAAACGTCATCGGCCAGTCCGTAAATGCTGTCCAACGTTCTGCTAAATCATAAACATAAAACGAATCCCCGTGGTGACGCTTCGCCTCAATTGCATCATCACCAATTAATAGACACGCATCAAAAGAAGCCATCATGTCGCCAAACACCGGTGGTACCGTTTCATATCGAACATTTTCATGTTTATAAAAACGTTTTAATAACAATTTCAAAAGATTAATCGACGTCGCTGAACTATGTGTTAACGCCACATCACACTCGTTTAATTGTTCAATTGGCTTCTTTGAAAATAGAAAGATTGAACGGACTTCACCTTTTGCAGAAACTGCGAGATTCGGCATTAACACATATTGCTCGTGGTTTTTTGCATAACTAAACGATGAAATGGCACCGACGTCAATCTCACCTTTGGCCATTGCATCATTTAATTTCGCTGGGATGCTTGGAATGAAAGACACTTGATGTTCTAGTTTTTCACGATTTAAATGATAGAAAAACGGGTGTACGTTCGTATAGAGAATCTCACCAACTGTAATCATGACATTTCTCCCCATCTTTTAAATAGTTCATGTTCTACATTCAAACGATCAAGAACTTTACCAACGACGAAATTAATCAAATCATCCATCGATTGTGGCTGATGATAAAACCCAGGCATCGCAGGAATAATCGCTGCTCCTAAATCGGAAAGTCGCTTCATATTCTCTAAATGAATGCTATGAAGCGGTGTTTCTCTTGGTACGATGAGTAGAGGTCTTCCTTCTTTCAACGTGACATCTGCTGAACGTTCCAAGAGAGATCCGGAATTCCCGTGTGCCATTTTTGATAGCGTTCCCATTGAACACGGAACAACGATCATGCCGTCATGCTTGTATGATCCACTTGCAATCGGAGCAGAGAAATCTTGTTTTCCGTGAACGTGTAAATCTCCAGACGGAAATAACTTTTTCAAGCAAGCCTCTTTATCTGAAATATCAAGGCCAACTTCTTGGTCAAACACTTGCCAAGCTGCACTTGACATAAGAAAATGAATTCGATGTCCTTCATTTAACAACGTCTGGACGAGGCGAATTCCGTAAACGGCTCCGCTTGCTCCTGTCATTGCGACTGCAAACGTGCGCTGATCTTTGTTCGTCATAACATAAAATCTCCAATCGTAAAGGCGAGCATGAGCATGCTAATAATGCCATTCATCGTAAAGAACGCGACATTCACCTTCGATAAATCGTTATGAGACACTAAACTATGCTCATAGATCATAATTCCAGCACAAATCATTGCGCCGAGGAAGAAGATCCATCCAAGTGGCGATGTTAATGATAAGAGAACGAGTGCAATGATACTAATTACGTGACTCCCTCTTGCAATCATTAATGCTTTTTTGATTCCAAAACGAGCGGGTACAGAATGCAATCCGTTTTTGCGATCATAGTCCGCATCTTGTGTCGCATAAATAATATCAAACCCTGCAGTCCAAAACATCACAACTAAGAACAAAAGAATTGCAACCGGACTAATCGTTCCTGTTGCACCGACCCAACCTCCAAGAGGAGCCAGTGCAATTGTCATTCCGAGAATAAAGTGACATGCCCACGTAAACCGCTTCGTATAGGAATACAAGACAAGAAAGAAAACAGCAAGTGGCAGTAAATACACCGCGAGAATATTTAACTGGAACGCTGCGATAAAGAGCATCGCAAACGAAACGACGATAAATATAGTCACTTCAGTATACGAAAGTAACCCTGCCGGTATCGCCCTGTCCTTCGTTCTTGGATTGCGTTTGTCAATGACCGCATCAATAACACGATTCAAGCTCATTGCTGCACTTCTTGCACCGACCATCGCTACTGTAATCCAAATCCATTGCCACAGTGTAGGCCAAGCCCCGTTTTCAACGAAACTTCCTAAAATCGCTCCTAAAAAGGCAAAAGGAAGTGCGAAAACAGTATGTTCAAACTTGATCATCTCAAGAATAACTTTAAGTTTCCTCATCATACAGTTTCCCCTTGTTCTGACGGTTTAAAACCCCAGTGTCCGGCTGCTGCACCACCAGCATAGCTTTTAAAGTTCACATCAATAAACCCTTCGTTTAAAAACCATGTAGAAAGGACATCTTTCTTTGGAAACGTTGTCGTAGAATCATGCAACCACTGATATTCCTCTTTACTCTTTGCAAAAAATTTACCAAGTCGTGGCATCACTTGCTTAAAGTAGACCGAATAAAACGGACGGAACAATGGATTTTCCGGGTGAGATGTCTCTAGACAGACGACTTGTCCTCCTGGTTTTAAAACACGGTACATCTCTTGAATCGCAACCTGAGGATCCGGTACGTTTCTTAATCCAAATCCAATCGTCACAACGTGAAAGGAATTGTCCTCAAACGGTAACTCCATTGCATTTCCATGAACGAGTTCCACGTTCTCTAAACCGTGGGTTTTCACTTTTTCTTTTCCGACCTCTAACATGTTTTTGCTAAAGTCAAGACCCGTGACTTGCCCTTTCCCTTCCAGGTCCTCTGAAATTGCGATTGTCCAATCAGCTGTTCCGCAACAAACGTCCAACACTTTGCCTTCTACCGGAATTGACATCTTTCCCATAATATCTTTACGCCAAGATTTGTGCATGTTTAAACTAATAACACCATTCATCTTGTCGTATTGTGTTGAAATCGACTCAAACACTTCGTGAACGTGTTTTTCTTTCGCATTCACCACGTAGGTTTCCCCTTCCCTTTTAAAGCGCTTTACTTATTCACAAGTTCCATAAATCGTTTTTTCAATTGCGTTGAGAGTGCTGCTTCATTGTCTTGATACGAAGCGAGCAGTCGATCTTTGACATTGGCTGCTACGACTTCTAAATTAGAAATCATTTCTTGAACGTAGTCCTCACGATCGCGATCTGTCGGCTCAATTGCAAAGAGTGGTGACAAGCGCGCAGAACCAAACGGCTCTTTATCTTGTTCTGCATGTTCTATTAAATCTAGCAATCGACGATAAGTTAAGAAGTGGCCTGCAAAATCAGCAATCGAGCGTTGATTAAAGTAGATGCCTACGTTTTGAATGAGAGTGGCTTCCATCGTCGTAATGAGTTCTTGTAATTCCTCTAAGTCTTTCCATCCACGCTCATGTAGACGAATCTTCGCATTATTCGTCTTCTGAATCGACCTTGAGAACACACGAACGAGACCTACATCACCAAGCTTTGAAAGCTCACTGTAATATAAGCTACTATACCAATCGCCTGCTAGTACGACGAGTTGCTTTTCTTTTTCACGTTGTTCGTTTTCATTATGTAAAGGTACATATTGATGAGTCGTAAGCGCAGCATCTACGAGTAAACCTGCTGTCACACGCTTAACTTCCTCTTCTTCTCGAAGATTGTCATCTTCAATGCTGTTAATTAACAAATACGTCTTATCTTCATCAATAGAAACTCTCGTAATGTGATCGTGTAGATAACGATGATCACTTAGCTTTAAAAAACGATCGTGTACGTAATCATATCGCTCATTTTCATTCATCATACGTCTCATCCTCTTCTTCCTTAGATGCAACCTCGCTGCTCAATTCATCGAAAAGCCAGCATGCAATCACGACCTCGACGCATACTGGCTGTTACAAGAACTTCAAAGCTTAGTTTCCTTCTGTGTACATCTCACCATGGCCCGTCTGAATGAAGGCTTTCCCTCTTATCTTAACGGCAGAGGTGTGTTCGGTAAACTGCCCGATCATCACTTCACCTTTATCCAGTTTTTCAGAATGATGAAACCGAGTTGTATTGCCCCTCGTTAAACCGATAACATTCACACCATCTTCTTCAGCACGAACTACAAAAAAATCATTCGATTGCCCCAAAAGTACCGCTCCTTTATCCTTTAATCAACGAAAGTACTTCTTGTCTTGACGACTCATCGTTTGCAAAAACGCCACGTACTGCAGATGTTACTGTTGAACTTCCAGGCTTTTGTATTCCACGCATCGTCATACACATATGTTCTGCTTCAACAATCACCATGACACCATGTGGCTCAAGTGTCTCAAGCATTGCGTCAGCAACCGTCGATGTAATTCTTTCTTGGAGTTGAGGTCTTCTCGTTACCGTTTCAACAACACGTGCTAGCTTACTAAGCCCAGTTACAGTTCCATTTTTAGGAATATAACCGACGTGTACTTTTCCGAAAAACGGCAATAAATGGTGCTCACACATACTATAGAATGTAATATCTTTCACGAGAACGAGTTCTTCGTGTTCTTCTCCAAACACCGTCTGCAAATGTGTTGTTGGATCTTCATCTATACCACTAAACACTTCCTCGTACATGCGCGCAACGCGAGCAGGTGTATCTTTAATTCCTTCACGATCTGGATTGTCACCGATCGCTTCTAAAATATGGCAGACCGCTGTTTCAATTTTATCTTTATCGAACTTTGTCATGTATTGGCCCCTCCTCGTCTTTAATCGCTAGAAATTTTAGCATAGGGCCTACTAGAAAGCAATTCCCTTTAGACTCTATTGTAACATCATCGCGTAAAAGAGCAAAAAAAATACCCCTTAAACATGACTAAAATCACAAATTACCTTAACTCGTCATTACGATTGACTTGCCTCGATGAGAAAGAACCACTTTCTTCCATATTATTACTGTTATATAGAACATTACTTCGCCCAACAAAAAAATAAAGAACCCCGCACTTCGGGATCCTTTATTTATCGGTATAGCAGATTCAGTAAAGTCGATAGGTTTTACAAGATGATGGCAATCAATCCACCAGAGCCTTCATTAATGATACGCTCTAACGTTTCTTTTAGTTTATAGCGTGCATTTTCCGGCATTAATGATAATTTCGCTTGAATTCCTTCGCGAACAATGGAGTTCAATGATCTTCCGAAAATATCTGAATTCCAGATGGAAAGTGGATTTTCTTCGAAATCTTGCATCAAGTAACGGATCAATTCTTCACTTTGTTTCTCTGTACCGATAATTGGTGCGAATTCACTCTCCACATCGACTTTAATCATATGAATGGACGGTGCAACTGCGCGTAAGCGAACGCCGAACCTAGAACCTTGGCGAATGAGTTCAGGTTCATCTAAACTCATGTCCGTCGTGGCAGGTGCAGCAATACCGTAACCGGTTTGTTTTACCATTTTCAGTGCTTCTGACACTTGATCGTATTCTGATTTTGCATGTGAAAAATCTTGCATTAGTTGTAAGAGGTGGTCTTTGCCTCTTATTTCAACACCAACGACTTCTTTTAGAATCTCATCATACAAATCATCTGGTGCATAAAGATCAATATCCGCAATTCCTTGGCCCATCTCAATCCCAGCAAGCGAAGCATTATCAATGAATTCGAAATCATCAGCAAAGTTTCCGACGACTCGATCAACATCACGTAACCGCTTAATGTCTTGAACGGTTTCTTTTACAGAGCGCTCATAGTCTTTTCGAAGCCAATGATCGTCTCTTAAAACCATTACCCAGCTCGGTAAATTCACATTCACTTCATGTACTGGGAATTCAAAAAGAACTTCTCTTAATACGCGATGGATATCATGTTCAGTCATGCTTTCCACACTCATTGATAACACAGGTACGTCATGCAATTGTTCAAGATTTGTTCGAAGTTGTTCCGTCTCAGCAGCATAAGGCCGTACGGAGTTTACAATTACGATAAACGGTTTACCCACTTCTTTTAACTCATCAATGACTCGCTCTTCAGCTTCCAAATACTCGTGACGAGGCAACTCACCGATGCTTCCATCAGATGTGACGACAACACCGAGTGTTGAATGTTCTTGAATGACTTTTCTCGTTCCAATTTCAGCTGCTTCTTGGAATGGGATCGGTTCTTCATACCAAGGGGTGTTAATCATCCTCGGTCCATGCTCATCTTCATACCCTTTTGCTCCAGCAACTGCATACCCGACACAATCTACGAGACGGATGTTGACGTCTAAGCTTCATCCACGTGGAGTTCGACAGCAGTGTTTGGGACGAATTTTGGTTCTGTTGTCATAATCGTTTTACCAGCGGCACTTTGAGGCAATTCATCTTGTGTACGTGCGCGCTCGACTTCACTATCCATGTACGGAAGAACGACAAGTTCCATAAACTTTTTTATAAAGGTTGACTTACCTGTTCGTACGGCTCCGACAACCCCTAAGTAAATATCGCCTCCTGTACGTTCTGCGATATCTTTAAAGATATCCACTTTTTCCACGAGATCCCCTCCGTTCTAAAATTAACTCCACCGTTTCATAAATTCTGTGTCAAAACATTCTATGATGTTGTCCACCTCTTTATGACAGTCTTTGAAAAGGTGGCAGTTTGGTTTTAAAAAAATAAACAAAAAACCTCTTCTTCTCTATATATAGATAGAGTGAAGAGGTTTAGAACTACTTTCATTAGTTGACATCGCCAATCATATTCGGTTCCCCGTCTTCAATTGAGTAAGGAACAGAGTATACCGGAGCTACCGGGAATTCATCCGTTAATATAGAACGAATATCTTCTTCATCTTCTGGTTCGGCATCATACTCTTGAAGCAGGCGATTAAGATCAATTGCGTAATCAATAATCGCACGGCCTTCACGATCAACATAAATGGGCAAGTTCGTTGCAAAATATGGACTCTGAACTGTAGGTGGCTCATCTAGACCAAGCGCTTCATAATCAAGTTCAAACACACCCGGTGCAACCATCTCTTCGATCGGCGGATAGCCGTGGGTTCTTGTATACTGATGGACCGTCCGTTCGAATTGATTGGCTTCATGCATGACAAGTACTGGAATGACACGAACTTCAGGCTTTTCTTCAACGTTAATTAGCGTATAGTAGAAGTCGCTCCATTCTCATAGGCACTTGCTGGGGCATCGTTCATAAATCCTGGAATTAACTGTGAAAAATCGACGCGATACCGTTCATACAGCCCCGTATCGCTCTCGAAATTCTGTATAGGCGGCACACCACGTTGTTCTTGAAATTCATCGACCGCAGCCTGTACAGACTGCAACTGTTCGTTATGTGGGAACGCGGAACCTGTACCGTCACCTTGAACGTTTGATTGGCATCCAATAAGTAGGCATGCAAAAAAACAACACTAAGCCAGTTGAACTTACGTTGATTCAAAAAACTCACTCCAAAGCACAGACTACAAATCTGCTCTTGAACCTGGTACGACGACGACGAGCACGATCAGTCCGGCAATAATGATACAAATAAATGAAAAACTAAGCACGATAAAACGGAGAAAACCCGACAACTTCTCTTTTCCAAGTAGTGCTGTGACTGCAGATACGAACATCAGCTAAGCCGATAAACGAAAGCCACATTGACTCTAATGGGGTCATCATCCACCCTCCTTCAATTACACTTGTCCATTATAGCATAGCTACAAACACTGGCGCACTGCCTACAAACTCAAGTGTTGAAAAATGTTCAAACAAATAAAACCGGAGAACTCGGGTTCTCCGGTTGACTAAATCTCTCTTCCAAAAGGTGGGTTCCTTGTTGGATGTGGTTCACTGTTATCCTATGCGACACGTGCAGACATTGAACTATACGAACGCCCAACAAATAAGAATTAACCTCTAAATAATTGGCTTAACGATTGAAAATCAAGAGGCATCTCATTATTCGTAATTGCGTGGACGAGCTGATCTTCTTTTTCGCGTGATACTCGTACGCCTGCCATACGAGCAACATCGTTAATTAACTGCCGTACGGTTGCTTCATCTTGAAAATTTGCACCGCTCACCGAATTAGCCATGTTAAACACATCGTCTTGATTGACTTTTGACTCTTTGTTTAGGCGGTCAAAAATGGAATCAAAGTTGTTCATGACGCACACCTTCTTTCTAGTTGATAATGCTTATGATATGTAGCTAGAAAAAAGGTGTGATTTTTTAGTCGGTTACATTTGGGTAAAAATCTTCTTGTTCATTCTTCTTTAGTCGACCCATTAATTGTTCACTTGCGCTCTCAGGCTGTTGATGATTAAAGACGACTTCATACAAAGCTGAAGTAATTGGCACTTCAATCCCTTCACGATCCGCAAGTTGTTGCATCGCTCGCGTTGTTTTTACGCCTTCAACGACCATACCCATTTCATTTAAGACCGTTTCTAACGCTTTACCACGACCTAATTGGTAACCTGCTCGCCAATTGCGGCTATGCTTACTCGTACATGTTGCAATCAAATCACCAAGACCCGACAGGCCCGAAAACGTAAGTGGCTTTGCACCAAGATGTGTACCCAAACGTGTAATCTCCGCTAAGCCTCTCGTCATAATTGCCGATTTCGCATTGTCACCAAACCCTAATCCTTCAGCAAGTCCAACAGCAAGTGCGATGACGTTCTTTAGTGAACCGCCAAATTCCACACCAACCATATCTTCATTGGTATACACACGAAAATGTTGGTTGTTAAACAAATCTTGTGCAGCCTTCGCATCGTCATACGTTTCTGAAGAGACGGTCACTGTCGTCGGTTGACGCTTTGCAACTTCCTCTGCATGACTAGGCCCTGATAAACAGACAATTCCGTTCGTAACTTGATCGATCCCTGCATCCATCATCACTTCTGATACTCGCAGTAAGGAGTCTGGTTCGATTCCTTTTGAAGCGTGAATGACATATGGAAACGATTTGTTGACCTTCACAAGTGACGCTACAGTCTCTCGCATTGCAGAAGTCGGTACGCTAATTAACAAAGCATCGCCATGCTCAATTGCTTCCTCAAAGCTCGTCGTTGCTTCAAGGTTCTTTGGCAAGGTTACCGAAGGTAAATACTTGTTATTTGAATGTTTATTGTTTATCTCGTCGACTTGTTCATTACGTCTTGCCCATAGTTTGACACGATGCCCATTATCTGCAAGTACCATCGCAAGTGCTGTACCCCAACTACCTGCACCTAGAACTGTCACATTCTGACTCATGCAATCTCTCCTTATTTAGATTTTTGACCGAGCTTGCTTTCTGTGCCTGATAACAATCGTTGGATATTCGTCCGATGCCGCCAAATCGACATAATCCCGACAACACATGTTAAAAAGAAATAGGAGATCGGATGATCATAATGATTCATCGTAAGAAAAACAAAAAACGGTGTAAAAAAGGCAAAAATCAACGAGCCAAGTGACACATACTTTGTCACAACGATCGCTAAAATAGCGACAATTCCAACGTAAATCGCCGGAAAGAAAACGAGTGTTGCGATCACACCAATCGTTGTAGCAACACCTTTGCCCCCACGAAAACCGTAATAGATTGGATAATTATGACCAAGAATTGCTAACAAGCCGCTTAATGCTGGAGTCCAACCAGAATATTGCTCAAAAAAGGACAAGCCTGTATTAATAAATACCATCTCTGCTAAAAAACCAATGAAAACCGCGACAGCGCCTTTTAGTGCATCTAGCAAAAGGACTAAAATTGCAGGCCCCTTCCCTAAAACGCGCAGCGTGTTCGTTGCACCGGCATTTCCACTACCAAGTTTACGAATATCTGCTTTTTTTATTTTTTTAACGAAGATATAGCTAAAGCTAATCGACCCGATTAAATACGCGATTATACCAGCAAGAATAATGTCCATCGTTTACCCCTCTCCCCAAAGCTTCAACGATTAATATGGATCACGATTCATTCTTTTTACGAGCTAGAATCCGAATTGGCGTCCCGACAAACGTAAACGCTTCACGGAGTTGATTCTCAAGATACCTACGATATGAGAAATGAAACAGCTCTGGATCATTTACGAACACGACAAATGTTGGAGGTCCTGTAGCTACTTGTGTAGCATAATTAATACGCAGTCGTTTCGTACCCGAAGTTGGTGCAGGGTTTCTCGCAACAGCATCCATAATGACATCGTTAATCACATGTGTTGGCATCCGCATTTTATGACTATCTACGACTTCATTTACGATTGGCAACAACTTTTGTACCCGTTGATTTGTTTTTGCAGAAACGAACTGAATCGGAGCATAAGAAAGATAAGCGAACGTTTCGCGCACCTTATCGGTGTATTCTTTCATCGTACGATCATCTTTTTCAACCGCATCCCACTTGTTCACAACGATAATAACGGCTCGTCCTGACTCATGAGCGTAGCCGGCAATCTTTTTGTCTTGTTCGATAATGCCTTCTTCACCATCAACGACAACAAGAACGACATCCGCTCGTTCAAGAGCACGCATCGCACGAAGAACACTATATTTCTCTGTATTCTCATATACTTTCCCGCGTTTTCGCATCCCGGCTGTATCAATGATTCGGTACTCTTGTCCATCTTGTTCGAAATACGAATCAATCGCATCTCTCGTCGTACCAGCAATATTACTCGTAATCACACGTTCTTCACCGAGAACTGAGTTCACGAGTGTTGATTTCCCTACATTCGGACGACCGATGACTGCAATATCAATCACACCATCATCTTCTTCGTCTTCTTCATTTACTGGGAAGTTTGCAAACACTTCATCTAACATATCTCCAATACCTATTCCGTGAGAACCGGAAATCGGAAACGGTTGACCAAATCCAAATTGGTAAAAATCATAAATATGCTCTTGCATATCAGGGTTATCAACCTTGTTTACACCGATGACGACTGGCTTCTTCGAGCGTTGCAAAATGCTCGCCACGTCTTGGTCGCTAGATGTAATGCCGTCACGACCATTCACGATAAAAATAATAATGTCTGCTTCTTCAATGGCGATCTCAGCTTGCATGCGCATTTGATCTTGAAGCGGCTCATCTACGATATCAATTCCACCGGTATCAATGACATGAAACGTGCGGTTTAACCATTCCCCTTGTCCATACAAACGATCTCTCGTTACGCCTGGTTTATCTTCAACGATCGCCATTCGCTCACCAACCATACGATTAAATATCGTTGATTTCCCTACATTTGGGCGACCTACAATTGCAACTACTGGCTTTGACATGTACTTACATGCCCCCTGTTCTCTTAAATCTATTCCTTCACATCGTTAATGATGTCTGGTGCTTTGCTGCACCTTTTTGAAGCTTGGAAAACTCATAAATCAATCGTTCAACGACGTGCCACACAACGAGTAAGATAACCATGGCTGACACATCATTAAAAAAGTGGTTAAAACCTAAATGTAAACCGGACGTTAACGGAGACACAACGACTGCTTGCCAAAAATTCCCGATGCAACATGCGACAATCAACCAGGGAATTCGGTTATGCGGCTTGCTTACGACCAAAAGTGTAACAAAAACCATGATAACTGCGACTAGCCATGTTTC
This sequence comes from Geomicrobium sp. JCM 19038, assembly GCF_000698125.1. Classification (GTDB taxonomy): domain Bacteria; phylum Bacillota; class Bacilli; order Bacillales; family Marinococcaceae; genus Geomicrobium_A. The sequence goes on along the minus strand of NZ_BAXA01000001.1, from coordinate 294,702 downwards.
ATGAATTAAAAAGATCACTGGACTAAACCAATACGAGAGCTGCAAAGCAGCATAAAGAAAGGCTAAGCTTGTCATTGTTATCATCGATAGAAAATGATGCCACTTGATCGTCTGCCCTACCCAAATCATCGCACCGAGCGTTAAGAATATATAAGCTAACGAAATATCGCCTTGTATACCAGGAATCGTTAGTGGTTTGACAATCATGACTATGAGAATCCAAACAGCAAGATAAAACCTTGCTCTTGTCTTCTTAAAGAAGAAGGTAACAATTACCCAAAGTATCCACGAAAACCAATAAAATAACAAGTCCTCCAAGAGAAACTCTCCTTTTTTCTTATCCAGTATAGACAAGAATAAAGAAAAGCAATCCGTCACAAAACAATCGGCGAATCCTAAAAGGTATCCGCCGATTTCCGCGATTTACAATTAATTACGATATTTCTTTAATTGGTCACCAATCATATCACCGAGGGAAAAACCAGAATGTTCTTCTTCAGGTGCTTCATATTCACGTTGAACCTTTTGGCTAGACGTTGTGCTCTCTTCAAGTTCACGTATGCTCAATGAGATGCGTTGGTCTGAAGGGCTAATCTCAAGGATCTTCACTTGAACAGCTTGTCCTTCTTCTAACACTTCACTAGGCGTTCCAATGTGACGGTTCGCAATTTGTGAAATGTGAACGAGCCCTTCAACACCCGGCGCAACTTCAACAAATGCCCCGAAAGATACGAGACGCTTCACGTGTCCGTCAATAACGTCTCCTGGTTGGAACTGACCTTCAATCGTTGTCCAAGGTCCTGGTAGCGTATCTTTAATTGAAAGTGACACACGCTCTTTGTCAGCATCGACTGCGAGGATCTTCACTTCAATTTCTTCGCCTTCTTTGACGATCTCGCCTGGTGACTCAACACGGTGGTGAGCCATTTGTGAAATGTGAACGAGTCCGTCAACTCCGCCTACATCAACAAATGCACCAAAGTCTGTTAAACGTTGAACAGTCCCTTTAACCGTATCGCCAACCGTTAAGTTATCAAGGATGTCTTTCTTCTTCGCTTCTACTTCGTTGTCGAGTACAGCTCTCCTTGACAAGATTAATTTATTATCACTTGGATCGATTTCAGCGATCTTTAACTCCAATGTCTTCCCTTTATAATCAGAGAAATCTTCAACGAAATGACGTTCTACGAGTGAAGCTGGAATAAATCCACGAACACCAACGTCAACGACTAATCCGCCTTTTACAATCTCAGCAACTTCAGCTTCAATCGTTTGATTGTTATTGAACTTCGCTTGCAACTCATCCCATGCTTTGTCAGCACGAGCACCGCGTACACTCAAAATAAGTTCATCGTCTTCTGCTTTAATGACCTTAAGTTTAAGTTCATCTCCCTCAGAGATGATGTCACTTACTTTTTCTACGTGTAAGCTAGACAGTTCGCTAATTGGGATGATGCCATCCACCTTATATCCCGCATCAACAAATGCTTGCTTTTCTTCTACCTTCGTTACCTTACCGGTTACAATGTCATTGACATTAAAATCCTTCATTTCGTTTAATTCGTTGTTCATTTCTTCAACCATGTCATTTGCCTCCTTACTTCCCTTTAAAAACATCTTTCGTAGTCATCAAGAACTTTATATATACAAAATTCTTCATTTGTTTAGAAGAATGTTGCAGACAATCGATTCGTGCTACTTACTCAATGTCATCTCTGAGTTGCCGGATGTGCTCCATGATTCGTTCAGTGGCTTCCCTTGAACTGGCTTTCGATTCACGAAGGTCATCCATAGGAATAGGCTTGCCGTAAGTTAATTGTACACCTTTAAATGGCTTGTACCAGCCTTTCACATATGCAGGTACGACTACCGCTTCTGTTCTAAGTGCAAAAAAACCAGCGCCTGCTAATCCTTCACCAAGTTGATCGTCTTTACTTCTGTTCCCTTCTGGGAACAAGAGCATCATCTCGCCATTTTTCAAGTGGTTAATACCTGTCTTTAATGACTGACGATCTCCAGAACCACGCTTCACTGGAAATGCTCCAAGCCTTCTTAGAAGACCACCGATAAACTTCTTTTCAAACAGTTCTTCTTTCGCCATAAAACGTAATGGACGCTTAATGTAAGAACCTAGAAATGGTGGGTCCCAATTGCTTTTATGGTTGGAACATATAATAACTGGTCCATCACTCGGTATATGTTCCTTTCCCTGTATCTTCGCGAAAAAAACCCCTGAAAGTACAATTCGACAAAGAAATTGACCAATTCTATAAATCATTCGTCTCAATCTCCTTCAGTCGGGCGCGAGTAACAATCGTCTCAATAACTTCTGTTATCGTAAGATTTGTAGTATCAAGAGGTTCTGCATCATCTGCTTGCTTTAACGGTGCATAAGCTCTTGATGTATCATAGCGATCTCGTTCGATAAGATCGTTATATATCTCTTCAAAACTTGATTCAATACCTTTTTGGACATTTTCTTGATGTCTACGATTCGCTCGCTCAGTTGCTGTAGCGAATAAGTAAATCTTCAGTTCGGCATCTGGTAAAACGAACGTTCCGATGTCTCGACCATCTAATACGACACCTTTCTCCGTAGCTAACTGCTGTTGTTTCTTAACCATCGCTTCACGAATCAATCGATGTGCTGATACTTCGGACACGTGACTCGTCACTTCCCTTGTCCGAATTTCTTCACCGAGTAGCTCTTCGTTAACAAGCATTTGGTTGCCCTCGTCCGACAGCTTAAAGTCCATACGGTTTAGTAATTGCATTAAGCTTCCTTCTTCAGATGGCTTAATTTCATGAGTTATTGCTTGATACGTAAGCGCCTGTACATTGCTCCTGTATCAATATATAAATAGCCTAGCTCCTCAGCAACTAGCGACGCTACTGTGCTTTTTCCAGAACCTGCTGGTCCGTCGATTGCAATGTTGATTTTCAAAGTTATTCTCTCCGTATGTAAGGTCATTTTACTCGAATATCAGTGCCTAAATCTTATCATAATAAAGAACTGAAAACAATTCTAGTCAAGAAATCAAATGGAAAGTTTTCCTACAAAAAACAGTGGTTTGCTTCGACATGTCGTGAAGCAAACCACTGTAATTAGCAGAAACTATCGTTTTGTTTAGGAACACTTAGACCAAATAAAGGCCGTAGATAGAGTGCAAGGAACGTTCCGCCTAGCGCCATAATTCCCCAAATGTAACCGTGAGCACTAAACGAAGCAATCCCACTGAAATAAGCACCGATGTTACATCCAAATGCTAAACGTGCACCATAGCCCATCATTAAACCACCAATAACAGACGCAAGCGCGTTTCCTTTTGTAATCTTGCTAAACTTAAACAAACCACCAGCAGCTGATGCTAAAAATGCACCAAGAATAACGCCAAAGTTAAGCACAGAAGTTGTGTCCGCAAAAATTGAAGCATTTAATGCTGCAGTATCTCCTTGCCAAAAACCCCAACTCTCAACATCGAAACCTAAAAATTGAGCAGCTTTAGATCCCCACAACGTAAAGGCATACGTGACGCCCCATGGTGTTTCACGAACGAGTAGTGTAATCGCGTTTAGTACTGCTAACACGATTGCTGCCGCAAACAGCGGCCAAGACCCTCTAAATATTCGTTTCCATCCTCGTTCAGAAGGAACTTCCGCAAGCTTCGGTGGGTTTTTCTTCTTTTCGATCAGGACTGTAATTAATGCAATCACCGCGAAAATGATTAGCGAGACCATCCATGCGCCTCCATAACCTAGCCCAGTAGATGTGGCTAATGAAAATGGTTCAAACGCAGGCATGTCTTCCATCCAAAAGTTAAAGTGCGCTGCACCAATCGTAGATCCGATAATGAAAAATAGCAAAGTAATGAACATTACAGAACGTCCACCACCAACGGCGTAAAGTGTTCCTGACGCACACCCACCACCGAGTTGCATACCAATTCCAAACATAAATGCCCCGATAATTAAGCTAACACCAACTGGTGAAATGTTGCCTGTTGCTTCGCCTCCAAAAAAGGTAAAGCCTGTCGCTAAAATCGGTGCAAAGAATGTGACCGCAACTGCCAACATAAGCATGTGTGCTCGAACGGCTTGACCGTTCCCAACAGACGCTAACCTTCGAAAGGCGCTCGTAAAGCCGAAGCGGGCATGAAATAATGTATAGCCGAGTAAAATACCAATAATGAGTAAAATAGGCTGGACAAAATGTTGTGTAAAGAGTAAATAAATGGCTAATAAAATTGAAGCTATAAGTCCAACGGTTACTAAATTAAGTTGAGGACGCTTGAGTCCTAACGTTTGTTTGACGACCGATTGTTGTTCGGACACGGGTTGAACATAACTAGACAAGGGATCACCTCTAAATCTTATTCGTTTAGTCAGGAATGATAATCTATATCCTATTCTTGTTTTTAGATGTTGTCAAGAGACAATAAAAAGATCGCCAGCAGATGGGTGCCACACCTGCCGGCGATCTTTTATTTAAATAACATCAACATCGTACACTGGTTCTGCTTCTTGCATTCGTTTCACTTCTTCTTCAAAACCTGTGTCTGCATTTAAATAAATGCGATACGTATCACCATTCATCGTTGCAAAGATTTCGTAGGTTAGTACTTCGTCACCGTTTTGATTTTCAATAACAGCTAAATGCTCTTCTCTAGACTTTAAGTTCGGGTGCAATTCATCCAGTGCATCGTCAAGTGTTAGCGCTGGACTTAAGTCATGGCGTTCGCGATGATTTGCAAAGTAATTGGCACCTTTAAAACCGACAAGGTCACCATCATCTAGCGCAATTTCAACGATGAGCGCATCTGGATAAAGACGAACATCGTCTTTTACAGGTACAAACTGGAACGTACCAATCGTATCGTATTGCTTACTATCTACGAGTTGAACGTCAGTAATACCTTTATCCTCTAAAAATTCTTTTGCTCTCTCTGACGCTTCATTCAATCCGATTTTCGGTTCAGTGATATCTCTTGATTGCAATGCCCAAACCGGTAAACCGCCCCGTTCAGTCATATCAATCATATAGTTGCGTTCGCCATCAGAATCTTCAATAACGACTTGGTAGCCTTTGTATGGCATTCCTTCACCTAATTTTTCTGCCTTCGCATCAACAGTATTAGGAAGATCTAAAAAAGCCTTCGCCTTTTTTATAATTTCTTCTTCTGATAACTCCTCTTTATCTTTGACTACTTTCGCTAGTCGTTTATTTACATCTAATGAAAAGCCAGCATCATCGTTCCAATTGTTTTCTGAGAAACCTTTTGCTTTTTGATCAATCGATTTGAATGACGAAACCATTGTCCCTTCGCCAGGGTTTTGCTCACTCATTAAATCTCGTTCTACGTCAGACCAACGAAAATCGTTGTTCAACGCTTGTGCTTGCACCGTGCGAAGATCATGCTTAATTTCTTTCGCTTGACTGTAGAAGTTCTCGAGTTTGTCATATTCTTCATCAGTTAACGGCTCTTCATCACGATCACGTACAGCTGTCTCATACGAGAATTCCGCAACGTTGGCTAAGTATTGATCCGTTTCTTTCGCAGGAATCATACCGAGTGGCAGTTCTCCCATCTCATTGTGGCTAATGAAGATATTCTCCAAACCTCTGCAAGAGAACCTGAAAATTGACTCACACCGTTCGTTGCTAACGATGCACCTAATTCATCTTCTAATTGATCCATGTGGTAAGACAATTGGTGGAAGGCGCGCTGATAGTTGTTTTCATGACTAATTGCCAAAGCTTCTTTTTCTTGATGCGTTTGATATGCAAAGATTCCAGTACCGAGTAATGCTACTGACAATACTGCAATGGTTATCGCTCGAAACATCGTGGTCCCTCCTTTAACTTAATTTGCAAACACATGCTTACCGATTTGGGTAATTGTCGGTCGTCCGAAAATCCACCCAGACGTTGCCGTTACTGGATTATAATAATACGTCGCACCATTAGACGGGTCTTGACCGTTAATCGCATCAAGCACAGCTTTTCTGGCTGTTTCATCTGGCGTTAAATAGATTTGACCGTCTGCGACCGCTGTAAACGCTCTTGGTTCAAAGATGACACCGCTTGCGGTATTCGGAAACTCCGAATCGTTCATCCGATTAATAATTACCGCTGCAACAGCTACTTGACCGACATAAGGTTCTCCACGCGCCTCACCATAAACCGCATTTGACATAATCTGAATATCGTTTTCAGAAAACCCATCTGGTACGTTTGTTGCTTTTTGAATGTTGGCCTCATTGTTCTGTTCTTCAGGCACTTCTCCACCTGTATCTGGTTGTTGTTCAGGTGCTGCTTCTGGTTGACCTTGACCTTGACCTTGTCCTTGACCTTGTCCTTGACCTTGTCCTTGTCCTTGTCCTTGTCCTTGATTTTGTCCTTGATTTTGTCCTTGTCCAGATTGTGCTGGCGGTTGGCCTTCATTACTTGGCGTTCCACCGCCACCACTCGCTCCTTCTTGATTTGAAGGTTGGCCAGATTGTCCACTAGTTGTGCCGCCACCTTTACTTCCTTTTGGTCCTTTTTGAATTTCTAGTGGCGTTGTTCCGTAATGGGTGAACTTACGGCCGTTTTCTAACGCTTCATGCACAAACTGTTCATCGTAGTTTGTCGTTTTATTTAATCTCGCTTTCAAATCATCTCCAACGAGACCGTCAACTTCCATCCCGAATGCTTCTTGATATTCTTGTACACTCCAATACGTTCCCCATCCGAATACACCGTCAATTGTATCGGTGTAATAGCCAATGTATTGAAGTCTAGCTTGAAGTTCTACAACGTCATCTCCAGTTGCTCCTTTTTGGATCACTTGATCACTAAAGGCTTCACTCGTCTGAGGAATTGAGAGCAAAAGTGTTGCAGTTAACGCGGAAATGCTTAGTATTTTTGCAGATTTCAACATCAATGAATTCCTCCTTTTACTTTGAAACTTTTTATATGATGGTGTTAGTTTTCAAATCTATGGAGAATTTTATTCATAAAAAAACAACCGTACAAAAGTACAGTTGTTCATAAGAAGAAACCTATCGATATAAATCATGTGCATTTACACGTGTTACGTCATGACTGACGACGTTTTAATAAGTGATCTTGCATGTTCTACTAGCGCTGTAGACATATGGTATTTAAGAAACGGTGTCACGATATACACCTTACCAAAAAGTTCTATACACGTTTGTTGTAACTCTTCAGCAATTCGAAGACCTTCTTCTTCTCCTTTTTGGGGATCACCATGCGTTTTTTGCATACGGGAGCGTACAGTGTCACTAAGGGATATTCCAGGAACTTCATTATGAAGAAACTCCGCATTCCGTTCGTTCACAAGTGGCATAACACCAATGAATATTGGAATCGACAGATGTTTCGTATAGTCTTTTAGCCGTTTAATCTGCTCTTTGTCATACATCGGCTGCGTCATAATAAAATCTGCACCTGCTGCTATTTTCTTCTCTAATCGTTTAATTGCTTTTTCAAGATTCGATACATTCGGATTAAACGCTGCCCCAACCGTAAATGACGTTTTCACACCGAGAGGACGTCCCGAATAGGAGTAGCCTTCATTCATCCCTTTTAACATTGCAATTAAATCAAAGGATGTTAGATCGTAGACAGAACTTGCACCTGGAAAGTCGCCAACTTTCGTAGGGTCCCCTGTAATTGCAAGCACCTCTTTTACACCGAGTGTGTGTAATCCAAGCAAATGAGATTGCATACCAATTAAGTTACGATCGCGACAAGCGATATGAACGAGCGGTGATGCTTGTGTCTTTTGTTGAATGAGTGTTGCAGCTGCAACATTGTCTACTCGTGACGTTGCAAGTGAATTATCAGCGAGAGTAATGCTGTCCGCACCTGCATTCACTAACGCTTCTGCCCCTTTTAAGAAAACTGGCATCTTTGAAAGTGATTTAGGAGGATCGAGTTCAACGATGACATTCGCATCGTACACTTGTTGATTCGATTCATTTGCTTCTACTTGCTCGTCAGTTGCTTCCTCGATGACTACTGTTCGTTTCTCTAAAGGTGCTAGTCCTTTCAAACGCTCCTTTAAGCCACGAATATGTTCTGGCGTCGTCCCACAACACCCACCAATAATATTAATGCCTAACTCGCGAAAAGAGGACGCTTGTGCTTTAAAATAATTAGGATTCGATTGATAAACGAGCCTACCGTCTCGAATCCCTGGCAAACTTGCGTTTGGGTACGCAGATAAAAACAAACCTTCTGGAATTTCAGTTTCTTTTAATGAGGTTATAGTTTGAGCAGGACCCATTCGGCAATTTACGCCAACTACGTTTACTCCCTCTTTTTTAAGACGCTTTAGTGCTTCTGTTAACGTAATGCCACCGTGCAACACACCAATGTCCCCTAACGAGACATTGGCGATAATCGGGATTGAGTGATGATGATTTCGAACGATGCGAACTGCGCGAATGAGTTCATATAAATCGTAGTACGTTTCAAGTAAAACGACATCTGGATTCTCACTTAACAGCGCAACAATTTGTTCAGTCACCGTTTCATCAATTTGGTCGTCTGTCCAATCACTCGTTCTCCCGTCTTTAATTCCACCGACTGTAGCTGCCACATAGACGTTCGGCTTTAAAGCTGCTGCTTTTTTCGCAAGCTTCATTCCTTCTTTATTAATTTTTGCCACTTGAAGATCAAGCCCGTACGTGTCTAACTTAATGCGATTGGCAGCGTACGTATTGCTTTGAATAATATCAGCACCCGCTTGAACATACTCAAGATGAGCTTCATACACGAGTTCTGGAGCGTATAGGTTTGCTTGTTCAATCGATCCTGTTATATCCCGGCTATACAACAATGTTCCCATTGCGCCGTCACCAATTAAGACCGTTTCCTTTAGCCTCTCTAAAAAGCTCATCTAAACTCCTCCAATCATCTCTCTACTTGAAAAGCTTGTCGTAAATCTTCGATTAAATCTTCTGCATTTTCAATGCCACATGACATCCTCATCAAACAGTCGTCTATACCAATTTGTTGTCGTACTTCTTTTGGAACGTCCGCATGTGTTTGCACTGAAGGATAAGTCATTAAACTCTCTACCCCACCGAGACTCTCTGCGAATGTAATAAGTTGCAACTTACGAAGCACCGGGTCTACGAGGTCACTTGATGTGACTCGAAAAGACAACATCCCGCCTCGCCCGGGGTAAAGAACTTCCTTGATTAGACTGTGCTCTGCTAGGAACTGCGAGACACTTCGTGCATTTTCTTCGTGTTTTTTCATGCGTAGTGCGAGTGTTTTCATCCCACGAACGAGCAGCCAGGAGTCAAAAGCACCGAGCGTCATTCCTATTCCGTTTTGAATGTTAAAAAGCTTTTCAGCAATCGTTTCGTCATTCGTCGCAATGAGTCCTGCAACTAAATCATTGTGACCACCTAAATATTTCGTAGCACTATGAATGACAATGTGCGCACCTTCTTTTAGTGGCTGTTGAATGAGCGGCGTGTAAAATGTATTGTCTACAATAAGCAAAAGATTATGTCGTTTCGCAACATCAGAAAGTTCTAAAATATCCGCCTCTTGCATTTGTGGATTGGTTGGGGTTTCAATAAACAACGCTTTCGTTTGTGGTCCGATTAACGCTTCAAACGTTTCTAGATCACGAGGGTCCCCATACTGGACACCAACGCCCCACTTTGGCCAATATTCATTAAACAGACGGTACGTACTCCATACAAATCTAACGATGCAACAATCTCATCACCAGACTCAAATAATGACAACACTGCTTGAATTGCCGCCATCCCAGAACTACAGGCAAATCCCCGAATTCCACCTTCAAGGTCTGCAATGCTATCTTCTAAAATCTCACGAGTAGGATTCCCTGTTCTTGCGTAATCATATCCTGTCGTCTCACCAACTCCTGAATGACGATAGGCAGTGCTCATATAGATTGGTGCATTCACGGCACCTGTGCGTTCATCGCTTCGATTACCCGTTTGTACAAGTTTCGTTTCTGTAGTAAATCGTTGCTTCTCCACTATTGATCCCTCCAAGTCCTTACAAATAAACAAAAGTGCCTTCTTCAGAGATAGAAAAAGACACTTTACGTGTATAGTTTCTTATCTCTCGGACGATTACGTCCGTAGGATGTAGCACCTGACTCCATTTGGAGCTGGTTGCTGAGACGTCTTCGGTCCGAATCCCTCAGTCTCTCTTGATAAGATATTTTAATGTATAGTTGGTTCTTATACGATAACGCATCATCGTCCATCTTTCAAGTCACAATTATTCAGCAGTGGCTTCAATGACGAGATCATCTTCGTTCCCGCAAATGCATCGTTTAAATCCTGTTTCATATTCACCTTCGGCTTTTTGTCTTCCACGAAGAATATACTTTTCTCCACATTTCGGGCATCGTATGACTATGCGGTACCTCGTTTCTGTCGTCATGAAGCGACCTCCTATACATATTTGCTATTTTCATTTGCTTTCTTTACTTTACTTAACCCTAACCACCACAAGAAAATCATAAATAAAATAATAATGCCGACCATCCAGTCTTGTGTATAGGTTAACATAAGGTTAAAGGTTCCATGCAAGAAAATAGGGACAAGCAATGCGTAAACTAACCATTTTTTTTTTCTTACCATCAATCATATAACGTGCGTTACCTAAATAATAACCCATAATCACTCCGAAAAGCGCATGTCCACTTACAGGGAAAAGAGCCCTGCCAAATGCCGTATGTACGCCTTCTGAAAGCAAATAAAAAAAGTTCTCTAGCGTCGCAAACCCTAACGAAAGTGCGACACTGTACACAATACCATCATACTTAACACTCCACGTTTTGAAACGATACATCGTAACGAGTAAGAAGAACCATTTAAAAAACTCTTCGATAAACGCCGTCTTAACAAATACGTCAGACAAACGGGATGTGAACACCCCTTCTTCAGTTAGTGCAAATTGAATTGCCATAATCGGAAATACAATTAACATCCCCGTCACGAACGACCGGATGATATTTTTCCAATTGGCTGAACCGTAATCATTTCGCAAGTAGAAATACGTGAGCAATGCGAGTGCTGGAGCTGAAGCTAGCGAAAGTAAAGCTAGAACATTCATCGCTCAAACGCTTGTTGAAGCGAATCTTGTCCTGTTGCGAGTAATACATACATTTTGATCTTTGCTTTCTTACTGCTATAGTCTTTACCAAGAATAACGTCATGATTCAACAAGTCATATGTACTTCCTTCATATTCATAAGAAGGATACACTTCGCCTTCAACCGCACTCGTAGTAACGACAATCGGAATCTTTGCCTCTCGAATGCTCGGCATAAAGTTTTTTGGAACTTGTCCTCGCCCAACCCCTTCAAGTATGACAGCGCTCGTTCGTTCATCTTGTAAAACGAAGTCAAGCAGTCGGTTTGTCGCACCAAGATGCACTTTTACAATTTCAATTTCATAAGACTTACTCGGTGTATAATCGTCAGCTAAAGCGTAAGCTTCTTTTGTAATTGGCTTTTGAAATAAATGCACTTGATCATTGTCTATAATTCCAAAATAGCCATATCCAAACGCATTAAATCCTTGAATGTTGCTTGCGTGTTCTTTTCTTACATACTTCGCACTAAAGATACGCTCATTAAATATGACGACTGTTCCAAGATCTTTTACCCGTTCGTCAGCGGCTGCAATCATTGCATTACGAAGATTCACGAATGCATCACTGCCTACTTGTTCTGGGCCCCTTTGTGAACCAGTAACAATAACTGGCTTTGAAGTTTGGACGGTTAAATCCAAGAAGTAAGCCACTTCTTCAAGCGTATCTGTCCCGGTCGTAACGACCACACCTGAAATATCTTTTGCTCGAAGGTTTTCAACGACTTTCTTTCGGATGTCCCATAAATCCTCATACGTAATATGAATTGAAGGCTTTGACAATACTGAATCGATTTTAAGGTGAATATCGAATGGTGTGTTTAGGGAATGAGCCAGCTCTTCACCACTTAATTCACCCGCAACGAGTCGACCTTCTTTCGTCTGTTTACTAGCAATCGTTCCTCCAGTAGCAAGCAAGCAAATCGTCTGCACGATTAACGACCTCTCTTTTCGCGTTCAATGATAGAATCTACAATGTGTAAACCATGAAATCTTCCAGACTCTATAAAAATTTCATTGGCGTGATTGCCTGCAGCGATCACCCCTGCAATAAACAAATTGTCTACATTCGTCTCGAATGTTTCTTTGTTATAAACAGGTCTCCCCGTATCAGATTCAATTGCCACACCACTACTCGTTAAAAACGAATGATCTGGGTGATAACCCGTCATCGCAAAGACGAAGTCAGCGTTTATTGTTTTTTTGACTCCATTTGTAAGCACGTTTACATGCGTATCGTGGATCTCGACAACTTCCGTTTCAAAGTACAAGTCAATTTCTTCTTTATTCACAAGCCCTCGAAATTCAGGCAAGATCCATGGCTTGATGCTCGTTGAATAATCGTTACCTCGGTAAACGACCGTAACGTTGGCACCGGCTTTTTGTAACTCCATTGCAGTGTCGACCGCAGAGTTCCTACCCCCAATGACAAGAACGCGTTGCCCATAAAAAGGATGGGCTTCTTTAAAATAATGAAAGACGTGGGACATTTCTTCGCCCTTAATACCTAAGCGATTAGGATTGTTGTAATAGCCTGTCGCAACAATGATGTAAGCCGCTTCATATTCCTTAAATGCCTTGGATCGGTCCACTGTGTGTACCCTAAATTGTCCGTTTTCCTGCTTTTGTATACGTTCAACTTCTTCGTACGTTTGAATACGTAGCCCCATTCTTTGAACGACTTCACGGTAATAAACGAGTGCTTCATTACGTTTTGGTTTATGGTTTGTTGAATAAAACGGGACGTCACCAATTTCTAATTTGTTCGCAGCAGAGAAAAACGTCTGGTGCGTAGGATAATGATAAATTGCTGAAACGATGTTCTCTTTTTCGATAATTAACGGGTCTAATCCCGCTTCCTTACAACGAATAGCCGCTGCCAGACCGCATGGTCCAGCACCGACAATAATAATACGTTCTTTGTTCACAATGACACTTCCTTATGATAAACCACGATAATTCAAAGCTTCTGCATGGCGCTTAATTCCGATTCTAGCTGCTGCTTCTCGCATGTTCGTACTGTGCTGTTTCGCTTCTTCAAACACTTGATCGAACACCCGATACATCGTATCTTTGAACATCGTATTAATTTCAGATTCACTTAATGTAACCCGTTGCTCATGTTGCATCGCTTCAAAATGACTTAACGTCAAATTGCCTAAATTCGTCATAATTTCCGGTACGACCATAGATCTCTTTGAAACAATTGATCAACTCGGGATTCAGAGAGTGTTTGCTTTGCCGTTTCTACAACGAGTTTAGCTTGAATCGTGTCAGCAACCTGTTCGGTCATCACGTTCTTGTCGAGTGAAGCATCGACTAATATATCGCATTTGGAACCGAGCAATCGTTCTGTAGAAATTGACTTCTTAAATAAATTCGTAACCATACCAAAGCTGTCTCGACGATCAAGCAAGTAATCAACATCTAACCCATCTTGGTCATAAAGCGCTCCATGCCCATCAGATACCCCGATCACATTTGCTTCTTTATTCTCAAGCTCTCGAGCCAAATACACGCCTGTATTGCCGAATCCGTGAACGATAATATTCGCATCTTGTACACTCATATTTAAGCGTTCAGCTGCTCTTTCAATCGTGAACTTTGCACCTTTTGCAACCGAATGCTCTCGTCCAGGCACACCGCCAAGAGACTCCGGCAGTCCTGCAACAACTTTATGATGTAGATCTGGACGAATCATCTCAACTTCATCGTGCATCCAAGCCATTAGCTGTAAATTCGCAGGCGTTGGAACATCAGGCGTAATAATGTCTTTCGTTGCATTCATAAGCGGTAATAATGCCCGAATATAGCCACGACTTAATTGTTCAAGCTCATGAAACGATAAATCAGAAGGGTTACAAATGATTGCTCCACTAGCACCGCTATACGGAATATTTAACAAACCTGTATGCAAAGAAGTTTTCATTGCTAATGCTTGTACATCTTGTTCATCCAAATTCGGATGCAAAATAACACTGCCAATTGAAGGCTGTGAAGAACGAATATGTTGGGAACGATACCCCTTAAAGATTCGAATGCTGCCATCGTCCATCGTAATTGGAATTTCTACAGTGAACGAGCGGTATGCAGATGTAAGTATATCCGTTGTATCTTGTGTGTAATCAAGTGCACCTAGCGCGTTCTGAATCGTAGACTTCATTGCTTGTATACGACGATTCTCGTTTCCATCTTGGTCTACGACTGTCTGTTCATTCCTCTTCATATTCCCCATTAAAGGGCCACCTCCATAGTGTGAGCCGGAGTTCACGCATAATCGAAAACTCCGGACTTTAAAACAGGTTATAGTGGGTCTTTACCCTACTTTACATGAAGTAATTCCTATATTAACTATATTAAAGATCGATCTGTTTTTCCACTTGTTTGTCTGGATTATCTTTATAAAATATTGTCGCCAGCCGATCAACCGCGTTTCGTTTCATGAGCAACTTTCCATGTTCCTCAACGGCTACATGTGAGTAGGGACAAACGTCTGCGTATTCAGAGACAATCGCAATAAAGCTGTCCATATTCACTTTTTTGATCGTAGTATAAGGAAAATACAAATAATAGTAATCATTCATTGAAAGTAGCTTGCCACTTTTTACACCTAGTCGCTTTAAAGTTCGAACGAGCTGTATAACAGCCTCAAAATCTTTAAACTTATAAAATAAATCGTTTCGCTCATCAACGGTTATATCCATTTCAATCATATCATCGTCGTCATACAGCGTATCTTCTTCATTTTTCGAAATATGAATAACCATTCCTTGCGCAGGCACTGAGAACACTTCAACGGATAGCGCCCCATCAACTTTAAATCCAAGTAATTGATCCGCCTCCATTACCAGTTCGCGAAACAGTTGATGTACTCTCGGACGGTCGAGCCACAAATCATCCATCGTTAATCCACGTTCTTCTAAATCATCAAACGTAAGGAAAACTTTTATTTTATTGGCGGCGATTCTTTCAAGACGCATATCGCCCCTCCTTTTCACCACGCAGGCATTTGAATGCTGTTATGGTATACGCTATTCAATTACCCTCATCTGCGTTCACGACTTAAAGACGTTGTCGCGCCCTTTTTGAGAAGGATGTGATGTACTTCAGGAGGTGCTCCTAATCGTAAGTGAACTTTACGTGTACCAAATCCGTTGCTTATTCTCATCCTGGCACTACCTACTTGCAACCACCTTCCCCGCTCGCGAAGACCGAGACCGAACAATCGTATCTGACCACCATGCGTATGCCCCGATAAAATTAAGTCGTACAGACGACTGTTTGTATGGTGTAGCGCAACGATTGGATTGTGACTAACAAGAATGTAGTAATCGCCAAGACCCCGCTTTTGAACAATCACTTGTTTCGTCGACTCATCTTTTGTTCCGTACACATAAACGCCATCAGAAATGTACATACCTTCGTTTTCTAATACAGTGATGTTTTCTTGATCCAAAATGGTCCTTAGTCGACATTGGTCCCACCTATAATCATGATTGCCGTAAACGACGATGACTTGTGTTGATAATTTTTTTAACATGTTGAGGTTGTGTTTGAGCGTTTCAACAGTCGTCGTTCGCTCTAAAAGATCCCCTCCTACGATGACACAATCTACTGTATTTATCGTTTTTATGTGACGATCGTTTAGCCTTCGCTTGTGCAAATCACTAATAAATAATAGTGAACAATCTTTATGGTTACCTTCAACGTGAACCGTTTTTTCTTCCACGACGAGCGTGTTTGCTTGAATTTTCATCGCGATGAGCATAATAACTAAAGGCAACAATAAAAACAAAAGTAACGTCATAAGTTCTATCCCCACGCTTTTTTAAGTTCAAAGAGACCAGAACTGATCGTCTTGTTGATCCAAAAATCGAACGGATAATCACTCGGCTCATCGTTAATATAAACGGTCTTCCCTTTCGCGACATATGGCAACTGATTAACTGGACTCACCTGTAAACTCGTTCCGATGACAAGTAAAACATCTGCTTCTTCAATTTTCTTTACGGCCTCATTCCAAACGAGTTCAGGCAACATCTCACCAAATAGTACAACATTTGGCCTTAATACTCCTTGACAATGTTCACAATACGTACCTCGTAAAAAAGTTTCTTCATTTTGTACGCGTTCGCATTGATGGCATCGAGTAGAACGAATACTACCGTGAAGTTCTAAGACTTTTTTATTACCGGCTACTTGGTGCAGTCCATCGACATTTTGAGTTGCAACAGCATGTAGTTTGCCTGCTTGCTCCCATTCCGCCAAAATGCGATGACCACGGTGAGGTTCTATTGCTCTAAGTGCTTTCATTCGCTCTCGATAAAATTCTGAGAACAGCTCATAATGATTCTCTAACGACTCTACACTCGCTACTTTCGCAGGATTATAACGACTCCAAAGACCACGCTGTGACCTGAAATCTGGCACACCAGACTCTGTAGACATTCCCGCTCCAGTTAAAACGACGATTTTAGTTGGTTGTAAGTCTTCTATGTTCAAGAGATTACCCCTTTCATTTTTCAACAAATTGACATGAACACGCTAGTCGTAATGAACCATTTTCTATTATAATTATAAGGGATTCAACGTACGTACACGAGGTGAATCATGGAATATACGACATTTATTATTGGAACAAGCCTGTTCGGCGGAGGATTTTTACTTTTACTTCTTTTTCTGTATTTAAAACGCAAGCTCCTCATTCCTTTTATTTTGATGGGTGTTGGAGTGGTGCTCTGTTTTATCGGGCTCATCCTTGCACAAGACTTTTCTCAAACGCCGTAAAAAGCAGACGAGCTATTCTTCGTCTGCTTTTTTATACCAATTATTTAGGCGATTATCTACTTCTCATTTCATGAATTTTCAGTTATCATATCAATAAGATGCAAAGGAGGCGTTGCCATGTGTAGAACAACACTGAAAGATCATCTGTTGATCTTCGATGAAGACTTGCATTTTAACCAGCGAATTGGAATGCCTGTTCAGGTTTTTTGTCTCACTCAACAAAGGGTTGTTGCCTTCGGAAAAATTCAAAACATTTCGAATAAATGTGTAACTGTTTCTAAAACTGCTTTCTTGAAATCACACTACGCCGTTATCGGACATTCAAAAGCGACAAAGAAGTCATTACCGGTAGAATAAATTCACACCATGTTCCTTTTCTAGCCAATCATACACGTCATAACGCATGCCTTTTAACTCTTCGTCACCCCAGAACTCGTCATAGCGATCAATCACTTGATTTCTAAGGGATTTGTAGTCTTTTTCTGCTTCATCGTATCGCTTTCTATAAACGGTGAGCATGGCTGTTGCACCTAATCCCATGACGATCAACAGTGGACCGAGTTCAGACTCTGTTGTTCGATTTACAATCGATGTATGTTCACTTCCAAAACCGAAGATGATGTACGACAAAGCAATTAACCAGCATGCCGCTGCACACCATCCAAGCGTTATGACCGTGCGCTCTTCTTTCTTTTCTGCTTTTTTTCGTTTAATTAGTTCTCGTAACAATTTTGCTAGTGTTGGCGAGATCATTCCGTTGTTAATCATTTCATTCACCTCAATACACTATATGAGGCGTGACTGCAGATATACAAGTTTTCAAATTGCGGTAGACAAGATAAAGATGACAAGCGCCACGAACACAATCGTTAACACTTGAATCAATATTGGACTTTTCGTTTGACGTTTTCTTTTCTTACTCTCTTTTGTCGTAGCAACGGACTCTTGCTCATCTGCTGGTTGTTCCCGCCTTTTTCTTCCGTATGTTTGAACCTAGAAGGGGTGGACGCTAAAGTAGCAGCGGACTCATCCTTGTCTTGTCGTTGACTCATTTCTTTACTACGATACTTTGTCCCCATATTCCTTCCCCTTTCCGTACAATTCCGAACTATATACAAGTACAGTACCGCAAGCACTCTTTTTTTACAATTCATTTGCGAAGAACTTTGTGAGAACATCGTGACACGTTCGTGAAACGGTTGATAAAATCACTTGAAAGGCATACAATGAAACGTAACTTACATGATCTGGAGGGTTTCACGAATGGCTATTTTTACAATCGTCGATAAAGATACTTGCATTGCTTGTGGCGCTTGTAGCTTAGCTGCTCCTGACCTTTTTGATTATGATGAAGAAGGCTTGTCAGAATATATTCCAGATGATAATACTGGAATGAATGCTGTGCCAGAAGAGAAAGAGGATGATTTTCTCGATGCATACGAAGAATGTCCATCTTCTTCAATTAAATATGCGAACGAACCGTTTTATCGTGATCCATTACGATTTGAAACGACATCTTCCTCGTAACTGTCGCTCTTCTCTATAGAGCATTTTTTTGACAGGTTCACTTTCATGCGTTACAGAACTACATACATAGAAAAAGGGAGCTGGGTTTGGTGAGTGTTACTGTATCATATGTGCTTGTCGCTGATTCAATGAGTACCGAAGGATTGCGTCCATTGCTTGATGATCCACGAATTGAAGTCGTCCAGAAGAAACCTTCAGAATTAGACTCGTTAGAGGATTTTGTTGCTCTTGTTGTACGAAGTGCAACTCAAGTTGATGAGGCGTTATTGTTACGCATGCCTAATCTTAAAATCGTCGCTAGAGCAGGAGTTGGTGTCGATAATATTGATTTAGATGCAGCTACGAAACATGGTGTGATTGTCATTAATGCTCCTGATGGAAACACAATTTCAACTGCTGAACACACATTCGCCATGATGATGGCACTTTCTCGTAACATCCCACAAGCGTATGCGTCTGTCAAAGCAAAAGAGTGGAACCGAAAAGCGTTTCAAGGGATGGAACTAAGGGGAAAGACACTCGGCATTATCGGATTCGGCCGCATTGGTTCAGAACTTTCTAAAAGAGCTGCTGCTTTTCAAATGTCAGTCGTCGTCTATGATCCATTTCTCACTCCAGAGCGCGCGAAAAAAGCCGGCGTTACACTCGTAGACCTTGAGGACCTGCTCAATCAAGCAGATGTCATCACTGTACACACGCCATTAACGAAAGAAACAAAAGGATTGCTAAATGAAGAAACATTAAAGAAAACAAAACGTGGTGTGTTAATCCTAAACATTGCCCGCGGTGGGATCATTGATGAATCCGCCCTTCAAAAAGCAATTGAAGATGGTCATGTAGGCGGTGCTGCACTTGACGTATTCGTGAACGAACCGACTGATAATTTTGACTTAATCAGCCTAAAACAAGTCATTGCAACTCCTCATATTGCTGCTTCCACGCATGAAGCACAAGAAAGTGTTGCATCGCAAGTTTCTTATGAAATTGCTCAAGTATTAAACGGGGCACCTGCAACACATTCCATTAACTTGCCTGCAATATCTGAAGAACTTTATGAGCAAATTAAACCGTATTATGATTTAACAAAAGTAATGGGTTATTTCGCATCGCAATGTGTTAAAACCCCAGTTCAACATATTGACGTCTCATTTGGCGGCGACATTGCAACTGAAGAGACTTCGGTACTGACGAGAAGTTTTATGTCAGGTTTTCTCTCGCCACGAGTTGACGCAGGTGTTAACGAAGTAAACGCAGGAATCATCGCCAAAGAGCGAGGCATTTCCTACAGTGAAGCTCACAGCTCAGAAAGCTACGGATATGCGAACATCATACAAGCGAACATCAAAGGAACGGCTGGTGAATTTCTCGTTCGCGGGACGTACATTGATGCTTTTGGACCGAGGATTATTCGTATTAATGAGTTTAATGTCGACCTCTTCCCATCGGGTCACTTAATTTATATTCGACACACAGACCAACCTGGTGTAATTGGTGAAATGGGGCAGGCTTTAGGGAAGCATGGCGTGAACATCGCAACGATGCAAGTCGGTCGTAAAGAAGAAGGCGGCGATGCAATCATGATGCTTTCAGTCGATAAAGAAATCCCACAGGAAGCGATTGAACAATTAACATCTGTTCCAGCAATACTCGCAGCTGACGTTATAGAACTTTAAACAATACAAAAGCCCCTTTTAGACGTCATTGTCTTAAAAAGGGGCTTTGTTATGACCTTGGAAAAAAGTAGTGAAGAATTTTCGTCAGTTGCTCGGGTTCTCTTTTCGTAAGAAACAGTGTTCCTTTGTCTGTAATTTTGAGCTCATTATTACTCAAGTGAATCCAGCCTTCTAGAAGTGAAACGTGTTGAAACAATCGATAAAGGTGTACTTCTACAGTCTTTTTGTCATGTAGCAATTGGTAGTGAAGCATCTGTTCAATATCAAGCCAAGCTTCACGACGAATCAGTCCATCCTCATCTAGCTCGACCGATCCTTGTTTTTCAATGTACTTTAACATAAAACGAAACAACGCCAGAAGCCACACTTGTTCTCGAGCCTTCGTTTGCTCATTTAACCACTTTATCGTTGAAACAGGAGTATCTCTGGCTTCCATAAGCTCGCTCCTTTGTTAGACTGTAAAGGTTGTAACGACTAGAACATTCATAATGACGAGTAAAACTCCTGCAAACAACAATACCATCCCGAATCGTTTTACATAATCCAACATGCTTTTAACTCCTAACCATATATGATTACCAACAATCAGTATATGACGTATATCTTCAGTTATTCCTTAAAAACAATTGCGCTACGCTCATACTCAACATCTGACACATTCAGAGAATGATTCACAAAACGCGCAGCGGCAAAAAAAGTAATCAGACAATCGATTTACATACTGCAAAACCGAGTCATGAATCGGCTCTTCTTGCTTAAGTTCTACTATTGCACGTTCTGCCCGTCTCGTTTCAGTGCGACATACGTGTAACGAAGCGGCTAGTTCTGAACCCCCAGGTAATATAAACCGTTCAAGTTGTGGTGATTTTTCTGTGTACGCATCAATCCACGCCTCTAATTGCTCAATCATCGCTGGTTGCACTTTTAAAACAGCATCTTCTTTCACCGTAGCAAGATCACTTCCGCAATCAAATAGTTCATGCTGAATCGTTAACAATTGCGGCTTTAAGACGTTAAGCTCAGACCGTTCACAAATGACTCTAGCTTGCCCGATAAAACTATTTACTTCGTCTAGAGCACCGTATGCATGGATTCGTAAATCATGTTTAAAACGCCTTCCACCGATCACACTCGTTTTCCCTTGGTCTCCACCTCTTGTATAAATCTTCACTCTCATCCACCTCCTAATTGTTACCTCTCATTAAAATCGTACAGTGCTCAACATTAATGAGCACTGTACTAAGTTGCTTTTTCTAGTCTTTTCGCTCTAGAGCTTTATGAAGTGTGATCGTAAATGTCGTCCCCATACCTTCTTTACTCTGAACGACAATTTCTCCTCCGTGACTTTCAATGATGTTCTTAACGATCGCAAGTCCAAGACCCGTTCCTGCATTACCACGCGTTCTGGCTTTATCAGCTTTGTAGAACCGCTCAAATACGAACGGCAAATCGCTTTCTGGGATTCCAGTTCCCGTATCCATAATGTGGATCTTTACGGTTTCATTTGTTGAAGACATGCTACACGTAATACTTCCACCAGATTCTGTGTGACGTACAGCGTTCGAGTACAGATTCGTTAACACTTGCTCAATTCGATCTGGGTCCGCATAAATGATCGCTTCTTCTTCACTAGAGTTAAAGTGCAAATCTAAGTCTGCATCTTTCGCCATTTGCTGGAATTTCTGATGCACCTTTTTCGCTAACTGTACGACTTCAAAATCTTGTTTGATGAGGGTGATATTGCCTGACTCCATCCGAGCGAGATCCAACAACTCATTCACTAGCCTGCCCATTCGAAGGGACTCATCATAGATAATTCTCGTCATCTCTTCTTTTTCTTCTTCGGTTTCAGCGACATGATCAAGCAATGCTTCGCTGTAGCCTTGCAACATCGCTATTGGAGTTCTTAGTTCATGTGAAACATTTGCGATAAAGTCTTTTCGCAGTTTGTCGTGTTGACGTTCTTCGGTCATATCACGTATAACGAGCACAACTCCTCGAACGTGGTCTTCATCGTACAACGGGGTCATTAAGGACGCATACGTTCTTCCTTGTACCGATAATTCAACCCATTCTTCTTCTTCATGAGTGACGACTTTTTGGAATAGCAATTGCAAACGTTCAGGCAACCCTTGATTCTCGTCATTCTCATAAGCATACGCTTCTAAAAAGCGTTCTGCTGGAGGATTTGTAACGACCATATCTCCCCGACGATTCAATGTAATCACGCCGTCTGCCATTGAACTAAGAATTCTCGTTAGCTGTGCCTTTTCATAATTTAACGCATTTATATTATTGTTCAATTGTCTTCTCATTCGATTAAACGCGATGGCTAACTGCCCAATTTCATCGTGTGTTAGCATCGGAACAGACGTATCGAACTTCCCTTTTGCAACTTCAAGTGTTACTTGTCGCATCTTTCGAAGAGGTGCCGTGACTCGGCTAGAAAGGAAAAAGGCAAAAAACGTTGTTAAAATTAAACCGATGCCTGCAGCAAGCAAAATAATTCGTTTCGTCTCAGCAGTCGTTTCATCCATTAAATCTAATGAATTGTATAGGAATATTGCAAATTGATCGTTTTGTGTGTATGCAGGTGCACCAACAACAATATATTCTGAAGGTTGTTCATCACCAGGCTGCTCATACGCGATTGGGCTAATGACTTGTCGCTCGCCTTCAAAGACCGCTTCAAACGTTTGATGGTTGGCAAAAAACAACGGTGGTATGTAATTACTCTCTTCTACAGCGGGATCTGTCGTCCAATATGGAATGTTTTCACGGAAAATAACGACTTTCATTCCATGCGCATGTTCTAATTGACGTACGGAGCGGAAGGACTGTGGCTGTCCTTCCCCTTGTTCAATGGTTGCAACGATAAAAGACGCATGATTACTCAGCTCATCTTCAACTTGTGATAGATGGAAGTTTTCAAAAAACTGAAAGAGCAGTATTGCTAAAATGCCCAATACTGCTGTAACGAGCATCAAAATCGTGATCCAAAGCTTCCCTACAATGCTCCGCCAAATCATTGTTTTTGCTTCACATTTTCGAACTTATAGCCAATTCCCCAAACCGTCGTAATCATGTCACCTGCGTCTGTTGAAATGCTATTTAATTTCTCACGAAGGCGTTTTACGTGGGTGTCTACAGTACGTAAGTCACCAAAAAACTCGTACTTCCATACGTCCTTTAGTAACTTCTCTCTGGAAAATACTTTATCTGGAGAACTAGCCAAGTAATAGAGCAACTCATATTCTTTTGGCGTTAGTGCGACCTCTTCCCCTTTTACCGTCACACGATGCGCATCATGGTCAATTGAAATGGCATCAAAAACGAGAATGTTCTTCGCTTGTGTGTCCGTTTGCAAATAACGCGTAGATGACGTCCTGCGAAGTAGCGCTTTTACACGTAGAATAACTTCTCTTGGACTAAATGGCTTAACGATATAGTCATCTGTACCTTCTTCAAATCCTTGGACGCGATTTGCTTCTTCACCTTTTGCAGTCAGAATAGCAACAGGCGTCGCTTTAACCGTACGTAATTCTTGTAACACCTGTATACCGTCCATGCCTGGCATCATTAAATCTAGCAAAATTAAGTCATAATCGTCTTCAGTTGCTAATTGAAGTGCCTCTTCACCGTTCTCTGCTTCGACAACCGTATATTTCTCTCGTTCCAAATACATGCGAAGAAGTCGACGAATGCGTTCTTCATCATCAACGACGAGAATTTTCACTTCATGTTCGCGTTCAAATTCAGTATCCATACACACAAACCCTCCACAACAATTATGGTTACATACGATAACAATTAGAACGAAAGAGGCGATCTTTTACAGAGCGCCTCTTTCATACTTTCTAATAAGTGAATTGCTGCTTATGCATAGGAGTGTAATCCAGCAATCACTAAGTTAACAAAAATGAGGTTAAACATAATGATAGCAAATCCGATTACCGCAAGCCAAGCAGATCGCTCACCAATCCAGTTTCTAGATAGTCTTAAGTGTAAATATGCTGCATAGAAGAAGAACGTAATTAGCGCCCATACTTCTTTAGGATCCCAACCCCAGAATCTCGTCCACGCAATTTGAGCGTAAATCATGGCAAAGGCAAGTCCACCAAGGGCAAACAATGGGAAACCAATCGCAATTGCTCGGTAACTTAATTCATCAACTGTTTGTGGCTTTACGCCTTTTAAGAGTGGTTGTAACATCGCAGCAATTCTGCGATTACGTCCAATTAAACGAATCACCCAATAAAGTAGGAAACCACTACCAAATGACCAAACGACCGTATTTAAATCTTCACTAATGATCCAATCTGGTGCGTAAAAGATTGGAGAAAAACGATCTTCTGTTTGAAGAACCCCTTCATTTGGACCGATAATCGCTGGCAAGTTGTACGTCTTCTCAGCGTCTTCGCCTTGCTCATTTACATACGTAAATTGCGCTTCATAATTTGTAGCTTCAAAAACGTTTGTAAGGATAACAAAGGCAAGACCTGTTAACAACGTATACATAATAAACTCAATACCAAACGTTCGTTTTGTCATTTTCTTACCGGACAAATCGAGAGTTCGAACTAAATAAACGAGTCCAGCTCCAAAACTAACGGCTAAAATCCCTTGTGCCAATGCCACTGTAATAACGTGAATTGCTAACCAGTTTGATTGCAATGACGGTACGAGTGGTGCAATTTCTGTTGAGAAAACGGATGCGTATGCAATAATAAGCATAATGACTGGAATCGTAAACAAACCGAGTACGTTTGATTTATAAATCCCATTGATAACAACAAATGCGAGACTAAAACAAATCGCTAAAAATGCGGTGTATTCAAACATGTTACTGACTGGCGGGTGTCCGCCTGCTGCCCACCGCGTAAAGAAATACCCAAAAGCAAATACAACACCAATGACAGTTGCAATGTACCCCCAAGTACCCCAACGGTTTTTCTTTACATCTCCTTCTTTATTTCGGAACTGACGACCTGTTACAGATAAAATGTAAAAGACTGTCGCTGCGAAATAGAAGAAGAAGGCGATGTAGAGTAGATTACTACTCAACTCTGCAAGAGAATTCATACGTGTACCTCCTAACCGCTCGTGTTAAACGAGCGGTACGCTCTTAAAGATTATCCTTTTCCTTATATTCCTTTTCATACTCTTCATCCGTCTGATCAACGGGCTCACTAAGCTCTGTTTGTTCAGTTACACTACGAATTTCTTTTTTGATGGATTCCCAGTTTTTGTTCGTGTGGGCTGCAATGAGGATCCCTCCATCATTTTCACGTTGTAACCAAATTCGACGGTGTGGCCAATACGAACCTTGTAAGAGTCCTAACAAGAATATTGAACCACCAGCAATGAGGAATGGTAGCGTCAAATCTTTACGGACCTTTAAGCCGGTGACGTGATTCGTATCAATACCTGCAAATGTAAAGGCATACTGATGTGGATCATCTTCGTCGTCTCTAATCTCAAAGTTTCTTTGGATCCGAATAAATGTCAGTTCTTCTTCTCCATCTTCATTTGTCATCTCGAAGATAAATGCCGGGTTATCTGGAACGTTATTCTCTGTTGTCGGTTCACCCGCATCGTTAATGATGAAGTTAGCAAAATAATCGTAGATGTAGACTTCTTCACCGTTATCAAGCGTATAGTAGTCCTCAGGGTTGTTTAAATCAACCGTAAATGATCCAGCAGACTCGCCTGTTTCACGATCTTCCACATCAAAACTCATCGCACTTAACTCATTTAATTTGTAATCGAGCTGATAAACAGAATAGTTATCGAAATAGAGCGGTCTGTTCACTTCAATGTCTTGTTCTGAAATGGCTTCTAATTCTCGACCTGCACCGACCGTAGACTCATCTGTTGGCTTGTATAGAATAGAGTGTGTTCGGAATGTCTCAATGTGTTCTGCGCCAGGAGCGGCTTGCATTGCCCCTTGGAAGCGCTCGTCATCTTCGTCATAAAGTTCAACGTCGAATTGTAAGTTTTCTAAGTAATAGTCTTGGCTTGTACCAGGAACTGGCACAGTTTCTCCTTCACGAACCACATGTTTGCATCCACATACATACCAGGGAAAAACCGTAACATAGCACCTACTAAAAAAATAATGAGACCAATATGGTTAACGTAAGGACCCCATCTTGCCCATCTCGCTTTTTCAGCAAGCACGTTTCCATTCTCTTCGAAAATCTTGTAGCGTTTCTTTCTCAGAAGTGACACGGCTTTGTTCATCGTCTCATCTTGGTCGGATACATTTGAACGTCCGAAAATACGTTGACGGGACATGAATTTCTCGTGACGCGTAACTCGTTGGTTTTTTAATGCTTTGTAAAGCGGGAAGAAACGGTCAATACTTGCAATCAGAATTGAAATCCCAAGTGCTGTAATGAGTAACATGTACCACCATGATCCGTATAAATTATGAAAACCGAGTGTATAGTACAGTTCTCCAGCCCAGCCGTGTTCTTCAGCATAATAAGTCGCAGCATCTTGTCCAGGCGGAATAAATAATTCTTGAGGAAAGATTGTTCCGAGTGCCGATGCGATTAATATCACGACAATGATGGTAATTCCTACCTTTACAGATGAAAAGAAATTCCATACTTTATCTATGATCGACTTATTATACGTTTGTGAACGTCGCGCTGCACCCTCATAGCGCATGTTCAATAACTCATTTGAATCGTTTTTGACGAGAGGCTTCCCGCATGAGCCACAAACTTCAGTACCGTATGGGTTCAAGTGCCCACATTCACAAATAATTTCTTTCTCTTTCAATACAATCACCTCGTCCTAACTCGTGAGGCTCTTATTTAACAACAATTATACCGACTATACGTCTAAGATACTCCACGTTTCTATGACGGTTATGTGACAGCTAATTCACGAAGTCGTGACACCTCAATTGGTTTTAACGGACGATAATCACCTGGTTGCATCGTTTCTAGTGTCAATAATCCATATTGTTCTCGCTTTAACTTAAGGACTGGATGACCAACTGCCTCAAGCATTCTCCGTACTTGATGGTTTCTACCTTCTGTAATGACAAGCTCAATAATGGACGTATCGTTTTGTTTATTACCAGATTTAAAGGAAACTTTCGCTGGCAATGTTTTTCCATCTTCTAACTGAACACCTTTGGCTAATTGCTTTAACGTTTCTCTTGAAGGCTTCCCTTTAATTTTAGCGATATACGTTTTCTTAATTTTACTTTTCGGGTGCATCATTAAATTAGAAAACTCACCGTCGTTCGTTAAAATAATTAAACCAGACGTATCGTAGTCCAAACGACCAACAGGATAAATGCGTGCTTCTTCTTCTTCAATAAAGTCGGTAACGACTTTACGATCTTTGTCATCCTTTACAGCAGAGATGACCTTTCTAGGTTTATAAAGCACATAATAAACCGGCGCTTCCTTCGTAATTGGTACATCATCTACTTCAATTGTTGCGCGCTCACCGACTTTCGTGCCGAGCGTTTTGACAACCTCGCCATTCACTTTCACACGACCGGCGAGAATTAATGATTCAGCTTTTCTTCTTGACGTAATCCCTGCTTGGGCAATTACTTTTTGCAAACGTTCCATGTCTTCACCTCGCATTTTATCATACGCTTAACACTTTGATTGTTCAAGGAGGAGACACGCCTTTTGAACATCGCTAATTTTCTTACAAAACAAAAAGACCATGCTTTTTTATCAGCATGACCTTTTTTACATCGAACCAAACACAAGAACTACGAAAAAGATTGCCGCAAGTAACCCACAAACATCGGCTAATAAACCTACCTTTAACGCATCCCCAATTTTCTTGATGCCGACCGCTCCGAAATAAACTGTAATTACATAAAGCGTTGTGTCTGTACTCCCTTGCATCGTGGAAGCCATTCGACCGATTAATGAATCCGGACCGTGAACGGCAATTAGGTCACTCATAATGCCGAGTGCACCTGTCCCAGATAACGGTCTCATGATGGCGAGAGGTACGATATCTGGTGGAACACCAACCATAGCAAGCAGAGGAGCGATGCCTGCTAAAATAAAATCTAGCGCACCAGATGCTCTGAAAATTGAAATCGCAACGAGCATCGCAACGAGTGGAGGAATGATGCCAATGGCAAGCTGAAAGCCGTCTTTAGCCCCATCAACAAAGGTTTCATAAGCCGGAACTTTTTTATAAATCGCAGTCGCTAAAATAACGAACAACAATACCGGGATTAAATACATGGAGACTGTCGATAGAATAACCATTTATCTCACCTTTTTTCGTCTCGTTCGACGCCAATGGAAATAACGATCAATGAGTATTGCACTCGTAGCACCAACAATCGTCGCAGCAATTGTCGTGCCGATAATTTCTCCAGGGTTTTGAGAATCATATGTCATTCGAATTGCTATAACTGTCGTTGGTATTAGCGTAATGCTCGCTGTATTAATCGCTAAAAACGTAATCATTGAGCGACTCGCTTCGTCTTTCCCTCCGTTTAGCACTTTTAACTGTTCCATCGCTTTGATCCCCATCGGTGTTGCTGCATTTCCAAGACCAAAGAAATTAGCGGTCATATTTGATAGAATATACCCCATTGCCGGATGATCTTTTGGCACTTCTGGGAACAGCTTGCCAATCACAGGCGCGAGAAACTTCGACAACGCCTTTAATAGGCCACCTTCTTGGGCGATCTTCATCATGCCAAGCCAGAAAACCAATACGCTAATTAAGCCAAAACTTAACGTTACAGCTTGTTCAGCCCCTTCAAAAATCGCAGCATTGACTTCATCCATCCGATTGTTAATCACTGCAAATATTAATCCGATGATTAGCATGGTCATCCATATCCAATTAATCATCGTTTCACCTCATCCATTGCTCAAATTGTTGCTTTATGCGAGACCAAAATGACGGCTTGTCGTCAACTTCTTCCTCCATTTTGAATACAGGCAATGACGTTAACGTCTGATTATCTAACATAAATTGCAAACTACCTGCACGCTCATCGTCTTCTTCTGTTAATACCACTTTCGGAACGACTCGCTTTTCCTCATCTTCTTTCAGCGGGTAACGCACACTTTCTTTTACGTACAACCCTGATAAATCTTCTTGTACTTCGCTTCTTGTAAGTTCACCTTCGTTAATGAGGGTCGTCATTTCGTAGTCACTAAACCCATATTCAAACATACGAACATGGTCGTCCCAATCAGACGGTGCATTGAGCGTGACTGCAATTAATTCCATGCCGTCTTTCTCCGCAGAAGAGACGAGTGTACGCTTAGCTCTTTTCGTAAAGCCTGTCTTTCCTCCTGTACTGTACTCGTATCGCTCTGTAAGCAGTCGGTTTTTGTTTTTCCACACTCGATCCCACGACTCGTTTTCATTCGGTGCTTTATGGATCTTTGTTCCTGAAATGTCACGAAACTTCTCGTATTTCATTGCTTCTTGCATAATCACTGCCATGTCTTTCGCACTTGAGTAATGCTCTTCATGGTCATCAAGTCCGTGTGGATTTGCAAACACCGTTTTTTCTAACCCAAGTTCATGAACTTTTTCATTCATCAAATAAACAAATCCATCAATGCTGCCACCAACGTGTTCAGCAATCGCTACAGCACTGTCATTACCAGAACGAAGCATTAAACCGTAAATCAGGTCCTCAAGCGTTACTTTTTCACCTGCACGTAAATACAAAGAAGACCCTTCGGTTCCTTCCGCGTTACTTGAAATGGTGACTTTATCATCCAGATCGCCTTGTTCAATTGCAATGAGCGACGTCATAATTTTCGTTATACTCGCAATCCTCAAACTTGTATCCGCGTTTTTCTCATACATCACTCGCCCACTATCAACCTCAATCAATACTGCCGCTTCTCCTGAAACAGAGAATGGAGCTTCGCTTGCTGGTGTTTCAGCCTGTCCCGTCCATGGATGTATGATAAATAAAAGTGCCAATACTAAACATCCAATCCCTCGCCTTTTCATCCCTTTTCCCTCCTGCCACCACACGTTACCTCAATCTATGTGATCGTTGGACAAAGTATGATTACAGAATGAAACGAGCAATCAGAGGCAAACTGTATAAAAAAAGAAAGGTACATTAATAAATGGAAAACTTACTTGCTGATTTCGCAGTCGTCTCAGGAAGAATTGTGACCATCATCCCATTACTGCTCGTCTGTACGTTGTTTATGGGAAAGCGGTCCGTTGGTGAATTGCCTGTATTTGACTACTTAATCATGATTACGCTAGCTTCAGTTACCGGTGCCGATATTGCAGATCCAACGGTTCCACATATACATACAGCTTATGCAATCGTTGCAATTGCATTTTTCCAACGGTTATGGACTTATTTAACGTTACATTATAAACAATTCGGTAAGCGGGTCACATTTGCCCCGACCATTGTCATGGAGCACGGCAAATTCATTCCAAAGAACATCCGACACATCCATTACACGCTAGACAATATTATCGGAATGTTACGGGAGAAAGACGTATTTCATCACGATTCTATTCATTATGCCATCATTGAAGCAAACGGACGTTTAAGCATCTTAAAAAATGAAAATGGACAACCAGAACGGTTGTCCTATCCTTTAATCGTCGACGGTGAGCTTGATCAGAGTACGACGAAAAAATTTCATATAGATGAACTCCAACTGATTACGATGCTAAAAAAACAGAACATCCGCTCATTAAAAGATATCTTCTATGCCGATTTGGACCATTATGGTCGCTTAACGGTCACGAAACAAAACGGTGAGCTAACGCTACATACGTTTGAGCATTAACCTTTCGGCTTAAATACGAGTGCTGCTAAGAATGAGAAGATGATCGCAGCTGAAATACCCGCACTCGTAATTTGAAAGATCCCAGTAATCACACCAATTAACCCTGTACGGTCTGCTTCTGCAAGTGCTCCGTGCACAAGTTGATTACCAAAGCTTGTGATCGGTACGGTCGCTCCCGCTCCCGCAAAATCGATCAATCGTTCATAAAGTCCAAGTCCATCGAGAACTGCTCCGACTACAACGAGCGTTGCCATCGTATGTGCAGGTGTTAACTTCAAACCGTCCATCATGAGCTGACCGACTACACAAATAAGGCCACCAACAATAAATGCCCATAGGAAAATCATCGTTTACGCCCCTTTCCGTTCAATCACAACAGCATGAGCAATGCATGGAATCGACTCTTTTTGTTGATACGTTAACGGTGAAAGAAGTGCTCCTGTTGCACAAACAAGTATTTTTTTATACTTTCCTTGTTGCATTTCTTTGTAGGATTTTACTAAAAACGACTGCTGCTGAACAACCGGTCCCACTCGCTCCTGCCATTGCTTCAGGTTCATCATCATAAATCATTAGCCCACAATCTTGGAACTTTCCTTCTGGTAAGGTCACACCTTTTTGTCGAAACCATTCAAGTGCGATCGAGCGTCCAACTTGTCCTAAATCACCGGTCAAAATTAAGTCGTAGTCTTCTTCAGACGTGTGAAAATCGTTAAAATGCGTCAGAATCGTATCCACTGCTGCAGGCGCCATCGCTGCTCCCATATTAAATGGATCTTTAATACCGTTATCAATCACTTTACCGATCGTCGATTTCGTCACATGAATGTTAGATCCAGTCGGTGCTACGAGTGCTGCCCCACCAGCTGTGACCGTTCGTTGGGCGGTTGGTGGTCTTTGGGATCCATACTCAATTGGATAGCGGAACTGCTTTTCAATAGCTGCATAATGGCTAGCCGTTCCAGCCAAAACGTATGGCGCCCCTTGTTCAACGACCATTGCAGCAAGTGATAAGGCTTCCATTGAAGTAGAGCACGCCCCAAACAGACCGAAGAACGGAATGCCTAACGTTCGCGAAGCAAAACTCGTACCGGTAATTTGATTAATCAGATCGCCACCAAATAGAAAGGCAACCTCTTCTGAGGAAATGTTTGCTTTCGTTAACGTTTCTTTGCACGCTTCTTCCATTAACTTTTTTTGAGCTTTTTCAAAGGAATCTTCATTGATCCACAAATCATCATACATTTTATCGAAATGATCCTTGAGCGGTCCTTTTGCTTCGGTCGGACCGACAACAACCCCGGACGAGACGATGCATGGCTCACTTTCGTAACGAAAGCTCTGTTTGCTAATGTACATTACATCGCCCCCCATTGACCTGTAGCGACCGTATAAATAATCCCGATAATAAAGGCTGCAACCGTACCGAATACGATTACCGAGCCTGCAAGCTTAAACATGTTACCACCAACCCCAAGCACATAACCTTCCGTTTTGTACTCAATGGCGGTTGAAGCCATTGAATTTGCAAAACCTGTAACAGGCACAGCTGTACCAGCACCTGCAAATTGAGAAAATTTATCATAAACACCAAATCCTGTGAGTAGTACTGAAATAAATATTAACGTCGCAACCGTTGGTGCTCCTACTGTAGCTTCATTGAAATGAAAAAAGTGCATGTAAAACGTGCTAATGCACTGGCCAATTACGCAAATGAA
This sequence comes from Geomicrobium sp. JCM 19038, assembly GCF_000698125.1. Taxonomy (GTDB): domain Bacteria; phylum Bacillota; class Bacilli; order Bacillales; family Marinococcaceae; genus Geomicrobium_A. The sequence continues at coordinate 262,050 of NZ_BAXA01000001.1, read as the reverse complement.
CCCTCCTACAAGGAACGCTTTTATACAGTTCATGAACATGGGCCGTTTCGGTTCAATTCGACTGGCTACTTTTTGATAGGCTTCCTTCTCCATTTGATCGTCATTTTGTTGACTCATACGTTTCCTCCTATAATGGTTTCATATACTCTTGAATTTCTAACAAGCGTTCATGTGTTTCAGAGCCGCCAATTTTCTTCTCATCTACATCTTTTTCTAACTTCTTTAGTTCTTGAAACGCTTTTTGGTCGGTAGAGAAATGGAGTTGTGTCGTACTAGGTAGCCGTGCGTCTAACTTCTTTTCAGCACGTTCACCGAACTCTTTTAATTCAAATCGAATGTGATGTTCAACTTGTGGCGCTATAAAAACGTGGTTACCTAAAGAAACCGCGTATACATCTGTGACGTGTTCCAACGTTTTTGTAATGCTTTTCGCTTTTTGAGCAAGCGCTTGGTGATCTTTTGGTTGATCATTTGCATATGGCGAATGTTCCAATTGCACAGCATGTAATTCATCTGTGTGATGCGTGGATAAATCATTCATCAAAAGCTCACGACTTTCCTCTGTACACCCTTGCAACAAGCCAATAAGTAGTAAACTAACGATAAATAAAGATCGAAAGTGTTTCACGAACGTATTCACCTACTTTCTTAATTAATTTTATTGTCCGCCGAAGAACAAGGCTCATACGTGTCAATACTTTCCTAAAACAAAAAACCAGTCATGATCGGCTGGAAGAATTGTCTATTAATGGCGCGTCAGGTTACATTAAATTACTGCCTTGTTCCACGATCGCTATATATTAAGCCCGACTCTTGCGTGAACAGTAAAGCATTGCAACAAAAAAGCCCTAGTTCAATGAACTAGGGCTCACTCGTTTTATTCCTCGCTTTGAAGGTCTTTATAGTTGCTTAAGAACAAGTCCATTTGTTCTACTTCTTGGTCTTGATCATCTTCGATCTTCGGTAAATGTTGCAATGATTCAAGTTCAAAAACGTCAAGAAAACGTTCGGTCGTTACGTAAAGAATGGCACGCCCCACTCCTTTTGCCCTGCCAGACTCTTCAACTAATCCTTTACTGACGAGCGTGCTTAAGGCTCGATCTGCGTTTACGCCGCGGATTTCTTCCACATCACTCCGAGTCACAGGTTGGCGATAAGCGACAATTGCAAGTGACTCTAGAGCCGCTTGTGACAATGTTGAGCGTTCAGGCGGCTTCGCGTATCGTTCGATGTAAGAAGCATACTTCGGTCTCGTCGTTAACGTATAGACACTCCCAAACTTCATCAATTGCAATGTATACCCTTTTTCTTCATATTCCTCTTTCAAACGCTCTAACTCACGGCTCACTTTATCTTCTTCAAGTTCTAATACTGTTGCAAGTCGGGCGACGTCTATGCCTTCATCACCACTTACATAAAGAAGCGTTTCGATAATACCGGTTAACTCCTCATGCATGTACACTCATTCCTTTAGCCTGAATCCAAATATCTTCAAAATTCTCCTCTTGCTCACATGAAACATCGCCATCTTTCACGAGTTGCAAGAGCGCAATAAACGTCGTCACTTGTCTGTCCATCTCTCCGATGGCAAACGCTTGTTGAAACGAAACGGGTGCGTTTTGGTCTGCTAACACATCTGTAATAACAGTCATTCGTTCTTCAATTGAATGCCTTTCTTGCTCAACGGTCGTATGCTTTGGCGAACGCATTCGCACACGCTGTTTCATCTTTTGGAAAGCTTGGATTAAATCCGTTACAGTCGCATCGACGTCTTCATCCACTTCTTGAACTTCAGTATAATCTTTATATTGTTCAAGATCGGTCGGAGATTTGCTATAGCGTTTCGCACGATGATCGCTTCGCTCTTGTAGAGAAGTTGCTGCTTCTTTATATTTTCGATACAAATCGAGCTGCATCGCCAATTCTTCACGCGGATCTTCTTCTTCCCACTCTTCCCATTCTTCGTCATCATTTACCAACTCAGGTGTAGGCAGTAACATTTTACTTTTAATTGCCAGTAGTGACGATGCCATCACGAGGTATTCGCTCGCAACGTCCAACTCAAGTTGCTGCATCGCATGTATGTACGTCATGTATTGTGCAGTAATCTCTGCAACTGGTATGTCATAAAGATCAACCTCGGCTTGTTGTACGAGGTGCAACAACAAGTCAAGCGGTCCTTCAAAGCTTTCCAACTTTACTTGATAACGTTCCAAAATGACTCCTCCACGTTAAAAATAATGCAAGCGAGAAAAGCTCTTAGCGATCATTCGCTAAGAGCTTAAACGACTACATTTCCATGTTCGCGCGATGCGATTGACAACTGTTTAGGAACGGTTCGGTCTTTTCATTGCCTATAAGACTTTTATCGAGGCGGTCTTCTAATGTGCATACCATTTGAACGCCAACGCCTTCAGAACGATAAGACGGATTCACACAAACGTGCTCAAGCAAAATGGTACCATCTTCACGCTCAATATAACCAACAACTCCTACAAAGTCGTCGTCCTTTTTCCATAAAAACAACTTCCAGTTATCTTCATTTTCATATCGATTAATCGTCTCTGTCAACGTTTTTATATCTTTAAGGTCCGGCATGAAAGATAAAAGACCCATCGCGATTTTTTTAAACGATGATTTATATTTCACTAACATTTGCCTGACTCTCCCCTCTTACATAAAAAGAGATACAACTCGTTCTTGTGACATGAAAAAACAAAAACATGGACGAGCCATGCTTTAAAGCCACATTTCCTCACTTTAGCATCGTATCTTGTATCATTATACATATGCGAGACCCAATCAGCAAGTTCTCGTTCGAAAAGGGGAGAATTATCCTGCAGCAAACTTAGTCTAAGGATTGTAGCGAAAGGTCATTCTTAACAAGGTCTTCATACGTTTCTCGCTTAACGACCAGCTGATGCTTGCCACCTTCTACAAACACAACCGCAGGCTTAGCGAGACGATTATAGTTGCTTGCCATTGAATATCCATAAGCTCCTGTCGAATAAACAATTAACAAGTCTCCCGATTTTGCTTTTGGAAGCGTGATTGCATCAATGAGCATATCACCACTTTCACAAGCTTTTCCAGCAATCGCATACGTCACTTGCTCGTTATCAGGCATTGCCTGATGGGCAAGCGCCGCGTCATATTTTGCATCATACAAAGCTGGGCGAATATTGTCGCTCATTCCACCGTCCACACTAATATAGTGGCGAACATTCTCAATAACTTTCTCTGAACCAATCGTATAAATTGTACTTCCTGCTTCTCCAACAATTGACCGGCCTGGTTCAATCCAAATTTCTGGTATTGCCATACCTAAACGTTCTGAAGCATCCTTCACAGCTTTGACGATTGTTTTTACGAATACGGAGGGATCGAGTGGTTGATCGTCTTCTGTATAACGAATTCCAAATCCACCACCAGTGTTAACGACTTCAGCTTCATATGACAACGTTTGTTTCCAGTTTTGTAAATGACTGTACAAAACATCAATCGCTTCAATAAATCCATCGGTCTCAAAGATTTGTGATCCGATATGACAATGAAGACCGAGCAAGTGTAAAGAATCGTCTTCTAACACTTCAACGGCTGCGCGCTTTGCTTGTCCAGCTTGAAGGTCAAAGCCAAACTTAGAATCTTCTTGTCCAGTAGAAATATACGCATGCGTATGTGCTTCAACACCTGGTGTGACTCTTAGTAAGACTGGCGCAACTTTTCTTTGTCTCTTACTCTCACTAGAGAGCAATGATAATTCATGAAAATTATCAACAACAAAACAGCCGATTCCAAGCTCAATCGCTTCCTTAATTTCTTTTAAACTTTTGTTGTTGCCGTGAAAATGAACCTTCTCCATTGGAAAACCAGCTTTTTTGGCTGTGTACAATTCTCCACCAGAAACGACATCTAAACTTAAACCTAACTGTTCAGCGAGTTGAACCATTGCTACCGTACTAAAGGCTTTGCTCGCATAAGCAACTTGAAAATTAATTTCTTCTTCTTTAAATGCATCGATAAAGGCATGAGCTTTATTGCGAATCACCGTGGTATCGTAGGCATATAGTGGCGTACCATACGTATTTACTAGTTCTTCGGCGCTCACGCCACCAATCGTGATGCTTCTTTGATGTACATCGTTTGACATGCCCTCACCTCTCACTATTCATGCCAATTATTGTACCATCTCTGTTTTTAATTGTCTCCTTGTTTAACCGGATCTTTCGGATTAACAATTCGAGGTCGAAGTCTCATGCTTGGCACCGTTGTGCGAATAGCAATTTGCCACATTCCTTTCGGATCAAACGGAAGAAATGGCCATAAATACGGTTTATGAAGTGGTTTCATTCCTGCCATGAGAATCAACACGACAGTTAACGCAATGACGAGTCCATAACTCAAAAACAACCCCGTTGCGATGATGAGCACAATTCGAAGCATCTTTAAAGCTGTTCCCATCTCAGCACTAGGAACCGCAAAAATTCCGACCGCCCCAAGAGACATATATAAGATAACTTCAGGAGTCAACAAACCAACACTAATCGCAACGTCACCAATTAATAATGCTGCCACTAAACCGAGAGCCGTCGCAAGTGGTGAAGGTGTATGAATGGCGGCCATTCGTAACAACTCAATTCCAAACTCAGCGACGAGCACTTGCGCCATGAGTGGGACGTTTGATTCTTCTTCAGGACCGAGATAACTGAGCGCATCTGGAATCATATCTGGTTGTAAAACGAGCAATGACCATAAAGGAACGATAAGAATGGATGAAATGATCCCGATAAACCGTACCCACCGTAAAAACGTCCCGACTGCTGCTGATTGGCGAAACTCTTCTGCGTGTTGAACATGGTGAAAAAACGTTACGGGTAACATGATAACTGACGGTGAAGTATCAACAATTATGGCGACGTGACCTTCCAACAAATGAGTTGAAGCAACGTCTGGTCGTTCTGTATATCGAACGAGCGGGAACGGGTTCCATCCTTGATTGACAAGATATTCTTCAATCGTCTTATCAGCCATTGAAATACCGTCAATATCAATTTGTTCGAGCTCTTTTTTTATTATTGAAACGAGGTCTGGATCTGCGACGCCATGAATATACGAGATACAAATATCCGTCTTCGATCTTGAACCAATTTGCATAATTTCATTACGTAAATTTTCATCACGTATGTGACGTCTCGTTAGTCCGGTATTTTCAATAATGTTCTCCGTATACCCGTCCCTTGCACCACGAACGACCCGTTCTGTGTCAGGTTCTTGTGGTGAACGACCTGGATAATTACGCACATCGACAACGAAGGCTTTCTTTTCATCTTCAAGCAATATAAAAACGAGACCACTTAACATATAAAAAATACAGTCTTCGATCGTTTCTGTGTATTCGACTTGTAGATGGGTTAAATGGTTCTCAATTGTTTCTTGAACGGTGTCCGCTTCTGGGTCTAAATGATCCAAATGCATTAATTCTTTTAATACTTCAATTACATTTTCAATATTTGTTAACCCGTTGCAATAATAAATTTGTACTTCTTTTTCTAGTATGTTTAACTTACGTACACCAACATCAAAACTATCATCCATACCGAGACGTTCTTTAAAAATCTTTTCGTTTTTATGGATATGAGAAGATAGTGGCGTATGTTCTCGCTTCGTTTGCTCTTTCATGCTACTTTGCACTCCGTTCTATAATCAACTTCAGTGCTTTTGTTGTTACTTTCGCACCTTTATGGGGGTCATCCCTTCCAGCCATCTTTCCGAGATCTCCAATTCCTACAACCGTTTTTATATCTAGTTGGTCGAGCACATATACAGTGTCACCATGAACTTTGTGATCTTCTAGATCTGGAATGCCCTCTTTATCAACTCCTTGACTGACGAGTTGTCCGTTGCGATCAATGGACACATCAACTCGTCCAATCAGCAGAACGGTCCGCTGATGAAACAGCGAGTGCACCGATAATTTCCATTTCCTCTTCTTCAGCTAACTGCTTCATTAACGTTTCACCTTTGCCGATTTCGACTTGTCCAGCATCATCAAATAAAACGACTGTAATCAGATACTCACTCGCTTTTACTTTTTTTAAGAGATCTTCATACGAGCAGCACGTCGGATTGCCTCCTGATAAAATAACGTGACCGATCGATAACGTTTTTGTTGCTCGTATGATTGCCTTACACGCAATGGCGTCTCCATCTGTCACGAAAATCACTTTTTGCACAATCCACACCTCACCCTTTTACCGTTTTATTATGAAGCAATGTTTACCTCATTATGTATTGACGGAACGTTTCACTATTATGGTATGTGAAATTTATAAAAAGTAAAGACGAGTGCTTAAGATCACTCATCTTCATGCAAACGATTCGTAACTGCGGCTTGTTTTGGGATCGTTAAATAAAATAAACCTTGTTCTAAAGAGCCATTCATTTGAGTATCATCCGCATTTGGTAAATAAAACGTCCGAGAACTTCGCTCGTAATAGTGGCCGTTATGCTTTGCTGCAGAGATCATTAAATACGGTGCTTCATACTCAATTGTAATGTCATCTTTTGTCATGTTCGGGAACCGACCTTCAATCGTGTACCCATTGTCATATTCGATTACGTGCAATTGATTCTCAAGTAACTGTCTTGCAATTGGTACAACGTGGTGATTAAAAGCATCTTGAATCACGTTCGCAATGCTTCCTAGAATTCGACTACCTTTTGATGGTGGCAACGTCATCATTTCGTCCCCCATTTTCTTTCATATACTATCGTTGTATGCAACCACCATTTGCTTTGTGCCCAGATCAACGTGCAGCCAAAAATAGACACAAAAAAAGCCTTGCAGGTACAAGGCTTGATTGAAAAAAGTAATGATCCACTACTCAGAAGGTCACCTATAACCATACTTGTGAGGTTCATGACGTGGTGAGCCGTTCTGTTACGCCACGGTTAACAAAATGTTGTTAACGATCACTCGACCATTTCTTTTCGCATCTTTTCTAAAATTTTCTTTTCGAGTCGAGAGACTTGCACTTGTGAGATCCCTAACCGCTCTGCCACTTCAGACTGTGTTTTATCTTTGTAGTATCGTAAGAAAACGATCAGTCTTTCCCTTTTTTCCAAATGTCTGACGACATCTCTGAGAGCTAGCTCATCAAACCATTTAGATTCATCAGGATCTGATATTTGATCCATGAGCGTAATCGGATCACCCTCGTTTTCATAGACCGTTTCATGAAGTGATGACAACGTACGTGTTGCTTCATTAGCAAACACAACATCTTCTGTAGAGATATCCAGTGATTGCGCAATTTCGTTAATCGTCGGAATTCTCCCGAGTTGTTTCGTTAACTCTTCTTTTTGTTTACGGATTTTATGGTTTAACTCTTTTAAAGAACGACTTACTTTAACCGTTCCATCATCTCGAATAAATCGTTGGATTTCTCCGATAATCATCGGAACGGCATACGTTGAGAATTTCACTTGATAAGACAAATCAAACTTATCGATCGATTTCATAAGCCCGATACAACCGATTTGAAACAAATCCTCGGCTTCGTAGCCACGATTTAAAAATCGCTGAACAACAGACCAGACGAGCCGAGTGTTATTTTCAATCAGTTGGTCTCGAGATTCTTTTATCCCTTTTTGACTTTCTTCAATCCATGTCCGCACTTGCTCATCTGATGGTTTTTTATCTCGTTTGGTTTTTGTCTCCATAACAACGCCCCTTAATGGTTCACAACTTTGTTTTTGGACAGCTGTTTCTTGACATAGACCGTCGTTCCACGTCCTGCTACAGACGTGACACTCATTTCATCCATAAAGTTTTCCATGATCGTAAATCCCATTCCTGAACGTTCAAGGTCAGGTTTTGACGTGTACAGTGGCTCTTTTGCTTGATCCACATCATCAATGCCACCACCTTCATCACGCACGCTAATGCCAACCACATCATCGTCTAGATGAACGGTAATTGTAACTGTTCCGGCTGGATTTTCTTCATAGCCATGAATAATCGCATTCGTCACGGCTTCAGACACAACCGTCTTAATTTCTGTTAGCTCGTCCATCGTCGGATCTAGTTGCGCAATGAAAGCTGCAACACTCACACGGGCAAATGACTCATTTTGACTTAGTGCAGAGAATTGGATTTCCATTTCGTTCTTCATTTACACGGCCTCCCCCAAAGCTTGTAGTGCATGAGATTCCTGTTCTTCTAAGGATAATACCTTAAACAGCCCTGCCATTTCAAATAAACGATAAACAGGTGCACTCACTCCACAAACGATCAACCTTCCACCTCGAGGTTGAAGCTTCTTATACCTACCAAGAATGACGCCAATACCAGAGCTATCCATGAACGTTAAGCCTTCTGCATTCAAAACGATATGTTTTGTATTATGCTCTTCTAAATGACGGTCAACAATTGCACGTAGTTCACTCGCTGAATGATGGTCTAACTCTCCGTGCAAACGCACACAGAGTATGTTTTGCTTTTGTTCTACTTCAACAGAAAAACTCATAACCGCTCCTCCAGTCTCTCTCACAATTCAAATTAGCTGTCTCCCCTAAAAAGTTCAACGTCACCACTCAAGTTCCTTTACGTGTGACAAAAGCAGTTTTAATTCATGCTAGTCTCTGAAACTTCGTCATTCGTTGTCGAATCACCTCGCTCAACACCTAAGATTTTTAAGGCGCTACGCTTGAATAACTCCCACCATGACGCACTTTCGATATCTTCTTTTGCAATAATGTTCGACGTAGAAACGACATCTTGGTCGTTCAACAACTGAAACTCTCCGATTACTTCACCTTTTTGGATCGGTGCTTTTAAATCAGATACGGTAACCTTCTCTTCAACTGTTTCAGCAGTTTCACCTTTTTTCAGAAGTAAGCTTATTTGATCTTCTAGTTCACCAACAACTGTTGACTTCGTTCCTTTTTCAACTGGAACGCTTGTTACGGCAGCACCTTTATCAAACAATGATTCAACGTGATAATTCGCAAAACCGTGATCCATCAAACTCGTAATCGTATTGTTTCGAATCTGCGGCGTTTCAGCTCCCATGACGACAGCAATCAATCGCATGTCATCTCGTTTTGCAGTTGCAGTAAGACCGTACATCGACTCACGTGTGAATCCAGTTTTCAGGCCGTCCATTCCGTCATAAAACTTAATTAAGCGGTTCGTGTTTACGAGCCAGAATTCGTCGTCAGTTCCTTGACGTAAATAATCTTCATAGATGCTCGTAAATGACGTGATTTCTTCATGTTTTAATAGCTCTTGTGCCATCTTTGCAAGGTCGTGCGCACTCGTTTTATGATTTTCACCTGGTAAACCATTCGTATTGTTAAAGGTCGTATTTGAGAGTCCTAAATCCTTTGCTTTCTCATTCATCATGTCAACGAACGCTTCTTCAGAACCTGCAATATGTTCCGCCATTGCAACGGATGCATCATTTCCAGAGGCAACCGCAATCGCTTTTAATAGATCGCGAACGCTCATTTCTTCACCAGGCTCTAAAAAGATTTGTGACCCACCCATTGAAGCCGCGTATTCACTCGTTGTGACGAGATCTTCAAACGATAGATTCTCAGCTTTAATTTCTTCCATAATGAGTAACATCGTCATAATCTTCGTCATTGAAGCCGGTGGAAGTGCTTCTTCTGAATTTTTCTCCATTAATACATTCCCCGTATCTGCTTCAATTAATATTGCAGAACCTACATCATCTGTCATCGTCTTCTCCTGAGCTGACACTGTGGAAAGCGGAACGGAAAAAACAAGTACCGCCCCAACTAACGCACTTACTAGCCTTTTTATCATCGTCTCTAATCCTCCGTTTTTCTACTAGTTTCACCAAAATAATCTCTACATAAACGTGTGAACCTATGAAAAAACGAAGGCACAAAAAAACGACTTGCTTAAAGGCTCACTTTAAGCAAGTCGTAAAGACGATTATTTTAGCATTTCATCCATAATTAAAGGCAATGGCTCAACGTGTTCTTTTGTGATCGTGTAGCTTTCTTCGATCAATTTCACCACGTCTGCGACTTCTTCTTTGTTTGAATGAATATACGTAAGCACATCGCCTGCGTTTACGTAATCGCCACGTTTTTTCTTAACTTGTACACCAACACTGTGATCGATTTCCTCGTCTTTTGTCATTCGCCCAGCGCCAAGGTGACCTGCTGCTTGGCCAATTTTCGCTGCATGAATTTGCTTGACGTACCCGTCTTCTTTCGCCGTTACCGCAATGATGTGGTTCGCTTTTACAAATGCTTCTGGGTTATCAACAAACGTCGGATCGCCACCTTGGCGTTCCACGAATTGGCGAAACGCTTCAAGCGCTTTCCCGTTTTGGAGTAACTCATTTGCAAGTTGCTCTCCTGCTTCTACAGAGTCAACTTTGTTTGCAAGTACGAGCATATGAGCCGCAAGTCGAACACTTAAGTCGCGAACGTCTTTTGGACCGCCACCTTTAAGAACGTCAATCGCTTCTTTTACTTCAAGGGAGTTTCCGACCATTTCGCCGAGTGGTTGGTCCATGTCTGATAACACAGCTACAGTTTGACGCCCAAGCTCATTCCCGATTTGAACCATTGTTTGTGCGAGCTCTCTTGCTGCATCAAGGTCGCTCATAAATGCGCCACTTCCAACTTTCACATCAAGTACGATGCCATCGGCACCAGCAGCAATCTTCTTACTCATTACTGAACTTGCAATCAAAGGCATCGCGTTAACCGTTGCTGTTACGTCGCGTAATGCGTAAAGCTTCTTATCGGCAGGTGTTAAGTTCCCCGTTTGTCCGACAAGAGCAAGCTTATGCTCATTGACAAGATCAATAAAACGATCAACTGTCATTTCTGTTTGAAATCCAGAAAATGCTTCGAGCTTGTCAATCGTACCACCCGTATGACCGAGCCCACGACCTGACATTTTTGCCACTGGAACACCTGCTGCTGCAACGAGTGGGGACAAGATAAATGTCGTTTTATCCCCAACGCCACCTGTTGAATGTTTATCCACTTTAACGCCTTCAATTTGTGACAAATCAAGCTCATCGCCAGACTTTGCCATTGCGTGAGTAAGGGCCGCACTTTCTTCTTTCGTCATTCCTTGAAAGTATACCGCCATTGCCCATGCTGACGCTTGATAATCAGGGATTGATCCGTTTGTGTATTCTGTTACAAATTGTTTAATATGCTCATCATCGTGTACGAGTCCGTCGCGTTTATTTGCGATAAAGTCAACCATTCTCATGTATTTCACCTTTTCTTTAAAAAGAATATCTACTACATTTTCTCAATAATTGCTGTGACTAACTTCATGAACCTGTCTTTCACATCTTCAGTCGTTTCAATGACTTCTTCATGACTGAGAGGTTGATCTAATATGCCAGCTGCTGCATTCGAAATGCAAGAAATTCCAAGCACTTTAATGTTTTGATGACGTGCAACAATCACTTCAGGAACAGTACTCATTCCAACCGCATCAGCTCCGAGTGTACGGAACATCCGCACTTCGGCTGGTGTTTCATAGGTTGGTCCTGTTACTGCAGCATAAACGCCTTTTCTTAAAGAAAGTTGTTGCGTATCGGCAACTGTAGTAGCTAACGTTTGCAATTCTTGATCATATGCTTGTGATAAATCTGGGAAACGAGGCCCAACCGTTTCATCGTTTGGACCGATAAGCGGATGATTGTGCATAAAGTTAATATGATCATCTATGAGCATTAAATCACCAGGGTTAAACGACGTGTTAACCCCACCTGCAGCATTACTTACGATTAGAGATTTAATGCCAAGCGCTGCCATCACACGAACGGGCAAAACAACGTCTTCCATCCCATATCCTTCATAGTAGTGAAAGCGTCCTTGCATCGCGATGACTGATTTTCCTGCAAGTGTACCAATTACAAAACGTCCAGCATGTCCTGCTACTGTGGATGTTTTAAACCCTTTCATCTCATCATATGGAAGAATAACGTCTGCTTCGATTTTATTGCCAAGCTCTCCTAGTCCTGAGCCTAATATGAGTGCAATTTCAGGTTGTACATCTGTTGCGTTGCGGATAATCTCTACATTTTCTTGGATTAATGACATCTTTTATTTTCCCTTCAGTGATTGTAAGAAGCTCGTTCCATACTTTGGCATCGACACAGAGAAATTTTCTGCAATCGTTGCGCCAACGTCAGCGAACGTGTCGCGTGTGCCAAGGTCATGGCCAACGTTCATTGATGGAGAATACGCAAGTAATGGCACTTGCTCACGAGTATGGTCGGTTCCTTTATACGTCGGATCATTTCCGTGATCAGCCGTTATAAGAAGAAGATCATCTTCACGTAAAACATCAAACAGCTCTGGTAATCGTGCATCAAACTCTTCAATCGCACGTCCATATCCTTCTGGATCGCGGCGATGACCGAATAACGCATCAAAGTCAACAAGGTTCAAAAACGATAATCCTGTAAAATCTTTGTTTGCAGAAAGAATGAGCTTGTCCATCCCATCCATATTGGAAGATGTTCTCATGCGATCGTTCACACCTTCACCATCAAAAATGTCATCGATCTTACCGATCGCTTGAGACGTAATACCAGCCTCATTCAGTGCATTCATAACGGTAGGTGCAAATGGCTTTAACGCATAATCATGACGGTTTGACGTTCGCTCAAACGATCCTACGTCTCCGACAAATGGTCTTGCAATTATTCGACCGAGCATATAAGGCTCATCTAGCGTCATCGTACGTGCCTTTTTACAAATCTCATACAACTCATCAATTGGAACGACCGATTCGTGAGCTGCAATTTGTAAAACAGAATCTGCTGACGTATAGACAATGAGCGCGCCCGTATTCACGTGTTCTTCTCCAAGCTCTTCGATAATCTCTGTTCCAGAAGCAACTTTATTTCCGATTACTTTGCGTCCGGTTTCTTGTTCTAATTGATCGATCAGTTGTTTAGGGAACCCATCAGGAAACGTTCGAAACGGCTTATCAATATAAAGTCCCATTAGTTCCCAATGTCCTGTCATTGTATCTTTACTTTTGGAAAGCTCATTCATCTTGCCATAATAAGCTAAAGGTTCTGTTGTAGGTGTAAGTTTAGGTCCTTGCTTTAGGTTGCCTAATCCTAACTTGTTAAGATGAGGAATTTCCAGACCGCCTAGTTTGTTTACAATAGCTCCTAGCGTATCTGAACCTTCATCACCGTACTCCAATGCATCTGGACCATTGCCAATGCCAAGTGAATCCATAACGACTAAAAATATACGATTATAAGGATGGTTAGACGTCATTTATGATCTTCCTTTCCTTTAGCTCTAGGGTGGTAATGACTGTATACATCACGTAGATGTTTGTTGGAGATGTGCGTGTAGATTTGTGTAGTCGTAATATCAGCATGTCCTAGCATTTCTTGTACGACTCGTAAATCGGCACCGTTTTCAATAAGATGCGTCGCAAAGGAGTGTCTTAGCGTATGAGGGGTTACGTCTTTATAAATGCTAGCTTCAGTGGCATTTTTCTTTAAGATCTTCCAAAATCCTTGCCGACTTAAGCGGTTGCCTTGCCGATTCAAAAACAACGTTTCTTCACTCAACTTTTTCAGGAGAGTCGGACGCAAGTTCTGTAAGTAACGATCAATCGCGTTCATTGCCGGTTGCCCGAGTGGTACAATTCGCTCTTTATTCCCTTTTCCGATGCAACGAACAAAGCCTAAATCAAGGTTTATGTCATCCAATTTAAGATCGCAAAGCTCTGTAACTCTCATTCCCGTACCATACATGAGCTCAAACATTGCGACATCACGGTCTTTGAATTTCGTTTCCGTATTCTCTGCATTATGAATGAGGCGTTCAACTTCAACGATCGACAAAACGACCGGAAGTTTTCTTCCCGATCTTGGCGATTCAATCAAATCCGATGGATCGTGCATCGCAACACGCTCTCGCAGTAAAAATTGATGAAACGAGCGAATCGATGATAACATCCTCGCAAGTGAAGTCGGCGTTCTCCCCTCAGTTCTTAACGTATACAAGTAATCGAGAATATGACTACGCTTAATGTCTGTCCAACTTGTAAGCTCATGAGTTTCATTAACGTACTGTTTATAACTCATTAAGTCACGTTCATAAGCCGATAGTGTATTTTGGGAGTGCCCCCGCTCAACGAGGCAATAATGTAAATAATCGTGTATAGGGTCGTCCATTGCCAATGATTGCACCAACTACTCACCTCTTTGCCAAAAGTGCCATAATCGCTCTCGAAACGTAATGTCTTCTTCACTCATATTTTCGAACACTTTAATGGCATTTCCCTCAGGCGTATCATAGCGTTGATCCCCTTGATATTCAGCCATTAAAAACAGGATACCATAGTAAAAGAAAGCTGTGCACGCAACAAAAACAATTAAAATTTTGCAACCATTCCAAATCGCTTCAAATCGAGACAACATGAACGTTCCTCCTCAAATCTCTACTTTGTCCCATCTTATGCCGAGGAAAGGAAGAACTATACGTATTCACATAGAAAAAAGCTGCATTCATGTATCAATGAATACAGCTTACAGTTGGTCGACTGTTTGTCGTCCGACTTCTTCATTTGTTGAATCTTTGTCACGTTGACATTTGCTACATACTCCGTGGAATGTAAGACGATGATCTTTAATCTTAAATTGCCATTCACGTTCAACTTTCACTTCAACTTCTCCGAGCAAATCTTCTTCGATCTCAGAAACGTCACCGCATTGAATGCAGACGAGATGGTGATGAGAATGGTTTGCACCTTCTTTGCGCAAGTCGTAGCGCGACACGCCATCTCCGAAGTTAATTTTATCGACAATTTCAAGTTCATTTAGTAATTCAAGTGTACGGTACACGGTCGCTAAACCAATTTCAGGTGCTTTATCTTTAACGAGTAAGTATACATCCTCTGCACTTAAATGGTCTTCTTCGTTCTCAAGCAACACTTCAACAGTTGCTTCTCTTTGGGGCGTTAACTTATAACTTTGAGAATGCAACTGCTTTTTGATATAGTCCATGCGTTCTTTCACAGCCATAATCTCCCCCCTTGAGGTCTTTCATAATTATATGATTGATCTTATTTCGTGTCAATACTAAACGATAATCATTATCGTTTTCATATAATAATTATTATAAACTAATAACCAATATAATTAAAGAACATTCTCAGTTACCCATGAAAGTAATGTAGGTGACAAAAATGCTTCAATTGCACTTGCACTTGCAAGTAAGACGACAGCAACGAGTAAAAACAAGCACATGCGAAAGAAATGCGGAAAGATTGGTTCTTGACGCTGTACTTTCATAAATTGTTGACGAATGAGACGAAACGAAAACGCCACACTCATAACAGCAACAATAATCATCACCGGCACGACGATTAAATTTTGTGGGAGTACACTAACGAGCGATAATGAAAAACCAGGTACACCCATCTGGTTAACGAGAAAACCGACGGTAAAACCGATCGCCATTCCTTTTAAAAATAATAACAATAAAATGAGTGGTGAACCAATGACGGATAATCCGAGAATAAACATCAATCCGATGTATTTCACATTATACATCAAACTCTCCCAAAACAAATCGCGATCTGCTGTCACTTGACCATCACCAACTTGTCCGAAAAACTGTTGTAAATAAATGAACAAATCGTCTTTTTGAGACAAGCTTAAACTATTAACAACAACAGCGCCAAAAATAATGCCTGTAAAAAACAACACGGCCAAAAACACATACAATGAACGGTATTCAGCAACGTGCATATATACTTGACGCTCTACAAATTGTCTAAATTTCATATAAAAAACCTCCTCATACCATTACTTGAACGTATGAGAAGGCTCATAGATTTATGACTTGTCTGCTAGATTCTGTCTGGCAAACAATTGCAATAAACTGTATGCGGTTTTTGCGTCATTGAATTTTCCTTTTAGCGCAAACTGGATCGCTTCTTCCTTTGACCACATCTCGATTTCAAGAAACTCATCTTCATCAGTATTCGCTTCACCTGTCGAAACATTTTCGGCTAGATAAATATGAATATACTCATCTGCAAAACCTGGTGACGTATAAAAACCACCAATGTCTACAAAGTGCTCCGCACTAAATCCAGTCTCTTCTTTTAGTTCACGCTTGGCTGTCTCAAGCGGCTCTTCACCCGCTTCTTTTTTTCCTGCAGGAATTTCTAGCAATGTTTGTTCACTCGCTTTACGATACTGGCGGATGAGAGGAATTGTTCCTTCAGGGGTCACTGCTAACACTGCTACAGCACCTGGATGCTTAATGACTTCTCGTTTTCCACTTGATTTATCCGGAAGCGTCACGTCGTGCAGTTCAAGCGTGATGACTTTACCTTCAAACACCGTTTCTTTCTTTACCGTTTTTTCTGTTAGGTCCATCGGCTCTCCTCCACAATACGTATAATCAATAATTCCTTTGCATATGACTGTACCACAACGGTTGTACAGGAGGTACACATGAAAATTTACGTAGATCAAGACCGTGTCATTCTACAAGGCAAAAGCTGGCAAGTTCTCCATATGATTAAACACTATGAAAAACATTTTACTACAGTAAAAGAATGGTCGGATGCGATGCAACAACTAAAGCGTTAAGCTGTTCGTTGATCAATAAATGGGGTGATTCTTCGCTCAACCATTTCGTCGGTTAACTCGCCAACAATAATATCAACAATTACGCCATTTTCATTAATTAAGTACGTCGTCGGTAATGCTTGAAGGGGATAGTTGCTAAGAAATCTCCATCATAATCCATTAATATAGGCATCTCGACTGGATGTTCATCTAAAAACTCAAACGCATTGTCAATTTGACGTTCGTATGTTGTCATGTTAACCGCTAGTACAACGACACCATCGTCTTTATATGATGTGTGCATGTCGCTCAATAACGGTAATTCTTCAATACAAGGTTCACACCAGGAAGCCCACAGATTCAAAATAACAAACTGACCTTCTTGATCTTTTAGACTCATTTTTTCGCCTTCTACATCGCCTCGTTCTAACGTAAAGTCAGGTGCTTGCATTCCTTGGTTGACACCGACGGGAGGAGACGATACATTTTCATAGATGATACTTAAACTAACAACTGCGGCAATCGCTACCGCAGCAACCGTTAACCATTTACGTATTTTCAACTTTTTCACCTCGAATTGAATACCTTTTTTTCTGTTTTGGAAGGAGAAACCATTATTATGTCTGTTTGGGAAGCGATTATTTTTGGAATTGTACAAGGTCTCACTGAGTTTTTACCGATTTCAAGTACTGCACACCTCGTCATTTTGCAATTTATTTTTGGCACGAACTTCGAAGGTCTTACGTTCGAAATCTTGCTGCACATTGCTTCAATGCTTGCGGTCGTTATCTTTTTCCGTAAAGATATTTTAGCAATTGTGACTGGATCGCTTCGGTTCATCACGGAAAGAAAAGCACAAGACAGACCAGCATTTCTATTCGCTCTTTACCTAGTAATCGCAACAGGTATTACTGGTGTGCTCGGTCTCGTGCTAGAAGATTATGCTAACCAATTTCTAAAAACACCATTTGTGTTAGGTAGTGCTTTACTATTAACGGGTATTTTCCTTCTCGTAATCGAAAGAATTAAGTACAAACATACACGTGGGATTAATGAAATGAACTTCATTGACTCCATTGTCATTGGTCTTGCGCAAACACTAGCCGTTATACCCGGAATTTCTCGTTCAGGATCAACGTTAATTACAGGTCTTGCACTTGGACTTGAAAAGAAAACAGCCGTTCGCTTTTCATTCTTGCTATCCATTCCTGTAATTTTAGGTTCATCGATTCT
Source organism: Geomicrobium sp. JCM 19038 (assembly GCF_000698125.1). Classification (GTDB taxonomy): domain Bacteria; phylum Bacillota; class Bacilli; order Bacillales; family Marinococcaceae; genus Geomicrobium_A. The sequence goes on along the minus strand of NZ_BAXA01000001.1, from coordinate 244,189 downwards.
AGCGATTCGCGATTTAATGTCTGGAGGAATGGAAGGCGCTGGTCCATTGTCACTTATCGTAGCCTTCGTTGTTACGTTTATCTTCTCAATCATCGGTATTAAGTGGCTAATCGGCTGGCTTGAGAAAAGCAAATTATACTACTTTGCGATTTACTGCTTTGCACTTGCGATCTTCGTGTTTATTTTCTTAGATCCAACTCATGTGTAAGTACTTTTACGATAACGACCACTACGTGTCTTGTCAAAGACATACATGTGAATCTTAGATGTGTCATCAATTGTTCACACCTTACACTCTGTAAGGTGTGTTTTTGTTTTCACGCTAATCGAACTTTTATTTTGAGAGTAACTATCGATTCATCATCTATGCAAATAGTCGAACCTACGTTATAATGCGTTAATACTTGATATACAAACCGCTCGTATAATCGCAAGGATTGGCTTGCAAGTTTCTACCGGAAGACCGTAATCTTCCGACTACGAGTGAATGGTGATGCATACACTTATGCCCCACGTTCACTCGTTGTGAGCGTGGGGTTTTTAGTCGTTATTAGATTAGGGGGAGCATCACATGAGATTACTAGAAGAACGAATCGTCCAAGACGGACTTGTATTAGGATCAGGTGTTTTAAAGGTTGACACGTTTTTAAATCACCAAATAGATCCACAATTAATGGAAGAGATGGCGATTGAATGGAAAAAGCGTCTAGAAGGCGTACCTGTAACAAAAATCGTTACGATTGAATCCTCAGGAATTGCACCTGCACTTATGCTCGCAAAACTATACGGAGTTGAAATGGTTTTCGCACGTAAACAAAAGTCGATTACGATGGACGACTCTGTTTACACAGCAGATGTGTATTCATTTACAAAGCAAGTGTCACGTACGATTACAATTTCCAAGCAATTTCTCTCAAGCGATGACCATGTTGTTCTCGTTGATGACTTTTTGGCAAACGGTGAAGCTGCCCTTGGCTTATGTGATGTCGTAGAACAAGCGGGTGCTTCGGTAAGTGCCATTGCGATTGTTATTGAAAAATCCTTTCAACCCGGTCGCAAAAAGCTTGATGATCGTAACTATCGTGTAGAATCACTTGCAAGAATTGATACACTTGAGATGGACCATATTGAATTTATTCACGAATAAAACGAAGGGGTTGTTTTTTTGAAGTCGGAAACGGTCCACTATCCACTATTTAAACGGCAAGACATCGATGCATTTTTCGCGTTATTTCAAAACAACCTTGCAAACTTCGTTATTATTGCGGCGACGATGCTGACAATCGGATTTCCCGCGGACATTGTCTTTACGAAAGTGATTCCAGGGGCTGCAATTGCTGTTATTGCGGGAAACATTTATTACTCTTATCAAGCCAAGCGTCTTGCAGTGAAAGAAAACCGCTCAGACGTGACGGCTTTAGCGTATGGAATTAGTACGCCTGTTATGTTCGTTTTTCTTTTCGGAGTGCTTGCTCCTGCCTATACACTCACAGGCGGCAATGCTGAACTCGCCTTTCGCATCGGCTTAGCTGCATGTTTTATAAGTGGATTAATTGAAGTACTGATTTCCTTTAGTGGAAATTGGTTAACGAAGCACCTACCTCGACCTGCAATGCTCGGAGCTTTAGCAGGTGTTGCCCTCACGTTTATAGCAGGTGAGATGCTTTTTGAAGTGTTCGCTCTACCTGTCGTCGGTTTAGTTGCACTATTTATTATTCTTCTTGGAATTCTTGGAAAAGTAGCGTTACCATTTAATATTCCGTCTTCTTTATTCGCAATTATCGTCGGAACGATACTAGCATTCTCATTAGGAGAGATTACGTTACAAGATGTGAGCACTGCGCTCGATCAAGTTGGCTTTTATCCATTTATTCCGAGTCTAGAAGTGTTCCACGGTTTCCAAGCTTTGTTTACCGGATTTGTAGGGCTACTTGCTGTTATCTTACCGATCACGCTTTACAATGCCGTTGAAACGATGAACAACACAGCTGCCATGGCAGCTGAAGGCGATCGCTATGACGTTCGTGAATGCCAAGCTGTAGATGGTAGTGGTACGATTTTAGGTACATTTTTCGGTGGCGTTTTCCCAACAACGGTATACATCGCATCTATCGGCTCGAAATGGATGGGCGCTGGACGCGGTTATAGCTTATTAAATGGAATTGTCTTTTTTGTTGCTGCGGTTTTCGGTTTAATTGGCGCACTATCTACCATTATCCCGACTGCAGCCGTTGCACCAATCTTAGTTTTTGCAGGTGTGAGTATGGTAGCGACCGCATTCCATACGAACGCGAAGAAGTATTACCCTGCTGTCGTAATTGCCCTTCTTCCTTACGTTGCCAACTACATTATGACGCGTTTTCAAGGAGACGCAGCACATGTTATTGATGGTATTTCAACAGGGTTAACACCTCTCGGTGAAGGGGCCATGTTCACAGGAATTGTACTAGGTGCAATTACAGTATTTATTATTGATCACCGTTTTGATCAAGCTGCACTGTACGCATTCTTTGGCGCAGTACTTTCGTACTTCGGATTTACACATGCTTCAGAACTTGCATTTAACGCGGCACCACCATACACACTAGCGTATCTTGTACTCGTCGTATTGTTCGCTTTTTATAGCATTCAAGCAAGACGAAACAAAATTAAACATCTCTAACTCCATAAACCTCGAAGAGTCCGAGCGTATGTTGCGATTCTTCGAGGGTTTTGTGTTAATCTGAAGCTCTACCAATCTAAAAAGGTGTGAATTGTTTGAACTCGAAAATTGATCTGGTTACTTTTCGTCTGTTTGTCTTTTGGTATACCGTCGGCATCTTTTTACTCACGTTTGATCTTGTACCACCACCACTCGAATGGGCAAACTCAGTTTTTTTAATTTTGTGTGGGGTTCTTGGTGGCTTTTATTTTATTCGTACATACGGCATCTTCATTGGAGGCATAACTGTTACCGTTATTATGGTGTTTTCAATCGCTGCAGAAGTATTCGGAGTTAGTACAGGTCTTCTTTTTGGAGATTATGATTATAATCCAGATTTCGGGCTCGTATTTTTTAATGTACCGTTTACAATTGGCACTGCTTGGCTTATGGTAATCGCTACAACACACGCCCTCGTTTCACCGTGGTTTAGTCACGTAAAGTCCAGCGCTATTAAAGGATTCGGATACGTATTAACGGCAAGTCTTTTTGCTGTTGCCATTGACCTTGTCATTGATCCCGTCGCTTTTGAAGTGAAAACGTATTGGGAATGGGGTGGCACCGACGGATTTTATTACGGTATTCCTTTTTCTAATTTTGTTGGCTGGTTTATCGTCGCTTTTGTTCTACACAGCTTTATTTATGTACTCTTTCATCTCGCACGAGTATGGAACAAACAAGTTCACTCGTACTGGTGGCCGCGTACCGTTGCTCTCTTTTATATGATCGTTTTTATGTTTACCTTTTTATGTGCGGTCAACGGTTTATGGTTAGCCGCTATTTCAGGTGTTGTAACGATGGTTGTTGCTCGAATGATAACGAATCGTTTTAATCGGAGTCATTTATGATCAAAGCGAATAAAAGTCGTCTGTTTCATGCGATTTTTCTCCCGTTTATGTTATGGCAATGCCGTAAAAATTTTTACGGCATACACGTTTTAGATGAGCGGATCAACAAACAACCTACGTCACTTTTCGTGATGAATCATAGCAGTTGGTGGGATGGACTGCTCTGTTTTTTATTAAACGAAAAGCTGTTCAACAGTGATGCGTACATGATGATGGATGAAGAAGGCTTGCAGAAGTTTCCGTTTTTCCGACGTCTTGGTGCTTTTTCAATCGATTCCAAAGATCGAGGGAAATTGCGAACGAGTTATCGTTACACGCAATCATTGTTACAATCCAAAAAATCAGTATGGTTGTTTCCACAAGGAGAAGAACGTCATCAAGAACTGCGACCGTTAGCAGTCCAGCGTGGGGTCGTTCATTTTCATAACAAAGCACCACATGGTGAAGTTACGTTTATTAGTGCTTATTATACGTTTTTAAGGGAACAAAAGCCTGAAGTTTTTATCAACGTACAAACGTGTACCCTGACCCACTCAACCGTCGAAACATTTGAAGAACAGATGACTAGACAGCTAGATCGTCTACGCAATTCGGTGATTACAGGTGATCTTCAACAATTTGAAACGCTCGTTGCAGGAAGAAGGACGATAAGTGAATGGTTTCAGACGCTATCACGTAGATCGGAGAGAAAGCGATGATTGTCTCACTATGCTTGTTGTTAGTATTGCTCTTCGTATGGACGGTTGTAAACGGCTTATTTATGCCTCGTCTGACGTATTCAGCGAATGAGAAGAATGCGTCGTGCGTGAGTATTCTCGTGCCAATGCGTAATGAAGAGCGTAACGTAAAAACGTTATTGTCTAGTTTATACGAAGCAATGCCTGCCAATAGTGAATTGATTATTCTAGATGACCAATCAACCGACAACACACGCTCTCTTCTAGAATCAGGTTTGCAACGCTTTTCAAATGCATCGGTCATCGATGGCGCTCCCCTTCCATCTGGCTGGATCGGAAAAGTCCATGCTTGTCATCAGCTTTCAAAGAGGGCGAACGGTGACTATTTGTTGTTTTTAGATGCCGATGTAACCATCCGCCCGAAAACGATTGAAGCAAGCATTCAACTGCTACTCAAAAAACGTGCTGGATTCCTGTCAGGCTTTCCTAAGTTCATTAAGAAAGGGATTCTCGGACACTTACTTATTCCGTTGCAACACTTTCTCGTTGGTTTTCACTTGCCTCTTTATCTTGCCAATCATTCTTCCATGATAAAAGCAAGTGCTGCTCATGGGAGCTTTATGATGTTTACGAAAAGCGCATACGAAAAAGCAGGTGGACATGAAGGAGTTAGAGGTGAGATTGTAGATGACGTTGCACTCATGCGTGCTGTAAAACGAAGTGGTAACCGAGCGATATTAGCCAACATTACAGATTATGTTGACTGCTATATGTACGATACGAACCGTGAGGTATGGAATGGATTTACGAAAAACGTCTTTACAGGTATTGGTCGCTCTTATGTTCTTGCACTTGTACTTACTCTTTTTTACACGGTAACATTCATTGCTCCATTTGTTATTGCCACATATGGTGTCGTTACGTTGAACAGTTGGTTACTCCTCCCTTATGGAATTGTAGTACTCATTCGACTCGCGATCGACCTACGAGTAAAAGAATCACCACTACTTTCTTTATTTCACCCGATTGCAATCCTATGTTTACTTGCGCTATTACTACGTTCCATGTACGTAAATACACGTTCAAAAGGATACACATGGAAAGGACGGACGTATCAATGAAAAGAGTCGTTATTATTGGTGCCGGACTTGGCGGATTGTCTGCAGCCATCTATTTAAGTCGAGACGGTTATGATGTTACGGTTATAGAAAAACGCAACCAACCTGGTGGCAAGCTCCATAAGCAAACTGTCGGTGATGCGTCCTTTGACTTTGGCCCAAATACGATTACAATGCCTGACGTTTTCCAGGACGTTCTCACCTACGGCGGAGACGATGAGCCACTTCCATTCATTAAACTTCAAGATCATACGATGAATTACTTTAAAAATGGTGCACCACTACTCTTTTCAAGTGATGAACGCACGATGAAAGAACAGCTTTCTCAATCCGATTACACGGCATTTAAGCAGTACAAAAAAACAGTTGCTCGAATCTTTCACATGTCAAAAACAAACTTTTTCACCCGTAGTTTTACGAGTTGGCGTGACTATTTGAACCCTCGCTTAGCGACCGCTTTAACAGCTGTAAAGCCGTTTACAACGATGCACGCGTTCCACCGCTCATTATTTAAAGATGAGCGACTCATTCAAGCACTTGATCGTTACGCGACGTATGTTGGTTCCTCTCCTTATCAAGTACCGGCTACATTTACGATGATTGCTCATTTAGAATTTAATGATGGCGTCTATTACGTACAAGGAGGAAACACAAAGATTGCAAAACGATTAGAGTCATGTGCGAAAAATAACGGTGTGTCGTTTCACTACGGCGAAGAAGCAACCTCTCTTCGCACGCATGAGAAAAAAATCACCGAAGTTATTACACAAGCCGATCAATCTTATGCTTGTGATCATGTCATTTTAAATGGAGACTTGTTAACACAAACGAGTACGTTGTTAAAAACACCCCCTCCAGCTGATCGATCATTCACTCCGTCATCATCAGCATTTGTGATGATGTTACGAAATAACCAACCTCAGAAGAACTTGCAACATCATCACCAAGTGTACTTCGCAGATAACTATAAACGTGAGTTTCATGAGCTTTTCAAAGCAAAGCGATACGTAGATGAACCGACAATCTACATTAGCAACAGCAGTAGTACAGACCGCACTCAACGACGTCAAGGAGATAACTTATACGTACTAGTTAACGCACCTGCCTTATCAGATAGTCTCATTTACGACAGCCAAACTTACCGCTCACTCATTTTTCAGCGCTTACAAACATTTGGTGTGAATGTAGAATATGATCATCAAATGAAAACTTTCACTCCAATGGATATTGCCAAAGAGTTTGGCGCATACAAAGGCGCGATTTATGGACTCAGTTCAAATTCATTACGTCAAGCATTTCTACGTCCTTTCAACGCATCAACTACGTTTAACAACCTTACCTTTACCGGGGGCTCTACTCACCCAGGTGGCGGCTCACCACTCGTCGTTTTAAGTGGTAAACTCGCCGCTAGCCATACGAAGAAAATGACAGTGCACTAACTTGTGCACTGTCATTTTTAGCTTATTGCATTTTGAGTTCCTTCAATTTGAATTTGTTCAAGAATTAGTTTCTTTTCAGTTTGGTCGACGTACGCACGCTCATGAAATACATTGTACCCGTTGCTACGAACTTTATCGAGAATTTTCCAATACAAGTGCGCTGCGGCTTTCACTGAGTATCTTGAGTAGATAGGATAATAATGAATCGTTCGCAAAGCTTCTTCGTACAACTCATCTGCTCTAGAAGCCATTTGCTCCCAGACCATCACAAAATCTTCATTGACTGTTTTCGTTGTAATAGCTTCCATTGCCCTTGGATACATATCGAGTAATGACTGTGGCACGTACAAGCGACCAATCTCGTAATCTTCACCAATGTCTCGTAAAATGTTCGTTATTTGCATAGCAACACCAAGCGCCACCGCACCGTCTTTCATCTCTTCGTACGATCGCTTAGGCGCTAAAATTGGTTGCAACATCAACCCAACACTACCGGCTACATAATATCCATACGTTTCTGTATGGGCAAGCGTAGGAATTCGTTGTTCTTCTAAGTCAAATTGTTGACCTTGTATCATATCTAAAAACGGTTCATGCCTCATCGTAAATGACTGAAAAACGTCTTCCAATGCGATCCAAATGTAGGCCGTTTCCTCTTTGTGCTCAACATGTCGTTGATTGTTTTCTAAGAACAACTGAAATTCCCGTTCAAATTCAAGTAGTTGCTCTTTAGGGTTTGCTCCTTCATCAACAATGTCATCGACGTATCTACAAAACGCATAAACGGCCCAAACCGCTTGTCGATTTGCCGTCGGTAAAGATTGAAAAGCTTTCGAAAACGTCTTACTATGTTTATCAATTTGAGTTTTACAACACTGATACGCTTCTCGTTTACTAAGCATGTGATCGCCGCTCCTTCATTTCCTTTGTTAGCAGATAATCTACGAGTAGTTGAGCGCCTTGCATGACAATTGGTATGCCGCCTCCTGGATGAATAGACGCACCAACGGCATAGACATTTTTGTAGGCGTACGGTTGGAACTGAGGACGAAATACACCCGATTGCTTATATGATGGAGCAATTCCAAAGCTCCCTCCTGCAAACAGCCCTTCTAAAGCAGCGTCTTGTGGTGTTTTCACTTCAAGCCATTCAATTCGCTCCCGTAAGCCTTCGTACTGTTGCTCAGCACGTTGCAATACTCGTTCGACATACTCTGCTTCATTGTCTAACGTCTCATTAACTGGTGCAGGTACAAGAAAATAAAGAACACTTTTCCCAGCTGGTGCCAACGTGTCGTCAATCATCGATGGATTAAACAGATAAAATGAAGGATTGTTATGCCATTTTTTCTCCTTAAAAACATCATTCATGTGTTGCTCATGTTCATTACTCATAAAGAATTGGTGAATATTCTGTTCGTCATACGCACCGTGAACCCCTGCATAAATGAGCAAACAACCAGAAGATGGTTCATAGGTTCTCTTCGTCTTATGCGTTGTAAATAAACGGTCCATCATCGGCAAATCACCATTGACGATCACTTCGTCAAAGTGTTGTAAACCCCCATGCTCATCAACAATGCCTGTCGCAACATTTCCTTCTGTGATTACTTCTTCGACCGCTGTTTTAAGCTTAATCGTAACGCCTCTGCGTTCTAATTCTTTCTGTAAGATCTGTGCTAACTTGGCGTATCCACCTCTCACATACCAAATCCCGTCAGCATGTTCACTGTATGGAATTAATGAATAAAGAGCCGGCGTTGCTTTAGGATTGCCACCGATATATAGGGATTGAAAACTGAACGCTTCTTGTAATCGTTTAGATTTAAAATACCGAGACGTCGTTTTAGTCATTGACTCATAAACATGCATTTTTAAAAGTTTTCTCGTATTTTCTAACGTGAAAAATTGCTTGCGATCGACAAAAGCCCGGTCTAAAAACGCTTCTTTTCCGGAATTAAAGTTCTCTTTCATGACCGTCATGTATTTTTTGTAGCCTTCTTCTTCACCTGGATAATGACGCTTGATTTCTTCCATTTGTAACTGCTCGTCGCTCCATTTATAAAACGTTTGACCGTCTTCATAATGCAAGGCATACAATGGATCGCAGCGGAGCATATCAAGTTGCTCACAATCAATGCCTGCACTTTCTAACAATGAAATTAATAAGTTCGGTAAAAGAACGATGGTGGGACCTTCATCAACTTTATATCCATCGCGCTCTTTATAACGTAACCTGCCGCCTAGTCGTTCGTCTTTTTCGTAAATCGTAATCGTACGCGTTGTGAGGTCTTCTTTCGTGAGGTTTAAAGCGGTCATCATACCACCGATTCCACCACCGATAATGGCTGTTTTCAAATTGAATCCCTCAACCTTCCATATGTTTTTTCAATGGCTTTCGCCGTGATGCGAGCAGATTCATAAATAGTCGGAAGTCCACTTCCAGGGTGAGTTCCTCCCCCTACTAGCCAACAATTATCAACGTCTTGGAATCGATTGTGGGGTCTAAAATACATCATTTGACTCAACTGATGCCCGAGATTAAACGTTGCACCTTCATACACATTCATCTCCTGCTCCCAATCCTTTGGCGTATAGATCGATAACACATCTATATCCGATTCTGAAAACGTGAAGTTTGTTTTTTGTTGCATTTTCTCGATCAGGTGATTGCTGTATGCGTTTTTTTCTTTGCTCCAATCAATTTGACTACGATTGTTCGGAACAGGAGCAAGCACGTATAGACTCGTTTGCCCATTTTTATCGACACTACTGTCGGAAACAGACGGATGATGTACATAAAACGATGGATCTTTAGAGAGTACGAGTTTCTCACTAATCTCTTCCACGTTCTTTTTGTAGTCATTTGCAAAGTAAATATTATGGTGGTTCGCATCAAACGTTTTCTTTACGCCAAGATAGAGCATAAATGATGAACAAGATAACTGCTTATTCTTAAGCTTACGTGGTGTCCAACGATTTAAGTCTTCTTCTTCAAACAATTCAGTAATGGCATGTCCGAAATCTGCATTTACAATGACTTGGTCGTAATGGAAAGCTTCTCCTGACGAAAGGGAAATGCCAATCGCTTTCTTATTCTTCGTCATCACTTTACTTACTTCTGTATGTGTAAATACATTGCCACCATTTTCTTCAATAATCGTTTTCATTGCATTCGCAATCGACTGAAATCCCCCGATTGGATAGTAAACACCATATCGATGTTCCATATAGGATAAGATGCTAAAAGCGCCAGGGCATTTCCAAGGAGACATGCCAAGGTACTTTGATTGAAATGTAAACGATAACTTTAATCGCTCGTCTTTGAAAAATCGTGATAGTTCATCGTAAAGTGATCGACCGATCGATAAGTTAGGCAACGCTTTAATGGCTCTTTTACTTACGTAATCACGCAACTGACGATGTTCCGTTTGAAGTACCGGTAACAACCGATCCCACTTCTTCCCTGTCTCTTTCATAAAACGATCATAACCGATTTCTTCTCCAGGAAACGCTTCTGCAATACGCTTTCTCGTAAGAGTCGGATCACTTGATGGTTGAAACGTCAAATCAGGGAAAATCAAATCGTACATAGGATCGACGCGTTCTAATTGGACGTAATCACTGAACACTCGTCCTGATGATGCGAACAACTCTTCTAAAATGAATGGCATCGATAGGAATGTTGGTCCTCGTTCAAATCGATAATCATCTATTGTAAAGTTCGAAGCTCTTCCCCCCACGACTCCATGCTTTTCAAAAACGTCTACGTGATATCCCCAACTTGATAACATCATCGCTACTGCTAATCCTCCAGGTCCAGCACCAACGACTGCAATACGCTTGTTATTCAATCTTTCCTCCTCTGTCGTACCTTTTGAACTACAACGATGTACTTGTATTGCATTTACAAGTTATTACCCGAACAACGAGCATAACAAACCTTTATACGAGAAAACCGTTCATCAAAACACAATTTTCGACTTAAAATTAAAATGAAGCCATTAAACAATCGGGTTTAATGGCTTCATTTTTCGTTCGTTACTACTTTATTTGCACGTTGTATGATTCTAACCAATAGTTAAACTGCCATAAATAGGCTAACAATTGAGGACCGCTCATTAATTGACCGAAAAACGGTGTATCAATACTTTTCGCTTTTGAATCCACTAACGATTTGTATTGATCATAATCAATGATCTCATGAATCGGTGCATTGCGATCTGCTAACACGTCCTTTGACATTTGAACCATTTGCTCTGTATAGTCTGGATGATGGGTTTTCGGATACGGGCTTTTTTTACGGTATAACACGTCGTGAGGCAAGACACCTTCTAACGCTTTTCGTAATAAACCTTTCTCACGATCTTTATACCGCTTCATTTCCCAAGGAACGTTCCAGACATATTCTACAAGGCGATGATCAGCAAAGGGTACACGTACTTCAAGACTCGCTGCCATACTCATGCGATCTTTACGATCAAGTAATGTTGTCATAAACCAAATCATATTCAGATAAAACATTTGTCTACGCTTTTGTTCTTCTGCATTTTCGCCAGTCAATTCGGGTGTTTCTTTAATTGTCTCATCATAACGAAGCTTTGCGTAATCTTTTAAGGACAATTGCTTCTTCCAATTCGCATGCAGTAAATTTTGGCGTAAATCAAGAGAAGACATCCAAGGAAAGAACGGGCGCTCGAGCAATTCCTTTTTATAAAACCACGGATAGCCACCGAAGATTTCATCTGCGCACTCTCCAGATAAAGCGACTGTTGCTTGTTTTTTGATTTCTTTAGAAAACCAAAGTAACGAGCTATCAATATCCGCCATACCAGGTAAGTCTCTTGCTTTTACAGCATTTTTTAACATGTCTTTTAATGTTGTAATCTTAATAACTTTCTCGTGATGAACGGTTCCAAATTGTTGTGTCATTAATTTAATAAAGGCTTGATCATCATCGGGTTGAAAGTCATTTTTTTTGAAGTACGTTTGATTGTCTTCGTAATCAATCGAAAACGTATGCAGTCGTTCATCTTCGCCAAATTGTTTCGCCGCAAATGCGGTCAACGCACTTGAATCAAGACCACCAGATAAAAATGTTGCCACAGGCACATCAGAGACGAGTTGTCGATTGACGGTGTCTTCTAATAAGTCATGAATCTTAAGCGCCGTATCTTCAACATTGTCTGTATGCTCTTTACTTTCCACTTGCCAATAGCGCCATACACGTAGTCCGTTTTTATCAAAACGTAAGGCGTGTGCAGGGCGTAAGTCTTTCACTCCTTTAAACACACCAAAGCCTGGTGTTCTTGAAGGAGAAAGCGTCATAACTTCTGTCAGACCTTCCTCATCAATTACTGCACTCGTATCACGATGGCTTAAAATCGCTTTTAGTTCTGAACCGAAAATAAGCCGTGCTCAGTCGGTGTATAAAAAAACGGTTTAACGCCTAGACGATCCCGCGCTGCAAATAACGCCTCACCGTCCCAAATCACAAACGCAAAGATTCCGTTGAATCGTTCAATACACGCTTCTCCTTCAACTAAATACGCATAAAGGAGTACTTCAGTATCTGAATGGGTTGTAAACGTAACCCCTTTAGAAAGAAGAGACTGTCGAATCTCCTCTGTATTATACAATTCACCATTGTAAACAATGGTCGCTGTTTTCTCTTTATATGTCCTAGTCATCGGTTGCCCGCCTCGACTCGGATCAATTACAGCTAATCGAGTGTGTCCGAATGCGACCCGTTCATCGACAAACGTCGTTTGTGCATCTGGACCACGATGATCAAGTGAATGGGTCATCGCTTCTATTTGTCGCTGCTCGCCACGCAAATCACGCTTCCAATCTAACCAGCCTGTTATGCCGCACATGTTCATCCTCCCTTTCAAGGAATGTGCATACTCCACTCTCTTACACTATGCATAAACAGGCGAATACGTCATTATTGATCTTACTTTACGAGGTGGAAAAAATGCCAGCCTCCTTCTCTAATGAGCGGCGTTGACGTTTTGATTTTGAACTGATGCATTTTAGCGAGCTTTTTTATTTCTTTTTCTGTTGGTAGTGGTTGCATATCTTCATGGCCACACATGAACGAATTAAATGCTGCAGGGAACTCTCTGCCTTTCCCATGATTCGCAAGGGGCGTAATCATCGTAAAATGCCCGTTTTCGCGTAAACTTTGATACACGTAGTCAAAGATTTTTGACCGTTCACCATTTGAAAAATAATACAACGCATTGTTTAACATAACTAAATCTAGCTTCTCAAAAAGATGACCTTGGCTTAAAATATCGTCTTGTCTAAACGTAATTTGATTCGATTGATTACGATTCTGCGCTTCTTTCACGAGCTTTTCTTCTTTGTCAATTCCAATTAAATTAGCATCAGGATGATCTTTAGCAATTCGTTTTAAATAACCACCGTATCCCGAACCTAAGTCGAGAATATGCTTCGCCTTCGTTTTTTTGATCACGCGATTCACTTTCGGGTATGAAATTCCCTCAATGAGTGACGACGTTTCAGCGACCATATGACTCATGTTATCCTCTTGTTCCCGTGGTTCAAGAGCAAGCTTTTGATCATAATGAAGTAACGTCGGGATGTGTAATGTCATCATTTCTTCAAGTAACACACCGACTGACTTTGGATCTTGACTCGACATTTGCTTTTGAATTGCTTTAACACTTTGTATACGCTTGCCACGCTTTTGCTTTAAATGACCAACAGCAAGTCCTGTATCGATCCAGGCGTTTAATAGTTCTTCATTTAAACCCTCTTGCTCGGCAAGGTCACTTGCTTTCATCGGTTTTTTTAACGTATCAAAAAGTCCATGACGATAGCCGATAAACGCGTGCCACGTCGGTAAGAACGCTTCATTTGATTTCATCCACTTTCTAGCGTAGTTCATGCGAGATAATTCCGATAATAGCATTGTCGTTTTCCTCCTACTTGAATCTCCAAGGATAGTCGTCTTGCTCAGTGTAGAAATGTCGCTTTTGTTTTGGATATATCGTTGATCGGTTATTTGTAGGTAGTACATCTAAATGATTGAACCAATCAAACAAATTTGCTTTGTAATACCCCAAACCAGATACGTTTAACATTTGCTTGAAATGAAGCAACGGCCGTTCTTCCATAGCAATAAGTGCACGCGTGCGAAGCTTTCTAAAAATCGGATCATGGAATGAGTACGCCAGTTGTGATCGATGACTTAAAGCAATCATTTGATCAACTCGTGGTTTCCGAACACGTTCGTACCATTTTAATAATTTCTGATCACGCCATTTTCCCTTCTCGTCCATCCAACAGAATAAATCACTAAGAACGTCTGCGTCTTGAATGGCAAGATTCATCCCTTCTCCTGCCATTGGATGCACTGAATGTGCTGCATCTCCAAGAATCGCTTTGTTATCAACTACGTAATGGGGAGATTGAAATTGATATGGGATCATTAACTGCACATCTCGCCACGATGCAATTGTCGTCATCGTGTCTTTTAATTCAGGTACATAAGTCGTATGGAGGTCATAATACGAAGTAATCGGTTGCTCTTTATACTCCCGATAACTTCCTGGAGGAATTCGATACACAGAACGAACGTAATCATTTGGCAGTGGAAACAATCCTAAAAACGTATGTGGAGCGCCGACGACAAGTCCATCGGTAAACGTCTTTGGTCTAGGAAATGAGGCGGTTAAAAAGTGATGATCGTACTTCTTCTCATCACACGTAATTCCCATTTCCTTACGCATTTTTGAAGAGCGGCCTTCAGCACCTACGTAATAGTAAGCTTGAATTCGTTTTTTTTCTCCTTTTTGGTCAATGATGGCAACATCGTCTTCAAAGCCTTTAAACTTTGCTGGTCTGATCAGTTCAACGGACGGCAATTGCTCAATTTTTTTGACGAGCAATTCTCGTAGTGTTTCATGAGGCAACATTCTTGCCAAGTTAAATTCATGATCTAGTGTTCGATAACTAAGAACGCTTTTGGTACGAAGATAACCATCATTTCCTTTCCACTTCCACTCTTCAGAATGCAAATTTTCAATCGGGAATGAGGCGTCATACAACTCATCGCCAAGCCCAAGTTTAGATAGCAATTCAATGCTCTTTGGCTGCAACAATTCGCCTTTGTACAGAGGCTTTTGCTTTTATTGCGTTCAATGACGACAACCGATATTCCACACATTCCAAGCTTCAGAGCAAGTGTAAGACCACCTACCCCTCCACCTGATACAAAGACTTGGGTCGTTTTCATCTTTTATCACCTGTTAAAAGTTACCCTCAATCTCATAACGATAAACAAAAACTCGACTGCACGTTGCAGTCGAGCCAAAATTTTTACGTGATATTTTATATAAAGCGTCAGGTTAACCTGCAACAAACCATTAAGATAAGAAATACACCGGCGAATTCTAACCAAATTCGTCGGTGCACTTCATCTATTGTTGCAAAAAGCGATTTCTAACGTCTGCTAAAAGTGCGTCACAACACTCATCGATTAATTCATACACTTCTTCGAAATTGTCCGTGAAGTAAGGATCCGGGACGTTTTTATCACTACGGTCTACTTTGTAATCAAGCAACTTACTTATCTCTACTTCATGTTCAACTTTACGGAGTTTCTTGACGTCTGCTTCGTTTTTTTCATCCATTGCAATGACAAGATCATAATCGTAAAGATCTTGCTCTTTTAATTGCCTTGCGATCAAGTTCGTAGAATCAACATCGTTCTCTTTCAATATTTTCATTGTGCCTTCGTGAGCTCCGTCTCCAATATGCCAATGACCCGTTCCAGCAGAGTCAATCGTTACTTTATCACGTAAACCTGCATGTTCAACTTTGTGACGAAACACGGCTTCTGCCATTGGTGAGCGGCAGATGTTTCCTAAACAAAGGAATAAAACCGATACCATAAATTGAAACCCCTCTCTACCCGTGTAAATCTAGCAATAGACCGCGAATGTAATCGACTTGTTCTAGTATATGCAGTCTACGATCTTCTTGGTGCAATACTTCCTCTCCGAGTAATGTTACGGCATCATTAATCTGTGAGACGATCGTATACTGCTTAGAATGTCCATTGTGGCTAAGTCCAAATCGTTGCTGGAGCTCATACCCATCTTGCACGACTACGCTTATGTATGATTGTACTAGTTTTTGGTAACGTTTCAATTGTTGTAACGTTTGTTGCTCATGCAGTCTGTATCCTTGCCGTTCAATTTCTCGTAATTGTTCTTTTAACTGTTCTCTTGAATGATTGTTATGTTTTACTTCAAGCATCTGTTTGAAGTTTGTCGCCCTCCCATCTGACGCTACTTTTGCTTTTTTATTTCTCGGATAATCAATTTGTGTTTTCCGGTTTAGTTGATCGATCTCCACAATTACCGCTCCCTTTACATCTCATAGTCTAACTATATCTGTTCTTTTTAAAAAATCAACTTGTTGGAATACGCTGTTCGAGATACAATAGAGTTAGCGAAACTTTTTTGGTGGAGGGATCAAGTAATGCCTCGCAAACGTATTTTCCAAAAGATCATTATTTATACGATGATTTTCGTTCTTGTAGTCGGAACATTCCTTGCAGGAGCAGCCTCTTTCATCTAATGAATACGAAGTAACAAAAGCGGACAGTGACCAAACGTCACTGTCCGCTTTTTGCTGAACTACTACGCACAATGCCAACTTCAGCACCTAGCTCTAGAATCGTTTTATCAACCTTAGATGTAATCCAAATCTTCGTTCCGAGTGGCACATCATCATATAATTGCTCCACTTGCTCATTCTGCATACGAATACAGCCATTAGAAACATACTGTTTAATGCTCTCTGGTTCATTGGTGCCATGCATTCCAAAGATCCGTCCATCGGTCTCTAGTGCATCAAAACCGATCCACCTCGTCCCGAGTGGGTTCGTAGGAGCACCACCGATAATGTCTGATTTTCGGTAATAAGGGTTTTCTGCTTTCACGACGACCGTAAACGTTCCCTCTGGCGTTAATTCGGGTTCTTTACCACTTGCAACATCATACAACTCAAGTAAATCTCCGTATTGAAAAAACGCCAATTCGTTTGTCGCCTTGTTCATAATAATAAAGGGATCTCCACGTTCAGGCTCAATATCCATCGGCCAAAGTGGTGATTGAATGCTTAAAATCAGGAGAATGAAAGAAGTTAACATGTGATCACAACCTTATTTGTCTTCTTCTTTACTTTTCTCTGATTACTTTCGTCTATACGCTTTTTTCTTAAACTTTATCATCTTCGTTCTTTGATCGTCGGGAAGAAAGTTCTGTTTTATCTCTAAATATTGCTCTAACTCATGAATAATATAGAAAAGGCCCGCCCGCGTCACAAACTCATCGTGAGTTTTCGGCAATTCATGTGAACGAAACTGCTCATTTAAATCGTCTAATTCATTCATAAACTGCTGCGCCGTATTCCCTGGATTCACAGCGGCACTTAAGCGATCAAGAAAGCTTGCAAGTTTCTTACTCTCATCCGTAGGAGTAACACCTGATATGAACGGAAGTATACGCTCTAGTATGATAAATTGTTTCTCTCGCATTGCAAAATAATTATAAAAGTAATCATCATGCCGTAAAAAATGATTATCAATCGTTCGCATCGCTTTTGCTTTTCCTTCTTCAATAAGTGCACTTGCTTTTGTAATTTCCTTACCATCCCAATCGTCCAAATGATCACGCAAGTACCTAGAATACTCTTGTAATATTCGTTGAAATTGGTATTCAAGTTCAATTTGATCATCATAGATTTGATGGTCAATGCTCGGCATATACAAGTTCATGACAAGACCAACGGTAATACCGATCAGGATGAGGGATAATTCGTTTAGAAACAGTTCCCACGTTACCGTACCAATCGTATAAATATGTAGTAAAATAACAATGCTCGTTACAATACCGTCAATCGCCTTGATCTTTAATAGCGTAGGAATAAATAAGAGTAACAATACTGTTAAAGACAGCGGATGATAACCGAACAGTTCAAAGATCACCATCGCGAAGAGTAACCCGGTAACAGAAGCTAGTAACAACTTCCATGCCTTTTCTAAAGAGCCCTTTTTCGTCGCTCGAATACAAAGGACAGTAATAATCCCTGCCGCTGTAAAAAACTCTAACTCTAACCATTGCGCGATAAAGATTGCAAGCCCTGCCCCAACTGCCGTCTTAAACGTACGATATCCAAAAAACACGAACACACCTCCTCACCATTAGCATTCCACAATTACGATGAACTCATAAATAAAAAAAACCTTTCCAACCAGGAAAGGTGAACGGTTATGATTGGCGCGCTACCAGGATTCGAACCTGGAATACGAGAACCGGAATCTCGCGTGATATCCCTTTCACCATAGGCGCATGTTGAACAGACAACTTATATTATATGGCAATATAAGAAAGTCTGTCAACGACATTATGAATCTTTATTTGCTTCTTCACGCTCTTCAAGCATTTTGTGAAAGCGTTCGTTAATGTCTTCGTCTGTGTATCCAAGTTCAGCAAGACGCTTGGTGAAGTTTTGAGCCCAAAGCTTCATACGTTCGTTCATACGCTTGTACTTTTTCACTTCAGGACCTTTGCGAATTTCTTTCGCACGGTTCGATGCGTTTGAGGCAATGCTTTCAACGATTAATAAGCCTTTCCAAAGCTTGTCTTCATCGAAGTTCTGCCCTTCAGCTTGAAGATAATCCGTAACCTTTTTGTAGTAAGCTTGGAACTCTTTAAAATCAATTTCTTCTTCCATGTTTAAGTAATCTTGAACTTTTTCATACAATTCATCAATCATGATCTCTACTCCTCATTAAACAATGTTCATACATAGCGGAAGCCGCTTGTTTAGGAAGCGGCTTCCAGAAGATTATTTACAATACTCGTCAAAGGCTTTTTCTAGCTTTTGAACGACTTCAATCGGCTCGTGGCTTCAATCTCATGACGCTCTACCATCATTTTCACTTCGCCATCTTTAACGAGTGCAAAAGATGGTGATGACGGACCGTATCCTTTGAAGTAAGAACGTGCGTGTTCTGTTGCTTCACGATCTTGACCTGCAAATACTGTAGCGAAACGAGTTGGTCTCGTTTCGTAATTTCTCATGTATGCGGCTGCCGGACGAGCAATGCCTCCTGCACATCCACAAACAGAGTTTACCATTACGAGCGTTGTACCCTCTTCTTGTAACGTCTGGTCTACATCTTCTACAGAACGTAAATGTTCATAGCCTGCTTCAGACATTTCTTCACGTGCTGCGTTGACAACATCATTCATAAAATATTGGAATTCCATTAAGTTGTGCCCCCTTCTCCATGGTTTCAAAGCTTAAGTCCATTCAACTCAACGGGAATTGTCACCCTAGCTTTAAATTCAACTATAATTGTAACGATTTCGAGGGAAAAACTCAAACGCCTAGCTCAAATCTTTTTTTGAGAATCCTTCTAAACGTGATTTTACGTCTTGAAGGAAGCGACCTGCAATGAGTCCATCAAGAACGCGGTGGTCAATTGACAAACATAAATTTACCATCGAACGTATGGCAATGCTATCGTCGTCTTTCACAACAGGACGCTTCACAATCGACTCTACCGATAGAATAGCTGCTTGGGGGCGATTGATAATTGGCACCGACTGAACTGAACCGAATGATCCCGTATTGTTGATTGTAAACGTACCGTTTTGCATGTCACGACTTTCTAAGCGCTTTGATTTTGTTTTTTGTGAGAGTTGCTGTAAGTTTTTCGCCAAGCCTTTTAGATTTAATTCATCCGCTTTGTGGATGACCGGAACATAAAGTGCTTCATCATGAGCAATCGCAACCGATAGATTAATATCTTTCTTATAGACAATATAGTCATTCTCCCATGAAGAATTAAGCTGCGGGAACGATTGAAGTGACTGTGTGACTGCTTCCATAAAGAACGGCATGTACGTTAACGTGTACCCTTCTTTTTCTTTCCAAGCGTCCTTTACTTCATTACGATAGCGAACGAGATTTGTTACATCCACTTCAACCATCGTCCAGGCGTGCGGAATTTCTTGTACACTTTGTACCATGTTCTTTGCAATTGCTTTACGAACACCTGTCACAGGTACTTTCTCCCCTGCAGTAACCGA
Organism: Geomicrobium sp. JCM 19038; assembly: GCF_000698125.1. GTDB lineage: Bacteria > Bacillota > Bacilli > Bacillales > Marinococcaceae > Geomicrobium_A. The sequence continues at coordinate 224,267 of NZ_BAXA01000001.1, read as the reverse complement.
TGTTTCTGGTTGAGACGATTGTACAGACGGCTTTGTTTCGTTTTCAATCGCCTGTTCTGGTTCAGCGTTTGACGCTGGTTTGTTTGCAACAAATTGCTCGACGTCTTTTTTCGTGATCCGATTTGCTCGTCCTGTACCTTTGACCTGTTTCAAGTCAACGTTATGTTCATTCGCGAGCAAAAGGACAGCAGGTGAATAACGAGCCTTCATAGAAGGTTCAGCGTCTGAAGGTTCTTCTTTTTGACCTTGCTGTTCTTCTTTTTGTGACGAGTCGGCCTCTTTATCAGAACGATCTTCATCGTCACTGTCGATGTACGCAATTAAATCGCCAACTGCAACCGTTACATTCTCTTCAACAACGAGCTCTTTAACCGTCCCGCTATAAGACGACGGAACTTCTGCGTTTACTTTATCCGTAGTCACTTCTGCAAGAGGGTCATATTTTTTGACCGTGTCTCCTGGTTTAACGAGCCAGCGATCAATTGTACCCTCAGTCACACTTTCACCAAGTTGCGGCATTAAGATCTCTTTTGCCATAATGACCTCCTAAAATTGTGCCAGATCACGAATTGCAGACTCAACTTTGTCTTTTGTAACCATGTAATATTTCTCAAGTGGTGATGCATAAGGCATTGCAGGCACATCAGGCGCAGCTAGACGTTGAATGGGTGAATCCAAATCAAACAAACATTCTTCCGCGATAATCGCTGCCACTTCACTTAATACGCTGCCTTCTTTATTATCATCGGTCACGAGTAGCACTTTGCCTGTTTTCTTGGCTGCCTCTACAATTGCTTCCCGGTCCATCGGATAGACTGTGCGCAAGTCAAGCACGTGCGTTGAGATATCTTCTTTTTCTAAAGCGGCTGCTGCTTGCTGAGCGTAATGTGTGCACAACCCGTACGTAATAACCGTTACGTCATCGCCTTCTCGTACAACGTTCGCTTTTCCAATCGGAATGACGTAGTCTTCTTCTGGAACGTCTCCTTTTAAAAGACGATACGCTCGTTTATGTTCAAAAAACAACACAGGGTCTTCATCTCGGATGGCAGCCTTTAAAAGTCCCTTCGCATCGTACGGAGATGAAGGAATGACGACTTTTAACCCAGGAATGCTGTTAAACATCGCTTCGAGCGATTGAGAATGATACAACGCCCCATGTACTCCACCACCGTACGGAGCTCGGATCGTCATCGGCACGTGAAAGTCATTGTTTGAGCGGTAGCGAATTTTCGCCGCTTCTGAAACGATTTGATTCACAGCCGGCAACATAAAATCAGCAAATTGCATTTCAGCGACAGGCCTCATCCCATACATCGCTGCACCAATTCCGACACCAGCAATCGCTGACTCTGTTAACGGTGTATCGAGCACACGGTCTCCGAACTCTTCATATAACCCTTCTGTTGCAAGAAATACACCGCCACGTCTACCGACATCTTCTCCAAGAATAAATACTTTTTCGTCTCGATGCATTTCTTCTTTCAGCGCAAGGTTAATTGCTTGTAAAAAATTCATCGTACCCATCATTGTCCCCTCCTTTACTGATCGTAGACGTGAAGCAATGCCGACTCTGGACTCGCATATTTAGCTGCTTCAGCAGCATCTGTCGCTTCATCAATAGCTGCTTGGATTTCATCATGCATCGCTTGTTCGTCTTCATCTGTGAAGAAACCGAGTTCTTTTAAATACTGGGCAAATGTCGTGATCGAGTCTCTTCCTTTTGCTTCAGTGACTTCATCAGCTTCCCGATACGTCGATTCATTGTCATCACTTGAGTGCGGGGTTAATCGATACGACACAGCTTCAATCAATGAAGGTCCTTCGCCATTTCTTCCTCGTTCAACTGCGGCTTTCACTGCTGTATAAACGGCAATTGGATCATTTCCATCAATCGTCTCCCCGTGCATGCCATACCCTTTAGCACGATCTGACACGTTTGCACACGAAAGTTGACGATCTAGTGGAGTAGAGATGGCGTAATGGTTGTTTTCACAAAAGAAAATAACAGGTAGACGGTGAACGCCCGCAAAGTTAGCTGCTTCATGGAAATCACCTTGGTTTGATGATCCTTCGCCAAATGACGTCAAACAGACAAAATCTTTGCCTTCCATCTTGCCTGCAAGCGCGTAACCTGCAGCGTGAACGACTTGCGTTGTTACAGGAGAAGACCCTGTTACGATCCCTAGTTTTTTACTGCCATAATGACCTGGCATTTGTCGACCACCAGAGTTAATGTCTTGTTCTTTTGCAAAATTACTCATCATAATATCTTCAATCGTCATCCCGAAATGAACAACCATCGCAAGATCCCGGTAATACGGCAGTAAATAGTCTTTCCCACGTTCAAGTGCCATACCAGCCCCTACTTGCATCGCTTCATGTCCTTGACAAGAGATGACGAAGGGAATTTTCCCTGCTCGGTTTAATAGCCATAACCGTTCATCAATTTTTCGGGCGGTAAGCATCGTGCGATACATGTAAAGTAAATCATCTTTTTGTAGTCCTGCTCGTTCATGTTTGTGCATTTCCTTCACCCTTTCATTAAACGTGAATTGCACCATCGATCGCTTGAAGAGCGGCTTCTTTTAACACCTCTGATGAAGTCGGGTGGGGGTGAATGGTCTCCCCAATTTCAATGTCAGCTGCTTGAACAACCATAGCTAGAGCCGCTTCACTAATCAATTCTGTCGCTTGTGAACCGATGATGTGTACTCCTAATACGTCCCGGCTTGTACGGTCTACTATGACCTTACAAAATCCTTCATGGTTACCGTTAATCAGTGCTTTACCGATCGCTTGGAACGGAACTTTTCCAACAGCAACGGTATAGCCTTTCGCATCCGCTTCTCTTTCGGTTAAGCCAATAGAAGCGACTTCTGGTGCGCTATAGATGCAACGTGGAATGTGATTCTCACTGATCGGTTGGACGTTTTCTTGTTCATCCATGTGCCGTACCGCTGTGATTCCTTCATGTGACGCTGCATGGGCTAGCTCTGGACTTTTGATCAAGTCACCGATGGCGTATATATGTTCTTCTTTTGTTTGTAAATACTCGTTAACAACAATCTTTCCTTTGTCAACTTCAATGTCTGTGTTTTTTAACCCAATGTCGTCGATATTTGCCGTTCGCCCAATGCTTACAAACAATTTATTCGCTTGAAGCGTGAACGTTTCCCCCTCTTTCGTCACGTCGATCCGAACGTTAGACGGATCACTTTCAAAAGAGTCAACATCTAGTGATGCACTCGTATGAATGACAATCCCCTTTTTTTGCAGTTGCTTTGTCATCTCTTTTGAGATGTCTTCATCTTCATTGATGAGAATTTGTTTGGCATTTTCAACAATCGTAACTTCTACACCAAAGTCAGCAAGCATCGATGCCCACTCTACACCAATCACTCCGCCACCGATAATGACTACAGAAGCTGGCAACTCTTCTAATTGCAATGCTTCATCACTCGTCAAAACATTTTCGTCTTGCTTAGGTAACCCATCCAACATTCTTGGTTTTGAACCTGTCGCAAGAAGTACTTGTTTCGGGATTAAGATGATATTATCTGAGCGATCGTTCATTTCAACTGATACGGTTCCAGCACTCGGTGAAAAGATTGACGGACCTAACATTCTTCCGTACCCTTCATAAATTGAAATCTTATGCTTCTTAAGTAATGACTGTATACCTTTGTGTAGTTGTTGAACGACCGCTTCTTTGCGTAACTGGACTTTAGCGAAATCAACCGTAGCACGTTCACTTATCACACCAAATGTCTCAGAGTGTTTCACAGTACGATAGATTTCTGCACTTTTTAGGAGGGACTTGCTCGGAATACAGCCACGATGTAAACACGTACCACCAAGCTCTTTCGCTTCAACGATCGCTACTTTTTTTCCGAGTTGAGCTGCTTTAATTGCAGCTACGTACCCCCTGTACCAGCACCTATAATGACCAGGTCATAATTTAAAGACATAAAAATCCTCCTCCCTTACTTTAGATAGGATTTTTGAACTGCTCCGATACTCGCAATACGCTCTTCTGCCATACGATCCGCAGCTTTATAAGATGGGGTCTTGTCTCGTTTTGACACATCAAACACTTTCGTCATGGAATCAAATAGACCTTCTACCTTTTTCATGACGCGATCGCGATCATAACCGAGTAATTCATCGTATACGTTAATGACTCCACCAGCATTAATGACGTAATCTGGTGCGTAAACAAAACCTTTTTCATGAAGCAGGTCACCGTGTCGTTGTTCTTTTAATTGATTGTTTGCAGCACCTGCAATTACTTTACTACGCAAACGACCAATCGTGTCATCATTAATGACAGCTCCAAGTGCACATGGTGCAAATATATCACATTCCACATCATAAATGTCATTAACATTTACAACTTCAGCTCCAAAAGCATCGACTGCACGCTTAACAGAAGGCTCATAAATATCGCTTACGATTAATTGTGCACCTTCTTTATGTAAGTATCTGCACAACTCAAACGATACATTCCCTACGCCTTGAACAGCCACTCGTTTGTTCTCTAATGAATCTGTACCGAACGCTTCTTTGGCAGCCGCTTTCATCCCTACATACACGCCATAAGCCGTCACAGGCGAAGGATTACCACCTGAACCAAATGCTTTTGATTTCCCAGTGACATATGAAGTTTCTTGATAAATTGTATCCATGTCTGCTTCTGTTGTTCCTACATCTTCAGCAGTAATGTAACGACCGCTAAGCCCTTCAATGTAACGACCAAATGCACGAAACATGCCTTCGTTTTTATCGGTTCTTGCATCACCAATAATGACTGCTTTTCCACCACCAAGATTCAATCCTGCGGCAGCGTTTTTATACGTCATTCCTTTGGAAAGGCGCAAGACGTCACGAAGTGCATCTTCTTCGTTATCATAATTCCACATTCTCGTACCGCCAAGTGCCGGCCCAAGTGTTGTATCGTGGATCGCGATAATCGCTTTAAGCCAGATGTTTTCTCTTGGCAAAAAATAACCTGCTCGTAATTATCTTGAAACATCTCGTGAAACAATTCCATCATTCATCCTCCTCTTCACCTCTACTACACGTGTACTTTCAAACGTCTTAAACGTTAACACGGAGATGAGATTCCATTGGGAAATTATTGCATATTCTTGCTCAGATTGCACGATCTTTCCAACGCATCTTTGTTCTTCTTCATCATATAAGTTATTACTCACCATGCCAAGCGCTTGTAATAATGCGTTGACGCGCTACAATCTTTGTAGAACTCATTCCACTTGTAAGTATCTTACAAACATTCGTTAGAAAATCTAACAATAAAATATTTTGTTCTTTTAGTGAGCTTCTTCAAGTTTGCCAGCTATTCCTTCTAAAATCGATAAATTCTCTCACATTTGGTAGGATTAAGTAGTAGATTTCAAAAACTGTTTAAGTTCTTTAAAATGTCAGAAGTCATGCACCCTCGTCAACATAAACGGTTGGATGTATGCTAAACTAATAACGGAATAAACGTGAAAGTAGGTGCCTTTCTTGCGTTTTGTCGCTTTAATCGTTCTTCTCATTCCTGTATTTTTAGCTGGTGTTGGGATTAAATGGATGAGAGATGTTATCTTTAATGTTCAACTATTCCCGTTTCCAAATTTAACGTTGCAATTTATAAGCGGGTTACTTTTATTTATACTAGGTCTTGGCTTTATTGGTGGCTTCATTTTTCACCGTGACAAGAAAAACGGAAAAGTTGCCGACCGTTTCCTAAAAAACAAAGAAGCGACGAATGATTAAATCCATCCGTCTGCTCCTAGCATCGAATGCCTCGTCATCATCCAATGCAACGGATCTTCTTCCAAGCGGCTTCGAAACATCGCAGCCGCTGCTTGGAGATGAAAAACTCGGTTTTTATTCCACGCTTCAACGAGCACATACTGAGCACGCTCTTCTTCTTCCACTTCCCCTAAATAGAACACTGCTCCTTTTGTACGTTTCAAGCCGTAAGCAATTGCTGAAATAAGGTCAGAACCGAGATTTATCATTTGGTCACACTCTTTATTTCGGGAGACCCCTTTTGTAAAACATAACTTCCGCTGTTTCTCTAAAACGTCTTGAATCATGCTTTGATCCATTTGTGACTCTGTGCCGAATAAGGCGTCCGGTTTTAATCCTCGTTTGATTAAATCCTCATAGCTATCATTAATCGCGACAATGTAAGGATTTTGTCTTTTCATAAACCGCTTAAGTATGGCAAGGTCTTCATTAAGCTTGCTATAACGTTCGACGATCCAAATCGGGCGATATCCCTGGTCATGACGAACATTTTCATCCGCAAAAAATGCTGCTACTCGCTCAACTTGAGATTTCATCTTATCAATTTCATTAACCATTCGTTTATGGTAGGACTCATTCGCCTTTTTCTCGGCAAGTTCATTTAATTGATCAACCATTTCAATGTCGTACGTTTTTACACTTGCGACGTTTTCCCACTTCCCAATTTGTCGCACGTAAAGCTGTTTACTGACAATGCGTATTTTATGGTTGCTTTTAAGTTGTTCAATGTTCGTTGGTTGTGACACGTCGAAAACAGGAATGCCGTTGTTTACTAGTCGCTCGACACCACTCGTTACTTTTTCACCAGTGTGAGACGTTTTCATATTAATAACTGCTTTCACTTGTCGCGACAAAAATCCCCGGCTCTTTTTTCAGTGAAATTCCGCTCATTAATTATAATAATTGCCCGTTCACGAATGTCGTCTCTTCGATTCGTCGTTACACAACAAGCAATTCCTTCTAACGCTCCAACTCTCATCACCAAGTCCCCCTTATCTCACTTCTTACGGTTACTATTCCCGGAATCAAATTGTCGATTCATAGTAGGAGCAATTAGAGAGAAGAGGCAAATGACGTTTATCATCCAAAAAAAAGTTGCATACCAAGAATCTAGTATGCAACTTTCATAAATATTCATGTTCTTTAGCTTACTTTATGTTCAATCCGAAGCTTGTCAGCGACCATCGCGATGAATTCACTGTTAGTAGGTTTCGCTTTAGACATGCTAACCGTATACCCGAAGTAGTGAGAGATGGAATCAATATTTCCTCGACTCCAGGCCACTTCAATGGCATGACGAATCGCTCGTTCAACTCGACTAGCCGTCGTATTGAACTTCTTAGCAATATCAGGATACAGTTCCTTCGTAATTGACCCTAATAATTCGATATCGTTATACACCATCGTAATCGCTTCACGCATATACATATACCCTTTTATATGAGCAGGCACGCCAATTTCATGTATGATGTTCGTAATGCGTTGATCTAAATTAACCGTCGGTTGCTTTATTGCCGTATGTGTACGACCACCGTGTGACATGCCCATTTGTGGTGTTGCTTGTCCACTAAGGTCGCGGATTTTATCAATTAAGACTTCCATATCAAATGGCTTGAGGATATAATAGGATGCGCCTAAATTGACTGCTTTTTTCGTTACTTCTTCTTGCCCAAAAGCGGTAAGCATCATAATTTTCGGTCTTTTACTTAAAGACTTCTGTTGCAACCTTTCTAGCACAGCAAGCCCATCAAGATAAGGCATAATAATATCTAATATTAAAACATCAGGTTGATGTTCAACAACGGATTCAATACATTCTTGTCCGTTATAACTGACCCCCACAATTTCCATATCTGCTTGGTTGTTCACATATTCCTCAAGCATTTGTACGAGTTCACGATTGTCGTCGGCAATACACACTTTAATTGTATCCAACATTATGCCTCCTCTATGACATCTAATATTCGTTTGGTAGTTGTAAATTTCTCCCTTAAGTGCGATTATCCTTCAAAAATACAGAAAATCAATGATATTTAGTAAATTCCTTTTATATTTTGCAAATAGCTACACGTTTCATGGTAATGCGCATGAAATGACGTATACTGTCGAATAATCTTATGTAGAATGGAAAGGCTGCTATTTAGCTAGCCTTTTCTTCAATCTCTTCAAGCGTAACGCCTGCTTCTTGAAGCATCCATTCAATATGGGAACCATATCCAGAAGTCGAATCATTTACGAATACGTGGGTAACTGCCCCTATTAATTTGCCGTTTTGGATGATCGGGCTACCACTCATGCCTTGAACGATTCCACCCGTACGTTCTAGTAACTCTTCATCAGTAATTCGGATGATCATCTTTGTTGCTGCGTGTTTTGTGGTGATGATCGAATGATTTCAATATCAAACTCTTCTACTTGCTCGTTTTCTACGACCGTTAATATTTTTGCTGGTCCTTCTTCAACTTCTTCAGCATAACCAACAGGAACTGCATTCTGACCTTCATTCGTTAAATCATGATAGTCGTGCAACAATCCGTAAATACCGAAAGCATTGTTTTTCGTAATCGTACCGAGGACATCATTTGTCGTCGTTAACGAAGCTTGTTTTTCGCCAGGAACACCATTTTTCCCTTTTGAAATTGAGCGGACAGAAGATCGAACGATCTCACCTTCATGTATGGCCACAGGCTCTTTGGTATCAATGTCTGAAATTACATGTCCAAGGGCCCCGTATCGTCCTGTAACAGGTTCATAGAACGTCATCGTTCCAACTCCTGCTGCTGAATCACGAATGTACATGCCTAATTGCTTATGCCCTTCAGATGCTTCCATCGCTCGATCGATCGTTTTGGTTATAACTTTACCATTTCGAATGAGTTCTACTTGAATCGACGTCGCTGGGTCTGGGTTACGCAAAATGGACGTCACTTCTCTCATATCTTCAACTGGTTGCTCATTTAATTTTACGATGATATCTCCTTTTTTGATGCCTGCAGCTTCCGCAGGTGAAGATTCACCTTCCCCAGTTTCAATAAGGTGAAAACCAACGACGAGAACACCTTTTGCGCTTAATCGTACTCCAATTGACTGTCCCCCTGGTACGACGTCAATATGAGGTCGATCAAGCTTTGTGATTTTCTTTATTGGTACGGTACCAGTAGAGACCGTAACTGCTTCTTCATCTTCCCCTTGTACAGCGAAGCTTGCAGGAATCGTTCCCTCGATCTCAAGCTTTGTCTCACCTGTAGATACAGAAACGACTTCATCCGGCAGTTCTGTCCATTGTTGAACAGGTTCTATAAATAAAACAGCAACAAGGGCTATTAAAAGTAGGATACCTACTGTTTTTCTTACCCAATCATTCAACACATCGTCTCACACTCCTTACTCCCGCGTACGTTTTGTACGTACTTATAATGTTGCCGTGACGAGACGTTTATATAACTGCCAAACAACAAAAAAACCGACCTTTATTGGTCGGTTTTACAAAAAGAAAAGTTCTTCACGTTGTGAATAAACCTATGATACCTAATGTGTGCGAGCAAATTGTAACAATTCTTCTGCACTTTCCTTCGTTTTCTTCGTCACTTCTGCTCCTGATAACATTCTGGCAATTTCATTGACACGTGAACGATTGTTAAGCTCCGTCACAGATGTTGAAACACGCCCTTCATCTTCTTGCTTTTGAATGTAGAGGTGCGTTGTTGCTAAGGCAGCAACTTGAGGCAAATGTGTAATACAGAGCACTTGTGATTGTGAAGAGATCGCATAAATCTTTTCGCCAATCGCTTGAGCAACTCGACCACTCACGCCCGTATCAACTTCATCAAATATGAGGGACGTTCGCTCGCTTTGATTTGTTAGAATACGCTTTAACGCAAGCATAATTCTTGAAATCTCACCACCAGAAGCAACTTTGGCTAATGATTTTTCTGGTTCCCCCGGATTCGGTGATAGATAAAACTCTAAACGCTCAGCACCATCTTCTGAGAGAACCACTTCTTGATCATCTGCTTGAACCGTCAAGCCTCGTGAATGATTTTTGAATTGAACTGAAAATGTCGTTTTTTCCATATACAAATCTTGAAGTTCTTTCTCGATCGCAGACGATAATTGTGTCGCCGCGTTTTTGCGCTTCGTTGATAATTCTTTCGCTAAATGTACCGCTTGAATACCAACTTCGTTTAAACGCGTTTCATACTGAGAAATACGTTCGTCAAGATGCATAAGCTCTTGTGATTCATCCTCAATGTTTTTTGCGTACTCTATAACGTCTTGCAATGTTGAACCGTATTTACGCTTTAGTTGGTTTAATTCATCAAGACGAATTGTGATTTCATTGAGTCGTTCAGGATCAAAGTCGAGCTGCTCCAAATGATCTCGAAGAGCAAACGTCACTTCTTCTAATAAATAAAAATTCGAAGAGAGTGACTCATCAAGATCACTTAATTCTTTGTCTATTGCAGCAGCTTCATTAAGAGAGATCATCGCTTCTCGAATACTCTCAAGCCCACTACTCTCGCCGTATAAAGATTCAAATGCCTGTTGTAATTGAGAAAAAAGCTTCTCCATATTCGCCAATTTAAAACGCTCTCGTTCTAGTTCTTCATCTTCAGATCCATTGACGTTCGCGTTTTGAATTTCTTCTAACTGGTACTGAATTAAATCGAGTCTCTGAACATTTTCCCGATCATTATCTCTTAGTCGTTTTAAATCAGCTTGAATCTCTTGCAACTCGCGAAATGATTGTTGATAGAGATCCTTCGTCGCTTGCAAATCGCCTCCGGCATACGTATCAATCATGTGACTATGCTTGTCCATTTGTAACAGCTCTTGATGTTCATGTTGACCGTGAATGTCAATTAGTGTCTGACCAACGGCTCTTTGCATTGTTAGTGTCACAAGTTGACCATTCACTCGACACGTACTTTTGCCCTTATCATTAATCTCTCGCTTGATAATGACCATTTCATCTTCGATTGAAATGCCGGCTTCATCTAATATGTCGATAACTGGATGGTGCTTTGTCACTCGAAACAGCCCTTCAATTTCGGCTTTTTGACTACCATATCGGACAAAGTCTACAGATGAACGTCCACCTGCTAACAGACCTAGTGCATCGATAATAATCGATTTACCAGCACCCGTTTCTCCTGTTAATACGGTCAGTCCAGTCGAAAAAGACAAAGAAAGTTCATCGATAATCGCAAAATTACGGATCGTCAACTCCTCAATCATGACTACACCTACTTCCTTTTACAACATCTCTAAAAACTTGGATGATACGACAGGTGCTTGTTCGGGATCTTTGCAGATCATTAAGATCGTATCGTCCCCACAAACAGTCCCCATAATCTCGTCCCAATCTAAATGATCAATAAGGGAACCAATCGCTTGCGCATTCCCAGGTAACGTCTTCATGATAATGAAATGACTCGCTTGGTCGATGCTGACAAAACTATCGAACAAATTCCGGCGTAGCTTCTGTTCTGGGTTAAATCGTTGGTCTGCTGGTAAGCTATATTTGTAATGCCCCTCAAGCGTTGGCACTTTTACAAGATGCAATTCTTTAATGTCTCTTGAAACGGTCGCTTGTGTAACGTTAAAGCCCGCTGCTTTTAATTCATCCACAAGTTCCTCTTGCGTATCAATTGGTTTTGTATTTATTAACTCTCTAATTTTAACGTGTCGTTGTCCTTTAGTCACGATTGCCTTCCTCCTTGACACAAGAAAGTACAAGTTGCACCTTCATGTTTGACTTTCATTGATGATTATACCGATTATTGTATAATTAAACAACAATCGTCAACAATGAACATCATTTATGCGCATCTTGTACTACTTGATTGATCAATTGATCCGTTATTTGGTTAGAAGTTGGCACTTTAGACAGGTAAAGTAAGAATTCTACATTCCCACCTGCACCTGTAATCGGAGAGACGTCTAGACCTTTCGCATACAGTTGATTCGAAAAAGCAAAATCAATCACTTCTTGAATAACACGTTTATGGATTTTCGCATCACGAACAATCCCCTTCTTACCAACCTCTTCACGACCAGCTTCAAATTGTGGCTTAATGAGAACGACTGCTTGACCGGTCTCTTTTAGAATGCGCGCCATCGGCTGAAAAATATGTTTTAGCGAGATAAAGGAAACATCACAAACCGCAAAATCAGGTTGGCCACTCGTGAAATCTTCCGCATCCGCATACCGAAAGTTCATTCGTTCCATCACATGCACCCGCTCATCAGAACGGAGTTTCCAATGAAGCTGGTTATATCCTACATCAACGGCATAGACTTCTTTTGCACCATTTTGTAAGGCGCAATCGGTAAATCCACCCGTTGATGCCCCAACATCTAATATTAACTGATCCGTTAGATTAAGATTAAATGATTGGATGGCTTTTTCTAGTTTTAGTCCACCGCGACTTACATATGCACATTCTTCGCCTTTTACATAAAGCGTCGTTGACGTGTCCATTTTCGTGCCGGGCTTATCAATTCGTTCAAAATCAGAATAAACGAGACCAGCCATAATTGACCGTCTCGCTTTTTCCCGTGTATCGACGAGTCTCGTTCGACGAGCAGCACGTCTACACGTTCTTTTTTATTCGCCATGGTTACGCTCTTTTCATTTTGCTAGGGATTAACTGTTTCAATTCATTAATCACTTCAGAAGTCGTTAACCCAAGTTCTTCATAGATTAAGCCGACACTGCCATGCTCAATGTAACGATCTGGAATTCCCATTCGCTTCACTGGCATCGATGCAAGTTGCTCGTCATGTAAAAACTCAAGCACAGCACTTCCAAAGCCTCCAAGTAAAGCTGCTTCTTCAATCGTTAAAATCGGTAAGCCTTCTTCCCCAATTTCACGGAGTTGCTTTTCATCAAGCGGCTTTGCAGAGTTTGCATTCACAACACGCACTGAAACACCGTTTTGTTCCATGTACTCTGCTGCTTCTTCTGCTAATGGAAGCATCGTTCCAAAAGCTAAAATGACAGCATCGCTACCTTCTTTAACGACTGGCCATTGCCCAACCGGTACAGCTTGTAACTCTTCGTCCATATGAACACCATATCCATTACCACGAGGGTAACGAACAGCCATTGGACCATCATCGTTCTTATACGCCGTGTAGATCATATGCTGCAATTCATTTTCGTCTTTAGGCATTAGAATCTTCATGTTCGGGAGGTGGCGCATATAGTTGATATCAAATACACCTTGATGTGTCTCTCCGTCACCACCAACAAGACCTGAGCGATCGATTCCGAAAATGACATTTAAATTTTGTCTACATACATCGTGTACGAGCTGATCATAGCCCCGTTGTAAAAACGTAGAGTACACACCAAACACCGGCTTTAACCCTTGCGTTGCAATACCTGCAGCCATCGTCGTTGCATGCTGTTCCGCAATTCCTACGTCAAACATACGGTCAGGGAATTTGCTCGCAAATCGGTCTAATTTCGTACCACCTGGCATTGCTGCTGTAATTGCAACAACACGCTCGTCTGTTTCTGCAATCTTTGCGACCGTATCGCTAAATACTGCACTATAAGCTGGAGGTCCTGACTTCTTTTGCATATCTCCAGATTCAATGGCGTAAGGACCAGGTCCATGCCACGCACCACTAGCGTCGAGTTCCGCTGGTTCGTAACCTTTTCCTTTTTTCGTGAGCACATGCAAAATGACGGGGCCTTTTGTCTTCTTAGCGTATTGAATATGGCGATGAAGGTCATCAAAGTCATGGCCATCAATTGGTCCGTAATACGTAAAGCCCATTTCTTCAAAGAACATTCCCTTTGATAGCAAGTACTTTAAACTATCTTTAAGACGCTCTGCAGTAGACGAGATTGGACCACCAAGTGCTGGAATCTTCTTGATTAAGTACTCCAAGTCTTCTTTCGTACGTTTGTATCCACCATTTGAACGGAGTCGTCCTAAAATGTTGTGAAGCGCACCGACATTTGGAGCAATGGACATTTCATTGTCGTTAAGAACGACTGTCAAATCCACTTGTTCATGACCGATATGGTTAAGCGCCTCAAGGGCCATTCCACCAGTTAACGCACCATCACCAATGACAGGAACGACATGGAACTGTTCTTTTTTAAGATCACGTGCAAGTGCCATTCCCATTGCAGCGGAAAGTGATGTCGAGCTATGACCAGCTTCCCAAACGTCATGCTCACTTTCAGTCATTTTTGGGTACCCGCATAAGCCTTGGTATTGTTTTAGCGTGTCAAAACGATCGGCTCTACCCGTTAAAATCTTATGAACGTATGCTTGATGACCGACATCAAACAGAAATTTATCCTTTGGACTTTCGTACATTTTATGGAGCATTAACGTCAGTTCGACAACTCCAAGGTTTGGACCTAAATGTCCACCAGTAACGGATAATTTGTTCACGAGAAATGAACGTATCTCAGTTGCAAGTTCTTTTAATTGTTTCGTCGAATAACTTCTTAAAAACTCGGGATCTTGAATGGCTTCTAAATTCATGCCTTATCCCCACTTTCTTTATAAAATCAGCGATGATTTGTTAGTATTCTTCAATCCTTAACAATCCATGTGTTGTCCTTTATTGTACTTTTTCTTAATCGAAAAAGCCAACGAAAAGAGTTTACACGTTTATCGGTCACGTTTTGCAACGTAATGAAGAATTTGTAATAGATCATCTGCCTCAATCGACAACCGCTCTAGCGCATCTTCTGCAGTGGTGATATGTTGATTGAGTTTCTCTTTTGCACCTTCTAGTGTTAACAAGCTCGGATACGTACTCTTTTTATTAGAGGTGTCACTACCCGTTGGCTTACCGATCAGTGCTTCATCACCTTCAATGTCCAAAATATCATCTTTAATTTGGAAAGCAAGACCTAAATGTTTCGCAAATGAACGAAGGTATTCAAGGTCTCTTTCTGGTGCTTGACCGATCACTCCTCCAGCTTCCACTGCAAATTCTAGGAGTGCACCGGTTTTGTGGCGATGAATCCATTCAAGTTCTAAAAGAGTTAATGAGCGGTCTTCACCCTCAATGTCTTCAACCTGACCGCCAACCATTCCACGAGCTCCACTCGCTTCAGATAAGCGCTTCGTGAGCCATAATAAGTCACGAGGAGTCATTTCATCTTCAGCGATTGAACTAATGAGTGCAAAGCTTTCTGTTAGAAGAGCGTCACCTGCTAGAATCGCAAACGCTTCACCATACACACGATGGTTCGTCGGTTTGCCTCTACGATAATCATCATCATCCATACTCGGCAAGTCGTCATGGATAAGTGAATAGGTGTGAATCATTTCCAGTGCTGCTCCGACGTTGTATGCCGCTTGTGATACATTGCCATAACTTTTTGCAGTGGCAACGAGCAGAATTGGGCGGATCCTCTTTCCTCCTGCGTTTAACGAATAAAGCATCGCTTCTTTAATTTGCTTTGGGCAATCAATACTTTCAATGTGATCAATCATCGTTTTCGTTATAACAGGCACATGCTCCTGTAGTAAGCGCTCAACCGCAGTATTGGTCACGTGCGATCCTCCTCACTCATTTGAAAAGCCTCTACTTCCCCATCCTCATTGACGATTTGGTCCATCTTCTTTTCAACATGTTGGAGTTGTTCATGGCATTGTTTTGACAGTGTCATGCCTTGTTGGTACATATCAATCGCTTTTTCAAGCGGGACATCGCCTGCTTCTAATTGATTAATGATCTCTTCAAGAGACGTCATTGCTTGTTCAAATGTCAGCTTCTCATCATTGGTTGTTTGATTCGTCACGGTGTTCTACTCCTTTCAACATCCCGTCAGGGTTGTTTCGTATTTCTTTGACAACACCTTCAATCTGACCGTCTTGCACATGAACGGTGATCGAGTCGCCAACACTCACATCGGCTGCTTTTGTAACGAGTTCTTCGTTAGAATACGTCGCTGAATACCCACGCTTGAGCGTACCTAACGGATTAAGAATCGTTAACTTTGCAATCAATTGATCATATCGATTTGCTTTGTCAGAGTACTGATGTTTTAAGGCACGGTGCAGTTTGTCATCTAAGTGTTGTAACGCTTCTGATTTTTGTTGATACAGCTCATATGGGTTTACCCGTTTAAGGCGATTAAGTAACTGTTCTTCGTACTGTTTACGTTCTGTTACAAGTCGCTTTGTTGCGCGATTTAACTGTTCTAACGAACGATCAAGCTCTTGTTCTTTCTGACGTAAAAGTTGCGCAGGGTATTTAAAGGCATATGAAGATTGAAAACGACGTAACCGATCTCTTTTACTAACGAGTTGTTGGTCCATGGCTTTTTGTAACCGTCGATGGTTAACGAGTAATTTATCGTTCCATTCTTGTAAAGAAGGAACGGCAAGCTCAGCAGCTGCTGTCGGCGTAGCGGCACGAACGTCCGCCACAAAATCGTGCAATGTCACATCGGTTTCATGGCCAACGGCTGAGATAATCGGCGTGTTTAATGAATGCGTTGTCTTCACAAGCTCTTCATCATTAAATGCCCAAAGCTCCTCGATGGAACCTCCTCCACGACCAGCGATAATAACATCTGCTTGACTTTGGTCTGCTTGTATTAACGCACGAATAATGGATGGAACCGCATTAGGTCCTTGAACAGCTACAGGATAAAGTGTAATGGAAGCAATTGGATAACGGCGTTTGATCGTCGTGTAAATGTCTCTAATAACCGCGCCCGTTTTCGAAGTTACAACGGCAATTTCTTTAGGAAAACGAGGCAATGGCTTTTTTAACATGGGATCAAAATAACCCTCTCGCTCCAATTTGCCTTTTAATTGTTCATAAGCAAGATAAAGTTGACCAATTCCATCTGGCTCCATCTGCTTCACATATAATTGATACTGACCGTACGTTCATACACCGATATATTGCCTGTAATGAACACTTTCATGCCATTTTCTGGCTGAAAACGTAAAGCGCGATTATTTCCTGCAAACATAACAGCAGAAATTCGCGCTCGATCGTCTTTTAACGTGAAGTACATATGCCCACGACTATGATGTTTAAAGTTTGAAATCTCACCGTAAATGAATACGTGCTCCAATGAAGGACTCGTTTCAAGTAACGTCTTGATTTGTCTAGTAACTTGTGAGACGGATTGATGCTTATGTTCTGTCATTACAGCGACCCAACCTTTTAGCTGCAAGCACTGTGTTGTGTAGAAGCATCGTGATTGTCATTGGGCCGACACCACCTGGTACGGGTGTAATCCAGCCAGCAATTTCTTTCGCTTCATCGAATTGCACATCACCGATTAACTTTCCATCAACGCGGTTAACACCAACATCAATGACACATGCTCCTGGTTTAATTCCTTCAACACCGATCATTTGTGGTCTACCTACAGCTGCAATAAGAATATCTGCATCTCGTGTATGTTTGTACAAGTCTTTCGTTTTTGAATGGCAATACGTGACCGTTGCGTTTTCATTGAGCAAAAGCTGCCCTACAGGCTTACCTACAAGGTTACTTCGTCCAACAATGACCGCATGTTTGCCTTCAATTTCAACACCTGTTAACTTGAGCATTTCAATAATACCAAGGGGTGTGCACGGCACGAATCCTTCGCCACCAGAAAGAAGTTGTCCGACATTTTCAGGATGAAAACCGTCAACATCTTTATGAGGGGAAATCTCATCGAGTACGACAGTCTCATCGATGTGTTTAGGTAACGGTAACTGCACGAGAATGCCATGTACAGAGGAGTCCTCGTTTAGCGTACGAATTTCTTCCACGAGCTCGGCTTCTGTATATGACTCCGGGTGTCTTTTAACGACAGACGTAATGCCGGCTTGTTCACATGCCCGCTCTTTGCCTTTAACGTAACTATGAGACGCGGGATCGTCTCCAATAAGAATTACTGTCAAAGAAGGTGTTGTTCCTTGCTCAATCAATTGCTCAACTTCTTCTTTAATACGAGATCTTGTTGTTTTAGCTATCTCTTTACCGTCGATCAGGTTCGCTGTCATTTTGACTTCCCGCCTCTTTTGGATAGTTCTTTAAGATCGTCGCAAGCACTCCGTTTACGAATCGGCCTGCTTCTTCCTCACCGAATGCTTTCGCAGTGTTAATCGCTTCGTTTAGCGTTACGTGAGGTGGAATATCATCTCGATGCATCAATTCGTACACTGCTAAGCGAAGCACGGCGAAGTCGACATTGTTTAATCGTTCAACTGTCCAATGCTGCAGCTGTTCTTTGATTTGTGCATCAATGACGTCAAGATTATCTAACGTGCCTGGAATCACGTCGTCTAAATACTCATCACTAATTTCATCTTCATCAAGCGCAAACCGGAGAGCTTCCTTCCAGTTTACGCCTGTCATTTCAACTTGAAAAAGAGCTTGTACAGCTCGAACTCTTGCCCATCTACGATTCATGCTTTACTCCTTTATTTGCGAGCGTATTATTCTGATAGACGCTCGGGTACAAATGCTTCATTCGCTTCTTCTTCTTTCTCAAAGTGAATGCCAACGACATGCACATTGATGCTCTCAAGCGCAATGGCTGTCATCGTCTCAAGCGCTTGCTGAATGTTCTTTTGAACTTTAATTGCAACATCTGGAACAGAAATTCCATAATATGCTACAACGGTAACATCAATCGTTACACCTTCTTCTCCAAGCTCTACTTTTACACCCTTACCGTGCATCTTCTTACCAAAACGCTCGGCAACGTCCGATGCAAAGTTGCCTCTTAACGTTGATACACCTTCAATTTCTGATGCAGCTAATCCGGCAATGACTTCAATAACTTCTGGTGAAATTTCTACCTTGCCTAAATCGTTCTCTTGTTCTTCAAGGTCAAGTAGTTGATATTCATTCATCGTGTCGCCCTCCTAATCATTACTCTTGTTCACTAGACTGTTCTTCAAGCTGTTTCTCTTGCTCTTCACGCAAACGGTCCATTCGATAATGTCTGAACACTGGGTATTCCGAGAGATTGTCTGGAATCTTCTTCGTTTCAAGTAAAATGATCTTCACGATGTTTTTGTTTCTTGCCATATGATAACTCTCATCATATTCGTTTTCTTTTGTATATCGCTTTAAGCTATCATAATCTTCTTCTTGAATCGAAACAGGGTGAGGGTTTTCCTCTGTTGCCTCTTCCACATAACCAACTTCAAATTCTACGATTTGAATGTTGTCGTTTTTTAAATTTCGTGTTTGTTCTAGTATTGACTTTGCACCTTCTGTTAAGTCGTTCCATTCCATGAAGTGCCATCTCCTAACTTCTAACCATTACAAGGGTTTGTCATCAGTTGATTATATCACGATAGATGAGCGATTTCACCTGTTAGGGAAAAACGATCACAAGAAAAGGGAATCATCGATCATTGATCGAATGATTCCCCTTTTCTATTATTGATTCATATGGTAAGAAACTGCTACAGAACGATTACCGATTTGCTCTTGTGCAATGCGATTAATTTCTACAACTTCAGCTTTAGAAAGTTCTTCTGTTTGAACAAAAACTTTCACTTCCTCCGTGTCACTCATTACGAGTACATCTTCATATCCTTGTGCTGCAATGCGTTGTTCAAGGTTTGATTCTTGCTCGCTAATTTTTTGAAGCGCTTCGTTTTGTTCATGAGCACTATTTTTTTGCTCAGTAGTCGTGTCACTTGAAGCAATGGTATTCGTATTCGCTTCACGTGCTTCGCTACGCGCTTCTTCACGTTCGATTCGTAAAGCACTAAACGTTTCACTTCCATCTAATCCTGCCGCAACATCGACACTGTCCGTTTCTTCGTTTCCTTCTTCATTTCCTTCATCGTCAGCTGCTCATCTTCATTTACACCTTCGATTTCACCATTCCACTCTTCAACGACGACAGCTTGATCTGGGTTTTCTTCTAAATATTGCTCCCAAAGTTCACCTTCGAAATCCTCTAACGATTGATTATCGTTAATCAGTGACGCTTCTTGCGTCGTTGGGCTTTGTGGCCCAAAGAAGTAAACTCCTAGCACTGCAACTAAACTTAACATCGTTAACAACCAAACTGTTTGTTTTTTCAAAACCAAATCACTCATCCTTTCCAAGTTGTTTAGGCATTACAGATACGCGGTGAGCAGGAACGTCTAACGTTCTTGTAACCGCCTCTATTACCCATTCTTTTCTTTGCATGCTCTCAACCCCGTTAGCAACGACTAGAACTCCAGTAACATCTGGCTTATCTACACGGATCAGAAGCGGTTCTTCACTTCCCCCTTGTTGAACGAGAACGAGCGTTTCTTCTTCTGTTCCTTCATCAAGCGTACGGTTTCCACCTTCTGTATCTGCTTCATCCGTCGTTTGTTGACGGATGCTGCGATCCTTCTCATACACTTTGCTCTCGGTTTCTTTCACATTAACGACGACGTCTACGTTTGAGATTCCGTCAATGGTTTCTAGTGCTTGTTGCAACTGTTCCCCATAAGCTTGTTCAATGAGTTGAAATTCGGTCGCAGCATTCGCTGACGGTTTGGATTGTTCAGTATTTTTTGCAACCGGTTCATTTTGAACTTCATCACTTTGCATCATTCCATCATCTTCATCGTCACCACTTGTCCCGATCATCATAAGCAATAGCCCAAGAACGATAAGTCCTACGATGTAATACCACCGGATTTTTTTCGGGCCATTTGATGATTGGCTGAGCAATTCTTTGAATTTTGAAGTGTCCTTATTAGCCATTCAGCCCCTCCTCCTCAAGGCTGATTTGTATCATTTGCTCATCAACCTCCCAAATTTCTGCAAGGCGAGCACGCACTTCGCTTAGTATTGAATCCTCATCTACTGTCTCTTCTACAGTTTCATGCGCATTGACTGTTACTTCTTTTACCGGTTCGATTGCTGCAACGGACGCATTTCTTTGGTCATCCGCATCACTTACTAAGACGTTGATCCCTCCTTCATGTACAGAAATTGCGCGAAAGGACAGGTCGAACTCTCCTTCAAGTTCTGCTTGTGCTTCACTGCTAAGACGAGCAGCTACTTGTTCTGAGATATATGCATCATGTGCGGCTTGTATTTCTCTTTTCTCTTGATTTATTTTATTTTCCATTTCAGTTGCTCCTTCGTAAAATGAAAATCCATTTAAATCAAACCACTCTGAAGGGTCTGTATGAACGAGGTCAAAGACCGGTTGCAAAAGAAGTACGATCATCATAAGACCAAGAACAAGGTCCGCATAACGCTTCATCGTTGACGTTGGTAATAGCAATTCCAAAATAATTGCTAACAATAAAAATACGATGAGTGTTGTTACCCAATCATGAAAATATTCCATTTTCGTATCACCTCACCATCAACGCTAAATTGCCTGATGATATTATGATCGTTACAGCTAAGAAAAACATTAAACAGACGACCGAAACGGCAGCAAACATGAACATGACCGTTTTCGCAAACAAACTCATCACTGACCCTAGCGCACCTCCGCCAAGTGGTTGCATGATCGCGCTCGTAATTTGAAACGTAATCGCAAGGCTAAAATCTTCAGCGCCGGAAAAACAGTAATAACGAACAAAATCGCAAGACCAGCTAGTCCAATAGTATTTTTTAGTAAGAGCGATGCACCAATGACGGTGTCCGTAGCATCGGTAAACATCCGCCTACAACGGGCACGAAATTACCGGCAATGTACTTTGCAGTACGAAGTGTCACCCCATCATGAACCGCTGATGTTGCACCTTGAACAGAAATCGTTGCTAAAAAGATCGTCAGGAACGCACCGAGTGTTCCCATTGCAACATTTCGAATGAGTGTAGCAAGTCTCGTTAATTGAAACTTCTCACTCATACTACTGACGACGCTAACGATTGCGGAAACAAACAACAATGGCAATACAAACCGTTCAATTAAAAGACCACTCGTATTAACAAGAACGATAATTAGCGGATGAAAGAGCGCTGCTGATGTAGCCGCTCCAGTCATCGCTAAAAGCGCGAGTACCATCGGCAACAGTGAGATCATAAAGTGAACCATGTTTGCAACCGCTTCTTGCGCATAACTCATTGCAATATAAAAACTGTTCATGCTAATAACGATGAGCACAGTAAACGTTACGCCGTAAGCAACTTTACTAACCGCGTCATGCTCAAAGGCATTTTGCAACGCTCGTAACACCATGCTAAATACAGCTAATAAAATGAGCGTACCGAGTAGTGCAATGTTTGCGGTAAGTTCATGGAACAAGTAGCTGAGCAACGCTTTTAACCAGTCCATCGGATTAAATGTATGCTCGCCTTGAAGAAATTCTGTAAATGGTGCTTTTTGGCTTTCTGGAAGAAATGACTCGTAATCACGTCGAATGTCTTCCCAAAACGTTTCTATTTCCGAAAATCCGAGACGATCGAGTTGCTCGTCCATTTGTTCAGTAATCTCATCTCTCGCTTCTACTTGATGCTCCTCTTCCGTATAGGTTGACGAGTCATTTGGAAACGTCAGTGAATCGTCTTCTGCAAAGCTCGTGGTTGGAAAAAGAAAAAAGACGGTTGTGGCAACGAGTAGTGTGATGAATCGTTTCACTTGCATCACTCTTTCTTACCCTGGAATTAAGGAAATCACCGTTTCAATGAGCACATTAAAAATCGGGATGGCCATGACGACGATTAGCACCTTTCCGGCAAGTTCAATTTTTTGGGCAATCGCTCCTTGATCAGCGTCTCTTGCAATCTGTGCACCGAACTCGGCAATGTAAGCAATCCCGATAATTTTTAACATCGTTTGCAAATAAACCATATTGATGTTTGCATGCGTTGCTAACGTTTCAACGAGTTGGAATGCCATGACAATATGATCCAACAGAAACAAGAAAATCATTGCGCCAACAAAGAGCGTCAATAAAAAAGCGAAAGCTGGCTTTTGCTCTTTTAAAATCATTGCTAAAAACGCAGAGATTAGGCCAAAGCCAACGATCTGAATCATGTCTATAGACATAAAATTACGACCCTATAAATAAAAAGACACTTCTGATTTTTGTAAATAAATCATCGACGATTGTCGCGACCATATACAAAACGACAATAAACCCGATTAACGTCACCCAATGTGCCCAATCTTCTTTGCCCATCTGCTTTAAAACGGTGTGAATCATCGCAACGACGATCCCAATTCCAGCAATCTGGAATATTGTATCCACATCGTATCCCACCGCGATCCCTCCTTTTGCCTAGATCATGACGATAATTGCAAGCAAGCCTCCTAAAAACCCGAGAGACTTCGCCATGCGCTCATATCTTAGTTGCTCTTCTCGTGCATTTATTTCTTCAGCCCGTAAATGTGTAAGTGTTAATTGAATGTATTTTTGTTGCTCATAACGGCCATGCTGGCCGAGCGTTTGACCAAATTGCAGGAGCGCTTCTTTTTCTTTTATTTTCATGGCTGTTTTATCCCAATTGATTGCTATGCTTTCTTGCCAAGCACTTTGAACGTCATGATTTCCTTCTTTTAATCGGGTTCCAAAGTCTTTAAAAAACTGCGAAAGTGGACTTGAAACGGTTGAGGATATCCGATTAGCAACATGAATGAGCGGTGTGTGACCGTACATGACTTCTGCCTCAAAATGTTGCAATGCAGTCGTTAATTCACGAATTTGCTTCGATCGTTGTGACAAGCGTCTTGCCCATTCAAATCCAATCGTAGTCATGCCTACTAACAAAATGATGGCGCCGATCCACCTCACAACTTGCCTCTTTTCTTATACACAAAGTGACCTTCCTTTTTATCGTTGAGCAAAAGGATTCCTTCAAACGTATCTGAATTGATTATCCCTCTCGCTTCTAAGTCATTCATCGATTTTGCATGTGCACTACAAAGAACAGCAACACCTGCGCTCGCAGCTTCCTCAATTGCCCTTATATCAGCTTCACTTCCTACCTCATCAACGATGATGACGTTCGGACTCATCGAGCGTATAAGCATCATCATTCCTTCTGCTTTCGGACAACGATCCAGTACATCCGTGCGTTTGCCAACATCATGTTGCGGTGTACCTTCAAATGAAGCGGCAATTTCACTTCGTTCATCAACGATCGCAACCTTCTGCGGCGGAATGTTAAGACGCTCATATCCATTGCTCATTATTTTTGCAAGGTCACGAAGAATCGTCGTTTTCCCAGATTGAGGAGGACCTGCAATAATTGATGTTTTCCACCTGCCTTCATATAGGCCTTGAAGATATGGGACACTAACCTTTTCCAGCGCTCGACTAATTCGAATGTTAAATGTGCGAATATGTTTAATTGTCTTTACAACGCCTTTCTCCACAACCGCTTCTCCAGCAATCCCAACTCTGTGCCCGCCTCGTAACGTTAAAAAGCCATGACGCAATTCTTCTTCGAATGCGTAAATGGAATGTTGACTTAATTGATTTAAAACAAATGTCGCATCCGCTTCATTGAATAACGTATTCCTCAAAAAAAAGCTTTCTCCAGCCAACACGACCTCAATTGATTGATTTGGACGGAGGCGAATCTCTTGAACGAAATGGTTCATGAGTACAGATGTTAATTCTTGGTGATACTGGTATGGAAGCAAGGCGACGATGTTTTTAATGGACTGTAATTCTAAGCTTTGCTTAATCATGAGTGACACCAATCTTCAACTCCGTTTCAAAAGGAACATTCATTTTTTGTGCTGAAACATCACAATAGTGAATAAACCCTTTAATAAGCTCGTTAACATGATTTCAAAAATGGATCTTGCTTGTACACTTTATTCGTACAACTCGTAAATAGAACTAAGATGACGAGTATTCAAACACCATTTTTAAGTAACCTTGTCGAAGTCCGTCGTCAAATCCATGCAAATCGAGTGAAAGCGGATAAGAAGCGTTGACGCGCGTGTATGGCGGTGTTAGCTTAAAAGCAAGTTAGTATATTCCAGTCGTTGTCGCGCTTAGTTATTTTGAAAGGAGCGCTAATTCATGGCGTATCAGAACATTTTAGTTTGCCTAGATAGTGAAAATGAACCGACCTTTCATGCTTACAATGAAGCGATCTCATTTGCGAAAAATGAATCTGCGACACTTTATTTATGTAGCATCATTAATACGAAAGCTTATGGTGCAATGTCTCGGTACGATAAAAACCTCGTACCACAAGTTAAGCAAATGGCAACAGACTATTTATCACACCTTCACCAAAAAGCAACAACAGCCGGTGTCAACGCTAAACTAATTGTTGATACAGGACTTCCTGTACAGAAAATTGTTAAATCTGTCGTGCCTCGTTACAACATTGATTTAATTATTCATGGAGCCACCGGGGGCAATAAAATTGAAAAAGCGTTAGAAGGCAGCATTTCAAAAGGCTGATTAAAAAAAGCCAAGTCGATTGTTTAGTCGTAAAGCCTAGAGACATTAAAGCAGGTGTGAAATATGCCTAATCTACCGCTCATCATTTACGTTGATTATGGTAATCATTCCTTTGCTGCTGTCAAAAAAGGTGCAACAATCGCAAAGCAACGAAACAAAGACGTAATCCTCGCCCACTCAATTGATCAACGCAAAGATTCAGTCACAGATCGAAATGACATTCAATCAAAACAACAATTAATACAACAGCGAACCGCTTGGTTAAATGATTACAAAGCTTATCTTCTCGATGAAGGGATTGAAGTCATTAACATTGACCTAACCTTCGACAAACCGTCAAAACGCATTAACGAATTGAATGCCGATTTGATCGTCGCTGTCAAAACCGATCGCTGGGGAATCGTGAAACATTATTCACACGATCTATTTCAAAACCCTCCCTACACGTTGCTTGGTGTCCACGTAAACCAATCATCAAATAATAAACTGGCGTAACGAAAGACCCTCTATAAAAAAACGGATGTCCAGATTCCATGTAAAAAGAATCTAGACATCCGCTTTTTGTGAAAGGTAGAGAACGTTAAGAATTAGTATGCGCCTATATATAACGACTCTTGTCCCTTCATGTGGTTTATTGCAACAAAAAAAGCACTTTAAACAGAAACGTTTAAAGTGCTTTTTGCTTTACTATGCGCGGGAAACGTATTCCCCTTTACGTGTATCAACAACAAGAACGTCACCTTCGTTAACAAAGAACGGCACGTTTACACGGAATCCAGTTTCAAGGGTTGCTGGCTTGTGACCACCTGAAGCTGTATCCCCTTTAATTCCTGGATCTGTTTCAGTTACCGTTAGCTCTACAGAGTTAGGTAGCTCAACCCCAAGTGTTTCTGAGCCGTATTGCGTAATGTGAACTTCCATATTTTCTTTCAAGAAGTTTAGTTCATACTTAATTTGTTCCGTTTGCAACTCAATTTGCTCAAATGACTCCATGTTCATAAAAGAATGCTCATCTCCATTTGAGTAGAGGTATTGCATCTTATCACGGTCGATATGAGCTTTATTTACTTTTTCCCCACCGCGGAATGTTTTCTCTGCGATGTTACCAGTACGTAAATTCTTTAATTTTGAACGAACAAAAGCAGCGCCTTTACCTGGTTTTACATGTTGGAATTCTAACACTGAAAATAAATCGTTATCTACTTCGATCGTAAGACCTGTTTTAAAATCGTTTACTGAAATCATCTTCGTATATCCACCTTTTTCTAGTTTTGCCCAGCATACTTAAGCGTTTTATCAGACGTCGTTAAACGCTCATTCCCGGTTTCTGTAATGACGATGTCATCTTCAATCCGTACGCCACCGATCCCTGGTAAATAAACCCCAGGTTCAACGGTTACGACCATTCCTGGTTGCAATACGACGTTACCTTTCGGAGAAAGTCTCGGTTCTTCATGAACTTCAATGCCAAGCCCGTGCCCTAAACCGTGACCGAACTTGCCTTCATACCCTTGTTCATAAATGTACGAACGACAAATATCGTCTGCTTCTTGCCCTGTCATTCCAGGTTTAATTTGCTCTACACCTTTTAACTGTGCTTGTAACACCGTGTCAAAGACCTTTTTCATTTGTTCACTAGGTTCTCCGACAGCGAGAGTACGT
Organism: Geomicrobium sp. JCM 19038; assembly: GCF_000698125.1. Taxonomy (GTDB): domain Bacteria; phylum Bacillota; class Bacilli; order Bacillales; family Marinococcaceae; genus Geomicrobium_A. Next base: position 197,458 of record NZ_BAXA01000001.1, on the reverse strand, counting down.
GTAATGTCTGAGCAATACCCTTCATAAATTGCACCAAAATCAAGAGTAACAAGTTCACCTTCTTCGATGACTTTGTCACTTGCAACACCGTGAGGCAATGCACCTCGTGCTCCTGAAGCAACGATCATATCAAACGATGATCCATCAGCACCAAGTTGTCGCATTTTAAACTCTAGCTCATCACGAACTTCTTTTTCTCGCATTCCAGGCTTTATGTAATTTAAAATGTGCGTGTAAGCTTCATCTGCAATAGCTGCAGCCTTCTTCATCGTCACAATTTCTTCTTCGTCTTTGAACTGACGCAATGATTCCACAACCCCACTTAAAGGAACCAGTGGAATCGAATATTCGTGCTTATACAACTCATACTTCTCAAAGGTTGTATACGATTTCTCAAAGCCGACTGCCTTCACGTTATGCTTCTTTACAAGTTCTTGTATTTCCGTAGCAACCGAACCTTTGTGCTCAACAATCGTGTAACCAACACATTGACTCGTTGCTTGTTCGACGTAACGAAAATCGGTAATAAAATATGATTCACTTTCCGTTAAAAAAACGACCCCTGCACTCCCAGTAAAATGCGAAAGGTATCTACGATTGGCCTCGCTCTCAACGATAAACGCATCGATGCCTAATGATTGAAACTGTTTTCTAACATTGTCAACTCGTTTCATTCGCTTTCGTTCCTCCTCGCAAAACTTACGATTACATCACCTCTATCTTAGCACATGTTTAGGAAATCTAGCCATTATGTTCCTCCGTATTTTTGCAACTCTTCTTCATAAGCAATGGAATAGCCGACAAATAGACCGTAACTAATAAACAAACAAATGGTACTCGTAATTGTAATATTACTTAACTCTTGCACTGAATCTAACCCGACAAATAACGGATTAGCAATGTAAAAAATCAGCACCCATAGTACGGCTCCAAAGCCAATTCCCATCCACATGCTACTAATCTTCGCAAGACTATAACGATAAAGAAAGGCGATTGCAATCGAGCTAATCGTAATCATAAGAATAGCAAGCCACTGACCTGTTTTCTCTTCTGTCCAATCTCCGAGTGACCATGCCATCCAAAATAAATTCGGACCGACATCTGTAAAATTAAAAAAATAAGCCCCGTACCAAATACAACTCCACAAAAGACCTCCTACTGCTCCAATTAAGAGAACCTTTACGCTATACGGCAAATCTTTCGTATCTGTTTTTTGATTTTGTTTTGTTGGCATTATTTACTCACCTCATTGATCCATAGTATGGTACAAATGAGGTGTGCTCATTCTCTTCACAGTAGATTTTCTCTCTTTTAAAACTGTGTCGTGGAGGTGAGTTGCATCTTGTTGTAGAATAGAAACCATAGCAAACCAAAGAGTTGAAAGATAGGTGCCAACATGAGCGAAGAACAAAAGCACGAACAAACGTCTCCTTCTAAAGAAAAGCCCGCCTATGGTGGTCAAGCACTGATTGAAGGGGTAATGTTTGCAGGTAAAGAAACAACCGTTTCAGCTATACGGCGAAACACCGGTGATATCGAATACTTCGAAAACGTACGAAAGCCAATGCCTACACTTCAGAAGCTAAAGAAAATTCCTTTCGTTCGAGGAACAGTCGCTCTAATAGAAGCGGCAGCGATGGGAAGTAAACATATGAACTTTGCCTCTGATCGTTATGATGTTCATCCCGATGATGATGAGAATATCGTTACTGAGGAGCAGCGTTCTAAGATCGTCAGCTTTATAGGTGTCGCTGCCATGGCAGTGTTTGCATTTTTAATCGGAACTGTCATCTTTACGCTCGTCCCAGTCTTTTTAGCTGAGCTCTTATCCGGGCCATTCCCCGGTCACGTCGCTCAGAACCTACTTGAAGGTCTATTTAAGACCATTATTCTCGTCGGGTACATTTATTTGATTTCATTAACCCCACTCATTAAACGAGTATTTCAATATCACGGTGCCGAACATAAAGTGATCAACACGTATGAATCGAATAAACCATTGACGGTCGAAAATGTACAAGAACACTCTCGCTTGCATTACCGTTGTGGTAGTAGCTTTATGCTATTTACCGTCATTATCGGTGTGATGATTTATTTGCTCGTACCATTTGATAATTTGTTCGAGCGAATTGTACATCGTTTGTTACTTATTCCAGTCGTTCTCGGTGTTTCTTATGAAGTATTGCAGTTTACGAACAAGTTACGAGACATCCCTGTGTTAAAATGGCTCGGACTCCCTGGTTTATGGTTGCAACTTCTCACAACGAAACAACCGAAAGACGACCAAGTTGAAGTATCAATTGCTTCTTTTGAAAAACTGCTCGAACGCGATGAGCAACTAAAGGCAGAAAAAGCCGGCAGTAACATCGTTTAAAAGGAGATGAGCGTTTGCAGTCGTTTCTAAAAAACCCTTTCGTTTTGATTATTAGCTTCCTTGCAGTGATTGGACTCGGTTCTCAACTGATCTTCAATCCATCTGGGCTGCTCTTAATGCTCGTCATCACTGCTGTAATCGGGGTCATTCTCTATTTCGTTCTCACTCGCTTTATTCTTCCACGCGTTCAAGGTCAACGGGTGGACCCGAATTACAAGCGTGCACTCAAACAAGACAAACAACGACGAAAAACAAACAATAAAAATCCCGATGCGGTTAGTGTAAAGAAAAGGCGAAATCCGACCCACTTAAAGGTCGTTAATGGCAAGAAAAAAATGCGCGACGATAATTTTCGTCAGCGCATTTTTTAGCGACTCCACGTTTTCAAATACTGTTTTGTCGTCTCATAACCGAGGGAAACTAACTTTTCTCGATCTTCATCTGTTAAAGAAAAACTCGTCGTTCTTACTGTTTCAATCGGAATAAACACGACGTTGTTTTCATGCACAGAATCAATATATTTAGAATCGTGGCTTTTTTGCATCGTCTCAAAAATCGAACCGTACAACTCAAGCGCATTTGTAATCGAGTTTTTATCATGATCCGCCGGTTCTGGATTTAATTGAAAACCGAGTAATGGTCGCTTTGAACGATGCTTTCGAAATAACCACATCGGAAAATTACTTAAAATCCCACCATCAACGACTAAAGATGACGCTCCACCTTTATCGAACAAGCGAACAGGCTGGAAGAAAAATGGTAAACTACAACTCATTCGTACCGCACGAGCGACCGGGAACGAGTCTGGAATGATTCCATAATGCTCAAGGTCATCTGGTAAAACGAGCATTCGGCTCTTTGAAATATCTGCTGCCACAACTCTTAGTTGATCATTTGGCAAATCACCAAACGTTCGAACTCCTTTTGCCTCAAGCTTATTCGCTAACCACTCTTCTAATTTATTGCCTTTATATAATCCAAGCCCAAAGTAGACGCCAACCCATTTGAGTAAATGTGGAAATGTTTTCGCCCAAGCTGTAGGATCGAGGAACATCTTGAGTTCAACTTCATCGAACATCTCGCGAATTTCCTTGCTCGTATATCCTGCAGCCATTAAGCTCCCCATAATGGCTCCTGCACTCGTACCTGCGATTCTAGAAAACGTAAAGTTCTTTTCTTCCATCGCCTGCAATGCGCCAATGAAGGCAAAGGCTTTTACACCACCACCTGCAAAGACACCGTCAATCAGCATTGAAACACCAACTCCCCACACCTACACACTATGCGCACAAAGAAGAAGTTGCGTGTTGTCCTTATAGGAAATGTAAGGATTGATCGCCAGTTCACTCCTAGCGTACGACATAAAAGATACGCACAAATTAGGTAAAGAGAAAGGAGGAGAGCGTCTGATGGACTACAAAGCAGGTGAAACGCTTTATGTAATTCACCGTAATCCCCACACGCAAGACGTTGCAAACATCCGTGAAGCTACCGTCGTAAACGACCCACATGACCCTCTTTCACAAACCATTTATTTAATGGACGAGTTTTATCCGATCACTGAAGAACTTGCGGTTTTCAATAGTTATGAAGAGGCAGAAGAAGCATATTCTTATTACTTTGGCACCGACAGAACCGATGTAGGGGGGAACACCATGAAACCATTTATGCCTGAGCGAATATATATAGAACCGAAAGCTTTTGACTACCCATTAGGCAAGAAACTCTATGATTATTTCAAAGAATTAGGAACTGAAATACATGAGACTACGTCACACAACCAAATCCGCAATTTGCCTGGTGACAATCATTTTCAAAAATATCGAAACGCAAAATCAACACTCGTCGTTGGCGTTCGAAAAACATTAAAGTTTGATACGTCTAAACCGTCGGCTGAATATGCGATCCCTTTAGCTACTGGATGTATGGGTCATTGCCATTATTGTTATTTGCAAACGACGATGGGAAGTAAGCCGTACATTCGAACGTATGTGAACACAGAAGAAATCTTACAACAAGCGGACGACTATATGTTAGAAAGAGCGCCTGAACAGACAAGATTTGAAGCATCTTGTACGTCAGATATTGTCGGCATTGATCATATTACTCACTCTCTTAAGCACGCAATTGAACATATGGCCAAAAGTGAATTAGGAAAGCTTCGCTTCGTTACGAAATTTGAACATGTTGATCATTTATTAGATGCAGATCATCGAGGCAAAACACGATTTCGCTTCAGTGTGAATGCCGACTTTGTTATAAAGTACTTCGAACCTGGAACATCAACGCTTGATAAACGGATTGAAGCCGCCGCTAAAGTTCAAGAGGCAGGCTATCCACTCGGTTTCATCGTCGCTCCGATTTATGTACATGACGGTTGGGAAGAAGGCTATGAGACCTTATTTAAAAAGCTATCCAATCAACTTCCGAGTAATGGACGCGACAACATTACCTTTGAATTCATTCAACACCGGTTTACACAACCTGCCAAACGCGTCATCGAGAAAAACTATCCGATGACAAAATTAGAACTTGATGAAACGAAACGCCGAAAAAAATGGGGTCGCTACGGAATTCACAAATACGTGTACGAAAAAGATCAAGAAGAAGTGATGAAAGATACGCTATATCGCTACGTAGACCATTATTTTCCCAACTCCAAAATTGAATACTTTACGTAAGCAACAAACGAAAAGTTTGTTGCTTTTCTACGTTTATGTAAAAAAACTTCCGATTCCATTTTACATCCTAAAATTTGCCGTATAATATAGAGATAAGGATTTTTGCATTATAGCGCTTCAACGAAGCGAAGGAGGCACCTGTTGTTAACTAAAACGTTAGTCAAACGGATTTTAATCATTATTGCCCTGATCTTGATTGGGCTATTTGTTTATTACAATTTTTCGGCATTTATGCCGCTGCTATTAGCGTTATTAACTGCCATGATTTTTGAACCTTTTGTTCGTTTCTTTAAAAAGCAGTTAAAAACTGAAAAGCGCCTTCTGCCTGTTACAATTGTATTTTTGTTATTTGTAGCCATTAGTGCAATCGGGCTGTACTTTGCAGTGACAAGTCTAATGAGAAGTATTGTAAGTTGGTCACAACAACTCCCACAATACGCACTTGAACTGCAACGGTTTGCGAACGACTTGATTATTCAATTTAATCAATTGTTGAGAGATTTACCACAAGGGTATCAAATCGCCCGTGAACTTGAGCGTCTTTCAGAAGATGCGATTGATTTCGCGCTCAGCATTACAACCAATCTTGTCGGGCTACTCGGTTCGTTTTTGTCTGCGATTCCAAATATGCTCTTCGTAGTGCTTATTTACTTAATTACGTTGTTTCTATTTAGTTTGGATTTACCTCGACTTCTTGGGAATTTCTTTAACTTCTTCAAAACGGAAACATCCGAGAAATTACGATTCGTCTTTCACCGGATGGGTCGAGTATTCTTAGGCTGGTGGAAAGCGCAATTTATTCTTAGCTTAGGAGTCTTTATTCTCACGTACATAAGTCTTCTTTACATATCACCAGGCTCTGCTTTTATACTCTCACTCATCATTTGGGTCGTAGACATTATTCCACTTTACGTAGGCCCCGCCCTCGTACTCGTCCCATGGGGATTGTTAGCGATGATCTTAGGTGATGTCACGATGGGGATTCAACTGAACATTTTAGCGCTCGTTCTCCTCATCATTCGTCGTATTTTAGAACCTAAAGTACTCGGAGACTCAATTGGCATGAATGCTTTGCCGACCGTATTATCAATGTACTTCGGTTTTGTATTCTTTGGTGTAATGGGATTAATCTTAGGTCCATTTGTTTATATGGCAATCTTAAGTGCGAAAGAAGCAGGACTTTTTCAAATCAACTTGAAAGAGGACCAACCAAAAGAAGAACCAACACCTGCACAAAAAGAATAAAAAAAGCCGATTTAGCATCGTTTGCCCAAAAATTGTTTTTACGAACTTTTGGAGCAAACCGCTAAATCGGCTTTTTTTCAATTGGAAACAAAGGAAGTTCTTCTAGATAAATGAGATCTTGTTGATCATTTGCACTGCCTTCTGCAAGTACAGCGGTTTTGGCAACGACGTTGCCCCCTGCCTTTCAACGAGTTCTTGCAGTGCCGCAATCGATTCACCTGTTGATACAACATCGTCTACGAGCACAATCCGCCTGTTTTTAAGCTTTTGAGCATCTCGTTCATCCAATACGAGTGTCTGCTCTACATCGGTCGTAATGGATTTTACCGTTAGTACGAGTGGCTCGCTCATGTAAGGCTTCACTGTTTTACGTGCAACAACATACTGATCTTGATTCAACAAACTCGAGAGTTCTTGAGCCAACGGAATGCCTTTGGCTTCTGCCGTAACTAAAACATCAGCTTCTGGCAATTGATCGACGAGCGCCTTTGCTGTTGCTTTAGTGAGCGCTGTATCTCCAAGCATCACGAAACTGGCAATCGCTGTATGTTCTGAGATCGGGACGATCGGCAGGTGCCTCGTCACGCCGGCTACGATCATCGTGTAAGTCTGCACCTCTTCCACCCCTTATCTATTCTTCTTCTTTATGATAGTTGTTTAGTGCGTTTAGACGCGCCGGATCGTCTTTGAAGTACTGAACAAGATCTCCTATGCGGTCAATCGCATCCCAACTAATATGATGCTCAATCCCTTCAACGTCTTGATAAATAAACGATTCATCGACACCAATCAACTGTAAAAATTCTTCTAACAACTCATGACGGTAGACGAGCCGCTTTCCAATTTTATTGCCTTTTGATGTTAGGATCAGTCCTCGATATTTTTCATAAACGACGTAACCACTTTTATCAAGTTTTTGTACCATTTTCGTTACAGAAGATGGATGCACTTCTAGTGTATCTGCGATATCAGACACCCGAGCATACCCTTTATCTTCAATCAATTGATAGATTCGTTCTAAATAGTCTTCCATGCTAGCTGTTGCCATCGTGTGTTCCCCCATTCAATTGCGTTCTGGGCACAACTCTTTTATCACATTCTTTATTGTACCGAATTGGCGCATGACAAACAACGACAGATTCAAGAAAAGCATCACTTCGAAAAGAAAGCAAATCGTGGTATGATAGAAGTCAGAATAATCGTGATGTGTTCTTCATTAGAGCACATATGAAAGGCGTGGAATCAGTTGAGTGAGAAAGTATTAATAAATGAACAACTCATTAATCGAGAAGAAGCTTCGTTTTCATTTGATGATCGCAGCATGTATTTTGGTGATGGTATTTACGAGGTAATTCGAATTTATGGAGGATTTCCGTTCCAAATGGAAATGCACATGCAACGCTTTCAACGAAGCGCTGAAGAATTGGACATCCCGTTTGATTACGATGTTAAGCAAAGCTTAACGAACTCCCTTCTAGAGCTGCTTAAAGAAAACGAATTAAACGAAGGAATCATTTACGTCCAACTTTCGCGAGGCTCCGCTGATCGTAACCATCTATATGAGCGCCATACTGAACCTTTGATCTTTGCATTCACAAAGCCAATGGAGCGACCACAACAAGCGATGTCTGAAGGAATTGCTACGTACTTAACCGAAGATGAACGCTGGCTACGTTGTGACATTAAAACGGTAAACTTACTAGCAATGTCATGGCCAAACGCAAAGCCGCTGATCACGACTGCCAAGAAGCCTTATTGCACCGTGGTGACTTAATGACTGAAGGCTCTTCATCGAATTTATTCATCATTAAAGGCGATGTTGTACAAACTCACCCTGCAAACAATTACATCTTAAATGGCATTACTCGCCAACTCGTTCTCGACTATATTGAAGAACACGGAAAATCCGTAGTCTTTGAACCCATTCAAGTCGAAGATATGAAGAACATTGATGAAGCCTTTATTACGAGTACGACAAGTGAGATTACTCCGATCGTTGAGTTTAGAGGTACCGTGCATCACAAATTAACGGTCGGACCATTAACGAAATCGTTACAAAAGCGTTTTAACGAAGACGTAGTCAAGACTGAACAAGGCGAGTAACGTAATATACATGCACTGAACAAGACAAAATCAAAGAACGAACGCCCAAACTTAAACGGGTGCTCGTTCTTTTTTGATAAACCATTAAGCTTTGATTGCCATAGTACGGTCCTTAGTTAAGGCATAAACCTGCTCTGGAAATGTTATTCTGCTTTCAAAATACTACATGCAGCTAAACGCTTTCTGAAATCACTTCAGAGTCGTACTAACCTTATTTTTATTATCTACGATACGTCCAGTCGTCTGATTGATAGCGCTCAATCGCTAACGATTCTACCTCTTGCTTTTGTTCTTCCGTTAACGTCATTGGTTCTAAATGAACGTCAAGGCCTTGCTCAAAGCCGACTTTAAAAGCTTCTCTCAATTGAGGGATGGTTACGTCAGTGCTTGTTAGGTCTTGAATGCTAACGGCTTTTTGAAGGAAACGCTTTTGCATCTGTTCTCGCATGCGGTCATCTTTGAACTTGAACACACTAAATAGTTGATCGACGTCAAACGCAAGCACAATTGCGCCGTGTTGTAAGATGACGCCTTTTTGACGCGTTTGCGCGCTTCCTGCTATTTTTTTCCCTTCAACAACAAGCTCGTACCAAGAAGGAGCATCAAAACAAACGGCAGATGTTGGGTTTTTCAATGCATCGGTATCTTCTTTCGTTTTCGGAATCGATAGATTCGCTTCTAATCCTAATTGTCTGAACCCTTCCAGCAATCCTTCTGAAATGACACGGTATGCTTCAGTTACTGTCTCAGGCATCTTAGGATGGTCTTCATTGACGATGACGCTATACGTCAATTCTTTGTCATGCAACACTGCACGTCCTCCAGTAGGACGGCGCACAATCCCTAGTTCATGTTCTTCTACTGCGGTAATATTGATTTCTTTATGTATCTTCTGAAAGTAGCCAAGAGAAAGAGATGCTGGATTCCATTCATAAAAGCGAATCACTGGTGGAATTTTCCCTTCGCTATGCCACTGCAACAATTTTTCATCTAAAGCCATGTTGTAAGACGGGGAACACGCACCTGACTCTAGAAAAAGCCATGTTTCTTTTTGCATACATTTCACCTCTCCAATCTTATTAAGTGTAGCAAAAGTAACACTTGTTTGCATCGGCGAAGACAACCTTTGCGTAACGTGCAGTTCCGACTTATAATAGAAAAGGATGTACTAGCTTTTCGTAGGGGGAACATACATGGATGTTATGAACGTGATCAGTTATATTTTATGGGGGCTATTAATTGGTTTCTTGATTGTTTTTTTGTTTAGAAGACTATCAACACCGAAATTCTTAAGCCCATTAACGCAAGATCAATTTATTCAAGGATACCGTAAATCCCAATTAATTGACGTGCGTGAACAAAGGGAATTCGATGGCGGCCACATTTTAGGCGCCCGGAATATTCCACTTTCCCAATTAAAACAACGTTTGTCTGAAGTTCGTCCTGACCAAGACGTGTATTTGTATGACCACTCTGGAGCAAGAAGCCGTCAAGCTGCTCGTATGATTAAGAAAAAGACGAACAACGATCGTCTTTTCTACTTAAAGGGTGGCTTTCGTAAATGGACAGGAAAAGTGAAGAAGAAATAAGCCAATGCCCTTTCATTCATTAGAAAGGGCATTTTATTGCAAACGTTACAAACAAATGATAAAATTATCTCTTTAAGTATGCATGTAATTACAATCGTTACGTATAAATGAAAGATCAATGGAAGGAGCACACGATGATTCCAATTATTGAACGCATTAACGAACTTGCCAAAAAGTCCAAAGAAATTGGCTTAACTGAGGATGAGCAGAACGAGCAAGCGAAACTTAGACAAGAATACCTCGCTATATTCGTGGCCAAGTAAAAGACACGATCTCTAATGTGACCGTCGTTGACGAAGAAGGTACAGATGTAACTCCTGAAAAATTAAAAAATGAACAAGAACGTCGACGTTCTCATTAAAACGAAGCACAAACTCAAACTGTGAGTTTGTGCTTCGTTTTTATTATTGCTCATGTTTTAAAATTGGCTTTCGTGCCGCTGTCGTTTCATCGAGTCTTGAAATAACAGTGTGATGCGGCGCTTCTAATACATAATCAGGGTTCTCTTCTACTTCTTTACTAATGGCAATCAAGGCGTCAGCAAATTCATCCAACGTTTCTTTCGACTCTGTCTCCGTCGGTTCAATCATCATGCACTCTTCTACATTTAATGGGAAGTACATCGTCGGTGGATGATACCCATAATCAAGCAGGCGTTTTGCAATATCCAATGCACGTACGCCTTGATCTTTTTGGCGTTTTGCTGACACGACAAATTCATGCTTGCAATATTGCGGGTACGGTACATCATAATACGGCTCAAGAAGCTTCATTAAATAGTTCGCGTTTAAAACCGCATCTTCAGATACTTGCTTTAAGCCTTCTGGACCCATTGTACGAATATAAGAATATGCACGTACGTTGATACCGAAGTTTCCATAAAACGGCTTGACACGGCCGATTGACTGTGGACGATCGTAATCCCACGTATATTGATCTTCTTTTTTAATAAGGAGTGGCTTTGGTAAAAATGGCACTAAATCTTCTTTAACTCCGACTGGTCCACTCCCAGGCCCACCGCCTCCGTGAGGGCCGGTGAACGTTTTATGCAAGTTCAAATGCACAACGTCAAAGCCCATATCACCAGGACGTGCTTTATCTAAAATAGCGTTAGAATTCGCTCCATCATAATACAATTTACCACCGGCACTGTGAATAATTTCAGCCATTTGCACGATGTCTTCTTCAAATAATCCGAGTGTATTTGGATTCGTGAGCATGAGTGCTGCCGTATCCTTACCAACAACTTCACGTAAATGTTCTAAGTCAACGAGACCTCGCTCATCCGTACGCACCGTCACAGAATCAAAACCAGCGACACTCGCCGATGCTGGGTTCGTACCGTGAGCCGAGTCAGGTACAATCACTTTTGTACGCTCAACATCACCATTAGCTTCATGGAACGCCCGGATCATCATTAATCCAGTCCATTCTCCTTGAGCACCTGCTGCTGATTGCAACGTCACTTCTTTCATCCCAGTCATTTCAGCTAATGACTCTTGCAATTCGTGCATCAATTCTAATGCCCCTTGCACTTGCTCTTCAGGCTGATACGGATGAATGTGAGACAAACCTGGCATTCTTGCGACGACTTCATTGACTTTCGGGTTGTATTTCATCGTACAAGAACCGAGAGGATAAAACCCAGAATCAACACCAAAATTCCGGTTAGAAAGCGCCGTATAATGGCGAACGAGTTGAAGCTCAGACACTTCTGGTAACTTTGCTTCTTCTTTTCGAATGTAGGAATCCTCAAGCAATTCTTCGACTGACACTTCAGGTACATCTAGTTCTGGAAGGGAATCGCCTTTACGACCTTTACGACTTAGTTCAAAAATAAGCGGTTGCTCTTTCGTTCTCATTTGCTCTCCTCCAATGCTTTAACGAATCGATCAATCTCTTCTTTAGTTCGCATCTCTGTTACACAAACGAGCATATGATTGACATTTGCTTGATCAAATCGACCAAGATCTAAGCCTCCAATAAATCCTTTATCGATGAGCTTTTTGTTTACATCAACAACGTTACTTCCGACATCAACAACAAATTCATTGAAATGAGGGCCTTCGTTGACGATCGTAAATCCAGCATTTTCAATTTGTTGTTTTGCATAATGCGCCTTTTTCAAATTGTGAACAGCAAGTTCCTTTAATCCGCTCTTTCCAAGTGCCGTCATCGCAACTGAACTACCAAGGGCATTTAACGCTTGGTTTGAACAAATATTCGATGTTGCTTTGTCTCTTCGAATATGTTGTTCTCTCGCTTGTAACGTGAGCACAAACCCACGCGTTCCATCTTCATCAACTGTTTGCCCTACAAGACGACCAGGTACTTTTCGCATTAACGCTTTTTTCGTTGCAAAGTAGCCACAGTGAGGTCCGCCGTACTGACTAGGAATACCAAATGGCTGTGTATCCCCAACTACAACGTCTGCTCCAAACGCTCCTGGTGGTGTTAACACACCTAATGCGAGAGGGTTGCTTTTTACAATCATCATCGCACCCGATTCATCACACGCCTCGCGAATCGCTTTTAAATCTTCAATTCCACCGTAGAAGTTCGGGTATTGTACGACGACCGCGCACACGTCATCATCAAGCTTTTCTTTTAGGTCACTTACGTCTGTCTTACCTTTCGATTCATTCACAGAAGCGACATTCAATCTTGGGCCTAATACATACGTATCAATCACATCACGTGCTTCTGGATGTACAGTGTCAGAGACGAGCACGCGTTGTTTTTTCATTTTGAGATGACCTGCAACCATTACGACCGCTTCAGCAAGAGCCGTATGACCGTCATACATAGAGGAATTCGCAAGGTCCATTCCTGTAATCTCTGCAATCATCGTCTGGAATTCAAAAATTGCTTGCAATTCACCTTGAGAAATTTCCGGTTGGTATGGCGTATAAGCAGTGTAGAATTCCGAACGAGAAATAACGGCATCAACGGTTGCTGGGATATGGTGATCGTAGACACCCGCTCCTAAAAACGACGGGAAATCCTTCGTTGACACATTTCGATTGCTTAACTCTGTAAAGTGCTTAAGTAAATCACGCTCTTTTAATGCTGGTTTAATAGTCATAGGTGCTGCCGGACGTACTTTTGTTGGAATATCCGCAAATAAATCGGCGACGTCGTTTGCCCCAACTACTTGCAACATTTCTTTACGATCTTCTTCAGTCATTGGTAAATAACGATGGTTTGACATGCTTTCCCTCCTAGCGTTTATAAAACGGTGTTTGGATGACTTTCGCTTCAACAATTCGCTTTCTTATGCCAACACGGACAGTCGTGTCAATGGCAGCGTAAGCTTCATCAAGTAGTGCAAGTCCTACATTCGTACCAAGTGTTGGCGATTGAGTACCACTTGTCACATGACCGATCATTTCTTCTCGTTCGTTGTACACAGGATAATCGGTTCTCGGTATGCCTTTGCCAATCATTTCAATGCCAACGAGTTGCGCTTAGCACCTTGTTCCTTTTCTTCTTGCAAGACTTTTTGACCAATAAACGGCTGAGTCTTTTTCGTTTTAACAGCAAACCCTAGCTTTGCTTCAAGTGGGCTAATTGAGTCTGACAATTCTTGACCGTATAATGCAAACGCGCCTCTAGTCGAAGTGTATCTCTTGCCCCGAGACCACAAGGAGTCACTTCTTGTTTAAGGAGTGCATCCCAAATCGTTTTCGCATCTTCTGATTTGCAATAAATTTCAAATCCATCTTCTCCGGTATACCCACTTCTTGAAATGATCGCAGATGTATTGAGAAGCTTCGATTCAGCTAAAAATTGAAAAAATCCAAGCTCGTTCAAAGGTTCAGAAACGAGTGATTGTAATACCTCTTCAGATTTCGGACCTTGCAACGCTAATAGTGCATAGTCATCAGAAACGTCTGTAATCGTCGTATTCGGTTTTTGATGTTTTTTGATCCACTCAATGTCTTTGTTTCGATTTGCTGCATTCGGGATCACGAGGTAACGTTCGTTATCAAAACAATAAACGAGTAAATCGTCAACCGTTCCACCTTGTTCTGTACACATGAGTGAGTATTGAGCTTTTCCCGGTGTTAGCTTTGATACATCATTTGTCATGACCGTTTGTAACGTCTCTAGTGCGCCCTCTCCTTCAACAAAAGCTTCGCCCATATGAGAGACATCAAAGAGCCCTACATGATTTCGAACGGCATAGTGCTCTTCTTTAATCGATGTATACTGAACGGGCATCTCCCATCCACCAAATGGCACCATTTTTGCGCCTAAGTCTACGTGTGCATCGTATAAAGCTGTACGCAAATTCGTCACGTTTGTCATCGCCTCCACAATTCTTTGATAAAAAAAGACAGAACTCTCCAACAATCGTTGAAAAGCTCTGTCCGTTGACCAGAAAGTTTCTTCCGATGATTCAATCATCGGTGTGTCTTCGTGGGTGGCTCATTACATGAGCACTCTCCAGAGTTGCGTCAAACAGAAGTACTTTTGCCTGAGAGATTCACACATGTCGTGCTTGCTCCTTCGGCGCCGCTTTGAAACTTGCGAACTCTCCCTCTGTCATCATCCGCCAATGATTCAGTTGTATAGAAAGCTTAGGAAAATTACATACTATGAAGTATGTTGCGACTACGAAATCTTTACTACTCGTACGTACTATATTGCTAGTTTAGCATCATGCTAACCGACTGCCAATGATTTTATCGTAAATGAGGAGAGTACATGTATATCGATATTGACTTTTCTACTGATTGGGAACAAGAATTTCAAAAGCGCCTCGACAACGACGGTCCATTCGCTTCTTGGGAAATGTTTAATTTAGCGTTCGAAGCAGAAGAACATCGTGCTGTGCCATCGTTTGATGGACTCGTTGCTCCATCATACTTACCGAACTTAACCCCGTACGAGCATCAATTAGAAACCGCTCGCCGGGTTGTGGAAGACATGAATGGCAAGGCTATATTAGCAGACGAAGTTGGTCTTGGAAAAACGATCGAAGCCGGACTCGTGCTGAAAGAATATATGATTCGTGGTCTCGTAAAAAAAGTATTAATCCTAGCACCCGCGTCACTAGTAAATCAATGGTCGAGCGAGTTAAACGAGAAATTCCACATCCCTGCCATCCCACAAAAAAAATCGTATGTTTGGGAACAAGCAGATGTTGTTGTCGCATCGATGGAAACGGCCAAAAGACAACCTCACCGTGACATCGTACTACAACAACCTTACGACATGATTATTATCGATGAAGCACACAAACTTAAAAACGCAAGCACAAAAAACTATGAATTTATCCGACAACTAAAAAAACGATTCTGCCTCCTACTCACAGCCACGCCTGTTCAAAATCGCATTGAAGAACTGTTTCATCTCGTCTCAATCTTAAAGCCTGGTCATTTAGCGATGAACAATCATTCAAACGCCAATACAAAGAAGACCAAAAAGACTTGAGTAACGACGACATTAAAACACTCGTTCAACACGTGATGGTCCGCAACCGCAGAGCAGATACGAAAATCGACTGGAAAAAGCGCAACGTAGAAAACTACATGGTCACATTTACGAACGAGGAAATTGACTTGTATGAAGAAGTGAAACGACTGAAAGACACGAACATGCACGGTTTATCACTGACGACACTTCTACGTGAAACGTGTTCAAGTAAACAAGCGTTAGGCGTCACACTGTCTAACATGTTAAAAAAAGGGTTTCTTAGTGAGGAACTCGTACAACCGTTAATTACAAAGATGCAACAAGCGAATCGAAATGCAAAAGCAGAGCACGTACTAAAGCAACTTCACGAAAGCAAAGAAAAAACGATTATCTTCACCGAGTACCGTGCTACTCAAGCGTATTTGCAGTGGTTTCTTCAACAGAACGGCATTAAGTCCGTTCCTTTTAGAGGAGGCTTTAAACGAAGCAAAAAAGATTGGATGCGCCAACTATTCCGCGACTATGCACAAGTAATGATCGCAACGGAAGCTGGCGGTGAAGGGCTTAACTTGCAGTTTTGTCACCATATGATTAACTACGACCTGCCGTGGAATCCGATGCGTGTCGAGCAACGAATTGGTCGAATCCATCGACTCGGTCAAGTTCACGAAGTACACATTACAAACTATGCCGTCGGCAATACGATCGAAGAGCGGATTCTAAGACTTCTTTACGAGAAAATTGAAATGTTTGAAGGCGTCATCGGACACCTCGATGACATCTTAGAACGCTCACAATCCACTAAGCTTGAAGACTACGTTCAAGATGCGCTCTCCGAAGACTCCGAAGTGATCGCGCAAGAAAAGCTTCAACAATTGTCAACGTATATGAAAAAAGGAGGTGCATAAGGTGAATCAAGCGAAAGTCCATCGTTACATTGAGCGCTACTTAACAACGTCAGGTGCACAATTTTTATCACGAAGTCCCGAAGACATTGAAGTACAACTGACACGTGAACTTGATGAAGAGTTAATGAATCGACCGTTTTATTGGCATTACCTTGATAAAACCGGAGCAACTCCGCAACCGATGCAAATGCGAATGACAACAAACGTCGAGAGCACAACTGGATTTGAGAAAATTCACTTCGGCTCACCAAGATTGCATCAGTTTTTCTCTTCTGCTTTAAATAAAGGAAGGTTTACGAGACTTTACGAGCAGACTGCTCCTCATTCTCGGACAGCACTATATCCTTGGCTCTGTTTAAACGTTCGTATTTCGTACACATGTCACCGTAGAAGAGATGAATTACGCTCATTTGGCGTCCAACTTATTAATGGTGAAACGGTAGATAACTTTATGGACGTCTTGCGTAAGCGTAATGTTCAATCGAGCATCCCAGAAATGGCATTTAAAATGGCTGGACTCATCCAACCGAAAAGTGCCGTCGCTCGCATTAAACAATACGTTCTAAAGGAACTTTCTTCAACAAAGCATGCGTGGGCAGACGAAGCTGTACGGCGTATGGAAGAGGATTTATTGCTTCTTGATCGTTTCTACCAAGATCAAGAAGCAAGTGATCAAGAAGCCTATCAGTTAGAGCAAATGGCAATCAAAGAACAATACCAACCAGCCATTGAACTCAACTTTATTAATGGCGGGGTGTTTTACCTTCAAAGTTCGTAAAAATAAAAAAGGCTGTTCACAACGTCATTGACATTGTGAACAGCCTTTTTGTTCGTTATGCTTCTGGAGCACCTGTAATTAGCGTCATGATCCCAAAGAATCCGAAAACGAGAATACTCGCTAGTGAAACCGCAACTCCAAGGAAGTTACGACGCTTTAATTCTCTAACTAATGCAATCGCTGAAAGAATCGCAACCGCTAATGTAATTGAACCCATTGCCATAATTCATTCTCTCCTTACAAAGAAGTTATCGTAAAGTTCAACACGTAAGAGCGCCATTCCTTTTCAAAAACAATGCGACTGTGTACAATAGCATTGAAATAGGAAAAGGAGTGGATTCATTAAATGAAATGGTCTCAAGTGCCCTTAGGGCCCCTGCAAACCAATGCTTATGTGCTTTACAATGAAAACCTAGAAGCTATCATCTTCGATCCTGGTGGGGACGGTGAAGCATTTGAAACGGCAATACGAAACGCTTCGTTACAACCGGTTGCCATCTTGCTTACACACGCACACTTTGATCATATCGGTGCGGTCGATCATATCCGAGAAGCGTTTAACATTCCCGTTTATATTCACGAAATCGAAGCAGATTGGCTAACAGACGATGAACTGAACCGTTCAAGTAACTTCCTAAACGGACAAGGGTTCACCGTAAAGGCAGCTGAGAAGCTGATCACAGATGAAGGAAACCTTCAAGTCGGTAATTTCGCATTTGACGTTTACCATACTCCAGGGCATTCACCAGGGAGTGTCTCTTATTATCATGCATCGTCAGGTACTGTGTTCTCTGGAGACGTGCTTTTCCAAGGAGGGATCGGCAGAACCGATCTTCCAGGTGGAAATCACGAAGAGCTCCTTTTAAGTATTCACGAGAAGTTGCTAGAACTTCCCGAAACGACAGAAGTAGCTCCAGGTCACGGACCAACTACAACAATTCAACAAGAAACGGAACAAAACCCGTTTTTAAACGGTCTATAGAACATTCGAAAAGGCGGCCAAAACCGCCTTTTATGTATGTTCATTTTGTTTAGTGGCCAAATGACGGTTCCATAATGAAAATCGAGTATACGGAAAACACAACCATAAACAGTGTTAAGTAAGCGCCAAAGATGTAAATGTAATTACGCTCTGACAAGTTCATAAAGCCTAATCCAACAAAAGCTGCCGTATTCGCAAAGAAAATAAGTGCCATTTCATACATGTTCCCGACGAAGAACAAGACAGCAAAGATCCCTGTCCAGAACCCCATAACACGGAACATCCGGCCCATTTCGTTGTTCATATTGTTCCCTCCTTGCTGCGAAACTCAAAAGATTGTCCATCTCGATACTCACATTATATATGAATTTTTGTGTCGTTGTAAATTACTTTTCCCTGCGGTTTGCCAAGATAAAACGTGTCGGCTGTTTTTTTCTTGCTTGACGGTACGAAATTTTCATTGCAGTCGGCACCATTCCAAACATTGTAAACAGCTTTACTTTCCTTTTCTTTCGCGTCTTTCTGCGCTCCCAATAACTTGTTTCATGCGAAAAAAAGTTCTCTAGCCCTTTTAGAAATGATTCAACTAGATATTTCAAATAAGGATTCGGGTTCATCTAGATCAACTCCTTTTCCTTATCATTGACGGTTTTGTGACGATTTATCCATACGTATTTACAGGTTCGATTGCCAAAATATTTTTCCGTAAAAATCGTCGATACGCTTGACTCTTAAAGCACCACGCATTTATTAAACGGTCGTCATACGTTTGAATACGTACGACTCGCTTCGTGAAATTACCACCTTCACTTTTGTAGATCATACAAAGCTTCTGACGTTTTACACACGATGTCTCGAGAATGGTTTGCAAAGACCTCCACCACCTTTTAAAGAACATTTGTTCTTATTTTATGCAAACGAAACGATTGTTAAACCTAAAAGACCTTCCAACTCGTGGTTGGAAGGTTCATAATCGTCTTCATTCGCTTCATCTTCTTCAACGTCGATTCGCATAATGTAAAACCGATGAACAAATGTCGTGTCGGCAGTCGTTTTCGATGTGAACACGACTTCATCGTAATCACTACTCGCCGCTTTTTGTGTATAACTCACTGTTCCAGAATCATAGCGATACGTGCCCGCTCGCTTGTCATCACCACGTTCAAACTGCCGCCACCACTCTTTTTTTGACTTCTCGATGAGCAGTGAGGCTTGCATATAATGCTGATACGACGTAACCATTTGTTTTTCTGTTAAAAAAAGAAGCGCTTGCGTTGCAACGAGCGCGCTGAACACAAAACACAACACGAGGATCAACGGCATTATAGCTCCCTTTTCACCGATAGCCATTCTCCTTTCTCGATGATCACGTCTGAAAGTGAAAGCGAATGACGCTCATTCTGAAGGGTAATTGTAATGACAACTCCTCTATTTACTCTGCGAACTTCAAAGCGCTCTAAAGCGTTCAACATAATCGTATGACCTTGATTGTTCACTCTCATAATCAGTTGGTTATTTTGCATTTGGATCGTTCGCACCGTCCCTTCAACATCCGTCATTTCTAAACGATGCGGGTTTGGAATGTCATAAGACACACTATAAAGACTTTCTTTTTGTAGTTGTTGAAATAATACGAGTAGCTCTTGACGTTGCTCACCTCGTTCACTTTGCGGAGGATGGATCGCGCCATAAAGTAGAGGGACGACATACAGAATTGAAAAGAAAATCATCATCGCGATCACCGTTTCAAGCAGTGTAAACCCTTGATTATTCATGGAAGTTCGAGACAAACGGATCGCTCCCTTTTACGCCAATGCTCCCAAGAAAGACACTGTACTTCACCATCGGTAAACGATTGATACATCGTTCCGGTCGCCTTTTCATCACTAATGAGCATGGATATGGCTTTAAATTCATGAGACACGTCGGCTCTCTCTTCATAAATCGCATGCAAAACTGGTACGATACTGGCACTTAAAATTGACAGCAACAACAACGCCGAGACAACTTCAATGAGTGTGAACCCTTGACTTTGATTTAACATAATAAAATCTCCCTGAACCGATCAAAAACACAAATCGATAATTGTGACGTTTTCCTTCAAATTGAAATGAGCCTGAATACCGTAAATTACCATTCGTTCGAAACATGATTTGATCCGGAGCCATCGTTAATCCCGCTGCCCGCATGTCTTCAGGAAATGGATGAGAACGGAGCACACGATCATCCATCTTCACTTCGTACAGTAACGCTTCTGTCTGAACGTGTACATGCACCGTCTGACTGTTCGCCATCGCCTGTTGCTGAGCAAAATACAAATCCGTGACGAATTGCTCGATAAAAGCATCTGTTGCTCGTTGTTTCATTAACTCCGTTGAAATAGCAACTGAGACGAACGCACAAATACTTACGATCAACAAGACAATCGCCATTTCAATGAGTGTAAAGCCTTCTTTACGAATTAGACGTTTTTGCACGCACAATACCGTTTACAATTTCTAACTCTGTCCCGTCTGAACACGTTGTTCGCTCGATATAGCCTGATAGATCATTCAATGTAATGTCTTCGGCCCTCTTCCCTGATTCCACTGAAAAACTACCGACTTGAGATTGAATGAGATCGACCGTTGCTTCACAACTTTTTGAATGTGCAACATCGCTATTTTTCACCATATTGGGAACCGCGACGAGCAACAAAATTGAAATAATCAGCAACACGATCATCATTTCAATAAGCGTAAACCCTTTTTGATCATGGTAAAAACGCCGGATTAGATTCATCATCGCTGTTCCCTCTCATACATGCGTTTCAGCAGCAGCTCTATGTCTAAACATTGCTGAATTTCAAGTCGATGCATCCGCTGTTCAAGTCGTTCAAGTGCATGCTCCACTTCGCTTCGCTTTTGTTCATTGATTAACATATTACCCTCCTTTAATAGGCGTCGATCGACGTTATCAATTGAAAAATCGGTAAGAATATAGACAGAAAGAGCAACAACATAAACAGTCCAATAACGAGAAATAATATCGGCTGAATTGTCATCGTGATTTGCTGCACACGTTGTAATAAATCATTCCAAAGCATTTCACTATAGTGGATCAAATCATCTGCAAGTTTTCCCGTTTGCTGACCGTGTTGAATAATTTCTTTAAATTCTGCTGTGTAGCAACCACTGTTCACGACAACGTCTGAAAACTGCAACCCTTCGTTTAATTCTTCTTTCATTCGTTCTCCTTCTTCTTTAAGAATAGACAGGCGGCTTTGGTCGACAAACACAGTAAGCACATCTAAAACGTGCAATCCCCCTTTTAACAATTGCCCGAACTGGAGGCTAAAAGAATACGTCACATACATACGAAGCAGTCGATTAATGAGGGGAATTTTTAGTATGAACTTATATTGTTCTAGGCTCGTTTTGTTCTTAAATGACCCATAATAATAGATCACACCGATTGTGAACACGATCAAAAGCAGAAGAAAACCATAAGGAATCGATTGAAAAAATAGGAAGGTCATCGTTGTAATTGCGGGGTATTCAATATCCATCGTTTGAAATAACGCTTCGAATTGAGGAAACACGAAGAAAACCATAAAGGAAAATAACATTGCGATGATCCAAATTAACAAAATTGGATACCTTGCAATTGTCATGAATTGTTGTTTGATTTTTTCACGCTCTTTTAACATCCGTCCTGCATAATAAAACCCTCGATTTAGTCGTCCATATCGTTCTGAAAAAAATAAATAAGCTTGAATATCGTTAGGCAATTCTAATCGCTCCAACGCCTCTCCCCAAGACTTTCCTTCCCCGAGTGCCTTCAACCAATTCGCAATGATTGATTTCGCATAAGGACCGTCTTGTATCCCTAATAACGAGGCACCGTGATGCAACGTGTACCCGCGTTCAAGCAGACGACTTAAATTCAAGAAAAAGTTCGCTTTGTCACTTGCTTTCCACTTTTTCTTCATACATACGTACCGAGTGGCAATTCATGGTCCAGTAAATTCTGCTCTTGGCAACGTGCGAGTTGCGTCTGCAAAGGCTCACCACTTAAAAATTGATAAGAAGCCATCCTACCTGACGGATCAGCAACAAGTGTTTGTGATACAACAGCAACGACACTTTCATACAAATAATTTGTGCTAAGGCCAAATTCCATTAACCTAACGAGTGCACCTGCAGGATGTCTCGTGTGTAACGACGTGAGTACGAGATGACCTGTCATTGCGGCTCTCACTGCAATTTTGGCGGTTATTTCATCTCGAACCTCTCCGATCATAAGCACATCCGGATCGTGACGAAGCGCCGCCTTTAATGCGTTCGCATAACTTAATCCAGCTTGTTCATTCACTTGCAATTGGGTATAAAGTGGATTGGGTTTTTCAATAGGGTCTTCTACAGAAATGATGTGGCGGAGTTGATCGTTTGATACTTCTTCAAGAAGGGCATACATCGTTGTTGTCTTACCAGAACCCGTTGGCCCTGTGAGTAGAATTAATCCGTGGGTAAGTGTACAAAATTGCTGCAGTTGATTCTTAGCGCTAACGTCCGTCGTTAGGGTCTCGATTTGATATTGATTTGAAAGCGGAAGTAATCGAGCAGCTAAGCGTTCACCAAAGGTAATGGGCATCGTTGAAAGCCGAATCGCAACGTGTTCTTCACCAAACTGAAACGATAGCGAACCGTCTTGAGGCATCCTTCGCTCCCCAATATCCATGCCTGACTGGAACTTCAAATGTGCAATAAGCTTGTCGCTAAGTTTGCGTGGAAGGCGACTATGTTCCAATAAAACCCCTTGTTTCCGAAAATAGACGAGTGTTTGCTCTTTAAGCGGATGAAAATGCACATCTGTCGCACGTTCTAAAAATGCCGCTTGGAACAATGAATGAACATCTTCATACACGATTCCACCCAATGCTTCACCTTCCTTTCTTGCTTCGTGTCAACTCTCTCAATCGTACAAATTCGACAATGAACTACAGATTCCTTCTTTTATTTTGTTATTTTTTACGAAAAGGTAGTGACGTTTACTAATCACATTCATAGAAAAAACAGAAATTCCACAAAAATGGAAGATCTGTTTTTTGTCTTTTAAACGATTGATAGAGTAACCATGAGTTTTTATCTCTTACCTTTTAGCTCTAAAATGATCGGTGCTATATTCAGCGTGATGGAGACCATTGTCAAAAACCATAAAGCCCGTTCCATGCTCGGTACCACATCCAATAATGCAGCCCAATCTTCGACTTTCACCCACTGAGATACGAGACTATATTCTGCACAAAGTGTTAATGCTGTAAATGACAATCCCAATGCCATAGCAAGCTTATAATCCTTACCTGCTTTATACAGATAAAGATTTATAAAAGTTGCAACGATTGCAATAACCCCTAAGATTACCCACATATCTAGACCTCAATATCGTTTTATTTCTTTCTTTTATAATAGTAATCCACTTTCTCAATTTTTGCATATTTTTTGTTGATGACCTAAAAAAACTTAATTTCTAAGATTCAACACGTTGAATGGTGTGAACTCTGCCTTGATGTTTACCGACTTCATCATTGGAGAATTTTTAATCGCCCTAAAAGTTGATCAAGTACATGTTATCGATCACCTATTCGTTCAATTATAGTACTTGCTCATGCACAGGGTTTTCTATTAAAAATGACAACGCTTCGTCTTCATTCAAAAAATGCAATTCTCGTTTATGCTTGGATTGCCTTGTCGTTCGCTTTAACTGTAATTTAGCAACTTGACTTTTTACAATTACTGCTGCTCGCTGCATGCCAACATCTAACAGCCATTCCTGATGAGCTACGATCGCTTTTTGTGTTTCTGGTTTGAACGCAGTGACATCCTGCATATAAACGAGCACATCAAATCCTGGTGTAGAGAATTGTTGAATGAGTCGTTCAATGTCACGATTAGCTTCTTCAACTCCTTCTGAAGTTAATTCACTCGTCCAATGAATGCCAATAACTTTATGCTCAACGTTTACAATGGTAATTCGATACATTTAAAAAGCCCTCCAATTTCAATTAAGTAGGTAACTTTACCCAATCATCATTCAATCGAAACAAGACTTTAGACTTACATCATTTATAAGCACTTACGAAACAGCAAAAAGACTGCAGCAAAATGCATTTGCTGCAGTCTTTTTTAAGCTGTTCAATTTAGTTCGTGATCTCTATTTCTTTCACCCAGTAGAAATAATCATAAGCGTCCATACCAGGGAACGGTGGGTCTTCAAAAGATGGGTCGTCTCCACGTTGTCCTGCATGGTTTTCCCACGTGTGCAAGTAATACACTTCTGCACGATCGACCGTTGTTTCAAGTTCAATTGTTGCTTCTCCTTCAACCCCGTATACAGTATAGGCATCTAGACGGTTTGGAAATGAGAAGATAACACCATCGTCAACAATATCTCCTTCAAGTTCATTCGTTTCGTTGCCGCTTTGGTATAACGTGACCGATGCATCCACGACTTCTGATCCGTGAATTTGTTCATCGTTGTCATCATAAAACATCACACCAACATACTCTTCGCCTTCAATCTCTCCATCTGGAAGCATTCCCCAGTCCCAATGAACAGATACCGTTTCTTCTTCAATGTGCCCTTCTAACGTTAGTGTGTCTTTTAATTGTTCATGATCAATACGATCTGCACTTGAAACATAAAAGTATCCCCCGACGAAAAGGAAAACCATTAACGCCCCTGGTATAATTAACATCCATTTGTTGCTACCTTTAAACATTTTTTCTCCCCTGATCATATAAAGTTTGAAACGTTTGCGCTGTTTGTTTTACCGCTGTTGCTTGTAACACATCACTAATTACAGCAACTTGTGTTACGCCTGTTTCAATGACTGACAATGCATTTTGCCGATTTATTCCACCAATAGCAACTGTAGGAATGGCAACACCTTCGACAACTTCTTGTAGCAACGTAAGACCAATTTCTTGTTGCGCATCTTTTTTCGTAGCCGTAGCAAACACTGGACCTACACCGATATAATCCGCCCCACCACGTTCTGCACGTACTGCTTCTTCAAGAGAATGTGTAGAGATTCCGATGAGCTTGTTCGGTCCGAGTAGCTTTCTTGCTTCGGTGAGCGGAACGTCATCTTGACCAAAATGAACCCCGTCAGCATCAATAATCAGTGCCACATCTAAATGATCGTTCATAATAAACGGAACATCGTAGCTTTTGGCTAATGCAGAAAGCGCTCTTGCATTTTCAATGACTTGTTTCTTAGAACCCTTTTTGTCGCGATATTGAATCATTTTGGCGCCGCCTTGAAGCGTTTCTTCCATTACTTCCAGAAGAGGGCGTCCAGGATGCAACTCTTCTGCTGTGATTGCGTAAAGACCGTTTTGAAGCATCATGTATCTTCCTTTATGTTTAGTTTTTTGATTCGGTATTGAAGTGTCTGCCGACTCATACCAATGGATTTTGCTGTTTGCGAAATGTTTCCATGATGTTCTTGTAAAGCACGTTGTAAGTATTGTCGTTCTTGTTCATACATGTAATCATGAAAGGTTTGTGATGTTGTCACTGATTCAGAACGGTCTGCTACTACTGCAAAATAATTTGGCAGGTGCTCTTGTCGTAAACAAACATCTTCGTCGTCGATAAAATTCATTGCTCCTTCTATAACATGCTCCAGTTCTCTTACATTGCCTGGGTAATCATGATCGAGCAACTGGCGCATAAACCTTCACTCATTTCTCGAATCTTTAAATTGAATCGCTTGTTAAATTTATTAACGAACGAGAAAACGAGCGGCTCAATGTCTTCTTTTCGTTCCCGCAGAGGCGGTACGTGAAGACTAACGACGTTTAGACGGTAATACAAATCACGACGAAGTCTTCCTTCATCAATTGCCACGATTGGGTCTTCGTTCATCGTTGCAACGACCCTTACATCGACTTTTTGATCTTGAATTGCACCGACACGCCGTACGCGCTTATCTTGCAAGACGCGTAGCAGTTTCGCTTGAAGCACCATCGGCAAGGAATTGAGCTCATCTAAAAGCAACGTGCCCCCATTCGCTTGTTCAAACAAGCCAGCCTTTTCTTTTGCGCCAGTAAAAGCTCCCGTAGCGGTTCCAAACAAAATACTCTCAAGCAACGTTTCTGGGATGGCTGCACAGTTTTGGGTCACGTATGGACCGTTTTGTCGTTCACTTCCAGTATGAATACTTTCAGCAAACAACTCTTTTCCAGTCCCCGTTTCACCGATAACTAGAACCGAAGACGTCGTTCGAGTAGCCCGCTTTGCTTCTTCAATTACACGAAGCAACGCTTTCGAATGTCCGATAATATCAGCAAACGTAAACCGTTCACTCTGCCGCTTCGTTGCACTTTGCTCCATATAATGCTCTAACCGTGTCACATCTCGAGACAACTCGACCGCACCGATACATCGTTCTGCATCATATAATGGGCTCGTCCGATTAATCGTCGTCACA
Organism: Geomicrobium sp. JCM 19038; assembly: GCF_000698125.1. Classification (GTDB taxonomy): domain Bacteria; phylum Bacillota; class Bacilli; order Bacillales; family Marinococcaceae; genus Geomicrobium_A. Next base: position 170,901 of record NZ_BAXA01000001.1, on the reverse strand, counting down.
TCATGACCATAAGCATTTTTATAGGATTGTTTTCTAGATCGTGAACTCTGTTTTGTATGAATCGCCGTGAGCAATGTGCTGTCTTCAACGCGTTTGAAAGAGAAAACCTCTTGGACTGGCCGGTTAATGACGTCTTGTGGGTCCATGCCTTCAATCGTTGCCATCTGATCGTTGTAGTACATCGTCACTCCATGTTGATCAATAATATGGACGCCAACGTCAAGTAAAGATAATAAATGACACACACTTTCCCGGCTCATAACCATAGGACGTTCCCCTTTCCTAATTGATTCTTTTATTATAGCAAATCCAACATTTTTTGACACACCTCTTCTATAGTTGGCTTGAAAATTGCATAAGAATAAAGGTGAGAAAAGGAGTGACTATACATGTCGAATTCTAAAAAATTAATTTCACAACACGATCACTACGGAGCACCAAATTATCACCCACTTCCTGTCGTGATCTCTGAAGGAACTGGCTCTTGGGTGAAAGACGCGGATGGTAACGAATTTCTTGATATGCTAAGCGCTTATTCTGCAGTCAACCAAGGTCACCGTCACCCTAAAATTATTGATGCATTAAAAGCACAAGCCGATCGATTAACCTTATCCTCTCGCGCTTTCCATAACGACCAAATTGGCCCATTTTATGAGAAGCTATCGAACCTTACAGGTAAAAATAAAATTCTACCGATGAACACTGGAGCAGAAGCCGTAGAAACAGCAATTAAAGCGGCACGTCGATGGGGTTACCGTGTAAAAGGTATTGCCAACAACCAAGCTGAAATTATCGTTTGTACAGATAATTTCCATGGCCGTACGCTCGCTGCCGTGTCATTATCATCAAATGAAGAATACCAAAAAGACTTTGGCCCTCTTCTTCCAGGGATTAAAGTCATTCCCTACGGTGATATCGATGCGTTAAAAGCTGCCATCACAGAAAATACGGCTGCATTTATGTTTGAACCAGTTCAAGGCGAAGCGGGAATTCTCATTCCATCGACTGGCTTTTTGCAAGACGTTCGTGAGTTATGTACAAAGGAAAATGTGCTCATGATTGCTGATGAAATTCAATGCGGTCTCGCCCGCACCGGGAAAATGTTCGCTTGCGAACATGAAAATGTTACGCCTGACCTCTACATTCTCGGGAAGGCACTTGGCGGTGGAGTTATGCCAATTTCTGCGGTTTGTGGAGACGAAGACGTACTCAACCTCTTTGAACCTGGTTCGCACGGCTCAACGTTTGGTGGAAATCCGCTTGCATGTGCCGTATCCATCGCTGCGATGGACGTTATTATTGAAGAAGATCTTGCTCAACGTGCCGAAAAATTAGGCAATTATTTTATGGATGAGTGCAAAAAAATTAAGCACCCTGCCATTAAAGAAGTACGCGGAAAAGGGTTGTTTATCGGTATCGAATTGCATGAACCCGCAAGAAAATATTGTGAAAGCTTAATGGAAAAAGGCATGCTCTGTAAAGAAACACACGAAAATGTACTGCGCCTTGCACCACCACTTACGATATCGAAAGAAGATCTTGATTTTGCGATTGCGAAACTTAACGAAGTTTTTGCTAGCTAATCTCTCAAACAGTAATCAGGCAATTTAATAAAACGAGCTCATCGAATGCTTCGATGAGCTCGTTTTAGTGTATTCAGAACGTTTAATTAGCTAACGTTTCACACGTCATTCATCGTTCTTCCTTCTACAAATCGATCAATCCATCGCTGTTCTCCGTCTAATGATTGTTCAGATACTTGATCTTGTACAATCGTAATGAATTGACCATCACCAGTGTAAATTCCAACTAAATTCGGATTCTCAAAAAACAGAAGGTCGCCTTCATTTAGTTCTTCAACATGGATACTCTCACCCGTTTGTTGTAAATCATCGATGTTATCTGGTAATTCAATGCCTGACGCTTCGTGAAAGAGCTGTTGAATAAATGCTGCAGACGTATCAACAAACGATTCATCAATATAACTTCTTGCAATTTGAACGACTTCAAGGTCACGTCGGTCTGTATCATACGTTCTTGCACCGATCAAACGAGGTGGCCAGTATTCACTCGTTGTCAAATCGATCACCGTTACACCGTTTGAAACGGTCGTCACGATCATTTGATTGTTTCCGATATACAGAGCGGGAATAATGCTCGAACCTTGGAAAAACAGAAGATCTCCTGGTTCAGCTACTTCGATTGAAACTTCTGTTCCTTCTTCCCACTGTTCTCTCCCAAAACGAGGAAGCTCGTAATGATAAGCTTCGTTGTATACGTACTGTACAAACCCTCCTGTATCAAAACCATCATCTGGGGCAGTACCACCTTGTTTATAATCCGTGCCTAGCAATTGATAAGCCTCAAAAATCGCCTCATTGTCGTACTGGATCGTCAAATCATCAAACCGTTTTGCTCCGGTGAAATGATCTCGCCAATACTCACTCATATAAGAAATCGTTGTCTGTCCTTCTTCTCCTGTTGCGTGAATGATGTAATCTTCTCCTAAATAGATGGCAGTGTGAGAAATGTCTTCTTGCCACGTTCCTGAGAAATATAAGACATCTCCAGGACGCAACTCTTCGTCTAATTCAACGTCATTAATGTCCGTATTTTCAGGAAGCATCGTTTCTCCGACTTCCCATTGCTTATAACTGATTCGGGGTAAATGAACATCCATCGCTTCCCTAAAAACCATTTGTACAAAAAAGGAGCAATCAAATGCATCCAACGTACTACCGGTCATTAAATAAGGCGTTCCGATATGGTTCATCGCCTCCCTGACAATCGGGTTCTCATGCTCCTCATAGGTCAGTGGATTTGATTTTTCCAAACGATCATCGGTATAGCGTGCAGCACCGACATAACGATCCGAGTAATACGTATTGTAATCCAAATGCCGTTCTTCAACACCTGATGACGTTGCAATGACAAATTGATCGTCTTCTGAATAGATTCCCGCGATCAACTCCCCATCATCATTTTCGAAAAAGACGAGGTCCCCTGATTGTAATTTTTCCCGTTCAACTTCTATACCAGCTTCGTACAAGGCTGGAGTTCGCTTTGAAAGCCAACTTCCGGTTATTTCTTTATACACGTAATACACAAATGAACCTGAATTAAATCCTTCCTCTGGACTTGATCCAGAGCGATTATACGGTGTACCTATGAGTTCACGTGCCAACTGCACAATGTCATGATCCGTAGGTGTGGATGAATCACCATCATATCGTTTAGCCCCCACGTATCGATCTTGATAATAACTACTCGTCTCCATGTTTCGTTGGACAATACCTTCAGTCGTTACGATTACAAACTGTCCATTGCCAATATAGATGCCAGACATTAAGAAGCTACCTTGAAAAAACACGACATCTCCCGATTGTAATTGGTTAACGTCACGGCCTTCAATCCATTGATCACTTGCTGCGCGAGGCAACGAAATCCCTCTCGCTTCTTCATAAATAAACTGAACAAACTCTGAGGTAATGAAGCTTTGATCGTTTTCACCAACGTTTTCTAAAGCCAGTTCCGCAGCAGGATCAATCTCCTCGTCTTGACTAAATCTCACCGCGCCATGATAGGCGTCTGACCAATAATCGCTCTGATTAAAATTGCGCTCTGAAATGCCTTCACTCGTGACAATAACAAAGCGTCCATCGTTAATGTAAATCCCAGACATCAAAGAAGAGCCTTGGAAAAATACGATATCTCCAGACTGTAAGTCACGTCGCTCGATGGCTTGTCCCATTTGTTGTTGTTCTCTTGCGAATCTTGGTAGATGAATACCGTTCGCTTCTTCGTACACATACTGGACAAACTCAGACGTTAAAAACTCTTGTTGATTTTCTCCAACCATCTCAAGAGCGAGATTAGTTACTCGATCGTTTGAATCTTCTGCATTAGCTAGTTCTGGAACAAGTATAATTAGAAAAACGAACGAGACGAATCGTTTTAATTGCTTCACTTCTTCACCACCTTAATAAACTATAATGAACTCTTAGTATAGGGATTGTTGGAGAATTTCTCGATGGGGAATTCCTACTTTTCTAAACATACAGTACCACCGACATAAAATAACTAAAAAAAGAGCTGACCCGTAAGTAATTTACGAGACAGCTCTGTCATGTATTATTCCATGAAACGTTTCCCAGCAATACCTGGGTTTGTCATTTCTTGTGCATCTAGAATTTCATCGAGTTCTTCTTCAGAAAGAATGCCACGCTCAAGGCAAATCTCTTTCACTGAACGTCCGGTTGAAAGTGCTTCTTTTGCGACTCTCGAAGCGACTTCATAACCGACGTGAGGGTTAATTGCCGTTACAATACCGACACTACGATGAACTTGTTCTTTACTATGTTCCACATTTGCAGTCATGCCTTCAAGTGCATACTTTCGGAAGACGGTTAATCCATTATCAAGAATGGATAAAGATTGCAACAAGTTAAATACGAGCACTGGTTCCATTACGTTTAATTCAAGTTGCCCTGCTTCGGATGCAAGCGAGATTGTCTGGTCGTTTCCGATGACTTGGAACGAAATTTGGTTCACAACTTCACACATGACCGGATTCACTTTACCTGGCATGATTGAAGAGCCTGGTTGACGTGCAGGCAAGTTAATTTCATTAATGCCTGTCTTCGGTCCAGAACTCATTAAACGCAAGTCATTTGCCATTTTTGAAAGGTTAATGGCAAGGACTTTCAACGAGCCAGATAGCTCTGTGTAAGCGTCTGTATTCTGCGTTGCATCAACGAGATGCTTCGCACTTACGAGTGGAAGACCCGTCAGTTGCGCTAAATACTCAGAAACTGTTTTAATGTACTCTGGCTGAGCATTTAAGCCTGTCCCAACGGCTGTAGCTCCCATGTTAATTTCATACAAGTTATCAAGTGCACGACGAACCCGTCCACGATCGCGCTCTAACATACGACGATATGCACCCATCTCTTGACCGAGACGAATTGGCACAGCATCTTGCAGATGTGTACGTCCCATTTTAATGACATCATCAAATGCTGCTTCTTTTTTCTCTAATGTATCAATGACCGCATCTAACGCGTTTTGCAAGCCTTTGGAAAGCTTTAGAGCTGAAATATGGATTGCCGTTGGAAACGCGTCATTCGTCGATTGAGCCATGTTCACGTGCGTGTTTGGACTCAACCTCATGTAATCGCCTTTCTCGTATCCTAAAATTTCAATTGCTCGATTGGCAATCACTTCATTTGCGTTCATGTTAAATGAAGTTCCTGCACCACCTTGAATAGCATCAACGACAAATTCACCGTTATGTTGTCCTTCAATGACTTCTTCTGATGCGCGGATAATTGCACTTGCAAGTGACTCGTTCAGGTTTCCAACGTCACGGTTCGCCATTGCTGCAGCTTTCTTCACGTAACCAAAAGCTTGAATTAGTGCAGGATGTGGCGGATAGCCAGTAATTGGAAAGTTCTCCATAGCTCGTACCGTTTGAATGCCGTAATAAGCATCAACCGGAACGTGTTTTTCCCCTAAAAAATCTCGTTCAATGCGGTATTCTTTTGCTTCCATGAGACAATTGTCCCCTCCAGTTATTTTAACTTCTCACCAAATAATGAACCCATCAGAGCAACGGCAGCTTCTGCTGTTTTATTCTTCTCATCAAGTATCGGATTTACTTCAACAAATTCACAAGACGTGATGCGTTTTGACTCGTGCAACATTTCCATCGCAAGATGACTTTCGCGATAAGAAAGTCCGCCTACAACAGGCGTCCCTACCCCAGGAGCATCAAGTGGATCTAGGCCATCTAAATCTAAGCTTAGGTGGATGCCATCACAATGTTCAAGATGTTTAAGCGCACGTGACATCACCTCAGTCATTCCGAGGCGATCCACTTCATGCATCGTAAAAACGGTAATATTAGACGTTCTAATAAATTCTTTCTCAGCTTCGTCTAATGCACGAACACCAATTAATACGATGTTTTCTTCTTTTAAAGGATGATCTTGAAAAAGTTCAGTTAACTGCTTGTTTCCCCGACCGAGCGCTACCGAAAGTGGCATGCCGTGGATATTCCCTGATGGGGATGTTTCTTCAGTGTTAAGGTCTCCGTGAGCATCATACCATATAACGCCGAGTTGTTCATAATGTGGCGTAATTCCTGCGAGTGATCCGATCGCGATGCTATGATCTCCGCCAAAAACGAGTGGAAATTTGCCATTTTCTACAATTTCAGAAACTGTACGTCTTAATACATGACTTGCATTAACAACAGTATTTAAATGCTTTAAATTGGAAGGAGTTGCTTCTTTCTCAGTAGGACGTTCAATCAAAATATCTCCACGGTCTTCAATCGAGTACGATAAATTCTCAATTCGTTCGACTGCGCCTGCATACCGAATTGCGCTTGGACCATGTCCACTCCTCTTCGACTTTGTCCTAGGTCCATCGGTACGCCTACAATTGATATCGCTTTATTCATTTGATTCATTCTCCTCTCAGATGATTAGTCTCTACGCTGTGACGATCTAGTGCCAGCTTTGCTGCACCGTAAATCCCGGCTTCATTACCCAGTTTTGCAGGCACAATTAACGTCTTAGGGTCTGTTTCAAGCAGTGCAAAACGAGAAAAGTGCTTATGAAGTGGCTGAAAGAGCGAATCGCGAGCAGCTGAAATCCCTCCACCAATCAGTACTTTGTTCGGATTGATCAGCGTGACAGCGTTTGCAAGAGCAAGGGCTAAATAATACGTACACTCTTCAATAATCTTAAGTGCGACGTGATCACCAGATTTTGCAGCTTTTACAATGGACTCGACAGAGTCATCCCACTCAAGCTCGGTTGTAACGTTACGTTTTTCACTTAATTTGTCATGCAACGTATTCGCAAATCCTTTTGTTCCTATGTATTCTTCTAGACAGCCACGTCGATTACACGCGCAAAGTCTACCTCCTGGCTCTATTGTAACATGTCCAATCTCTCCACCTGTACCATTTGGGCCATTTATTATTTCTCCACGATGAATAATGCCACCACCAACACCAGTACCGAGCGTTACGAGTAAGAGTGTTTCACTTTGTTGGCCTGCTCCTTGCCAATATTCCCCGAGCGCTGCTAGGTTCGCATCGTTGTTCACAAAGACCGAAACATCCAGCAGTCGCTCAATCCTTGCCTTGAGGTTGTACTCTTTCCAACCAACGTTTACTGCACCGTGAACAACGCCACTTTTTGCAGGAACAAAACCTGGAACACCGACACCAATGCTTAAAAGCTTGTCGCTCGTGCGCATTTGACTTTTTATACTCGTTGCAATATCACTTGCAATTGACTCACCGTTATATGCAACATTTGTTTGATCGACCATTTGTATTGCAATTGACCCAAGGTCGTAAATGCGCCTAACTTTATGGTACTCGCGCCAATATCCACCCCAATTACGACGTTCATAACTCCTCCATGTCGTTTGTTTTTTTGTTGTGTTCGGCTTGAAGGCGCTCTGCTTCACGACCGAGCAATAACTTGCCATGCATGTAGCGCTTTGGGTCAATCAGTTTGACATCGTAGAGCGCTCGTAGTTCTTCCTCCATTAAGTATAGATCGGTAATTGGATCTCTCGTATAAATGACACTGTTGTATTTCATTAAGAATTGACGTATATCATACACATTTTTAAAATCTTCCATAGCTACATTATAGCAACTTTCCCGCGGTCGCGAAAACTAGAAATACGAGAGGAACAAAAGGTAAATACCGAAAACGCGACCATTGTAAGGAGAGTAGATTTTGTAAATAAAATCCTGCAAACAATCCAATGACAAATATAATAAGAAGTAAAATAAACGTGAGGATTTGCGAGAACCAGACGTTCACAAGCGCCCCTGTTAAGAAAAATAACCCGAGCATACTCGCCCAAATCCGTACATCTTTCCGTCCAAAAAAACCGTAATACGGATGATAACCAACGACAGCTGCAGTGATAAAGATGATCGTACACGTTGACCAAAATCCGCTTAACCAAGATGGCGACAAAAACGCAAAGTAAGAGTTCGCAAGTACTAACCCTAAATAACCACAACCTCCAAACAAGAGGACGATTAATAGCATCCATTTTTCGACATCCGTGACACGTTGATGTACGAGCATTGCCCCAAAGGCAACAGCAACCATAAACGCAGCAATCATAATTATGGGCTCCTTTTTGTTTAGGTCGTACATGTGTATGCACAGAAAAACGAAGACTTGTCATTTGTTTTAAGACTGCTACGTTTTGAATACCAAAGCAAGATTGCAGGTTCGGAAGAGATCGGTCGTGAATGGCAACTTCACATAATTTCGATCAAAAAAAGCTACGACGTTTACTAAACGTCGTAACTTTAATAAGATCACAAACACTTCTTTAATACGTCACGACTAAACGATCATCTTCAATGTCTACAAATAAAGTAATCATATAACTACTAATTCCACCGCTAGCTGTTAGACTCTCATTAAACGTCGCACGTTCATCATTATGCTGTACTTCCGGTACGCCGTTAAACGTCCCACCAATTACTCTAAACGATAGATCATACGCATCAACAATTACATGATCTTCTGTAGATACATCAACATAATATTCAACTTGGTACGTCCCAACATTACGATACGCTCTGTACGTATCCATCTGTGGATTACTCGAAGAAATTTGTTCGATACCTAAAATTGAGCTTTGACCATCTTCTTGTTGTTCCTCATCTAGGTAAACATGAGCTTCTGAATGAGAGGAAACAATCATTGCAGAAACAATTACAACAACTGCTAAAACACCAATCGGCAAGAAAATCTTCCATCCTAACGTACCTTTATTCCACTGCATTAACAACCACCTCAATCAGTGTATTCACTGATTCCTATTCCCTTTTTATGGTAGGTTCTACCTTGTTTTTTGTTTTTTCTAAATTTCCGTTTACTATGTGTTTCTTAAGGGAAAACCTTGTAGAAGTTAAGGTGGTGACAATATGGTTCATTCATTAACGAGAGACCGGGTACTCAGTCTGGTATTAGGCATAGGGAGCGTTATGTTTTTACCATTAGGTGCTCTGCTTGCAATCGTCGGTCTCTTATACTTTCCTCCAGAAGACCGGTTCATCAGGATTGGCAGAGCATTCTGTTGGCTCGCAATTATTTTAGCCGTTTTAGGGCTAACAATAACGATCTATAATCTAATCGTTAGTTGATTCAACAAAAAAGAACGTCTCTAGAGACGTTCTAAGCATAAGCTTTTAAATCTAAATTATTGGCGAAATACACTACGTGTAATTTCGTATATACACTTCGCAGAAGAAAAAAGTGGCTGCCGTGGCGAAGACGCTTACGGAAGTAAAGTTAGCTTAAGCAACGCCCGCGGCAAGCGCAGCCACAGAAACCACATACTAAAGTGTGTGCATATTTTTTCTGTTACGTGCGCAGACATTCTCAGTAGCCTAAGAACATCTTATTAGCCTTCCTTCATTTACCCTTCCATCCGCTCATAGAAATCCTCATAATGAGAATTGTCCGGGTCCATCTCCATCGCTTGCTCCACGTACTCACGACCTTGTTCTTCATCACCGAGTTGATAGTACGTATACCCTAAATTGTACACCGCTTCATGAAAGTCTGGATTCCCTTCAACGGCTTGCTCATAATAGTGCAATGCTTCTTCGTAATTATGTCGCCCTACTTCACTGTTGCCAATGACGAAGTACGCTTCAGGAGCCTCTGTATGATCAATCACTTCAGACATCACTTCATACGCCTCATCAAAACGCTCTTCTTCCATTAACTCTTGGCTGATTTGCATTTCAACAAGTGGTAGCGAACTAACCGAAGCTTCACTAACGTACCCGTATGTAAATATACCTGCTGCAACGACCAACAATGAGACCGCTCCAATGACTCTTCGTAAACCGTGTTTAACGTGTGGCAACTGAACGATGGACGCGGCTAAAAATCCGCCAAGTAATCCGCCCATGTGCGCACCGTTATCAACCATCGGAACAACGGTTCCAAAGACAATATTAATCGCTAAGATGATAAGCAAGCTTTTTCCCATCGTCTTAAAGAACAGGTCACGATACACGAGACCAAAGTATAACAACGCCCCAAAACAACCAAAGATTGCTCCACTTGCACCTGCTGATACTTGTGATGTGAACGCATAACTCGCAATTGAACCGACAATTCCAGCCGCGAAATAAATAAACACAAACCGTCCGGTCCCATAAATTCGCTCAACCGCATTCCCTAAGTAAAACAGCGCTAATGCGTTCATTAACAAGTGAAAAATGCCGATATGCAAAAACATCGATGTGACAAAACGCCAAACTTCACCATCATCAATCGCTGGGTTGTATTTTGCACCAAAATCAATCAATGCTAACACATCTTGAGAACTAGCAAGCGTTTCAATCAGAATAAAGACGGTTGCGATGAGTACGAGTAGCACCATTGTAAACCTAGGCTTTCCGTAGGCGAAAACTTTTTGAATTTCTTTTTGCTCACGTTCCAACTCATCGAGAACTTCAATGCGCTTTCTCGTCACTTGATGTTGTTTTACTTGCTCGTGATCAGGCAACATTTGCTCTTTTGTCGGAAAGCCCTCACTCGCTTGAACGGTTTCTAAAAAGCGATTGATGTCATCCCCATGATGCGCTCCAATTGAAGCGGCAAACAATTTTGTGACAACAGGCCGCTTCTTGCTTGCATCTGTATAAAGAATTTCATTCGTTTTCTGTTGCCAATTGTCTACTGGTGCAATTGACGTTACGTAGAGATGATAGTAATTCACTTCTTTTTTTCTAGGTGGTTTCTTTAGCACTTGAAATTGATTGGCCACTTCTTTCATGTGGTCTTCTAGACCACGACTGTACGCCATATCAATCTTAGACATACTGATCACCGTAACGTCGTGGTCGGTCTCTCTTTCAAGCCATAGTTGCTTACGATCGCCACTCACGTGTAGGGCTTTAAAGTTATTCTTAGTAACGAGATGATGGGCGAGTTCCCAAAAGAGAACGTCTTGATCTCTAACCTCCATTGCATTCATCCTTTATCTATTCATTCCCTTATCTCTAATACTAAGGCAGTTGACGAATAGTTGCGAACAATATCTCCTATTGAAATGGTGAATAACGTGCTAACATTCTTCTTCGAATTGGTTTAATGTTCATCATCGTAGAAATGATAAAACGTCTTCTCGCTTCATTCATAAGTAATTTGTTAATAAATACGTGGCGGTATTGATACAGAATAGCTGTCACGATCATTACGAGTAGAAAACATAGTAGTCTTTTCATTGCTCATCACCTTTTTCTTTTTAGTTTGCTTTAAAAAGAAAAACACTATACAAATAGCAGAGTGATGAGCGCCGCCGAACTCGTACATATAAAGTTGACGACATTATTAGTGATTTTTGGTACACCACGGTCCAACACCGTTTGCATTTCACAATGATACTTATCCTCGGTTAATTCACCGCAAACGACACAACGACGTTCTTCTTGAATAAAAGCACCAACGACCGTATCAATAAACGCACCGATAAATCCAGCCAACGTAATAATCACAATTGAAATAGCAGGTAACGAAAACAATGCAAATCCTGCGATCGCAATGAGAAAACTGCCAGCTAGACTAGCCACCGTTCCAATAAATGTCATCGCACCTGAACGTCCGATTTCATCTTTAGAAATTTGTCTTAAGTGAAAGGGTTTACCACCATAACGTCTTCCAATTTCTGTAGCCCACGTATCACTTGTCGCAGCAGCAAGTGATGCTAGAAAAAGGTACACCGCAATGTCGCCAAAAAAAGGCACGAGTAAGGCTGCGACAGCTGCAACTCCGCCATTAGCGAGCACTTGAAGCGAAGTTCGTTGTTCCTTTTCACGAGTAAATGAGGAAGCTTTTAACCTCCCTAACACCGTACTCGTAATAAAAAATAACGCTAATATGATTAATCCTTGAATTTCAAAGAAATAAGCAATTAATACACCGATCAAAAACGCAGTCAGCGCGCCCAAACCCGTTAACGACTTAAGACGGTACGCAACGATGGCAATCAAAGCAATTGCACTACTATATATTATCATCCATTATCACCTTCAATGATTAAGTAATCCACACGTTGGTCATGAGGCTCTTCATGAACCTTCTGATGTAATTGAAAATCATATAGCAAGCTAATCGTCGCAATGCTAGGATACTTCTCTAGAAATGTATCGTAATAGCCACCGCCATAGCCAATTCTATATCCTTTATTGTTGAAGGCAACACCTGGCACGACAGTAACATCAATTAACGCTTTGTCAATCTGTTTTGCTGTCGTTAGGTCCGGCTCTAACACCCCGAACGAAGATGTGACTAAGTTTCAAAGGATGAAAGTATGTAAAAGTCCATCAGTCTTGCTTTAGAGCACGAGACCCTCGGTACGACAATCGTTTTAGACAACGACCAAAGCTTCTCGATGAGTGGCCTTGTCGGCAACTCATGTGCCATGCTTATTGTTAGCGCCACTGTCTTCGCATCTTGAATAATTGGTTGCTGCATGAAGCGCTCATATAATGGTTCAGCTCTTTGTTCTAACTCATCGTCTGTCATTGTTTTAAGAGCATTTAGTATCGATTTACGAAGAATTTCTTTTTCATTCACCGTATCCTCACCTTTTTTCCATATAAAAAGAAGCAGCAAAAAATCTGCTGCTTACTTCGTTTCACGGTGGAGCGTATGCTTTTGTAGTCTTGGACTATATTTCTTAAATTCAATACGCTCTGGATTCGTACGTTTGTTTTTTGTTGTTATATAGTTGCGGTCACCCGTTTCCGTGCATGCAAGTGTTACTTGAACGCGCATCCGTATCCCTCCTATCATCGCAATCATACCAACATATACTAACAGTTTTTAGGCAATAAATCAAGATGAAGTTGTACACATCACGTAGTATAATGGCACTATCGTTAAAAAAAGGGGGAATCTTGTTGGACATTGTCGTTATTATCTTATTAAGTCTAAGCGTCCTCTGCTTTATTTTGTCTATAATAAAGCAAAAACAAGACGTCAAACAAGATCAATCGTTTGAGCAGCATACGTTGCAACTTATGGGTGATGTGTATACGTTACAAACGAAAATAGAGCGACTCGAAGAGGAATTATTAGTCACGACAACAAAAGAAGACAAACAAACGAGCTCATTGCATCAACTAAAACAGACGATCGCTGAAAAAATCTCACACGGTCATTCAGTATTAGAAATTTCAAAACAACTTCAGCTAAGTGAAGATGAAGTGCTGCATCTGCTTCCTTCATCGCTAAAAGGGTCGTAACGATGACATCTCACACATTACGAGACTTGCGTCTGGCTTATTCATTGCAGCAGTTGTTGTCATTTCGTTTCAATACTTCTTCCAAGATGACAACGAAAGTGACGCGAACGCAGAAACCACCCGTCCTACTGCTCCGACGAGTTCAATTGATGACTATACCGATGAAACACTATACAATGCATTGCTCGAGCGAGACTATGATTTCCCTGTCTCAGAAACTGAACGGATTGTTGATGAACGAAACGAAGAAACGGTACTTTATGTCGTTATACATGAAGGGATGACGAGTGACGACGTTGCACAACTACTCGTTGATAGCGGCTTCATCAGCACAACAAATGAATTTATTGAACCGATTTATGAACGAGAACGACAAACGCAAATTCAAACCGGTCTTCATAACGTTACCAATGAGTATTCGATCGATGAGATTATCGAGACATTCACAACACCTTAACCGAATTAGAAAATGCCATCAAAGTTTACCTACTTTGATGGCATTTTTATTTCCTTTATGCTTCTGGATCTCCGTATATTTCTTCTTCATCTTCTTCTTGCTCTGGATTACTTCGATCTTCTTGTAAATCGAAATACGCTTGAAGCGATTCGCGTGCAATATGGTTCGCAATCCCTTGTCTTCCACCCGCACGTTCGAGTGCTACATTTGGTACAACAACAGCAATCGCTACTTCTGGGTCATCAAAAGGAGCATACCCTACGAACGATTGGTTGTTTCCGTTCATACCATTCGTCATAATTTGAGCTGTTCCCGTCTTACCAGCCGCTTCATACGTAGCAGAATTAAAGTAACTACTCGCCGTTCCGCCTCCTTGGCCACCGACGCTAATCACTTGTCTCATTGCCGTTTGCATACGCTCAAAATCAGCATCTGTATTGTCCACGGTATTTAATACTTCTGGTTGACTTTGCCTTACGATCGCTCCTGAGTTTTCTTCCCCGTTGCTCGGTTCATGAATCTCACGAACGAGTTGAGGCTTCATACGTTTTCCTCCGTTTGCCATCGTTGCGGAAAACTGCGCAAGTTGCATCGGTGTGTACGTATCATATTGTCCAAAGCTTAAAAACAATACCTCACCTTGTTGGTTGTTTCCAATTAATCCCGTTGACTCATTCGGTAAATCAATACCCGTTTCTGTACCTAAGCCAAACTGTCGGTAATGATCTCGCAATGCTTGATAAGACTCTGATAATGCGCCCCAACTATTCGTAGACATGTTATAATCTGCAAGCCTCATTGCGATTTCTGTCATATAAATGTTCGAGGATCTTCGGATGGCATCGATATCGTTAATGTATCCCATCGTCTGCCAAGAACGAATGGTCGGTGAGCTTGGAATTGTAATCGGTGCATCTCGTACGACCGTGCCGTGATCAACAACTCCGTGATGATAGCCAGCTAACATCGTCGCCATCTTCACAGTTGAACCCATTTCAAAGGTACTCGTCGTCGCACCCAGGTTTTCACCATCATATCCTGCAATCGTTAAAATTTCTCCTGTGTCAGGTTCCATCATAATGACATACGCTTCTCGATCGGCAATAAATGATCCTGTCATTTCTTGATTGATAATCTCTTCTACTTCTTGTTGCAATGCCATATCAATCGTTAAGATTAAATCATTGCCACGACGACCAGGATCTGTCGTTACATTTCCTTGTGCATCCGTTCGCATAACTGCTTTTTCGCCACGTAACACATTTTCATACTGCGACTCTAAAAACGATGTGCCGACCGTGTCGCTTCGTTCATATCCACGACCAACATAACCATCCAACTGTTCTGCTGGAATGCTACCTGTCCCACCAAATAGGCGTCTAAATGAATTACCGTAAGGATAAATCCGTTCAGAATCTCGTAAAATATCCGTCCCTGGCATATCATGCAAAACTTCACCGAGTCGATGCGCTTCTTCTTCACTTAAATTCCTTGCAATTCGATTCGGAGAATAGTTGTATCCGCTAAGCATCTCAGCCCAAATGACAACTGCTTGTTGCTCTTCATATGAAAAGCTATCTGCAATCTCTTCTTCGTCTAATCGATTTAATTGCAATTGATAAAACTCATCATCATCCAATTCGTTCGCTTCTCCATCTGTCGTTAGACTAGAAACGTGTGTCGAAATCGGTCCGTCTTCTTCCATAGAACCTTTGTAAAGATAATAATCTTTCCATTCTCTTGCATTCACAGATTCAATTTGCTCATCTTCAATGTTTAAATAGTCCACGAGTTGATGCGCAATTTCATAACGCTCAAGATCATTACGCGGTGTATTTGTATACGTCAAGGATAGTTGCAAATCGTTATCTACAACAACATTGTCATAGCGATCAATCATTAACCCCCGCGGTGCATCCACATTTGCTGTTTGCTCTTCTTGTTGACTTAGCATTAAATCGTAAGACTCGCCTTCAACAATTTGAATATAGCCTAGCCTTAAAATCAACACAGAAAATAAAATAAACACACCGAAAAATAGCACATTTAATCGAAAAGGGATGTGATTTTTTCGTCGATCATTCACCATTATGTAAGCTCCCCTCTTGTGTGTTCAACATAATCGTTCTTATTGTATCATGAGGGTCTTTAGCGATAAACGACGATTTTGTGACTACGACTGTCGCTCTGCATCTTCCATCCCTTTTGATGAGAACTCTTGTTGTTTTTTCGCAGCTCGTCCAAATGCAATCGGACGGATGGCCATATATAAAAACAAGTGGCCAGCGCCAAAGAGAAGCAAGGTAAACATAATGCCACGCTCTTCACCCATATAATGAACGGCAACCATAAAACCAACAATTGAAAACGCACGTCCAGCATTCAAAAACCATTCACGCATCACAAGGTATTCAACACGCATCGAAGCGGCTTTGTACGCTTTACCGATAATGTCATACGTCATTGACACATATGGAACGAACACGAGTGGATATGCAAATGAGATGATCATCCATAAATAAGCAAACGGGTAAATGTCTGATCACCGATAATAATAAACAGTGCGAGGTAAAGCATCAGCGCACCAATTAAAATACCATTTTTACGGTATCTTGCTTTTAAATAGCGACCCACAAGAAAGTATGCGAAAAACGAAATCGCTGACGTAATTAATCCATACGTCCCAAGCGCCATCTCACTTCCGGTCGTCGTATAGATCCAAATCACGATAATAAAAACAAAGACACCTTCTCGTAACCCTTGAAAAAAATGGGCAAAGAGAATCCTTCTCCAATCATCATCTTCATGGCGTCGTTGCCACACACTACTTATCCTAAAAATACCTGATGAATTTCTACGTTTAAAGTAAAACGACAACACGACCGCAACCGCAAACAACAATAATGAAATTGCAAAAATCGTTTGGTACCCAACAAAACCAGGAAAATAGTGAATGATCATACCGGCTGTAAACGGACCAATCATCCCAGCAAACGACGAAAATAACCCTAAAAACCCGTTAAAGACATCTCTCGTCTCAGGCTCAGTAATTTCAAATGTTAACACGTTAAACGCAAGCCAATACACCCCAAAACCAAGACCTAAAATCGCTCCGAGGATGATAAGCATTTGACTAGCATGTGTTCCAGCTAGTAGCACAACTAAATAAAATACTGCTAGCATTCCAACCCCAATCCGTAGTACCGTCGTACGATCAAGGCGTTTCGTCAAGCGCCCCGCTAAAAAAAACGCCAGCGGCTGGAATAGTACCGAAGCTAAATTGTACAAAGCTATCGCTAAAATATCTTCAGATTGCTTCCATAAGTAAACGTTCACAAACGTATTAGAGAGCGCTGTACTTAATGCATACAAGCCCCCTGTAAGTAGTAACAACTTAAAGTCTTTATTATGATAAACGAAATCTGGAATTAAATTCTTTAACCACAACCGCATCCGCCACCTCACCTCGAAAGTAGCGTGTGCAGATGCAAGGTCAATCATACATGATTTTCCAAAAAAAGACTTCTCGAAATGATATAATCTACCCTCAAATCAGACACCGAAAATTTTCATGGGTAAGCGTTAATGTAATCCCTATAGATGAGAGTGTAAAAAACGGATGAGGATTATTCCTGCATGCTTCTATTGCTACATTGATTGGTTTTCTTGCACCGCGCACCGCTTCTCTTGCTACGCGCACCGCTTCTCTTGCTACGCGCACCGCTTCTCTTGCTACGCGCACCGCTTCTCTTGCTTCTACACAAAAAAGACGAAGACCGATTGGTCTTCGTCTTATATTAATCCATTACTTTGCTTCGTCAAAGCGACGAGCAACTTCTTGCCAGTTTACAACGTTCCAGAATGCAGCTACATAGTCTGGACGACGGTTTTGATAGTTAAGGTAGTATGCGTGCTCCCAAACGTCAAGACCGAGTACAGGTGTTTTACCTTCTGTAAGTGGCGAATCTTGGTTTAGTGTGTTTTGGATTTCAAGGTTGCCGCCTTTAACAACGAGCCAAGCCCAACCAGATCCGAAGCGACCGAGTGCTGTGTTTGTGAACTCTTCTTGGAATGCATCGAAAGTGCCCCATTTGTTCTCAATTGCAGCAAGTAGGTCTCCAGATGGCTTGCCGCCACCTTCTGGGCTAAGGATTGTCCAGAACAACTTGTGGTTAGCATGGCCACCACCGTTGTTACGTACAGCTGTACGAATCTCTTCTGGAACCTTATCAAGGTTCGTTACAAGATCCTCAACAGATTGGCTTGCAAGACTTTCGTGTCCTTTAAGCGCATCGTTAAGCTTCGTTACGTACGTGTTGTGGTGTTTCCCATGATGAATATTCATTGTTGTCTCATCAATGTGTGGTTCCAACGCATTTGCTGCATATGGAAGATCGGGAAGTTGATAATTAGTCATAATAAATCTCCTCCTACGAATCGATTGTAATGTTAAATTTGAGTATGGTAGCAATAACATTCGTCATCGCCATTCAACTTACCTCAATTTTACATTAGCAAAGCACCTAACTTTTGGCAAGTAAATTAACTTCGTGCGCTTATAGGTTTGCTTCCCTGCATCTTTATTTACTAAACATTTTTTTCATGAATCTAGTATCGTTATTTTATAACACTACTATAAAATAAAAAAAACCATTAACAATCGTTAATGATTTGGAATGATTACGATATGGTGGACCCTGTAGGACTCGAACCTACGACCGGACGGTTATGAGCCGTCTGCTCTAACCAACTGAGCTAAGGGTCCAAACATGGGGCGGCTGATGAGAATCGAACTCACGAGTGCCGGAACCACAATCCGGTGCGTTAACCACTTCGCCACAGCCGCCATATTCGTCATTATGTAATTGGTAGCGGCGGAGGGAGTCGAACCCCCGACCTCACGGGTATGAACCGTACGCTCTAGCCAGCTGAGCTACACCGCCATGAATTGGACATTTGCTAATATACCACACAAAACTATATGCCGCAAGCTAAATTCTAATAATCTACCAAATTAATGCAGCGGCTACTAGAATCATGCCGACAAAAATTAGTACAAACTTACCGATCACTCCTCCGATAAATCCGAGCAATGACCCAAGTCCAATTTGTGATAGCTTCTTAAGATTACGGCCACCTGCGATTAGTTCTCCAACAATCGCACCGATAAAGGCACCGATCAACAAATTGAATAACGGTAAAGGAATAAGAAGTGGGCCGAGAAGTAACCCGACGACACTTCCCCATACCGCAGCTTTTGATCCGCCGATTTTCGTAATGCCGTAATAACTCGTTAAAAAGTCAATGACGAGCATTAAAACGACGAGAATACCTTGCGCTGTATAGAAAAACCAACCAAAATAATCAAAGCCTGTATAAAGAGCTAGAAAAACAAGTGAAAGGATATACGCTGGTGCACTCGGTATGATTGGGTATACCACACCGATCATGCTAACGCAAAGCAAACAATTGAAAGTACAATCCATACGATATCCATCTCACTCATCTCCTTCTATTACTTCTCTTCATTTAAAACCGCTTCAGCAATGTTCACCGAGTGGTCACCAATTCGCTCTAAGTTACTTACGATATCGACGAATACGATTCCTGCTGAACCAGAACAACGACCTTCGTTCATACGCATAATGTGCTTCTTACGCATTTTGCGTTCCATCTTGTCGATTTCATCTTCTTGTTGTTCGGTTGCACGAGCAGCTTCCACATCATGATGCTCTAATGCATAAACAGCATCTTTCAACGTTTTACGTGTAAGAGTAAACATTTCTTCTAAATCTGCTTTTGCATCTTCAGATAATATTACTTTGTTTTTGATTTGATAGTCAACGAGTTCCATAATGTTTTCCATATGATCACCGATTCGTTCAATGTCACGTACGGTATCGAGTAACATCGTATGCGTGAATGAATCATCACTTGAAAGTGATCGATTAGAAATCTGCATTAAATAATCTGTAATCGTGCGATCAAGATTGTTAATCGCTTCTTCATATTGGATTGTTCGCTCCGCATTTTTACGATTGTTCGTATGCAGATACTTGAGCACTTCTTCTAATCCTAATTCAGCGAAGTTCGCCATACGTAGTGTTTCTGCACGTGCTTGACCAAGTGCAATCGATGGCGCTCGTTGTATGAACGTCGGATCGAGGTGTTTCGCTTTGTACTCAATCTCTTCACTCTTACCTGGTATTAATTTCGTTACAATCGTTGCAAGTACACCAATAAAGGCAACTTGTAGCAATAGATTGGCAACGTTATACGTACCGTGAGCAAAAGCAATCGTCATTGGCGGTGATAAGTTTAACGTTTCTTCAAACCAAACGATAAGGTTTGTAAACGGTACGAGTAGAATCATAATGACGGTAGCACCAATTAAGTTAAATATAACGTGACTGAGTGCTGTACGCTTTGCAGCAACACTTGCTCCAATTGAAGCAATGACAGCTGTGATTGTCGTACCAATATTATCACCGAATAATACTGGCAACGCTGCATTTAAGTCCATCGCTCCTGAATCGTAGAAGCTTTGAAGTAAACCAATTGCCGCTGTAGAACTTTGAATAATAGCTGTAAACACAGTACCGACAATAACACCGAGAATTGGGTTGTCACTCATGCTAAGTGTTAACTCCGCAAAAAAGGCGTTGTCTTTTAATGGTTCTACACCATCACCCATAAATTCAAGCCCTAGGAATAGTGCACCAAAACCGAATATAACTTGTCCTATGTTGTTCAATTTTTTGTTCTTAAAGAAGAAAATAAAAAATGTACCTAAGAAAATAATCGGTAGTGCGTAAGCAGAAATGTTAATCCCGATAATGAATGCTGTCGTTGTGGTACCAACGTTCGCACCCATAATAACACCAATCGCTTGCGTCAGTGTCATAAAACCTGCATTAACAAGTCCAACGGTTAATACAATTGTTGCCGTACTTGATTGTAGTAAAACTGTTACAACAATCCCGACAAGGACTCCTTTTAATGGATTTGATGTGAAGCGATCCAAAAGATCTCGTAAGCGATCGCCGGCAATTTTCGTTAAGCCGTCGCTCATAAACTTCATACCAAATAAAAAGATTCCTATACCCCCGAGAAATAGAAACAGGAGATCCATTACGTCCAAACTCCTCATCCCTTCAAAACCTAGTATTAGATCGTTTACCCAAAATCGATCATACGTGTCAATTATTAATGTATCATCAAAGGTTTGTAAAGATTATGTAAAGATTATCATACGATTCTTTTTTCCGCATACAATCTCACCTCTTTTACTTAAAAAAAGAACCCTCAACACTGAGGGTTCTTTACACTTCTTCTTTATTTTCTTTTTGAATCTCCGCAATTAAAATCCGTGTACCATCAACAGACTTCACTTCAACGTCAACGTTCGCTTTCAACCAACTGGCACCTGTCGTTGCGCTGTACGGTTGTCCTTCAATTTCCACAGTTCCTGTAGGTCTGAAATCACTAAGTGTCTTCCCTGTTTTTCCAACGAGATCACGATACGATTCATTCATCGAATTATAGCCTTCTTCACTAGATAACGTATCTTTAAATGTCATCTTCGTCCACAGTTCACGTCTAGGGAACACTTTCATAAATAAAAACGCTCCAGAGCCACCGATTAACACGCCAAAACCGACGAGAACAGAATACAACAAGTCTGGTGCTGGAATCGCTAAACCGACGATCATTAGCCCTACACCGAGTGCAGAAACCATCCCATCTCCAAATAACTTACCATCTATAAGAATTAACGTTAAACCGATCAAATACGCCCCAACGACCCATGCATTGCCTAATCCGTCTAAATGATGAGCAAAATAAAGGGTAATTAATACGACACCAACCACACCAAAAATCCCTCGTGACTTCACGAGCAATTCTCCAATTAGAAACATCGTGGCAAGTACAACAACGAGAAAACCGACAAAACTATAATCCAACCAAGCCATCTTTATACACCCCTCCCAAAACGTTGCTTTCTTTTCTATACGTAAAGAAGGCTAAAACGGTTTCATATCTAAGTCTATTATAGCAAAAAATGCTTTATTCTGCACAATCACATCATCAAATAGACGTTCCTTTGTTCGAATATCGTTTATTATTATTCATTGGCTTCTCATGTAACGATAAAACCCCGCAGCCGTTATGCGAATCGCATAACGCTGCGGGGTTTTATACATTATATTATTTAAGAACCACTCGAAGATTCACTCTCATTTGAGTTGAACCAATCAGCAATCGAATCGATTAATTCACTAAAGAAATCCATTACTGATTGGAAGAAATTCTGCGTTTCTTCTTGCTTAACCAGTCGCCAATATTATCGCGAATCTGATTCACTTGTTCTCCTAATTGGTTCCAGTCAATGTTTAAATCTTGCATTCTCATAAACAAAGAGACAAGACCGTCTAGTTCTTCATCTGTTAATTCAATGCCTAAATCTGAAGCAATACGTTGAATGAGTGCTCGTAAATCATCTTCATTTTCTACATTTTCTTCTGCAATGGTTTCTTTAATTTGTGTGACTAGTTCTGTTGCTTCCTCCATACCAATCCGATCACCAAGTTCACCCGTCTCTACCATTTCTTCATTCGCAATACGCATGCGTTCTTCTGAAAGACCATCCGCTTCTGAATCATACGCCTTTAGAATACCCGTTAATGCACCCGTACCTGAAATAGATGACGGTGCAGTAACGTAAATGTCTGCATCCTCTACACCTGCTGTTACAAGTGCATTTGCATACATCCCTTCAGACACCCAGTTAATGTTATTCGTCTCTACATTAACACCTGATCCAGACTCTTCAATCGTAATGCGTGCAGATGATAAAGCGTTGCTCCCAATTTTTCCAGCTGGAATGTATTCACCTAAATAATCATGTTCTTCTGCGTTTGAGACCGTCACAATATTGGCGTTTTCATCACTGCCCATTTCTGCTAATAAACTCTCTCGTTGAGTAGGTGTTAAGTCTTCACCGAGCGTTACAATGACATCTCCTGGACCAGCATCCGCGCTCGCGGTTTGTGGAACTGCGAAACTCGATCCGATTAATAAAGCAGCCATCCCCAAAATTGAAAGTTTTTTCATTGGAGTGTTTTCCCCCTGTCAAATTCCGTTCTATTCTTCTTTTCGGTTCTACCATACGTCTTGTGAAATGAAAAGAAAATCTGAAGCTTTTTTATATTTTCACAGCATTTTTCCACAAGACAAGCATATACTTATACATAGATAAGTTATTTATATAGTCGTTATTCGAATGGAGAGGTTACACGATGAAAAAATGGATTTGGGTTGCGTCAATTCTACTCGTTGCTGTTGCCGTCTATTATGATTTGTCGCGTGGGAGTTTGCCAGTAGAAGGTTCATTTATAAATGAAGAACCCGCTACAGCAGATTCTGTAGAACAAGATGAGGCAGATCATGTTGAAGAAATAGCTCCACTGCCTGATCGAATTATTGATACTGTAGCCATTGAAGTTGAAAGTGGACAAACGCTACTCACCATACTTGAACAACTCCATGAAGAAGCGATTGTTATTTCTATTGAAGACATTAAACAAGACTTTGAAACGTTAAATGATGGCACTGAATATGAACAATTAAAAGCTGGAAAGATTTATACATTTCCTATCTATGGACAATAATTGTGAACGAGATATTAAGGTTGACGCTCTTAGCTTGCCAATACACACGAGGCGTTGCTACAATGAGTAGAGCAAGAAGTCATCGACATCGACTGCCGTTTGACTTCTTTATGATATGTTAAACTTTTAAGCAGGACTTCCTGTTATAAAGAATAGCGTCATTAAAGGGGCGAAGGAATAATGAGTGAACTAACCCATCGTACGAAAACGAGGCCAGTTAACGTCGGTAACCTTGTAATCGGTGGTAACGATGAAGTCATCATCCAAAGTATGACGACAACAAAAACACATGATGTGGAAGCGACCGTCGCTGAAATCAGCCGTCTAGAAGAAGCTGGTTGTCAAGTTGTTCGTGTTGCATGCCCTGACCAACGAGCAGCAGATGCACTTGCTGAGATTAAATCTCGCATTAACATTCCGCTCGTTGTCGATATTCATTTTGATTATCGACTTGCATTAAAGGCCATTGAAGCCGGTGCAGATAAAATTCGTATTAACCAGGAAATATTGGGAAGCGTGACAAAGTTGAACTTGTCGTAAAAGCTGCGAAAGAAAAAGGGATTCCAATTCGAATCGGCGTTAATGCTGGCTCATTAGAACGTCACTTACTTGAGAAATATGGCTATCCGACAGCAGATGCGATGGTTGAAAGTGCTCTTCACCATATTTCGATTTTGGAAGAACTTGATTTTCATGACATTATCGTCTCGATGAAGGCTCAAACGTTGATCTTGCAGTTGAAGCCTACGAAAAAGCAGCACAAGCGTTTGACTACCCTCTTCACTTAGGAATCACTGAATCTGGGACACTTTTTGCAGGTACAATTAAAAGTGCCGCTGGACTTGGAACGATTCTAAGTAAAGGAATCGGTAACACGATGCGCATCTCTTTAAGCGCTGATCCAGTTGAAGAAATAAAGGTAGCTCGTGAACTTCTGAAAACATTCGGTCTCGCATCTAATGCGGCTACGTTAATTTCTTGTCCAACTTGCGGGCGTATTGAGATTGACTTAATTAGCATCGCTAACGAAGTTGAGGAGTATATTTCCCACGTAAAAGCACCGCTTAAAGTAGCTGTCCTTGGCTGTGCGGTAAACGGACCAGGTGAAGCTCGAGAAGCTGACATTGGAATTGCTGGAGCAAAAGGCGAAGGTCTTCTCTTTAGACACGGAGAAATCATCCGTAAAGTACCAGAAGAAATTATGGTTGACGAATTAAAGAAAGAAGTCGATAAACTCGCTGAAGAGCATTACCAAAAATTACGAGATCAAGAAGCAGCGAATTCTACGACATAACAAAAGAAACCCCGTACGGGGTTTCTTTTGTTTTACATAAACGGTGCAAACAGAAATGTCATGAGAATCGAGAGTGCACCGATCCCGATCGCCCACCATCCTAGACCGACAGCTCCTTGCTGGCGAGCAAAGAAACCAGTTACGATCCCAGCGGCACCTAATATGACAGGAAGAAAAAAGAGGGAAACAATCGACATAATAATCGCTGCTGTACCTAATCCAGCTCCCACAGAGCTACGACCCTTTTCTTCATCTGTCTCCAAATCGCTGTCACCTGGACCTGTCCGGTCCATGCGGTAATCTAGATTCGGTGAGCTGACTTCCGCGGAGGTTTCTTCCATATAACCTTGGTTGTAGTTATCGATGAGTGGGTCCGTCATTTCACGTCTTTCTTCTGGACGCTCATTGTAACGTTCATCATCTGCCACCTACATTCCCTCCCTACCCGGCTCAAGCGGGCATTACTATTATGTGAGGATCATGAAGATTTATGCTGACAACCTTCTAGGAAATTTTTGGTTTCAACAAAAAATAAAGACCAATCAAGCTACTCTGCTTGATTGGTCTTTATTGACATGTCTTGCAATAGCCGAACACTTCAAATTTGTGACTCGTTACAGAGAAATCATCTTGAGACAACCTCATCTGCTCCATCGGACATGCATCAATGTGCTTCGTCTTTCCACAAGTTAAACAAATCATATGGTGGTGATGGCTTCCGATACAGCTTAATCGAAAACGCTTCTCCCCTTCCCATTCACTAGCTTCTAATATGCCAATTTCAGCGAATAGAGATAAATTGCGATAAACTGTATCAAAGCTTAAACCGTTATATTTTTCTTGCATAAACACGAGCACTTCTTTAGCTGGCGTATACCCATCACGTTCACTTAAAAACTCAATGATATCTTTACGTTTGTCAGTATACTTGTATCCGGAAGACTTCAACGAGTGAATTGCTTTAGTTACATTCATTTTGTACCTCCAAGATCAAACATTTCATCATAATTATAGCAAATGATGCAAACTTTATCGATTTTGAACGTTTCGATTTAATGATGCTTTTACGATTTTATTTTTGAGTAAACTTAGAAGCAAGATGATCACTGCAAAGACGACAATGACCCCACCTGGAGCTAAATCTAAGTGAAAACCGAGAAAGATTCCGCTTAAAACCGAGATTTGACCGAATATGGCCGCGTACACGAACATTTGCTTAAAGCTCTTCGCCCACTGCATCGCACTTGCGACAGGTAATGTCATTAATGCCGATACGAGTAGAATTCCGACGATACGGATTGACGCTGCAATGACGAGCGCTACTAAAATCGAAAACAATAACTCCAACCATTTACCTTTAAGTCCTGAAATGGCTGCTTGCTCTTCATCGAACGATAAGAAAAACCATTCTTTATAGAAGACGAACAATAACACTAATACGATAACCGCTATGATAATAATCGTCATCAAGTCATTGTTACCTACTGCCGCAACGCTACCGAATAAATAAGAATATAAGTCCGTGTTAAATCCATCTGCTAAAGAAATAAAAATAACAGCAAGTCCAACGCCAGCAGACAATATAATTGGGATCGCTAACTCTTTAAAGTGCCCATAAACGGTGCGTAACTGATTAATAAAGAGAGAGCCAATTACTGCGAACACCATTCCCATATAAATCGGATCGTATAACGAAAAGATAGCAAAGAAGTTCGCTAATAATAAGTGGAAGGCAATCCCCGTTAACGTAATGTGTGAGAGTGCGTCAGCTACGAGTGACATCCGTTTTACAACGAGAAACACACCGAGCATTGGTGCAATAAGCCAATTAATACTCCAGCAATTAAAGCATTTCGTAAAAAGTCATATTGAAAAAAAACATCGATCATTTCGCAATTTCCTCGTGTTCATGAATGATATGTTGGACATCATAACCGTAAAGAGAAGATAAATTAGGATTCGTTTCAAATTCATGCGCAGTACCGTGAAAATGAATGGACTTATTCAAACACGCAACATTTGTGACGTACTTTGTCATCGTCCCAACATCATGGCTAACGAGTAAAAGTGTTAGTCCTTGATCTTGATTTAATTTACGAAGCAAATCATAAAATCGTCTCGCAGAAGTTGCGTCAATCCCAACTGTCGGCTCATCTAAGATGAGTAACGTTGGATCGCTAACGAGCGCACGCGCAATTAGAACCCGTTGTTGTTGTCCGCCAGAAAGCTTCCCAATCGGTTGTTTTGCGTATGCATCCATCTCAACTGTTTTTAGTGCTTGCATGACTTTAATCCGGTCATTGCGTTTCATAAAACGAAATAAACCAAGTTGGCCAAACAACCCCATTGAAACAACTTCAAAAACAGTTGCTGGAAAGCCTGCATTAAATCGATTCGCGCGTTGAGAAACGTAGCCGACTTTTGACCAATCATCAAAACGATGAAGTTCTGAACCAAATAACGAAAGTTTTCCAGCTTGCGGTTTTATTAAGCCCAGTATACACTTGATTAATGTAGATTTTCCGGAACCGTTTGGACCGACGAGTCCTAAAAACGACCCCTCTTCGATCGATAAGTTCAGGTTTTGTAATACGGGTCGATCTGTATATTGGTAAGTTAAATTGTTTACTTCAACGATGGTTGATGCTTTTGCCATCATTATTTCCCCCTAGATTCAAAAAAGCAAAGAACTACAAACGTAATCATTACGATTTACTTTTAGTAGTATAACGTACATCGCCATCTTTGTAAACGGAATGGTTGATTGGAGGTTTAAGTATGATTGAACAAGAGCGAATGGCCATTATTGATGTTGGTTCTAACTCCATTCGCCTCGTTATTTATGGAATTGATGCAAAACGACGTTATCGATCGTTATACAATTTAAAAATTGCTGCACGTCTAAGCGAGTATTTAAATGAAGAAGATGCATTAAAACGCGAGGGTTTTATCGTATTAACACAAGTGTTTACACAATTTAAAGCGGTTTTGGATGCTCAGAATGTAAATCATGTGGAAGCTGTCGCAACTGCTGCCATTCGACGAGCAACGAACCAACAAGATATATTGCAACATATTAATCAATCAATGGGGATTACAATCCGTGTCCTTTCGGGGGAAGAGGAAGCTTATTACGGGTATTTAGCCACAATTAACAGTACAAATATTAAGGACGGACTCATGTTTGACATGGGAGGAAGTAGCACAGAAGTTGTCTATTTTAAAAATCGTGAAATTGTCGAATCATATAGTTTCCCGATTGGTGCGCTAACACTTGCAAAAATGTGGAACGAAGATCAAGCATCAATGAAGCGGATCCGGCACGTTGCTCATGAACACTTCAGGCAACTTTCATGGTTAAAGAAACTGGGTGTCCCTTTAATCGGTGTCGGCGGAAGTGTTCGTCAATTAGCGGCGGTTCACCGCAAACGCCAACAGTACCCCGTGTCGGGGTTACACCAATATGAAATGACGGACACTCAACTTCATGATACGTTTCACTACTTACGCAAAATTCCACCGATAAAACGTAGTGAAATTGCCGGACTATCACAAGAGCGAGCAGGAAATATCGTCCCTGCTGGACTCTTTATTGCAGAGTTGATGAGGCACACAGAAGGCAAAAACCTCATTATTAGTCGTAAAGGGTTACGTGACGGAATCCTCTATGACAAGCTCTTGCAAGACCGACAAACGAGGCGCTTCGTTAACGTAAAAAGAGAAACCATCTATCAACTGATGAGAGAATTCAACTTATCGGACACGTATGGGAAAGCGGTATACTCACTTGCTCGTTCCTACTACCACTTGTTGTTCCCTAATGACACTGATGAAGAACGAGCGCAAATTGAGCAATTGCTTTTATTTAGTTCTCATCTGCGGATGCTCGGGCATTACATCGATGAAGAGCATGCCCATGCCCATACGTTGAATGTCCTCATTAATCGGTCACTTGATGGCTTCACTCACGAAGAACGAATTTCTTTAGCGCTTTTAAGTTCTTTCACATCGATCAAACGACTAAGAAAAAAAGCGCTACAGTATAAGCGCATTCTACACGGGCGTTGGATTAGGAAACTCGAGATTCTCGGTGCTATTATACGAATGGCCGCTTCACTTTACGTTACTGGACGAGAAATCATCGCGAAAGTAGAACTTAAAAATGTCGGTCGTAGTCGTTACTTGCAATTCGTCTTTCATGTGAAAAAAGGGGAAAGTTATTACTTCGAGCAACAACATGCCACCCTTTCGTTACGACAGTTAGAGCGGGCAACAAAAACAAAATACCGGATGATCTTCATCGAAGAAGATCAATCGTAAAACGGTAACATTAATGTTACGACCGTACCAACATTTACTTCACTCTCAATCTTAAATGTTCCGCCATGATCTTCAATAAGCTTCTTCGATAACGATATCCCGATGCCTGTTCCTTTGTCTTTTGTCGTTGTGAACGGCTCTCCGAGCTTATTGAGGATCTCGGCTGGAATTCCAGAACCATTGTCTGCTGCTTTAATTCGATAATGGTTACTAACGATGTCAGAATGAATGTTAAAACGCTTGTTCAAAGCCTCTTCAGAATAAGCTTCTATTGAATTACGAAGTAAGTTTAAGATTACCTGTTTAATCATCGTCTCATTCATTAGAATTTTCCGTTCTGTTTCTTCGAACTTCGCTTCAAAGACGACATCTTTCAAAAGACATTCTGAACGTATGATGTCTTCTACTGAGCGCATGACCCCCATTGGCGCTTGCAATTTCCTTTCAAACTTCCGTCTAGACATGGATAAGAAGTTCTCAATAATTACATTCATACGATCAACTTCTGAGAATATCGTATGACTGTACTTGTGAAAACTGTCCGTAAGCTCTGACAGTTGCAAAAACCCACGAATGACAGACAAAGGGTTTCTCAGCTCATGAGCCACTCCCGCTGCTAAATGTGAAACCGATTCCATCTGTTGGCGATATGCGAGTAAACTTTCATACTTTAACTCTGCACTTTCATCAAAGATAAAACCGACCACTTCTTGATGTCCAGCCAAATACACACTATGTGCAACTATTCTTACATCTTCACCATATACAAACCTTTTTGTACTATCTTTACGCGTCCAAAACGTCTCCATAATGCATTCATACATAATTCGACCATATTCCGATTCTGATTGTAATGATGCAATTGGCAACTCTGGTAGTAAATACGTATTTTGAGAAAAGACTAAGTTCTCAAATTGATGATTTAAATCGGTAATTGCTAACTGGTGATTCACCCGTATAATCCCACACGGAAGTTGCTTCATTAATTGCGTAAACGCATTTGCTTCTTCTAATTGTTCTCTCGGTTGACTTTGTCCAACTAAATAAAAACGACCAGAAGCATATTGACCACGATAAAAAACACGATACTCTTCGCCATGAAACCGATGAACGAGTGTTGCTTCATGGGACTTACCATCCTCAAACATGCGCTTAAGAAAAGTCATCGCCTTTACCCACTCATCACCAATTAGTGAATGAAAAAACGGCTCTGTTTCATTAAAAAAATTACGAGCATCATGATTCTTATAATTAATGCTTCCATTTTGTTCTACAATGACGCGTAATTCTCTACTTAATGCTTGAAAAATATCCTTTTCTTCATCGATCACTTGTAGTTGTGCTGGACTTTTCATATGCTTATTCTCTCCTCATATGAACAATTCCTGAATCTGTATATTGTAAGTATACTAAATCTTCAATTTTATGAATAGCGTATTTGCTAAATTATGCGATTTTCTGGAATTCTTTGTCACTAACCAAGCCCATTCTTGCATACACTAACTTGAAAGGATGTGATCGATTTGTGGATGGGTATCATTCAACAATACATTAAAAACATGTCACCTCAGCAACTAGTGAGCATGGCACACGAGCGAGGAATTGACATTACGATTGATGAGGCTAGTAAGTTGTTACACTTAGCACGTACTGAAAAAGTTAACCTTAAAGACCAAGCTTCTGTTTATGCCTTCATTAATAAAGTCGAAAAAGCAACATCGAAAGAACATGCGATGCTGCTTCATGACTTATATGCGCAATTTGGTCATCGTTTGTAGGGTTTTACACACCCAAGATTTTATCTTTCACTTGCTCATCAAACGACGCTTCTTTAAGCATATTGATTTCAAAACGGTACGGGGGACGCTTGTCCTTCTTCTCTTCACCAACATACGGTGTCTCAAGGATTTTAGGAATGTCTTTAACAACCTCATGATGGACGATGTAATTTAAGGCATCAAAACCGATGTGCCCAAAGCCTAAGTTCTCATGACGGTCTTTACGAGCGCCTTGCGGATTTTTACTGTCATTCACATGTAAAACTGCAAGGCGATCGAGGCCGATAATGGAGTCGAACTGTTCCATG
This sequence comes from Geomicrobium sp. JCM 19038, assembly GCF_000698125.1. Lineage (GTDB taxonomy): Bacteria > Bacillota > Bacilli > Bacillales > Marinococcaceae > Geomicrobium_A. Next base: position 139,755 of record NZ_BAXA01000001.1, on the reverse strand, counting down.
ACTCCATCAAAATTGTGGACAAGATCATAACCTGCATCGTGAACGTGGCACGTATCAAAACAAATCGTTAGCTTCTCATTGTGCGTTACCCCGTCGATGATTTGGGCTAACTCATCAAAGCTTCTTCACATTCTGAGCCTTTGCCTGCCATCGTTTCAAGTGCAATGTTGACGTTTTGAGTTGGATCAATCACTTCGTTTAGACCTTCAATGATCTTAGCAATCCCTTTGTCAGCACCTTCGCCGACATGCGCCCCTGGGTGCAATACGATTTGTTTTCCACCTAGTGCATCTGTTCGTTCGATCTCTGATCGTAAAAACCGTACGCCAAGATCAAACGTTTCTGGCTTAACAGAATTGCCGATGTTAATGATGTATGGCGCGTGAACGACCAATTCCTCGATCCCGTTTTCTTTCATATGCGCTCGTCCTGCTTCGATGTTTAGCTCTTCAATCGCTTTACGACGTGTATTCTGAGGTGCACCGGTATAGATCATCATAGCACTTGCGCCATAACTTGTTGCTTCTTCGCTTGAACCGAGCAACATTTTCTTGCCGTTCATTGAGACGTGAGACCCAATTTTTTGTAACGCCATTTACTTTCTCCTCCTGCTATTACTCTTTTCTCGTAACTTTTTCTTGTATCCCGGTTTGATGTCTTTTTTCTTAACTGTTGGGAGTGGCGCTTGGTCTGTGCGCGTTCTCCGCTTCGTTTTACCAGGAGCATAACCGCTTCCGAGTTGGTCAATTTCTTTCCATTCTCCGTTCTTTAAGTCGAGGTAATGGAAGAAAAACCGTTGTTGTTGTAGTTTGTGTAGTGCAGGGTAATCTTCTTTATCAACAATTGTATAAACGTCCCCACTTAAATCTTTCCTTGCAGTACGACCAGCGCGGTGTTGATAGTACTCCAATTCTTTAGGAATACGCACATTGATGACGTGAGACACACCTTCAATATCCATGCCTCTTGCTGCGAGATCCGTACAAACGACATACGGTACCGATGCCTTGACGATTTTACGCATCGCTTGTTTTCGTTCTCTAGCACTTAAATCCCCGTGTAACGTCTCCGTCTCAATTCCGTTTTCAATGAACAGTTCCGTTAAGCTGTCTGCTTCTTTCTTCGTATTTACGAATACTAAACAAAGAAATGGTCGAAGCGTTTGTGCAATCTCTACAGCGAACTTCTCGCGATTACGACTCTTTAGTGGCATTAAGTAATGCTTTAAGCCTTTTGGAGACGGTGTATTTGGTTGCACATGTACGTGGCGAGGATTGTTCATATATTTCTTCAAAAACGGCTGTAATTTCTCTGGAATCGTGGCAGAGAATACGAGCATTTGTAGACCATCAGGCATGTACGACGCCACTTGATCCACTTCTTTAATAAAGCCCATATCAAGCATTTGATCGGCTTCATCAATGATTAACGTTCGTACTTGATGAACGCTTAAGGCACGCTCTTTACAAACAAGATCATTTAGTCGTCCAGGTGTTGCTACAACGATATGTGGTGGACGTTTTAGCTTGTCAATCGAACGATCTTTATCTGTACCGCCAATTACACGCTGAATTCTTACACCAGCGTAAGCATCCGTTTGGATTAAATCTCTCGTCACTTTGTAAATTTGCTCCGCCAACTCCCGCGTTGGTGCAGCTATGACGACTTGTAATTCATCCATATTCATTTCAAGTTTGCTTAAAATTGGTAGAACAAAAGACAACGTTTTTCCAGTCCCAGTTTGCGATTGTCCAATCGCATCTTTCCCATTTATAATAGCCGGAATTAAGCGTTCTTGAATTTCAGTTGGACGGGTAATCCGATCTGCTTCAAGCTTTTCTGCTAATTCCTCGTGAATGTTTAATCGTTTCCATGCACTCATTGTGTGTTCACCTCAAAGTTCTCGTGTCTTGTATACGTTCGACACATCATTTTATTTTACCATAGATGAACTTAAAAAGAATAGCACGCCCCAAAGAAGAACCGACGCCTCTTCGTTGCATATCCTAATTGAAGATAACTCTGTAATGAAAGGGGCTTATAAAAATGTATGGATATCCTCCCATGCCTTTGCCTATGGGACCACCGATGAGTGCGTTAGCTGCACGCTCGGCGCTACCTATGGCAAGTGCATTTCCGTTTGCCGGAGGAGCTGCTCCCGCTGCAATGGGCGGCGCCTTGTCTTCTGGACTTGGAGGGTCAGCACTCGCCTCAGGTGGTGGCGCTTTAGCTTCAATTAGTCGCTTTATGCCAATTATTCAAGGTGGTGCCAAATGGATCCCTGTTATTCGACGATACGGTCCGATGGTGCGTCAAATTCCTGGTGTCGTTCGTCAAGTAAATCAGATGCGAAGAAATTCACGACAAACTCCCTTAGCAAACAATGAACAAGAATTAATGATTGAAGAGTCGCAGCAGCAATTTGAACCACCATTACAAGACGATCGAATAGAGAGTGAGCACACTCCGTTTGTAGACTCGCATGAACACGTAAATGAGACTTCTGACATTGATTTGTCACAAACACGCGCCAATCAGTGGTATACCGGTGATGATCCTCCTCCAAAACTGTACATTTAGCAGTCAGTTTCCTTTTCAATCTCTCCATCTACCTGTATAATTACATGTAGCCTAAAAGCATTGGAGGACTTGGCGATGGAAGTTATGAAAATCACCCCGAGAGGGTACTGCTACGGTGTTGTAGACGCTATGGTTATTGCTCGCCAAGCAGCAAATGATGAAAGTTTACCAAGACCAATCTATATTCTTGGCATGATCGTTCACAATCAACACGTAACGGATGCCTTTGAGGAAGAAGGGGTCATCTCTTTAGATGGGCCAAACCGTCTTGAAATATTAAAGCAAGTCGATACAGGTACTGTGATCTTTACAGCTCACGGCGTTTCACCAGAAGTTCGCAAACTTGCTGACGAAAAAGGGTTAACGACCATTGATGCGACTTGCCCTGACGTTACCGTTACCCACGACTTAATCCTTGAGAAAAAAGCGCTTGAATACGATATCGTCTATATCGGAAAGCGCGGTCATCCAGAACCTGAAGGTGCAATTGGTGTCGCTCCAGAACACGTACACCTCATTGAAACGTTAGAAGACGTTGAGAACCTTGCACTTACACGAGGCAATGTGATCATCACAAACCAGACGACAATGAGTCAATGGGATGTTAAGAACATCATGGAACGTACGTTAGAGAAGTACCCACATGCAGAAGTTCACAATGAGATTTGTCTTGCAACACAAGTGAGACAAGAAGCTGTCGGTGATCAAGCGAAAGACGCTGATCTTCTTATCGTTGTTGGTGATCCGATGAGTAACAACTCGAACCGACTCGCTCAAGTATCAAAAGACATTGCAGAAACGAATGCTTATCGTATTGCAGATATTAGTGAATTAAAGCTTGAGTGGTTAGAAGGCGTGAACAAAGTTGCGGTTACAGCAGGGCTTCTACCCCAACAGGTATTGCGCGTGAAGTTGTTCTTTTCTTAGACCAATACGATCCTAACGATGAATCGACGTGGACGAGAGAACGTAAGATTTCTGGTGCAAAGATTTTACCACCATTACGTAAAAACATGAAATCTAGAGCACGATAAAAGGCGAGTCTTCTGACTTGCTTTTTTTTATTCAATTTGTTAGTTTATAATTAAACTGATAACCTGAAAGGTGTGATTAGACGTGAATTCTCTTAAAGGCGTCCACCATGTTACAGCAATAACGAGCAGTGCTGAGAAAAACTATGAGTTTTTTACGTATACACTTGGAATGCGACTCGTAAAGAAAACGGTCAACCAAGACGATATTCAAACGTATCACCTCTTCTTTGCTGACGATCGTGGTCAAGCAGGTACCGATATGACATTCTTTGATTTTCCTGGAATTCCTAAAGGACAACACGGAAATGATGAAATTCACAAGACTTCCTTCCGCGTTCCAAGCGATGATGCGTTACGCTACTGGGAGAAACGCTTCGCTCGCTTAGGCGTTGAGCATAAGGCAATCGCACTCCAGTTTGGCAAACGTGTACTTGATTTCACAGACTTTGACGGACAATTGTATCAACTCATCTCAGATGAGTTTAACGAAGGCGTCTTAAGCGGTACACCGTGGCAAGATGGTCCGATTCCATTAGAGTACGCGATTACTGGCCTTGGACCAGTTCATATACGAACGTCTCAAAAAGAAGGCATGAACGCATTTCTAGAGCAAGTACTTCAATTCAATGAAGTAAAAGAAGAATCCCCACACACGTTATTTGAGGTCGGTGAAGGAGGAAACGGCGCACAAGTAATCGTCGAACACAATACTGTTTTGCCTTCTGGAAGACAAGGCTATGGGACTGTACACCACGCTGCCTTTCGCGTTGAAGATCAAACCGTCTTAAAAGAATGGATTGATCGTCTCAACAACCATAAAATTCCAAACTCAGGCTTTGTTGATCGTCACTTCTTTGCTTCCCTCTATGCTCGTGTCACGCAAGGCATTTTATTTGAATTTGCAACAGACGGTCCTGGATTTATGGGTGATGAGCCGTACGAAACACTTGGCGAAAAACTGTCATTGCCTCCTTTCTTAGAACCGAAACGAGAAAGTATTGAACAGTCCGTACGCCACATTGATACGACTCGAAGCACGATCACGTTTGAAAAAGAATACGAATAACGAAAAACACCCCAGTTGTCTTTTTTAGACACAACCGGGGTGTTTTTTTATAGAAATGAAAATGGGTCCGTATTCAGTTTAGAATCAATCACTTCGATCACTAGTCCACGCTTCTCTGCTTCGTTTTGAAGTACTTCTAAAAGCCCACGTTTCATCACTTCTTCAACGTGATGACCTGGATCTACGAGTGCAAGTCCTTCGTTCTGAGCATCTTGTGCGTTATGGAACTTTAAATCTCCAGTCACGTACACATCTGCTCCTTTTTGTTTGGCATTCTTCCAATAGTTGTTGCCATCGCCGCCTAGCACAGCGACCGTTTCTATCGGTTGGTCCAACTCACCAACATAACGAAGTCCATCTATCTTAAACGTTTCTTTCATTTCTTCTAGAAATCGTTTAAGCGTCGTTTTTTCACGTAGCTTGCCAAATCGACCTAAACCGAGAGTCTTGCCAGCAAGTGATAGTGGATAAAGATCGTAGGCAACTTCCTCATAAGGATGAGCTTTATGAAGAGCTTGAATAACAGCTTGACGTAACGACTCAGGCAGAATCGTTTCAATTCGTTCTTCATCGACTTTCGTCTTTACACCTTGCTGTCCAATATGTGGGTTTGTCTCATCCCCTGGCAAAAACGCGCCTGTACCCGCGGTAGAAAATGAACAATGTGAATAGTTGCCGATATGACCAGCGCCAGCATCACCAATCGCGTCCCGCACCTTCTCTGCATCTTCACTCGGCACAAACGCTACGAGCTTGTATAGCTTTTCACTTTCCGTTGGTACGAGTACTTCTGTGTCTTCAATTCCTAACTTCTCTGCTAACCAATCGTTCACGCCACCTTTAGCGATATCAAGGTTCGTATGAGCTGAATAAACACTAATGTTATTCGTTAAACATTTGTGCACAATCTTTCCTTTAGGTGTGTTCACATCGATGGCTTGTAAAGGGATAAATAGAAGTGGGTGATGAGCGACAATCATGTTCACTCCGTTTTCTACTGCCTCATCGACGACTTGCTCGGTCACATCAAGCGTAGTCATTACTCGTGTAACGATTGCATTGGCATCCCCAACTGTAAGTCCAATCGGATCCCCTTCCACCGCCAATGACTTTGGCGCAAAGCCTTCAACGATGTTAATGACCTCTTGCACTGTAGTTGACATTCGGAATAACCTCCTCAATTTGATCGATTTGCTTTTGAATTCTAACGTACGCTTCGTTGCTATTTAAATCTTGATAATTCGCAATCGCAATCTGCTCTTTAATTCGTTGTAAATGCGCGTATTCATTGTGCCATTTTTGCATAAAAGCATCCGACTGCTCTTTCATTAATAACGGTCCAAAACGCATCGCTAATGATTTGTTACCACCATCATAAGGATCTGCGATATCGTCACTCTTCACAGCAACGATCACTTCATAGAAGTGCTCTCCTTCTTGAATCATCGTTTCATTTTGAATCGTGAAACCGTGGTTACTTAACCATGATCGAACGAGCTCTGCTGCAACGTTTGCTTGTAAAATTAACGTCTTTGCATTAAACAGGTGCTGTTTTCCTTTCGTTAAGATGTCACAAATGAGACCACCACCCATACCAGCGATCGTAATGACATCCACTTCATCACTTTCTTTAAGCGTTGTTAACCCATTACCGTGGCGAACTTCAATACGTTCTGTTAATTGATGGTTGCTTACATTGCGGAGTGCATTTTGGAACGGTCCACCATTGACATCACTTGCTACTGCTTTATTTATCAATCCGTCTAGTGCTAGTGCAACGGGTAGTTGCGCGTGATCAGTTCCGATATCTGCAACTGTCGTATTCCTCGGAGTGTTCAAGGCAATAAAACGTAAACGCTCAGATAGCTGTTTAACGTGCATCATGTTTGTACCCTCTTTCCCTGACGAAAAAACGCCAATCATAGAAAAAGGAGCCTTACAGGGCTCCTTTTTTCATTGTTATTGATTTGCAACGTACTCAGCTACAGCTTCAGCTTCTTCACCAGTTACTAAATCTGCAGGCATCATACCTGGTCCTTCTTCAATCGCTTGAAGTACAGCTTCTGCATCCATACCAGCGATCGCTGGTGCAGAACCTCCAGCTCCATTATCACCGTGACAGCTTAGACAGTTATCTTCAAACAGTGAATCCGCCATCTCGACTGGATCGCCAGATCCTGAATCTCCATCTTCAGCATCGTCGCCACCAGCACCTAAACCGATGAACGAAAACGTAATGATTAACAAGATACCAACCCCCGCAATAATAGCGAATGGTATTAATGGTTGTCCCTTCACGAGCCTTCCTCCTCAAACATAACTTTATGTATACGTAGAAAAACGATTCGGTTTTTATTTTATACGAAAACTAGATGAAAGAAAAGTCTTCCGCCGTTTGTTTTCGTAAATTGTCATTTTTACTTTGACGTAATTTGCATTTCGATTGAAAGCTCGGTAATATGAAAAAAACGGGTTGCAGTATTAGGAGTGCAACCCGCATAACGAACTTTCTACTCCATAAAGTCTTTCAAACGCTTACTACGACTAGGATGGCGCAACTTACGCAAGGCTTTCGCTTCAATTTGACGAATTCGCTCACGCGTAACGCCGAACACTTTACCTACTTCCTCAAGTGTACGCGTACGACCGTCATCTAGACCGAAGCGTAGACGCAGTACGTTCTCTTCACGGTCAGTAAGTGTATCTAGGACGTCTTCAAGTTGCTCTTTAAGAAGCTCATAAGCTGCAGCATCAGATGGTGCTAGCGCTTCTTGGTCTTCAATAAAGTCACCAAGATGAGAATCATCTTCTTCACCAATTGGTGTTTCTAATGACACTGGCTCTTGTGCAATCTTTAAGATCTCACGCACTTTATCTGGAGTAAGGTCCATTTCCTCAGATACTTCTTCTGGAGTTGGTTCGCGTCCAAGATCTTGCAACAATTGACGTTGCACACGAATCAACTTATTAATTGTTTCTACCATGTGAACTGGGATTCGGATTGTTCGCGCCTGGTCAGCAATGGCACGCGTAATCGCTTGACGAATCCACCAAGTTGCATACGTACTGAACTTAAACCCTTTATTATAGTCAAACTTCTCTACCGCTTTAATAAGACCCATATTACCTTCTTGAATGAGGTCAAGGAATAACATTCCCCGCCCTACATAACGTTTGGCAATAGAAACGACGAGACGCAAGTTTGCTTCTGCTAGACGACGCTTTGCTTCTTCGTCATCTTCTTCAATCCGCTTGGCAAGATTGATTTCTTCTTCAGCAGAAAGCAATGGAACACGTCCAATTTCTTTAAGGTACATACGAACAGGGTCGTTAATCTTAATACCTGGTGGTACACTTAAATCATTTAGATCAAGATCTGTCTCTTTTGCCACTTGATCCATACTAGGGACTTCTTCGCCTTCGTTGAGCAAATCGACACCTTGCTCACCAAGATACTCAAAAAATTCATCCATTTGGTCTGAGTCTTGATCATACGGTGCTAATTTCTCGGTAACCTCGGTGTAGGATAGTACACCACGTTTCTTTCCAATTTCAACGAGCTGCTCTTTGACTTGATCGATCGACAATTCACCTTCAGCTAAGCGAGATGGTTTCTCTGCCATTCGATCTCCCTCCTTCCAATTCCAAACGAAAACACTTTACAAAAATGCGTGTATTTTAGCGTACTCTCGTACGCTTAAATGGGAGTTTGCTCCCGAATTTCTTCTTAAGAGCAATCAATTGATTCCCAATTTGTACCGCGGCTTCTATATCTTTTCGTTGTTCAGCATTCTTAAGTTCTTGTTCTTTTCCTTCTATTTCTACCCAAGTTGGATAGTTCTTAACCAAGTTGATATATCTTCAAAGGCTTCTTTAGTCATTTCTACACTTGGCTCAAAAACAATTTCTGTTGCAATTCTTGCCAAGTCAGGGTCTTTTACATACATAACAAACTCATTACCGCCTTCTTGACGACCTTCTGCATAATAGGCATACAGATAAGCCGAGATGGCTGCGTACTGATCAACATTGAAGTTACCACCGATTGCTTCTTCAACCGCTTGCGCCCATTCCTCTTCTTCAATCATCGCTTTTAATAACATGCGTTCTGCGTTATGAAACGCAGGCATTAACCGGTTTCGGGCTTAGGCTTCGATTTCATTGGAGCTGGTCGCTGCTCAGTCGTTACAAATCGATTCTGATGGTTGCTCCGTTCGTGAACGTGTTGTTTCCTGGAAAGATCATTTAATTCAGTGTGCAACGCCTCCATCGAAAGGTTAAATTCAAAAGAAAGCTCCTTTAAATAATATTCTCGATCAATGGCACTTTCGATGTCTAAAAGTATCTCTAATACCTGTTCGATATATAAGCGTTGTTCTCCTTCTCGCTGTAAGTTTTTCTCACGTCTTAACGATTGGATTTTAAACGAAGTTACCGATTGAGAACGTTCGTAGACGAGTGTTCGAAATGCTTCATGACCTTGTGTCTGAATATATTCATCAGGATCGCTACCATCTGGAATTGGACAAATTAAAACGTTGCAACCGACGCTCTGTAAGCTTTGTGCGTTCTTAAAAGCCGCCTCGCGCCCGGCATGATCACCGTCATAACAGAGAACGACGTTCTCTGTTAACTTGCGAATCAATTTCGCTTGCCGTGTTGTGAGTGAAGTCCCAAGCGCTGCCATGCCGTGATCAACACCTGCCATCCAGGCAGAAATCACATCCATGCAACCTTCAAACAATACGAGTTGATCTTTCTTTCGAACCGTTTGTTTCGCCAAATGAAACCCGTATAAGATTTCATTTTTCTTGAACAGTTCGGTTTCAGGCTATTTAAATACTTGGCTTCGATTCTTTGTGAAGCGCTCGCCCATTAAAGCCAATAACTCGACCTTGAAGGTCATGCAAAGGAAACATTACCCGGTTGTGAAAACGATCATACGCTTTTCGTCCGTCTTCAGGAAACTGTAACAGTCCACCAGATTCTAGTGACTGAACATCAAACTCACGCTTTTCGAGTAACGTTGTTAGTGACGAACGTTCATTTGGCGCGTAACCGATTTGGAAATGAAGTAACGCTTGTTCAGTAAGACCACGGTTTTCCATATATTGAAAAGCATTGCGACCTTGTTCTGTATTCATAAACAAATGGTGATAAAACCGGGCAGCTAACTCATGAGCGCGCCTAAGCGGATCATGAACGTCCGAATTCCCTTCATCTGTAGCCACTTCAGATACATCAACATTTGTCATTTCAGCTAAGCGGATAATGGCATCACGAAAAGACAGCTTTTCGTAATCTGTCATAAATGAAATGACATTCCCAGCCGCCCCACAACCAAAACAATAATACAGCTGTCGATCTTTTGAAACTGAAAAAGAAGGTGTGTTCTCACCGTGGAAAGGACATAGTCCGACGTAACGCCCTTGCCCTTGCTTCTTCAGTTGAACGACTTCACCAATTACATCGACGATCTCCGCTCGTTCACGAACTTCTTGGATGAGCGATTCCGGTATTGGATGAGACAATCAACGATCACCACCACATCGTTCGATTTTATTGTTTGGCACATCAAAAAATGAATAAAGTTTGCAAATAAGTTTTGACAATAATAGCTAAGGATGACGAATCGCTAACTCGTATTCTTTACCCAAACTTGCCTACATTGCAAACCATTTCTACAAAAACTGCATTATACCTCTATAAAAAACGTCTATTCGTAAAAAATATAATAGACGTCACTTCTACGCATTACACTATTATAATTGAATTTTATTTCGTTGACTATACTTGTCTTAAAAAAAGCTCGAATTTCGTCGATTTCAAGTGAAAAGATGCGGAAAGTGAATGGTTCGTTTCCCGCATCGATTTTATTTTAAGCTTTAAAGTAGCTCGATATGATATTGGCAGTTTCTTCAACTGCTTTATTAGATACATCGATGACACGACATCCGATGCGTTCCATAATCGCTTCTGAATACTCTAATTCACTCTTAATTCGCTCTAGGCTTGCATAGTTCGCTTCTGCCTTTAAGCCAAGTGACTTTAAACGTTCTGAACGAATCTCAATGAGTTTTTCTGGTGAAATCTTCAAGCCGATACATTTTTCTGGTGAAATCTTAAAAAGTTCTTCAGGGGGATCGAGTTCTGGTACGATCGGTACGTTCGCCACTTTTAATCGTTTATGTGCAAGATATTGGGATAACGGCGTTTTCGAAGTTCTTGACACCCCGATTAAGACGATATCTGCATGCAATACACCACGTGGATCACGACCATCATCATACTTCACGGCAAACTCAATCGCCTCGACCTTTTGAAAATAATCTTCATCTAAACGATAGACGAGACCTGGCTCATACTTTGGCTGCAACTGAAGCAACGTCGTTAATTTATCAAGGATCGGACCGAGTAAATCAACCGCTTCTACTTTCTCACGTTCTGCAGACATTTGCATGTACGCTTTAATCTCAGGAACGACGAGCGTGTACGCAATCATTGCGCCTACATCTTTTGCAAGTGAGATTACTTCATTAATGGTTGCCTCATCTTCAACATAAGGAATTCTCCGAACTTCAATTGACGTCTCTCCAAATTGACTCGCAGCCGCTCGGATGACTAATTCCGCAGTCTCTCCTACAGAATCTGAGACAACATAAACGATCGGGTGCGCCTGAAATTTAGTCATATTTCTCCTCCTTTAGCGGCAGATCTCGATTCACTAGATCCACGAGAAGCTTGGTCGTCGTCGTTTTTGTAATACGGCCGATAACTTCAAACTCCCTAGGACTTTTACGATTAACGACAGGCAAGGCATCGATTTGTTTTTCAATGAGTCGCTTACATACTTCAATCATTAAATCATCTTTATAACAAACCGTAATATTAGGCATTCTCGTCATAATAATGCTTACTGGCATCGATTCTAATTCTTGATTACCAAGACTTGCTCGAAGCAAGTCTTTTCTAGAAAGCACTCCTGCAAGGTTTGACTTCGCATCTAACACAAAAATGGTCCCAACGTCTTCAAGGAACATCGTGCTAATGGCATCATAAACCGAATCTGACTCCTTAACGACGACTGGAATGGATTGATAATCTTTTACACGGATATTTTTTAGCTGTTCTAAAGGGATTTCCGCACCAGCTTTACCTGTGTAGTAATAACCGACACGAGGTCTTGCACCAAGAAACCCGACCATCGTTAAAATGGCTAAGTCTGGACGTAATGTAGCACGGGTAAGCGACAACTTTTCAGCAATTTTCTCACCAGTAATCGGACCTTCTTGCTTTACAATTTCTAGTATCTTTTCTTGTCGACTCGTCAATTCGATGGCTCATCACCGCCTTTACCGCTTAGTGTATTCATCAAGAAGGTAAAACGAGGGCTTGGAACTGCGCAAAGCGACTGATCTCCAATGAGAGAACTTGCATTTGTGCTAAACGATTCTGCTTCAATTGATCATTGTCGCTCATAACCATAATACCTTCAAAGTAACGGTGAATGACTGGTGCAAGTTTTTCTAGTTCTTCAAATGAACTTGATACTTCACCATTCAAAAGCTTCACGCCGAGTGCATCTTTCAATGAAACGTAAGCATCGTACAGTTCTCGTTCCTCGTCTTTTTCAAACAAAGCAACTTGAACATCGGCTGGTCCTTCTTGCTTCTTTGCAATGTTATTCACACGACTTAATGCTTCAGTTACGTCTTTAAGACGCTTTGTGTCATGAAGCTCTTGTAATACGTCAGCTTTATCAAATAGTACATCAATTCGTCCGAATGGCGATACGAGAATCGCTTCAATAATATCGTAAGAAATGCCTCGCTCCTCAAGTGCTGCTTTTAAGCGAAGTTTGAAAAACTCATCCAAGTCATCCTTTAACGACTCGGTTTCTGATGGATATGCAGCGGCATTAGAAATCTCAATTGCATAATCACGTAAAGCTTCGTACGTAAAGGAAAGCTTAAAGTGGCGTGTTACGTTAACAATTGCCGCTGCTTGCCTTCTTAAGCCGTAAGGGTCTTGTGAGCCCGTTGGTTTGAGTCCAATTGCGAACGAACTCGTAATCGTATCAAGCTTATCAGATACACTAACTAACGCACTTTCAACGGCTGTTGGCAAGTCATCACCTACAAATCTTGGCAAATAATGCTCTCGAATTGCCGTTGCTACCTTTTCATTTTCCCCAAGTCGATTCGCATAATCACTACCCATTAAGCCTTGCAACTCTGGAAATTCATCAACCATATTCGTAGATAGGTCGATCTTTAAAAGCTCAGCAGCACGCGCCGCGTTTGATGACACATCGCCACTTTCACTAATTGCACTTGATAACTTCTCAACCAATTGCTTCGTGCGTTCACTTTTCTCTTTAATCGTTCCAATTTTCTCGTGTTCAACAATAACGTCCATACGGGAAACTAACGTGTCAAGAGAGTGCTTTTGATCTTCTTTGTAGAAAAACACACCATCTGAAAGTCGCGCACGCAGCACTTTTTCATTGCCTCGGCGAATGTTCTCCAAATGACGATGATCGCCATTACGAACCGTAATAAAGTAAGGCAGCAACTCACCTGCTTGACTGTGTACTGCAAAATAACGTTGATGCTCACGCATTGATGTAATTAACACTTCATCTGGAAGTTGCAAAAACTCCTCAGAGAATGAGCCAAACAATGCTGTTGGGTATTCAACTAGGTTCGTGACTTCTTGAAGTAAGCCTTCTTCAACATCAACGTTCCAATTGTGCTCTTCTTCTAGTAAACCGATCTGTTGACGAATTGCATCTTGCCGCTTCGTTGGGTCAACGATCACATACTCGCTCAAAAGTTTCTCTTCAAACTCATCGGCGTGCAAAACGTCAATTGTTTCCCCTAAAAAGCGGTGTCCTCTCGTCGTTCTTCCAGCTTTAATGCCTGCAACACTGCCATCAACGACCGCGTCCCCATATAATGCAACGAGCCAATGAATTGGTCGTACATATCTCGTTTTATTTGAGCCCCAACGCATGCTTTTAGGGAATGGAATGTTTAAAAACAACGGAAATGTTTCTTTTAACAAATCAATCGTTTTTACACCACTTACTTTTTTAACCGCATACACGTATGTGCCTTGTTCTGTTTCTTCTACTGTAAGGTCATCAACATCTAAGCCTTTTCCTTTAGCAAAGCCGATTGCAGCTTTCGTCCACTCACCGTTTTCGTCTTTAGCAATGGATACTGCAGGACCTCTAGACTTTTCGATTGCATCTGGTTGCTCTTCTTTTAAATTGGAAACTATAACGCCAAAACGCCTCGGAGTAGAGAATCCTTGTAACTGATCGTAATCTAAGCGATTTTCTTTTAGCCAAGTTCGAATGTTTGCTTCAAATGTATTCTGTGCGAGATCAACAAATTGTGCTGGTATTTCTTCAAAACCTAATTCAAGTACTAATGCCTTACCCATCGTTACGCTTCCCCCTTTTTCTCTGCTTTTAGTAGTGGGAATCCTAAACGTTCACGTTCAGCATAATGAATGGATGCACATTTTCTAGCAAGGTTTCTCACTCTTCGAATGTATCCCGTTCTTTCTGTTACTGAAATTGCACCACCTGCATCAAGCAGGTTAAACGTATGTGAACACTTTAAAATATAGTCATAAGCCGGAAAGACGAGGTTTTTATCAAGTGCAATCCCTGCTTCTTTTTCGTACGTCACAAACAACTTCTGAAGCATATCATGGTCGGCCACTTCAAACGTGTACGTCGAATGCTCAAATTCTGGTTGATAGAAGATATCACGATACGTATAGCCTGCTTCCCATTCTAGATCAAACACATTTTCTTTGTCTTGAATGTAAGAGCAGAGTCGTTCTAAACCGTACGTTAATTCAACCGCGACTGGATCCGCATCAAGTCCCCCTACTTGCTGGAAGTACGTGAATTGTGTAATCTCCATGCCGTCAAGCCAAACTTCCCAACCGAGACCCCATGCATTTAGCGTGGCATCTTCCCAATTGTCTTCAACAAACCGAATATCATGTTCTAAAGGATCAATGCCAAGCGCCTTTAAGCTTTCAAGATACAACTCTTGAATGTTTGGAGGCGATGGTTTCATAATGACTTGAAATTGATGATGCTGATACAGACGATTTGGGTTGTCTCCGTATCTGCCGTCTGATGGTCTTCTTGAAGGCTCGACATACGCCGCATTCCACGGTTCTGGCCCTATGCTTCGTAAAAATGTCATTGGGTTCATCGTACCTGCGCCTTTTTCTACATCGTACGGTTGCATAATAAAACAGTTTTGTTCAGCCCAAAACGATTGTAATTTAAGAATGACTTGTTGAACATTCATGTGTTTAATCCCTACCCTTTCTTCATCTACGTAAAAGCAAAAAAACGCCCCTAGCTCAAAAAATGAGCTAGGGACGATTAATAACCGCGGTTCCACCCTAATTGTGCAAATCGCACCACTTAAGTTCTATTCACTCAAAAGTTCCTTCCACAGTTATCGTTACGTGGCTTGCACTTTCCCACACTCGCTAAAAACGACAAGTCTCTGTGTACTCCTCTTTCTCATCGTGAATTATGTAGTTAGTCGTAAAAATTATCATACATAAAAAATTTAAGACTGTCAACTTTAAAGAACAAGCTACTTAGGTAGTTCAGGGTTCCAATTCACCCACTGATCTAAAAAACGTTTCGTTTTTAAATTTAATCCAGCATACGACTCATAGTAGCCGTCGATCACTGTCTTTAACGCACTCTTATTCTGGTCGTTTAATGCGAGTTGACCGAGTTGGTCTGGCTTTACGTAATACAACATTCGTAACAACTTGACTTGTTTATCATCCAGCGTATAACGATACGGATCAATCTCAATGCAATGATGACATAAAAATCCTGCTTCTCGAACTGAAAACGAGAACACACCTGACGTTCTGCCACAGTTTACACAAGCGTCTAACTGCGGGCGTATCCCTAACAAATGCGTCATCTTCAGTTCAAATAACATCTTAATTACGTCAGGGTCATCACCGTCTCTTAATCGACCGAGCATCGATAGGATAAGCGAAAACGTAGCTGGACTTGGCACGTGCTCCTCTGTCGCTGCATCGAGCAACTCGAGTAAATATGCAGCATAAGCACCTTTATCCAAATTCTCACGCAAATGACGGAACGAATGTAACATTTCTCCTTGTGACAACGTGCTCATGCTTTGCCGATAATAAAACGTGAAATATGCATGTGCATACGGTTGAGCAATTGCAGCAAATTGGCTCTTTGGTTTCTTTGCGCCTTTCGCCATTAAAGCAATTTTGCCACGCTCTTTCGTGTACACTTTTACAATGATATGGGACTCGCCATATGGAATAGTCCGTATGACGATCCCTTCGCTTTTGTCTAACATGTCGTCGCTTCTTCCTCAGTAATCATTCACTATCTTGTTCTTCTATTTCGTGTAAGCTTTCTTCCCCATCATCAACGCATTCATTTTCCTTATGCAATAGGTACGAATCCAAATTCCCGGTTAAAGAAAATAACTTCCAATAACTCAACATAAGAAAGCACCCCTTTTAAAGTAACATATGTTTAGAATGAGCATAAGTGCAATTCTTCATAAGTAGTAATACTTGGGTTATTACCCTCTATCTGACCTTCATAATCGTTATGTTGACTATAAGTTGTCCAACGAAAAAAAACAATGGCTTCGAGTAGATCACCATTGTTTCGAGTAAATCTTATTGTTTTTGCACGACATTTACTTATTCTCGATTCGAATAGCCTTGTTCATTCAAAAATCGCGCTTTGTTTCGCCAATCTTTTTGCACTTTCACCCATAGTTCAAGAAACACGTCTGTTCCAAGTAATTTGCGAATATCCTTTCGCGCTTCTTGTCCGACTTGTTTTAACATCGCCCCACGTTTTCCGATGACAATTCCTTTTTGAGAATTCCGCTCAACAACAATTGTTGCTTGTACATACGTTTTGCGATCAGGGCGTTCCTTCACTTGATCAATGACAACCGCAACACTGTGAGGGATTTCATCACGAGTATGATAAAGCACCTTCTCACGAATGAGCTCAGCAATAATAAACCGTTCAGGATGGTCAGTAATTTGCTCATCAGGATAATATTGCGGCCCCTCTGGCATGTACTTTACGAGATTCTCCACTAAGACAGGAACATTTTGTCCTTCTAATGCTGAGATCGGAATGATTTCTTTGAAATCATAATGATGACGATATTCTTCAATTCTCTCTAGCAATTGCTCTGGGTGAACTTTATCGATTTTGTTCATAACGAGAAATACTGGCGTCTGAATCTTTTTAAGCGATTCAAGAATAAACTCTTCGCCTTTTCCAAATGGTTCGGCGACATCGATAAAGAATAAGACGACGTCAACTTCTTTTAACGTGTCTAGCGCTTGATTGACCATAAACTCACCAAGCTTATGTTTTGGCTTATGAACGCCTGGTGTATCTAAAAATACGAGCTGTTCGTTTTCTGTCGTGTAAACCGCTTGAATTTTATTACGTGTCGTTTGGGGTTTATCGCTCATAATCGCAATCTTTTGGCCGATAACTTGATTTAATAATGTCGACTTACCTGCATTCGGTCTACCGATTAATGAGACAAATCCCGATTTAAATTGATTATTTTTGTTCATCATATCTCCTGCTCCAAATGCACCTGGCAATAATTGTTGGATCGTAACCGAGTGCTTCTCTCCGTTTACGTTGGCGAGAATTACCTCTCCGTCTTGGTCCATAAATTCAGCAATCACTTGACGACAAGCCCCGCACGGCGAAACCGGCCCTTTCGTATCTGCTGTTACATAAAGCTTTTTGATTTTTCGATGCCCTTCTGACATCGCTTTAAAAATGGCTGTTCTTTCAGCACAATTCGTCAATCCATAAGACGCATTTTCAATGTTACACCCGCTGTATAATGTACCATCTTCCGTCTCAAGACTTGCACCTACTTGAAATGTGGAATAAGGAACGTATGCGTGTGATCGTGCGTTTTCTGCTAATTGTTGTAATTGGTTCGTCAATGTATGCTCCTCCTCTATGAGATCCATTGCAATAGTGGTTCAAAAAATATAATAATACCAACGACGACAGCAATCATACTAAAGATAAGGACCGCTGATGCTGCCACGTCTTTTGCGATTCCTGCAAGTGGATGATAGTCACTCGACACGAGGTCAACGATTCGTTCAATTGCTGTATTGACCATTTCAAGAGCAATCACTCCACCGATGACAATCATTAAAATCGCCCATCTTAATGGTGATAATTCGACCATAAGGCCGAAGACAATAATCAAAAGCGATACGCCCAAGTGGATTTGCATGTTCTGTTCGTAACGAAGTACATAGTATAATCCTTGAAAGGCGTATACAAAAGAATGTAGTAACCTGCGAAAGCCTTTACGTTTACGCTTCTCTCCCCAACCCATAAGCGCTTAAAAGTTCCTCCTGCAACGTAAACATTTCACGTTCTTCTTCTTCATCCATATGGTCATATCCGAGTAAATGCAATAGACCGTGCACGCTTAAGAACGCTAGTTCACGCTCAATTGAATGCTCATATTCTTCAGCCTGTTCTTTCATTCGTTCCACACAAATAACGATATCTCCAAGTACATGCTCGTCTCCTGGCATTTGTTCATCGTCATTCAATGCAAACGACAATACGTCTGTAACCGCATCTTTATTCCGGTAATCACGATTAAGTTCTTGGATTCGATCTTCATGCACGAACACCAGGGAACATTCCGTCGTTTCATCAAGCTCAAGATGCTTGTACGAGAATAAGATTACATTTTTGACGAGCTCTATTCTTTCGTCAGTTAACGTATTTGTTTCATCAATCACATCAATGTTTTCACTCATTTTCCTTTACTTCTCCTTGCTCATCGTCTGGATATTCAATTCTAGAATGAAACGTCCCTTTCAACGTTTCACACATTGAATCTGCGACAGTCGCTAACTCTTTTAATGTAATATCACATTCGTTAAATTGCTGGTCAACAAGACGATCACGAATGATCGCATCGACGAGGTTTCGAATTTTCTCTTCTGTTGGATTAGGCATTGAACGGACTGCAGCTTCAACGCTATCTGCAATTCCGATAATCGCCGATTCTTTAAATTGTGCCCGTGGTCCAGGATATCGATACTCTGACTCTACAGGTTCTTTGCCTTGTTCTTTCGCCTTATAGTAGAAGAACTTCAATAAAGTAGTACCGTGATGTTCCTTTGCGATATCGACAATCTCTTTCGGAAAGTTGTGTTTTTCAAGGATCGCTGCCCCGTCATACGGATGATCAATAATAATTTGCTTGCTTCGCTCTGGCGGTAATCGATCGTGCGGATTCTCAATTTGCATTTGGTTTTCAATAAAGTACATCGGATTTTTCGTTTTACCTAAGTCATGATAATAAGCACCTACACGAGCAAGTAGACCATTTGCACCAATTGCTTCAGATGCTGCTTCAGAAAGGTTAGCAACCATTACACTATGGTGATACGTTCCCGGAGCTTCAAGCAAGATCTTTCGAAGTAGCGGTTGGTTCGCATTCGTTAATTCAATGAGTTTCGTTTTCGATAATATATTAAAACCTGTTTCAAAAAACGCAAGAGGCCTAGAGACAAAATCGCTGATAAAAAGCCAGAGAGCACCGCAAAGCTTACTTCATTGCCGTACGTTTGAAAAACAACTTGCTGATTGTTCAGCATGTGGAGCAACGTAACCGCTAAACCGTTAATTAGCGCCACAAAGATCCCTGCTTGGAGCACTTTTGAGATCCGCGGTTGCTTACCGATAAAAAACACACCCGCAAATCCGCTTAAAATCGCATAAATTAAGAATGAAGAATGGAACGAACTTGCAGCTGCATGACTAAAAATAATACTACCAGTAATCGCAAACAACGTTGCAGAAAAGAGCGCGACACGGTAATCAATCATTTGTGCAAGCAACATCGGTCCAAGTGCCATCGGCGTTAACCACATGACACCTGTTAAGTCGAATTGAATGATTAAGCTTTGCAAATTCATGATTACGAGCATCACGACAAATACAATAACATACAAAAGTAAATATTTATTACTGTTATGAATCGGAGCACTCGTTTGCATCATGTACAATTGCAATAAAAGCAAAAGAAGACCTACAAAGATTAACAACCCTATGTATGGATACAAAGACGTACTATCATCAAGAAGCCCGACGAGTCGCATTTGTTCATAAGCTTCCGGACCAATGACTTCTCCTTCTTGCGCAAGAAGTTGCCCTTCTCGAATCAATACTGGATCGACTTCACTAACCGCAAGTTCGACTTGCTCGTTTGTCGCTTCATCATCATAAATATAATTCGCGGTTACAAGAGACGTCGTTATTTCAGACACAGCACTTTGCATTCTACTGCTTGTAATAGAACGAGACACCCGCTCTTCTGCTTCTTCACGCGCCGTCGGAACTTGATCAACAGAAATGCCATCGTTCATAACTTCAAAGATCGCATTTCTAGCCACATCTCTTGCTGTTCTTAACTCTTGACTTGAAGATGTTAAAAGCGTCTCAATCGTTGCGCTAGAAATGGATTGATCAACGTTTTCACTTAGTGCTTCTTGCATATATTCGACTTGTTCATCGGTACTAGGAGGCTCGTCAGCTTCTTCAGATTCTTCTTCCATCTCTGATTGAAGTGTGATTGCCAAATCAAAGATTGCGTTCACTTTATCTGTTTGCGTTGTTGCATAATGCGTTTGAAGTGTATAGACAGGATCGATCGTCGCGACAGCTTCTCGCCTTCGTTCTGCTGTTTGTTCTTCATGTTCAATTGTAATAGGAGAACGGATGTCTTGTGGAGCTGGTTCAGACAATGAGATGTCCAATTGCTCAGGTACAACATTGTTAAATGTTGATACGTAAAGAAGAACCCCGAGTAACAGAAACAACCCTAGTCGAATGTAACGATTGTTAAGAGCAGTCTGCTTTTTGTTGGTTTTCTGTGACACGGCGATTCTCCTCCATTCGCCCTATAGTGACGATTCTTCGTTCGTGTCATAGGCTTCAAGAATCCGCTTAACTAGTGTATGACGAACGACGTCAGCACCTTCGAGGTAAATAAAGCTAATTCCATTCACATGACTAAGAATGTCTTTCGCAATTCCTAAACCAGATTTCTTACCTTTTGGTAAATCAATTTGAGTAAGGTCGCCATTAACGATCATTTTGGAACCAAAGCCTAGACGAGTGAGGAACATCTTCATCTGCTCAGGAGTCGTATTTTGAGCTTCATCTAAGATCACAAACGCATCATCCAACGTACGACCACGCATATAAGCAAGAGGTGCAACTTCAATCGTCCCTCTTTCCATTAACCTTGCCGTATGCTCTGTACCAAAAATGTCATGAAGCGCATCATAAAGCGGGCGTAAATATGGATCAACTTTCTCTTTCAAGTCACCAGGTAAAAATCCTAAGTTCTCACCCGCTTCAACAGCTGGTCTCGTTAAAACGATGCGTTCTACTTGTCCAGCTTTCAAGGCACTTACAGCCATAACGACTGCCAAATACGTTTTCCCAGTACCCGCAGGACCGATACCAAAGATCAGGTCGTGGTTACGAATCGCACGAACATACTTTTGTTGTCCGAGTGTTTTCACAACGATTGGTTTGCCTTTTGCATTAATTGCAATCGTTTCCTGATACATATGGTTTAACTTATCGAGCTGCTTATCTTCGTCCAACTGCAATGCATAAATAACATCCCGCTCACTAATGAGCGTACCTTGTCGAAGCAGTGATAGCAGCTTTAAAAAGACACGTTCAATCCGATTGATATATTCTTCCTTGCCAGTCACAACGAGCGCTTCGCCCCTAGTAACAATGGAAACGCCAAGAAGCTCTTCTGCCCGTTTAAGATGTGTGTCATTCGGACCGAACAAAGTTTGCAATTCTGTGGAATCTTCTACGTGCAAATCAATGACTTTTCGTTCTGTCAAATTACTCAATCTCCTTGTTGTATAGGCGCAACTTGTACAATATTTTCAACGACTTGATAATGTATGGATAGCTTAACTTTACCATTGTCTGTTTGTGTCTGTAAAATATTTTCAGCGATGATCTTCGCATCGTTGTCCAATTGCTGCTCTAAATGATTCTTCCCAATTGATACCGCATGCTCAATCGCTTCTTCTTCACTGTACTCAATTGTCATCGTGTCTCGTTGTTCATACGTCGTTTTTTCGATCGGTAATGGAACCGTTACAAACCCGAGCGGTAACGTTAACTGATCGGTCTCTGTATGAAACTCTTCATATTCCCCTTCAGCATCTTTGTTCCAAAACACAAATGAATAATCGTTCCAAGTAAACGTGTATTGATTTTTCGTTTCACCTGTTGATGCAATGCCGTTTAATTGAAGAGGAGCTTCTACTGTTCCTTGATACCACGTCTCAGCCATCACTTCACCCTTTGCAGCAATTGCAGTTTCTTCTCCTTCTCTTCCGATCAATCCAGATACGAGCAATTCTCCTTTTTGAACGACGTCATTGCTCTTTACGACGGCACGACCATTTTCGACATACATCTGTTGAATAACACCATTTTTATTCGCAATTAGATGACGCGGGGTAAGCTGTTCTTGTTCTTCAGCAAGATGTTGTTCAACGACTCTGAATTGATATTTTGTCCCAATCTTTTCAACGCCAATCCAAGTAGCACCAGGCACTTCCTCTGTTACACGTTGTTGAATGTCTGCTTCTGGAGCTAATCGCCATTGAGGCTGTCCAATTCTTAAGCCTTCTTGTGCAGCCCACTCCCGAACGTCTTGTTCAACGAGAGGAGAAGCGCCCTCAATATCAACCTTCCACACGAGCTGTGAAAGCAAACCTAGCGCAACACAAAAAGCAACAATTCCAATGATGAACCCAAATCGCTTCTTACTCCGCTCTTTGATCACGTACATGCCGTCTCTCTCTAAAAAACGAATAACGAGTCCACGTTTACGCGCGATTTTTCTTAACTTTCTTACGTCTTCGATGAGGATAACTGCGCGCACGCTTGTCATGCTCGTCCTTTCAACATTCATAAATTGAATGTTTTGAGACGTACATGCGTTAATAAACGATTCAACTCCCTCTCCTTCAACCGTCGTAACAACCGTGCCGAGCCACGTTTTTTTGCTCATGATCAACACGTCCTCCTTCTTTCATTACACATGTTTTATTTCATCAATCGTTCCTTCGAGGATGAGCTCCTCTGGTAAAATTGCTTTAATGATGATGTTTTGCCCGACAACGATTAACTCGCCGTCAGTAAGACGCAAGTGTACGCGCTCTGGTGTAAAGGAAAGAATGCCTTGATGATTCTCAATATAGACATGCAATTGACCGATCATTGTCACCCTCGGCAATCCTAACGTAACATCAATAGGAATTTGCATCCCTTTGCTAATTAGCTTGCGAAACTTCTTTGAGATAGCGCTCACAAACATTCCCTCCTATATCTATTCGTATGTATGTAACTGGCTGTTTACCACTTCGTTTGTAAACAAAAGAAAAAGCACCCTCTACGATGAGGATGCTTTATCTTATGACACTTATCTTGAACGTGTTCTTCTTATGCGATGTGGTTTTGTACCACGCGGCTCGGTTAAAATCTCAGACCAAATCATACCTTGAACGACGTCTTTTGACGTAATGTTTTTAAAGGAGACCGCTTGAGACGCATCAGCCACTCGACGCTTAGATTCGAGATTGACAACTTTATCTTTTAACTGTTGTTCAGCTTCAAGACGACGTTTTCTCGCTTCTTCACGTTTACGTTCATATTCTTTCATTTCATCACTAACAACAACTTCGTCATTTTGTCTCGCTTCAGAATACATCTCTGTATTCGCTTCGGGTTGACGCTCTGTAGGGCGGTCTGTACGCTGTTGTTGTCCACCACCAAACATTTCTTCAAGTTGTTTGCCTAGGTCACCAAACGGATTGTCCTGCTCTTGTGTTGGTTGTTGCTCCCGTTGATTACCTTGCGATGGTTGCCTGTTTACATCTTGTGGTTGACCAACTGTACCAGGCTTTTGACGTTCTTGTTGTTGCTTTTGTTGTTTTTGCGTGAACATGTTAATCAAACTAGATACGATGAACATAATCAACACAATCCATATAAAATCCACAGGTGACCCCTCCTTTTATTCGAGAGCCGCTACGTTAGTTGCGGTTACCGATTTTGGTGAGGATCTTGATCGGTTTCATCATGTGTTGCTTTACCGATGCTCTCGCGCATGTCTGTATCAGCTTGCACGTTTTGGAAATTAACGTAGTCCATAACACCTAAGTTACCAGCTCGGAATGCTTCAGCCATCGCCATTGGTACTTCAGCTTCTGCTTCAACAACTTTCGCACGCATTTCTTCAACACGAGCTTTCATTTCTTGTTCTTTGGCAACGGCCATCGCACGACGCTCTTCTGCTTTTGCTTGTGCAATGTTCTTATCTGCCTCAGCTTGATCTGTTTGAAGTTCTGCACCAATGTTCTTACCGATATCAATATCCGCAATATCAATGGATAGAATCTCGAATGCTGTACCAGAATCCAATCCTTTACTAAGAACCGTTTGCGAGATCATGTCAGGATTCTCTAGAACTTTCTTATGATCGTGGTTTGAACCGATCGTTGATACAATACCTTCACCTACACGGGCAATTACTGTATCTTCACCAGCACCACCGACGAGGCGGTCGATGTTCGCACGTACCGTAATACGTGATTTCGCTTTAATTTCAATCCCGTCCATCGCCACACCTGCAATAAATGGTGTTTCAATTACTTTCGGGTTTACACTCATTTGAACCGCTTCAAGTACGTCACGACCCGCTAAGTCAATTGCTGCTGCACGCTCAAATGTAAGTTCAATATTTGCTCGGTGAGCTGCGATTAAAGCGTTAATTACGCGGTCCACATTACCACCAGCTAAATAGTGCCCTTCAAGCATGTTAATCGTTACATCAAGGCCTGCTTTCTTTGCTTTGATCAAAGGTTCTACAACTCGTTTTGGAACAACATTACGTAGTCGCATCCCGACTAACGTGAAGATCCCTACTTTTACATTGGCAGCAACCGCTGCAATCCATAAACGAACTGGAACGAAAGTAAACAAAATCGCGAACAAAATGATTACAATTGCAACAACTACAATAATCATAATGTTACCTGTGTTGAATAGTTCATCCATGTTACTAAATCCCCCTTAATTGTAGTTTACAGCTTTTCTCGTACAACAATACTTGCCCCGTTCGTCCGAACGACTTGAATTTCTATTCCCTGCTCTACAAAGCTTCCCTCTGTGACAACGTCAATATTCTGACCGTTAAATTCACCGATTCCACCTGGACGTAGTGGGGTTAAAGCAACGCCAACTTCTCCAACGAGTTGCTTTTGGGTCAGGTGTCGCTCTTCAGATTCTTTCGTTGACAACTGATCGGCCAAGACGAATCGTTTCATCAAACCAATTCGACCGAAGTACTTAAATAACACGAAAGCCGCCGCTGCTGCAGCTGCTACTGCAATTCCGATCGAAACAAAAATCTGCGACGTATCAAAGGAGGCAAGGGAAATACTGCCGATAATAGCTCCAACACCTAGTAAACCAAACAATCCAAAGCCTGTAAACACTATTTCAATAACTATAAGAATTAATCCGACTATGAGAAGGATTAAACTTTCCCATCCTGCAAATCCTGCAAACAAATGACCAAAGAAAAATAACCCTAAGGATGAAAGACCAATTAAACCGGCAATGCCAAATCCAGGAGTGAAAAACTCGGCAATTAAGCGACTGCACCTACTGCGAGTAGAACCGAAATCATCGCTGGATGAGTAATCCACCTCGTTAGCGTCTCAAAAAATGTAATCTCTTGCTCTACGATTTCCGCATCAGCAAGATCTAATTTCGCAAGCACTTCTTCCCGATTGTCGACTTTTCCTTCAGCGTAGCCATTGTTAACAGCTTCATCAGCAGATAAAGAAATGGGTTTATCTGGATTCACCATTTCCTCTGCAATATCTGGTGGTCGGTCATGATCACTACTTTGCGCTGCTGTCCGCATCTCTGTTGCCCAGTTTTGAGCAACCTTTTGATCTGCTGCATTACCAGCACCGTCAATCACACTCGCGTTTCCAATTTGAGCACCTGGCTGCATAAAGATATTGTCTGTGTACAATGCAATATAAGCACCCGCTGAAATCGCACCGTAATTTTCACCTAGCACAAATGTAGTAATCGGAACTTCTGTCTCTTGTATTTTCCCTACGATATTCGTTGCTGCGTTCACAGCGCCGCCCGGCGTATCCATTTCTAGTAGAATATGGTCCGCGCCTTGTTCTACGGCAGTGTCAATCGCTCGATCTAAAAAGGCTTCAAGCCCCCGCTCTACCGTCTGTTCAACAGGGATCACATGCACGGTTTGATCACTTTGCGCACTTGATAAAAACGGCAAAAACATTCCTGCAACGAGCAGCAACAAAAACAGAGAAATTCGGTGCACCTTACTCATTTGTTCCCACCCTTCTATCGCTTACGTAACCGTTATCACCATTTTACACAACGAAGAAGCACGAAGACAAGCGCTTCCACTTGTTGCTTTACACTATTTACGTAATAACACCCTTAAGGGTTTCAAAAAATCGTACTAAAATGTGAAAAACCCTCGATACAATTGTACCGAGGGTTTCATACGCTCGTTTAGAAAAGCTTAGAACTTACGCTTACGCGCAGCTTCTGATTTTTTCTTTCGTTTAACGCTTGGCTTCTCATAATGTTTACGCTTGCGGACCTCAGCTAGAGTACCGTCTTTCGAAACATTTTTCTTAAAACGGCGCAACGCTGAATCGAGCGACTCATTCTTTCTAATACGTGTTTCAGCCATTTTGAATCCCTCCCTCCGCAGTACCGCTCACAATCATGACCTCTTCGTATAAAGATCTTGTACTAGTGAAGTCATTTTACTAAATTGTACTGCATACTTAGTCAGTTTGCAAGAGTTATTTCAGTTTTTGAATATTCTCTTCTTGTCCTCATATAGATGAACTATGGAGGACGGGCTATGGAATCTTCGTTTATGATGATTGTCGTTTACATTTTTATTTTCTTATTTGGGATTGCACTAATTCGCTTAGGATTAGAAAGAGCCACACCCGCACGAGTGAAGACGATGATTTATTCGAGTACGAGCCATCCATTGCTCGGATTTATCGTCGGCTTCGCTGTAACTGCAACATTACAAAGCTCTACTGCTGTCATGGTTCTCGCAGTTAGTCTCGTCGCAGCTGGTCTGATTCCATTTAGGCAAACAATTGCTATTATACTCGGCGCAAATGTCGGTACGACGATTACGCTAGAAATCCTCGTACTATCTGGAGAAACACTCGGTATTATTGCACTGGCACTCGGCTTTGTTTGTTTACTTTCTCGCTATAAAAGTCTCTTTTTATGCGGGATGATTTTCAGCGGAGTCGGTTGTATGTTTCTAGCGATGGATGGTATGGGCAATTGGGGTCAAAACTTGGCAACAACCTCAATTCTCCAAGCATTTCTAAACCAAGATTTTAGTAATTTATCTTCGTTACTTGGTGGTACTGTAATCGCTTCTATTATTCAATCAAGCACGGCAACCATTGCCATCGCCATTCAATTGTATGCGAATGACTTGTTAAACTTAAATGAAGCCATCTCAATTATGATGGGTTCAAACGTTGGAACTTGTTTAACGGCAGTCATTGCCGCAATCGGAGCTGGACGAGGCGCGATGCAAACAGCGATGGCAAATGTCGTGCTAAATCTTGGTGGGGCACTGTTGTTTTTGCCTTTTGTTAGCTTCTTCTCTGACATTGTTATGCACTTAACGAGTGATCCCGCTGCCCAAGTCGCACACGCATCTGTGATTTTCAATTTAGTTTGTTCTCTAGTACTGTTGCCGTTCATTCACCCTTTTGCAACGCTTATTGAGCGAATCACAGGCGGTAGAGTATAGAAAATTACTATATCCAACAAACACCTATCTCAATGTTTCATACAAAAAACCTTTTGATGCTCGGAGCGCTTAGTTGCTCCTTTATCAAAAGGTTTCTTAATGAATACAAGTAGTTAGATTGAAGCTGTCGCTTTCACGTCCATCACACGAACAAATTCCGCTTCGTTATGAGGATATCCGGCTTTCGTAATTTTTGCTTTTACGATTTGACCGACCATTTCTTCGGTCGCCTGTACTTTAACTTTCAAGTAGTTTGTCGTATAGCCTACGTAAATGCCTTTTCCAGGTTGTTCTTTGTCTTCTTCTTCTGGGATGACCTCAACGACTTCATCTTCAAACCTTGATGCATATTCTTTTGCCATTTGCTCAGATAGAGCAATGAGTTTATGCACACGTTCGTTCTTCGTTTCATCGTCTACTTGGTTTTGATGTCTCGCTGCAGGCGTGCCTGTACGCTTGGAGTACGGAAACACGTGAAGCTCAGAGTAACCAATCTCTTGAATAAATGCATACGTTTCTTGGAATTCTTCTTCCGTTTCACCAGGAAAACCGACAATGACGTCCGTTGTAATCGCTAGATCTGGGAAGATACGCTTCAAACGCGCAACGCGTTCACGATAGAATTCAGTAGTATATTTCCTTCTCATTCGCTTTAACACCGTATCAGAGCCCGCTTGTAAAGGAATGTGGAAATGGTTAACGATCTTATCAGATTTCTTAACGACCTCAACGACTTCGTCAGTAATTTGACTCGCTTCAATTGACGAGATCCGTAGGCGCTCGATCCCATCAACTTGCTCAAGTTCTCGAAGGAGTGCCGCAAAGTTATAGTCTTTAAAGTCTTCGCCGTAACCCGCAGTATGAATGCCTGTAAGTACAATCTCTTTGTACCCTGCTTCTACGAGTTGTTTCGCTTGAGATAACACTTGTTCTGGTTCGCGCGAACGAAGTAAACCTTTTGCCCATGGAATAATACAGAATGTGCAGAAGTTATTGCAACCTTCTTGGATTTTCAAACTCGCACGCGTACGATCACGAAATGCTGGAACACCAAGCTCTTCATACGTACGTGTTTTCATAATGTTGCCGACTGCATTCATCGGCTCACGTGTTTTCCTGAACTCATCGATGTATCCAATCATTTTCTTACGATCCTGTGTACCGACGACGATATCGACGCCAGGAATATCCATAATTTCTGCTGAAGATGTTTGTGCATAACACCCAGTTACACAAATAACAGCTTCAGGGTTGTTACGAATCGCACGTCGAATGACTTGGCGACTCTTCTTATCACCTGTGTTCGTTACTGTACATGTATTAATTACGTAAACATCCGCTTCATCTTCACCTTCACGTTGCGCGTAACCCGCTTCTTTGAATAGCTGCCAAATCGCTTCTGTTTCGTAATGGTTGACCTTACAACCGAGTGTATGGAATGCCACACTTGGCATAAAACTTCACCTCATTAATTCAAATTGATAACTGATCATGCTAAGCAATGCAGGAGATGCCGTTTCGGCACGCAAAATTCTCGGACCTAAACTCACCTGCTGAAAGCCTTCCTTAACGAGTCGCTCATGCTCTTCTACGCTAAAGCCGCCTTCTGGACCAAACACTGCGAGCAAACGGTCTCCGTGTTGCAACTGTTGCATTGCTCCATGTAAAGCATCATGCTTACCGTCTCTTGCTGCGACTTCAGAAATAATCCAACGATGATCATATGCATCATTTAAGAGTGAATTGACGTTTGGAAAATGCATAACTGAAGGAAGCACTAAGCGTTCCGATTGCTCGGCAGCTTCTTGAACGATCTTCTGATATCGAGAAAGCTTCTTATCTTCTTTTTTGTGATCCCATTTAACGACCGAATGCTTTGCAGAGAAGCCGTGAAAACGACTTGCACCAAGTTCTGTGCCTTTTTGGAGGACATATTCAAACTTGTCACCTTTAATATCAGCTTGAGCTATTGTAACATGAATTCCAAGTTCAACGTCAGATAACAATTCTTCTTCAAATTCGGCAATGACGTGTTGTTCAGCGAGTGACTGTATCCGAAATACACCTGCAAGTTGGTCTTCTTTATTAACACAAACGACGTTGTCACCTTCACGCATCCGCATCACTTTTGCAATATGCTTTGCTTGCTCACCAGTGAGCGTCACCGTTTGTTTCGTCCACTCGTTTTGCTCAATGAAATATCGCTGCATTATTCGCCTCCAACTTCTGTTCGTCTACAACGAATAGCGACCCAATCTTTTTGCTCTAACACGTCATCAATTTGAAAGTTTCCTGCTTTAACACGTCAATGACTTCTTGTTCTTTTTGCTTTATAATTCCACTAACTACAAGCTTTCCATCGACTTTCAAATGACGGTGAATATCAGGAGCAAGCGCGATGACGAGGTGTGCGAGAAGATTGGCTACGACAATGTCTGCTTTTTGTTCGTTTGATGATTCACTTAACAAATCACGTTGTTCAATCGTAATACGTTCACTTACGTTGTTCGCTTCACTATTTTCCTTTGCTACTTGAACCGCTAGTGGATCAAGATCAACGGCATGAACAGCCTTTGCCCCTAGTTTAGCCGCTGCGATGCTAAGTATACCAGAACCTGTACCGACATCAATGACTGTATCCCCATCGTTCACAATATGTTCTAAAGCTTGTAAGCAAAGTAAGGTTGTTTCATGTGTACCTGTCCCAAATGCCATACCAGGGTCCATTGTAATCACGTGTTCATCTTCTCGACGTTTCTCATAACTTTCCCAAGTCGGTACAATGCTCATCGTCTCACTCACTTGCACAGGTTTGTAATACGCTTTCCACGCCTCAGCCCAATCTTCTTCATGCACTGTCGTAAGCAGAATTTCAGTCTGTGCGACCGGTTGATTTGTTGTCGCTTCTAATTGGACGAGATCTTTTTTTACAGCGCTTAATGTCGCTTCGAGCGTACCGTCATCAGGGAAATAAGCTTTTACAACGACACCATCGGTCGGTAAATGTTCTGTCTTTGGCTTTCCAATAATATCGGTCCACGGCTCCGGAGTAAAATCTTTCCCGCGACTATCTTCTAATACGGTTCCATTCGCTCCATGCGTAATAAACAGTTGTGCGATTAATTCATGCGCTGCATGCGTTGTATGTACACGACATTCAATCCATTGCATCAACAATCCCTCGTTTCTTCACTTAAAAAATAGAACGGGCTTCCTAAAAGGAAGCCTCGTTCTTCATTCATCAATCACCACGAAATGCTCGTTTTACTTTATCGAAGAAGCTGTCGCTATGCTCATCAACGGTTTCTCCACTGTCCTCAGCAAACTCTTTAAGCAATGTTCGTTGTTTGTCTGTAAGCTTCGTTGGCGTAATGACACGCACCGTAATAATTTGATCTCCAGTACCACGTCCATGTACATTTCTTGCACCTTTACCACGAAGTCTAAATTGACGCCCAGACTGTGTTCCTGCAGGCACTTTGATTTTCACTTTACCACTTAAGGCAGGCACTTCAATCTCGTCCCCGAGTGCCGCTTGAGTAAACGTCAGTGGCATTTCACAACGAATATCATCACCATCACGTTCGAAGAATTCGTGAGGCTTTACGTTAATGACAATATACAGATCTCCTGGAGGTCCACCGTTAACACCAGCTTCACCTTGTCCTGCTTGACGCATTTGTTGACCGTGATCGATTCCTGCTGGAATGTTTACGCGCACTTTTTTGCGTTTTTG
Source organism: Geomicrobium sp. JCM 19038 (assembly GCF_000698125.1). Classification (GTDB taxonomy): domain Bacteria; phylum Bacillota; class Bacilli; order Bacillales; family Marinococcaceae; genus Geomicrobium_A. The sequence goes on along the minus strand of NZ_BAXA01000001.1, from coordinate 108,300 downwards.
CACACGACCATCGCCACCACACGTTGTACACTTGTCTTTAATCGTTTGTCCTTTACCTTCACACGTATCACACACTCGACGGTTAACTACACGCCCAAACGGAGTGTTTTGCTCTACGTTTAACTGACCGCTACCGCCACATCGGTTACACGTGTCAGGTGATGTTCCTGGTTTCGCACCTGAACCTGAACACGTATTACAGCTTTCTTCTCGCGGAATTTCAATTTCTTCTTCTTTACCGAAAATCGCTTCTTTAAATTCAAGCGTCATCGTGTACTGTAAGTCAGCGCCTTGGCGTGGAGCGTTCGGATCGCGTCTTCCGCCACCGCCACCAAAGAACATATCGAAAATATCACCAAAACCACTGCCACCAAAGTCAGCACCACCACCGCAAATCCTTGGTTTGGATCAGTATGACCGAATTGATCATAGTGGGCTTTCTTTTGTGGATCGCTCAACGTATCATAGGCTTCTTTTACTTCTTTAAATTTATCCTCGGCATCGCTTTCTTTGTTCACATCTGGATGATATTTACGCGCCAATTTACGGTACGCTTTCTTAATCTCATCACCTGATGCACCTTCACTTACACCGAGCACTTCATAGAAGTCTCGTTTACTCATTCTCCGTTTCACTCCCGTTCCTTCTCACATGACGATTATCTTACAGGGAATTACAAAAACCCGCAAGGTGTTGACACTAAGTAAAAAAGCCAAAGTCAAGCGAACCTGACTTTGACTTTTTACGTAGTGTTACTTGTTCTCTTTATTGTCTTCGTCGTCTTTTACTTCTTCAAACTCTGTGTCAACGACGTCATCTTCTTGCTTTGTGCCTTGCTCTTCACCTTCAGCACCTTGTGCTTGTTGCTCTTGTGCCATTTGCTCATACATTTTTTGAGAAAGAGCGTGGACACTTTCTTGGAGCTCATCTTTTGCAGTACGGATCGCTTCTAAATCCGTTCCTTGCAATGCTTCTTGAAGCTTTGTTTTCGCAGCTTCTGCTTTTTCTTTGTCTGCTTCTTCTACGTTTTCACCAAGATCTTTGATCGTTTTATCAACAGTGAAAATTAGGCTGTCTGATTCATTGCGAAGCTCTGCTTCTTCTTTACGAGCTTTGTCGGCTTCAGCATTTTCTTCAGCTTGTTTAACCATGTTTTCGATCTCATCATCAGAAAGACCTGAAGAAGACGTGATCGTAATGGATTGTTCTTTGTTCGTGCCTTTGTCTTTCGCACGAACGTTAACGATTCCGTTCGCATCAATATCAAAGCTTACTTCGATTTGAGGAACACCACGTGGTGCTGGTGGAATCTCATTCAATTGGAAACGACCGAGTGTTTTGTTGTCACCAGCCATTTCACGCTCTCCTTGAAGAACATGGATGTCTACTGACGGTTGGTTATCAGCAGCCGTTGAGAATACTTGAGACTGGCTCGTAGGGATTGTTGTATTACGCTCGATTAAACGAGTGAATACACCACCCATCGTCTCAATCCCTAGTGAAAGTGGTGTAACGTCTAAAAGAACAACGTCTTTTACGTCACCTGCAAGTACACCTGCTTGAACCGCAGCACCAAGTGCAACGACTTCATCAGGTTTACACCTTTGTGAGGATCTTTCCCTGTAAGTTTCTTAATTCCATCTTGTACAGCTGGAATACGAGTCGAACCACCTACAAGAATGATTTTGTCGATCTCAGATGCAGAAAGACCAGAATCTTGAATCGCACGGCGTGTTGGTTCCATCGTACGCTCAACGAGGTGTGAAGAAAGCTCATCAAACTTCGCACGTGTAAGGTTCATCTCAAGGTGCTTAGGACCTGATGCATCTGCTGTAATAAATGGTAGTGAAAGTTGAGTATTCGTTACACCTGAAAGATCTTTCTTCGCTTTCTCAGCTGTATCTTTAAGGCGTTGCATCGCCATTTTGTCTTGCTTTAAGTCGATGCCGTTTTCTTTCTTGAATTCTTCTACCATATGATCAATGATTACTTCGTCAAAGTCATCTCCACCTAGCTCATTATCACCAGATGTTGACTTAACTTCGAAGAATCCATCGCCAAGCTCTAGAATGGATACGTCAAACGTACCACCACCGAGGTCATATACGAGAATCGTTTGATCTTCGTCTTTCTCAAGGCCATATGCAAGTGCCGCTGCTGTTGGCTCGTTTACAATTCGCTCAACTTCAAGACCTGCAATTTTACCAGCGTCTTTTGTAGCTTGACGTTGAGAGTCATTGAAGTAAGCTGGTACGGTAATAACTGCTTTAGAAACCGTTTCACCGAGGTATGCTTCCGCATCAGACTTAAGCTTTTGAAGGATAATGGCAGAGATTTCTTGTGGTGAATAATCTTTACCCTCTACTTCTTCTTTGTGGTCTGTACCCATATGACGCTTGATTGATAAAATCGTGTTAGGTTCGTGATCGCTTGACGTTTAGCGACTTCCCCTACTTGGCGCTCTCCATCTTTAAATGCAACAACTGAAGGTGTTGTACGGTTACCTTCTGGGTTAGGAATAACGACCGCTTCGCCACCCTCCATAACTGCCACACAGGAGTTTGTTGTTCCTAAGTCAATACCAATTACTTTACTCATCGCAAATGTCCTCCTTGAATCTCCATTACATCATAATCAAATTCATCTATCGCCAAAACGCTTACGCGTTGACTTTCACCATTGCAGGTCGCACGACCCGGTCTTTTAGTAGATAACCCTTTTGAAGTTCTTCCACTATTTGATTGCTTTCAAACCCTTCTTCTTCTACTTGCATCACTGCTTGATGAATAGTTGGGTCAAATGCTTCACCTTCAGTTGGAATTTCTTCTAAGCCCTCAGACTTCAGTGCCTCAACAAGTTGGTCGTATACCATCGCCATCCCTTTATGGATGTTCTGACCTTCCTCTGTTTCAGCTTCGTGCTTCAAAGCACGAGAGAAATTGTCCATAACAGGTAGAACAGATTCGATTAAGCGTTGAGAGCGGTATTTCGCATCCGCTTCCTTCTCTTGTCTCGTACGACGACGGAAGTTATCGTAATCTGCTTGTTGACGTAGAAGCTTGTTACGAAGCTCCGTAATCTCAACTTCTTTAGGGTCGTCACTATCTGATTCTTCTACCTCTGTGTCACCGTCTAAGATTTCTACGTTCTCATCCGTAGAGTCTTCAACTTGTTCATCGATGACCGTCTCTTCTTCTCGTTGTTCGTTGTTCTTATCTTCAGTCATGCGAGGCACCTCCAAACGTATCCACGTCTCTTATTGTAACTTAATCATGTTATGCATCGTGACGATACAGTCTCGTCAATGATGTGGATAAACCGTCTGCCATCTGAGTAATAATTTGAATCGCTCGTTCATATTGCATGCGAGTAGGACCGATAAGCCCAATACTACCGACCGTATCACCATCAATGGCATACGTCGCAGTAATCATACTGATGTCATCGAACAGTTCAAAGCGATTCTCTTCACCAATTTTGACGGTAAGTCCTTTTGAATTCATTGCATTTAACAATGAATAGACTTCTTTCTTATCTTCAAGCCACTCTAGCATTTGCCTGATCTTCTCAACGTCTTTAAACTCTGGTTGAGCAAGCAAATTCAACATACCATTATAGAAAATCTGTTCATTTACTTTTGGTTTAAAAGCAGCAGACAAATCTTGATGGATCTTCTCATAATGATCTACATGCTGTCTAAGGAGACGCTCAATTTCATTCGACATTAAAGCTTCCCATTGTTTAATCGGACTATCAGCAAGCTGTTCGTTTAATATATTTACGAATTTCTCCAAGTCGCTTAACGACATATTAAGAGGAATATCAAACGTACGATTCTCAACATGACCAGAGTCCGTAACGAGAATTGCTACAGCTTGAGTCGTAGATAATGGGATGATTTGAAGTTGTTTCAATTTCGTATTTGACATTGCTGGACCTAATACGACAGATACATAATTCGTCATCTCTGAAAGCACCGCAGCCGTTTTTCTCATGACTGCTTCCACTTCAGAAACTCTTGAATCAAATAGTTGTTGCACAGAAGTGATCAATCCTAAATGATTGTTCTCTGTTACATTTAACAGTTGATCTACGTACAGGCGATAGCTTTATGAGAAGGAATACGTCCAGAAGAACTATGAGGTTTCATTAAAAAACCCATTTCTTCTAAATCCGCCATCTCATTTCGAATCGTAGCTGCGCTAAAATCCACATCTTCACGTTTGGAGATGCTTCTTGAGCCGACTGGTTCAGCTGTTTGAACGTAATCATCTACAATTGCTTGTAAAATGTATAGTTGACGACGACTTAACATACGCCTATCACCCCTGTTAGCACTCGAATATCTTGAGTGCTAAATCTACTCAATAATTTATCAAAAGCGATTCGGTTTGTCAACGAATCGCTTCTTCATCTTTTGGTAGTAAAAATTGGGCAAAGACTTCATTGCCAAGTAGTTGACCTCGCTCCGTTAAACGAAGGCAATCATCGTCCCACTCAACGAGTTCATCTCGTAACAAACGTTCAATGGCTTCACCATAAACAGATTGCATCGTCACTTCATATTTACGATTGAAGTTCGATTGGCTTACTCCTTTTCGAAGACGTAATCCTAAAAACATCTCTTCTTCCATCTGTTCATTTTTTGAAATGCGATCTACTTTTCTCGTTGGTAATTCTTCGTTTTCGATCGCTTTTAAATAATGGGGAATCGGACCGATGTTTTGGTAACGCTGGTGCTCAACATAACCGTGAGCACCAGCGCCGAGCGCTAAATACGATTCATTCTCCCAATACAAGAGATTGTGACGGCTCTCTTTTCCTAACTTAGCAAAATTGCTAATTTCATATTGGAAGTAGCCAGCTTTCTCCAACTTGTTAATGAGCAACTCATACAGATCTGCTTCATCATCTTGATCCATTGCGACAATTTGACCAGATTTTTGCCAGTTATGAAATTGCGTTTTTGGCTCAATTTTTAACCCGTACGCAGAAATATGATCGGGTTGTAGTTCTATCGCTCGATCAACGGTTTGAAGCCAGCTGTCTTCTGTTTGTCCCGGTAAAGCATACATCAAATCAATGGAAATGTTGTTAAACCCTAGACCACGTGCCTTCTCAAGCAATGCATGAACGTCAGCAACACTATGCGTCCGACCAATTGTCTCAAGCAATGTTGGGTCAAAGGTTTGCACACCTACACTTAATCGATTAATGCCGTGCGCACGAACAACTTTAAGCTGTTCTGTAGTTACACCATCAGGATTTACTTCTAACGTGACTTCACTCGCTTCATCCCAGCTAATCCCTGCTTTACGCAAGTTTGTAAACAACTGATCCAATTGGTTAGCTGAAAGTGCCGTCGGTGTTCCCCCTCCAATATAAATCGTATTGGACTGATACGTATTCCCGCGAAGCCGTATGAGCTTCAGTCAGAAGAGCACTTACATACGCATCTACGGTTGGTTTTTGACGAGCACTTTATTAAAATCACAATAATGACAGATTTGTTTACAAAATGGGATATGAACATATAACCCTTGTTTCATCGCAATCAACCTCTTATTTTTGGTCGTCCATTTTTAGTACACTCATGAATGCTTCTTGAGGAACTTCGACACTTCCGACGTTCTTCATGCGCTTTTTACCTTCTTTTTGCTTCTCAAGAAGTTTACGCTTTCTCGTGATGTCTCCTCCGTAACATTTTGAAAGGACGTTTTTACGGAGCGCTTTAATCGTGGATCTCGCGATCACTTTGTTTCCAATACTCGCTTGTACAGGCACTTCAAATTGCTGCCTCGGAATGAGTTCTTTTAATTTATCTACGATAATCTTCCCACGATCATACGCCATGTCACGGTGTACGATAATCGATAAGGCATCGACTTTTTCGCTGTTTAACAAGATGTCCATCTTCACAAGCTTAGACGTTCGATAGCCGATCATTTCATAATCGAATGACGCATATCCTTTTGTATTTGATTTCAATTGATCAAAGAAATCGTAGACAATTTCAGTTAATGGTAGCTCATAAATCAAGTTCACACGATTAGCATCCATATACGTCATATCGATGAAGTTGCCTCGCTTCTTCTGACAAAGATCCATGACAGCTCCAACGTAATCATTTGGTACCATCACTGTACTTTTCACATACGGTTCTTCAACAAAATCCACTGATTGTGCATCTGGCATGTTGGACGGGTTATCAATTTGAACTTTTGATCCGTCTAATAGCGTCACATCATAAATAACACTCGGTGCCGTCGTAATAAGATCGATGTTATACTCTCGTTCAATTCGCTCTTGAACGATCTCCATATGAAGAAGACCGAGGAACCCACAACGAAAACCAAATCCAAGTGCTTGTGACGTTTCCGCTTCATACTGAAGGGCACTATCATTTAACTCAAGACGCTCTAGTGCGTCTCGTAATGCGTTATAGTCACTTGCATCAATTGGGTACAACCCACAGTACACCATCGGGTTCATGCGCTTGTAACCTGGTAACGGCTCGTCTGCAGGGTTGACGACTGACGTAATCGTATCCCCGACACGCGAATCTCCAACGTTTTTGATTGATGCTGTTAAAAAGCCAACGTCTCCAACCGTCAACTCTTGCGTTGCGATTGGTTTTGGTGTCATAATCCCTACTTCATTGACTTCAAATTCTTTACCCGTCGCCATCATGCGAATCTTATCGCCTTTTTTGACAGTCCCTTCTACGATTCGTATGTACGCAATCACGCCTCGGTAAGAGTCATAGAGAGAATCAAAAATCAACGCTTTTAGTGGCGCTTCAGGATCACCCGTTGGTGCAGGAACTTTCTCGACGACTTGTTCTAGAATATCGCCGATTCCAATGCCACTTTTTCCAGAAGCATGAACCGCATCTCCTGCTTCAAGTCCAATGACATCTTCGATCTCTTGCTTCACGCGCTCAGGTTCAGCACTCGGTAAGTCGACTTTGTTAATGACAGGCAGAATTTCTAAGTCGTTATCTAGCGCTAAGTACACATTCGCAAGCGTTTGTGCTTCAATCCCTTGAGAAGCATCCACAACGAGCAAGGCGCCTTCACAAGCAGCCAAACTTCTCGACACTTCGTATGAAAAGTCGACGTGGCCTGGTGTATCAATTAAATGAAAGATATATTCCTCGCCATCTTTTGCAACATATTTCAACTGTACAGAATTCAGTTTGATCGTAATGCCTCGTTCACGCTCTAGATCCATTGCATCTAGCAACTGATCTTGCATCTCACGCGCTGATACGGTTTTTGTTTGTTCTAAGATCCGATCGGCAAGCTAGATTTACCATGGTCAATATGAGCAATGATAGAGAAGTTACGTATTCTCTTTTGTCGCTCTCGTCTTTCTTGATTGTTCATTCCATCACTCCTGATCTTAAAGAACCTCGTCCTCAATTGAAAACTACCCTACATTATAGCAATACGACACACATACAGCAATTATAAAGCAAGAAAAAACACTCAGCGAGGCGAACCTCCGAGTGTTTTACCGAGATCTGAAAAGAAGTTCGACGAGTCATTTTGACGAAGCTGTTCTTGACGTTCTGAAAGGTTCATACCTTGTTCTTCCATGCTTTCAGATTTTTCTTTTAGCACTTCTTCATCGACGACTCGTTCATCATGGTACACTTCTCCCCATTGATAATATGCATAATAATGACCACTTAAAACGCCACTTAAAAACAGCACGAGTCCAAACATTAGCAATGATGCGCCACGCTTTAGCCTCATTCGCCTTCCTCCTCTTCTAACTGTTCATAAATATACGTTTCTACAATCGTTGCGAACGCTTCTGCACTACGGTTTAATTCATCAAATGTATTATCAATGCCACCCATTTCAATGAGCATCGCATTTGGGGAGAGGTCTTGATTGAACACCCCATTTGTTCCTGCTCCGCCACGTTCCAACACCCCACGACTTAAACCTGGATACTCGTCTTCAAGGCGATAATGAAGTTCCGTTGCAAGCGCCTTGTTACGTTCGTAGTCAGGATGGTCGGTTCCTACAACAAAAAACGTTCTTGCCATGCTTCGCCATTGATTGTTGCGGTCGTAATATCGTGTGGCTGAGAGTCACGATGAACATCGATGAAAAACTCCAAGTTGTCATTTTTATTTTTCGCATCTACAACAACGTCTCTTGAAACATCATACGACCTACTAAAATGCAAACCTCGATCAATGAGCATCCCGTGAATGTCATCTTCATTTACATCCACTGGAATTCCCGCTTCATCTAAATGTCTTCCGATTTCTTTTCCAACTTCAACAATGTTTTGTTCGGTGGCGTAGTTCTCACCACCACTATATGGATGAAAGGCTTCTCGGTTGTGTGTATGGACGATGTGCACGAGCGCATCTTCATGAGAGAGCGAAGGTCTTACTTCTTTTTGTTCTCCCTTATCATCTTCTTGATCTATAAAAGCATCAGGAGGTGGCGAAGATTCTATAGACATCGTAGTTAAATCCGTCCCTTCCCCTGCTACGACAATCGTGTCATCAAACACTTCAAAACCGGGGAGTTCACGTCCTAGAAAGGTTCTCGGGTCCTCTAGATTCACTTGCGTTGCTAGTTCTAATGCGACGCTTGATAGGCTCGGTGTACTCATCTCTGGTGCAGCTTCAAGGTAATGTCGATTCTCTGTGCCAATCACATGAATAAACAATTCGCTTTGCAGCGTTGACGTAAAATCGTGAACCGCCGTTGAAGCAAAACGACTATAGTTCCCTGCCGTTGTTAACATGGCAATTACAACAAAGGAAACGATGACAAACGCGATCACTGTAATGACGAGTGACTGGATGTGTTTTTTTGAAACTGTAATAACGTGTGACTGTTGGTAACGCAAGAGCACTCCCCCTTACGCTACCATTCTATGAGCGTGTCGAACGAACAGAACCAAAACTTGTACATTTACTAGAATTAATTGTGAGTATAGTGGCCACTGTTCTCGTCAGTTACGGCATCGTGTAAGGCGATATTTAATCCTTCAGCAAGCACGTTAGCCATATCATCCATAAATGTATCGACCTCTTTTGGGGTTACCATCAGATTGTGACCTAGTGGATTTAGCACCTCTTCAATAAGCTGGCGTTTATCAGCTTCTGGTAGTTTCCCGACAATGCCAAAGTATTGTTCTCGTTCTTCATCACCGAGTTGGTCTTCATCGGTTAGTTTCTTTCGCTCACCAAAAGTCATACCACTCGGCACAAGTGAAGAGGACGGCTTATCTTGGTCTTTAATTTCTCTACCAAAGTGTTTGAATAGGAAATCAATCGTATCACTCGTAATCGAAACGGCATCTACCACGGTTGGAATTCCAATGGCAATGACGGGTACGTGAATTGTTTCCTCATTAATTTTTTTTCGAGCATTTTGAACACCTGAACCTGGATGAATACCTGTATCTGAAATTTGCACAGTCGCATTTACACGTTCAATGGAGCGCGCCGCTAAGGCATCGATCGCAATGACAAAGTCTGGCTTTACCTTTTCGACCGTCCCGTAAATAATTTCTGATGTTTCAATCCCAGTCACACCCATTACCCCTGGTGCAATTGCTGCAACCGAACGATAACCGTCATTTGCTTCTTTATGACCAAGCTCTAGCAAGTGTCTTGTGATTAACAATTGATCAACCGTTCTTGGACCTAATGCATCTGGCGTGACATCACGGTTACCAAGGCCAACGATTAAACAAGTACTCGTCTTCTTAATTCCTGTTTCATCTAGAAATTTCATCAACTCTCTACTAAATACTTTAATAAAATCTCCTTGTAGCTTCGGATCTTTTTGCCTGATCCCTAATGCTTCTAACGTCAAATACCGTCCGCTTGTTTCCCTGTCATCTCCGCTGCTTTTTCATCGATTGTTACATTCGTGATGGTGATTTCATCTTCTTCATGTTCTTCCACGTGGATTCCATCTCGATGACGATTCGGTAAGACGTTTTCATCTTCAACCGCCAAATCCGTTCTACGAAAAAATGTGACTTTGCTATTATCAAATTCTTGCTCAGACATGTCGTTATCCACCTCAACTTCATCAAATGTAATTTTAGGCTTTCCTAGTCACCATTTTTATCCGAAGATCAGCTTGCATCAGTCGGTTGGATTTGGTACAATTCATCTGTCATACATTGGATACATGCGATGATTTTATATAAACGTATTAATCTGTAGCATGAAGTAAGTTGGGGAGGTGAATGATTTGGCTAACATTAAATCAGCAAAGAAACGTATTCTTGTTAACGAACAAAAACGCGTTAAGAACCAAGCGTTTAAGTCTGCGATGCGTACAACAATCAAAGAATTTGATAAGAAAATCGATTCTAACGATGTTGAAGGTGCAAAAGCAGTATTTTTACTCGCTGAGCAAAAAGTAGACAAAGCTGCGAACAAAGGGCTTATTCATAAGAACAAAGCTGCTCGCAAAAAGTCTCAAATGGAGCGTAAACTAAACGCTGTTGCTAAATAATAAAACGACTCTAGCGAGTCGTTTTATTACTTAAAAGACCCCTGAACTTTGTTCAGAGGTCTTTTTTAAACTTCATGTAATTGTTGACTAAGCCTCGCAATATAAGTAACCATAGCGGTCTCCTTATCAGCGTAACCTGTTTTCATCTTATAGTCGACTTCTGCTAGAGTAGCCAGCGCCTCATTAAGCGCACGAGGATTAAGCCCTGTCGTTTTCTTGCGAATCTTACCGACAACAAATGGTGGCACACCTAAACCTTGCGCCATCTTTTGTTGAGAATACCCTCGTTCTTCCATATCAATAATAAGACTCATCATCCGTAGTTGTCTTCCAATTAACGCAACGAGCTTAATCGGCTCTTCACCTTGAAAAACAAGATCTTGATACATCATAAGCGCTCGTTCTGCTTGTCCACTTGAAATCGCATCGATTAATGTAAACACGTTATCTTCCAAGCTTTTTGAGACAAGTTCATTGACGGTATCTTTCGTAATTGTCCCACCTGGGCCTACGTACAATGCTAATTTCTCAATTTCGGTTTTTCTCGCTTGCAAATCTGCTGTCGTTACTTCAAGAAATAACGTAATCGCCTCATCCAAAAACGTCACGTCGTATTGCTTCGCTTGTGAATTGACGAATCGTTCAAGCTCTGTACCGGCAAGTGGTGCTGCTTGCACCACTGTTGCATGCTTTTTTAGCTTTTTTACGATTTTCTTTCGTTCATCTAACTTTTCAGCTTCAACTGTAAAAATGACATAATCATTCTCTTGATTTTCTTTGTCCAAATACCGCTCAAATTGGCGTAAATCATGTTCAGCACTATCTTTACGTTTCTGGCCAGTTAACAAGAAGGCATGTTTCATAACGATGACTTTTCCGTACCGAAAAAAGATGGTGTTTCAATATCTTCTAATCCGACTTGAATGGCTGTGTCACGTAAATCATATTGTGACAAGTTAAATTCTGCATCGTCTTCACGTAACACCTGTTTGACAATCGATTGTGTAAGATCGTCAATCATATACGTTTCCATTCCATAAATAAGGTAGACACGACTTAACTTGCCTCGATTAATGTCCTTTTTTGCTTCTATGTAAGAAGTCATGATCTCACTCTTTCATGCATACACTTTGCTTATTCGTTTCATCATATCTATTGTATCACCAATTATGTATGATAAGAAATGGGAGAAGCAGTCTAGATTTCTCTACACTGCCCCAATTTATATGAACGCTTGCCAGAGAGACCTAGGAACTGTCCGGCAAACGGTAATCATGAAGAGCTTCTGCTTTTATCGTATCCTATGCCATCGTTCTTTATGGGTGACAACTCTTAACAAAAGTGAGAAATCACACTTCACATCCCTTAAAAAACTAAGGTATTTTTATGACAAGAGTAGATTTTTTTTCATGCTTGTCTTATACTTGACGATGAATGAGGAGGGTCACGAATGCATAACGATTTTGAAAAAGAAGTTCAAAGTAAACGTAACGATTTCAACGATGCGATCGTTGGAGTGGCTGTTTCCTTCGGCTTTTTCGCGACGATTTTTGTCATTGGGGTTATCATTGAGTTTGCAAGTAGAATGTAGCACGTAAGAAAGACCTTCCTATTATTAAGAAGGTCTTTTTTTAATGTACTGAACTTATATTCACTTCCACACTCCACGAGTGACCATCGTGTATAAAGCGAATGGCTCCGTTTTCATGAGTACCAACGACTTGAACGTTGTGCCTTCGCAACGTTTCAACAACGTCAGCATGAGGGTGATTAAAGCGATTGTCTTCACCTGCTGTGATTACCGCTACACTTGGTTTAATGTGCTCAATAAAGGCATCTGTTGATGATGTTCGACTACCATGATGCCCAGCCTTTAGAACATCCACTTCCAAAGTTGGGTACTCCCCTATAAGCTGTCGTTCACCCTCTTCTTCTAAGTCACCAGTAAACAACCAGGTTAGTCCACCAATTTCAACGAATAAAACGAGCGAATGATCATTCTTATTGTCAATCGTGCCTGTTGTTTTCTTCGGGTGCAGCACCTGGAAGTTCGCATTAGATGTGGCAATTACATCCCCCCTTGCTTGCAGCTTTACAGTTGCTCCTCGCTCCAATGCACGAGTAAGTAACCGTTGTTCAACTTCCCCTTCAAGCTCTATATGAGGTATAAGATTGTCTTAACATTGAACTGTTCTATGATTTCAAATAGACCTCCAACATGGTCGTAATCAGCATGTGATGCAACGACATAATCAACTGTCTTGATTCCCCTCGCCTTTAAATAAGGAGCTACGCTTTGCCTACCTGGGTCAGGTGCAACTTTCCTCCTCTCCCAATCTTCTATTGGAATCGGTAAGTAGCCACCCGCATCAATTAACATCGTCCCTTCCCGCCTAGGAAGTTCAATAAGAATGCTATCCCCTTGTCCAACGTCAATAAACGTAATGACGGTTTCATTGCTAAAGTACGGAGAATACAGTGGATAAAGCAGACTACTTACATAACCAACCGTTACGATCATAAGTAGCTTTCGCTTTCTACGTACTAGTAAAATCAACATCATTGTCGTCAATAGAAGTAGTAAACCTACCCAAAACATTGATGTCTCGCCAAATGCCGTCCATCCTGTAGGCCACTGTTGCACCGAGACAAAAAAATGATGAATAAACTGAAGCACATGCTCTAGTAAGCGATCACCAAACTTCATTAATGACATTGAAAAAAAGGATACGAAAAACAAGCCCCACAAAACAGGCAGTAGAAACACCGATACAAACGGAACATACATGATATTGAGCACTAAACTCCATAGGGAATACGTATGGAAATAGTAAACGATGATTGGAAACGAAAAGAGTTGCGTAAGAACACAAATAAAAAGTGACTGCAGAAGTTTCGTTCGAAGTTGTTGCATGTAATGTATGGAGAGAATAATTGAGAACGTTAAACTAAACGATAGCTGAAATCCAATATGAAAAAGGTAGTAAGGATTAACGATTAACATTACACAAGCCGCGAAGCTCAAATTATGAACAGAAAATGCTCGCCAATGCATACGAATCGCTGCAAAAACGATCATGGTCATCGTGACTGCCCGTATTACCGAAGGTGCCCCTCCAGCAAGCACGGCATATACCGGTAATAATACAAGTAACATTTCAGCTGATCGCTCTTTCGTAATGCCACTTCGTTTTAGCACATAGTAAGCCATCCCACTTACGATCCCTACGTGTAGACCAGAAATGGCGAGTAAATGTATAATACCGAGGTCTTGATACGCAGTTAGTACGTCTACGCCGATGAATGAGCGATCACCGAATAAAAGGGCGGTCATGACACCACTCACATGCTCACTAAATCGTTCATCAATAACAGTAAGTGCATAGAGTCGCCATTCATGAATACGGTCCCAACTAAGGAGATTTGCACGTTCCTCACAACTCATTTCTGTACTCGTTGTCGATAAGGTCCAGTGTATACGCTGCAAATAAAGATACTCCTCATAGTCAAACCCATGAAAGTTGCGTGAAGGACCCGGACTTATAAGTTTTCCGGTAATATGACAAATCTCACCTACTTTTGTAGTCTTAAGTAAGTGTTGATCTTCCTCCGAATCAATTCGCAAACGCACTGCAACCCGTTCGTTCTCTTCTAGCGTTTTCACTTGAAAAGTCGCAAGGTTACCGTCCACTTGAATGAGAGAGTTCAACTCAACATGAAATTGTTGCATATCTTCATGTAATTGCGTCTCATTTTGTTCATCAAAATAGAGAGTATACATGTACATAAACAAGAAGCTACTAACTGTTGAGATAATTAATGGAGGGGTTAGCTTAGGTAAGTAGTAGAATAATAAAAGGAGTGCACCTAGCAACAAGACAATTGCGCTTTGTGCACTCATAAAAACGAGGAGTATAGCAATAATGATCGCAATGCTACACGGAAATGTGTGGCGAAGAATTGTCGTTAACAATTACACCTCACGAAACGCTTGCTCAAGGTCCGCAATAATATCATCTGCATGTTCAATCCCAACTGATAAACGAATCAATTCAGGACTAACTCCCGCTTGCTTCTGTTCGTCTTCGGTTAGTTGCTGATGAGTTGTACTTGCTGGGTGGATAATAAGCGACTTTGCATCGCCTACATTCGCAACGTGTGAGTGTAGTTTCACTTGATTGATGAACGCTTTACCAGCTTCATGTCCACCTTTTATTCCGAACGTAAGAACAGCACCAGGACCGTAAGAGAAATACTTCTCAGCTAATGAGTAGCTTTCATGTTTTGCAGAGCCCGCATAACTCACCCAATCTACGGATGAGTGCTTCTCCAAATACTCTGTAACTTTCTTTGCGTTTTCAACGTGTCGTTCCATTCGTAAATGCAATGTTTCAAGGCCTTGCAACATCAAAAATGCATTTTGTGGTGAAATTGCAGGTCCCAGATCACGTAGCAGACGCACTCTCGCTCGAATAATATACGCAAGCTCTCCTACTGCCTCACTAAAGACGACACCGTGATAACTCGGGTCGGGCTCAGTAAACATCGGGAAGTTCCCATGCGTCCAATCAAAACGACCACTATCTACGATCACACCTGCAATGGACGTTCCATGACCACCGATAAACTTTGTTGCAGAGTGAACAACAATGTCTGCTCCGTGTTCAATGGGGCGACATAAATATGGAGTTGCGAGCGTGGCATCAACGATGAGTGGCAGCCCTGCTTCATGAGCGACATTAGCAACCGCCTCGATGTCTAAGATTTTGCCATCTGGGTTTCCGATTAGCTCGCCATACACCGCTTTTGTTTTATCAGTGATTGCAGCTTTGTATGCGTTAGGATCATCAATGTCAACAAAGCGTACATTAATACCCATTTCAGGCAACGTATGCTTAAATAAATTGTATGTTCCACCGTATAAAGAGCTAGATGCCACCACTTCATCGCCACTACGGCAAATGTTCAAGATGGCAAGATGAATCGCTGAACTTCCACTTGCCGTCGCTAAAGCGGCGACTCCTCCTTCAAGATCAGCAATTCGATCCTCAAATACAGCTTGTGTCGGGTTCATAATCCTCGTATAGATGTTTCCATTTTCTTGTAGTGAAAATAAGTTTGCAGCATGGTCAGCGTTGTCAAAACCGTAAGATGTCGTTTGATAGATCGGTACTGCTCTAGCACCAGTTGATTGATCGATCTCTTGACCAGAATGAATCGCCTTCGTTTCAAGCTTCCATGTTTCGCTCATTCTACTTCACTCCAATAAGTACCTAAAGGACCTAGAATGAACTAGATCCAAAAGGAAAGTTTTTATTAATACGAGCTGTCTCCAGCTTCTTCACTAATCGAAATTTGCCAGAATGGGAATTGGCCATTCGGATAATGAATAAAGTCATTCACTGAATCTGCAACCCCAACCACATAGTCAGTGTGCAACGTGTAAATCATTGGAGCTTCATCAGCTAAAATTTGTTGCGCTTGTTGATAAAGTTCTTGTCTAGCATCTTCATCCATCTCTTCACGAGCAGCATCTAAAAGCTCATCCAGTTCATCGTTTTCAAAGAACGTCTGGTTTCCGTTAGCACCTACGTTATCTGAGTGGAACAATGGGTGCAAGCCGTTATCAGCATCCCCTGAGGAGATTGACCATCCAAGAATGAACATTTCAGTATCACCACTGTCAACGCGATCTAAGTACGCGCCCCATTCCATTTGCTCAATGGAAATGTCAATGCCTAACTCACCAAACTGATCTTGTGCTAGCTCTGCGATCTGAACGCGCATTGGGTTCGCATCATTTGTAATTAACGTTGCAGAGAATCCATCTTCATAGCCGGCTTCAGCTAATAATTCTGCTGCTTGCTCAGGATCATACTCAAGACCTTCTACGTCTGCGCTTGCACCGTTAACGATATCATTCAATGGATTCGTTGCGACTTGTCCATAACCTTCATATAATCCATTCACAATTGCTTCACTATCAAGAGCCATCGACAATGCTTGACGAACTAAAGGATCATCAAACGGTTCTACCGACGTATTAAAGCCGATATAGTCAATTCCAAAACCTTCTTGCGTGACAACTTCAACGTTGTCTAACGAATCAATTCTACCAACATTCGCCGGTTCAATTTGTTGCATAAAATGTGCTTCACCTTGCTCAATCATCGCCATTCTCGTTGATTGCTCAGGAACAACTTTAAGTGTAACGCTGTCTAAAATAGCACTGTCACCCCAATAGTCTTCATAGCGAGCAAGTACGATTTCATTGCCTTGCTCCCAATTCTCAAGCTCAAAAGGGCCTGTCCCAACAGGATTTACCGTAATATTCTCATCTGCTTCAATTGCATCGGGACTAATAATTCCAGCAGAGCCGTGAGCCAAGTGAGGAATTAACGGAGCAAAAGGTTCATCAGTTGTAATCTGTACGGTAAATTCATCAATCGCCTCTACCGATTCAATAGGCTCAAACAACGATGCACGTGGTGACGCTGTCTCAGGATCTAAAAATCGATCGAAATTTGTGACAACTGCATCGGCATTAAATTCCGCGCCGTCATGGAACGTAATTTCTTCTCTTAAGTAAAATTCCCACGTTAAATCATCAATTTGCTCATATGATTCAGCAAGGACTGGTTGAAGTTCCATATCCTCATCGAACATGATTAAATTTTCGTACAAATTAAGCGTTACGATGTGAGATGGCACGTCTGTAATTTGGTGTGGGTCAAGCGTAACAGCGTCAGACGCATCGCCAAAACAAAGTTACCCCCTTCTCCACCTGCAGCCTCTCCACCTTCTTCAGCCTCTTCTGAATCTTCTGCCGATCCAGAATCCGTATCAGTTCCTTCAGTTCCTTCACTTTCTCCTTCAGTTGGATCTGAACTACATGCAACAAGTGCAATACTTGCAATAGCAAGTGGTACGAAAGATCGCTTAAACTGTTTCATATCTATATCCCCCTTCAATGCGATGTTCTGATTGTAATATAGTAAATCTCGAAAAACAATGACTATTTATGGATTCGTCAAATAATTATTACACTTCTATTAACAATTCTAGATTTGTAAACGTTTTACTTCCAAATCCAGGAACATTTGTTAATTCTTCAATCGTTTGAAACGGTCCATTTTCTTCGCGATACGAAATAATTGCAGCTGCTTTTGACGGTCCGATTCCTGGTAATGTTTGCAGCTCTACTTCATTGCTTTGATTCAGATTTACTCGCGTTGATTCTTCAGATTGTCCTACATTTGCTTCCCAAATTTCTCCTTGTTCAAGATCATCGTCAATGTGAGGAACGTAAATAACCATTTCATCAACAAGCTTTTGCGCATAATTAATCGCAAGATCGCTCCCATTTTCCGAAAGCCCTCCGGCAATGTATATAGCATCTACTACGCGATCATCGTGTTGTAGTTCATAGACGCCAGGTTTTCTGACTTCTCCTTTCACATCCACAAATAATGTTGTAGGCAACACCAGATCTTCTTCCGGTTCCAGCTCTTCTTTTCCCTCAATTTGTTCTAAAGATGTGAAGAGCATCTCCTCGTCATTACTTTGAACAGCCGGTTCAGATAAAAATTGCCATAACAAAACACTACCAAATAAACCAATTACAATCGGTGTGGCGACAAACCATTTCCAATTTTCTTTTAAAAGTTCGAATGAAATCACCTCCAGATACAAATTGTGAGCAATAGTTGGAATAAAGAATAAGGAAGGGACATACGAGGAAAAGACTGTAGTTACTTGGTAAAAGTATACTACAGTCTCATTTTATTGATCAATTTGTTTTTTAGCTATGAAGAAGATCCGCTCATCTTGATCACTTGCACGTTCATGTGTGAATCTTTAACGACACTAATTTCTGCAAACCCAGCTTCTTCTAACCAAGATACATATGTATCAATAGCGAAGCTCCGTTGTGTATGAAGTTCATCATAACGCTTGTATAGTCCTGATGAAGTTTCTTCAAAAAATGATAGTTCATGCTCTACAGCCCCATGAACATCTTCAATGGCGTAACTGTTCCAAATTAAACTTTGTGCAGAATCATTATCACCATAAGAAAAGCCAGGAAACTCTTCTGTCATTTTTTGAATGGAATGAACATCAAACAGTAACATTCCATCGTGATTAAGGTGCTCATAAAACTTCATTAACGCCTGTTGTACGTCTTTCTCTTCAATCACGTAATTCAAAGAATCACATAAAACCGTAATGACATCATAGGTTTGTGGCAATGAGAGCTCAGCCATGTTCTGACAAGATAATTGCGGCACTTGATTCGTCTCACGACGAATCTTCGAATCAGCAATTGCTAACATGTCTTCTGACACATCTACCCCCGTCGCATCGTGACCGTCACGCATTATAAGTGACATAAATGTTCCAGTGCCACAGCCAACGTCTAGAATCGACTGCGGTCCCGTTTTGTTTGTCATGTGTAATCGCTCATCGACCCACATTTTCCAACGCTCATATGGCGCTTCATTCATTAGAAAATCATAATAACTCGCACCTTCACGGTACACCGGTGACCACTCCTTATGCGAGCATTTGACTAATCTCGACTTGATCAGCTTCGCCCCATAGTTTTTCAATGTTGTAGTATAAGCGGTCTTCCTCATGGAAAATATGCGCAACAACATCACCAAGATCAACGAGTACCCAACGACCTTCTTGATATCCTTCCATGCGCTTCACTTCAGCTCCAGCTTTTTCAGCCATCGATTTCACTTCATTGGCAATCGCCTGGACTTGCTTTACTGATCCTCCGTGACCAATGATAAAATAGTCGGCAAGGATGGAAATTCCTTTCATGTCCAATGCCATGAGGTTCTGTGCGTTTTTACCGTCCGCTGCTTGGACAGCAACCTTTAACAATTCTTTATTATTCATACGTTCGTAAACGCTCCTTTACTTTGCTGTTCTCACTTGATCGTTATATGCTGATAATGTTAATGGATGAATTAATACATGCTTTGAAGACAAATGTTGAATCGTGCTACGTAAGCTTTCTAAGACAGCTAAATCAAGGTCTTTTTCTGCTAATTTACGTACTTCATGCACACCAGGGAAATGACGTCCTGGCTCGATAAAATCAGCTAGGAAGATAATCTTCTCAAACAAGGACATCTTCGCTCTGCCAGTCGTATGGTAGTAAACGGCATGAAAGATTTCCTCATCCTCAATCCCAAAATCTTCCTTTAATAAATACGCAGCTACAGGACCGTGTAATAAGACACCACCGTAGCTGGAAAAATCCTCATTCGGTTCATACTGCTGTAATAGCTCTGTAAGCTCTACTCTACCGAAAGGCTTTTTATAGTCATGCACTAAACTCGCACGTTCTAACGAAGCTTCACATAACGTTGGTGCAAATCTAGCACCTAACTCTATTGCCGTTTCAGCGACACCAAGCGTATGTTTATATCTTTGTTCTGGTAAAACTCTGCGACTATTTTTCGAATTTCTTCGTTATTCATAAAGGCCATGCTCCTTTACAAACACTCGAACGTTTTCTGGCAACAAGTAACGAATGCTCTGATTCAATTTAACCCGCTCACGAATCGTTGATGATGACAAATCCAATTGAGGGATCGACACATAAATGAACTCAGGTTCATCTTTTGTTCATGTGATAAAGGGTCATTGGGTCGTTCTGCAACGATAAACGTCACGAGCTTCTTTAATTGTTCAATCTTATACCAATCTTCTAGTTGATTGACCATATCCCCGCCAATAATAAAGAAAAACGTATCGTCTGGATAAGCACGATGAAGTTTTGCAATCGTATCGATCGTGTAAGAAGGACCTGAACGTTCAAACTCAACATCACTCACAATAAAACGCTCCTGGTCTTTAATTGCAAGCTCAGCCATCTTAAGTCGCTGTTCTTTTGTAGCCATTCCTTCATTTTTCTTGTGTGGCGGTACGTTCGTCGGCATAAACCAAATCTCATTGACTTCCGTTTGATCGAGGACTTGTTCTGCCAAGACAAGATGGCCGTAATGTGGAGGATCAAATGTACCTCCAAGAATGCCAACCTTTTTGCGCATAAAGTAGCTCCTTATTGCGGTAACTGAATTTGCTTGTTCTCTTTTGAAGGTTTGTAGAGCACAATCGTATACCCAATCACTTGTACGAGCGCTGCTCCACTTCTCTCCGATACTTTCGTAGCGACAACAGATTTGTCTTCAGGGCAGTTTTGCAACACACTAACTTTAATTAATTCCCTTACTTCAAGAGCATCTTTTACTTGGTCAATAAGATTCGGATTCACTCCTGCTTTGCCGACTTGAAAGATCGGCTTCAATGCATTCGCTTCTCCGCAAGGTATTTTAACTGCTTATTTGTTAACTTCATGTTCAATTCCCAGCTTTCTTTTTACTAAGTTTTCCATAACAGGTCGATCTGCACGTTTGCCTGTCCAATATTCATAGGCAAGTGCCGCTTGCTCAACAAACATCCCGAGTCCGTTTTGAATCGCACGTGCTTTATGTTTGTTCGTACTCAGCCAAGTTGTCACTTCAGGATTATAAATTAAATCGCTTAAATACACGCCTTCTTTTAACTTGTTCGATGATAAAAAATGCAAGTCTTCTCCGTTTAAACCGATTGACGTTGTATTAATGACAAGATCAAACTGCTCAAGACATTCATTGGCTTCTTCTAACTTTAAGCTGTTTACCGTTCCTACTTCAATAAAGTCACGCTGCATCTCTTCAATCTTTAAGGCGGTACGGTTTGTCACTGAAAGCTTTGTAACACCATAATCCAGGAGTCCGTAAACGACCGCCCGCGAGGCACCACCCGCTCCGACAACGAGCACATTCATCTCTTTTAACGACTCTCCAGTCATGGAGAGGAGGGCGTTTAGGTACCCCCTTGAATCGGTATTGTATCCAATCAGCTTTCCATCAACTTGAACGACGGTGTTCACTGCACCGATTCGAGCCGCTTCTTCACTTAACTCGTCTAAAAAAGGCATAATCGCGATTTTATGTGGAACCGTGACATTCCAGCCTCGAACCTTTAACGTCTTGAAGGCTGCAACCGTTTGTTCTAACTCACTCAAGTCCACTTCATAGGCCGTATAATATGCAGCATCGTTTTGTTGTTCAAAATGGGCATTGTGTAGAAATGGCGACATGGAATGATGAATCGGTTTTCCGATTACTGCATAATTGTCCATATGATCCTCCTTAAATGATTGCTTCTCTTAAGGTAACCTTAATATTCTCAGGTGCATGAACGGTAACGACAGCTCCTTTATGACCAACAGTTACCCAGCCAAGACCAGGAATGACGATATCTGTTTTGTCGTGGGCAATCGTAAATGTCTCTGCTTTTAAAGGTGGTACTTCTTCTAATGCTTCCTTAGAAGGGGGTGAAAGGATTGTTTCACCTTTATGACGTGCATACAAATCATCTGCTTGTGACAATTTCGTTCGATGAGGTGTGAATTTCTCCGGGAAGTAACAAACGAAATGATTCGCCTCACCTGACACGAAATCAAACCTTGCTAAACTACCAATAAACAGTGTTTGTTCTTCTTTCAATTGAAACACAATCGGTTTAATTTCACGTTTCGGTTGTAGCAACTTCATTTCTTTTTGAGGAATAGAACGGTACATTTGATTTGGGTTAATGATGCCTGGCGTATCGTACATTTTGCTTCCGTCATCCAGTGGTAAGTCAATGAACGCAAGTGTCGTACCTGGATAAATCGACGTTGTAATCAACTGATCTTCATCCCCATCAAACGCACGGATAATTTGGTTAATAAACGTTGACTTTCCTACGTTTGCACTGCCGATGATATAAACATCTTTCCCATTACGAACTTGATCAATCATAGCTGCAATACGCATAACGTCAGCCTTTTTATTCGCACTCATCAAGTCGATCTTCTCAGGTTTATACCCTCGCTTCATCGCTTCCTTCTTAAGCCACAACTTGATTTTATTCTCATTTACAGAATGTGGAAGCAAGTCGAATTTGTTGCCAACGATCACTAACGGTAAATGATTAAGGTCTTTACGTTTCATCATCCAGCTACCTTCAACATCAAAGAGATCGACAATCATTACAACTAATGCATCACTTTTTGATACATCATCTAGAAGCTTATCAAAGTCTTTGTCCGTAAGTGGAACGTCAGGCACTTCATTATAGTGGGTAAGCCGATAACAACGCTGGCACACAATAACGTCCCGTTCTAATGCCGCTTTAGGAGCGTACCCCGGATTGTCACTGTCTTTCGTTTGAACTGGAATCCCGCATCCAGAACAGATGATTTGCTGGTTCAAAAGTAAAAACTCCTTTATTCTTTGTGTTTTTCAAGTCGCTTCATGACCATACGTTCTACTCTTCGATTTGCTTTTGTAAACCAACCGTCTGTCTTTGATACTGGGACAACGAGAATTGTATGATAGCCTCCCCGATTTCCACCAAATACATCAGTAAGCAATTGATCTCCAACGACAACGACTTGATCTTTCGTCAAATTCATTTCTTTTGTAGCACGGCGAAAAGCTCGTGTTAATGGCTTTTTTGCGGAGTGAATCCAAGAAACACCCGTCGGTTCAGAGAATGTACCGACTCGCTTTTTCTTGTTGTTCGATACAATCGTGATCTTAAAGCCTTCACTTTGTACCATTTCGATCCATTCAAGAAGCTCTGGCGTTGCATCCGCTCGATCCCATTCGACAAGCGTGTTATCAAGGTCTGTAATAACCCCTTTAATGCCTTGTTGTTTTAACTCTTCAAAATCTATGTCATAAATGCTTTCCGCAAACTGATCAGGAACCATAAAACCTAACAATAGAGCGCCTCCTCAACGTTATCACTAAACTGAAAGTATACCGCCTTTCCCTTGTTATTTCAATCTTTACCGTCTCTTTCGCTCAACTTTTAAGAAAAACTAGAATTACTTTTCGACAATTCTTGCATTCTGAAATCTGTGGATAATGTTATCCACTTATTCTCGCTAATATTTATAAGGGATAAACTACAATTTCAACATTCTACACACATGTTATCCACTCTATTATGTGGATAACCGTGAAGTTGTTCGCTTTCACGGTTCGTGATAGGATCATAATAGATTATAAGAGAGGCAATGATGTAAGAGGAGGTGTACCCGCTCATCGCGGCTTAACGATGCGAAACCTTTCAGATGAAATGTTACTTGAAGCATATGAAAAGGCACTCTATTTAAGGCTAAGTGATGACTTTATCGCAATTATTCGTTCTGAAGTAGAACGGCGATCGCTTACACCCGCTCTTAACCATTAGTTTGAATTGAAGATAATAGGGGTATACCTTCTTGAGTAGTGCACAAGGTGCACTACTTATTTTTAATTCGATTGCTTTCTACTTGTATAATGCTGGAAATATACCCATTATAGGAAATTAGAACTAAATCCACGAAAGTGAATCGTTTTGTTCCTATTTAATGGCACAGATAGAAAGCGAATGTTTACTAATGCAAGGGAGGTAGAGCATAGGTTATACTTTTTTTAAATTGGCGCAAGCTAATAATTAGTTATCTTATGATGAATAAGGAGGGGCGGAGTCCATGTCGCTAACGCTTTTCGCAGTACTTCTACCATTTGTTGCAGCGATTTTCATCCCACTGCTCTACAAATGGTTACGCTCCGTTCACACGGGTTGGTTCGTATTTGTTGTTCCTCTCGTGTTGTTTGGATACTTTTTAACATTCATTTCTGATGTAATGAATGGCAACTACTATTATCATTCTATTTCATGGGTCCCAACGCTCGGAATGGACTTTTCCGTTTTTATAGATGGATGGGGGCTTTTATTTGCTCTCTTAATAACCGGAATCGGCTTTTTAGTCGTTCTTTATTCCATTTACTACCTTAATAAGAAACGAGAGGCATTACATAACTTTTATGTATATCTCCTATTATTCATGGGTGCAATGCTCGGGGTTGTTTTAAGTGATAACATCCTCGTTTTATATGTTTTCTGGGAGATCACGAGTCTTTCTTCAATGCTTCTCATTAGTTATTGGTATAAACGCGAAGCATCAATTGAAGGCGCACAAAAATCTACACTTATTACGGTTTTTGGTGGCTTCACAATGCTCGGTGGTATTGCTTTGCTATCCATTATTACCGGTACACTTAGTATTCAAGAGATGATTGCTCAAGCGGATACAGCAGTTAACCATCCGTATTTCTTGGCTGCAATGATTTTAATTCTCGTAGGAGCATTTACGAAGTCTGCACAGTTTCCATTCCATATTTGGCTACCTGACGCCATGGAAGCGCCGACACCCGTTAGTGCGTACTTACATTCAGCCACGATGGTAAAAGCAGGAATCTACCTCGTTGCGCGGTTTACACCATTTTTCGGTGGAACAGCAGAATGGTTCTGGATTCTATCTAGCTTCGGTTTGATTACGTTATTGTACGGTTCACTATCGGCCGTTCGTCAGAAAGATCTTAAAAGCATACTCGCCTTCTCTACGATCAGTCAGCTCGGAATGATCATGAGTTTACTAGGCATCGGGTCTGCAGCACTTTATTTTGATGTTCCTAATGAAATCTACACTGGTGCAGTATTAGCTGCCGTCTTCCATCTCTTTAACCATGCAACATTTAAAGGTAGCCTCTTTATGGCCGCTGGAATCGTTGACCATGAAACCGGTACAAGAGACATCCGAAAGCTCGGCGGGCTTATGACGATCATGCCTGCGACGTTCACGATTTCTGTAATTGGTGCGGCTTCAATGGCTGGATTGCCACCTTTTAATGGTTTTCTAAGTAAAGAAAAATTCTTTATGGCACTCACCGATGTGACCGAGTACAGCATCTTCTCGATTGAAAGTGCAGCCATTTGGTTCCCTATCGTCGGGTGGGTCGCGAGTATATTTACATTCTTATATTGTGCCATATTCGTTTTCCGTACGTTTGGTGGCAAATTTAAACCCGAGAACTTCTCAAAGCACGTTCATGAAGCACCAATCGGGATGCTTATCAGTCCAATTATTCTCGTAACCATTGTAGTGATCGTTGGGATCTTCCCAAATATCATTTCACCAGTGTTATTAGAACCAGCTATCGCATCAATTATGCAAGGTGTCCCTCAAGATCATCCAGCATTTAATGTTGACATTTACCATTGGCACGGATGGGAACTTGAACTGTTTATGACGATTGCCGTTGTTGTTCTAGGTTCACTGTTGTATGCCACGATGAGAAAATGGCAGAACCTTTCTATTTATCAGCGAGAGCGCGATCCAGTCAACGGTCTCTATGACTATGGATTAAAAGGGCTTGTGTCAAGTTCAACAGGCGTTACAAAGCTACAAATGACCGGAAGATTACGGGACTACCTATCCTTTATCTCTGTATTTTTAATCTTTCTTGTCATGTACACAATGTTTAAGTTTGATGCTTTCGGGCTCAATCTTGCAGGAATGAGTGAAATTACGGTTTATGAAGCAATTTTAGTGCTGTTCTTTATCGTATCTGTATTAGCCATTCCATTTATCCAACAACGTGTTGCTGCTGTTGCTGTTCTCGCTTTGTCGGTTTCTATATTGCTTTGTTTTTCGTTATCTTCCGAGCTCCGGACGTTGCGATGACTCAATTGCTCGTTGAAACTGTCGTTGTCATTTTATTTATGCTTGCGTTTTACCACCTTCCTGGTCTCAGGAAAGAAAAAGACAAACCAACCTTTGCATTCCCAAGAGTAATAATTTCAGTTGCTGTTGGTATTACAGTTACTGCAGTTGCTCTCGGCGCTAACGCTTATCAGCAAGGACATGACTTAATTCCAATCTCAAACTATCAAGTCGAAAATTCTGCAGATCTTGCCGGTGGTTACAACGTTGTTAACGTCGTTCTCGTCGACTACCGTGGTCTTGATACAGTACTTGAGTTATTAGTTCTTGGTATAGCAGCACTAGCTGTAGTAACGCTCGTAAAACTTCGAATGAAGGAGGGTGAAGATTTATGAGCATGAAATGGAAAACAAATAATTTACTTTTTATCCATGTCACTCGTGTAACGGCATTTCTAATTCTTGCACTTTCCATTTATTTATTCTTTGCAGGCCATAATGATCCCGGTGGTGGTTTTATCGGAGGATTGATGCTCGCGACAAGCATCTTACTCCTCTACCTCACCTTTGACCGACGCAAAATCAATAAAATGCTACCGATGAATTATGCAAATTGGATCGGTGCAGGTATCTTAATATCTTTGCTTACAGGACTGATAGGAACGATCGTCGGTAAACCTTATCTCACCCAGTTCTTTGATTATTTCACATTACCTTTTTTCGGAGAATTTGAGCTTACTACTGCAGTTTTATTTGACTTTGGAATCTATTTAGGTGTTGGTGGTTCTGCTCTAATCATTATTTTGGCGATAGCGGAGGACACATAATATGGAACTACTCATGTCAATAAGCATTGGGTTCTATTTATGGTAGGAACCTATCTATTATTATCTAAAAGTATTATACGTGTTGTAATGGGTCTGCTACTTCTTTCTCACGGAGCGCACTTGTTATTATTGACGATGGCTGGGTTAAAACAAGGAATGCCAGCTCTTGTTGACCGTTATGATCAAGCATTTACCGACCCACTACCTCAGGCATTAATTTTGACAGCGATCGTTATTAGTTTCGGTATGACTTCGTTTTCACTTGCTATTGCCTATCGTACGTATAAATTCCATAAAACCGATAACCTTGACGAATTAAGGGGGTCAAACGATGACTAATCTCGTCCTCCTGCCACTGTTAATCCCTGTCATCATGGGTGCCGTGTTGATCTTTTTCTCTAAAAATGAAAAAGCACAAAAGATCATTAGTGGAATAACGATGATTGCATTATTAATTGGCAGTATAACTTTATTTATTGCAGTTGCTGTAAACGGTACGCTCGTTATGGAGCTTGGTGACTGGCAGCCACCTTATGGCATTCCCCTAGTCATCGATCGCTTAGCAGCATTTATGTTGCTCGTATCAGCAATCGTTGCAACATCTACGTTGTTCTTTGCTTTTAAAACGATTAGCCCGATTCGATCTCGATATTTCTTCTACCCGTTTTTCTTTTTCCTACTAACAGGAATTAACGGGTCTTTCATGACAGGTGACTTATTTAACTTGTTCGTGTTCTTTGAAGTGATGCTCATCTCTTCTTACATTTTGATGGCACATGGTTCAACAAACTTTCAGCTACGAGAAACATTTAAGTACTTTGTCATTAACTTGTTTGCATCGATGCTCTTTCTTGCAGGAGTCGCTTATATTTATGCAGCGACTGGAACGCTAAACTTTGCACACCTCGGAGTTCGTGTCGCTGAGCTTGGACAAGATAACATACTTAACGTTATCGCCGTTCTCTTTATCGTTGTATTCGGTATTAAAGGTGGTTTGTTCCCTCTTTACTTCTGGCTACCACGAGCATATACAGGACCTCCAACAGCGATTGCAGCACTATTTGGCGGCTTGCTGACGAAAGTTGGACTGTACGCGATCATCCGTATGTTCACGGTCGTGTTTAATCACGACCCTGACTTTACGCACACTGTACTTCTCGTTATGGCTGCATTTACAATGATCCTTGGAGTTCTTGGTGCCGTTGCTAGTTATAACTATAAGAGCATTCTTGCATATCACTGCATTAGTCAGTATGGCTATATTATGATGGGCTTTAGCATCTTTTCACCGATTGCAATTGCCGGTGCGATTTATTTCATTGCACATCACAGCATAGTAAAAACTGCTTTATTCCAATTTGCAGGTGTTACTGAAAAAATAACTGGAACGTCCGATTTGAAAAAGATGGGCGGTATTCTTTCCAGTCACCCATGGCTCGCTTGGTTGTTCTTCATCGCAGCGATGTCTCTTGCTGGCATTCCGCCTCTTGCTGGTTTCTTTGCAAAATACCCGCTCGTGTTAGGTGGTCTTGAGGAAGGAAATTATATCGTAGTTGCGGTTGCACTCTTTGTCGGTCTCCTCACACTCTATTCGATGA
This sequence comes from Geomicrobium sp. JCM 19038, assembly GCF_000698125.1. Lineage (GTDB taxonomy): Bacteria > Bacillota > Bacilli > Bacillales > Marinococcaceae > Geomicrobium_A. Next base: position 79,761 of record NZ_BAXA01000001.1, on the reverse strand, counting down.
TTAAAATCATGAAATTTGTGTATTGGGGCAAAGCAAAACACGATGAAGAAAGACAAAAAGTCTCAGTACGTAAACTCCTTTACTCCGTTGCTCCACTCGTCATCTTAACAGTCGTCATTGGCTTTGGTGCAGAACCTGTTTTACAGTTCACAACGGAAATTGCCGATGAGATTCTAGATCCAACGATTTATATCACTTCGGTGTTAGGAGAGTAGATCATATGGGATTTCAATTTCTAATTAACATCTTAATCATGCTACTTTGGGCTTCTTTACAACAAAGTTATCATAGTTCCGATTTACTCATCGGCTTTGTAATTGGAGCGATCATTGTATACTTTTTAAGAGGTGCACTCAATCAAACCTTCTACATGAGAAAAGTATGGGCACTCACTAAATTAGTCGGCTTGTTTATTAAAGAGCTCGTCACAGCTAATTACGACATGATCAAGATTGTACTAAATCCTCGGCTAAATAAAGACATCAAGCCTGGAATTATAGCTGTACCAACGACGTTAAAGTATGATTGGGAAATTACTGTCCTCTCTATGCTCGTCACATTAACTCCAGGAACATTAACAATGGACTATTCATCCGATGCAAGGACGCTATATATCCATAGCATGCACGTCGATGACAGACAGAAAGTAATTGACGACATCACGAATAGTTTTGAACGTGCCATAAGGGAGGTGGGCGAGTGATGTTTGAGCTAGTTATGGATATTGGTCTCGTGATCTTGTCCATCTCAATCGGTCTTTGTTTAATTCGTGCGTTAATCGGTCCCACAACTTCAGACCGAATTGTTGCACTTGACTCATTTGGTCTCAATTTAATTGGTTTGATATGCATTATTATGATCCAACAAGATTCAACTGCCTATGTAGAAGTTACGATGATTATCGGAATTCTAGCATTTATCGGTTCCGTAGCTCTTGCAAAATTCTTAGAAAGAGGTGTCGTCATTGATCGAGATTCTCATTAGTATATTCATCATTGGCGGTTGCTACTAAGCTTAATAGGTTCGCTTGGGATCATACGCCTCAAAGACATTTACGGGCGTATGCACGCAGCTACAAAAAGTGCTACACTCGGTGTAATCTTAATCATCATAGGAACATTTATTACGTTTATGGGCAGAGGAACGCTCCTCTTTTCACTCTTTTTCACGATTTTATTCGTTTTTTTGACGGCACCTGTTGCCGCAATGATTATTTCAAGGTCCGCACACCGCATCGGTGTTGAATTATGGGAGAACACACAATTCGACGAACTACACGATAGCTATCCGGAGGAACTTAAGCCAGAGCGAGACAATTCAAAGGCTGAAGAAATCTCTACGCGATAAGTATTTAGAGAGTTATCGGGCATACGATTGAAATGATTCAAACTCGGCAATACTGGTTTTAATCACTTCAATTGGCTTAAATATCCCTTGAACACTTGACATAGCAAGGTTTCATGAGTAAATTTGTAGTGTACCCGGATTAAACTGTAATGAAAGGGAGTTATTTCAATGAATAAGACTGATTTGATCAATGCTGTTGCAGAACACGCAGATCTTTCCAAAAAAGAAGCTTCAAAAGCTGTAGACGCAGTATTCGACAACATTACTGACACGCTTAAAACTGGTGACAAAGTTCAACTAGTTGGTTTCGGAAGCTTTGAAGTACGTGAGCGTGCTTCTCGCAAGGGACGTAACCCACAAACTGGTGATGAGATTGAAATCCCAGCAACTAAGAACCCTGCATTCCGCCCAGGAAAGCAACTTAAAGACGCTGTTAACGAATAGTTTACTTATAGCGTTAAAAAAGGACAGGCCGATGACTCGGCTCTGTCCTTTTCTCTTTCTTTAGACTTGCTCTCCCTTTTGTTTCTTATAGAACGCTTGGAATAGCTTTAATAAGGCTCGTTTTTCAATTCGGGATACATAGCTCCTTGATATGCCTAAATCCTTCGCAATCTCCCTTTGCGTTCGTTCCTCGTCTTCCCCAAGACCAAACCTACCTATGACGACTTCTTTTTCTCGATCGGTTAATACATGTATACACTCATAAATTTGTTTTTTCTCCATTTTAAGCTGCAGCGCTTCAACAACATCAGGGGCGTCGTCTTGAAGGATTTCGAGTAAACTTAATTCATTACCTTCTTTATCCGCTCCGATGGGTTCATTAATGGAAACATCTTTACGTACCTTTTTCAACGAACGTAAGTGCATGAGGATCTCATTCTCAATACAACGTGCTGCATATGTCGCAAGCTTCGTCCCTTTGTTCGGGGAATAGCTTTCAATTCCTTTTATCAGTCCGATCGTTCCAATGGAGATTAAGTCTTCTGTGTCTTCTTTCGTACTTTCAAATTTCTTTACGATGTGCGCTACTAGTCGTAAATTATGTTCAATTAACTTGTTACGGGCTTCTTCATCCCCTTCTTTCATCTTCTCAAGACATTCTTTCTCTTCTTCTTTAGAAAGCGGCTGCGGGAACGCGTGATTCTTCACGTACGATACGAACATCATCAATTGCTTAATAAGCAATGCAGCGCCTGCAAGAATTCCAGACATAGTAATCCCTCCCCAAGTCACCTCAACTCATCCTATGCGACACACAGCTTGGGTGGTGACACATTTGGGAAAGATGTTTTTACGACTTCATAAATACCTCGATAAACGTAAAATTGTGTGAACTTATACACTCATGTACAGAGATGTATTGTGAGGAAACATAAAACCTCCTCATCACAAAAAGCCCCTTTCCTGATCGGTGTCTCTCTGTTTTTACTAGCATTCGTAATGATATAGCGCTAGTCTCCTTGGCGCTCTACCCACTTCAGTCGTTTGAATTACGGAAAATGTTGTTAGATCAATTGTCGAACAGTATTTTCATCGATGTTGCAACATAGGCAATGTTTCGTTCATAGTCAATGACAACTGATCTAGAATAATTACTCACCTGAATTCGATTCGTGACCGTGTTTGTAACCCAATCAGTTTCGACAAACTCACCATTCGTTAAAGTCACATACACTTTAATCGTAACCGGATTAATATCAATCCCAAAGGGATCGTTGTAATAATTGTATTCGTAACTGTGTCTATGACGGCAATGCTGTTATTTCCTCGTAACGATACATAGGCGCGTCTCGTCGTTGAATTTAAAGCAATTTCTACTGGGTCATTCCCAGCTGCCCCGACAACGATTTGTGCAATTTCTGCACTTCCGTTTATCACAGACACATAAGTTGACCGGGTAGCTGGCGCATAAACTAGACCCATGTTATTATCAATCGCTAAAGAGACAGGAACTGCTACATTAACTCGCCCAACTTCCTCAAACGTCGTTCCATCATAAACGAAAATTTCATTATTTCCTGGAGACACAACATAATAAAAATATAAACTCGAATTAAATAGTACCTCGCTAAGTGTTGTTACATTTACCTGAATTTGATCCGTAATTGTATGTGTGTCAGGATCAATAATGACGAGTTCAATGATACATGCTAAAGAGACAAAAATTCAGTTTGTATTGGAATCATAACCAATATAGAGGAATCCCATTCAAGTCAATCGTTGTCATCACCTGACCCGTAACTGTATCCATAACACTAACTGATCTACCGAACTGATTCGCCACGTACACCTTCCCACAAATAGATGGTATTGGCGGTTCTGGTGTTGGTGTTGACCACGAAATTGAACGGTGGTAAACATTGCGGTTACTCCTAAAATAGACCGCCCCTTAAACCATTCTCTTTTAATGGGTATTTTGTAATTATTTACATATCCTCTTTACAATATCATTAAGTCCTTAAGAAATCGTATGCGTTAGAATTCATTCACAAGAATTTCGACGACTTTCAATTTCACGCGATTATCGAGCTCACGAAATCCTGGTAACGCACTGACTGTCGCAACGACTTGCAATGTTTCAACTTCAATTTTGTTTTCTCGGTAATTATGGATCAGGAAATTCTTCAAATCTTGATGTACGTTCAAATTGCGGATCCATTGATCGGACGGTTTGCCTTTCACCTTGTTCGTTAAATACAACCTCTTCAACTGAGCGTCCTTTTCTTCTTGAGCCGCATCTAACCAATTGACAATCAATTGAATCATCGTGTTTTTCGTTAGCGACTTTGAATTGAGGCCAAGCAGTAACTGGCGTAACAATCGATTTCCTGCACTTGTGATTGGATAGATTAAGCATTGGACGCTCGTTATTCCGAGCAGCTGCAATGCTTCGTAACGGCGATGACCATCTATGAGGATATAATCATGTTCACTTGCTTTTTCAACGATTAATGGTGTTACAATCCCTGTTAGCTGAATGCTTTCAACTAGCGTCTCTATATCCACCTGTGAACGCATCTGATGTTCTAATGAAATATCGTGTAATAAAACTTCATTACAATATGAATTCATCCTCTGCCTCCTCGACCTATCGTGTATAAACTTATGCAATCACGACTGGAGGATATTCGAGCACGAACAAATCGATGTGAAGAGTTTTTCGTGTAAATGAACGAAAATTTTATTTCGACTTTCTAAATAACCGTTGTCATGAGACATCTCTTCTTTTAAAATGAGAACTAGTGTGAATTGACTTTATTTTTGAAGGGGACATGATAAATGGAAAAGCGAGCACTTACGATTAATGATTTGTCAGAATTAAAACGTATTTCTGACATCCAAATTCATCCAGATGGCAATCAATACATATATGTACAAACCTCTGTTAACGAACAAGAGTCTTACAATAGTCATTTATACGTTGGACAATTGCAAGAACAAGCGATTAGCCATGCGTGGACATTTGGTGATGTAAAAGATCATAACCCTCATTACTCACCAGATGGAAAATCTGTCGTTTTCCTATCAAATCGTAGTGGTACGTCCCAGCTGTGGATGATGCCGACAACAGGTGGGGAGCCTCAACAATTAACCTTTTTACGTCACGGTGCTGGTGCACCAATTTGGTCTCCCGACGGTCAACAGCTTTTATTTAGTGCACCTGTCGCTACAGGCACAATCGTCTATAACGAAGGCGAACGCACACGAGAAGAGAAAAAAAGAAGCACAGGAAAAGAAGGCAAAAGAACCTCTTCGCGTAACAAGACTAAAATACAAATCCGATGCAAAAGGCTTTCATGATGATACGGTTCTGCAATTGTTCTTATACACCATTGATACGAGAGAAACTACGCAACTAACGAAAGAAGATTACGACCGCAATGCAAGTAGCTGGCACCCAAACGGAAACGTCATTAGCTACACTGCCAATCGTTACAGCGACTATGAGCTCGTTAGTGACGTCTATCAGCTTGATTTAGAGACACATAAGAGCAAACAAGTGACAGACGGAAAAGGAACCTACGGCCTCCCTGCGTGGTCACAAGATGGGCAATCGTTTGCTTACGTCGGCAATACAAAAACGCATGCAGGTGCGACTCAAAACGAATTATATGTCGTTAAAGATGGCAATACCATAAATCTGACAAAAGACTATGACATGCAGTTTCCAGATAGTATGATTTCTGATTTTAATAGCGGCAGCAGTAGCCCAGGCTTTCTATGGAAAACAAACGACACTCTGTACATTACAGCGAGTAGTAACGGTCGAACTGGGCTATACACGATCGACTTAAATCAATCGTTGCAACCCGTATTTTTAGAAGATGCTCACGTCTTTGATTTTCATTACAATCACGTACAAGACGAAGTCATTGCAGGTATTAGTTTTCCAACTGAACCAGGTGATTATTACCTTCTCAGTGAAGAAGCACCAAAGCGATTAACTGAGATTAATCAATCATTACTAGAAGATGTAAAGCTTATAGAACCGACCACACTCTCCTTTACTGCCCATGATGGAACAACCATTGAAGGCTGGCTTTTAAAGCCATATGATTTCAAAGAAGGAGAAAAATACCCACTCATTACAGAAATCCACGGTGGCCCGCATGCGATGTACGGATATGCCTTTTTTCATGAGTTACAAGCTCTTGCAGGAAAAGGATACGGTGTATTGTATACGAACCCTCGAGGAAGTTATGGCTATGGCCAAACCTTTGTTGATCTTGTACGAGGAGATTACGGTGGTGATGACTACCGGGACATTATGTCTGCTGTCGATCAAACGATTGAATCCGTCGATTGGATTGATGTCGACCGCCTCGGCGTTACAGGAGGAAGCTATGGTGGCTTTATGACGAACTGGATTGTCACGAAGACGAATCGCTTTAAAGCAGCCGTTACTCAGCGCTCAATCTCGAACTGGCTTAGCTTCTACGGTGTTAGTGATATCGGATTTTACTTTACAGAGTGGGAAATTGGTGCTCACTTACATGAAGATCCAGAAAAACTGTGGAATCATTCACCGTTAAAGTTTGCTAAAGACGTGGAAACACCGCTTCTGATCTTACACGGAGAACTTGATTATCGCTGTCCAATTGAACAAGCCGAGCAATGGTTTATTACGCTTAAACATCTCGGTAAGGAAACGGAATTTGTTCGCTTCCCTAACGCCAATCACGAATTAAGTCGTAGTGGTCCTCCTACGTTACGTAAAAAAAGACTTGAAGAAATCATCATGTGGTTTGAAAAATACGTATAAAACGCATAACATAGAAGTACGGTGCGCATGCATGTTGCATGACGCATCGTCTTTATTTGCACGACTTTCTTGCAGAACTATTCCGATGAAAGGGCTGACTTTAGTGGACGAAATGATCAATTACAATGCACTTCGAAAGCGCCTACCTGGTGTTATTGGAGAAGACACCGCACGTAAGTTTGCGGTTGCCTTGCCGATTATGCACATGAATGGTGAGCCTAATCTTCTCTTCCAAGTTCGTAGCCAAAAAATGCGCCAACAACCTGGAGACATCTGTTTTCCTGGAGGAAAGATGGAGCTGTCAGATTTAACGTCACGTGAAGCGGCCGTGCGTGAGCTAAGTGAAGAAACAGGTATCCCAAGAGCGAAAGCCGCACATATCGGCGAATTAGACCGATGGTTAACCGCATACGGAATTGTGGTCTATCCCCACGTGTTTATGATTGATGATGTCACGTTAGCCCCTAACGAAGAAGTGGCAGAATTGTTCACAGTTCCAATTGCAAGCCTTCGAAATCAACATCCAGATCAAATTATCATTCCAATTACACCTGATCCACCGGACGACTTCCCTTACGAAAAAATCGCCGGCGGACGAGACTATCAATTTCGTAAATCATCCATACCGGAACTTTTTTATGAATATGAAGGTCGACATATTTGGGGGTTAACCGCTCGAATTCTTCAACACTTCTTGAAAATAACGTAAGACCTAACCCACGTAAATGGATTAGGTCTTAATGTATAAGAATATATCTTTATTGCTGATTTTCTTTATCTAATTGGCTTTGAAAGCGATGGCTCACGACCATACAAAGTATTGCTCCTATGAGTGCAGTCATCCATAAGGTTATTCCTGGCAACGTTCGCATTTGCTCTGACGGTTCAGGCAACAAAAACCCAACCGATAAAAACAATGCAAGCATCAGAAAAATCATCGCAAATCGTTGATAGTCTTTAATTCGAACTGTTTTACGATCCGTTTGCTTCATCGATTAGCCCTCCTTGCATGTCACTATCATTCTAGCATGCAAAGAGTCGCGTTTTAGCAGGTAATTATTGCAAATCTTGAATGATCGTTTGTACAAGGTCTGCAGAAATTTTGGCCGTCGTATCTAAGAACGATTCATACGAGTGAATTGCCTCGTCCCCTGCGATGTCACTTAAAGCGCGGATAATGAGGAATGGACACCCGAAACGATGCGCCACTTGTGCAATAGCCCCTGCTTCCATCTCCGTACATAATGCATCAGGAAACGCTTCTTTAATCATCGCAATTCGCTCTTCATCATTCATAAACGAATCTCCAGATAAGACGAGGCCTGATTTCACGTCAATTCGGTTTTTCTTTGCAGCAGCAAGAACCGCTTCGTGCGTCTTCTCATCTGCCTTATAAGCAGCTGGCATGGCTGGCACTTGGCCGAACTCGTATCCAAAGACTGTCGCATCAACGTCATTGTAACGAACTTCTGTCGAAATCACTAAATCGCCAACACTCATCGTGCGATCCAACCCACCAGCAACCCCACTGTTCACGACAACATCAGGCTTATACAACTCAATCATCAATGTCGTACCGATGGCAGCGTTTACCTTTCCGATTCCTGATTGCATAAGAATAACTTCTTTGCCGTATAAATTACCCTCATAAAAATAACAACCAGCAATTTCTTGTTCCTTACGATTCTCTAAATTCGCGGCGATTGTACGAACTTCTTCTTCCATAGCTCCAATAATACCGATTTTCACACTTTCCATCCTCTCTTAGTAAGAACATGTATGTATACCTTAAAATTGCCTGGAATTGTATGAGCAATTCCAGGCATCTCTATTATCCGATTGAAACGTTCAACGGCATCCAACCTTCACCTTCAACCCATTCCATTTCAATCTCATATTGAACCCCTTCATAGAAAATACGACCGAGAGCTTGACCAACGCCACCATTATTCTCAATTCGATCGAGGTAATCCCAATCTGATTCAGGAATTCCTGTTGCATACTCAATGGCACGCATCATTTCATAACGGTTTTGTGTACCCTCAGTAAACGTAAAATCAAGCGATTCTTGTTCTGTGCCTACTGGTTCAAAGTTGCCATCTTCAGGAGGTCCAAGCGGTGCATCGTTGTCACCATCATTGCCTTCACCGTCTTCATTAACCTCATCTTCTTCGATCGGCTCTGTTAACTCTTCTTCAGAAAGCTCCTCTTCAGAGTCACTCTCTTCTATTGCATCGTCGTTCTCATCAACCTCATCGTCGGTTTCAATCTGTTCAGGTGCTGGTTCTTCTTCGTCTGCGACTTCGTCGCTACTAGAAAAGAGCAAATGATACATGAAAAAGCCAATAAGGACAACAACTACACCGATTGATACGTTCATAATCCGGTTCATCGTACGTTTCTTTCTTAAATCGTTTCGACTACTACGGTACTCGTTTTGTTCATCCATTGAGCAATCACCTTCATTACAATGTTTCTTTGATTAAGAAAAGCAATTCATGTTCTCTTCTACTATAAAGGATTTGTCAATCAGATGATAGAGCCATTTGTCGGAATTTCAACTATTGGATGTTAATAATCTCGACTTCCATGTCGCCACCAGGCGTCGATACGTTCGCTACATCGCCAACACGCTTACCGAGAAGGCTTTGTGCCATCGGTGAGTCGTTCGAAATCTTTCCTTCTAAAGGATCGGATTCTGCGCTCCCTACGATCGTATACACTTCTTCATCACCATCAGGAAGTTCTTTAAACGTTACAGACTTTCCTAGACTTACCTCATCGTTGTTGCCATCGTCTTCAATGATGACAGAGTTGCGAATCATATTCTCAATTTGGTTAATTCTACCTTCGATAAAGCTTGGTCTTCTTTGGCTGTATCATACTCGGAGTTCTCCGATAAATCGCCAAAATCACGTGCCAATTTAATACGTTCGACAACTTCTTGACGTCTCGTCGTCTTAAGGTGCTCAAGTTCTTCTTCTAACTTTTGTAAACCTTCTTCTGTCATATAATACTTCTTATCCTCTGCCATGCCTTTCACTCCTCTAAATCTTTAAGAAGAACGTGACTCTTCTCTTATTTTATATGAATTTCATCATACGCATTCTATTACGAAAATACAATTGCTTTGCAATAATTTACCATTAATCAGTAATAAAAATACATACTTACTGTTTAATTGCGACTGCCATACCATCACCGATCGGGTGAATTGTCGTCTTAAACTGTGAGTGCTTGAGTAACCATTCGTTAAACGACGCCATTTTTTTGGCGAGTGGTTGTAGTCGTTTCGGAGCCTCTGACGGTTCATACGTCCACCCTTTAAACAAGACGTTGTCGACAACCATCAGACCACCTGGCTTTAAATACGGCGAGAACGTTTCTACAAAGCGTATGTTATGACCTTTTGATGCATCCACAAACAAAAAATCATAGGAGCCTTGTAATTCTTCAATCCGCTCAAAAGCATCTCCTTCAATAAGTTGAATCTGATCTTTTGTAACGCTTTTTTGAAGGAATGCACGTGCATCTTGTATGCGGGTTTCATCTCGCTCAAATGTCGTTACTGTGCTTGAGCAGTCGCATGTGCCATCGTAATTGCTGAATAACCTATCGCAGACCCTAATTCTAGAATCCGTGTAACACCCTTTAATGCGATAAGCTGTTGTAAAAAACGAGCACTTTCTAAATCAATAATGGGAACGTGGTGTTCAAAAGCATGTTGTTCCATTTCTTGTAGAAGTTCATCCTCGTTTAAACGGGGATGAACTTCGTGTAAATACGATTGTAACCGATCCATCGTCATTCGTCGTCTTCCTCATCATCAGCTTGACCTTCAATCCATTCATCACGGTATTGTTGGTGTACTTCATTATGCTCTTCATACGTTTCTGAGTAAATGACCTCTCCACCAAAACGTGCATAGAAGAACAAATACTCACTGTCAGTAGGCTCAAATACCGCTCGAATAGAGTCCTCACCAGGACTGGCAATCGGTCCTGGAGGCAAACCACTAAAACGATACGTATTGTAAGGATTGTCTGTCTCTAGATCGTCGTAACTCGTCATGTAACGATGTTCACCAATCGCATAAGCAACGGTTGGATCGACTTCTAGACGCATACCCTCTTCTAAGCGATTATGAAGAACTCCTGAAATCAACCTCCGGTCTTCTGCAGTTGCCGCTTCTCTTTCAATAATTGAAGCCAGTGTCAAAACTTCATGAACACTTAATTCAGCAGCTGGACCTTCAATTCCTTCTTCCTCACTATAGTCTTGTACAATTGTTTCATAAATTTGAGCCATCCGAGCGACCATCGCTTCAATGATCTCTTCGACCGGTGTATCTTCACTTAGAAAGTCATACGATGCAGGAAACAAATAACCTTCCAACGCATAACGCACATCATCGTCTTGCACTTCTTCAGTTAATAACGGATATTCTTCCATTAACTGTTCGCTAAAGTCTTCATCCATTAATACGTCTAAAACTTCTTCTTCATCGTAATCCGTTTCGGCAGCAATTCGTTCACCAATTTGTTCTAACTGGAGTCCTTCTGGAATCACAAACGTAAACGCGTACTCTTCCATATATACCCCGTCTTGAAGTGACGTCATAATCTCTTCAAGATCCATGGCGCGGTTTAACTCATAATTCCCTGCTTGAAATCCAGAATAGTTCTGATAACGAGCGTAATATCTAAAAAAAGTTGCGTTCGTAATTAAGCCTTCTTCTTCAAGAATCTGGCCAATCCCCATTGTTGATGATCCGATCGGTATCTCAACTTCTACCGTCGACTCGTCCTCTTCATCCATCGCTGAGACGGCTGATTGCAAATAAACATATCCCGATAAAATTACGACTGCTACGAGTAAAACAATAGAAATTAATGCAATAACTACGATTTTACGTACTTTACGCGCAGTCTCCACCTGCCTTGACACCTCATCTACTGGTTCCTTCGATTCTTCTGTCAAGAGGGTCCCCTCCCCCACCTAAGCTTCTATAGTTCTACTGCAATACGAACAGAAATCCCGGTCCCAGAAAAATTCCTGGGCCGGGACGATCCGTTCATTATTCCTTGTCTTCGGCTTCACCATCAACAAGCAACGTTTCATCGTCTTCTAGAAGTGTGTTGATCATTTCTTCAACCATTTCCCACTCTTCATCAGACTCAATTTGGTGCAACGTATATCCTTCCGGATCCTCAGCACTTTCTTCGTATTCAAATGCGAAAATCTCAACTTCTTCATCTTCTTCCTGATCGTCTTCGACGACAGGCGTTACGACAACGTATTGCTTTTCGCTATCATCGACTTCAAACGTGAACATAACTTCAAATACATGTTCCCCTTCACCATCCGGGTCTGGTAATACGATACGCTCATTTTCTTCTAACATGATAATTACTCCTTTTATCCTTTAAAGGCTTGTTTTGTGTGCAGTATTGTCTAAAAATCCTTGAAGTATAAGGACAGCCGCTATTTTATCTACGACTTTTTTTCGTTTAGAGCGACTAACGTCTGCTTCTAAGAGAGTACGTTGTGCAGACATTGTTGTCAAACGTTCGTCCCACAGCTTCACCGTAACATTTAGTCGCTCTTCTAGAGCTTCTTTGTACCTTATTGATTTTTCGGCACGAGGACCAATCGTACCATCCATGTTCTTCGGATAACCGACCACAACCGTTGTCACTTCATTATCATGAATGAGTTGCTCCATCTCATCTAATGAAGAGTTTATGGACCGAACTTGAATTGTGTCGAGTCCTTGTGCCGTTAGTCCGAGTAAATCACTAACGGCAACACCAATTCGCTTATCTCCAATATCAAAAGCCATTGTTCTCATTCGGTTTAATCGGTACCTTTCAAATAATGTCTCACAAGCTCCTCAATAAGCTCATCTCGTTCGAGGCGGCGAATTAATGAGCGGGCATCATTATGCCTAGGAATATACGCTGGATCACCCGATAGTAAATATCCGACAATTTGGTTGATAGGGTTGTATCCTTTTTCTTCCAACGCATTATAAACGTTAAATAATATTTCTTGTACGTTTACTTCCGCCTGTTCATCTTGGACATTAAACTTGACTGTGTTATCCTTCGAGCTCATAGAAGGCCACCTCGTTTCTCGATTTTCCAACATAACTTGACCCTATTGTACATGATTTACAAGATTTATGAAATGGAACGCACGATACTAGGCACAGCTTCAATCGCTGATTGTAGTTTTTCAGGGTTTTTTCCACCTGCTTGTGCCATATCTGGTCGGCCACCGCCGCCACCGCCACAAAGTTTCGCTGTCTCTTTAACGATCTCTCCTGCTTTGTAACCTGCTTGAATAAGGTCTTTACTTACGGTTGTGACTAAGTTAACTTTCCCATTTTTACTCGTACCTAAAACGACAATTCCAGAATCTAGTTTTTGTTTCAATTCATCTGCGATTGAACGAAGCGCATCCATATCACGATCTTCAACAATTGCAGCCACGACTGGAACACCGTCTACATCTTGCTTATCATCTAAAATCTTTAATGCATCCATGTTGCCAAGTTTATCGGTTAACGATTCAATCTCACGATCTTTCGTTTTTAACTCATCGTTTAATTGAACGATTCTTCTAGGCACATCTTTTGTTGTTTTTACTTTTAATGCTTCTTTTGCTTCGTCTAACAACGAAAGTTGCTCGTTCATATAGACGTAAGCTCCCGTACCTGTTACCGCTTCTATCTTCGAACACCAGCACCGATCCCTGTTTCAGTAACGATCTTTAACAATCCAATTTCTGAAGAGTTTTGAACGTGGCAACCTCCACAAAGCTCAATACTATAATCGCCAATGTGAACAACACGAACGACACTACCATATTTCTCACCGAACAGAGCCATTGCACCTTTTTCTTTTGCGTCTTCAATGCTTGTTTGCTCAGTTACAACAGTGATATTGTCTGCAATCTTGTTGTTAACAATTTGCTCAATCTCTGATAATTCTTCAGCTGTAACAGACCCGAAATGCGAGAAATCAAACCGCAAACGGTCAGGACCAACGTAAGATCCTGCTTGGTTGACATGTTCACCTAGTACATCCTTTAACGCCTGATGCAACAAGTGTGTCGCACTGTGGTTTTTCTCTGTTTTTGCACGTGCCTTATCGTTAATCGATGCCGTCACTGTTTGATCAAGTTGCAACGTTCCGCTCGTTACCGTCACCTCGTGCATCGGTTGTCCATTTGGAGCACGCAATACATTTTCGACAGTCGCTTCAAAATTGTCACCAGAAATAATTCCAGTATCAGCAACTTGTCCACCACTCTCAGCATAAAACGGTGTTTGGTCGAATAAGACGATTGCACGTTCTCCAGCCTCAATGACTTCTTTTGATTCTTCCCCTTGGACAATCGCAATGACATTGGCTGAAACTTTTGTTTCGTCATAACCGACAAACGTACTCGTTTTTGTAAGCGTTCGTAGCGTTTCATTTTGACTTTGCATTGAACCGTCTTCTTTACGAGCAGCACGTGCACGCGCACGCTGGGCTTTCATTTCTTCATTAAACCCATCCATGTCAATTAAAAAGCCTGCTTCTTCAACGTACTCTTCGGTTAAATCGACCGGGAAACCGTACGTATCATAAAGTTTAAATACGTCTCGTCCATCAATTTGGTTAGCACCTTTAGCCTTCGCCGTTTCAATAACATCGTTTAAAAGCGCAAGACCTTCTGCTAACGTTTCATGAAAACGCTCTTCTTCATTCTTAATGACTTTTTGAATGAAAGCTTCGTTTTCTTTCACATCAGGATAGTAAGACTTCATAATGTCACCGATGATTGGAACGAGGCGGTACATGAATGGCTCATCGATACCAATCGCTTGAGCGTAACGAACAGCGCGGCGCAATAACCTACGAAGAACATAGCCTCTTCCTTCATTTGAAGGCAGTGCCCGATCGCCAATGGCAAACGAAACCGTACGGGCGTGGTCAGCGATCACTTTAAATGCTGTGTCGTCCAACTCATCATTCCCATAATTCTTCCCAGATATTTTCTCAGTTTCTTTAATGATTGGCATAAACAAATCGGTTTCAAAGTTTGTCTTCGTATCCTGAATCACCGAAACCATTCGCTCTAGACCCATTCCCGTATCGATATTCTGGTTCGGAAGTGGTGTGTACGTGTCATCAGGGTTGTGATTAAACTGAGAAAATACGAGGTTCCAAATTTCTAGGTAACGTTCATTTTCTCCACCCGGATATAGCTCTGGGTCACTTTCGTCATCGCCATAAGCAGGTCCACGATCATAAAAGATTTCAGAGTTCGGACCACTTGGTCCTTCACCAATGTCCCAGAAGTTCTCTTCTAAGCGAATGATTCTCTCTTCAGGGAGTTTAATATTTATTTTCCAATAATCATAAGCTTCCATGTCCTCAGGATGGACCGTAACACTAAGTTTTTCAGGGTCAAAACCAATCCACTTCTCACTCGTTAGAAACTCCCAAGCCCACTCAATCGCTTCTTTCTTAAAGTACTCTCCAATTGAAAAATTCCCGAGCATTTCAAAAAACGTATGATGTCTTGCCGTCTTTCCGACATTTTCAATGTCATTCGTACGAATTGATTTTTGTGCATTTACAATTCGAGGGTTCTCAGGGACCACTCGTCCATCAAAATATTTCTTAAGTGTTGCTACACCACTATTTATCCATAAAAGCGATGGATCTTCGTGAGGAACGAGTGATGCACTCGGTTCAACGTCGTGTCCTTTTTCCTTAAAAAAGTCAATAAACATTTGGCGTACTTCAGCAGATGTTAAAGATTTCATTGATATGACCTCCAATCGTTTTGTAAACACAGAAAAGCCCCGTCCCAAAAGACGAAGCATCTATTCGCGGTACCACCCTTGTTAAGCACACCGGATGTGTGCCTCACTCTGCTGCATTAACGCTGCAAACGGCAAGGTTTACTTGCACTCAGGAGTAGCCTTCAATGAAGGGCATGCACTCTCTTTCAGCCTAAGGAGAATGTCTCTATCGATCAATGCCACGTCATTTACTCGTTCCTTCATCGTGTTCTTTCATATCTTTTCTTATAATACAACGACTAATAGGGTTCATGTCAAGTTTTGCCGATCGCTTGACACCTATTCTTCATTCCGCCGTCTCTTCATGGAATAAAACGATAAAAGATTGCCAAATTTTTTACTTCACACTTCTTTAATGCAAAAAATTTTGCTACACTACGTTTACACTAGACGAAGTGCAGGTGACAACTATGGATGAGCGACTACACACACTGTATGAACAAGTTTTTGAAAAGATCGACATCGGCGTTCGCATCATTAATCGCGACGAAGAACCGGTCATTTATAATCGTAAAATGAGAAACATTGAAGAAATGACGACTGCTGACTTTGCTGGTCGATCGTTGCTTGATGTTTTTCATTTTAAATCCGAACAAGAAAGCCGATTACTACGTGCCTTACATCATGGTAAATCGACAAAAAACCAGAAACAAACGTATTTCAATTCACGAGGTCTTGAAATTACGACGATGAATCACGTATATCCAATCTATCATAACGAGCACATTATCGGTGCAGTTGAACTTGCTAATGACATTACGAGAATGGAAAAGATGCTTCGTGATAAACGGACGAATGAACATGCCTCTCACTATCAATTTGCCGATATGATTGGCTCTTCTCAATCATTTCAAGCAGTAATTGAACAAGCAAAACGGGCATCACGTACGTCTTCAACTGTATTGCTGATCGGTGAAACAGGCACAGGTAAAGAACTGTTCGCACAAAGCATTCATAGTGCAAGTCGTCGCAGTCACGAACCGTTTGTCACGCAAAACTGTGCTGCCTCCCTGAGAGCCTTATCGAAGGTATTCTATTTGGCACATCAAAAGGTGCATTTACTGGGGCTCTTGACCGTCCAGGACTTTTTGAACAAGCAGATGGAGGAACATTGTTACTCGATGAAATTAATTCATTACCTGTCCACTTGCAACCGAAATTGCTCCGTGTGATTCAAGAGCAGAAAGTTACACGCATCGGTGAAAGTAAAGAACGTACCATCGATGTGAGACTGCTCGCTACGATGAACGAAGATCCCATTGATGCGGTATCCGACGGTCGGTTACGCAAAGATTTATTTTACCGCCTAAGCGTCGTTAGCTTGTTTATCCCCTCTCTGAAAGAACGTAAGGATGACATTATCCCCTTATCTTCTTTCTTTTTACAAAAATATCGTGAACGATTTAATGTTTCCATGCACACACTCTCACGCGAAGTTATGGAATCGTTACGTGACTATCATTGGCCAGGGAATGTTCGTGAGTTGGAACACGTCATTGAAGGGCACTGAATGTCGTCAATGGCGAAGAAACGATGACCCTCCATCACTTGCCCCATCATTTGTCACATCATACTCAACCTATTAATGCGTTGCATCACTCACCTTTACAAGAAACGGAGACATTACCCGAACGTTTACTGAAAGTTGAACAACAACTAATTGCCGAAGCCATGGACATAGAACAAAACAACATTTCACGTGCAGCGAAACGACTAGCTTAAGTCGCCAAAATTTGCAGTATAAACTCTCAAAATTCCAAGTACGTTAGGGAAAAGCAAAAATATTTGCAGTTCAACGCAAATATTTTTGCTTTTTTGTGTTCTTCACATTCGTAAAAGCCTTATTTTTCGCGAATTTAAAATTGGCATCGTTTTTGCAATTAACTAGCAGTGAGTCTATAAACTTTAAGGAGTGATCTTATGGTCGTCCCATACACACACGAACCATTTACAGATTTTACAGTTGAAGAAAACAAACAAGCGATTGAAGAAGCAATTCAGTATGTGAAAGGACAACTCGGCAAAGATTACCCTCTCATCATCGGTGGCGAACGTATTACAACCGAAGACAAAATTACATCGTACAACCCAGCAAATCATTCTGAAATTATTGGTACCGTTTCAAAAGCGAATCAAGACCTAGCTGAACAAGCAATGGAAAAAGCGCAAGAAGCGTTCAAAACATGGAGCCGCTGGACACCTGAAGCACGCGCAAACGTTCTCTTCCGTGCTGCTGCAATCTCTCGCCGTCGTAAGCATGAGTTTTCTGCTTGGATGGTGTATGAAATTGGGAAACCTTGGAAAGAAGCAGATGCAGATTCTGCTGAAGCGATTGATTTCTTAGAATTTTACGCACGCCAAATGCTCGAATACAAAGACGGAGCGGAAATTAACAGCCGTCCAATCGAGCACAATGCATTCACTTATTTACCACTTGGTGTTGGTGTAACTGTATCTCCTTGGAACTTACCATTTGCCATTATGGCGGGTACTACAGTTGGTCCGATGGTTGCAGGAAACACGATCCTTCTAAAGCCTGCAAGCTTAACACCGGTTATTACGTATAAATTTATGGAAGTACTTGAAGAAGCGGGTATGCCTAAAGGCGTCGTCAACTTTATCCCAGGAAGCGGCAGTGACATTGGTGACTACCTCGTTGAACATCCAAAAACACGCTTTATTAACTTCACAGGTTCAAAAGAAGTCGGTACGAGCATTTACGAGAAAGCTGCGAAGATTCAACCTGGGCAGAACTTCTTAAAGAAAACAGCTATTGAAATGGGTGGAAAAGACACGATCATCGTTGATCGCGAAGGGAACCTCGACATTGCAACAGACGCAATCGTGCAATCTGCTTTCGGTTTTAGCGGTCAAAAATGTTCAGCGTGTTCACGCGTCGTTGCGCACGCTGATGTTTACGAGGAACTCATTGAGCGTGTGAAGGCGAAAACGGAAGAATTAACAATTGATGCTCCGCAACACGCGAGCACGTATATGGGACCCGTATGTGAGGAGTCTGCATTTGATAAGATTCTTGAGTACATCGAAATCGGGAAATCAGAAGCAACTCTCGTTACAGGTGGTACAGGTGACAAATCAGAAGGTTACTTCGTAAAACCGACGATCTTCAAAGATGCTGACCCGAATGCACGCATCATGCAAGAGGAAATCTTCGGACCAGTCGTTGCCTTTACGAAAGCGAATGACATCGATGAGCTCATCGACATTGCGAACAACACTGATTACGGCTTAACAGGAGCCATTATCTCTGACAACCGTGATCATTTAGAGAAAGCTCGCCATGAATTCCACGTCGGTAACCTCTACTTCAATCGTGGGTGTACAGCTGCGATCGTCGGGTATCAACCGTTTGGTGGATTTAAAATGTCAGGAACAGACACAAAAGCTGGTGGACCTGGCTACATCCTACATTTCATGGAGCCGAAAACGGTTTGTGATCAATTCTAATTAGGATCTGTTGACCCCTCTTAAATGAAGGGTCAACTTCCTTTTCAAAAGGGGTATGGCAATGCATAAATTAAACCGAGATTTCTTTTTATATTTGTCGAAAAATAAACTCTTAAACAAAAATGCGAAGCGATGGGGCCTTAAATTAGGTGCTTCAAAAGTAGTCGCTGGTTTAACCATTGAAGATTCATTACAACCATTGCAGGAATTAAACGAAAGTGGTCGAATGATCACACTTGATCATTTAGGTGAGTTTGTTTATGAAGAAGAGGAAGCAATCGAAGCCTTCCAATCAAGTATGGAAGCGTTAGATTTTATCAAAGAAAACGACATTGATTGCTATCTTTCTGTAAAGTTAACAAAACTCGGTTTAGACGTAGACGAAGGTTTATGTATGAAACACATTCGTGCCTTACTTGAACGTGCCAAACAATACGACACGATGATCAATATTGATATGGAAGATTACGCTCATTACGATCAAACCCTTGATTTGCTTGATGAATTGCGTAAAGACTATGACAACATCGGTATCGTTTTACAAGCGTACATTCACTCTGGTGTGGAAGACACAAACCGCCTTAAAGGAATGAAAATTCGCTTCGTCAAAGGGGCTTACAAAGAAGACGCAAGTGTTGCCATTCAAGATAAGAAAAAAATCGATGAGCATATGTTAGATATGATTAAAACCCACATGCTTAATGAGAGTTATACAGCGATTGCCACACACGATCATGAACTAATTGAAAAAGTTAAAACATTTGCATTAGAAAATGGTATTCCCCGGGAAATGTTTGAATTCCAAATGTTATACGGTTTTCGCAATGATGTTCAACTTCAACTCGTTAAAGACGGCTACCGCTTCCGGACATACGTGCCTACGGTAAAGATTGGTACGGCTACTTTATGCGCCGGTTAGCAGAACGTCCACAAAATGTAGCTTTCGCCTTTCGAGGTATGCTCTCAAAATAAAAGGATCAGACCCTTTGTTCTGATCCTTTTGTATGTCTAAACACTTTAATAATTTCTGATGCGATTACAAATAACGGTACAGCAACAAGCAATCCGATCACCCCAGCGAATTCATAACCTAATAACAAAGCAAACAGAATAATGAGTGGATGTAAGTGTGCACTCTTGCCAACAATCATTGGTGACAAGACATTCCCTTCAACCTGTTGGATGATCAAGATTGCGACTAACGCAAACAGTGCCGTTTGCCATGATACGGTAAGTGCAATGATGAGTACTGGAATTGCACCGAGAATCGGACCAAAATAAGGGATTAAATCCATTACCCCTAATATAATCCCAAGTACTATCGGATAAGGGACACCTGCAATCCAAAGTCCGATAACAGAAAGAACCCCCACACAAATCGAAACGAGCAATTGCCCACGAATATAACTTCCAAACGCATGATCGGCCGCTTTTGCCACTTTCTCGCCCGTTTCTCGAAACCTTTTCGGAGTTATAAATACAACTGCTTTCTCTAAGGCCCGCAAGTCTTTTAGAAAATAAAACGTGACGAATGGCAATAAAAATAAAAACGCGATCCCTTCTAAAATGAGCGGCAATCGATCAACTACGCCATTCATCATTTCACTGCCTTCATTTTCTAAACGCACGACACCACTTTCAATTTGATTATGAATACTCGGTGGTAATGTATCTATTTGACGGTGAATAGTCAGCAGTTGATCATTAAAACTACGAACCCAAGTAGGTAGCGTTTGCAACAACTCTTTCGTCTCTTCAAGTATTTTCGGTGCCATTTCGACAATAAGCCAAGCACCGCCTCCGAAAAAAATTGTATAAATGATAAACACTGACAAAAAGCGTGGAGAACCTTGTCGTTCCAAATAATCAATGACTGGATGCAATAAATACGCAAACAATCCAGCGATCATAAAAGGAATAAGTATTTTAAACAGACTAACGAGCACGGGTTTCCACACAGGTGTAAGTAAATACAAAACGTACAAACTTACTAACACGGTTAGCACGAGTGCGACTCGGTACATCCATTTTCGTTCCGACTTAATCACCCCCTTTTCCTTAGGATGGGCAACTAACGAATCCTTATCCAAAACGAAAAAAAGCCAAACCACTTCGGTTTGGCAAATGTTTAAAAGGCATTCTTGTAAGCCTTTTTCAACATTTTTACGTGCTTGTTCTTTTTCACCTTGTTCATCCAACGTTTATGAGAACGATCATGCGTGTTCATCATATAAATGGCCGCTCCTACTGTACCGATTCCTGCTACGAGCAGGGATGACGATGTTTTGTTCATGAACCATCCAGCTCCATCCTATGATTTACAATTGGACAGCTGCCAAACGTATATTACATACTTTGCTCGTGTTCAATACAGCTTTCACGCTCAGCTTCTGAGAACACATCGTCTAATGATACGAGTGAACCGTCTTCTTCAACTTGATATACGGACAATGTTGAACCTTTCACGACGAGCTCAATGCAACATTTCCAGCAATAGTATTGATTTGCACCGATCTTTCCGATATCTTTCCACATGCAATTTGGACAATGCATGATGTAACCTCCTTGTGAACCTTCTTAATCACAAGAATGGTCAAAGAGAGCCGATGCTATACGTGGCGACTGTCACTGAGTGTAGTTTTAACGATTAGAATCGGTTTTATGATTGGTAATCGGTTCCTTAAGATGCGCAATTCTTTCGGATAAATAAGAATAACGGGAATGATGATCATTATGATCAATCGCAAAGGAATAAGCGCGCTCTTCACCGACCATAATTAAGTAATCACGAGCACGTGTAATCGCAGTATACAACAAATTACGCTTTAACATCCGACGATAATTCATCACAAGAGGTACGATCACAATCGGGAACTCACTGCCTTGTGCTTTATGAATGGATGAGCAATACGCAAGCATTACTTGCTTTAAATCTTGACGTTCATACTCCACTTCAAGTTGATCAAAACGTATAATTACTTTTTCTTTTTTATCATCAGTGTCTTTTGCACGCCGAATCGCAACAATTTCTCCACGGTCACCGTTGTAGACATTTTCTTCAGGGTTATTAACGAGTTGCAACACCATATCACCTTGACGTAACGTTAAATCGCCATAAGTAATTGAGGATTGCCCTGGTTTCTTCGGATTAAACAGGTCTTGCAATTTTTCATTGAGCGCAGTGATCCCTGCTTCTCCCCGATACATCGGAACGAGTACTTGTACATCACGAGGGGCATACCCGCGGTCAACTGCTTTTTGGCAAACTTTCTCAATAAGTGGCACGATGTTCGCAGAGCTCCCTGGAAAGAATGCACGGTCATGAAGTGGTTGTTTAAAATCATCCGGCAACTGCCCTTCTTTAATGCTATGTGCAAGGTCTGTAATTGAAGAACCTTCTGCTTGTCGATAGACGAGTGACAGTCTAACAGCAGGAATCTTACCTGAAGAAAGTAAATCACTGAGCACTTGACCTGGTCCGACAGAAGGAAGTTGATCCTCATCGCCTACGATGATGACTTGCATCTTTGCAGGGATCGCTTTAAACAATTGATTGGCTAACCAAATGTCAATCATCGATGCTTCGTCGATGATGAGTAGCTCTCCTTTTAACGGAGAATCTTCATCCCGCTCGGTAAACTCTGAATCATCGCCACGCCAACCGATTAACCTGTGAATCGTTACGGCGTTTCTCCCTGTAGTTTCACTCATTCGCTTCGCTGCGCGACCAGTAGGAGCTGCAAGTAAAATAGGTGACTTCTTCGAATCATCTTCTGACCAGCCACGAATACGCTGGAACATTTCCACGATCGCCCGTATGACTGTCGTTTTACCCGTTCCAGGTCCCCCAGTTAAAATCATCATCGGTGAGGATAATGCTAAACGTACCGCTTCTTTTTGTTGCTCGGCATACGAGATATTGTAACGTTCTTCCATTTTGCCAAGCTCTTGTAGAAAAAGATCTTCAGAAAAGCTTTCAATTTCACGATTAACCGTCAATCGCTCTAAGTTTGTCGATAATCCCTTTTCTGCAAAGTAAAGAGACGGAACGTAACCGCGATCTTCATCAACGGCGACTTTTCCATCTTCAGCGAGGTCCACAATTGCTTGGAGTAATTGCTCTTCTTCTGCAAATGGTGAACGATGATTTAATATTTGTTTCGCTTCTTCAACCCATTCTGATTCAGGTAAGTAGACATGTCCTGAGTTCATACTCGTTGCCACAATAGAATGCATGAGTCCCGCCTTTAGACGTTTCTGATCAAGTGGCTCAATGCCAAGCTGTGTGCCTAATTCATCTGCTTTAAAAAAACCAATCCCATCAATATCTTGAACGAGTCGATACGGATCAGTCTCCACAATACGCAACGTATCATTGCCATAATGGCTAATGATTTTTGTCGATAACTCCATTCCAAATCCATAGTTCATGAGCTTATTCATAAACTGTGCAGATTCTTGTTCTTGTTGGAGGGTTTCAATAATCACTTTCCGTTGTTCTGCTTTTATACTCGGCACCGATTGCAAACACGTCGGGTCATTTAACATTTGATCAAGTGCCGCCTCACCTAAATGGGCAACAATCATCGCCGCCGTCTTGCGTCCTACTTTTGGGAAACGTTCACTTGATAAGTATTGAATGAGCGCCTGTCCTTCTCTTGGAATGTGCTTTTCATACGTTTCACTTTTAAACTGCTGTCCGTATTTTGGATGTTCTGTATACTGCCCTCGAAACGTCAGCAATTCACCTTCTGGTGAAGACGGGAAGTGACCGAGAACGGTAATTGCGTGCGTTTCTGCTTTCGGCTCTGACTGTTCGACATCAACAATCATTACTGTATAACCGTTTTCATCATTACGAAAGATAAGTTGACTTACCGTTCCTGTAACATACGGCATTTCTTCTACAGTCATCCCGTCACCCCCCTCTCTCTATCTACTCTGTCGATCCCATTACTTGCTTCAACCCGTGTGACGCAAGCATATGATCTTTTTGGATACGTAGTGCAGATTGAAAACTTTCTTTCGCTTGATCATGTTGTTCCAAGTACATTTGCGCAACACCTAAGTTATAAAAGGCATCTGCATGTTCGGAGTTTAACGAAACCGCTCGTTCAAAATGCCTAATCGCATCAGCAATCATGTCTAACTTTGCGTAAGTGAGCCCACAATAAAAATGCGCTTCAGCATCTTCACGATCTAACTCAACCGCACGCATCATGCTTGCGAGTGCAAACGCATGTTGGTCTTCTTGATAGTAGCTTAGCCCAATCATAAAGTGAACACTTTGGTCGTCATTAAGTCCTGAACTAATCGCTTGTTTATAAAACACAATTGCTTCTTGAAACTTATCAACGTGATAACAAACGTTCCCGGCACCGTAATACGCTGAAGCGTGCTGTTCATCCAATTGGATCGCACGTTGATAACATTTTAAAGCATCTTCATATTCATTGGCAGCAAGAAGAAGCGTGCCGAGATTTGTATAAATCGCAGCACGATCACCTTCTTCATTTTCTAGTGCAAGATGAAATTGTTCGAGTGCTAATTCATCTTCACCTTGGCTCATATATCTGTCGCTTTTTGGAACGCACTTTTACTCATGCAATACCATCTTTCTTTTCGCGAATGGCTGACTCAATCGTTCCCCCACCAAGGCACACATCGCCATCATAAAAAACGACAGCCTGTCCTGGTGTAATGGCACGTTGTTCTTCAATAAACTCCACATAGAAGGAGTCCGCACTTTTCACGTGCAACAACACGTCTTGATCTTTTTGGCGATAGCGGAACTTGGCTGTTAATCGAACTGGCTCACTTGGAAGATCACTACTGATCCAATTCAAACCACTCCCGTATAAACCGTGACTGAGTAAACGCTCGTGATTAGACCCTTGTCCAACGACGAGCACGTTGTTCTCAAGATCTTTGTCCACAACGAACCACGGATCTCCCGCGCCACCAATTCCAAGCCCTTGACGTTGACCGAGCGTATAGTACATTAACCTTCGTGCTGTCCTTTTACTTCTCCATCAGGCGTTCTCATTTCACCGGGTTGTGCAGGCAAATACGTTTGTAAAAACGATTTGAAATCTCGTTCTCCAATGAAGCAAATACCCGTACTATCTTTTTTCGTCGCTGTTGCGAGCTCGCGGTCGAGCGCCATTTGGCGCACATCCTTTTTCTCATACTTTCCAAGTGGGAATAGCACGTGCGTTAATTGATCTTGGCTTAATTGACTCAAAAAGTACGTTTGGTCTTTATTATCATCTTTCCCTCTTAACATTTGTACCGTACCGTCTTCTAATCGGTTGATTTGCGCATAATGACCCGTCGCTACATAATCAGCTCCTAAAAGCATGGCATGATCGAGAAACGCTTTAAACTTTATTTCTTTGTTACACATAACGTCCGGATTTGGCGTACGCCCTTTACGGTGTTCTTCTAAAAAGTATTCAAAAACACGGTCCCAATACTCTTTTTCAAAGTTCACACTGTAATAAGGGATGTCGAGTTGATCGGCAACTCTAGCAACGTCTTCATAATCAACTGTTGCCGTACAGACACCCATTTCATCTTCATCGTCCCAGTTTTTCATAAATACACCGACGACGTCGTACCCTTCTTCTTTTAGAAGTGCTGCTGTAAGTGAAGAGTCTACTCCACCACTCATTCCGACGACGACGCGAGTATTGTGTTTTTCTTTGGTCATCGTATTCACCTCGTTTGCAATCTTGAACGGATTAACGCTGTTACCTTAGCAAGCGTATCCGCCGTATCTATTACTTGTTGTTCTGTATTCGTTGATCCGATACTAAATCGAATGGATGTTTTTATACGTTCATCATCGTCCCCAAACATCGCTTGTAAAACATGTGACGGCTGGAAGCTCCCCGCCGTACATGCTGAGCCACTACTTACTGCCACGCCAGCTAAATCTAATTGTGCGAGCAAAGGCTCAGTTGGGACGCCTTGGAAACTAATGTTAACGATATGAGGAAGCGTAACGTCAGCTGCAAAGTCATTTCTTTCATAATTCACGCCGTTTGCATCAAGTCGCTCTAAAAGCATCTTCTTAAGCGTTAAATAACGTTCGTAGCGCTCTGTTCTTTCTGCTTCTCTTAGTAAAACGGCTGACTCTAATCCAATAATTGCTGCAGCATTTTCAGTCCCTGGTCGAAGCTTTTTCTCTTGCTCACCGCCATACGAAAGGGGCGATACGTTTGTCTGATTTTTGACATACAAAAACCCCGCCCCTTTTGGGCCGTTAAGTTTGTGAGCTGAAGCTGATAATAAATCAATCCGTAATTGCTCGACATTAAGTCCAAGTACTGCGTACGATTGAACCGCATCAGTATGAAATACAGCTTGATGAGTTTGTAACATTTCACCAATCTCAGCAACCGGGTTCACTATGCCCGTCTCATTATTGCCGTGCATGATCGTTACGAGAATCGTGTCGTCTTGAAGTGCGCTTCTACTTCTTTGGTTGTAACGGCACCGTCAACACCCACAGGCAAATACGTCACTTCAAATCCTTCCCGTTCTAATTGCTCCAAAACGTGAAGAACGGCATGGTGTTCAGCATTCGTAGAAATAATATGTCGACCGTTCGCACGATTAGCAACCGCGGTTCCTCGAATTGCTAAATTGTCTGCCTCAGTGCCGCCGCTCGTAAAAATAATTTCGTCATGTTTTGCTCCAATGCTTTTGGCAACCGTTCTTCTTGCTTTATCAATTTCAACACGTACTTTACGTCCATAACGATGAATGCTTGATGCATTTCCAATCTTTGTGCCGTCAAAGTACGGTTTCATCGCTTCAAAAACTTCTTCACGAACGGGTGTTGTTGCCGCATGATCGAGGTAAATGTCATGCATGTTTGTCACCTTCAACTTTCTATCGTTAACTTAAATGTAGAACATATAATCTTCTTGCGTATCTGCCTCTTCATAATTCGCAAGATCTAAAAGCGTTGTTGAATCAAGCACTTCTTTAATCGCATCACGAATTTTAATCCATAAATCTCGTTTTGCCGGTTCTTCATCTTCCATCACTTCTACTGGAGTAATTGGACCTTCTAGAACTCGGATAATGTCACCTGCGGTAATATCACCCGGTTCTTTTGCCAGCATATAACCACCATAAGCGCCTCGTACGCTTTTTACAAAAATGGCATTTCTTAGTGGAGCGATTAATTGCTCCAAATAATGCTCTGATAAGTTATTATCTTTTGCGATTGACTTTAATGAAATCGGACCTTCACCATGTCTTTTCGCTAATGCAATCATAATTGTTAATCCGTAACGCCCTTTAGTTGAAATCTTCATAATGGACACCTCTCTAATGTTAGAAACCAAACGTTTATATCTATAGTAGTTACGCGCTCGTTCATCATTGTGCTTTACGTGACATTATAGCATGTTCGCTACTCATTGAACACAAGGCTGTACTTCTTGTCTGTTTTTGGATGTTTGTGCTAAGCTTTGAACAACTAGAACGTGTATTCGCTAGTAGATGGAGTGATTCAATTGAACCATGCCCCACTTGCATACAACATGCGACCAAGGACAATTAATGAAGTTGTCGGCCAGAAGCATTTATTAGAAGAAGGCGGACTCATCACGCGAATGGTAACTGCTGGTGTTTTACACCCGATGATTTTCCACGGTCCACCTGGTACGGGGAAGACGTCAACTGCCATCGCCATCGCTGGGACGATGAACCTCAAGTATAAGTTACTAAACGCGGTAGAGCATACGAAAAAGGATTTGCAAATTGCCGCTGAAGAAGCGAAGTTATACGGGCAACTCGTCTTAATACTTGATGAGTTCCATCGTTTGGATAAGGCGAAACAAGACTTTTTACTGCCCCATTTGGAAAGCGGAACATTAATTGTCATCGGAGCCACAACCGCGAATCCCTATCACTCTGTTAATCCAGCGATTCGTAGTCGTTGTCACATCTTTGAATTGCATTCTCTTGAAGTTGAAGACATCACATCGATGTTAAAGCTCGCATTGACGGAACGCGAACGAGGTTTAGGTGATGTGAACACAGAAGTAGACCCCGACGCCTTAGAACATATCGCTACTTCTTGTAATGGAGACTTACGGGCTTCTTTAAATGCATTAGAGCTCGCCGTATTGTCAACACCTAAAGATGACAACGGCATTGTGAAGATTGACGTTCGTATTGCCGAAGTATGTACACAAAAAAAGAACTTTAACCATGATAAAGATGGTGATGGTCATTATGACGTGCTTTCTGCTTTTCAGAAGTCAATTCGAGGAAGTGATGCAGATGCAGCGCTTCATTATTTAGCTCGTTTAATTGAAGCAGGCGATCTCGTTAGCATTAATCGTCGATTACTCGTTATCGCATATGAAGATATTGGACTTGCAAACCCGCAAGCTGGCGCAAGGACGTTATCTGCAATTGAAGCGTCCGAACGGCTCGGTTTTCCAGAAGCGCGAATCCCGCTTGCCAATGCTGTCATTGAACTGTGCTTATCACCGAAATCCAATTCAGCATATAAAGCAGTAGACAAAGCGCTTGCAGACATTCGGCAGTACGGCTCACCAAAGATTCCTGATCATTTGCGCGATGCTCATTATAGTGGCGCACAAGCATGAACCGAGGCGTCGGTTATTTGTATCCCCATGACTATGAACATGCAATGGTCACGCAACAATATTTACCAGATTTAATTAAAGATCACCGCTACTTGAAATTATCCGGGAAAAGCAAGTACGAACAAGCCTTTCACGATGCACAACAAAACATTAAATCTCGCACAAAATAAAAATAAACGCCCTCTTTCTATGAATGGAAGTATAGAGATTCCGAAGTTTGTCCATAGTAAAACTAGAATCTTTAAGTGGAAGAAGGGACGTTTCATGACAAAAGTTCGACAAGATGCGTGGTCACACGAAGATGATGTTTTGCTTGCAGATACCGTCCTCAATCACATTAAACGAGGAAGCACACAACTTAAAGCATTTGAAGAAGTTGGTGATCAACTGAACCGAACAGCTGCAGCTTGTGGATTCCGTTGGAATGCGGTCGTTCGTGATCAATACGATAACAAAATTGCAGATGCAAAACGCGAACGTAAAAACCACCAAAGAAAAGACGCGGCCAATGCAGTCGCTCATACATTTGGTAATCATAATCTTAGAGAAGCGACATCGACCACTCAGACAGACGTGGCCAAAGAGCAAAGCGAATCCATGAGTATTGACGATGTGATTTCGTTTTTACAGCAATACAAACATCAATCGCATGATGATTCTAACGTACTCGAGCAAAACAAAGCACTAACAGAAGAAAACCAACACTTACGGGAACGTTTACAAAAGATTGAACAAGACCACGATTCATTAATGCAAGTCATTAATCGTGCACGAAATATGATGTTTTTGGATGAATCTACATTAACCGATTCATTTATGAGTTCAAGCTTTCGTATGGATGAGAATGGGAATTTACAACAAGTTTCAAAAGCCGATTAGCGACTATTCCTATAGTCGCTTTTTTAGATTTTTCGATAGAAAATCTAACAATGCCCCCCTTGAAGTATGTGAATTTTGCTATCATTAGGGAAACATACATAACATCAAGGGACGGGGATGTCATGAACTATAAGAAAAAGAAAGTCATCACCATCGGTGTCGTTTGTGAATTAACAGGCCTTAGCGAACGACAAGTTCGCTACTACGAAGAACGACAACTCGTTTTTCCAGAGCGTAGCAAAGGCGGCACAAGGAAATACTCGTTCTTAGACATTGAACGACTCATGGAAATTGCGGAGAAAATGGCAGACGGTATGCAAACATTTGAAATTAAGCGTATGGACAAGCAGCGAAATGCCACTCTTCGTGAGAAGATGTTGAAAGGTCAAATTAACGCACAATTCGGACAGAGAGCAGCGAAACGTCCGTAATTGAATGGCAAAACAGACGACCTTCACATTACTTTCAATTCATAAGAACCCTCGCACTTCTATTCATAAAGAAATCGAGGGTTCTCTACTGCCATGAACAATCGACTTAGTCACTTCGGTTAGACATTTCAGGAGTATAGTATTGCTCTAAACAACGTAAAAAGGACCCACATATTGGGGTCCTTGATCAATCGTTAACTTGTTCGACTATGTAGTCCCGTTGTGCCGTATAAAATCACCAAGTTTTGAAGCCTGCAATCGCAGGTGGGTGCCTTGTTCAATACTCCGTAAGTCCCCAGCTACCGAGGCATTTACTTCCTATTGAAACGTCAAGCTCCCTAGTAAAAAATGTTGGCTCAAAACGTATAGTGCGCTACGAACACTACAGGACTTTAACTTGTAAAAAGTATAGCACGAACGTGTTTCTTCTGCAACAAAAGAGTAAAGAATATAACGACCTAAAGGTTTCACTCTTTCTACTCACTGGGTATACTGTAACGAGGAGGGAAAATTATGAGTGAACCAATTAACAGACTACCTATTACCCATATCATTCAGAAGATCGGGGCAATTGAAAAGCACACCGAGCATTACGATACAGATATGGTGCTTTATGATGATCGCATTACCATTGATCATGAATCCTTTGTTATTGAGAAGGTTTTTGACGTTTCTTATCGCTATCAAGAAGGCGAGATTGGCTTTTTTTATTTACATACGTCACAAGGTGTACGAACGTTTTACATAAAAACCGATCCATCCGACTTTATTACAAGTTTTCGCACCGTCGAACGTAAATAGTTTATTTAACGCGGACGTAAATGCAACTCTTTCCATTGACTAGGACTAACCTGACTTGGTGCTTCAGTGAGTAAGCAACTTGCACTCGCTGTTTTCGGGAATGCGATCACTTCACGTAAGTTATCAACGCCTGCAAGTAGCATGACGAGACGGTCAAGTCCTAGTGCAATTCCTCCGTGAGGAGGCGCCCCGTGGCTAAGCGCGTCAATTAAGAAACCGAATTGATCTGTCGCTTCTTTCTCCGTAAAACCGAGCGTTTTAAACATCTGCATTTGCAATTCCGGTTCATGAATACGCTGTGAACCTCCGCCAAGCTCGTAGCCATTTAATACGAGGTCATACGCATGAGCGATGATGTTTTCTGGCTCTGATGCAAGCTTTTCAACATCTTCTGCAACTGGACGAGTGAACGGATGGTGTAAAGCGACATGACGATCTTCATCTTTGTCGTATTCAACGAGCGGGAAGTCTGTCACCCACAAGAAGTTATACGCATCTGTATCAATTAAACCTAGCTCTTTCCCGAACTTCATACGAAGCGCACCGAGAACGTCGTACACGACTTTTGATTCATCAGCTGCGAACATGAGTAAGTCTCCACTTTCAGCATTCATCGCACGTTTCATCTCTTCTTGGATCTCTTCCGATAGGAACTTAGCGATTGGTCCTTTAAGCGCCAATGATTCGTCTACCTTTAACCACGCTAAGCCTTTAGCACCGTAAATTGCAGCAAAGTCTGCTAAGTCATCAATTTCTTTACGACTCATTGCGTCGCCCTGACCTTTTGCATTTAGTCCTTTTACTTTGCCACCTTTTTCAAGAGCACCCGTAAATACTTTGAAACCACTGTCTTTCACAATGTCTGAAAGCTCTACGAGCTCCATTGCAAAGCGTGTATCTGGCTTGTCAGATCCGAAACGGTTCATCGCCTCATTGTAAGTCATACGCGGGAACGGTGTCACAATGTCTTTATTGTGTACAGCCTTCATAATGCGCGCCATCATTGCTTCTGACATTTTAAACAAGTCTTCGCTATCCATAAACGATGCCTCAATATCGACTTGTGTAAATTCTGGTTGACGATCCGCTCGTAAATCTTCATCACGGAAGCAACGAACGATCTGATAATAACGCTCAAAACCAGCAACCATCAGTAGTTGTTTAAACAACTGTGGGGATTGTGGCAATGCGTAAAATTCATGTTCATGAACACGACTTGGAACGAGGTAATCTCTTGCTCCTTCTGGCGTGCTCTTTGTAAGCATCGGTGTTTCAGCTTCCATAAAGTCTTGATGATCTAAGAAGTTACGAATTTCTTTTGTCACTTGATGGCGTAAACGGAACACGCGTTGCATGTTCGGGCGACGAAGATCAAGGTAGCGTTTCTTTAAACGAATGTCTTCAGATATTTGTACGTCTTCATCGATCGTAAACGGTAGTGGTTTTGATACGTTTAAGATCTTCACTTCATCAACGTGTACTTCGACTCTTCCAGTTGGAATTTTGTCGTTGATCGTTTCTTCATCTCGTAAAACGACTTTCCCTTTTACATCAAGTACGTATTCGTTACGAATTGAATCTGCAATAGCCAACGCCGATTCGTTAATCTCCGGGCTAAATACGACTTGTACGACACCACTGCGGTCGCGTAAATCAATAAAAATGACTTGTCCGAGGTCACGACGTGTACGTGCCCACCCTTTTAACTGTACGTGTTCGCCAACAATTGCTTCAGTAATTTCTTCGCTGTAATGCGTTCTTCCTACTCCTACCACTTCAACACACTCCTCATCTGTTCTCTATATTAAGACGTTAAGTGAGTAACAAGGTGCTCAAAAGAAACTTGCTCTTGTTCTCCTGATTCCATGTTCTTCACATTGACGATGCCACTTTCGAGTTCTTGCTCACCAATGACGATTACCCGGCTTGCGTTCACTCGGTCTGCGCTTTTAAATTGGGCTTTCATTTTCTTGCTGCATAATCTTTATCGCAACTAATACCCGCTTGACGTAAATCATGTAGCAATGTTGTCGCTTTGTCATTCTCTTTCTCTCCAACAGCTACAACAAACACGTCTAAACTTGAGCCAACTTCAGGAAGTTTGTTTCTCGCTTCAAGCGCCATTAACACGCGCTCAATGCTTAACCCAAAGCCTATTCCTGACGTTTTTGGACCACCAAACTCTTCAATAAGTCCTTCATAACGTCCGCCACCAGTCAGTGTCGTAATTGCACCAAACTCCGGCTCATCAAGCATAATCTCAAATGCTGTATTCGTATAATAGTCAAGACCGCGCACTAGATTCGGATCAACAACATACGAAATTCCGATGTCTTCAAGCAATTGCTTCACTTTGTCGAAATATTGAACCGACGTTTCATTCAAATACTCTTGAATGGAAGGTGCAGATTGTACGAGTTCGTGGTTACGATCAACTTTACAATCTAGAATCCTAAGTGGGTTCGTCTCAAGTCGCCCTTGGCAGTCGCTACAAAATTCATCAATACGATCAGAGAAATGCGCAACTAACGCTTCGCGGTGATTTTTACGTACTTCTTTGTCACCTAAACTATTGAGTACAAGTTTTAAGTTGTCTAAGCCACACGCTTTGTAAAAATCCATCGCAAGTGCAATCGTTTCTACATCGATCGCAGGATCGTCACTTCCAATTGCTTCAACACCGAACTGGTGGAACTGACGCATACGTCCTGATTCTGGTCGTTCATAACGAAACATCGGTCCAATGTAGTACATCTTTACTGGCTGCGTCACATTGCCGTGCATCTTATTTTCTACGAATGAACGAGCAACGGATGCTGTTCCTTCAGGGCGTAACGATAAGTGTCTCCCACCACGATCTTGGAACGTGTACATTTCTTTTTGAACGATATCTGTGCTATCTCCAACACTACGTTGGAAAATTTCCGTTGTCTCAAAAATTGGTGTACGAATTTCTTGGTAATTATATTTCCGGCTCACTTCTCTTGCAACAGACTCCACCCATTGCCACTGCTCTGATACGCCTGGCAACAAGTCTTGCGTGCCACGAGGAATATTAAATGCCATGAAACGTCACTCCTTCTAAATTAATGCATAAAAAAGCCCCTCTGAAAAACAATTCAGAGGGACGAGTATACCGCGGTGCCACCCAACTTGAAGTCTAATTAAAGACATCCACTTAGCACAGTTAACGCCTGTGTTACGTCTCGCTCTACTAAAAAATTCGTTCGAACGAGCCCCTACGAAGTGTCTTTCCTAAATGGATGAACAGAAGGCTTCCAGCCATGGCCTCTTCTTCTCTGTGTTCATGAATCATCTAGTACTTTTCTTCATCAACGGTCTGCATGTATGTTTTCTATCATAAATATCTATCTCCACATTGTCAACTATCTTCACAAACTTTATTGCGGAGACTCAAGCATTAGCGTCACTGGACCATCGTTCGTTAACGAGACGTCCATCATCGCACCGAACACACCCGTTTCAACGTTAACGCCTCGGCTTTTAATCGCTTCGTTAAATTGCTCGTAAAGATCATTTGCTAAGTCAGGCCTTGCTGCATTCGTAAAACTAGGCCTTCTGCCTTTTTTCGCATCGCCATACAACGTGAACTGGGAGACAGATAAAACACTTCCACCTACATCAATTAACGAATGGTTCATCTTCCCTTCATCATCTTCAAACAAACGTAAGTGAACGATCTTCTCGGCTAACCATTCGATATCTTTCACCGTATCTTCGTGTGTAACGCCAACGAGTAATACGTACCCATAATCGATTTGCCCTACCGTTTCTTCTGCAACGACGACTTGAGCCTTTTTGCTACGTTGTAGTAATACTCTCATGGTCGACTCCTTTATTGCATGACTCTTCGAACAGAGTATACATCTGGCAATTTTTTAATCTTATCTACGACTTTATATAAATGATCGATGTTGTTAATTGCAATCGTCATATCAATGGTCGCCATTTTGTTTTTGTCTGAGCGTCCATTAACAGCATGAATGTTCGTTCTAGACTCTGCAACGACATTTAACACTTCATTCAACAAACCGCGACGGTCGTACCCTGTTACTTCGATGTCAACGTTGTAATTCTTTACTTTCTGGTCGTCTTCATCCCATTCAACAGAAACAACACGACTACGATCGTCACCTAAACCTGTGATATTCGGACAATCTGTACGATGAATTGACACACCTCGTCCTTTCGTAATAAACCCAATAATGTCATCCCCTGGTACAGGATTACAACATCGAGATAAACGAATGAGCAAATTATCAACGCCTCTTACTTTTACACCCGTACCTGAGCGTCTCGTTCTTGTTGGCGTCTGTGGTGATATTTCTTTTACAGCATCGGACACTGTTTTCTTCTCTTGTTGCTCATTTTCTTGACGTTTTTTGTCAGTGAGACGTGTCACGACTTGTTTTGCGCTAATGCCATTGTATCCAACGGCCGCAAACATATCTTCTTCGCCAGAAAAACTAAATTTATCTGCTGTCGATTTGATGTTCTCATCAATGAGAATTTCTTTCGGGTTGAACTCTTGTGATTTCAATTCACGCTCAATTGCCTCCCGGCCTTTTTGAACGTTCTCATCTCGGCGTTCTTTCTTAAAGAACTGCTTAATTTTGTTTTTGGCATGGGAACTTTGGGTGATCTTCTGCCAATCTTGGGAAGGTCCATATGAATGCTTTGATGTCAAAATATCAACAATATCGCCTGTTTTTAGTTGATGATCAAGCGGAACCATCTTGCTGTTCACTTTTGCACCGATCGTTCGGTTTCCGATTTCGGTGTGAATGCGATAAGCAAAATCAATCGGCACTGAACCTCGAGGTAATTCAATGACATCCCCTTTTGGTGTGAATACGAACACCATATCTGAGAAGAGGTCGATCTTAAGGGACTCCATAAACTCTTCTGCATCTGTTGTATCGTTTTGCCATTCGAGAATTTCTCTAAACCAACCGAGCTTGTCCAATGATTGCACACCGGTCGGTGTACCTTCTTTATAAGCCCAATGTGCCGCTACCCCGTACTCTGCAATCTTGTGCATGTCTTCGGAGCGAATTTGCACTTCAAGTGGCTCGCCTTTTGGACCGATCACTGTCGTATGGAGTGATTGATACATATTCGCTTTTGGCATTGCAATGTAGTCTTTAAAACGACCAGGCATTGGCTTCCATTGTGTATGAATAATTCCTAGCACTGCATAGCAATCTTTAATGTTCTTAACGATAATTCGAACCGCTAACAAATCGTAAATCTCGTTGAATTGTTTTTTCTGAATCGTCATTTTTCGGTAAATGCTATAAATATGTTTCGGACGACCTGATATGTCTGCTTCCACATTTAACTCTTTCACATTAGAACGAATGTCTGTCATGACTTCATCAATATATTGTTCTCGTTGCGCACGCTTTTGCTTCATTAAATTAACGATGCGGTAATATTGTTGGGGATCTAAATAGCGAAGTGCTATATCTTCTAATTCCCATTTAATCGTGGAAATTCCGAGTCGATGTGCGAGCGGTGCAAAAATCTCAAGCGTCTCGTTAGAGATTCTGCGCTGCTTCTCTGCAGGTAGATGCTTAAGCGTTCGCATGTTGTGCAGACGATCTGCCAATTTAATGAGAATAACACGAATGTCTCTTGCCATCGCCACAACCATCTTACGGTGGTTCTCTGCTTGTTGCTCAGCTTTGGATTTGTACTTGATCTTCTTTAACTTTGTTACACCGTCAACGAGCATTTTCACTTCTTCACCGAAATGCTCTTCTAGCTGCTCTAGACTCGTCTCCGTATCTTCAACAACATCATGTAAAAAAGCACCAGCAATCGTTGCAGGCTCTAGCTTCAATTCAATTAAAATTCCAGCCACTTGTACAGGGTGATGAATGTACGGTTCGCCGGACTTCCGATATTGACCTTCGTGTTCTTTCTCTGCGTATAAATAAGCACGATGAATAAAATCTACGTGCTCTTGTGACATGTATTCTGCTGCCCGCTCTAATAACTGCTCGATCGTCATGGAATCACCTTTCATCAATCTCTCTACATCTCTATTTAATCTATTATCAATAAAAAATGATTGCCTGTAAAGTCCTTCGGCTTGCTCTTTTAGTTCCTTACAGAAAAAGAGTGCCTGTAATTAGGCACCCTACACGTTTATGAGTAACGAATTAACGAAAAGACGTCGTAATCTTTAATCTTAGCTCGGCTATCAATATACTGAAGCTCGATTAAAAACGCACATCCAACAACAACGCCACCAAGCTTCTCAACGAGCTTGATCGTCGCTTCAATCGTACCACCCGTTGCAAGTAAATCGTCAGTAATAATCACACGATCGCCTTCTTTGATGCTGTCAGCGTGAATCGCAAGTGTGTCCTTACCATATTCAAGACCATAATCTTCTGTCACGACTTCACGTGGAAGCTTACCTGTTTTCCGAACAGGCACAAAACTCTTTTCTAAAGAGTATGCAATTGGACATCCGACAACAAAACCACGTGCTTCAGGACCAACTACGATATCAACATCTTTGGACTTTACGTATTCTGTCATCTCATCAATTGCCTTTTTGTAGGCAGGACCATTTTGCAAAAGTGGCGTAATATCCTTAAACTGAATGCCTTCCTTTGGGTAATTATCAATAATTTTAATGTGTGCTTTGTAATCCACTGCGTATTTCCTCGCTTTCAATTGGCTGCTCAACTAAAAAAGGATGAAAAAATGTTTTTAGTTGCTCAGTTGTTGACATTAACAACGTTGTTTCAACTTCAACTTTTTTACGATGACGCTCGTAAATTGGAGCATCGGTTAAGGCTTTTTTAGAAGGTGTGTCATTGAGCTCGACGCGTCCTTCACGCTTCGTAATAAACTGCAACTCTTCAAAAACGACAAACATAAAGCGGACCGTATCGACAGACCATCCTTTATGACGAACAATTTGTTCGATCGTGCGATGAATATCAAGTGTACCTTCTTGTTTAATATACGCAAACAACCACTTAAATTGTTCACGCGTCGGAAGCGATGTAAAGTAAGCTTTCGTTTCGTCTTGTAACAACACGTATAGTGTATCCATCTGCTTTCCAAAATGACGGAAGACATTCTCGAGCGAAGCTAGGTCCTTTGGTAAATCAATGAGCACAAAAGTGGTCATCGATTCAGAAAGCCTTTCACTCTCACCATCAATGATTTGATGTTCTGCAATCCCTAAATTAGTAAGTGTTTTTTTCATTGCATCTTGGAATACGATATAGCTCGTCTCATGATCAAAACGCTCAATCGTTTGAATCGATTTCCCTCTCATATCAAACACTTGTGTTTCACGAACCTCAGCATCACGAATAATCAGTTGGGGTTTTACGTTCCCTCGCCACTCATTATTTTCTAACTCACCAATGACTGAGATGAGGCTATCGTCGCTAACAGCATCATTCATGTAACTTTTTCGAAACCCGATACAATCAAGCGTTACTCCATCACTTTCAAGAAGCATCTTTACGTGAGTTTGATCGCTGCCTATCGCTTTCTTTTGCGCGATCGCTGCGTTTCTAATAAGAACACTCGGCTTTGGATTTTTCACACCGAATGGAGCTAGTTGCTCAATTTCTTTAATCAAGCTCGTCGTCACGTCACTCATCTTTAATTCTAATTCTACAGGAGATGTTTTTATGAAATCTTCATCTGTCATCGTTTGTTTTACAGCTTCGTTTAAATGCGCTCGTAACAAATCAATGTTCGTATGATCAATCGTTAAACCCGCTGCCATCGGATGCCCACCAAAATGGGTGAACAACTCCCTGACCGTTGACAATGACTCATACAAATCAAAGCCTTCAATACTTCTAGCAGACCCTTTGCCGACACCTTCTGAATCAAGTGCGATCACGATGCTCGGTCGTTGGTATTTCTCGACCAAACGCGAAGCAACAATTCCGGTTACCCCAGAATTCCAATTCTCGTTTGCGACGACAATGGCATCTTGCTCGGTCAGCCTCTCAGACATCGCAACCGCTTCTTTCGTGATCTCTTCAACGGTACGTTGTCGTTCGACGTTTAATTGTTCAATACGTTCTGCGAGATGATAGGCTTCTTCTTGATCCGTCGTAAGCAAAATCTGGCAAGCAGGATCTGCACTACTCATTCTTCCGGCAGCATTTAAACGCGGACCAAAGCCGAAACCAACTTTCTCTGCTGTAAATGGTGGATCGCTAAGTCCACTCAACTCACAAAGTGCCTGCAAACCTGGGCGATCGAGTCTTGATAATACCCTTAGTCCTCGTTTGGCAAAATAACGGTTTTCATCGATGAGTGGGACTAAGTCACTAATCGTACCTAATGATACGAGATCAAGACCGTCTTTAGGAACTTCACCTAAAAGTGCATGAGCCACTTTCATCACAACACCAACACCTGCAAGGTCACTAAACGGTATAAACAATCTTTTTGCTTAGGATTAATGACCGCAAATGCATTAGGTATTTCTGGACCTACCTCGTGATGATCAGTAATGATTACATCTAATCCTAATTCGTTCGCATATGCGACTGTATCAACAGCAGCAATTCCCGTATCTACGGTAATCAGTAGTGTTGCACCTTCATCGTACAACTTATTAAAGGCATTCCGGTTCGGACCGTATCCTTCAGTAAACCGATTCGGAATGTACCAATCATATTTCGAACCTAGCTTAGAAAGGGTCTCACACATTAGCGCTGTGCTTGAAACACCGTCAACATCATAATCGCCAAAAACGACAATTTTTTCTTGATCAATAATCGCTTGATGAATACGATCAACGGCTTCTTTCATCCCTTTCATAAGAAAAGGATCGTGCATACGATCCTCATTCATATGTAAAAAAGCTTCCGCTTTTTCTTTTGTATCACATCCACGATTGATCAGGAGGTGGGCGGTTAAGCGCGATACCTCTAGTTGTGTAGCTAACACTTGGGCAGATTCCGATTCAGTATTCAGTTCCCACTTTGTTGTTGGTTGTAACATCGGTAGCGACCTCCTCACCTGACCGTAACTATTATACAGAAGAGACAGCGGAACGACAATGAACTTTTCATGTCGTTTCGTTTTCTTGATTTTCGTCGTTATTGTCAACGGGATCTGGATGATCGCTTACTTGTCGGCCTTCTTGTTGATTTTTCTTTAGACGTTTTATTTCTTGTTGGAGTTTATACACCTTAAGTAGTCCAACCGCCCCAACAATAACACCGCCCATTAATACCGAGCCTAGAATAATTAAGATCAGTGGCACTTGAGCTGTTGTAAACATAAAGTCTACCGTTACAGAATCTACATTGATCACTGCAAAGATTGAAATCATTAATGCCGCAACTAACCCTAAGATTAATGTCCATTGCCCTCTCATTGTTCGTTCACTCCAGTCTCATCATCTTCCACTTCGTCTAACGGATTTACATGAACGAGTACGTTGCGCACTCGTTCTTCTTCCATGAGCACTGCCTTGACATTCTTAGCAATGTCATGACCTTCACGTACAGAAATTGTCGGATCTACTCCTATTTTAATATCTACAATTACATAATGTCCATGCTCTCTTGCATGAAACTCATCAATATGATACACACCTACTACTTTTCGTACATTTTGCTTCATCTCTACCGTATCCTCATCATGCAAAACGTGATCAAGCGCATTGTGAACCGCATCTTTTCCGAGTTTAAATGCCATGACCATAACGAGTACAGCAACGAGAATTCCTGCAAACATGTCACCGTACATCAACCACGCAATGCCAAAGTGGGCACCAAGTAACGAAGCAATAATCCCAGCCATTGCTGCGATTGAAGAATAGGCATCTGAACGGTGATGCCATGCATCCGTAATGATTGCTTCACTATTGTACTTTCTCCCCAAATGAAGCTTATAACGAAACAAAAGCTCCTTAATGATGATGGAGATGATGATCACATATAGCGCGATCATTTGAGGAACTGGGTTTTCTGAACCGATGTCCCCGAACGTACTCATCGCAATTTCTAAACCGACCATAAATAGTAACACACTCACGATGATGGCTGTAATCGATTCGGCTTTGCCGTGTCCATATGGATGATCTTTATCTGGAGGTAACTCTGCTGCTCGCACACCAATTAAAACGGCAAAGGACGTCACCACATCGGCTGCTGAATGGACAGCATCAGCAATCAATGCTCGACTGTTTGCAAAAACCCCAACAATGCCTTTGACGAGTGCTAAGACGATATTAATAACAATTCCTAACCAAGCAGCAAAATTTATTTTTTTGTAGCGCTCCTTTGTGGCTGTATCCACGTCTTCCCCCACTCCCTTCTCATAGATATGGACGGTAAAGATACCCCTTCATCTTGAAGGGGTATCTGACTTAGTATTCTTCGGCCTCTACAGGTTTATTCTTTTGTCTTTCAAGTGATCGATGTTTCATAACGAGCCAAAGTTGAGCTGCAAGGAATAATGAAGAATACGTTCCGGCAATCAGACCAATAACGATCGCAAAAGCAAACGACATAATCGCTGAACTACCGAGTAACCAAATCGCAACCGCTGCGAATAAAACGGTTAATACCGTATTAATCGAGCGCGTTAACGTTTGAAGTAAACTATCGTTTACTACTTTTGCAAGATGATCAAACCCTTTGATTTCATCTTGTTTCTTCATGTTCTCTCTTATTCGGTCAAATGTTACGATCGTATCATTGATCGAATAACCGACAACAGTTAATATGGCTGCAATGAATGGAATGTTTACTTCTAGTTGGAAGATGCTAAACATCGTCAAGACGAAAAACGCATCATATAAAAGCGCAACGACGGCTGCAACACCATATAAAAATTCAAACCGAAATGCAACATAAATGACAATTCCAAACGCCGCTATAAGCGTTGCGATGATCGCATTTTGTGCAAGTTCTCGACCGATTTGTGGTGAAACCGTACTTACACTTGGTTCTTCACCAAATTCATCGATAAAGTAACTTTGAATGGTCGTTACATCTTCTTGAGGCATCGCACCGATAAACCGTGCGGATGCTTGTTCATTATTATCACCAGCAAGTGTAATGTCATCAGGCTCATAGCCCCCGGCCTGTATAAAGTGATCTGCAACTTCTTCTTCTGTTAACGTCTCACTTGAAGCAACATCTACACGAGTACCACTTTCAAAGTCAATCCCTAAGTTAAGACCAACCGTTGAAAGTAAAATAGCTCCGATTAATACAATGATAATGGAAAGACCAAAATACTTCTTTCGATGTTTAATAAGGTCAATGTTCTTATTCGCCATATTAAAGTCCACGAACATCACGTCCCTTCACACCGAATAGCCAATACTTACGATTCAACGCACGACTATTGACCCATAATCCAAGTAAGAGTCTCGCACCCCAGACCGCTGTAATAAAGCTTGTTAGGATACTAACAATTAACATGACCGCAAATCCTTGTACTGCGCTTGTTCCGAAATAAAACATCACTGCTGCAGCAATGATTGTCGTGATGTTGGCGTCAATAATTGTTCCTAAAGCTCTACGACTTCCTGCTTTGTAAGCAGATTTCACTGATTTCCCGTCTTTCAATTCTTCCTTAATCCGCTCATACGTTAATATGTTTGCATCGACTGCCATACCGACACCAAGTATGAGTGCAGCAATACCAGGTAACGTCAGTACACCTTGGATCGCATTAAAGAAAATCATAACGAGGTAAATATAAACGGAAAGCGTAATCGCCGCAATGATACCCATAAATCGGTAGTAACCGATCATATAAAGAAAGATCAAGGCCACACCAATCATACCGGCAAACAATGTTTGTTGTAATGCTTGCTCACCAAGTGATGC
Organism: Geomicrobium sp. JCM 19038; assembly: GCF_000698125.1. GTDB lineage: Bacteria > Bacillota > Bacilli > Bacillales > Marinococcaceae > Geomicrobium_A. The sequence goes on along the minus strand of NZ_BAXA01000001.1, from coordinate 37,204 downwards.
CCCAACTGCATTCGAGTACACTTCTTCAAGAGAAACCGGCAATGAGCCTGCATTCAAAATATCTGCTAGAAATTCTGTTTCTTCAAGTGTAAAGTTTCCCGTAATACTTGCATCTGTCGTTAACGTTTGTTGTACCGTCGCTGCTGACATAAATGCCGGGTCTTCTTTTTGCGCTTCCTCTTCAAAGCTCATTCCTTCTTCATAATCAAGCCAAATAACGAGTAAGTTTTCTGGATATGATTTTTGAGCAAGTTCTGTCGTAATCTCTCCGAACAATTCTCCATCACTAATTGTTAATGAGACAATCGGCTCATTGTTCTCATTAAATGTTGCTTGTGATCCCCCTTGTTGAAGCGACTCTCCTGTCATTAATAAGTTGTCATCAATATCACGGAATGATAATTCAGCTTCAGTACCAAGTGTTTCTCGAGCCGTTTGTTGATCTTCAACACCTGGGAGTTGAACACGTATTCTGTCTTCTCCCTCAACAGATATTGCAGGTTCTGATACACCCAGTACGTTAACACGTTGATTCAAAGCGGTTGCGGTTGATTGGATGTCTTCTTGTGTCAACTCTCCATCATCAGGCTGAAGCTCGTACAACACTTCAAAACCGCCTTGTAAATCTAATCCTAAATTCGTATCTCTCGCTACATCAGTCGCTGTTTGTGCGATGAGTACGCCAAGAGCAATGACAATGGCGAAAAACGCACCAATTCTCAGCCCTTTTTTACCCATAAGAGGTCCTCCTTAGTGAACAAAACAATCACGTTCTGATATGTAAAACATATACAGTTGATTTGGCACAATATCTCTATTATACGGACGTAGAAAATTGAGTGTCAATGACGTAGTACATCATCGAGTAAACTTTCTAAATCATTACGACCCGAATCCATCCCGTCCATCTCGCCTCGATAAGCTGAAATCGTAACATGATTCATATAATCTGTCACCGACAACCGCATAAACGAATTAACAAATTGATAAAACGGAACGAATTCCGGTTGTTTTCGAAGTTTCTGGATTCCTGCTTGCCAAACGAGTTCTTTTGTCGCTTCTTCGTAACCTAGTAATTGAAATTCATCTACTTTCAAAATTAAAACAGGCTCTAAATCATCTTTCCACACGTCAAACTGTTGCGGATTCACTTCACTTCACCTCTTTTGTGATCAGGTTCATCAACTAGTCATGCTTGGACAACTTCGGCATACATATGTAAAACGGACAACCCTTAAATGTCTAACATCGAGGAGGGCGGTTATGTCCAAGCAATCGTTTTTTGCAGGCGCGTTAATCTTAATTATCGCCGGGTTGGTAACACGAATACTCGGTTTCGTAAATAAGATTGTTGTTGCTAGAATCATGGGCTCTGAAGGAATGGGTTTGTATATGATGGCGATTCCGACATTTTTACTCGTCATCACCTTAACACAACTCGGTTTACCCGTTGCAATCTCAAAATTAATTGCTGAAGCCGACGCGAATGGCGATCACGTGCGAAAAAAACGCATTCTCGTCGTGTCACTCACAGTAACCGGTATACTAAGTGTAATCTTCACCCTACTCATTATCGTGATTGCACCATTTCTCGCTGAATGGATGTTAACCGACGCAAGAGCACTATACCCGCTCCTTGCCATCATTCCAATTGTACCAATCGTGGCATTATCTGCCGTTGTTCGTGGCTATTTCCAAGGCATGCAAAACATGCGTCCGATTGCAATCGCACAAGTGATTGAACAAGTTGTACGTATCGCATTTGTAGCCATTTGTACGAGTGCTTTACTGCCATACGGCGTTGAATTTGCGGCCGCCGGTGCAATGATTTCTGCTGTACTCGGGGAACTCGCCTCTTTACTTTACATCATTTACGTATTTAAACGAAAAAAAACATTAAAAGTTCGCAAAAACTTTATGAGCGCCCTCGAAGGCGGGAAACAAACGTTTAAAGACTTAATGGAGATTGCCTTGCCAACGACTGGCAGTCGACTCGTAGGAAGTGTCTCCTTATTCCTAGAGCCAATCGTTGTCGCACAAAGCTTAGCTGTTGCAGGCGTTGCGACGGTGCTTGCTACGAGCCAATACGGTGAACTAAGTGGCTTTGTCGTACCACTCCTATTCTTACCTTCATTCATTACGTATGGCTTATCGGTCTCACTCGTACCTGCCATTAGTGAAGCACATAGCAAAAATGACCACACCCTCATACAGAGAAGGCTTCAACAGACAACAAAAGTGGCCTTATTGTCCGGTGGGATCTCAATCGTTGTGCTGTATGTATTTGCAGTCCCGATTTTAACACTCATGTATCATGCACCCCAAGCTGCAATCTATTTAAAACTAATGGCTCCATTTTGTATATTCTTATACTTTCAAGGCCCGTTACAAGCAATTTTACAAGCACTCAACCTTGCCAAATCCGCGATGTACAACAGTTTGATTGGCGCTGTCGTAAAAATTACAGCGATTGCTTTTCTAGCATCTCGTCCTGAGCTTGGAATGATGGGCGTTGCCCTTGCCATCTGTTGTAGTATGGTGCTCGTAACTTTGCTTCATTTCATAAGCGTCTCACGAGCTGTCGGATTTACGATACGCATTAAAGATTGGGTGAATACCGCCATCGTCACTCTCCTCACCGTCGGCGCTGCCACGATAAGCTTTAAAACGTTTGTTACAGCAGACCATATGCTTTCAGGTACACTTTTAAGCATTGTCATTTCACTTTTTGTCTACATGATCGGACTGTTTATCTTTCGATTGCTTCATTTCAAGAATATCAGTCGTTTGCCGATACTTCAATCACTGTTTCGTTAGGATAAAAGGCCTCCACTTAACCTGGAGGCTTTTCTATGTACTCAGTGCTTCTCATCGATGATCAAGTGACCATTTCGACTTCCTGAACAAACGGCAATTTTTTTGAGATCGGTATACCCTCGCTTCATCAGTTCTTTTACTAACCAATCTCTACTTTTTCCGATGTGGTTTAAATGTTTCTTCTGAACTTCTCCATCAATAATAAAAGGAAAAGGAAAAACAACATCTCCTGCAGTCGTTTCAATTTCGATCACCGACAAATCACCTGAAGGCTCAAGTATCGCATACGCAACTCTAGAAAAATCCGTAATATCGTGTTGCCTTAATTGCAGCATCAAGTCATCAAAGTTGTATCGCTGTTTGCGCATTTCCGCTTCATTCACTTTGCCATTCTCGATAATTAATGAAGGTACCCCGTCTAATAGATCTCTCATACGATTACTTTTCAATGACACGTACGCCAAAATAATTTGCGTACATGCTAAAACGACGATCGGAAACGCACCAATCACAATATTACGCTCTTCAATTCCTTTCACTGCAAATTCTGCAATCATAATGGAAACAATAAAATCAAGAAGTGTTAGCTCACCGACTTCTCGCTTGCCCATCACGCGGATTGCAATTAACAAAAAGAAATAATAAAAAAGAATGCGCCAAAAAATTGAGAATAACTCTTCCAATGTATTCGCTCCTCATAACTCATTAACGAGTAGTATTCCTCAACTGTTGTATGCTCATGTAACTTTTTCTTCTATCAAAGTAACTTCTGCATATGTTTAAGTAGACGAACACGGTCAAGCGTTGACAACTTCAATTTAGAGGAGGAACACTATGGATCACACTTTTACGAGAGCAATTGGTGGTTCATTGCTAACGATGCTCTGTCTCGTATTAGCTAGCAGTTTAATTTTAGCAACAATTTTACGGTTAAGTTCAATATCTGAGCACTCAATCGGCGGCCTTACGATGGCAATTACGTTAATTATTACGTTTATTGGCGGGATGGTTGCTGCGATGAAAGCAGGGGCTAAAGGGTGGTTATTCGGCTTACTAGCTGGTGTCATGTTCGTTATCTTCGCGATTACGATTCAATACCTCGGCTATGGTAATGCCATCATGCTTTCTCAACTTCTATTGTTTTCTTTATGTCTTGTCACTGCGATGGTCGGAGGCATGATTGGTGTTGGTATTCGCTCTTCAATACGTTAATAGAAACGCAAAAACCCGAAGCAGTGAGTAACTGCTTCGGGTTTTTAATTAGTTTTGGTTGACTACTTCACGTACTGCTGAACGATCATATGTTAGCTTACGATTATCGTTAACAAGCAAAACTATTTTCTCTTCATCAATTGCATCAATTGTTCCATGCAATCCGCCGATTGTGATGATGTCGTCGCCTTTTTGCAAGTTCGAATGCATCTCACGTACCTGCTTCTGACGCTTTTGCTGCGGACGAATGAGCAGGAAATAGACGATTGCAAACATCAGAACGAGCATAATAATAGGTTCTAATGCCATCTATGTTCACTCCTTTCCTTATTGTACATGTACCACTTTTTGCTTTTCATGTACAATATTTTAAACTGCAAACCCTCATTTAGAAGTTCTTTGCATCTGGACGATTAAAACCATATTGCTCAAAAAACTCTTCTTTGAAATCTAGAAGACGGTCTTCTTTAATCGCCTCACGAACGTTCACCATTAAGTTTAGCAGGAAATACAAGTTATGGTAAGAGGTTAAACGAAAACCGAACGCTTCTTTGCTCTTAATTAAATGACGAATGTATGCCCTTGAATAATTTTTACACGCATAGCAATCACAGTTCTCATCAATTGGACGGAAATCACGAGCAAATTCAGCATTACGAATGACCTTTCGACCTTCAGAAGTCATGCACGTCCCGTTTCGACCAATTCTTGTTGGCAATACACAGTCAAACATATCCACACCACGTATCGCGCCGTCTATAAGGGCGTCCGCGGAACCGACTCCCATTAAGTACCTTGGTTTGTTGTCAGGTAAATGCGGCATCGTTTCTTCAAGTACCTTGTTCATGACATGCTTTGGCTCCCCTACGGATAAACCACCGATCGCATAGCCTGGAAAATCCATCGACACGAGATCTTCAGCACTTTGACGTCTCAAGTCTTTATACTCCCCACCTTGGACAATTCCAAACAACCCTTGGGTCGTGTTGCCTTCGTGCTCACGAAGACAACGCTCTGCCCAACGACTCGTACGTTCTACGCTATCTTTCATATACTTGTACTCAGCAGGATATGGCGGGCATTCATCAAATGCCATCATAATGTCAGATCCTAGTGCATGTTGAATTTGCATCGCTTTCTCAGGTGATAGGAAAAGCTTCTCTCCGCTAATATGATTACGAAAACGTACACCTTCTTCATCAATGTCGCGGAGTTTACTCAAACTAAACACTTGAAATCCACCAGAATCGGTTAAAATTGGACGATCCCAATTCATAAATGAGTGCAATCCGCCAGCTTCGCGAATCAAATCTTCTCCAGGACGTAACCATAAATGGTATGTGTTTGAAAGAATGATTTGTGCATCCATTTCTTTTAGCTCGTCAGGACTCATCATTTTTACGGTTGCGAGCGTCCCGACTGGCATAAACATTGGCGTATCAAAGCTTCCGTGAGGCGTATGCACTTTTCCAAGCCTAGCACCAGACTGCTTGCATGTCTTAATATGTTCATAATACACGGCTGTCATTAGTTGTTGATTCCTTTCTTCATAAACATCGCATCGCCAAAACTAAAGAAGCGGTAGCGCTTTGCAATGGCTTCTTTATACGCATTCATAATGTGCTCTCGACTAGAAAAGGCACTAACGAGCATCATTAAAGTTGATTTTGGCAAGTGGAAATTCGTAATCAATCCATTAATCGCTTTCCATTCGTAACCTGGAAAAATGAAAATGTCTGTCCAGCCAGAACATGCTGTAAAAGCTTCATGTTCATTAACGATCGTCTCGAGAGTTCTCGCTGAAGTTGTTCCACAAGCAACGATTGAACGTCCAGCTGATTTCGCTTCATTCAAAACCGTCGCTGTTGCATCATTCATCTCGTAAAACTCCGCATGCATGTCATGCTCTTCAATCGTGTCTACACTTACCGGGCGAAACGTTCCAAGGCCAACGTGGAGCGTAATGTAACAGATGTTCACACCTCGGTCTTTTAACTCACCCAGCAGTTGTTCGGTAAAGTGCAAACCTGCAGTTGGTGCTGCTGCTGCACCGGATCGCTTAGCAAATACCGTCTGATAACGATCTTGTTCATCCAAGCGCTCTGTAATGTATGGAGGTAATGGCATTTCTCCTAAGCTTTCAAGAACTTCAAGAAAGACGCCTTCGTAAGAAAACGACAACTTCCGCCCTCCATGAGCAAGAATCTCCGTACACGATGCTTTTAATCTGCCATCTCCAAATGAAATGGTCGTTCCGACTTTTACACGTTTGGCAGGCTTTACGAGTGCTTCCCACGTATCGTTTCCTTCATCTTTCAAAAGCAAGCACTCAATGTTGGCGCCTCCTTGTTCTTTCGTACCGAAAACGCGTGCCGGGATTACTTTCGTATCGTTCAATACGAGACAATCTCCAGGCTCAAATAGAGATACGATATGCTGGAAAGTTTCATGCTGAATACTACCGTTATTAGCATCCAGCATTAACAATTTTGATGTATCTCGTTCTTCTAAAGGAGTTTGAGCAATGAGCTCCTCAGGTAAATCAAAATCAAAGTCTTTTACTTTCATCGTGGTCACTCCTGCATCTGATTAACGAAAACGCCCGATCAAAAATAGCACCAATGATAAAACAACGCTAATGATAATCGACGTTACAATCGGGAAATACACCGTCGTATTTTCACCGCGAAAAATAAAATCGCCAGGCAGTTTACCTAAAGGCAAAAACTTCCCGCCAACTTGCCATAACAAACCGATCGCAATGAGCGTAACGCCTATGATTACGAGCCATTTCGGAAACTCTGCCAACGTTTAGACATCTCCCTTATCGAAATTAAAGTGTTCATACGCTAGCGGCGTCACGAGTCTCCCTCTCGGTGTTCGTTGCAAAAAACCGATCTGTAACAAATAAGGCTCATAAACGTCTTCAATTGTTTCTGATTCCTCTCCAACCATCGCAGCCATCGTCTCTAGCCCAACTGGACCACCTTTGAACTTCTGAACGATCATTGAAAGTAAGCGCACGTCATTAGGATCAAGCCCTAGCGGATCGACTTGTAGTTGCTCTAACGCCTTTTCCGTCGCTTCATAGCCAACCGCCGTTCCACTGTCTGACACTTGCGCGAAGTCTCTAACGCGTCGTAACAGTCGATTTGCAATTCGCGGTGTAGCACGAGAACGTCTTGCAATTTCAAGTGCTGCTTGTTCTTTCATTTCTAAAGAAAGCAACTTACTACTACGTATTACAATCGACGCTAGTTCCTCAAGAGAGTAATATTCAAGCCGACTCAACACACCAAAACGATCGCGTAAAGGTGCGCTCAACATGCCAGCCCGCGTCGTTGCTCCAACGAGTGTAAACGGAGGAAGGTCCAATCGCATTGACTTCGCCTCCGTTCCTTTGCCAATCACAATATCTAAACAAAAGTCTTCCATCGCAGGGTATAAAACTTCTTCAACTGAACGATTTAACCGATGTATTTCATCAATAAAAAGAACATCTCCTGGCTCGAGCGTCGTCAGAATCGCGGCCAAATCACCGGGTCTGTCGATTGCTGGTCCAGATGTCGTTCGAATATTAACGCCCATCTCATGTGCGATAATTGTAGCAAGAGTCGTCTTTCCAAGACCTGGAGGGCCATACAACAACACGTGATCTAGCTTTCTTCTCGAAGTTTGGCAGCCTGAATAAAAACTTGTAAATTCTTTTTCACTTGTTCTTGCCCGATATAATCCGCAAAACTAAGCGGTCGAATCCCTTGGTCTAACTGTTCTTCTTCCTTCGTTAATGCTTCTTTAGAAATGACGCGGTCGTCCAATTAAATCCCCCCCTTTACCGTTCAACAAATAATCGAAGGGCTTGCCTTACGTATTCATCAGCAGTCAAATCGTTTCCTTGTAATGCCTTCTCTGCTTTCTTAATCTCACGCTCACCGTAACCGAGCGCTCTTAGAGCATCCATTGCTTCATCTAAGGCGTCACTTTCTTTAGCAAACAACGGTCCAGTAGCCATCAATTGTTCTTCATCCATAACGAAGTCAAGCTTGCCTTTAAGATCAAGAATCATTTGTCTCGCCGTTTTCTTGCCAATTCCAGGGAACTTCGTCAACATCGCTTCATTCTCTTCTTCAATGGCTTGAATAACAACTTTAGAATTCCCCTCAGCAAGCACCGCTAAAGCGCCTTTCGGACCAATTCCTGACACTTGCAACAATCGACTAAAGAGCACGCGTTCTTCTCTTGATTTAAAGCCAAACAACTTAATCGCATCTTGAATGATATGTGTATAAATAAACACATTTACTGTTGCACTCTCATTGATTTCATACGCAAATGGATTTGCACAGTAGACGTGATAACCGACACCATGAATGTCGACAGTGACAGACTCGTGGTCACGATAAACGATCGCTCCACTTAAACGTTCATACATGGATTGTCCCCTTTTCCATCGTTTCTCTTCAGTGTAGCATAACGCTCACTTCAATGGGAACACGTATTCTTAGGAAAGCTCAGCATTGTGATAAACGTTTTGAACATCGTCATTGTCTTCAAGTTTATCAATGAGCTTTACCATCGTCTCCTCTTGTTCTCGGTTAAGTTGGGTAAAAACCGTTGGGATCTTTGTAAGCTCTGACGTTTCAATTTCGTAACCTGCATCAACGAGTGTTTGTTTTACGTCATGGAAATCACCGTAAGCTGTTGTAATCATCGCTGTGCGTTCTTCAACTTCAAATTCCGATGCTCCCGCTTCAATCGCTTCTAGCATAATCTCTTCTTCATCAAGATCGCCTAAATGAATAACAATTATGCCAGCATCTTCGAATAGGAAAGATACAGAGCCAGCTTCACCGAGGTTTCCCCCATTTCGCGAAAACGCGTAACGGAGCTCTGCGACCGTCCGGTTTCGATTGTCCGTTAACACGTCGATAAAGATCGCAGCCCCACTTGGTCCATACCCTTCGTACGTAATTTCTTCATAAGTGATCCCATCTTGATTTCCTGCTGCTTTTTTAATCGTTCGTTCTATATTATCATTTGGTAAGTTTGCCTCTTTACCTTTTTGTATAGCAAGGCGAAGTCTTAGGTTGGTAGCAGGATCGTCGCCACCTGCACGAACAGACGCAAAAATTTCTTTCGTAATTTTTGTAAATACTTTTGCTCGTTTAGAATCTTGAGCTTCTTTACGTCTTTTTATGTTGTTCCATTTAGAATGTCCAGCCATTGTCATTCCTCCCCAATATGTAAATATATCATGAAATAGAAAAGCGCAAAAGGACTGGAGTCCTTTCGCGCTTTGCATATTGCTTAGCGACTACGCTCAAACGGACGCTCGGCCATATTACCAAGGTCACCAAGCATATCTTCGAAAGTCGCTCTTGTTTCATCGACCATTTCTCCACCAGCATTACGGATGTCACGTGTGACGTTTCGGACTTTCCCGAACATCTCGTCATCATCGGTTACATACACGGTTTTATTCGTATGATCCTCAACGGTATTTTTAATTTTCGCCTTCAGATCATCATCAATGTTACTCCCGCGTACGGCAATGACGACGTGGTCTCCATCAACAACAACGTGACTATCGCCAATGCGATCCATGTTTTCTACTGCATGGTCAATCGTTCTTTCAAGATCATGTTCAGTACTGTTGTTGTACTTTGCAGTGTGACCTTGATGGTGATCATTGTTTAATTGACCACGTTCATTGACCATTCCAGGATGGTCCCCTGTTTCACCATTATACTTTTGGAAGCGTGCTTGATTGGCATCGCGTTCACCTTGCGTATAATGGTCTTTATCAACGACATCTCGTGGATTACCATAAGCCCATGAACTTCCCATTCCGTCATTAACGTTATGAGTGCTATCATGGCGCTCCGTTCTTGTCGTGCGATCGTCAACCGTTAACATGTCAGTAATTGGTCCTTCCCCACGATCTCCACGATTTGCACGGGTCATTTCATAATCATGATCTGCTCCGCGGTAATCATTGACGTAATTCATGTCGTAATTTGTTCGGTCAGGAATTTGCTCTGCAGCGTTATTATTTCCACCACATCCGGCAAGCCCTGCAGCAAGCATTGTACAAGCTGTAATTGACAGTGCAAATTTTTTCATAAAAGAAAAATCCCCCTCACACCTAGGATGTGATAAAGGGGGAATTGATACACCTGTTATAAAGAGGAAAGCTCTCCAACTTACTCTTTGTGTTCGTCATCCGGACTTGTTGGCTGATAGTAGTTTGGCGGATACATCGGTTGTGCATAATAACCATATGGATCTGGAGCATAACCCATATACGGAGATGTCATCTGTGCCGTTGAACCTTCATGTCCTCGATGGTTCGGCACATCATATGAGCCTTGATATTGCAACTCATATGGAAGGTTCTCATAGCTATAGCCTTCTGCAAATGGATATGATTCATACCCGTGACCGTGATGCATCATCGGTGGCGCCATTTGCTGATAAGGCATCGCACCAGGATACATTGAAGGTGCACACGGATAACAATATTGCATTAAATGCGGCGGTACTGGTTGACCATAATTCATGTGTCCATAAGACGGATAAGACTCCATACAAGGATGTTGCATTGGCATCGGCTGAGGCTGAACGTGCATTTGTGTTGAGGTTTCGGCATTGGCTTTTGCGGTTTTTCTTGTTCTTTCATGACCGGTTTTTTCTCAACTTTCTTCTCAACCTTTGCAGGAGCTGGCTTTGTCATTTTTGATGGCACAGGCTTCTTCGTTTCTTTTTGAGGAACTTTTTTCGGTTCAACTTTGTACTCTTTTTTTGGTACTTCCATCTTTGGCATTTTCATCGGCGGCGGCTTCACTGCAGGGGCTTCTTTCGCTTTTGGTTGCTCCTTTTTCGGAGCAGGCTGCTCTTTAGCCGTGTAGTCTTTTGCAGGTTCTGCCTTTTTGTTCTTTACCTGTACTTCTTTTTTAGCTTGAATGCCTTTTCCTGGAACCTTAATTTTCATTCCAGGCATTACCATATCAGGGTTTGCAATTTGCGTGTTTGCTGCTTTAAGTTCCTCAAAGTTCACATCATATTTCTTCGCTAAGTTCCATAACGTATCGCCTTTTTGCACAATATGAATTTTCACAACTAATGTCCCTCCCGTAACCCGTATGATCCGTTACCAATTGGTTCTTCCCATACAAGATATGCACGAGTTACGAGGAGTATTCGTTTCGTTAGAGCGAGCGTTCTTTTACTTGAACAAATAGTGATGGGTACGTGCCGAGTACGCGAGTCTCACATCCGAGCGCTTTTAGTTCTTCTAAAGCACCTGGCAACAAAACCTCATCATACGCATGTTCCACATCAATAATAAAGAAATAGTTACCGAGTCCGGTTTTTGTTGGACGCGATTCAATTTTTGTTAAGTTTAGTTTACGCCAAGCAAATGCCGAAAGCACTTGATGCAATGCCCCAGAAAAATCTGAAGGTAATGTCACGACCACTTTCGTTTTGCTATGCTGTTCATTGGCTTTTAAAAAGCTTGGTGCCACATCATTAGGCGATACGAGAACAAATCGCGTGTGATTGTTCGTAAAGTCATGAATGTTTTCTTGTATTACTTTTAATCCATATTTTTCAGCTGCTAATTCATTTGCGATCGCAGCTATGTTCGTATGTTCATTTTCACTCACTTCTCTTGCCGCCTGAGCCGTTGAAGTTGCAAACTTTTGTTCAACTTCATCTAATTCTCCGGTAATAAATTCGTGGCATTGAGCAATGGCGTGTGGGTGCGAATAAACGGTATCAATATCATGCAAGTCGTTTACGGCTGGGTGAACAAGTAAATGTTGTGCAATTGGAATGGCCACTTCTCCAATAATCGGAAAATCGTGTTTATGAATTAAATAATCAAGCGATATGTTTACGGATCCTTCAATTGTATTTTCTAAAGGAACGACAGCTGCATCGACTTGGTTTTTTTCAAGTGCATGTAACGTACTCGGAATGTCTTTATAAGGCATACGCTTTGCATCTGGCAAAAACGCTCGGGCAGCAATTTCTGTAAACGTACCCGCTGGTCCTAAAAAAGCTACTTTATTCGTCACAAACTCCACTCCATCTCTTCTATTCTATTCTATTCATCTATACTCCAGCAGCGCCAGAGCCAATGATTTCTACTTTTTCTACTGCTTCCATCGCTTTTATATCTGCCATCAGTTGTTGAATTTCCACATTGACCATGCTCGTATCGACGGTGAGCGTAATATTCGCTCGACCGCCGAGTGGAATCGTCTGGTTAATCGTTAGAACATTTGAATCGGTATTCGCTACAATTCTAAGCAAATTCGACAATGCACCAGAGCGGTCAGCAAGATGAATTGAAAAGGTAATGATCTTCTCTTGAATCATCGTATGAAATGGAAAAACTGCATCGCGGTATTTATAAAATGCACTTCGGCTTAAATCCACTTGTTTAACGGCCTCACCGATCGTTTCAGCAGAACCGTTTTCTAATAATACTTTGGCTCGTAATGTCTTTTGCATTGCCTCGGTCAACATATCTTCTCGAACAAGATAAAATTGATCAATTTCTTCTGCCATAGCCCTCACCACCAAAATATTACTTATTCATCGATAAATTCAAATTCGATTCCGGCAAGTCGTACGAGGTCGCCATCTTTGGCTCCACGTTCACGCAGCGCCTGGTCAACACCCATTTGTCTCATCGTACGAGAGAAACGTCTCGCACTTTCTGTACGGTTTAAGTCAAGCATGACAATCTTACGTTCAAGCTCTTCACCAGATAACACATACGTACCCTCATCATCGCGTGTAATGACGAATGGCTCTTTTTTCGTGTATTTGTATAACACGCCTTCTTGCTCTTCTTCACTCTTCTCAAAAGCGTCGATTTCAGGCGCATTTTCAAGCTCATTTACAATCGTTTCAATCAGAGCATGTAACCCTTGACGGTTTAGTGTTGATAGTCGATAAACCGTAACATTGTCATCATCCAACTTCTCAAGAAATGCATTGAGTGTCTCTTCACTATCTGGCATATCCGTCTTGTTTGCTACGACAATTTGTGGGCGCTTTGTGAGCACCTCATTGTACGCTTTAATTTCTTCGTTGATCGTTACGTAATCTTCGTAAGGATCGCGACCGCTCAAACCTGAAACGTCAATAAGGTGAACGAGTACTTTTGTACGTTCAATGTGTCGTAAGACTGGTGACCAAGTCCAACGCCTTCATGTGCACCTTCAATTAATCCTGGAAGATCAGCAAGTACGAAACTGCGTCCGTCTTCTGATTGAACAACACCAAGATTAGGTTTAATTGTCGTAAAAGGGTAGTCTGCAATTTTAGGCTTTGCAGACGTTGCTACAGATAAGAATGTTGACTTCCCAACACTCGGGAACCCGATTAATCCTACATCTGCGAGCAATTTCAATTCGAGAATTAATTCTCGTTCAATTCCTGGTTCACCGTTTTCTGCATGTTCAGGTGCAGGGTTCTTCGGCGTGGCAAAACGAGTGTTCCCAAGTCCCCCACGTCCACCTTTTGCAACGAGAGCTTCCTCGTTGTGTTCAGTTAAATCAGCAATAACAGCGCCTGATTCTTTGTCTTTTACGACTGTACCTGGTGGCACGAGAACGATCGACGGATTCGCATTTTTCCCGTGTTGGTTCTTTGAACGACCGTGCTCTCCACGATCTGCCTTAAAGTGCTTTTGATAACGGAAATCCATAAGTGTACGTAATCCTTCATCAACACGAAAGATTATATCGCCACCTTTACCTCCGTCCCCTCCTGCAGGACCACCATCTGGTACGTACTTTTCACGGCGAAAGGCAACCATCCCGTTTCCACCATCGCCAGACTTAATAAATATATTTACATAATCGATAAACATCCACGTTCACCTCGTTCATTAATGTCATTATTGTAACACAAACCATCGGGGACAGTCCCCGCTAGAGTACAACGTTACCGCACTGGGGGACAGTCCCCCAGCACGTTAAAGCGTCGGGGGACTGTCCCCTCTGCCAATGAAAAAAGGAGGGCTATGAGACAGCCCACCTACTGTTTGTCATTATTTTTCTCTTGATTTACGATTTGATTCGCCGCATTTGTCCCTTGTCGTACGCAATCAGGCAAACCGACACCATCGTACGAAGCGCCCGCTAAAAGCACGTAGGGATACGTGCCATTAACTGCTTCTCTCCACTGTTGTACTCGGTGTTTATGACCGACTGTATACGTTGGCATTGCTTCTTGCCACCGTTCAACATCATACCACAGAGGTGAGCCATTAATCTTGAGCATCTTGCTCAAACCTTCAATTACGTGTTCAACGATAACGTCATCGTTCTCGTTAACAATTTCCTCTTGCCCTGGTCGCCCGACAAACGATCGAAGTAAGACGTGTCCATCAGGTACAGACGTCGGCCATTTCTTATCAACAAACGTCACTGCTTTGATGACGGTGTCGTTCCCTTTTGGCACGAGAAATCCAGTACCATCTGCCGTTCACTTACATCACTCTCACGAAACGCGAGTGCAACAGTTGCAACGGATGTGCCTCGTAGACGCTCTAACCGCTCTGAAAGCCCGTCTTCAACAAATGTAAGAGCTGCGATCGGTTGCGGAACTGTCATAATAACTGCATCCACAATCTGTACATGACCGTTCTCAAAACTGAGTCGATGTTGATTGCCATCACGCTCAATTGAAACGAGCTTATGATCTTTATGAATCGACGCTTGATCTAGCTTCGCTTCTAACGCTTCTATGACCGTAATAAGCCCGTTTTTAAATGTGCGGAACTGTCCAGTATTCGTCCCCGTTGCAGGTTGTTTCTTCTGAATTGCTTCACTCGCTTTTATTAAGCTTCGATGCTTTGTTGCAAGTGCTTTAAATTGAGGCAATGTAGATTCAAGACTTAATTCATTTAAAGAACCTGCATAAATCCCTGAAAGCAAAGGTTCTAACAAGCGGTCAACCATCTCATCACCGAAACGATAACGAAACAACTGCCCTGCCGCTACATCTTCATCCAACTTTTCTTTTGGCTTAACAAGATCCAATGACGCTCGCATCTTGCCTTTAGTTGAAAGTAACGAAGTCGAAAGCAACGGCTTTAAACTTGAAGGGATCCCCATTGAAGACGGCTTTGGAATTGGATGCAACTCTTCGTTATACAAAATAAATGCTTGTCCTGTTTCATTTGTGACGAGCTGATCTTCAATGCCTAATTCAGACACGAGCGCCATTAATTCGGGCTTCCGAGCGAGAAATGAGTCCGCTCCTCGCTCAACGACAAAATCCTCTCGATGATAAGACCGGATCTTCCCACCGAGCATCTGACTTGCTTCAAAAAGTTCAGCATCAACTTCAGGATGTTTGCTCAACTCATAAAGGGCGGAGAGCCCCGTGATCCCTCCGCCGATAATCGCTACTTTCATCTTAGCGACTGTATTCCAATTGTTTTAATACCGCATCAGCAAGTCCGTCAATAAACAACGATTTAGCATTTGGCATTGGTGGTCGCTCGTAATTCACTTGGAGATCATCAGTGACAACTTTGCACTCATAATCATTGTCATAAAGAACTTCCAAATGATCAGCGACAAAACCTAGTGGGCAATAAACAAACGTTTCATAACCACGGGCTTCATATAAATCACGTGTTAAATCTTGAACATCTGGCCCCAACCATTTGTCGGCAGTGTTGCCTTCACTTTGCCAGCCAATTTCATAGTTCTTTACGTCAGCAGCTTCTGCAACAAGACGACTCGTTTCTCGCAATTGATCAACGTAAGGATCGTTATTCGCAAGAATTTTCTCCGGTAGGCTATGAGCAGAGAAAATGACGACAGAGTTATCACGACCAACACGATCGAGCGTTTCCTTTAATTGATCAGACCAATATTTTATGAATTTAGGCTCCGTATACCAGCTTTCAACGGCATGAATCGTCGGTCCATCAATTTCTTCAGATTTCTTTACCGCTCGTCCATTGTATGACTTCACACTAAACGTCGAATAGTGTGGCGCCAAAACAATGCTAACAGCCTCTTCAATGCCGTCTTTTTTCATGCTCTCAACGGCATCTTCAATAAATGGATCAATGTGCTTCAATCCAAGATACGCTTTGTATTCAATGTCTGTTTCTCTTTCATTCAAACGATCTTCGAGCGCTTGCATTTGCTCATTTGTAATACGAGCGAGAGGAGAAACACCACCAATCGCTTCATAGCGATCAGTCAAATCTTGCAATGCTTCGTCTGATGGTTTTCTTCCGTGTCGAATGTGTGTGTAGTATGGTTCGATTTCGTCTTGGCTTCTAGGTGTACCGTAAGCCATAACGAGTAAACCGATCGTTTTCTTGCTCATTATTGATTCCTCCCGCTGTATTCGTGAACAAATTGCGTTAAACGTCTTAACGTATCCGGTGAAATTGAAGGCGTAACACCATGACCGAGATTAAAAATAAAGCTCGGGTCATTTTCCGTTTCATCAAGTATTTTCTTCGCCCGCGCTTCAATTGTATCCCACGGAGCTAATAAAATAGCCGGATCTAAGTTTCCTTGCAACGTCTTTTGGATGCCCATCTCTCTCGCTTCTGTTACAGAAGTACGCCAATCTAGACCAATAACGTCAACGTCTAAGTCATTCCATTCCTTAAGCAAGTGTCTCGTTCCTACACCGAACGTAATGAGTGGAATGTCTTCTTTTTTAAGCTCTGAGAAGATTTTCGCCATCGTTGGCTTTACAAATGTACGGTAATCACTTGCGCTTAACGTACCTACCCAAGAATCAAAGATTTGGAACGCTTGAGCGCCTGCCGCAATTTGTGCTTTCGCATACGTAATCGTAAGGTCACTAAGCTTATCCATAAGAAGATCCCATTCTTCTTTGCTTCCATACATCATTGCTTTCGTGTTTTCATACGATTTCGATGGACCGCCTTCAATCATGTAACTTGCCATCGTAAATGGTGCACCAGCAAACGTAATCAACGGTACATCCAATTGCGTTCTAAGCAGTTTAATCGTTTCAATGACGTGTGGCACATCTACACCTGGGTCAAGTGAACCTAATCGTTCAATATCTGCTTTATTTTTAATTGGATTATGAATGACTGGACCAATACCACTTTTGATTTCCACATCAACGCCAATCGCTGGGAGTGGAGTCATAATATCTTTATAAAGAATTGCCGCGTCATTGTTGTACTGGTCAACTGGAAGCTTTGTTACATAAGCGCAAAGCTCAGGGTCTTTTGTAATTCCAAATAATGAGTACTTCTTTTTCAATTCCCGATATTCCGGTTGTGAACGTCCAGCTTGTCTCATGTACCAAACTGGTTTTGTCTTCTCTCCTACACCATTTGCTGCACGAAGAAAACGATCATTAAAAGCTCCCACAAATAAACACTCCTCTAAACAATCCCTTTAAACATTAAATGATTTACCGATAATAGTATTAGTGCTATGTATGCCTATTCCCATAGCATACCCATTCTTACACGTAAACGTACGCCAAAATGAAAGTTTTACGATAGAAAATCAAAGTCCTATACCTTTTTACCATATAGAAGAATGATTGTCTTGTGTAGAACCTTGGTAAAACGTTCATAAAATCGTAGAAGAATGTCACATTTGAAATGAACTAAAAAGGGGGGATTTGGATATGAAAGGGAATGGAACTAGCTTGAAATCAAAAATGTTCCTTGCACTCACGTTTATAATTTTTTGTTTTTTGCTCGGTTTTCTTCTTATCTTTCTCTTAATTCGGCAAATGGATGCACAAGTTGAACAACTTAGTGAATGGAACGATTACGCGTTACAAGCACAAGAAGTCTCTTCCACATTCCAAGAAAAGTACATCTTTATTAACAACATTTACTTGTATGATGAGCCTGACTATTCACGTTTTCATACACTCGATGAGCGCATGGATACAATTTTGCTCAATTTAGAAGCAGCAATTGAAAATGAAGAAGCACAATCGGCGTTAGAACGTTTGCAGTTCTTTAATGAAATGTTTAATACGAGAGTACAGCAGTATGTGACGCTAGAAATTGTACCAAGTTCCAGCACCCTTGATGGCTTCAGCTATTTAAATGCTGAGATGCGTACGTATGCAAGTGAATTAGAAGATTACTTTAACCTTAATGCCGAACGCTCCGAACAAGAAATGCAAGCAGCGATGCAACAAGCCGTGATTGGAAGTTTACTCGTTTTTGTTATTGCTACGAGTATCGGTTCTGTGATCTTCTGGGTCGTTGCACAACGAATCTCGATGATTATTCGTAAAATTTCAAATCGCGCAAGACGTGTAGCAAGTGGTGACTTGTCCCGCGCTGACCTCCCTGTCAAAGGGCGTGATGAATTGTCTCAGCTCGCACAAAACATCAACCTTATGACGAATCAACTTCGATCGATGATTGTTAAGTTATCAGGAGCCAGCCAAACGATTACTTCTTCGTCACAAGAGCTCGTTGCAACGACTACAGATGTCAATTCAGGTGCTGAAACAGTGACATACTCGGTGCAACATATCGCTGAACAACAATCAGAATTGCATGAATCGATCAATCGTTCAAAACAAACATTTACGATAATGGACCAAGAGATTGAACATGCTGCATCGTCACTACAAACAATCGTGACAGACAATGAGCAATCGTATGACCAAGTCTCTTAGGCCAAAAGAAATTACAACAGTCCGTTGACCATATGTTGCACATTAGAACCCAAAACGACCACCACGAAAAAACAATCGTGGAATTAAATCAAGCTGTAGAAGACATTCATCACGTTGTTACCAACATCAAAAATATTTCAAACCAAACGAGTTTGCTTGCATTAAATGCCAACATTGAAGCTTCTCGTGCTGGACGTTCTGGTAGAGGATTTGCTGTCGTTGCTGAAGAAGTCGGTAAACTCGCATTAGAAAGTGAACAAGCAGCGAACCAAATTACGGAAACGATTTCTTCGATGGCACAAAACATTCAATCTTCCACTGTTCAATCGAAAAAAAGTACAGATTTGATTACAGAAGGAACTCACGTCCTTGACGAGTTGGCAACGACTTATGCTCAATTTTTAGAAGCGTTTCAAACCGTACAAGCAAGGTCGCTTACAATTCACCGGTTTGTGACTGCTGTTAAAGAACAAAGTGCTGCCGTCTCAAACGAACTTCATTCCATCCAACAATCATCTGAAGATGCAACCGCAAATAGTACGATGATTGCTGCAACGATTGAACAGCAAACGGCTACGATGGATGCCATCACTTTTGCTTCTAAGGAATTGGCAACAATTGTAGAGGACCTTGAGAAGCTCTTCACACAATTTAAGCTTACATCATAACAAGGGGGTGGAGATTATTCGCTTACGGACGATTCGCTCGAAACTGCTATCCATATTGTTAGTACTCACGTTTTGTTTCCTAATTGGTTTTTTAATTATTTTTGTTTTATTACAAAATGCGTCTTCGAAAACCGATGAAATTGGCTTTTGGAATGACCTGGCACGTGATGCCCAAGAAACAACAACGACGTTTCAACAAAAATACATTATCGTTACAGAACTCACCGAAGGAGAAGATCCAAACTTTAATGAATACATAACGTTATCTGAACAAATGAACGAACTCACTTCCACCCTCTCAGAGCATGTCGATGGCCGAGAAGAAGTTACTTCTGTAAATCGATTAGAAATGCTTAATCAAATGTTTGACACGCGAATGTCTTCTTATATTGAAAGCGGCACGATCCCAAGCGAACAAACGTGGCAAGGATTTGAGTTTTTGAGTTCAGAAATTATGGATCATGCAAACATTTTGGAAGATCATTTTCTCGTACAAGCAGAGCATGCATCAACCGAAAGCTTTGAAAGCATTCACTCCATCGGTGTTGTCGCAATCATTGTTAGTATTGTTGCGACAATGATCGCAGGAAGCATTTTCTATCGGTTTATCACTGGAATGACGTCAAAAATTAATCGACTGTCCACTCGGGCATCGACCATTGCTGCTGGAAATCTTGACGGATCGCCATTGCCTGAAGATGGTAACGATGAATTAGCGAAGCTTTCTGAAGACCTTAATGAAATGAACCGACACTTAGCTGGGACGATGAGCAACATGACGACTGCAAGTCGTTCATTATCATCTTCAAGCCAAGAATTAGCCGCTGCTGTTCAGCAAGTAAACGCCGGTTCAACAGACATCGCGAGTTCGGTGCAAGAAATCTCCGACGTGCAAACGTCGCTTAACGAACATATTCAGCAGTCCAATACTCGGTTTACTACGGTTCACGACGACTTACAAAACACGTATACCGAGGTGCAACACGTTTTACAAACGAATGATGAATCGAACAATAAAGTTGCGGTCGGCAAAGAAAACTTAGAACGATCACTTCAAAAAATGCAAGCCATTAAAAATCAACACGAACAAACTGAAAAGACGATCCAACTTGCAAAACAATCTTCAGACCAAGTAATTACAATTATTAATCACATTTACGATGTAAATAGCCAAACGAGGCTACTATCATTAAATGCAAACATTGAATCGGCTCGAACGAAACAGAGTGGCGAAGGATTTTTAGTGGTAGCGAAGCAAATCCGTGACCTTGCTGATGAAAGTGAACGATCTTCGAAATCAATTAGCAAGACATTAAAAGAAATGAACGACAAAATCGACAATACGATCACTCAAACGACAATTAGTAAAAAGCAGATTGATGAAGGCCAAGAAACGTTACTTGACTTATCTGACACGTTTAATCGCATTGAACATACGATTCAATCAACGAAAGAAATGGCTGCCAATATTGAAAAGTTAATTAGAGAGTTACAAACGAGCAGCACGAATGTTCTTACTGAGCTTATAACGATTCAGTCAAAATCTGAGTCAACGATGACGAACGGCCAATCCATTTCACACACGATTCAAGAACAAGCGTCTACGGTTGAATCTATTACGATCACAGCTGACGAGTTACAAAAAGTCTCAATCGACATTGATGATCAATTGCAGCAGTACCGCTCATAATGAGCATGCAAAAGCATAGGAGTTGTACTAATTACACTAATTACACCTACTACACGCTGAGGTAGCCTCCGTGACAATTCTGAGCACACAATCATTAAGTGAACGTACCTCCAACACAAAACCCGTATCCATGAAAAGGATACGGGTCTCTTTAATTAAAACAGTGACATAAATTGAACACCCACAATATTAGACGGTTCACCTTCTTGACCGGTTTGTGGATTGTAAGGAACGACCATATAGTCATTTAAAGAAAACACATTGGCACGGTTCACCGTGTACGTTCCCTTTCCAGTGACTTCTCCGACCTTACTTGCTTCTCCACCTTTAACTTCATAAATGTTGTAAACGAGACGATCATCTTCAGCTGCTGTCCACCGTAGTTCAACATTTAAAAACCCTTCTCCTTCTAACGTTAGTTCCGCATCTAAATCATCGACTTGCGCTAATTGTACCGGTGATTCAAGATCTTGTACCCCATCTGGTTTCATAAACGCAACGCCTTGTTCAGTGACTGGCTCAGTATTTACTAACTGCTTAAATAGTCTCGTAGGGTATGCACTGCCTTCTTGCAAATGTTGCTCTTCTGTTGTGCTGTCATAACCCATCCACAAAGCACCCGTGTATTGCGGTGTGTAACCGACAAACCATGCATCACGATTGGCTCCTTCTACACCTTCAAAGTTCGTTGTCCCCGTTTTCCCTGCAAGTGCATGGTTCGTCTCACCCGGTCGGCCTGTCCCTTCTTCTACAGCACCTTCTAACATCCGCGTCATGTACCATGCATTCTGCTCACTAAGCAGCCGTTGTTGCTCAATTGCAGGTTCAATTAAGTTGTTTCCAGACTTCGTTCTAATTGAAGTAATAAAATAGGGATCTGACTTCACACCACCGTTAGCAAATGACGTATACGCAGTTGCCATATCTAATGGAGTCACGCCTTCAGACATGCCACCAAGAGCAACAGATAAACCCTCGTCTTTAAACGGCGTCACAGCTTCGTTTGCCCATTCAAGACCTTGATCAATGCCCATTTCATTTAAGAGCCACACAGCTGACGTGTTTGTTGATTGCACGATCGCATCTCGCATCGTAATGTTCCCTTGATATTCATTCGTTACGTTACTCGGGCTATAATCCCCGTACTCGAGCTTCTCGTCTTTAAGCATTGAATATGGTTTGTAATCGCCACTCTCAAGCGCAGGTGCAAAAACTGATAAAGGCTTAAATGATGATCCAGGTTGTCGCTTAATCGTCGTACGGTTTAAACCTTTACGAACGTAATCCCGTCCACCTTGTACGGCTTTTACAGCACCAGTGTCATTATCTAGCAATACATAGGACGCTTGTACTTGCTCACTCTCACCAGGAAAGTTGTCGTTCTCTTGAAAAGCTTCATATGCCGCCATTTGTACATCTTTATGAATCGGTACTTCAATTCGGTACCCACCTGTTAGTATTTGTTGTTCTGATATGCTGTGCTTTTCAATGCTTTCTGTAATGAGCATATCCACATACGTAAACCAAGCCGGGTGCATGTCAGGTTCTGTGTGTAAATCGGTTTGAATAGCGGTTTGAGCCGCCGCTTCTCTCGTTTCGCTATTAATGTAACCATGTCGTTCCATGAGCGCAAGTACCGTCCCTCGACGCTTTTCTGCTCGTTCAACATCGGATGCTGGAGAATAGTTATACGGCGCTTTAGGAATTGCTGCAAGCAGCGCCCCTTCAGCAATTGTTAAGTCTTTTGCGTTTTTTCCAAAGTATTGTTCAGACGCTCGCTCTATTCCATATACTCCGTGTCCGAAATAAATTTGATTCAAGTACATCTCAAGTAGCGTATCTTTTGAAAACTGTCGCTCAAGATTCATACTGATTAAGACTTCTTTCGTTTTTCTCATGAGCGTTTTTTCATTTTCTAAGTAGACATTCTTCGCAAGTTGCTGGGTAATTGTACTCCCACCTTCTACTGCTGCACCCGCTAGAATATCTCGATAAAGCGCTCGTCCAATCGCTATAAAATCCACCCCTTGATGATCGTAAAAGCGATGATCTTCCACAGAGATAAAGGCATGTTGAACATGCTCAGGAATTTCATCGATGGACACATTCTCACGATCTTCAATATATAGTCGAGCAATTTGATCCCCTTGCTCATCTACTACGGTCGTTGTTTGCGCAAAATTCAACTTGTCTTCATCCGTTAATAAGTTGCCCGCTATTAACGCACTCGCATAACTTCCGAACGCTAATACGAATGTTGATAAAACCGCAACGATACTTATAAAAACGTATTTATTCATTTTTTTTGATTTCATCATTCGCTTCCTCCAGTACACGTAAAACAGGGAGCCATTTACTAGTTAAACGCTACATGCTTACCCTATTATAGTACAATAAACTTGGCAAAATCATGTAAACTGGTGGGGGAGACCTCAAATTTTGTAGAATAAAGCTAGAAAAGTCCTGCGCTTTTTTTCTCTTTTTCAAGCTTTAATCGAGAGCTTCCGAGAACGTTAATGAGCTTAATATGAATATGCCCTAAAGACGCTTGCTCCGTACCAAAGCGTAACGTCTTTTGTTTAAACATCCCCTCAAGTGATCGATTAAATGCACGGGTCGACCCCATTACAATATTCGATTCAACTTCAATTGACCAATCGCGTGGAACGATAATCCGTACGTCACCGAACGTATTTAAGATAGATAGCTCCAAATGATCATGCTGAAGGTCCGCACGTGTAAGATCTAAATGTAGCGTTCCAAAAATCACGTTGAAGTTCGTCTCATCACCTAACGTAAAGGCTTGTTTTTTATATTTTTCTTCATCAAAAATAATCCATTGTTGATTCGGAATTTGTTCAATGTTGTTATCAAATGACTCAGGGCTTGCCTGACTGAATTTAGCTGATTCATTTAGATCAACCTTCTCGCCTGCTGATAACCGGTCCACATCAATTTCTTCTGTATTTGCTTTGAAAAGGCGCACACCAACAATGTACAGAAGCGGTGTGAACAATAACAGAAATGATGGAATCGGCACCCAGGGGCTAGTCGCAAGCCCTGCAGCCAACACACCGAAAAGATATGCACTCATCGGTTCCTTACTCATTAACAACCACGTAAAAATCATGGCGCTAATAAGTGGTACTATAAATCCAACGCTGTTATACCTAATAAGGTTACATTCAAAAAAATACTACTAAACAAAATCATTACGAACACGATGTGTAACGCCCATTTTGTCGTCATGTCTTACCTCCGTATGAGTTGCTACTATAGTTACGTAACAACGCTCATTTAAGTTTCAGATTTATTATAATATTGCGCTTCAGACATTGCTAATTTTTTTACTATGTTACAATAGACAAATACTTAAGGAGGAATACACGATGCAAGATAAACTGTTCCAATTGTTAGACAGGCATTTTGACGAAATGGTCGAAATTCGTAGACATCTTCATGAAAATCCAGAAGTTTCATTTCATGAAACGAACACTGCTAAATACATTGCAGATTATCATAAAAAATTAGGAAATGAAGTTCAGGAACATGTCGGTGGCAACGGCGTTGTGGCGAAAATTAGCGGCAAAAATCCTGGTCCTGTCGTTGCCCTCCGTGCCGATTTCGATGCGCTCCCAATCCAAGATCAAAAAGACGTACCTTATAAATCAAAAGTGGATGGAGTCATGCATGCTTGTGGTCACGACGGTCACACGGCGACATTGCTCGTTTTAGCAAAAGCGCTAAGGCAAGTCGAAGATGAGCTTCACGGAACAGTCGTTTTCCTGCACCAACATGCTGAAGAGTTATCACCTGGTGGTGCTGCACCGATGATTAAAGACGGAGCCTTAGATGGTGTCGATGTTGTATTTGGAACGCATTTATGGTCACAAGATCCCCTCGGTACAGTTCAACATTGTAGCGGTCCTTTTATGGCATCTGCTGACCATTTTACGATCAAAGTAAACGGGAAAGGCGGTCACGGTGCTCTTCCACATACGACAAAAGATGCCGTTGTCATCGGTTCACAAATCGTAAATAACATCCAAACGATCGTCGCCAGACGTGTAAACCCTCTCTACTCTGCAGTGGTTTCGATTGGCAAGTTCATTGCTGACAACCCGTACAACGTCATTGCAGATTCAGTCGAGATGGTCGGAACCGTTCGTACATTCCAAGAAGATGTTCGCAATCAAATAGAACAAGATATCTTTGAAATAGCTGAAAACACAGCAAAAGCTTACGGTGCAACTGTTGAATATGACTATGGCAGAGGGTATCCTCCTGTCTTTAACCATGCAGTAGAGACGAACTACATCGCGAAGATCGCTTCTGGCATTACAGATGTCAATGGCGTACATGAACGAGAACCAGTACTTGCAAGTGAAGATTTCTCTTACTACTTACAAAAAACGAAAGGTTCATTTTTCTTCACCGGTGCAGCATTTATGGACGGAAGAAACAATGCGCCTCATCATCATCCCCTCTTTGACTTCGATGAGCGGGCGATGCTCGTCGCAGCAAAGACACTCGCAAAAGCAGCAATTGATTATTATAAAGAATCATAATGAAAAGGCAGTCCAAATGGACTGCCTTTCTTTCTTGACCCCGGCAAGCTCTCCTCTATGTTGGGATTAGCCAAACGAAACATGCAAATGCCAAAATGAAAAAGCCCTGATTTTTAGAGCCAGAGCCTTCCTCTTTATTGTTTCAATTGGTCTTGAAACCAGCGAATGCGGTAACAGTATTGTGCAGCTTCTCCAAGTTGAATGAGTAGTTGATAATTAATCGTTGCACCGACAAACAATCCGAACCCTGGGATGAGCTGCAATGTCTTTGGTACATCGATGAAATCTCGATATTCCAGTTGGAACGTTACCCAGTCAATCGCTTGGTCAATCGTTAGCTCTTCTCCGAACTCGTCAATAAACGTCTGCCATTGCTCCATTCTCGCCAGCGTTTCTCGTTGTGTCTTGCGGCTTGAGAAGGCCATTTGAAAAACGTTTAGCACAAACAAACGTTCATCGACATGCTTCGGATCATAACCATATATCTGAGCGGTTGTGAATAGAAAGCGCATTTTTATGGCAAGCAACATTGGGAAGTCACTCATGCCAAGGAGTATGCCTCCAGCACCTGTGCCCGCTCCTTCCAAGCTTGCAGTTCTTCGGTACGAAACAATTGCTTTTTGTAAAGCTTCGTCTCTTTGTTCTAATGACATGTGTTGTAACGGTTCTTTCTTTTGGACGTATTCACTCGTATTCATCGTCGTATCAATCATCTGCCGTATTGCATTCCCGATCGTCACGTGTACTTTGTCAGGAACGTACCCGTTCATTTTTGATTGAAATGACTTTGTCCAATCTTTGACCATCGATGGGTTTTTTGCCAGTTTGCGTTTCCAAGCATTTAGCTCCATAAGAGCTTCCTTTTCATATGCTTCCATTACAACGTCCTCCCCAACATTAAGATAACGCGCGTAGTGATTGTTTAAACCATTTAGGAAGTTGAACTTTAACATAAGCAATGACCATTAAAAGCATCATAAACAATGCAATCATACTATAGAAGATCGACCAAGATGTGATGAACGTAATGATTGTAAACCATATCGATTGAATGACCATGACATTGCGAACGAGCGACTGAACCGATTGTTGCCTCACTTGTTCAGGAACTGGATATAGTTCAGGCCAAACCATCGTCTTATGATGGTGGTAAATCGTCACTAGTTGTGAACCTGTAATGTACGTGAACAATATCGCAATAACGACAGCTAGTCCTTGAAGGTCTTCTGGTGTTGCGTAAATTAACAGCGCTCCTACAATGGCTAACCGAATCATAATACCGAAATAATCACCAGAACGTGCAAACGTTTTACCGTACAAAAATACGTACGTATTGCTTCGCTTTGTCACTAAGCGATTCCATTGATTCGAGAGGATGCTCCGTCTTCTTACTCTTGCCTTAATGTGTGGCACATCAACGAAAGCATTCGCAAACGTGTAAAACGAGTTTAGCCGTTCTTCTTCTAATGAAATTAACTGATCCCATTTCAAACGGTATTTCTCGTGTAACGGTCGATAATATCCGAATAAGAGTAGAATCATGACCACCCCTACAGCAAGCACGAACAACCATTCAAGCATAAACACGAAAAACACAAATACGAGGTTTACCGCGAATCGCAGCCATCGCAACTTCCACTGTTGAGAAACGTACTGATACCTTAGCTCCGACCAATAGGCAAACACATTCCATCCTTTCGCTGCAATTAGAATAAGAAATGTAATGAGTAATTGATTAAATTCACCAATTCGGTCGGTATAAAGGGGTCCGAGTAAAAACAACACGAGCGCAAGCACGATGCTTTGCATAAACCAACTATAACGGAGAGCGCTTTGTAAATAATGATTCATCTTCGCTTCCATAGGTAGCAAGTAAACGAGATCGCCCGTTTGGAAAAACGTCCGCACGGACGTCTTCGTCAACATAAAAGCAAACAAGACAGCTAGAACTTGTACGACTGGAAATGTGCTTGGAAGCCAGTCCAAAAACGAATTATAGTAAATGCCGATGATGAGTACGATCCCACCGATGGCAACCATTAAACCGCTATTTGCCATGAGCGTTATGTAGCGTCTACTCACTGACCAAAACTCTCTAGCCCTCTCTTGCCACAATTGATCAATACTCATCGATCATCTTCCTTTGTCATTTCAACATAAATCTCATCAAGACCTGCGTTTGGCATATTGGCTTGCGTGCGAAGTTCAGCAAGCGTCCCTTTTAAGTAAACTGTGCCGTGGTGTAACAATACGAAACGATCACAATACTTTTCTGCCGTAGTCAAAATGTGAGTAGACATCAAAATGCCCGCACCACTATTTTTCATTTCGACCATTTGATCGAGTAGTGACTGGATTCCGACAGGATCAAGTCCGAGAAATGGCTCATCAACAACGTAAAGCTCTGGTTTCACTAAAAACGCACACATGATCATGACTTTTTGGCGCATCCCTTTCGAGAAGTTGCTCGGAAACCAGTGTTTCATTTTTGCCATTCGGTATGTTTTCAATAGTGATTCGGCTCGCTCTTCCCAATCGGTAAGATCATATGCCATCGCTGTTAAGCGAAGGTGTTCCCATAACGTTAGTTCATCATATAAAATCGGGGTTTCAGGAATAAAGCTCATCGCTTGACGGTACGTATCTAAATCATCTGCAATCGTCTTCCCATTTAGCGTAATGGCTCCATCTGTCGGCTCTAACAATCCTAAAATGTGCTTGATCGTCGTACTTTTCCCCGCGCCATTCAAGCCAATGAGACCGACAATCTCACCGCGCTCAACGCCAAACTCAACCTTCTTAATGACAGGCTTATTCGGATTATAGCCGCCGGAAACGCTTTGAACGTGTAGTAGTTGTGTCATTGTGTCCCTCCATATCTTGCCAATATGTTTATTGTACCCTTAACCTTCAAAATTGAAAACGGATGTAAGTTTTGAAGTGTGAATTAACGTCAGATTTGCTATAGTAGACTTACAAGTAGTAAAGGAGGACTCACATTGTCTGCACACGAAGAAAACTGTGTATTTTGTAAAATCATTGCAGGAGACATTCCATCAACAAAAGTATACGAAGATGAAAACTGTGTGGCATTTTTTGATATTAGCCAAGTAACGAAAGGTCACACGCTCCTTATTCCAAAAACTCACGAAGAAAACATCTTCGAGTTACAAGAAGAAACGGCTGCAGCACTCATGAAAAACGCACCTAAAATTGCCAGAGCTTTAAAAGAACAATTTGGCAGCGTTGGCATGAACCTCGTCAACAATAATGGTGAAGCTGCCTCTCAAACGGTATTTCACTATCACCTTCATTTCATCCCACGTTACGGTGATGATGAAATTTATTCGAACTGGGATCAAAATCAAGGTGACAAATTAAGCACAGACGACATGCAAAAAATCGCAGCGCAATTACAAACACGACTGGCGTAATTGATTAAGAAGGGTGACCACCCTTCTTAACTCAATGGAAGGAGAATGAATATGCCTAGCGAAAGAATACATAATTTCAATGCTGGACCTGCCGCTCTACCTGCATCGGTTTTACGAGTGGCTCAAGATGAGCTACTGAATTATAAACAAACAGGCATGTCTATTATGGAACATAGCCATCGCGGGAACAGTTACGAGCAAGTGCATGAAGAAGCAAAGACGCTTATTAAAGAGCTTATGAACATTGACGATCGTTATGAAGTTCTTTTTTTACAAGGTGGTGCTAGTCATCAGTTTGCGATGATTCCATACAACTTCTTAAAGCGTGGCACGAGAGCAAACTACGTTTTAACCGGTTCATGGTCAGAGAAAGCTAAAAAAGAAGCAAATTATATCGGGCAAACGTACAGCGGTGCTTCGTCTAAAGCCGATCATTACACTTACATTCCAGCTTTTGATACGATTAAAACGAGTAAAGATGACGCTTATATTCATTTGACGTCTAATAATACGATATACGGAACAGCCTGGACAGATTATGAGCCTCTTAAAGAGTGGAATGCTCCAGTTTTTGCAGATATGAGTAGTGACATCTTCAGTCGTCCAATTCCGGTTGATCATTTTGACTTGATTTACGCAGGAGCTCAAAAAAACCTTGGACCGTCTGGTGTTACGGTTGTAATCGTTAAACGCGACTTAGTCGAGCGCTTTGCAGAACATGCGGAACAACTCCCAGCGATTATGCGTTATCAAACACATATAGAAGGAAACTCGTTATATAACACCCCTCCGACGTTTGCGATCTACATGATGAAAACGGTATTAACTTGGATCAAAGATCAAGGTGGCCTTGAAGATATGAAACGTCGCAACGAACAGAAAGCTGCGCTTCTTTATCATGCGATTGACGAGAGCAACGGGTTTTATAAAGGACATAGCGACAACGCGTCTCGTTCATTAATGAACGTCACATGGACGTTACCGACTGAAGAGTTAACAAAGCAATTTTTGACAGAAGCTTCTGAAAAGCTCTTTAGCGGATTAAATGGGCACCGCTCTGTAGGAGGAGTAAGAGCTTCGATTTACAACGCTGTCCCTCTGGAATCTTGTGAAGTTTTACAAAGTTTCATGGACGAATTTGCGAAAAAGCACCGATAAAACAGAAATGTCTAAAGAAAACCACAATGAATTTTAAAGACATTGTGGTTTTCTCTTCCATTTTAAATACTTTTTACCTATACTAAAGCTAAGACATCTTTTTACAATATTTATAAAAACTTCTGAATCGTGTAGTGAAATGACACAAATTGTGGAGGACTGTTATGGACCAGGCTAGAAAAGATTGGGAACAATCGCTTGCTTTTAAGCATCGTCTTGCGTATTTGAGCAAAGCACTTTGGAAGTCAGTTGAGAAAGACTGGCAACGATGGCTACAACCCCACGGGTTAAACATTAATGAACATCAAATTCTTTGGATTACTTATCAATTCGGGTCACCAGTATTATCTGAAATTGCTAAATATGGAGTAATGCACGTTTCAACAGCGTACAATTTTTCAAAAAAGTTAGAAGAAAGAAACTTAATTGTTATGGGGAAGCAAGAAGAAGACCGTAGGCATACTTATGTTCAATTAACTGAACAAGGCAAGTCTCTGTTCTTAAAGACGATGGAATCCTTTTCATCTGAATCGCATGATACGCTCCAAAGCACACTTCCACTGAAGAGTTTATACGGGAAATACCCGGAGTTCTCTGAAGTGGCTACTGTTGTCCGCCATATTTACGGTGAAGATTTCACAGATCAATTTAACACACTTACACTTGAAGAAGAGCCTGCGCCTCTCGTATCAGCAAACTCTTCTCCACGCGTAGCGCCTCAATAATCATTGAGGCGTTTTTTTAATAATTGCCTCGAATCGTAATTTGACCGTCTTGAAACGATTCAGCTTGTATTACTAGATCGTTGTCTAATTCAATCTCTGTAAGACGAACATCAATAACACCTTCGTTAGCATCTACATAAATCCAGTCTGGGAAGTCAGCCGCCTCATCGACGAGCCCAAGAACTGTACTTGCTGGTAACGATAATGCACCAACTGAAAAGCCATCTTCTATTAAACGGATATTGCCGTTCTCCGTTATTTCTGGGATAAATTGAACTTGAATGTCCACATTCATACCGAGTACTTCATAGGTGCTTCGTAAACGTAATTGACCTTCCTCGCTATCCAAGGTAAATGGTTCATCAAACTCTGATTCAATGTAACGATTCACCCGCTCTAAATCTGTTTCCACGGTGAATAAAGGTACAAGTCCATCTTCAATCTGTCGTTCTTCTGGAATCGCTTGCTGGTCGGAAGATGATGTAAGTAGTAAAACGACAACAAGGAAGCCTCCGATGATGATTGCAAGTAACGCAAAAAAGGCAATCTTCCATTTCATGTATGTGCACCTCATTTCATTGAATTACCCCTTACTTTACACGATTCATGGCAACGAGTCGAAAAAATTGTATCGCTATCTTTTTTCCTTAAATTTTGGTACAGTTGTTGAAGATAAGGGTTTGGAGGTCTATGGATGGAAGTCATTTTATTTATCTTTTTTGCTGCGGGTTATTTGCTCGTCATTAATTCTATGACGAATGCCATGGTCGTTCAAAAAGAAATTGCAGAAGAAAAAATTCCGAGCATATTTACGACCATTAACGTATTAATTATTATTTTACTAGCCTCTACGTATGTAAGGTTACTGATTATTTAATATGTACGAAAAAAAGGAAGGGATTTTGGATCCCCTCCTTTTTTTAGTATAACGGCAATTAGCAGCCGCCGTATCCTCCCCAAGATGCACCGATGATAATAAGAAGGATGAAAAGAACCACTACTAATGCAAATCCTCCGCCGTAACCATATCCACCGTAACTCATGATCAAATCTCCCCTTCTAGAAGTATATTGGTCTGAACAGGACAAAATCTTGAGTGAAACGACGTTGTCTTTGTGTCTGTTTCTCTCTCCCATTCTTAAGCTATCTTATGTAGAAGTGGCGAGTTGGATTGGGCGATATACCTAGAAAAGCATTTTTTCTTATTCTTCTTTATGGTATAGTTATGGTTGTCTTGAGAAATCTTACCTGTATATTCATGCTTACGCTACTTAGAATCGCTGGGGGGCGTCTTGTAGCCTAAGAACATAGATCTAATTATGGATGATTACACATGAGGGAGTGTTTGTTTTGAAGAAGAAACACCTTATGGTTGCACTAGGGATGACATTAGTGCTTGCCGCATGCAATAACGACGATGAGCAAAACAACGCTACAGACGTTGATGAAAGTGCCGAAATCGCATCAATTAATGATGAGACGATTACAGAAGGTGAATTCGTTGCCTACATGAAAAATGAATTTGGTGAGATGGCCTTTAATCAAATGATACAAAGTTACGTCTTTAACCAAGCTGCTGATGAACTCGGTATTTCTGAAGAAGAAATTCAAGCAGAATTAGATGATGTAAAAGAACAGTTCGGTGTGGAAAGCGAAGAAGATCTCTTGGAAATGTTGCAAATGCAACAAGTACCTGTAAGTGATCTTGATCAACTTAAAGAAGACTTTATTATTCCGCAAGTTGTCATTGATGAACTTCGTTTCCAAGACGTTGAGATTAGCGAAGAAGATCTAGAAGCATATTATGAAGAAAATCAGGACAGCCTCCACCAAGTGGAAGCTCGTCATATTCTCGTTGAAGATGAAGAAACAGCTGAAGATGTCATTGCTGAGCTTGAGAGCGGTACAGACTTTGAAGCAGCTGTAGAAGAATACTCTGAGGATACAAATAGCATTCCAGCAGGCGGAAACGTTGGTTTCTTCCCACGTGAAGATGTTATGGAAGAGAACTTCTCTGAAACAGCTTTCGAACTTGAAGTTGGTGAAATTAGTGAGCCGGTTGAATCGAGCCTCGATTACGGATATCACATTATTGAAGTACTAGATCGTCATGACTCATTTGAAGACGTTCGTGAAGATATTGAAGCGATCCTCAACGAACAAGAAGCAAGAAGTCCAAATGAAGTTGTTGAAGAGCTTATGAATGAAGCTGACATTAACATTTTAGAAGACGAATATGAAGACTGGTTCCAGCTACCTGAGCCAATGATGTAAGTACAAAGACCACGACGAGTCGTCGTGGTCTTTTTTTTTAATGATTATGTTCCATCCTACGTTTCTTTTCATCTTCCATTCTTCGAATATACACGCGTCCTTCTTGTTCAATCCATTCATCGGATACTTTCTTCTCTTCTAATGTTGATTTTATCCACATGTATCCAGATGCGACCGCTGCCAATACGACGACAAATACCCACCAAGGTAATGATGTTACTGCTGTATCAGCAGTAAATCGTTGTACGATTGCAAGTACGACAAACAAGCCCGCTAACGTTAATAACATTCGTTTTGAACGAATTTGCATAAGTCCACCCCTTAACACTTGTCCAAGTCTTTACTAATAAAACTATGTAGGAGGACAGTTTCTTATGACAACCAAATTACATAACTAAAAAGCGATCCGAGCAACGAACTGCCCAGATCGCTTTTCTTACATTGATTTCGGTCGATAAAAGGTACGGTTCTCAAGTGGCATAATGCGTTCACTAAACGTTCCAGGTTCAACCTTTTGTAGAGCTCGGTCCATCATGTTCATCTTCGCATCTAAATTATCAATGTAGTGAATGATTTCCGCCTCACGAAGTAGTGGTGGTTTCGGACTTCCCCATTCCCCTTTTCCATGATGACTAAGAACGATATGTTCTAAGAGCATCACTTCTTCGCCTTCAATCCCAAGCTCGTTTGCTGCTTGATGGATCTCTGAAGCGATAATAGAGATATGCCCAATGAGCTTCCCTTCAATCGTGTATTCCGTATCAATTGGTCCCGATAGCTCACGCACTTTTCCAAGGTCATGTAAAATAATCCCAGCATATAATAGATCCGTATTTAACGACGGGTACAAATTAGAAATTGATTTTGCCAAATGTAACATGCTTACGACATGATAAGCAAGTCCTGACATAAATTCATGATGGTTACGCGTTGCTGCTGGTGCTTCCATAAATTCTTCTTGATATTTTTTGACGAGGTGGCGTGTTAGCCTTTGCACATTGGCATTTTGAATATCAAAGATATATTGATTAATCGTCTCTTGCATATCTCTTTTTTGTAACGGTGCGCTTTGCACAAGGTCTTCTAAATTCACTTGGTCGCTTTCATTCGCTGGGCGAATGCTTCCAATTTTAAGTTGCAAGCGTCCTCGATAATCAAACACTTCTCCTTGAACGAGCACAACGGTTTTGCTACATACTTTGATTCATCTTCTTGAGAGACACCCCAAAGCTTTGCTTCAATCTCACCTGTATCGTCTGAAAGTCTAAGCGTTAAAAACGCTTTTCCGTTACTTGCAATTCCGCGAACCGATTGCCTAATGAGCATATAACGCTCAATTTTATCTCCAACTTTTGCATAAAAGATACCTTTCATCGTCAGTGACAGAGCCAAAAACTCTGTGCTCCTCCTCTCCTACTCATGATCAGGGATTGTCATTTGAAATGATACTCTACCTTTATTATTGTCAACATGATGTTCCCCATGATGCAGTTCAACGATTTGCTTCACAATTGCAAGCCCCAAACCGTATTGACCTTTATTCCCTTTTCTAAATGGATCAAAAATCTCATGTCGTTCATCTTCAGGAATAGGCTCTCCATCATTCTCAACATACAGTGTAACATGGTGCAACGACTGCTTGGCACTAATCCAAATACCAGTTTCTGCATACCTCATCGCATTTTCGATGAGGTTCTCGAGTAGAATTTGTATTTGCTCTAAATCACCATGGAATTGTATTTCTGCTCCTTGGATGACAAAGGAAAGGTCTGGACGTTGGATTCGATATCGTTCCTCTAGACGATAAGCCAATTCACCAAATGATATTCGTTCACGGTTGATCGTCTCGGTTTTCATCGCCCCAAGCTTCGTAAAGTAAAGCATATCCTTTACACGCTTATCCATCCGATTTGCTTCTTGCAAAATTACGTCCATCGATTCCTCAACTGTATTCTTCGGTAAAATCCCATCTTTCACAGATTGGGCATACGTTTTCACGACCATAATTGGCGTTTTAAGCTCGTGTGAAGCGTGTTGAATAAACGTCTTCTGAGCTTTATCATGACGGATCAAATTCTGTCTCATTAATTCAAATTGGTCCGATAGCTTCTGAAAATCTTCATCGCCTTTCCAATGAAAAGGCTCTTTCCAATTTCGTTTTGCAATTTGCTCAAAATGATTACCTAACAGTCGCAAAGGTTTGCGCAAATATCGTGTTAGCCAAATGGCTGGTAACAAGGTGAACGCTGTTGTTAAAATCAACAAGTAAACAAAGTTCCCCCATAAACTGTTAATTAAGCTATCACGATAAGAATCCCACATGAACGAAATAAGATAATTCTCGTTATCTTCGCTATCGAATTGTTTAATCACATAAAACAATGTGTTGCCTTCAAACGTTAGCTCATACCGCTCAGTATCACCTTCTTGAGAGACCGCATTGTTAATAATCGTGTCAATCGCATCAGGCGGAATGGCATGTAACGTTAACGGCCGAACGACAGAATCCTCAATAAGTAAATGTCCTGTTTCACGAAGCTCCGGATCAATAAATGCACTTTCTTCATCAATTTCAACGAACTGACCACTAAACGGATTAATTTGGCGATTCTGTGCTTGTTCAATGATTCGATATGTTTCTTCCGTTAACGTTCCTTGAATGTACATCGGATAAATTACAGCCATTGAAACGGCAACGAGAATGAGCAAAGCTGCAAATGACAGCCAAATCCTTCTCGTTAAATTCATGCGAATCATGAGGAAAGAATCCTATACCCAAAACCATACAATGTTTCCAAATGAATGCGCGGCATCTTTTTGCGTACACGTCTGACAACATCATCCACAGCACGTTCAGAGCCGAAGTAATTTTCTCCCCATACTTCTTCAATAATATCTTCACGCGATAACGCTTTTCCAACTTGTTCAGTTAGAAGGAGAATAAGATCCATCTCCTTTGTAGTTAAATCAACCGGTTGCTCTGGTTGATGATTATCCGTAACTGTACGTGCCTCAGCGTCGATCGTGTAATCGTTAAGCTCAATCTTCTTGCTCTCTTCGGATTCTTGTCCGTAAGTACGAGTTAACAATTTTTTCGCTCGTATGATTAACTCTTGAGGCAAAAACGGCTTTGAGATATAGTCGTCACTTCCCATTTCAAGCCCTAACACCCGGTCGAGGTCTTGATCTCTTGCAGAGATAAAAATGACTGGAATATCGCCTTGCTTCTCACGAATGTTCTTTAAGATTTGATAACCGTCTGTACCTGGTAACATAATATCAAGTACCAGAGATGAGGGGTTTCTTCGACAGCTTCGTTCGCTTTATCCCCATCGTGGAATAGTTGGACAGTCCAACCTTCTCTTTCCATATAGGCTTTCAGTGCCTCTGATAAATTCTGTTCATCTTCAACGAGAAATACGGTATAACTCATGGATTGCCACCCACTTCTGTACTCAATTTTTAAATTAGACGAGCAATTAACGTTCATATTGCTTCCTATCCATTTCAATTATCGCCTTTTATAGCTGTAAAAACAAGAAAGAACTGTCAAATGACAGTTCTCAGTTAACATACTAAAAGATTAAAGACAAAGCTGCAAGACCTGCTAAAGGAAGCGCGATTCTACGAAAGCGTCCTCCCCCATAATAAGGTCCTGGACCGTATCCATATCCAAAACCTGGTCCAAAGCCACCAAAAATTCTCGCATCTTGTTGATGGGATCCTTCTGGAGTGAAACGCATATTTTCATGAGCATGTGCCGGATAATGCTCATTCATCCACTTTTGCATCGACTCATTGCTTTGAGATTGGTGACCTTGATTCATGTGATGGTTGTGCTCATCATGTTCCATGTACATGATTGTGTCCTTGATGATGATGGTCTTGACCTCCATGATGGTGGCCTCCGTGGTGATGACCTTGGCCTCCATGATGGTGGTGGCCTCCGTCGGTGATGCCTTGACCTCCA
>NZ_BAXA01000002.1 GCF_000698125.1 Geomicrobium sp. JCM 19038 | reverse complement strand
TTTAAAGGGTGCGTTTCTTTGTTTGATTGTACTCTTTATTACGTTACAAGACCTGCATGATCATCGTATTCATCACGCATTTCACCGACAATTTCAGTAAGAATGTCATCCATCGTTGCAAGTCCAATCATCTTACCTTGAGAATCCGTCACGACGACAATGTGCGTTCGAGCTTTCTTCATCTTCAAGAACACTTCTTGAATCGCCATTGAAGCTTTCACATGTGGAATCTCATGAAGGAATTGTTGAACTCCACCGTTACGACCTGCAGCAATGCTCGTTAGCATTTCTTTTGTATTCAAGAAACCAAGTAGCTTGTCATTCTCATTATCCATAACTGGATAACGTGTGTATCCATGATCTTCAACGGTTTGAAGAATTTCATCGATCTTCATTCCGACCTTTAACGTGATCATTCGTTCTTTTGGAACCATAATTTCATTCATCGTTCGTCCATCAAATGAAAAGAAATTCTCTAAATAAGCTAGTTCTGTTTGATTGATTTGACCACTTTTATAACTGTCTGAAACGATTAACCTTAATTCTTCTTCGCTATACGCTATTTCATGTCCAGCTGGTTTTACACCAAACCATCCGAGAATCCGCCTTGCTGAACCATTTAAAATGCGAATAAAAGGTCCCATAATGACACCGAACCAATACAGTGGTGGCGCAAGTAATAACGTCATTTTCTCAGGGAATTGAATCGCTAATGTCTTAGGTGCGAGCTCTCCAATAACTACATGGAGAAACGTTACTAACGCTAGTGCGATTGCATAAGAAAGAACGGTCGCCATCGCATCCGATACACTATAGTAATCAAACACGGGACGAAGCATTCTCTGAACCGTAGGTTCACCGAGTGCACCTAACACTAAGGCTGTAATGGTAATTCCTAACTGACAGGCCGACAAGTAATAATCAAGGTTATGAGCAACCTTTTTTGCTAGGATCGCTTTTTTATTACCTTCTGCAATGAGTTGGTCAATTCTTGACATGCGGACTTTAAGAATGGCGAACTCGCCACCTACAAAAACACCAGTTAAGAGAATAAACAAGGCTACGAAAAATAAATTAACGAGAATAAATAGATCCAATTATTCCCTCTCAATAGGAGAGGGACTCACCTCCACAGTTTTTAGTATGCTTTTTGTTAAAGTTATGTCGCTGATGCGTGTTGTTTGAATTTCACTTTTTTTATCTGGTAATGATCGGCTTCAACTACAGACCATCGGTGTTCATCCATTTTCACTTCGACTTTTTGGACTGATTCATCATTTTCTTGGGTCATGTACTGAATCCATCCACCAATGGTGTCGATATGCTCTCGGTTATCAAATTCCAGTCCGAACTGCTCTTCTAGATCATCAAGTAAGACACGACCGTTGATGAAGTAAACATCTTTTTCTACTTTTTCAATGTCGCTCTCTTCATCTTCATCGAACTCATCTCGTATTTCACCGACTAACTCCTCGATGACTTCTTCCATCGTAACGATTCCTGAAGTTCCGCCGTATTCATCAATAATAATCGCCATCTGAACTTTGTCTTGTTGCATCTTAACCATGACATCTTGGATGCTCGTCGGTTCTAGAATAAACGGGAGATCGCGCATGTACAATTTAATGTCTATATCTCTTCCCGCAACGATGTCTTGTAGCATTTTCTTTGCATTAACAACACCGATAATCTTATCCTTATCACCATCACAAACCACTGGGTATCTCGTAAAATTGTGTTCATCAAAAATGGCGATGAGCTCTGCATTCGTCATGCCTTCTTGAATCGTCACAATTTCAGTTCGAGGGACCATAATATCTTTTGCAACGTGTTCATCAAACGAGAATACATTCTCCATATATTGAAGCTCTTCTTTATCAATGGTTCCGCCTTGGTAGCTTTGCGTCATAATAATTTTTAATTCTTCTTCCGTATACGCTTGGTCGTGTCCGATTGGTTTGACACCAAACGTTCGAAGCAACAAACGTGAAGCGCCATTAAGTGTGACGATAAAAGGAAACATCACTTTACCGAACCAGTAAAGAGAACCTGACAACATTAACGTCATCTTCTCAGAAAACTGAATGGCTAACGTTTTTGGTGCCATTTCACCAATGACAACGTGTAAATACGTTACAAGAAGAAACGCAACCGCGTAAGAAATGACCGATGACATTGAAGGTGATACATTAAAATAATCAAACACCGGATACATAAGACTGCTGACAGCTGGTTTCCCTAATGCTCCAAGCCCTAATGCTGTCACCGTAATCCCAAGCTGACAAGCAGATAAATAATAATCTAGATTTTGAGTTATTTTTTTGGCGACAACTGCCTTTTTATTGCCTTCTGCAATTAATTGTTCAATTCTTGAACTTCGAATCTTTACAACTGCAAATTCCGAAGCTACAAAGAACGCAGTTAACGCCAAGAAAACCACAATTAGAATAAGATTAATTATTGTACTTAAATCCAATTATTTCCCTCAGTGAGAGGGATTCACCTCCGTGTATTTTGAAAAGACATTTATTTTTGAATTATTTGTTTTATTATTCTTTTTTAACATAAATGGTTTTACATCTATCATCTATTTTACTTCTTTTCGCGTGTTTCTATTCAAACCGGTAAATCGCTTATACGTTCATTTAGGTTCGATCGGTTCAGAATTCTTCGAGAGGCACACGCAATCGCTCCAACAAAATGAAAATCTCAAACTCAATCCATTTGTAAGCTCTAACACCTTCCCAAAGTCAATCACCCCGATCTTTCCATATCATTGTCATTCGTTTTAAAAACACTCACTATTAATCGTATTCTATGCTGCTTCAACCCCCTACTTGCTGAGGGTTAAGAAGATTATATCAAAATCGCTCTAAACGTAAAGAGTAAAAATGAGCATCACACAATTAATTTACAGAAATTTAATAAAACAAACTTTTTTTGTTCACAATTCACTCTTACTGCCTTCATGCGTAGGCACTTATAAGATAAAACAAAAACAGCACAACCGCTGAGGCCACGCCCACTGAAGGCGAAGCCACAAAAGCCATTTTTTAAGAAAGTTGTCTCTATCGACAAATATGAGCTAAATAGTGACGTACGTACGTCTCAATTTCCGTTTGGCTAAAGCCTTTTAGCTTAGAAATTGCATTTAAAATAAGTCCATCCGTGTAAATCTCTAATTTTTTTATTTCTAAATCTAAGTCTAACCCTTCCTTCAAACAATTCCCATCCTGCAATTGAACAAAAACTGTTTCTAGAAATTCACGGTAAATCGTTGTAAACCGCTGATATAATTCTTTATTCTCCTCTTGCTCCATCACGGCAAATTGAATCCAGATTGCATTTTCCATTCGCTGCTCTTGATCGCCTACTTGAATGTATTGAACAATCATCTGAACGGCATAGTCAAATGCAGACGTCCCTTTAGGTTCAACTTCGCTCATCCGTTGCTGTGTTCGTTGAAACAACGTTTCCATAGTAAACCAATATAAATCACTTTGCTTTGGAAAATAGTATTGGATGGAACCAAGTGACAACCCGACTTCTTTAGCAATATCTCGAAGTGTCGTTGCCTCAGCCCCTTTCTGTTCAATGAGTTTCATAGCCGCTTTTGCTATGATTTGCTTTCTTTTTTGATGGTCCACTCGTTTTGGCATGCTGCATCCAACTTTCTTGCCTTTTCATAAATTCTTACGTTATACTTTTTATTAAGTCAATTGACTTAATAAAAGGGAGGTTATCGCTCATGTTTAACGATCTCTCACACTACTTCTTCATTTTTATCGCTAGTCTGATTCCGTTTATGGAAGTCATGATTGCGATTCCAACAGGCATTGTACTTTTTAACTTACACCCCGTCACGACAACCTTCGTTGCGACTGTCGGAAATATTATGAGCATTGTCGTTTTTGTTTTTTTGGGGAACAGCATTCGTAAATTCTCTCGGAGACTTAAGCGACGCTCTACAAGAATCAAAAAACAACCAAATCCTAAATTCGAACATTTTTATACGAAATATGGTGTAGCAGGTCTCTCGCTCTTAGGTACCTTCCTTCTTAGCAGTCAATTGACCGCTACAGCTATTGTCTCGTTTGAAGACTCTAAAGGCAAGGCAACCTTATGGGTTAGTATTGCTGTCGTCATCCTTGCCATTGTAATGATGCTTTTATCAATCTTTGCTGCCGAGTGGCTAAGCAATCTCTTAAACTTATGACTTCACTAGTCTTCAGGGTTCATTGTGCGATGACGCTTCACTCGTCGCCATTGAAATAGAAGGTCACCGAAAGAAACAATGACTATAAACCAAAAAATCTCATGATAAGGTGTAATCCCAAGCTCTGATTCCCCACCTAATGCAGTTAATGCAAACACCATAACAACGAGGTACGTGGTGAGAAACAACTGCGTTTTAAAACGATAAAGTGGGTCCCGCGAATCAATCGCTTTCGTTATAAACATGACAATATAAATCACAATAATAACGACGAATAGAAATGAAACCGGTAAGGCACCCACTACAGGAAATTCTGGGAAGAAATCACTAATCAACAAAATCGAAAAAGCTAAAACTAACAAACTATGTAGAGCGATATTTTTCATCATCATAATCCTTTCCAATTGAAAAGGTCGGTGTAAAAAACACCGACCTTTAAGCGAAACGTTTTCTTTTAGAAGATGCAGGAATCTTTAATTCATCTCGATACTTTGCGACTGCACGACGAGAAACTTTAATCCCTTGTTCACTTTGAAATCGATCGGTAATCTTCTGATCGGATAAAGGCTTGCATTTATCTTCTTCCTCAATCCACTCACGAATCGACTGCTTTAGTACGGTCGCAGAAGTATCTTCCCCAACTGCACGCTGCAAACCTTTACTAAAGAAGGCTTTTAGCTCAAAGCATCCCCGCGGGTTTGGATGTACTTCGACGTCGTCGTTCTTGAAACTGTTGACTCGTGTACACCTGCCATCTCTGCAATATGCCTCAGCGTCATCGGTCGCAAATTACCCGTATCAAAAAATTGCTGTTGATAGTCAACAATAGCTTCTGTTACAAGACGAACGGTTTGTTGTCTTTGATCGATGCTTTTTAACAGCCAAACAAGCTGTTTGTACTTTTGGTGGGCATAGTCAAAAGCTTCCTTGTTTTCGGTATTCTTTTGTTCTAATAAATTCCGATACTGTCGGTTCAATCGAATTCTCGGTAGCGATTCATCATTTAATTGCACCCGCCATTGGTCGTCTTCACGCACGACATACACATCTGGGGTGATAAAACGTGGCTGCTCGCCACCCATTCCTTGTGTTGGCCAAGGGTTAAATTGCTGAATGTAGTCGTGAACGTCTTGCAATTCTTTCATCGTCACTTGTAATTCTTCACTCAA
This sequence comes from Geomicrobium sp. JCM 19038, assembly GCF_000698125.1. Taxonomy (GTDB): domain Bacteria; phylum Bacillota; class Bacilli; order Bacillales; family Marinococcaceae; genus Geomicrobium_A. Next base: position 403,517 of record NZ_BAXA01000002.1, on the reverse strand, counting down.
CGCTTTCCATTTCTTCTCTGCAAACGGTTGCAAATAAAATTCTACAATGGTTTCTGCAAGTTCAAACTCCTCAGGATGTTCACGCATTTGAATCAATAGTGACTCTGCTAAGCTTCTTGCACCGACTCCGATTGGCTCCATCCCTTGTAAATGAAAGAGCGCTTTATGAAATTGTGACTCTGTCATACTACCTTCATTCACTGCTTTATCAACATCAACTTGTAAATAGCCTTGTTCATTTAAGTTATAAATTAAATAAGTAATATGGTCATGAGTCGCTTTATCAATATTCAAATGTTGCAACTGTTCAAACAGAATGGTTGTCAAGTCCGTACGACTTTCTTTAATTTGTTCTAAGAACGATTCGGCACCGTTTTCTACTCCAGACTCATCACGATCTCTCCAAAGTACAGGAGCATCTGGTATAAATGGTGTTTCTTCAGACTCCAATACCTCAAGCAGCGGGTTCTCAAGGGCTTGATCCTCAATGTATTCCGATAATTCTAATGATGAGTACTGCAACAGTGAGATCGCCTGGCGCAATTGCTGCGTCATGACTAGCTTCATCGTCTGTTGTTGGAACAGGCCCATCTCCAGATTCATTACAATCTCCCCCTATAAGAATTGCCTATCGTAAATCATGCCTTCAAATTATGTCTAAAAGTTGAACTTTTTCTATATTATACGTTACATCACAAAATCATGCTAGATGGGTTTGAATAATTTGCAGATCGGAAATCATATAATGAGAGTATGCGTTTGATTTGACCTTTATTGACCTAAGAGGTAAGATAAATGCAGAACATATGAGGAGGTACGAAAATGAACTTAATCCCAACAGTTATTGAACAAACAAATCGCGGTGAACGTGCCTATGACATTTATTCCCGCTTATTGAAAGATCGCATTATTATGCTAGGATCTGGAATTGATGACAACGTAGCCAACTCCATCGTTGCACAGATGCTATTCTTACAAGCTGAAGACCCAGATAAAGATATCTCTCTTTATATTAACAGCCCAGGCGGTTCCATTACAGCAGGTATGGCAATTTATGACACGATGCAATACATTACTCCAAAAGTATCGACGATTTGCATCGGTATGGCAGCATCAATGGGAGCGTTCCTTCTCGCTGCTGGAGAAGAAGGACAACGTTTCGCGCTTCCGAACAGTGAAATTATGATTCACCAACCACTCGGCGGAACGCAAGGTCAAGCATCCGACATCGAGATTCACGCACGCCGAATTATTGAAATGCGTGGCAAGCTAAACCAAATTCTTTCTGAAAGAACCGGTCAACCACTTGAAGTGATTGAGCGAGACACAGATCGTGATAACTTTATGACAGCTGAAGCTGCCAAAACGTACGGTCTTGTTGATCAAATCTTTGAGAAAAACGGCCAACCTGGAAAATAATTGAAGATCATGATTTAACGGAGAAGATGAGTGAGTCTCATTTCCTCCGTTTTTTTATTTTGCCTTCGTTAGCAAGAAAATTGATAAATTCCTATGCCTCACGGCCCATTCCCAACAGGAATTGTAGCAATTACTTCACGTGTAGTAAGGTCAATGACGGAAATGGTATTGTCTAAGTTGTTACTCACGTAAGCGAGTCGATCAGTGGCATTGATCACAATTGCTCTCGGGAACGTCTCCACCTCAACATAATCAATAATTGTGTTTGTATTACCATCGATTACAGAACTGTACCGTTATTTAATGCGGTGTATACCGTATTCGTTGCAACATCTACAGCAGTTCTATACGGTGTAACATCCCCCTTGTTATCATTGCAATGACTTGGTTAGTCGTTAAATCGATCACCGATACATCCCGACTGCATGATTTGATACGTACGCTCGTCTTTGGGTTGGATTTTGCCCTACAAGTATTTGACCGATAATTGTTGAGCCGTCGATCACGTAAACAAAGTCAGCAAATGTATTCGTTGCACACACATATCCTGTAGCTGGTGGATCGCGTGCGATCTCATAAGGGTTGTTTACACTGGCATCGGTATTAATGAAACCAACTTGTTCGAAGGTGTTAGCATCTAAAACAGTTATTGAATGACCCTTCCATCTGCAACGTAGATCTTCCTACAAATTTCAAGCTCAGGTGGAATCGTTGGTGTTGAAACCGGCTGAACGTTACCAGGACCATTAATGAGGTTATTGTTGATGACAATGATCTTTTTTCAATCTCGACATGTTCAACCTCCTCTCATTATCATTAGCATATGTACTGGTTCTTAAGTTAGATGGCTATTCGTTGTCCTGAACCAACCATCTACAATGCAGACCCCTCTACTCTATACTCCATTTCTTTCAACGTTCATTTTCTTTACCATGATCAACATCCTCAAGTTCCCCAAGAAAAAATATCATTACGATGAAGTTGTGAAATGCTGAGCCACACTCCTTTACTCTATGAAAACCAAAAACTCCTCGATTTAAGACCCAGCTAATAGTTAGTTACTAAGTCACAAATCCATCTTTTTATGGAGGTCGAAATCACTGTATTCACTTACTCAGGAAGGCTTTTTGTTTCGTATATAGAAATAGTCGTTCAATAGAAGATTAAAGGGGGGTTATTCGTACTTACATTACGAGCTTTAACTGCAAAAAGGAGGACAAGATGATTAAATTCAAAACTTTCTCACTTTCTAGTATTTTCTTTTTATTGGCGTCTTCAGCACTACCTCAAGGAGCTAATGCTCAACAAGCAGAAGACTTTATGCAGGCACAGATTTTTGGGACCATGACTTTTCTTCTTCTTCCAATAAGACGGTTATTGTAGAGCTAGAAGAGTACTCCGAACTAGAAGCAAAACAACGAGGGGTACGTCAGTCGCGCTCTGTACTTACTGATGAACGAAGTAACGTCATCGATGACATTGAACTGAACGTAAGCTCAGTCGATGTGATTCAAGAGTATGGATACGTTTTTCAGGCTTTTCTATTGAACTACCTGAAAATGAGATTCCACAACTACTTACTATTGACGGAATAAAAGCGGTTTACCCTGACGTTGAATATGAAACAGGAACGGTCGGTGAGGAAATTCCGATTACAGAAGAGGAATTTAGTCCGCATATGCTCGATAGCGGTCCATTCATCGGGAATGAAGACGCATTTGACCTCGGGTTTACTGGAGATGGTGTAACTGTCGCTGTAATTGATACAGGTGTTGATTACACACACCCTGACCTTGCAAGCTCCTTTGGTTCTTACAAAGGCTATGACTTTGTTGATAACGACGAAGACCCGCAAGAAACACCTCCAGGAGACCCTCGAGGTAATCAAACGAACCACGGTACGCACGTAGCAGGTACAGTCGCAGGTAACGGACTCGTTACGGGGATAGCTCCTGATGCAGATCTTTTGGCCTACCGTGTATTAGGTCCTGGTGGATCTGGTACGACAGCAAACGTTATTGCGGGGATTGAACGAGCCGTTCTTGATGGCGCAGATATTATGAACTTATCACTCGGAAACACCTTGAATGACCCTGACTTCGCAACGAGCATTGCCTTAGATCAAGCAATGGCTGACGGTGTTGTTGCAGTCACATCTAACGGGAATTCAGGTCCTAACAACTGGACGGTTGGATCACCAGGAACGTCACGAGATGCCATTTCTGTCGGTGCAACTCAGCTTCCATTCCCAGAATACTCCGCAGCATTATCGAGTGGAAGTGCAAGCTTTGATTCCGCAGAAGTGATGGGCTTCCCGAGCGAGTTAGAACTTCTTCGCTTAAATGAAGGAGACTTTGAAGTCGTTGATGCAGGAATTGGTGCTCCAGAAGATTTCGAAGACATCGATGTTGAAGGCAAAATTGCGCTAATGGTCCGTGGTGACCTGCCATTTGTTGAGAAAGCGGATAACGCTGAAGCAGCAGGTGCTACTGGAGCAATTATTTTCAATAATGTTGCCGGGGAACAACCAGACGTACCAGGTCTTTCTGTTCCAACGATTAAGCTTTCACTAGAAGATGGTCAACAACTTCAATCTCAAATCGCTCAAGGAAACAATACCGTTTCTTTTGACCTTGATTTTGAGCGAGAAGTAGGCGAAACAGTCGCTGACTTCTCTTCAAGAGGTCCGGTTATGAACACTTGGATGATTAAACCAGATGTTTCTGCACCTGGTGTAGCGATCGTGAGTACTGTTCCAACACACGACTCTTCGAACCCACATGGGTATTCATCAATGCAAGGAACAAGCATGGCGTCACCGCATGTTGCCGGTGCTGCTGCACTCCTTCTAGAAGCTGATCCAAATGCATCTGTTGATCATGTGCGTTCTGCACTTATGAACACAGCTGAATCACTTTATGATGCAGACGGAAATGCTTATCCATTTAACACACAAGGAACAGGTAGCATTCGTCTCGTAGAAGCATTAACCGTCGATTCAACTGTTTCACCTGGTAGCCACTCATTCGGTATTTTCACAGAAGAAGATGGCATCCAAACGAAGCGCAGTTCATTTACGATCAATAACGTTTCTGATCAACGACAAGCTTATGGCTTTAATATTGAGTTCCACGGAAATCCAAGTGGAATTACTGCGATGTCAAGCAGCGATATCGCCCTTCAACCGGGAGATTCTGGTGAAGTACGCCTTAATATTCAGGTAAATCCTGATCTACTTGAACAAGATTACTATGAAGGTACGATTACCGTACAAAGTTTAACTGATACGATTGAAGTACCGACAATTCTTTTCGTCGGAGAGCCTGATTATCCACGAATTACGAGTCTTAATGTGCTTGAGACTGACGAAATTAATGAGTTCGATGTAGTGGCGAATGTCCCTCGAGGAGCTGAGGAACTCGGATTTTGGGTCTATGATGCTGAGACAGGCGAATATTTAGGTCTTGCAAATACGTACTCCGACGTAACTGGTGGAACGTTTGAAACGAACTACGACGCTACACTTAATGGCAATCCACTTGATGAAGGTGAATACGTCATGATTGGTTATGCGACGTACCTCGAACAAACAAACACTGCACAAAGTGATATCTTTGAAGTTCTCGCTCACGACGAAGAAGCAACTGAACCTGCACCAGAACCTGAACCTGAAACCCCACCACTGTGTGAACACGAAGCTTGGTCTAGCTCGAACGTTTACACTGGTGGAGATCGCGTTGAACACAATGGCAAATTCTATGAAGCAAAATGGTGGACGCAAGGTGAGGACCCTGAACAATCCGGACAATGGGATGTTTGGAAAATCGCCTCTGATTGTACAGAACCTGATTTAGAAGACGGATACCCGGTTTGGACTCAAAGTGAAGTCTACGTCGGTGGCGATCGCGTCATGCATGAAGGTCAACTATTTGAAGCAAAATGGTGGACACAAGGAAACAACCCGAACGACTCAGGAGAATGGGACGTTTGGAAAGCTGTACAAGACTAACTACGATACTCCCTTCAACGTATTGCACGTATACGTCGAGGGGGGTTTTCTTTATGACTGAATTTGAATCTTGTGCGAATTTCTACATGACGTAAACACTAACAAGTACCAGTATTTAACTTCGATCATCGAAAGCATAAAAAAATAGCGTAACTCTTAGGAGCTACGCCGTTTTCTATTCTGTAACAAACGTTTCTAATGCATCTAATGCTTCTTCTGCATCGTTCCCGTCAGCTTTAATTGTAACACTTGTCCCTTTTCGAATCGCTAAGCTCATCACGCCCATAATACTTTTGGCGTTCACTTCTTGTCCGTTTTTCTCTAAAAATACGTTCGAGCCAAATCGATTTGCTTCTTGTACAAACAACGCCGCAGGGCGTGCTTGCAATCCCGTCTTTAAGGAAACAGTCACTTCGCGTTGATTCATTGCCAGTCTTCCTTTCTATAAACGTTATGTTTGCGGAATTTGGATCGGTTCATGATTGCGAATCTTCTCAGCGAGCTCGTCGATTTTACGTAGACGGTGGTTAACCCCTGATTTACTTACCTTTCCACTTGGAACCATTTCTCCCAGCTCTTTAAGGGTCACATCTTGATGTTGTACTCGAAGTTCAGCAATTTCACGGATTTTGTGAGGCAAACGCTCTAATCCTACTTCACGATCTAACAACTGAATGTTTTCAACTTGTCGTAGTGCTGCGCCGACAGTTTTGTTGAGGTTCGCTGTCTCACAGTTCACTAGTCGATTTACTGAGTTGCGCATATCCTTCATAATGCGAACGTCTTCGAAATAGAGTAACGCTTGATGAGCACCGATAATGTTAAGAAACTCGGTGATCTTTTCGCTTTCTTTGACATAGAGAATAAATCCTTTTTTACGTTCTAGTACTTTCGCTTGCAACTCAAACTCTGCCATCAGTTGTTGCAACGCTCGGTTATGCTCTTCATAAAGGGAGAATATCTCCAAATGATACGATGAAGTGTCCGGGTGATTGACTGATCCTCCCGCAAGAAACGCGCCCCGTAAGTATGCACGTTTGCAACATGATTCATTAACGAGTTCTTTTGAAATCGTACGTGTGAACGTAAATCCATCATTCATGATTTCTGTATCTGCCAATATCTCTTTCACTTGTTCATATAGGCGAACAATATAGACGTTGTTTTTCTTTAGTCTCATCTTTTTGCGAACAACTAGTTCCGCTTTCATATTGCGATATGATCTCTTTAATAGCGTATAAATTCTTCTAGCAATCGCAGCATTCTCTGTAGAAATGTCTAAAGATAAACGTCCATTGCTAAATGAAAGGGAGCCGTTCATTCTTATGAGCGCAGCCAACTCTGCCTTTTCACAGCAATGCTCTGTATCGATTTGCGTCAGTTCTTTCTTTGTCATTGCGGCAAAAGAAGACATAGGCGCTCACCACCTTTTTTATATTGATAATATTACTTCGGAGATTTTTTTTGCATGATGACGGATATGTTCACCATCATCAATAAGAATAAAATCATCTCGAATGACTTGTAACTTAAGTTGAAGTAGTGCTTCTTCATCACACGCTACAGCCTCTGCATGCTCATCTAAATAACGCATGGCCACCTTATTCGGAATCGGGGCATCGTTAACAATCACATAATCAAAGAGCGCTGTTCCCACGTGTTGATGAATCGCCATTACATGTTCTGAAGCACTGTAACGTTCTGTTTCTCCAAACTGAGTCATCACATTACAAATGTACATTTTCTTTGCACTTGATTGCATGATCGCTTCTGAGATTTCAGGGACGAGTAAATTAGGAAGAACACTCGTAAACAAGCTGCCAGGACCGATGACAATCTTATCTGCTTCATGAATTGCTTTTAGCGTCTCAGGAAGTGCCTTTGGGTTTTTAGGCTCGATCCAAACATTTGCGATCGGCTTGTTGGCTTTTGGGATGTTGGATTCACCGTGAATCGTTGTACCATCAGTAAGTGTCGCAGAAAGCTCTAAACTGTCATTTGATGCAGGCAACACCTTCCCGCGAACATTCAGTACACGACTTAACTCGGTAATTCCTTGCGCAAAATCACCCGTAATTGATGTCATTCCTGCAAGTAGCAAATTACCTAGTGAATGACCACTAAGTCCTTCGCCGTTTTTAAAGCGGTGTTGGAACAGCTGTTCAATTAAAGGCTCTACTTCCGCAAGCGCGACCAATACATTTCGTACGTCACCAGGCGGGGGCACGTTCAGTTCTTTTCGTAACCTCCCTGAACTTCCGCCATCATCAGCTACCGTTACGATCGCGGAGATTTCGACATCAAACGTTTTCAAACCTCTTAACAGTACTGCTAGGCCTGTGCCGCCTCCGATCACGACCACCTTTTGCGGGGCCACTATCGTTCTTCTCCCCCTACTTTACGATCGCGGTGACTTCGGTGAACGTTGTATTCTTGTTCATATAGGTTCGCAAAATGTTCCACTAACGTTACAGATCGATGTTGTCCACCTGTACAACCAATGGCAACAATAAGCTGCGTTTTACCTTCTTGTTTGTATAATGGGAGCATAAACGTAAGCAAATCTTGAAGTTTTGTAATAAAGTTCTTCGTATCGTCCCATTTCAATACGTAATCAGATACGTCTTTATCGAGGCCTGTCATTGGACGAAGTCGATCAATGTAATGTGGGTTCGGTAAGAAGCGTACGTCAAACACTAAATCTGCATCAATAGGTACACCGTGTTTAAATCCAAAGCTCATAAAATGAACGGTAAATGGCTGTTCTTCCGGTGATGAAAACAAGCGATTAATTTCTTCACGGAGTTGCTTTGGCTTTAAGTTCGTAGTATCAATTCTGTGTCTTGCCCGCCCTTTGATTTCTTCGAGAATCTTACGTTCCTTTTCGATTCCTTCAAGCAATGAACCGTCCGGCGCTAGAGGATGGGAACGCCTCGTCTCTTTATAACGGGAAACGAGCTTCTCATTGTCTGCATCAAGAAAAAGAATATGCGTGTGTAAATTTGCCGTATCTCCTAGCAAGCTCACAGCTGAAAATACTTGTTCAAAAAACTCTCGTCCACGTAAGTCCATGACGAGTGCCACTCGATTCATTGAACCCGCTTCAATGAGATCTAATAACTTAGGGATTAATGCTGGAGGTAAGTTATCGATACAAAAATAGCCTAAATCCTCTAGGCTTTGAACCGTTACTGTTTTGCCTGCACCTGACATGCCCGTAATGACGACAATTTGAATATCTTCCTTCACAAGATCTCCCCCTATACTGCCACGATCCTTTAACTCTCCCTCTAGTATACATGACAATAACCTTTATGCCCAAAAAAGGCGCAAGGCGATTTCGCCTTGCGCATCAACATATATAAAAGGGGGGTCAATTAACTAACCCCATCATAGCGCATGAGTATTGCATCGTGATTACAAATCAGTTAAAAGCGAATAACGAAATTATAAAGATTGGGTAACGACCTAGGCGATTGGTCACGAACCTTTACCAGCTTCAACTTGATTCAACAATTCTTCTACATAATGTTGTGCATTTTGGGCTGCTAAACTGCCGTCTCCAGTCGCTGTAACGATTTGACGAAGGGACTTCTCACGAATGTCTCCTGCTGCGTAAATACCTGCCACAGCCGTCTCCATCTCTTCGTTCGTTTCGATGTAACCATCTTCGTTCGTAATCCCAAGATCTTTGACCGCATCATTGAGCGGGAGCATCCCGATGTATATAAATACACCTTCCGTTTCGTGCTCATACTCTTCACCAGTTTCAACATCAGAAAGTGTCACGCTTTTCACTTTCCCATTTTCACCGTTTACTTCCTTAACAATCGTATTCCATTTAAAATCAATCTTGTCGTTTACAAATGCACGTTGTTGCAAAATCTTTTGTGCTCTTAGCTGGTCACGACGATGAACGATTGTTACCTTATTAGCAAAACGCGTCAAGTAAACCGCTTCTTCAACCGCAGAATCTCCTCCACCGACGACGATGATCTCACGCTCACGGAAGAACGCGCCATCACAAACGGCACAGTAGGAGACACCACGACCACCAAGTTCTTTTTCACCAGGAATTCCTAATGCTTTGTACTCCGCACCTGTGGAAACAATCACTGCACGCGCTTTGTACGTCTTACTTCCAGCATGAATCGTCTTGTATTCTTTACCATCTTCGATGGATTTAATGTCTCCGTATGCGTATTCAGCACCGAATTTCTTTGCGTGATCAAACATTTTATTAGAAAGATCCGGACCTAGTATATGGTCATATCCTGGGTAGTTCTCCACGTCTTCAGTGTTTGCCATCTGCCCACCTGGAATTCCTCGTTCTATCATCAATGTCGACATTTCAGCTCTAGACGTGTAAACAGCCGCAGTCATCCCTGCAGGTCCAGCACCAATAATAATGACATCATAGATTTTTTCTATATCCCCTGTCATCCTGCCCACTCCTTTTTCAGTATTCTTTGCGATCTAGTATTTATTATCCTGATATGAGTATATGGGATCTTAGACCTTGTCGTCCATTGATCTGCTTAATCAAGACCGAACGCTAAATCTTGAACCGTTTCACACCGTACTTCTTCATTCGATAACGAACGTTCTTCCCAAGTTTCTAACAACAGCCTGGCTTTTTCATGCCCTGTACGCCTTGCCATTGACCAGAATTTTTTCGTTTTTGCATCGTGACCACAATGAAATGCTGCAACTCCGAATCGGTAGAAGAAAACACCTTTTTCTTGATACGAATGCTTATGCAAATATTGAAATGCATGGAGTGCAGCCTCGTATTCACCGAGTCGGCAAAGTGTGGCTGCTACTTTGTACATGTGGTTTTTATCAATTGGCATCACATCGATTAATTTTTCTTTCCAATAATGAAGTTCTTGGTCGTGCCCAGCGTGATCAAGCAGTAATGCAATTTGACATATTGCTGGAACGTAAGCTTCAACTTGTAAGAGTTCATCAAGAAAATAAATGGCTTCTTCAGTACGCCCGAGAAGGTGTAATACGCGAGCAAGCTGACTGTAAGCCGCATAATAACTCGGGTTTTCAAAGATCAATTCTCGCAGTTGTTCTTCTGCTTTGAGATAGTTTTGATCTTTAATAAATTGGTGCACTTCTTCAAAACGTAAAATAAACTCATCCGACATTGGAGCATCTAACGATTCATCATCGGAAAAATCATCGCTACCGATGTCTTCAAGATTCAACAGTTGCAATAACTCATCTGTGTCTTCGCGGAAGTCTCCGTCAGGCATAAGTTGGATATATTTATTCGCAGCGTCTCTTGCGCGATCAAATAAGCCTAAATAGGCATAATTATTAGCGAGAAAGTAATAACAGTCATAGAGCTTGTAATCGATATGTTCAATCACATGTAGTAAAATTTCATTAGAGCGTTCATATTGCCCCATATCCGATAAAACGGCTGCCAGCTGACAATGAAAAACCCCTTCTAGGACGCAAGTCAATGGCACGTTGCAAATAGCGAATCGATCGTTGCCAATCCTTCTTTTGATATGCAACGACTCCTTGTTTAAAGAAGTATTCTGGATTCTGTATAAAAGGGACAACTTGACCCATTGAACAAACCCTCACTCTCGGCTTCACATAAAAAATGTACTTTGTCAAGGAAGGCTCCTTAAAACAAAGCATAACGTTTTGATTATACCATAGATAAGGCGCTTTAAAAACCCTCTAAGCCTTTCCAAAAGTTTCTCTTTTGTGGCACTACATCATGAGTTTTTACGGTTTATTTTCCGTGATGCTACTTAAGTTTTTTGTTACGACTAATTTAGGACGAGTCTAAAGGAGGATTGTTGTGGATAGAGGTCATTGGTATACAATCACAGCCGTTCTTCTAGGAGGCGGAACTGGAAGTGCAGTGCGTTATCTTGCGTTAGAACTGCCTATAAGCTCACACGTTGCAACGATGATCGTGAATTTACTTGCAAGCTTTCTACTCGGTATGCTTTCCGCAACGAAATCAAGGTTTAACCAGCCGCTATTTGTTGGTATGGGAGTAGGGTTTTGTGGAGGGTTATCGACCATGTCGACTTTTGCCTATGATATTGTACAAATTTTTCATGAAAGTGTTGCATTCTTAACGATCTACATGATCGTTTCAATCATCGGTGGCATTACGCTTGCCTTTATTGGTTACGCGATCGGAAAAAGAATAAACCGAGGTGATGATCATTGAACATTCTAGCCGTGACAATAGGGGGTGCTATCGGGAGTCTTTTGCGTTATTTGCTCGGGCTTACTTTAGCTAAAGCCTTCCAAAACGCGTTTATCCCTGTATCAATGATTGTCGTTAATTCACTCGGTTCATTCGGCCTTGGTGCATTTATTGCGATTGAACAACTTGCATCAGACTCGCTCACCTATGCAACCATTGCCATCGGCTTTTTTGGCGGTTTTACAACGTTTTCTACGTTCAGTGTCGAAGCACTCGATTTATTCTCACAAAAACGATACGTTCACATGATGGTTTACGTATCGCTCTCGGTCTTGTTATGCATCGGTTTTTTTATACTTGGTTACGCGATTTCAGTTCAGGGATAACGTCTCTTGGAACGTTTCCCAATGCTCCTTGAACAATGTTTTCTGCTGCACTCATTTCCATTGCGCGCGTCGTTGCCAACGTTGCTGAACCGATGTGCGGGGTAAGCGTAACATTGTCGAGTTGCAAAAATGGATGATCACTCGGTAAAGGCTCCGTTTCAAACACATCAAGTGCCGCTGAGAAGATGTCTTTATTCTTAAGCGCCTGAACGAGTGCATCTTCATCAATAACAGGGCCTCTTGCACCGTTAATTAATATTGATGTAGACTTCATGAGCGACAGCTCTTTCGCCCCGATTAATTTTACAGTGTCATTCGTAAGCGGGACCATAAGAAGTACAAAATCGGCTGTTTTTAACAACTCTTCAAGCTCCACATACGATGCATCGTATTGTTCTTCAAGCTCTGGTTTACAAGAGCGGTTGTGGTAAACGATGTCCATTTCAAACCCCAGCTTTGCACGATGGACAATCTTTTCTCCGATTCGTCCCATCCCTACAATGCCTAGTGTCTTATGGTGAACATCTTGACCGTAAAATGCACTGTCAGGCTCAATTGTCCACTTCCCATTTTTCACGTAATGATGAAGTTCGCCAATTCTCCTTGATGCTGATAGCAAGATTCCGAAGATCAAATCAGCAACTGTATCGTCGAGGACATAAGGAGTGTGAGTTCCGTAGATCCCATGTTTTGAAAGCACATCAACATCAAATTGATCATAGCCCACACTCACTGTACTAATGACTTTTAATTGATTCGCATCACGAACGATCTCATCTGTCACTTTCGTTGCTGTCAACATCGCCCCGTCAGCATGTTTTAGTTCTTGTTTCAACACCGCTTCAGGCACTTTTTCATTTTCTTCGTTCCAAATTTTATAATGACAATGTTTTGCAATATAGGCTTCTGTTTCTTTTTCAATTGGATGTCCTATATAGACGTAAGGTTTCATCTTCTCCTCCTTCGACTTAAGCGCTCGTTTGCTGAATGATTTGTTGAAGAACGGTGATGAACTGTTCTTTCTCTTCCACAAATGGTGAATGAGCACTTCTTCAAAACGTGAAACTCTTTATATGGCGCGTTAATCAATTCGTAGAAGCGCTCTGCTTCAAGTATGCTCGTTTGGAAGTCATGCCTTCCGTGCAAGATATAAACAGGCAAATCAAAGTTTGGAGTTAATTGTGCCAAATCCGTATGAACCATAAATTCGCCCACTTCTTTATACGTTTGAAATGAACCGGGGATCACATTAAACTTCTGACGATCTGTATAATGTTTGCTCCGTAAGACATCAACAAAGCCTTGCCACGTAGAATAACCAGATCGCTTCATACCACCACGATATTTATTTACGTAACTGAGCACTTGAACGAGCGGACGGCTCGTGTGTAACTCTTGATCAAACACAACTTTATTCGCTCGCTTAAGGGCACGTTTATCTTCACGGTATTGAGCATTTTGTTTCACAAAGCGAACGGTATCTTTCGCCGATTCCAAATATCGACCGATTTGACCGGTTCCGATGTAAGCGTAATAATGTTCAGGGTACTGATGCGCCACTAAACTCCCGACCATACTTCCCCAAGAGTGACCGAATAAGTAGATCTTTTCTTTTCGCCACTGCTGCTTTAAATGCAACGTCACTTGTACGCAATCTTGAACAAATCGTTCAGGAGAAAGCTCACCTTGAGTTGTACGATTGTAAGACATGCCTGCGCCCCGTTGGTCCCAATAACAAACTGTTACATGTTGCAACCAGTCTAGTTTTTCACGTGAGATCATCGGATATTCTGAATACCCAGGCCCCCCGTGTAGAAACAAAACGATTGGATTGTCTTCATTTGTCCCTTCAATGATCATCCCATGTTCATGACCGTCAATTTCTAAGTACTGTTTGATCGTAAACATCTTCCTCATCCCCTTACAATCGACTTCGTGCAATGCAATACTGCGCAGCATAGTACGTCGACATAATTAATATATGAGAACTTGATAATGGTTCAACGAATTTATTCCAAGCAAGAATGCTATCGGAGAGGATAAAAAAAAGGGCGCCAATAATGGCTAATCGATTTCTCGTTTTGATCGCGACAATCCCCATCAGACCGATCACAATAATATAAAAGAATACAGGTAAGACTAGACTTTGCTCGGTCGTACCGATCAGCGTCGATCCAAAGATCCACCCCATCGATCCCATGTAAATCGCTATAGCAATAAACGGCCACTTCAACGTTGTATGTTTACGATATTTCCAAAAAGCTGGAATATAAAGTAAATGCCCTAGTAAAAAGATGACCAAACCTGCAAGAAACGAATACACAATAGCAACGTCAGCGATTGCACAGACAATCAGACCATACATCACCAAGTTCCTTATACCACGTTCACGGATTTTCAAACCATATAGAATGATCAACAACACCGGTATAACTTTAAAAACGATGATGATTGTGCTCTGTTCAAAAACATTAGGAATAATAAAAATGTAAAGAAGACCAGAGAGCAAGATGAGAAACGATAATAGACGATTGGTCATTACTCAGTAGCCCGTTTCATGAGAATATCTCTTTGTTGCTCCTCACCGAAATAAAAATAATGCTCATCAAATGCTGTAAAACCAAGACGTTCATACACTTGTTTAGCTCGTAAGTTTTTCTCCCAGACTCCTAACCAGACATACATTTTATTTAGTTCTTTTGCTCGTTGGAACGCAAATTCAAGTAGTGCTCGCCCTATTCCTAGGCCTTGGTTGGAAGACCGTATGTAAATTCGTTCAATCTCCAAGTGGTCCTGTCCAAATGGCTCTGATTGCGCAGCACCAACATTCAGCTTCAGAAGTGCCTGAAACTCATCACCTTCATCAATCACGTAAAATTCTGATTGTTCTTCTTGGAGCTCTAACTCTAGCTTTGAGTAGGCGAAGGCGCGTTCCAAATGACGCTCCAATTGAACTGGTTCATTTTGAGAAGCGAATGTCTCTACAAAAGTATCGATACTCACCGCTCGTAACGCCTCTATATCAGATGGCTTACAACGGCGCAATGCATTGATGCTTGTCATTTAGATCCCCCTTCCATCGACCGTTATGTCGTTACCATTATCTTACTGAAGTGCGCCTTTTTGTTCAATGAATTAATTCCACACGAAAAAACTAAGTTGCTAATTATACGATAGCAACTTAGTTTAATTTCCTGTGATCGTCCCTGCTTGAAAGGCTTCATCTCTAAATTTCAGCGACGTTTCTTCCATGTAATTGCGCAAGGCGACCGCTCGTTCGTTGACATTACTACGAATCATCGAACCATTTAGATTAAACTCTTCTTCTAGTTGATCTGTCAAAGCACGTAAACGCTCTTGTTCAAGCCTCGTTTCTTCAACCATCTCATCTTGCTGTTCACGTGATTCATCAATGTAAACCATTTGACGATCACGCTCATCTTCCATCCACTCTACTTGCCAATCACGCCATAACTGAATCGTTTCAATAGAAGCAATTTCTATTGTGCGCGTTAACTCTTCAACTGTTGTGACTGGAACGTAATTTCCGTTACCCGCAGTAGCAATGGCTTTCAGATATTCATCTGTCTCTTTTTCAACGTCAAACCCAATTACGTTAACAATCGCATCCAACTCGCCCGCTACTTCCTCTGGAACACCGTCACAATTGTCTTGATTGGCAGCGATTAAGTAAACGACATTTTTAACAGGCTTATCCTCATCATACGAAGGGAAAATATTTTCAACCGAATTTAGGGCATGAGCAATCGGTGTTTCGTCATACGACTCGACATGTAAAGATTCTGCCTCTTTTTCGTCAAATGGTAAGACTGAATCCTCATCAACACTCGTCTCACAAGGTTCCTCAACTCGCCCCGAACCGAGTAATTTCAATGAAACATTCGTATCATCCGGCATGTCCATTAAAAACTCATACAGCAACGGTTCGATTTCACTCGTTGTGAACGCTTCAATGTGCGCATCAAAAATCACATGCACATTCATTTGCAGTGCATCTTCTCTTACTTGCGCGCTCGCTTCGACGATATCATTATACACGTCATCTAGTTGTTCAAAATACTCGTGATAATCACGATAATCACTCGCAACCAAATCTAACATTTGATAGTACAACTGAGATTCCGAAACGTCGTTTTCCGCTTGCTCGCGTAATATCTGTAACGCTTTTTCTTCATCATTTGGCTCATTGTACAAACTTCCAGGTTCGGCCTGCATCCATTCGCTCGGTGAATCGCCTTCAAAGCGTGAGAATTCTCCGAACTCATAGGTCGATTCAATTTGTTCCTCATGTTCTGGTTGTTCTTCTTCAACTGGTTCTTCCTCTTCCAACGTACATGCAGAAAGAAGTACTACGAACATGACTAGGAACCATTTGTTCGTTCGCACCCGATACATCTCTCCTGACCTTAAGAACTAATGCTCAAGTACGATTTTATACGAAAACTACATTAGATTCCACTCTCTCCCAACATTTGGTATAAATCATAGAAAAAGAGCCTGTGCGAAATTGCACAGGGTCTCTATTTATCGATAGTATTCACGTTTCTCTTCGTCATATTTTGCCACTTCAACAAAATCGAACTCATCTAGAATTTCTTGCGAAGGTTTTTTGTTCAACAAGCTGACGATTACAATCGCTATACTTCCAAGTATAAATCCTGGAACGAGCTCATAAAGTTCAAAGATCCCACCTTCAATTAATGACCAGACAATCACTGTAACACCACCGGTTACAATTCCGGCAACAGCGCCCCAGCTCGTCATCCTCCGCCAGAACACACTAAATAACATAACAGGTCCAAACGCAGCCCCAAATCCTGCCCATGCATACTCAACGAGTTCTAACACCGTGTTATCCGAATCCAATCCTAAGATCATTGCAATGACTGCAATGAGAACAACACCAAAACGACCGAGCCAAACCAGTTCCTTATCAGAAGCTTTCGGTCGAATAAACCTTTGTAGAAATCCTCTGCTAGGGCACTCGACGACACGAGTAATTGTGAATCAACTGTGCTCATAATCGCTGAAAGAATCGCTGCTAGTAAAAATCCTGCGACCCACGGATTAAAGAGAATTTGACTAAACATAATAAACACAGTTTCATGGTTATCAAGTGGCGTACCTGCACCGATGCCGTCAAAATATGCAATCCCAATAATCCCGACAAAGATGGCTCCAAATAACGAAATGACCATCCAAGTCATCCCAACTAACCTTGCGACAGGAACCTCTCGCTCAGAGCGAATTGCCATAAAACGAGTGATAATATGCGGTTGACCGAAGTAACCTAATCCCCAACCTAATAGAGAAATAATTGCAATCAGTGACGTTCCAGCAAATGCATCTAAATATGTAGGATCAATAGCTGCAACTGACGCTACGGCACTGTCCCACGTACCAATTTCATAAATGGCTACGATCGGCACAACGACTAAAGCAAGTAACATTAATGTCCCTTGAAAGAAGTCAGTATAACTGATTGCTAAAAATCCACCCAAAAACGTATACGAAACGATTGCTATCGTACCTACAATGAGTGATAACTGATAATCCCAACCAAATGTTCCCTCGAATAAAATCGCTCCCCCAACGAGGCCAGACGACGTATAGAACGTAAAGAATAGAAGAATGAAAAATGCGGATACAACACGTAACGTTCTAGACGTATCACGAAATCGTTTCTCCAGGAAGTCAGGTAGTGTAATGGCGTCCCCTGAAATATGTGTATAGCGACGTAGACGCTTCGCTAAAAACTGCCAGTTCAAGTATGCACCAATTGATAGACCAATCGGTAACCAAATCTCACTCAGACCATTTAAGTAAATTGTTCCTGGTAAAGCAATCAAAATCCAACTACTCATATCCGATGCCCCTGCACTAAGTGCGGCAACCCAACCATTTAAACTCCTTCCACCTAGTACATAATCAGACATGCTCGATGTTAGCCTGTAAAAAATAATTCCACATAAGGCCATACCGATAATATAGACAATAAATGTAATCAGTGTAGGAATCTCAATCCCACTCATTGTTGCACCCTCCTTCTAAAGCGAATGTAACTAATTGCAGATAGAAGAATGGTTAGTGACATTGGTACGAAAAGCCAAAATGCGGTGACCGCAGGCAAACCAAAAATCTCCATACGTACACACCTCTCTTAATCTAGTAAATAAGATTTATATATTAGAAATTTAGCACAACTCTAACTATGACACAATGTTAACGTCGATGCTTAAAAACGTGCGCGCACATAAAAAAGACGACCATTATGATCGTCTTCAAATTAAACAAACGTTTATTTAACTTACTGATGCCGCTCTCTGAGCGTCTCTAGCACGTCATCAACCGAGATGCCTTGTTCTTCTAGTAAGACGAGCCAATGGAATAGAAAGTCCGCACTCTCCCAACGCATTTCTTCCAGGTCACGGTTTTTGGCTGCAATAATAATTTCTGATGCTTCCTCACCGATTTTCTTTAAAATTTTATCGATGCCTTCATTAAATAGATACGTCGTATACGCACCTTCAGGGCGCTCATGCTTTCGCATAGCGATTGTTTTCTCTAAATCTCGAATGATTGAGAAAGGATCGTTCGCTTGCCCAACATCCCCTTTTATAAGTGACGAAGTAAAACAACTGTAAGAACCTGTATGACACGCAGGGCCATGAGGTTCAACGAGTACGACTAGACTGTCTGCGTCACAATCGTACCTTACGTCAGTTACGGTCTGTGTATTGCCAGATGTTGCGCCTTTATGCCACAATTCTTCTCGACTTCGACTGTAAAACCATGTTTCTTTCGTCTCAATTGTCTTATGAAGTGATTCTTTATTCATATAGGCAAGAGTTAGCACTTCTTTACTTCGAGCGTCTTGAACAACGGCAGGAATCAATCCATCGTCGTTAAATCGCAAAGAATCAATCTTCACCTGACCACCACTCCTTTCTCTTTTAATGTCTGTTTCACTTCTTCGACTGACGTTTCTTTGTAATGAAAAATCGATGCTGCAAGTGCCGCATCCGCACCTGCATCCTCGAACACCTCTACAAAGTCTTGTCGGTTTCCTGCCCCACCTGACGCAATGACAGGGACCCCCACAACTTCATTAACCGTTCTGGTAAGCGGCAAATCAAAGCCGGTTTTCCGTCCATCTTGGTCCATGCTCGTAAGCAGAATCTCTCCCGCTCCCTGATGAACAGCCTCTTTTACCCAATCTGTGATTTCCCAATCGGTCGGCTTTCTTCCTCCGTGCGTATACACACGCCAAGATTCAAGCGACTCATCCCACTTTGCATCAACAGCAACGACGATACATTGTGATCCGAAAAAGTCTGCTCCTTCTCGAATAAGCGCAGGTCTGAGAACTGCTGCAGTATTTAACGATACTTTGTCGGCACCGGCTCTTAAAATTGCCCGCATGTCATCAACACTGTTAATTCCCCCACCAACGGTAAACGGAATGGCGAGCGTTCCTGCAACTTCCTCTACAACGTCAATCATCGTTTTGCGCCCTTCATGAGACGCAGAAATATCGAGAAAAACAAGTTCATCTGCACCTTGTCCATCGTAAAATGCGGCAAGTTCAACTGGATCACCTGCATCCCTTAAATCAACGAATTGGACGCCTTTTACGACCCGACCTTCTTTCACATCTAAACAAGGAATTAATCGTTTTGTGAGCATCTTCGTTCCACCTCTTGAAGTAAAGAAGATAAATCAATAACGTCTGTGTAAAGCGCCTTTCCAATAATGGCACCTGTGACACCGTATTTGCGCAGTTCAAGTAAACGATAGATGTCCTCATTCGAAGAAACCCCACCAGAGGTAATGATGTTCGCCCTACTTTTCTCAGCAAGTTCTTGATTCGCTTCGACATTCGGTCCTTCCATCATGCCGTCTTTATGGATATCTGTGAAAATAAACGTTTCACAACCTGCTTGTTTCATTTCAGAAGCAAGCACTTCTACACGAGCCTCAGAAGCTTCTAACCAACCATTCACTGCAACATAACCATCTCTTGCATCCAGACCGATTACGATTCTCTTCCCGTATTTAGCGAGCATTTCTTTCGTAAACGCTGGTTCTGCTACGGCGATCGAGCTAAGATGACACGATTGGCACCTGCGTCTAAATACTGCTTAATGTGTGCTTCTGTTCGAATCCCACCGCCAACTTGCACCAGTAGGTTCGTCGATTCAATCACAGCTTTTATCGATTCGAAATTTACAGGTTCCTTCTGCTTTGCACCATCTAGATCAACGACGTGCACATAGCGACTTCCTTCACTTTCATATTGTTTTGCAACGTGAACTGGAGAGTCGTGGTACACCGTTTCCTCATTGTAATCCCCTTGCTTTAAGCGAACACAATTACCTCCACGAATATCAATCGCTGGATAAATAGAAAATGCCGTCACCTTTACTCTCTCCTTTCCGCTACATAACGAATGTAATTGTTTAACATGCTCATCCCGAGCGTACTGCTTTTTTCAGGGTGAAATTGGGTGCCGAATACGTGGTGTTTACCAACGACTGCTGGTACGTCACCGTCATAATCTGCTGTTGCCACAACAACTTCACTCGTATTCGCATGCACAACGTAAGAATGAACGAAATAAACATATCCTGGTTCAGTTTGGTTTACGATTGGGTGCTCTGGCTGCAAATATCGCAATTGATTCCAGCCCATATGCGGCACTTTATAGGGATTGCCCGCTCTCGTTTTGCCCGAAAATCGTTTCACATTACCTGGGAGAAACCCTAACCCTTCGGTATGGCCGTGCTCCTCACTACTTTGGAACAGTAGTTGCATACCAAGACAAATGCCAAGCAGGGGCTTTTCACCTTCGACCCATTGCGTTAAGAACTGAGCAAGACCGCTCTCATGTAAAATTTCCATGGCATCTTTAAACGCACCAACACCTGGCAAAATCAGACCGTCGCACGACTGCAACTTTTCTTTGTTATCACTAACAATGTACGTTGCACCGAGTCGCTCCAACGCTTTCGAGACACTATGTAAATTACCCATGCCATAATCTACAATTCCAATCATTTAGAGCATCCCTTTCGTTGAAGGAATTCCTTTTACCCGAGGATCAAGACTTACCGCTTCTCGTAATGCACGCCCAAGCGCCTTAAAAATCGCTTCAATAATATGGTGTGTATTCCAACCGTATTGAACGTTCACGTGAACGTTCATCCGCGCTTCAATTGCAAGCTTCGCAAGGAATTCTCGAATGAGTTCTGTATCAAATTGGCCAACTTTTGCTTGTGGTAACTCAACACGCCACTCTAAATGTGGCCGATTACTTAAATCAATGACAACGTGTGCAAGCGCATCATCCATCGGAACAAATGCGTCACCATAACGTCTAATGCCCTCTTTATTACCGAGTGCTTCTTTTAGAGCAATGCCTAAACAAATTCCGATATCCTCTGTTGAATGATGGTCATCTACCTCGGTATCACCACTAGCTTTCACATCCAAATCAAACTGTCCATGCTTTCGAAATAAATCGAGCATGTGTGTTAGAAATGGTACTGGTGTCTGGAGGCTCCCATTCCCTTCTCCATCTAGATTTAACGATAATGCGATGGCTGTTTCTCCTGTGTTCCTCTCGACTCCACCTTTACGCGCTGTCATTAGACCTCTCCTTCTTTCGTACGAATCTCGACCGCCCTTGCATGTGCTTCTAGACCTTCTTCACGAGCAAATGATGCAATCAAAGGTCCATTTTGAACTAACGCTTGTTTACTATAAGAAATAATGCTTGATTTCTTCGTAAAATCACTCACGTTCAACGGACTAGAAAAACGCGCAGTGCCATTCGTTGGTAACACGTGATTCGTTCCAGCGAAATAATCACCGACCGATTCTGCACTATATTCACCTAAGAAAATTGCGCCCGCATGCTTAATTTTCCCGAGGAGTAAGTACGGATCTTTCGTCATGACTTCCAGATGTTCAGGAGCTAGTTGATTGACGACCTCAACTGCCTCAGCCAACGTTTCTGCTACATAAACTGCACCATAACTTTCAATAGAACGACGTGCAATCGCCTCTCTTGGCAACTGCTGAAGTTGCCGTTCAACTTCATCTCGGATGTTTTCTGCCAATGCATTGGACGTCGTTACAGCGATAGCCGATGCTCGTTCATCGTGTTCTGCTTGAGAAAGAAGATCAGCAGCAACATAAGACGGGTTCACGGAATCATCGCATAAAACGACGATTTCACTGGGACCCGCAATCATATCAATATCAACGTGTCCAAAAACTTCTCGCTTCGCAGCAGCAACGAATACATTCCCTGGCCCAACAATCTTGTCTACAGCCTCTAACGTCTTTGTTCCATAAGCCAGTGCCGCTACTGCCTGTGCGCCACCTGCTTTGTAAATGTCTTTTACTCCTAGCTCATGAGCGGTTACGAGTACAGCTGGATGCAGTTTTCCTTCTGCATTTGGCGGTGAGACCATCACAATTCGTTCGACTTTGGCAACTTGAGCAGGAATGACATTCATGAGAATAGTAGATGGGTACACGGCTGTTCCTCCCGGAACATACACGCCGACCGAGTCAAGTGGCGTAATTTTTTGACCGAGAATCGTGCCATCGTCTTTTGTCATCATCCACGTCTGTTCAAGTTGACGAGCGTGATACTCTCGGATATTTTCAGCAGCCTGACGAATGGCACGTAGCACGTCAGTATTTACATGCTCATAAGCCGCCTGCTTTTCTTCTTCGGTCACAAAAAAGGAAGAGAGATCAGCACCATCGAACGTTTTCGTATACTGCGAAACGGCCTCATCACCGCGTTGTTTCACGTCAGACAAAATTTCTTTCACGCTTGACTGAACACTTGGATCAATCATTTCAACACTGCGACGTAGGCTTTTGAGCTCACCTTTTACGAGTTCAATTCTCACGAGTCTCCCCCTCTACAATTTGAGATAAACGTTCAACAATCTCATCAATTCGCTGATCTTTCATGCGATAACTCACTGGGTTCACGATCAACCGTGACGTTACCGCTTCAATCGTTTCAAGTTCTACGAGTCCGTTTTCTTTAAGCGTCTGCCCTGTCGAGACGATATCTACAATTCGATCCGCTAAGCCGATCAGTGGTGCAAGTTCAATCGATCCATTTAACGTGATCACTTCCACTTGCTCACCTTGTTCTTTGAAATATTGCGTCGCTACGTTCGGATACTTCGTGGCGACCTTTGGGGCTACTTGCTCTCGCCTTTCACCCGGCAACCCTGCAACGGCTAAATAACAAGCACTAATGTTTAAATCAAGCACTTCATAGACATCTCGTTGTTCTTCCATAAGAACATCTTTACCAGCAACACCAATGTCGCAACGCCGTGTTCAACATACGTAGCTACATCCATCGGTTTCGCTAAGAAAAACTTCATACCCGCTTCTGGCGCCTCGACAATTAGCTTTCGACCGAACGAAAAATCATCGGGCAATGGGTAGTTTGCTTTTCTTAGCAGTGTCGCTGCCTCTTCAAAGATTCTTCCCTTTGGCATCGCAATCGTTATCCATTCATTCATGATGCACTGCCTCCGATTCGCTGAATGACGTCTGTGAACGTTGAGGTGTATGCGTCTAAGTCTTCAATGCCAGCAACATGCTGGATCACAACACGTTTGCCTGATTCTCGTAGTTGCTTCGCTTCTTCAACCGCTTCTTTTTGTCGCTCTTTACTAAATAAGATTAACGTTCGTTCTTGGTTCGATGGGCGATCAATATGATTCAATGCTTCCAATAGTCGATCCATTCGAATTCCAAAACCAGTAGCGCTTGCTTGACGACCAAACTTCGGCACGAGCTCGTCATACCGACCCCCACTCGCAAGTGGGAAACCTAATTCCTTACCATAGCTTTCAAACACAACACCTGTGTAGTAATCAATATGCAACACAACATTCAAATCAATGTTCATGTATGAACTAACACCGTAACTTTCGAGTACATTCCACACTTCTTGTACTTCTTGCAATGCACGCAGTGCATCTGGGCTCGAGACGAGCTCTTTTGCAGTCTCTAACATATCCGGACCGCCACGTAGTGAAAGGAGTTGCTCTAGTCGATTTTTATCTAGTGCGGAAATCGGCAACTTTCTGACATATCGCTTGAAACCAACGTAATTTTTTTCAAACAAGAACTGCTTAAGCGCATGAACATGATCTCCACTGCCGACAACTTCCGTGAACAACGCATTCATGAAACCGATATGTCCGAAAGCAAGGCGAAAATGACGCAGTCCCGTCTTCTCAAAAGCGGAAATAAGCAACGCCATAATTTCTCCATCTGCGCTTACCGTTTGATCACCAATCAACTCAACACCAAATTGCTCAAACTCCGCAGGTTTCCCTTCATGTTCTTGTGTACGGTAAAGTGCTGTATTATAAGCAAGGCGTAACGGCAACGGTTCGTCTTTTAAGCTGGAACTCACGACTCTTGCAATTGGAGCTGTCATATCTGGCCTTAAAACGAGCGTTCTTCCTTGTCTGTCCATGAGCTTAAAAAGCTTCGCATCGTGAATGGCTGATGCGGCACCAACAGTATCATAATACTCCAACGCAGGCGTATGTAAGGTTTGGTATCCCCATAAACGAACTTCTTTTGCAATTTGAGAAGTCACTTCTTCATTTCGATCATAAAGGAGCGGAAGAGTGTCTTTCATTCCGAGAGGCTTCTCAAACATAAAAGGACTAGACATAACTCATTCCCCCAATTTTAACGTTTTTTACTTTAACTTGGTAGAGTGATAATGAATTAAAGATACTGATGAGTTTACACGCTCCACATTCATCCGTCAACCGATAATCGAATGTACTCGTCATCTGAGTCAGAATCATAAGAAAATTATACACGAAATTCAACTCCATAATAAAAAAGAACGACACATTTGCCGTTCTTTCCTGTCTATGCTGCAGCTTCTTCTTCAAGCGGCATGTTGTTTCGAATGAAAAACACAAAGATCGGTGCCAACATTCCAAGTGTAACAATCGTAAATACGAATAACACAACGTACTGCTCTGAATATTTCTTGTAAAGATGGAAGGACGCATAGATTGTAAATCCGACTGAAGCTAACGAAATAGGTAGCGCCAAGAAACCAATAAGTGGCATAACTCCAGCTATAATACCGAGGAAAAAATTCGCCGCTAACAAAGAAGCGAGAATCCAAGGAATCCCTTCTCGCATCCCACCTGTCAATCGACTCTGAACGAGAACACCGAGTAAATAATACTGTGCAATTGGAATGAACGCTAACCAAGAAAGTTCAATATTTTGATTTTCAGCCATGCGATACAACCCAAATGCCATAAAGAAATACATTACAATAGCGAAAAGGAACATAAAAACAATAAAAATACCCATAAATGCAAGAATAGCTAGAAAGAAACCATCTTCTGCTGCCAATTCGAACACCTCCTTATTCTATATACGATGCAAGTGACCAAAGGTTTCAAGAACGTTTGATCACTTGCATCGGATTACCACCAACAAATGCTCCAGCAGGTACGTCTTTATGAACGAGTGTTGCTGCTGAAACGACAGCACCATCTCCAATCGTCACACCGGGCAAGATGAGCGATTGTGCGCCAATCATGACATCACTACCGATGTTTACGTCACCGAGTCGGTATTCATTCGTCAAATATTCATGAGCCAAGATCGTCGTATTAAAACCGATAATCGTATTACTGCCAACAGAAATTCGTTCTGGGTACATGACATCCGGTGTTACTTTTAGTGCAAATGACGCTTTGGCTCCAACGTCCATTTTTAGCAAATGACGATACATCCAGTTTTTCACACGTAAGAACGGTGTTATTCGACTAATCTCAATGACGATGAAGTTCTTCGCCACCTTCCAAAACGACACCGTCTTATACATATGCCATAACGAGTTGTCATTATTAACCTCGAAACGCTCTGTATTTCGAGGCATAATTAGTCTGCTCCTACAATGTGTAGCAGATCTCGCATATCTTCTAAAATGTAATCAGGATAAAGTGAGCGGACTTCTTCTAGTCCACGAACGGCCCATCCGACTGCCGCTGTTTGAGTTCCTGCACGCTTTCCTCCATCGATGTCGTGAGTATTATCCCCAACCATGATCGTTTGTTCTGGTGTGCTACCGAGCTGTGCCATCGCTTTTTTAATTGGTTCTGGGTGCGGTTTGACATTCTCTACATCATCAAACGTTACGATCGTTGAGAAGTAAGGTTTTAAACCTGTAATCTCTAAACCGCGCTCAGTTGTGGGACGGCGCTTCGTTGTCACAACACCGAGCTTATACCCTTTGTCAAAAAGTTGAGCAACGGCTTCACGAACACCTTCATATTCGCGAAGTAACTGATCGTGATGCAAATGATTATGTTCAATGTACATTTCAATCATATCGTTCGCCAAACTAGGGTTCAGTCGAGTGAACGTCTCATCAAGTGACGGGCCAATAAACGGCAAAATATCCGCTCGTTTGTATTGCCCTGGATAATATTCTCCAAGTGTGTGTTCAAACGATGCGATAATAAGTTCGTTCGTATCAATAAGCGTTCCATCTAAATCAAAAAGCACTGTATCGACCGTTTTCATGAATGATCTCCTCCTTAGACGCTTGCTTCTTCTCTGATCGATTCCAAAAATAAGCGACAATCATCGTTAAAAGAATCGCTGTTACAAGTCTAATCGCGAGTAACGGTAACACGGGGATCCCTAACGGAATAAAAATGAGCGTATCTTCCACAATCGCATGACATGCTACAAGAAAGATCACGACAAGGTAGACGTCTTTCTTTTTTACCCCGTTTTTCTTTACTTCTTCTACCATAACACCTGCGCCTAACGCGAGACCAAAGAACAGCCCTGATGCAAGTGTCGTTGATGTGTTTGGCGCAATGCCTAACATCTTCGTAAACGGAAGCATTTTACGCGAGAACCAATCCAGTAAATGTAAATCCCTCATCACTTCAATGAGTAGCATAATCGGAAAAACAAATAACGCGAGTTGCATAATTCCGAGGCTTGCTGCGATAAGCCCGTCTGCAACAATTCCTAAAGCCCCACTAGGCTCAGCCGCAACATTTGCCTCAAAAAAGCCATATTGTGCAAGTTCTCCTCCACCGTTCCAAAACCAGTTGATCATGAGTGCGGAAAAGATCGCAAGGCCAATTCGCACACTTAAAATCACTGAAATTCGGACACCAAGCTTCGCAGCAACTGCTGATTCCACGATCAAGTTATGGCTAAATGACAGCATGACAGCAAGAATAAAAACTTCCTTCACAGTAAGGTCTAACGACAAAATTGCACCAATTCCCGCATACAAGTTTAAAAAGTTACCTAAAACGAGTGGGATTGCCGCTTCCCCAGGCAAACCAAGCCAACTCATCACTGGTGCAATTTGACGTGCAATCCAATCCAACACAGGCGTATGTGAAAGCACTGTAATGAGGAACGTGATCGGGAAAATAATTTTTGCTAACATCCAAGTTGTTTTAATACCCGACCTTAGGCCGTTTTTCAACGTCTTCATACGCTCCCCCAAGGGTATTCTATTTTTTAAACTGCTTTACCTCGTAATTCATCTCTTTCAAAGAGGACTCGTTATTTTTTCTTCGTGTTCTTCGATTTTTTCTTCGGTTCGTCATCTAAATATCTTATATCGGATTGCCCTGTTTTTCGGCGGTAAATGATCAGTACAATCGCACCGACAATGAGTACGATCGAGATCACTTGTGCCGTGCGTAGTAAATCAAAGATCATTAGACTATCTGTTCTAAGACCTTCGATAAAGAGTCGACCGAATGAATACCAAATAACATACGTTAAGAATAGCTCACCACGGCGAAGGTTTACTCGACGCAAGTAAAGCAAGATCGCTACACCTAACAAGCTCCAAAGTGATTCATATAAAAACGTCGGGTGATAGTACGTACCATTGATGTACATTTGGTTAATGATGAACTCTGGTAGCATAAGGTTTTCAAGGAACTGACGAGAAACTTCTCCCCCATGTGCCTCTTGGTTCATAAAGTTACCCCAACGGCCGATCGCTTGCCCGAGCAAAATACTCGGTGCTGTAATGTCGGCTAACTTCCAAAAAGAAACGCCACGCTTTTTCGCAAAAACAATTGCAGTTATGACGGCTCCAATAAGCCCCCCATGAATTGCTAGTCCACCTTCCCAAATCGCAATGATTTGACCAGGGTTTTCTAAATAATAATCGAGCCTAAATAAGACGTAGTAAAGTCTTGCACTGACAATTGCGATCGGCACAGCCCAAATGAGCAAGTCCAAAATCAAATCTTTCGGTAGACCACGGCGCTTTGCTTCTTGATTCGCCAATAAGTAACCTAGAAAACCACCGAGCATAATAATTAATCCATACCAATAAATTGGCCAGCCAAAAATCTCAATAGCAACGGGGTTTAAAGGTTGCACGGATAAAAACATTTTACAGTCACCTCTTTCAATTACAATTCTTCTTTGTCGTAATCTTCAATAACATCCATTAGTTTGTTCGAAAACTCTTGCGCAGCATTAATTCCCATCCGCTTCAATCGGAAGTTCATCGCTGCAACTTCTACAATTACTGCCAAGTTCCGTCCAGGACGAACAGGAATCGTATATTTCGGTATTTCACTTTCAAGGATCTGTAATTTTTCTTCATCAATTCCTAAGCGGTCATACGCTTTCTTTTCATCCCAAAGTTCTAAATGAACATTTAGTGTAATGCGCTTAAATGGTCGCACCGCTCCAGCGCCGAACAAGGTCATCACATCTATAATCCCTAAACCCCGGATTTCAAGTAGGTGGCGAATGAGTTCAGGTGCTTGTCCCATCAATGTGTCCGCATGTTGTTGACTAATTTCAACGGAATCATCAGCAACAAGTCGATGACCACGTCGTACGAGGTCAAGAGCCGTTTCACTCTTACCTACTCCACTTGCCCCAGTGATTAAAACGCCAATTCCATATATGTCTACAAGAACACCATGCACAGCAGTCGTATCGGCTAACTGCGCTTCTAGAAAGTTTGTAATCATACTGATGAGACGTGTCGTTGTCATATCTGCACGCATGATTGGAACGCCTGAAGCTTCAGCGGCTTCCATCAATTCAGGTGGAGCTTCTAATCCTCTTGAAATAATGACACCTGGCGTGTTCGGTGTACATAACTTTTGCATTCTTTCTGTACGTTGCTGATCGGTAAGTCGTTCTAAAAACGTTAACTCTGTACGCCCGAGCAACTGTAACCGTCGCCGCGGATAATATGTAAAGAAACCGGCCATTTCCATTCCCGGTCGAGATATATCACTCGTCGTAATCGGTCGATAAATGCCATCTTCTCCACCAAGTAACTCCATGGAGAATCGATCGATTAAACTTTTCGCAGTGACTTTTGACATCGTCACACCTCCGAAACTATCCATTATCTTTTTGCAGATCCTATCTATTGTAGCATGAAAGAACTTCAAGATGAATGTCAGACGTACAGCAAAAAGAGACCTTGGCTATCCTTCGGCCAAGGTCCCTTTTCAATTAAGAAGTAAAAGGTTTAGAAATTAGATTGAGCAATGCGTTAATTAACGCCATAACGACAGCAGCTAAAATCGCCGTACCGAAGTGGTCAATTACAAAGGCATCTCCCATCAAAAACGAGATAAAGTAGAGCAAGAAGGCATTGATAATAAAGATAAAAATACCTAATGTCAAAACCGTCACTGGGAGCGTAAGTACGACTAAAATTGGACGTACAAGCGTATTGGCAAGACCAAGTAAAATGGCAGCAATAAACGCTGCACCCCATCCACTTAATTCAAACCCATCAAAAATCAATCCTGTAATTAACAACACTGCTGCATTTACTACTATATAAAAGAAACATCCGAGCATCGTGATCAGGCTCTCCTTCCATAAAAGAAGAGAGCGGACCCCGCCGCTCTATCCTTTATTCTTCACTCTCTGTTTTAATTGAGATTGAACCCGTTTTTGTACTTGCATCAATACGAATTTGATCCTCAAAGTTAGGGTTTGAAACGAGTGTCAACGTTTTCTGGATAAAGTCACGCTTCTCCTCATGAACATCAACATTTGGGAGCTTCCAATGATAGCTTCCCACATTCGTCTTTAACTTCGCTTTGGTACTCACTTGATCAGGAACAATAACCTTCACTGAACCAGTACCCGCGTTTAACGACGCATACCCTGACTTCACATCTTTAAAATGACAATGGATCGTTCCATTTAATGCTTCTGCATCAATGTCTTTATAACTTCCATCCAACTCTACGCTACCATTAGCTGTCCTCAAATCGATACGGTCAATTGTACCACCTTTAACGTGTACGGTACCGTTTAACGCTTCAGCTTCTAGAAGCTCCGTTTTTACTGAATCAACATCTAAACTTCCGTTAACAGATTTAATGGACAAATACGTTGTATCTGCATCAGCAACCGTCACCTTACCGTTAAATGTATATAACTTTACCTTTTCGAGCTTCTTCTTAGGCAAATAAACAGTCGTGTTCAATTTAATGCGCTTCGACTTCGTGTAAAAATGAAGTTCGTTGTCAATGGATTCGAAGACCGTATTTTCTAAGAAGCTGTTTCGAGCTTCTTCTACGTTACTTGCTTTGTACACTTTTGCCGTGCATTCAAGTTTCACATCTGGCTCATCCCACGTCTTTAATTCGACTGCACCATTTTCGAGGGATAAGTTAAACAGATCTTCACTCATGCCTGTATGCTGAAAGATATGGTTAACTTCGACCGCATTGCCAAAGTTAAAATCAAGATCAAGTTCTTTAATCTTCGTAACTGCTGACTCAACAAAATCCGAAAACCAACGTGCCCCTTCACTCCAACGATTGTTGTCGTCTTGATTTACATTTTGGTCCGATTGCTCATCAAAACGGCGATTCCCTTCTTCCCAGTTCACTTCTGTACTAAGTTGAGATTTGTCTCTCGTTGTTGAGTTGCTTACGGTCGGTTCAGTGTTCGATGAATGATTACTTATGGCACGCATAAGCTTTTCTCCATCCTCAGCACTAATTTTACCTTCGTCAATCATCTTGAGAATCATCTTACGCTCTTCCATGATGGTACCCTCGCTTTCCTTAACATTTAGCTATCTCACAATCTATTTACGAACAGCCACGGTATAAGGTTTCAAGCGTTTAGGAGCTAACAGATTCCTTTAGTTCATCCATGCGTTTCTTTTCGCGCTCTAAGATCGGTTTTAGGTAATCTCCCGTGTAAGAACCTTTCGTTTCAGCTACGACTTCTGGTGTGCCTGTTACGAGTATTTCTCCACCACCATCGCCACCTTCTGGGCCTAAGTCAACAATATGATCGACTGTTTTGATGACATCAAGATTGTGTTCAATAACTAGAACTGTATCTCCATTATCTACTAAGCGTTGAAGCACTTGTAGCAAACGTTTAATGTCATCAACATGAAGGCCTGTCGTCGGTTCATCAAGAATATACAAAGAGCGTCCGCTCGTACGTCGGTGCAGTTGAGATGCAAGCTTCACTCGTTGCGCTTCTCCACCTGATAACGTCGTTCCTGACTGCCCTAGTTTTATATACCCTAATCCGACATCTTGTAACGTCTTTATCTTCCTGTAAATGCGTGGAATGTTCTCAAAGAACACAATCGCTTCGTCAACCGTCATCGCTAGAATGTCAGCGATGTTTTTGTTTTTATATTTGATGTCTAGCGTCTCACGATTGTACCGTTTTCCATCGCATTCCTCACATGGCACATACACATCTGGGAGAAAATGCATTTCGATCTTTAGAATCCCGTCACCGCGACATGTTTCACAACGTCCACCTTTTACGTTAAAGCTAAACCTTCCTTTTTGGTAGCCTCTTACTTTCGCTTCGTTTGTCATCGCATACACTTCACGAATGTAATCAAACACACCTGTGTATGTTGCAGGGTTTGATCTTGGCGTTCGACCAATTGGGGATTGGTCGATGTTCACAACATAATCAAGTTGATCAATGCCTTCAATTTCTTTGTGCTTTGCTGGTTTCTCCCTTGCACGATGGAGCTTTTGGGACAGTGCTTTACGAAGAATATCGTTAATCAACGTACTTTTTCCTGAACCCGAGACGCCTGTGACTGCATTAAAAACACCAAGTGGTATGTCAACGGTTACGTTTTTCAAGTTGTTTGCCGTAGCACCTTTAATCGTCAACTTTCGATCGGTTAACGCTCGTCGTTCTTTAGGAAGAGGAATGAATCGCTTCCCTGATAAATATTGACCCGTCAATGATTCAGGATCCTCCATAATTTCATCAGGCGTTCCTTCACTCGTAATATAGCCGCCAGCTAAGCCTGCACCAGGACCGATATCAACGATATGGTCTGCTGCAAACATCGTATCTTCATCGTGCTCAACGACGATTAATGTATTACCGAGGTCTCGCATCCGTTCAAGCGTTTTAATTAAACGTGTGTTATCCCGTTGATGAAGGCCGATACTCGGCTCATCTAAAATGTACAGCACTCCCATCAGCGCAGAACCAATTTGAGTTGCTAAGCGAATTCGCTGAGCCTCCCCACCTGATAATGTTCCTGCTGTTCGACTCATCGTCAAGTAACCGAGCCCTACATTTGCTAAAAACCCTAAACGTTCATCGATTTCATTAATGATTAACCTTGCAATCTGCTTTTCTTTATCGGTAAGGTCGAGTGTTGTTACATAGTTCTTCGCTTCAAGGATCGGTAAGTCTGTTACTTGCCCAATATGCTTTCCTGCAACGAGAACTGATAAGCTTTCTTTCTTTAAACGATGTCCTTTACACGTGCCACACGCCTTACTAATCATGTATTGTTCCATTTGTTCCCGAACATAATCCGACGACGTTTCATGATAACGTCTTGAGATGTTGCGTAAAACACCTTCAAAGTAAATAGTACGCTCTCGAACCGTTCCAAATTCATTTTCGTGACGAAAAACAATTAAATCTTTTCCGCTACCGTAAAATAAAATTTCAACATGTTCTTTCGGAAGCTCGTTAAACGGCACATCCATGTCAATACCATAATGGGAACAAACCGCTTCTAACAGTTGCGGATAATAATTAGAACTTGTTGGCTTCCAAGGTAAGATTGCATGTTCACGCAAGCTAAGAGAGGCGTCTGGAATGACTAACTCTTCGTCTGTCTCTAATTTAGAGCCTAATCCATCACACGTCGGGCACGCTCCGAACGGATTGTTAAAAGAAAACAAACGCGGCTCTAGCTCTCCAATTGAGAAACCACATTGTGGACATGAATGATGTTGATTGAAGCGAATTTCATCGCCATCAATTAGATCAATTAGAATTTGACCTCCAGCAAGGTCTAAGCCCGTTTCAAGTGACCCTGATAATCTTGCTTCAATCCCATCCTTAATAACAATTCGATCTACAACGACCTCAATAGAGTGCTTCTTATTCTTATCTAACTCAATCTCCTCTGAGAGGTCTAGAATCGTTCCATCGACTCGGACACGAACGTACCCTTGTTTCTTTAAATCATCAAACACTTTCTTATGGGTACCTTTTCGTCCAGAGACAATTGGAGCTAGAATTTGCATTTTCGTGCGTTCAGGATATTCTAGCAGTTGATCAATCATCTGTTGTACACTTTGGGAAGTAATCGGTATATTGTGGTTCGGACAATACGGCATACCGATTCTTGCAAATAAAAGACGCAAGTAATCATAAATCTCCGTAACCGTTCCGACGGTAGATCGGGGATTTTGACTGGTCGTCTTCTGATCAATTGAAATTGCCGGGGATAACCCTTCTATACTATCAACATCTGGTTTATCCATTTGACCTAAAAACTGCCGAGCATACGCCGATAACGACTCAACATATCGTCGTTGCCCTTCTGCGTAAATCGTATCAAAAGCAAGTGACGATTTCCCAGAACCAGAAAGTCCCGTAAAAACGACCAACTTGTCTCTAGGAATCGTAATGTCAACGTTCTTTAAATTATGTGACCGTGCACCTTTCACGCGAATGTTATCTAATCCCATATCGACGTCTTCCTTTCATAACTCCTGCAATAATTGTGGTATCGTTCTACGACCCTTTTAATTCGATTAGCACGTCACGTAATTCTGCTGCTCGTTCAAAGTCCAACAGACGCGCAGCATCTTTCATATCACTTTCGATCTTCTCAATGGTGGCGATTCGTTCTTCTTTCGTCATCTTCTTAGGTGACTTGATCGTTTTCTCTTCAGCTGGATCGTCGGTTGACACTGTCGCTTGTACGGTATCTGGGATCGCTTTGTTAATCGTCTGCGGTGTAATGCCATGCTTCTCGTTGTATTCTATTTGAATCGTACGACGTCGCTCAGTTTCATCCATCGCTACCCGCATCGATCCTGTAATCTTATCTGCGTACATAATGACTCGCCCGTTTGCGTTACGTGCCGCACGACCCATCGTTTGAATCAATGAACGCTCCGCTCGTAGAAACCCTTCTTTATCCGCATCTAGGATTGCGACGAGAGATACTTCTGGAATGTCCAATCCTTCACGTAACAAGTTAATTCCAACAAGACAATCAAATTCCCCGAGTCGAAGTTGCCGGATAATCTCTAGTCGTTCTAACGTTTTAATGTCAGAATGCAAATACTTCACTTTAATACCGACTTCCGTTAAGTATGCACTTAAGTCTTCAGACATTTTCTTCGTTAACGTTGTAATAAGAACCCGCTCAGAGCGTTCTGATCTTTTGTTAATCTCACCAATTAAATCATCAATTTGTCCTTGGATTGGTCTTACCTCTACTTCAGGATCTAACAACCCCGTCGGTCGAATGATCTGCTCTACTACTTCTGGAGCCTTCTCTCCTTCATAAGGACCAGGCGTTGCAGAAACGTATACTGCTTGTGCTACTCGCTTCTCGAACTCTTCGAATTTAAGCGGACGGTTATCCATTGCTGATGGCAAACGGAAACCGTGGTCTACAAGAACTTTCTTGCGTGCTTGGTCACCGTTATACATCCCTCGAACTTGAGGTAATGTCACGTGTGATTCATCAATAATTAATAAGAAATCTTTAGGAAAGAAGTCGATCAATGTGTATGGTGAATCACCGGCCTCACGGAATGTTAAGTGCCTTGAATAATTCTCAATTCCTGAACAAAAACCCATCTCATGCATCATTTCAATATCATAACGCGTACGTTGTTCTAAACGTTGCGCTTCTAACAATTTATTGTTCGCATTTAATTCTTCTAGTTGTTCTTCCAACTCTTTCTCAATGTTGACAATTGCACGCTTCATCTTCTCTTCACGAGTAACAAAGTGAGATGCTGGGAAAATGGCAACGTGATTTCGTTCGCCAATCACCTCACCCGTAAGTGCATCAACTTCAGTAATGCGATCAATTTCATCGCCAAAAAATTCAACGCGAATGCATTGTTCATCTCGCGAGGCAGGAAAGATCTCAACAACATCTCCACGTACACGAAACGTTCCGCGTATGAAGTTAATATCATTTCTCGTATATTGAATATCAACGAGATCATTTAATAGTTCGTCTCGACCTTTCTCCATATCTGTTCTAAGTGAGACAACAAGATCGCGGTATTCTTCTGGGGAACCTAAGCCGTAGATGCAAGATACACTAGCAATAATAATGACATCTTCACGCTCAAAAAGCGCACTCGTTGCAGAGTGTCTTAGTTTATCAATCTCATCGTTGATACTAGCATCCTTCTCAATGAATGTATCTGACTGTGGAACATAAGCCTCTGGCTGATAGTAATCATAATAACTTACGAAATATTCGACAGCATTGTTTGGAAAGAATGATTTAAATTCACTGTATAGCTGTCCTGCCAGCGTCTTATTATGAGCAATAATTAACGTTGGCTTGTTAACTTCTTTAATGACATTCGACATCGTAAACGTCTTACCCGTACCTGTCGCACCGAGCAACACTTGATGTTTCTTCCCTTCGTTCACTTGCTTCACAATTTCTTTAATCGCTTGTGGTTGGTCCCCTTGTGGCTCATAAGCTGATACTAGTTCAAATTGATTCAACGTTGCTCTCCTCCTACCGTGCGTACATCTTTTGTTACTAAAATTATATCACAATTCCATAAAAGCGAACATACTTTCGGTTTTTATTTCTGTACACAAAAAGACATTCCCGTTTTTCGGCATTCTATATCACTAGAATACCTCTTTTAGGAATGTCTAATCACTTTTGCTACGCATTTGTTTCATTTGATGTTGCTTCGTTCCCCTTCGTCTGCCACTCTACAGCCATCTCTGGGCGTAAAAAGACGATGCCTAATTCATGGTGTTCATTGTCGTATAATGCCGCTTGTTCAATCCGTTTTTCTCCACGCTCATCTACGACTTCAACTTTCCCGTAAGCCGGGTTAATTTGTAGTTTCTGATAGAAGCTCCACTCACTATTCACAGGCTCTTGGTGAACTTTCGTTACGATTTCACCCGGTATTAACCCCATCTTCTCAGCCGGCGAACCTGGGCGAACAGCTAAGATAACGACACCATCAGCTCGCGGCGTAAAATAAGGAGTTGCTTTGCGGTCTTGTAATCGTTTCGAAAGTTGGACAGTAATTCTCAGTATTAACAAACCGACCAAAACATACAAAAGTGCAGTTGGGTAATAAAAAACCGCAAACGAAGACGCACCAGCAAGAGCTGCAATCCAAAGGAGTTGAGTGCTTGTCCGCGCAAGCTGATGTCCGATCCTTTCGGAATAGCTCACCGCATGAGCACCTAACAAAAATGGTACGAGTGTTACCGAAAGCCCATCAGCCACAGGCAAGAATGGCCACCAGTTTACGTTTGACACAAGCTCACCAGGAACAAAAACAAAAAGTGGGATTAAATACAGCCGATCAAAGCGTTGACCGCCAATCCACTTTCCTCTTGAACTCTTTATTCTCAGCGGTGAATAACGTCTACTACTGCGTCTTTCACGTAATAATACTGCTTCAATAATTGTTAGTACAAAAACGAGCAACAGAACCCATGCTGGCTCTGTCGTAGCTCCGGTTGGAAGCCAAGCCGCTTCATAAGTAATGTAGCCAAGCAACCATTGATCAATCAATAAAGCCATTAATAAGCTATAGATTGGAGAGAGAAAGCGTGTACCTCCAACTACGAGAAAAATTAAGTAAACGACAGCGGTAATCATTAAGTATTCTGTTGATAATACAATTCCAAGTAGTACAACAACGACGGATGCAATAATGCCTGCAAGCACGCCAGGCACTAACGGGTGTAGCCACTCTTCTGTCCACGGTCGAATTGACGTATGAAACATCTTGCGCTCGCGCTTCATTCGCCTAAATCCAACCCACGCCATTGCAACGATCGCTACATATGTAAGTGGATGTACAAAAAACATACCTATCCCTGTCAGTACATCGACCAGCCATGTCTGCATAGTGTGACCCCTTTATTGTCGTAATCAATTAATTCTAGTATAACGGAAACGGTTCGAAATAGCTTATAAAATAAATACATCCGTCGTTACACGGATGTATTTACCTAAATGTATAGACACCTATTGCTGTTCAAGGATAACTTCTAATGCTCGGTTTAATTGACGATCATTCTCAGGGTCACGGATCTTCTCTACAATGCTTGTGTGAAGTGCCTGTGCCGTCGAATCATCGACTTCACCCGTTACATCAAGATCATCATGCATTTGTTGAAACGCCGTAACCGCATTTTCTGTTTGTTCATCAAAGTATCCGTCTGTTCGTCCTGGCTCAAATCCAAGACCTTGGAGAATCTCTTGAGCACTCTTTACTTGATCATTATTATCGTTAAGAACGAGCGATTCATCAATGGATAGTGCAGTTGAATAGAAGTAATCCGGTTGACTAATTTCAATCGTTGGAACTACCCCATCTTCATGAATGTTGTTCCCCGCTGATGTTAACCAACGGAACATCGATAAATTCATCTCACTTCCGTCCCCAAAGTCATAGGATTGTTGGACCGTTCCTTTACCAAATGTCGTTTCACCTACAAGCTCATAACCACCAGCTTCATGTAAAGCAGCAGCTAAAATCTCTGAAGCTGAAGCACTACCACCGTTAATTAAACCGACAATTGGATAGTCTTTTTGATCTTCAAGTGTAGAAACCGTTTGTGAAATATCACCTGTTGGTTCTTCAATCTGAACAATTGTTTCGCCCTTTGGCAGTAGTAAACTGCCGATATCTTGAACACTGTTTAGGTATCCACCAGGATTTTGACGAACATCAATGACTAATCCGTCAATCCCTTCATTCTCAAGGTAATGCAAGCCTTCTTCAAACTCTTGTGCCGTATCAACTGAGAACGATGTAATATCTATCACACCGATTGTTTGATCCTCATGTTCATACGTATTCGCATGTACTGTCTCAACAGGAATTGCGTCTCGCTCGATTTCAACTTGGAAAGGATCCGTTGCAGATGGACGTCCAATTGTCAGAACAACCGTTGTTCCTTTCTCACCACGAATTTGCATTAACGCCTCGTTTAATGACAATCCTTCCGTTGAATTGCCATCAACTTCTAAAATCCGATCATCAGGCATCAGCTGCTTCCTCTGCTGGTGAGCCTTGAATTGGTGAAACGATCGTAACCGAACCATTTACCATGTTCACCTCAGCGCCGATCCCTTCAAACTCATTGCCTAGAGATTGCGTAAACTCGACAGCTGTTTCACGGTCCATATAAACCGAATATGGATCATCTAATTCATGGAGCATTCCTCGAATAGCTCCTTCGTACAAATCTTCTTCGTTAACATCTTCAACATAGGATTCAGAGATGACTTGAAACGCATCATGAACCTTATTCCAGCCTTCACCTTCACTAGATGAAAGCTGATTCCCGGCAATCGGTGCTTCGTAATTGTTTCCATTACTTACACCCATACCGAGCAACAAGCCTCCTCCACCCGCTGCCAAAACTGTAACAGCAAGAACAACGATCCAAACACCTTTTCTATTCATTGTTGCTCCACCTCTATTTATATCCAGACCTAATGACTCTTCATGATTGTATGACAAGCACGTCGTACGTATGACGCTTATTCCTTCTTCTCATTTAAACACATTTCATCAGCAAGTACAAAAGGTAAATGGGCACGTTCTGTGACGTGTTTTTACGGGAATTTCTGCTCAATCATTGAAAGCGACAATCCTCTTTTCTGGCTTGGTAAGAAAGGATCTTAACCATCAGATTAAAGAATACAGCACCGTTCATGAGATCACAGAGCATACCTAAAGAAAACACAAGTCGCATAAGCAACTTGTGTTTTTGTATTATAGATAATTCATCGGATCAACAGAGTTCGACTTGCTACCATTCCAAGTTCCTTCATGAACCTCAAAATGGAGGTGTGCACCCTGAGAAGCGCCCGTATTACCCATGATTCCGATTTGTTGTGTTCGACTTACAGACTGACCTTGTGAAACATTAATTGAATCAAGGTGAGCATAGAGTGTCTCAACAGTACGTCCGCCAATCGTGTGTCGAACAATGACCGTGTTTCCGTACCCGTTCATCCAACCAGCGAATGAAACTGATCCCGATTCCGCTGCTACGATTGGTACATTTGAACGTCCACCCGCGCCGATATCAATACCGTGGTGGAAGCTGCCCCAACGGGGACCATACTGTGAAGAAATTCTACCTGTAGCAGGCGTTGCAAGTGTGCCTCCAGTATCACCTACGCTTGGAGGATTTGATGCATTTGAAGAGTTATTGTTGCTAGAGTTAGAACTTGATTCAGATGAAGATGAAGGAGACGTTGACGCTGATGCGACTGCTTCTTGCTCTGCTACCTCAGCCGCTTCAGCTGCTTCACGTTCTGCTTGTGCATTCGCTGCAGCAACACGTGCTTCTTCTTCAGCTTTCGTAATCTCCGCTTGCTTAGAAGCTACTTGATCATCAAGAAGTAACTTCTCGTTCGTAAATCCGTTGATTTCATCAAGAAGTTGGAGTTCGTCTTCTTTTAGATCAGACATAACACTTTCTTTAACAGCCATTGACCCTTCAAGATCTTTACGTAACTCTTCGAGTTCTTGTAAATGTGTTTCCAAGGCTGCTAGATTCTCCTCAACCTTTGCTTTCTTTTCTTCTAACAATTCGTGATCCGCTTGATGCTCTTCTAAGATTTCACGGTCTTGTTCTGCAATCGTTGATAACGTATGTACGCGTTCAATAAAATCTCCAAAACTTTCGGCGCCTAAAATAACTTCCAGATATTCAACTGAACTGCCGCCACTTTTATACATTGAAGCTGCACGATCTTTAATTAGTTCATCTCGCTCAGCAATTCGAGTTTCGATTTCTTTAATTTCTTCTTTTAATGCTTCAATTTCTGCTTCAATTTCTTCAATTTCTGCTTCACGACTAGCAATCTCGCTCGTTGTTTCTCCGATTTCTTGATCAAGTTCAGCAATTTCTGCATTGATTGCTTCTAAATCATCTTCAACCCCGCCAAGCTCTTGCTTTCTTTCGTTCGAACGTTCTTCAATTCGCTCGCGTTCACGTTCAAGATCTTGTAGCTCCTGCTCTAGACTACTAGAGGCGGAAGCTGAATCGTGAATCGTCATCCAGCTTCCTAGGGCGATCAAGAACGCTGCGGCAAACATGATTATTTTCTTCCCCTGCATGCTGCATGCTCCTCCTCTAAACCTTACTCGTTTATCTATACCTTCAAAAACTTGCGAACCGACATTTGACTACCAAAGATTCCAACGAGAATACTGACTAGTAGTAGCAAACCTGAGATTTGCCAGATCATTGGATTCGGCTCTACAAATGTGAAAAATGGAACTTGGTCATACATAAAGCTGTAAAGATAGCTGTAACCTACTGTTAAGCCGGCAATTGGAATGATGGCTCCAATCAGTCCGATCAAAGCTCCCTCAATGAAGAAAGGGAAGCGAACAAAACTATTCGTTGCACCGACAAGTTTCATGATTTGAATTTCATCTTTTCGGGACAAAATTGTAAGTTTAATTGTATTTGAAATGAGGAATACAGAAGTAAAGATGAGGCCAATAACTAGTGCGCCCCCTAGTATTCGTACATAATTCGTTACTGTGAACAATTGTCCGAGAATTGACTCCCCATATTCAACCGATTCGATGGCTGATTGTGCGTTTACTTCTTCTGCAACTGCAGCGGTCATTTGTGGATCTGTAGCCTGAATGATTAACGCATCATTTAATGGATTCTCTTCTCGTAAGTTCTCGAATACTTCACCATCTGAACCCATGCTTTCCATAAACACGTCGAGACCTTCATCGCGGTCTCGATAGACAACGTTCTCTACTGAATCATGACTTTCAACTTCTTCGAGAACAGACTCTTGCTCTGATGCATCGACATCATGTTCAAAAAACGCTCGAATTTCGACATCGTTCTCAATCGTATCAATGAGATGATTTGTGTTGACAATTAAGAATGCAAACGCCCCAACAACGAAAAGCATAATTGCTACTGCGCTCATGGATGCAAAGCTCATCCATCCATTTCGACGTATGTTCTTAAACCCTTCACGACCGTGACGTGTGAGTGTTTTACGCTTGATAGCCATAAGATCCTCCCACTTCATCACGTACTACTTTGCCGTTTTCGATTGCAATGACTCGTTTTTTCAACGTGTTGACGATATGACTGTTATGAGTTGCCATAACAATTGTGGTGCCTCTATTGTTAATTTCCTCTAACGTCCCCATAATACTCCAAGCGGTTTCTGGATCTAAGTTCCCTGTCGGTTCATCAGCGATCAAGATTGCAGGTTGATTGACAATTGCTCTTGCAATGGCAATACGTTGCTTCTCTCCACCTGATAACTCACTTGTGTTGAACCTCGCCTTTGATTTCAAACCTACAATCTCAAGAACGTCCATAACCTTCGTTTTAATTTGCTCTGGATCTTCTTCAATAACTTCAAGAGCAAATGCGATGTTTTCATAGACCGAGAGTTTTGTAAACAACTTAAAATCTTGAAACACAACACCGATCTTACGACGTAAGTAAGGAATCTGCTTGTCCGATAAATCGCCTAAGTTGTTCCCGTTAATCTGAATTAATCCTTCAGAAGGTTTTAATTCACGAATCATCAATTTGATAAATGTCGTTTTTCCGGCACCACTTGGTCCGACAACATACACAAATTCACCTTTG
Organism: Geomicrobium sp. JCM 19038; assembly: GCF_000698125.1. Taxonomy (GTDB): domain Bacteria; phylum Bacillota; class Bacilli; order Bacillales; family Marinococcaceae; genus Geomicrobium_A. The sequence goes on along the minus strand of NZ_BAXA01000002.1, from coordinate 361,267 downwards.
TCTATATGAATATTCATTCCGTTTAACGCTTGTACCCCGTTTGGATACGTCTTGCGCACTCGTTTCATCGTAATCATGATAACCCCACACCTAATACACTTTTCTTGATCACGTAATCGCACACCTTTTCAGGTTTTATGTAGAATCATGGCATTCTTTGTCATGATCTACGAAAATTATTATATCAGACCCATCCTTTTTTTGTGTTACAGTTTCATTTCATGTATTTAACAACCTACCCTAGAAATATAACAAAAAGAAAAAACGAGCAGCTATTTTGCTCGTTTTTCAATCGTAATCTGCAATGTAATTCGCTACAGCTTCGGCCTCTTCACCCTCTAATAAACCTGCTGGCATACTTCCTGGACCTTGAACGATCGCGTCTAGTACTTCCTCAGCACTGTATCCTACTAAAGGTGGGCCTGTCGCACCACTTTCATTATCTTCCATTTGCCCGTGGCAACTTAAACAATTTTGTTCATAAAGATGAGCCGCTTCAGCGCTGTCGTACGTACGACCTACTTCCGCTTCTTGATCTGTCGTTCCACCTTCTTCATCGCTAACCGGTTCGCGATCCTCCCCACAACCTGTTAAAAAAACGATTGCTGCAACTCCGATGATCAAACAACGTTTCATAGCGCATCCCTTTCTGCAAAAAAAGCTTTCGGATTAACCGAAAGCTTTTTTGAATGTACATTACCCTTCTTCTGCAACATACTTCGCTACAGCGTCAGCATCTTCACCAGTCACAATATCTGCTGGCATGCTACCAGGACCTTCTTGAATTGCTGCTAACACTTCGTCTTCGCTATAGCCTTCAAGCGCTGGACCTGACATCCCTTCGAAGTCACCACCGTGACAACTCATACAGTTTTGTTCATACAGTGCCATTCCTTCTTCAGCACTTACTGAACCACCATCATCAGCAGCTTCTTCCTCCATTGCACCATCATCATCCATCGCTGGATCTTCGGTGTCATCAGCGCCTCCACAACCACCAAGAATAAATGCCAGAGCACCCGTGATTAATAGTAGCTTCTTCACCCATCATACCTCCCTTCCTTTAGAAAAATGGGCATACCATATGCCCGTGACCTTAGTGTTCCTAAATCAATCCATTTTAAAACCCCGTCCAAGAACTTCTGTCGCATTGCTTACTACAACGAAAGCCTGATGATCGATTTTTTGTACGGTTCGCTTTAAAAGCGCGACTTCATTACGGTTTACAACGACCATCAAAACCGGTCGTTCATCATCTGTGAAGCCACCGCTTGCTTGCAACTTCGTAACCCCACGATCAACATCGTGAAGAATTGCCTCTTTTACTTTGCCCTCTTCACTCGTAATGATGAATGCCATTTTGTCATACCCAAGCCCTGTTTGGACGACATCAATCGTTTTTCCTGTAATAAAAAGCCCAATGAGTGCAAATAACGCCAGCTCAATACTAAACGCAAAAGCAGAAAGTGTGACAATGAGACCATCCATAAAAAACACACAAGCGCCAAGTGAAATGCCTGTGTACTTGTTAATAACTTGCGCAGCCAAGTCCGTTCCACCGGTTGAAGCTCCTGACCTAAACACGAGTCCTAATCCGGCACCAACCCCAATTCCCCCGAATAACGAAGCGAGTAACGGATCACTCGTAAGTGGTGCCCAGTCTTCGGTTAACCAAACAACAAGAGGTAAAAACAACGTCCCAACAATCGTTTTGCCTCCGTATTTCCAGCCTCCGAGTAATAACATCCCTACTAAAAACAGAGGAATATTTAACGCCCACAACGTAATGTGCGGTGCAATTCCCATCGTATTGTAGACGATTGTCGCAAAACCGCTCACTCCGCCTGAAGCAATTTGATTAGGTAGTAAAAATAAATTATATGAGATCGCAACGAGCGCAGATCCAGTAAGTACGAGAAATAAATTCAGGAAAAATCTCGCGTTTCCTTCAAGTGGTTGCCTTCGTTTTGAGTCGATTTGAGTCATTGAATTCGTACCCCTTTCATTCAATATGCACAAAAATTAAGCTGCCCATTCGGGCAGCTTATTGAGGCCTTTATTTTTTTGTGGAGAGTGTCGAACGTAAATACTCATCAATGAATGGATCAATACCGCCGTCCATCACCGCACCCGTATTTCCAATCTCATGGTTCGTCCGATGATCTTTCACCATGTTATACGGATGGAATACATAAGAACGAATTTGGTTACCCCAACCAATATCGCCTTGGTCTCCACGCAATTCATTAATTTCTTGTTGCTGCTTTTCGATCTCTAATTGATACAAACGGGCTTTTAGCATTTTCATCGCTTGTTCCCTATTTTTAATTTGTGAGCGTTCATTTTGACATTGAACGACTGTGTTTGTCGGGAGGTGTGTAATTCGAACTGCAGAGTCAGTCGTATTGACATGCTGTCCACCTGCACCACTCGCACGATACGTATCAACTTTTAAGTCTTCTGTATTAATCTCAATATTCACGTCATCGTCCATTTCAGGCATCACGTCACACGATACGAAAGACGTGTGGCGTCGTCCTGAAGAGTCAAACGGTGAGATCCGCACAAGACGGTGTACACCTTTTTCTGCTTTTAAATATCCGTACGCATTATGACCTTTAATGAGAAGCGTTACGCTTTTAACACCTGCTTCGTCACCAGCAAGGTAATCTAGCGTCTCTACAGAAAAACTTCGCTTCTCCGCCATCGTTTGTACATTCGAAGAAGCATCTCTGCCCAATCTTGGGATTCCGTACCACCAGCACCTGGATGCAATTCTAGAATTGCATTGCTTTTGTCGTACGGCTCACTCAATAACATTTGTAACTCAAAATCGTTAATTTGTTGTCCAAGTGATTTCAAACCCGTTAATAGCTCTTTTTCCAAATCAGCATCTGGCTCTTCTTGAATCAGCTCGAAACTCACTTCCAAGTTCTCGAGCTCTTCTTCTAAGTTCCGGAAGGTAACCGTGATGTCTTTTAGTCCGTTTGATTCATCAATAACCTTTTTAGATTCATTTTGGTTATCCCAAAAGCCAGGCTCCGTCATCTTGAGTTCAAGTTCTTTAATACGATCTTCTTTGACATCTAAGTCAAAGAGACCCCCTAAAGTCCGCAAGACGTTTTGTCATTGCTGAGATATCATTACGAATTTCTGAGCTATCCATGTTTATCATCCTTTATTATGCACCGTGGCAATGTTTGTATTTCTTACCGCTACCACATGGGCAAGGCTCATTACGACCTGCTTCAGGTGTCTTTTTGATCGGTTGTTTTTTCTTTTGTTCCTGCTTTTGTTCACCGTGGGTCGCTTGTTGTTGTTCAGCGACTTGTTCACGCTGCATGTTGTTTCGAATTCTTGCTTTCATGACATAACGAGTCACTTCTTCCTCGATATCAGAAACCATGATTTCGAACATGTTGTACCCTTCTTGACGGTATTCGCGAAGAGGGTCGTTTTGCGCATACGCACGTAAGTGAATTCCCTGACGTAGCTGCTCCATTTGATCAATGTGATTCATCCATTTGCGATCAACCGCACGAAGCATAATGACCTTTTCGAACTCGCGCATCTTTTCTTCGCCAATTTCAGCTTCTTTGGCTTTGTAGTTGGCTTTGACCTTACCTTCAAGAAGTTCAACGATCTCTTCTGGTTCCTTACCATACAAGTCGTTTACCGTAACATCGCCACGGTAAAGTACAGAGTTGTTCAGCTCTGCAATCAGACCATCAATATCCCAGTCTTCCGGTACTTCACTTTCAGGCGTAAACTGTGCAACCGTTCGTTCGAGTACACTTTGCATCATGCCACTTACAACTTCTTCAAGGTTGTCTGACTCAAGCACGTCCATTCGTTGCTTATAAATGATGTCGCGCTGCTCACGCATTACATCGTCGTATTGAAGAATTTGTTTACGAGCATCGAAGTTGTGCCCCTCAACTCGTTTTTGAGAATACTCAACAATTCGTGTAACAACTTTACTTTCAAGAGGCTCATCGTCTTCCATACCCATCTTTTCTAACGTACTTTGCATTTGTTCGTTTGCAAAACGTCTCATGAGCGTATCTTCCATTGAAAGATAGAACTGTGACATTCCTGGGTCACCTTGACGGCCTGAACGTCCACGAAGCTGGTTATCAATACGACGACTTTCGTTACGCTCCGTACCGAGTACGAACAAACCACCTAGCTCCGGTACACCTTCTCCAAGTTTAATATCTGTACCACGACCGGCCATGTTCGTCGCAATCGTAACTGCGCCTTTTTCTCCGGCCTTTGTAATGATTTTTGCTTCATTCGCGTGGTTCTTAGCGTTTAAGACGTTGTGTTCAATCTTTCGTTTTTTAAGCATCTTTGAAACGAGCTCAGATGTATCCACATTCGCTGTACCAACTAGAATGGGTTGTCCTGTTTTGTGGATCTCCTCGACACGTTCAGCAACTGCTTTGAATTTGAATTCCATTTTACGATAGATCAAATCAGATTGATCTTGTCGTTGAATCGGAACGTTCGTCGGAACAGAAATAACGTTCATGTTGTAAATGTTTTGGAATTCTTCTTCTTCCGTCTTAGCTGTACCGGTCATTCCCGACAATTTCTGGTACATACGGAAGTAGTTTTGGAACGTGATGGACGCTAGTGTCATACTTTCTTTTTGGATGGCTAAGCTTTCTTTTGCTTCAATCGCTTGGTGAAGTCCGTCTCCATAACGGCGTCCTTTCATCAGACGTCCTGTAAAGGAGTCAACGATGACAACTTCGCCTTCTTCGACTACATAATCTTCATCACGGTTCATTGCACGATGCGCTTTTAACGATTGGTTAATATGATGGGTAAGTTGAACGTTTCCAGAATCAAATAGGTTATCTAAGCCAAAATAATTCTCCGCTTTATTAACGCCTTCTTCTGTTAAACGTACGTTTTTGGATTTCTCTTCATACGTAAAATCTTCTTCTTCCCGAAGCATCCGAACGAAGCCATCAGCTTTTACGTAAAGGTCTGTGCTCTGTTCAACAGAACCTGAAATGATGAGTGGCGTTCTTGCTTCGTCAACAAGAATTGAATCGACTTCATCGACCACTGCATAGTGAAGAGAACGCTGAACCATTTGATCTTTGTATAACACCATATTGTCACGAAGATAATCAAAGCCAAACTCATTGTTCGTTCCGTACACGACGTCACACTTGTATGCTTCACGCTTCTCATCTTTTGTTAGACCTTTTTCATTTAGACCGACAGTAAGCCCTAAGAAACGGTACAGTTCACCCATTTGCTCGCTATCTCGCCTAGCAAGATAGTCGTTCACCGTAACGACGTGGACTCCTTTTCCAGTAATCGCGTTCAAATAAACCGGCATCGTTGCTACAAGGGTTTTACCTTCACCCGTCTTCATTTCCGCTGTATCACCGCGATGCAAAACAACACCACCGACTACTTGTACATCAAATGGACGCATTCCAAGCACACGGTCTGCTCCTTCGCGTACGACGGCAAACGCTTCCGGCAGTAGATCATCGAGTGATTCTCCGCCTTCATAACGTGATTTGAAGTTCTCTGTTCTCTCGGCAAGTTGGTGGTCAGACAATGCTTTCATGTCATCGCCAAGATCATTTACACTGTCTACAATCTTTTGTAGTTTCTTTAATTTTTTATCGTCTGTATCTCCAATAACTTTCTTTATTAGACCAATCACTTGACCATCTTCCTCTCAAAGTTGGGTTGATGTTGATGGAGTATATGAGGGTTTTACCTATTTACCCAATTTGTATCAATTGTCTCCAATCCCTATTTTAACAATTTGTCTTCTTTGATACAATGAGGGGAATTTGTCGTATCGTAAAAAAAGGGATCGCCCATCATTTGGGGCGATCCCTTTCGCTCGTTTTAAGCTTCTGGTTCAATCAAACCGTAGCGACCATCTTTTCTTCGGTAAACAACATTTGTATCACCGTTATCTGCATTTGAAAATACGAAGAATGAGTGGCCTAACATGTCCATTTGTAGAACGGCTTCCTCAGCATCCATCGGCTTTAAATTAAAACGTTTCGTACGAACGAGGTTAAAGTAATCTTCTTCCTCTTCAGGAGAATAACCGTTCGACAGTTCCGTTACACCGATTTCGTTTTTAAAGATATCCTTTGTTCCACTTTGACGAAACTTGCGATTAACCTTTGTTTTGTACTTGCGAATTTGTCGTTCGAGCTTCTCAACGACGAGATCAATCGCCGCGTACATATCTGAATGCTTTTCTTCTGCTCGTAGAAGAAGCTGAGACATGGGAATCGTCACTTCAATACTGTGTTCATTTGTGCTTCTCACCTGCATTTTAACATGAACGTCAGCAACAGGTCGAGTCAAAGTACCTCTCCACCTTGCCAACTTTCTTTTCCACATAGTCTCGTAATGATGGTGTTACTTCCATGTTCTCACCACGGATGTTGTAATTCATCATCAAGAACTCCTCCTTTCAGGATGTCTACACTTTCTATATACCACTCTTAAATCCCTTCTAAAACGACAAATTCGTTACAATAAAATGACAACATTCTTCCTAAGGGTCTAACCGTCTATTTCGTCGCACATACAGTATCCAAAAATATATGGTACGATACAGTCAGAAGCTCCAATGAAAGGGGATCTGACTGTGCGAAAATTACTTCTATCCATCACTCTCGCCGTAACTGTCAGTGTCGTTACCGCTTGTCTTGATTCTGATGAAGAAGATACAGAACGAGACGTCCCCGAAGATGAACGTATAACTGACGAAGACCAACATGTTGAAGAAGATGAAAGTGAAGAAGCACTTTCATGGATCACTTCATCAATGGAAGCAATGCAACAATTGGACAGCTTTGAAGTATCCATGTCTGCTGAACAACGTAATCGAAGGAATATTAATACATCTTATGTTCACACCGAAACGACGCAATGGGTATCGAAGGACCCTTTTGCTTATCATGAAATTGCGACGATGACCGACCCGAATGATGAAGAACTCGAACGAACATTTGAAACTTATTTACATGAAACAGAAGGGTTCTACATTTATGAACCTAACTTTGAAACGTGGATGCACATGCCCGATGAAACGTTACAATCCATGAACTCTTTACAGAACTACCAAGATGAACAGCAGTTAAGCATTCTTCTTGATTACATTGTAGAGAGCTCCTTGTCGCTGGAAGAAAATGATGATGGGACGATTACGATTACAGCAATTGGTGACACGGAAACTGTCAATGAGCAAGGTGAACAGATTTCTGACGTTTTGCAAGGAGGGTTTGGCTTAATGATGGATGATTTGCAATCACTTCTTACCATTCAATCGTTAAATTATGAACTTACAATCGATCGCGAATCAAAGTACTTAGAATCGTTCTCTACTTCGATTGAACTGTTCATCTCACCTGAACAAGGTGCACAAATTCATGCAAATCAACAATTAGACCTGACGTACAATCGCCACAATGAGATTGATCCCATCACGATCCCTGACTTTGTTAAAGAAGAAGCAGAGCCTGTACAAATTGATACAGAAGCTTTCCAAAACATGCAACAAGAAGGAACCGAATAAGCTGCCTATTCCAGTAGGCAGCTTATTCTTGTATTTCACTTCTTCTCACGTAGTAACCGCTGTGATGTTAATAAAAAACGCTGAAATGCCGGCAACGTGACTGTAGCAATACGTTCTTGCTTTCCTTTAACAGAAAGCGAGTCAAACGGTTGCTTTACTTCTTCTAAGAGCTTTCGCCATTCTTCATAAGCCTGTTCATCTGAACGAAATATCGCATACATCGTGACATTTTCATCCCCGAACCGCTCGAACCCTTGAATAAGCTCTTCCCGCAAACGATCCGCAGGCTCCGTCTCACCTTGATGGTAAAACTGAGTAACAAGCTGCAAACCATCCGTCACGGTTTCTAGATATTCTGTTAACCGCTCTAAAAATTTGACTTGGCTCTCGACGCCGATCTCCATGTCATCACCTCACTGCAACCATAGCAAAAAGCCTCGAAAATTTAAATTCGAAGCTTAGTTTTTCTGATCAAAATAATAACTCGTCATCGGTTGTTGCGACGGTGTTGTTCCTTCGTATTGATCATTGATCTGCTTTTGAGCACGCACACGATGTAAGTCTCGACCAATGACGCTTCTTACTTCTTGTAATTTCATATCGATCTTATTGTTCATGTCCATAATCTCTTTCGCGACGATCATGGTTTTTTTGTTTCGTTCAACTTGGTGCAACGAAGACAGCCTTAATTCTCTTCGCTCTAAATAGCGATCGACTTTCTCGATGTATTGATCCCGATCATCATCATTTGTCGGTAACGGCAATGTAAGGTGATCATATAGCTTAATCGTTAACTCATGCAAAGCATTTAAGTTGCTCATACAGGCAATTGCCCACCTTGATGACGGTTTTGACGATCGACTTGAATGACTTGCTTCCACGTATCACGAAACTCTGTCACAATCGCTTCTGCGTTATCTAAGTTCTCTTTGCGGTTATGTACGTTAGCTTGAATAAGTTGGTCATGAACGTAATCATAAAGTTTGAGCATCTGTTCACTCGTCTCATCGTTCACTTGCAACGTGACCATCAATTCCCGAATAATATTTTGCGCTTTTGTGATGTTCTTATTCTTTTCTTCATAGTTCTCTGCTTCTAATCCTCGTTTTGCCAACCTCAAAAACTTCAAACAGCCGTTATACAACATCAACGTTAATTCTCCAGGAGAAGCCGTTTGAAATTGGTTTTGTTGATACGCTTGTTGAGACATTGCCTGAGTATACGTCATTCGTAAGCCCCCTTTAGAAATTACCGTTACCAAACATAAAGTTATACAGCATATCTCCTTGACTATTTGAACGGGCAATGGCTTGTTCCATCGCAGTGAACTGGCGCCAATATCGCTGTTCCTTTTGTGCTAATCGCCGCTCAAAGTTCTCAATTCTCGAATCCAATTGATTCAATTCACGACCAATAGCAAATTGATGGTTTTGGTGACGCCCGTTAGAACCACCGGCTTTTCGAGAAATGGCGTCAATCCCATTGTTGACATCTTGACGAAGTTGACGGGCAATTCCTTGGTTCTCACCTGACCCAGCGAAGAAATGATACGCCCCTTCTGGATCGTTCTCCACCGCTGCCTGAAGCTTCGCTTCATCAATGACGAGCTTTCCATTATCCAAGTAATCCGTTGAGGTTGTAATCCCGAGATCCCCTAAATGGCGAATATTGGATTGATCTTGATCCACAGATTGATAAAGCGTCATCCGCATATTCGTTAAGAAGCTTTGCAGTTCACGATCCCGACTCATTAGTCCACTTTGAGCCTTCTCTTCCCAAAGTTCAATCTCATGATCAGACATCTCACTTCGTTGTTCACTCGTAAGAGGAGGATAATCTCGATTTTGCCGTTCATTGACTAACCCGTTCATTTCTTCAATGAGCGCATTGTACTCCTCAACGAACTCTGTAATGTTCTTTACGATATTTTCTGTATCAACAGAGGAAGAAACACTGATCGGCTCATCAAATTGACCTCTTAGTGTCATCGTTAAGTTGCCGATTGTGAATGTATTCGATTGTCTCTCAGTCTCTAATCCATTAATCTCAAACTTGGCGTTTTGCGCACCGTGTTGGCCTGATTCAAGATTTAGGACACTATTGAAAAAGTTAAATGACTGTTCACCATTTGATACGTCTTCACCTTCATTATTTGAAGGCAGATTCAACGTATTGAAAATAATCTCATCAGAACCCTCTTGTTGATTAAACACACCTGTCTCCGTTCGACTCACGGAGACACGATTCGAAAATTCATCATAAAACATCGTAACCCCAATCGGGCTATTGTTAAAATTGTTCATCACACTGCGTAAAGAATCGGATTCGGTAATGAACATCGTATGTGTCTGTTGTTCGCCATTCGCGTCAAACGTGCTCATACTTGCTTTCGTATAATTCCCTTCTCCACTCGGGTCAACATACTCCACTTCGACGCGTGCATTCTCTGAGACTTCATCAAGGGCAAACGTTAGCTCTCCGTTTTCGATGAAGACTTTTCCTTCATCTAGGTTATCCATATCGCTTACTACTTCATATTCTCGTCCATTCACTCGAACGACTGGGCTCTCACCAATGCTTTCACCCTCAAGCCCGAGCCTATAAACGCCATCTTCACCACGTTCTAAAAGGTCTCTTTTTACTTGACCTTTAGCCCAACTCATTGAATCTAAATTTAGATCTTTGAAAGATGTGTTAGGATCAATGCCTTCTTCACCGTTAATTTTCGACTTACTATGTGTCGAAGCTGCCTTTGCCAATTGATTTACTCGATCGATCGTATAGTGCGAGTTTCCTGTTCCTGACGTTGATGTTACTGAAACGAGTGATTCATTCGTTGAACTACCTGTTCTCGCTAAAAAACGACTAGGTGTTAACAAGCGATCAAAGATCGACTGTTCAAACGCTCGAACCTTTGTGTTTAATTCTCTATAGCATCGACTTGCCAATTCTTAAATGTCTGTTGTTGGGTAAATTTATCCATCGGAGCTCGTTCTGCTCTCATTAAGTCTGATACCATTTGGTTAATATCCATTCCTGACGCAAAACCGGAAATTCTCATTACAGCCACCCCGCTTCTTGACTTATTCTTTATATCGACTCATTTGATAACTTGTTAACGTTCAATCACAATTCCTTTTCAGCTCTTCATAAAAAAGACAATTGCTACATGCAACTGTCAACGTTCAACATCAATAATCATGCCTGCTTGCTTTAAAATTGCTGCGTTCAAATCAAGAAGCTTCTCTGGAGGGACTTCTCGTATCACTTCTTCAGACTGACGATCGATGACTTGTACATAAATCCTTGATAAATCTTCATGAATCTTAAAACGCAAATTCGTATGACGTGACTCAAATTGACGATTCGCCTCTTCGACATGTATACGAACTGTTTCCTTATTAATTGGACGACCCTTCTCTTCTAGCACTCTCGTTTTCTCTTTACTTGGTAACTGTTCCTGTACTCCATTTATACGTCCTCTGAATTCCATGCCCGTAATGTCATTCATTCGCACAGCAGATACCTACTTTCCACATGTTTGTTTACTATATCGGCGGATCGCCCGCACTCTATAGTCCCAAACGCAGAAATCCTTCTTTAGCCATATAAAACTGCTACAATCAGGGTTCCATAATAAAAAAGAACAACACCCGAATAGGATATTGTTCTTATGCACGAACATCAACCTGTGCTCCTTTAAACGGTTCAGTAACTTTTACCGCTTCCACCCTAGTATCAACTTGCATACGATCTAATTGTTGATGTTGCTCAACAGCAACATCTTGAGATTTCTTAAGTAGTGCAACATTCACATTAAGTTGAGTCGCCTGTTGAGATTGCAACATTGATAAACCAGCAATATCCATCTCAGTTCCTCCATCTACTTAGACATTTGGCTCAAGTGATAATGCAGACATGCAATGCTCATTCAAACGCCGACTAGCCGGAAGGATTGTCAATGAGAGCATTTCAGATGCACGCACGGTATTCCCTAGTTCCACGAGATACATCACTTCCTCAATCCCACGACGATTTCGTGTCAGCCTTGCCTTTATGTTTCCAATTTCTCGATTGTCACCTGTTCTAGGAATCAAACCTTCGAGCTCAGAATAAAACAGAAGCACTTCTTTTAAATGCCGAAGAACTTCATCACACTTTGCTTTTGAATCCATCAAAGCTTCAGCATGTTCTAAAGCATAAACGACTCGGTCACCAAGAATGCCAAACCGGTTGTACAATTCCCGTTCATGCACATTCACCAACTCCACAATGATAGTTGAGAAGCAACATTCATAGAGTTGCTTCCCTTACCTATATCGGTTTGTTTGGTCAAAATGTTTAATTGACTTATCCAGAACGTAACCAACCTAATTGAATGACCCGCTTAATTGCATGTGTCCGATCATTCGCGTTAATCTTTTTCGTCAACTGACTGACGTGATTGTTCACGGTCGAAACAGATAAAAAATCATCTTCAGCAATCTTTCGATTGCTTTTCCCTTTTAAAATTGAATCTAGCACTCGACATTCAGACGCCGTTAAGCGGATCGATGCTTTCGCATGATCAAGCATTAAAGCATCCGGGTCCATATTCCTTTTTACAATTTCAAAAGGAGGCTCGTTAATGACTGACGAACGATTTAGTCGCAGTACTTCAATAAGTTCCGTTTGTAATAGAGGATCTACATAAGACGAGTAATCAATCGCTGTAGCAAAGTGTTGTGCAATCGACCTTGAGCTTTGATTAATACAAATTAACGTCGTAATATCCGATTCTACCGTTTTCTTAAGAAGATCTGGTGTATCTGCTGGAATCGCAGCACAGATACGAAAACGATTCATCAATCCATACAGTCGTCCGCTCTCTAATAAATAAAAACTCTCTTCTTTTGATAATAGTGATACATCATTTACTACATCGTCTACCGTGTCTGGGATCTGTTCTAAGTACTTTGTCTTAAAGCCACTAGCCTTTAAAGCAGTAAGTAGGAATTCATCGTTCCTTTTTCCACCTAATTGTAGCCAAAGAAAGGGAAGCGTCTTTCCAGTCTTATTGCCAAAGTGCAGTTGGGCAGAGGTGTGCATCAACAATCCCTCCTTTATCATCAATCCAACATCAACCGAGCAAGAACAACAGTTAATGAAAGGACTTTAGAACTAAAAACTGTATCAAATCTAATATTTCACACAGGTGAAAAACATAATTATGTTGAAAGATTAACAATGATCCAATCATCAAACAAGGTGCGATAATCATGACAAAATAAGGGATCCTACTAAAAGACAGCAAAGGACTAGGTATTTTATATTGCTTTGCCGTACACTTTTCTGAACTTTTTCCAATTCCTCAATTACAGGTAAATAGAAATATAATCTTATAGACTTATATTTCTATATCTAGTCTAAATATCTATTATTTATGCTATTCATTCCGATTCGTTATCTGGGAAAATAGTTCCTGTGAAATTGATGCCGCAGCTTGATTTTCTTTTGCAATATCAACAACAATTTCTTTTCGATGTATGCTCACATGCTTTGGTGCTGCAATACCGAGTTTCACTTGATCCTTCTCGATGCTAATCACTTTTAATTCGATGTCATCCCCAATCATGATTGCGTCATCGACTTTACGTGTCAGTACGAGCATACGCTTCCTCCCTCTGAAGCAATAGCGCTCTACGACGCGCTACACTCTCTTCTACGATCACTTGCTTAGCCAACCTCTCTTTTACATTCATAACGATTGGAGCAGCCAAATTAATCGTTGAGGATTGAAATGGGTCTTGCACTGTAATAATCCCAAGTAACGTTGCCTCTTTCGCTTCATTCAAACGTAGCGATTCAATTTCATAAGGTGAAAGTTCTGCTTCGAAGTCTGGGAAAAATTGAAAGATTTCACAAACAACAAAGGCCAAATCCTTCGTTTTTGCAGATTGTAAAATTTGAAATGGTGTAAATTCATCACTAGCCATTGGCAGCAAAAAGAACGTATGCTCCGTCTCAAACGCTGGGAGCCATAAGGGAATGTAATACTCTTCGTTTCGTCCACAGTAACATCCCCGAAATATTTCGTTGAAATGTTCAACCAACCCTCACCTACTTTTTTTCTTTATTTTACCTGATTATTTTGCTAGTAACAAAAAAATAAAGCCTAAATCAAGGCTTTATTAACGTAAAAAGTCTATTAAACTCGGTTGCATAATTCTAGCACCCGCTGATAAAGACGCATTTAAGATACTTTCATGCGATACGAGTTGGATAATCGCTTCCGCGAAATCAACATCTTCATTGTCCGACATAATTCGGGTAGCGGTTATTAATTGTTGATCCATACGATTCTCAGTCATCATAATCCGATTTTGCCGCGCACCAATGTTTGCCTCCGCTGATAACACACGATCAAGCTGTTGATCAAGCACGTCTAAATGGGCACCAATCTCCGTACCCGAGTCCGCATTTTTCATTGAACGTTCTAGTAAAATGAGTTCACCAAAAGCTTCATAGCCAAAGATATCCGCACCATTCGCATTGATTGGCATGTTTACGCCTTTCATCATCTGCAATTCGACGTCATCTTCGTTAATGGAAATGGCACCACTTTCAAAGAAGACCGCTTTACTAACATCAATCTCACCAGGTGTTCGTCCTTCATCTTCAGGGTCTATGCCATGTTCTTGGTAACTACCATCCGTAAATTCGTATAACACACCTTCGTAAAATAACATCGTCCCATCAGGGGGAGCGTTAGGGTCTTCTACCGTAATGTCGAATTTCGATTTATCAATCGGTCGATTTTCTGTATCGGTCCCATTGAAAATGTATTTGTTATTGACCTTCGTATTACCTAAGTCTTTGATGTGATCAATCAGCTGTCCAATTTCTTCTGCAGCCGCTTTGCGCTGCTCGCTATCGTACGTATCATTTGCCGCTTGAGATGTGAGCTCTCGCATTCGTTGTAAGCTCGTGTTTACATCATAAAGCGCTTGATCACTCGTCTCCATCCACGTATGTGCAGATGATAGATTTCTTTGAAATTGTTCAATTTCACGAACTTGAGTACGATAATGCATCCCACTCGTCGCCGATAACGGATCTTCCGATGCACGACTAAACTTCTTCCCCGTGTTCAGTTGATTTTGGTACTTTGAAATGTTGTTGTAGTTTGACTGGATATGCCTTAACGTTTGATTTGCGATCATAGACTGAGTGACCCGCATATCGTCACCTCACTTTCTTTTACCTACCGACGATTCCCATACCATTAATAATTCGATCCAGCATTTCATCAATCATCGTAATTTGCCTCGCCGCCGCATTGTATGCATGCTGAAATGAAATCATATTCACCATTTCTTCATCGAGGCTTACCGCACTCATCGACAATCGGTTCTGTTCAATGGTTGATTGACGAACACCACTCGTATAATCCATACGCGCAGCATTGTTCGTCGCAACAGCCATTTCACCGATAATTGCACGGTATGATTCTTGCAGTTGTTCGATTTGATTAGACAATGCTAACGCGTTCGAGCCGTCACCTGAAACACCACTCCCGGAAGCTGCGATGTTATCCAAATCGTTAATATCTTCATGTAATGTCAGACGGTTTTCATTTTCAGGAAAAACAAAAAAGTCTCCACCAGGTTCACCTTCTAGATTGAATCCGCCATTATGAATTCCATTAAATCCATCTACAAATTCTTTCATCATCGTTTGAAGTTCATTTAACATCTCTGGATACACACCAGCAACATTATCACCATCGGCATACCCGTAACTCTCAACGAGCGCAGCTACTTTGCCGTGTTGTGAAGGGATATCCATCTCAATATTCCCTTCAAAACTAATGGACTCCACCACACCAGCAGACTCATGGACAGTCATCTTAGAAACACCATCTGCATCGAGTATCTTACTTTCTTCACCATTTGAATTCTTCAAATGAATCTCTAACGGACCTAACGCCGTCGGGTGACGGTTGTCTTTCGGTGGTTCTTCAGCGTATTTCACTTCAATTGGAATGAGCTCTGACAATTCATCGATTAATCGATCGCGTTCGTCATAAAGGTCATTCGGTAAATAGCCGTGTGGTTCTAAGCGATTGATATCTTTGTTAAGATTATGAATCTGCTCTAGTAACGTGTTTACTTGCTTTGTCGTACCGTCAAGCTCATGCTTTAGCTCTTGCTGGACGCTTGTTAACGAGTCAACGATATAATTGTATGTATCCGCAAGTGTCTCACCTTGTTGTCGTACGACTTCCCGTGCACTTTTATCACTTGGATTGTCCGCTAGAACTTCAATGGCACGCCAAAAATCATCCATCACAATTCCGAGGCCAGAATCTGACGGTTCATTCATAATGTCTTCCATTCGAATGTACGCTTCATGCATTTTCCCCCAATACCCTGCTCTTGAACTCTCGCCTCGGTATTGCAAATCTAAAAACTCATCACGTACCCGTTGCACTGATTCTACATCGACTCCAGTACCGATTTGCCCCGCAATCGAAGGCGCATTCATGCCAGGTGCTGGAAAAGCTTGTGATGCATTAAAGTTCACACGTTGACGTGTATAGCCAGGTGTATTCGCGTTTGCGATATTATGTCCAGTTGTCTGTAACGCTCGTTGCTGAGCCATTAACCCTTTATAAGCCGTTTGTAATCCGTGAAATGTTGACGTCATCACGTTCTCCTTCCTTACGCTTTCGAATCAAACGCTGAAAAATGCTGCTTACTTTCATTTCCTTGTACTTGGTTCGGTGGCTGATATGACTGTGAATTGTCTTCTGGTCGTAACATATCTAACGTCGCTTCGACTACAGATAAACTATCGGTTACGAGTTGATGGTTCAATTCATTTTGATCTTTCAACTCTTCAATTGTCGCTTTAAGGTCTGTTCTAAGGGATTGCAAGACGTTCTTTTCTTCTTCAGGTAAATACTCTAGCCATTCATTCATTGGCAAGTCTTGCACATGCTTTGGACAATACCACTTAACAACTTCTTCACTTCTCGATTTCCGTTCGCGCTCAAGGTAACGCAACTCTTTCATCTGCTCTGCTTCCAGTTTCACGAGGTCTTGGATCCCCTGAATGTCAGCTTTTTGAAGGCATTCTGTCTTCTTCTTCGCAAGCGATAACAAATAATGATGTCGTTGCTGAAGTTCTTCTAACGTTTCTACAAACTGATGAATTTGACTCATCTAATCATCACCTCATCGACCATTCCAAAATTCATAAAGCTTCTTCGCTACTGCTCGTTCATCGATTTCATACGTACCATTGTCAATCTTTTGTTGTAGCTCTTGAATACGCTTATCACGTTCAGTTGGAACAGGCTCTTCTTGCATTTCTAACGCTTTCGAAGAGATCTCTACCGAATCCTTTTTCTCATGCCCTGACGCTTTAGACTGGACGTTTTGTGCGGATGATTGGTAATAAGAATGAATAGAACCGTACGGATTAATCTTCATATTCATGATCTCCTTCCATCGTGGTCGTTTCTAACATAATACGTTTGTTTACGTTTATTATCGCTTTCTTCCATATGTTCAGCAAGGTCTTTTGACATTTGCTTTTCGCATGATTTACACAACTTTCCGTATCTCGTTTTCACTTTACAAAAGTAACAAGACCATTCGAAATTCGGTAAGTCAATCAACTGAAGTCGTCCTTGAGAAATGTAATCCAAAATACGCTGCTCAGAAACTCCAGTCGCACTCGACGTCTCAGCAATCGTTGATTGTCGATTTTCTCGTCGCCTTAAAAACGTACTGACTCGTCTAAAATAGGCTTCTTCTTGTTGGTAGCAACGAGGACAAAGATCACGAATCGTTTTCACGTACAAACTCCCACACGATACACAATTAACTAGTTCTGTCACGTTGCCACCTCTCTACTGTTCTTCTACTTAGTATATCGGCTAGTACATGCGAAGTTTAAGTATGACGAAAGGCTCACAAATCAACTCCGAAATAATGTCATTGAACTGACTGAAGTTGCCCCCGCTTCAAGTAAAACCGTCGCCGCTTTACGAACAGTCGCACCCGTTGTATAAATATCATCAACCAACACCACATTCTTTAACATAACGCTCTTTCGATCCGTCACTTCAAATGGCCGAGAGCGACCTGCTACCCTTTGCCAACGCAATTTCTTGCTCGTTTTTTCTTCATGAATGACACGAATAAGAACATCGGTAATGTTTGTTCGTATACAACGTGCGATCACTTCTGATTGATTAAAACCACGCTCGATCATTCTTTTTTCGCTTAAGGGTATTGGAACGATGAGGTGTTGATTGAAATTCCTTGCATACATTCGTTTCAGTTCTTGTTCAAATGCTTTTGCAAGAACAACGTCTCTTCGGAACTTAAAGCGTGCAACAAAGTCTTGTGCCCAATTATTATAGGAAAGAAGCGATACATTACGGCTTAATTTGTTCGACCAATAAGTACTTTTCTCCCAACGAACGCAGTCTAAACACACGGATGAGTCTGCTTGAGGTCTATAACAACGACTGCAATGAAGCGCATTAATCCATATCATTTGCTGCGAACAAGCGTAACAAAATCGACGATACTCACGCCTTAAAAGCGTATCCCAGCTTAATTGCTCGTCAATTGGTTTTTGACAATAAAGCAACTGCTCATCTCTCATTCATCCTTTTAATCTGCTTAACTGCCTGCTTCATCGCAATCGTCGTCCCATCATGTAAAAAAAGAACGTCTCCTTTTGGATCTTCTAAACTCCGACCCGCTCTGCCTGCAATTTGGACGAGCGCTGCAATTGTAAATACATCGTTTTCAGCACCTAAAATAAACACATCAACACTCGGAAAGGTTACACCTCGTTCTAAGATCGTCGTTGTAATTAGACAATGATACTGTTTATGGCGAAATGCTTCGACAATTTCTTTTCGCTTGGCGTGTTGACTGTGAACACAAATGATATCTTTACGAGCAATGATTGATTCTAGTCGCTCAGAAACGTTGATACTCGGTACGAAAATGAGTAATTGTCGGTCTGACTCTCGTTCTTGACGGTTCATCCAAGCTTTTAATTTAGGAGGTAGTTTTCCACGTTCCACATAAGAACGCCAATCACCAATCCATTTTAAGCTAGGGACAGGCAAAGGGAAGCCATGATACCTGCGGTTAATCATAGCAATTTGGTTGTTAGTTTTTAACTTTTTTATAAGTGATTGTGGAGGAGTAGCACTTAAATAGTAGAATTTTGCAGAGGGCTTTGCCGCTTTATTGACAGCAAAACGAAGAGATTTATCGTAGTGATAAGGAAATGCATCGATTTCGTCGATGATTACAACGTCAAAGTATTGAAAATAACGTCGCGTTTGGTGCGTTGTTGAGATAACTAAAGGTGCAGATTGAAAACGTTCTTCACTTCCGCCATAAAGAGCGATACTCCGTAAGTTCGGAAATGCTTGTCTGATTCGGGGGATTAACTCAAGTACAACATCGGTTCTAGGGGTCGCAATAAGTAGCGTTTTCTTTTGATCAATCGCTTCAATAATAAGCGGGAAAAGCATTTCAGTTTTGCCTGCACCACACACCGCCCATACGAGCAACTCATTGTCTGTTCGATGTTGGAGAATTTCAACCATTTGGTTGGAGGCACGCTTTTGTGCGTCGGTCAGTAAACCATGCCAATTCAGTCGTGTCTTTGGAAATGGTTCAGTAATCGGAATATGGACGAGTGGTGTACACGTCGTTACTTTACCCATCATGATGCAAGAACGACAATATAAGCACTCGTTACGGCCGCACCAATAACAATCAAACATGGCGAATTGCTCTTTATCTTGATTCCCACAACGGTTGCATGTTGGTGCAGAACGCTTTAATGAAATTCCTATACTAAGCTGCACAGTTCCTGCAATCAATTGGCGACGAGTAACAATTTGTTGGTCAGTGAGCTCACTTGTGAGTAAAGACTTCCCTTCTAGCGTCGGAAGTGGCGGACTAGGCTTAAGGTGTGTAATGACTGCAGCTTCTGATTGTACGTCGTCATCTTGCTGGACCAAGTCACACGGTAATACGACTGGCTCCAACTGTCCTTTCGGAACAACCCAAACACATTTCAAAAGCATTCCTCCTAAAAAAAGACGGCTAAGCCGTCTTTAATTACTTTCATACCATGTCACTCCAATAGAATTCTCCCCGAGGTGCGTACCAATAACAGGGCCAAAATATGAGATGGAAACGGTAACGTTATCGTACTTTTCCTGAATCTCCTTTTGAATTCGCTCTGCTTCAGGTAAGGCATTCGCATGAATGACACTAGCATTTATTTGTTTACCTTCACTTGCTGATTGATCAAGAAAACTTAAGACTCGTTGCAAAGCTCTCTTGTACGTTCTAACTTTCTCATAAGGCACGATGACTTTGTTTTCAAACGTTAAGATCGGCTTAATTTTAAGTGCACTACCAATTAAACGTTGTGCACCGCTTAAACGCCCTCCACGATGAAGGTGATTTAAGTCATCAACGATGAAGTAGGCTTGTAATGTTTCACGTACCTCTGATAAACGCTTGAAGATTTCATCCACATCTTTACCGTCTTCGATCATTTGTGCAGCTTCCCTAATGAAAAATGCTTGAGGTTCACAACTGATCTCACTATCAAAAGGATATACCTTCGCATGTTCAATTGAACGTGCCGCACTCACAGCTGTTTGGAACGTTCCACTAATTCCACTTGATAGATGAAACGACAAGATTGCATCGTGGTCTCTTGCTAATTGCTCGTACGTTTCAATGAAATGACCGAGTGCAGGTTGAGAGGTCGTCGGTAGATCGGGGAAGCTTCTCATCTTATCGTAAAACTTCTCGTATCCAAGGTTTGTTTCTTCAATTGTCTCTTCCCCGAAGTTCACACTTAAAGGAAGTACTTTAATTTGATATTGCTCGATCGTTTCCTGATCAAGATATGCTGTACTGTCGGTTACAATCGCTATTTTTGACATATTTGGACCCCACTTCTCCATTATGTTCCTATGTATACTATAAGTTTTTTTCAAACTAAATGAAAGAAAAACAGAAAAAAAGTCGAAGCACGTAGGATGCTCCGACTTTTTTATTATCTTACTTTGACCCAGCCTTTTTTAATGGACTCAACAACAGCTTGCGTACGGTCGTTTACGTTCATCTTCTGAAGGATATTACTTACGTGGTTCTTAACGGTCTTTTCACTAATATAGAGGTCTTCACCGATCATTCGGTTACTAAAGCCATCAGTCATCAGCTGTAGAACTTCACATTCTCTACGTGTCAGAATGTGCAGTGGCTTGCGGTATTCCACTTCTCTAAAGCCAACCTCAGTTTGATCGCTCGTTGCCGCAACACGATCACCTGTTGCCAATCGGCGGTACTCTTTAATTAGGTTGTGCGTGACTTTCGGGTGAATATACGCCCCACCTGAACCGACCACTTTCACTGCTTCAATGAGTGCATCTGCATCCATCTCTTTCAATAAATAGCCTGCAGCACCTGTTTTTAATACGTGTGTCACATACGTTTCATCATCATGAATGGAAAGAATTAACACTTTCACATCAGGAAATCTTTCAATGAGGTGCTTTGTCGCCTCTACTCCATTAACTCCTGGCATGTTAATATCCATTAGAACAACGTCTGGTCGATGTTTCGCTACGAGTTCAGCAGCTTCACTACCGTCGTCTCCTTCAGCGACAACATCAAATTCGTTCTCCATCGCCAATATACGTTTGACACCTTCTCTAAATAATTTATGATCATCAATTAGAAGAAGTTTTATTTGATCCTGTTCTCGATCTAACATCACTATACTCACCTCTCCGCGTACAAGGATCTACTCCTCGTGCGTCGCGTTAAAATTCAAAGTCTATTAAACTTCTTGTTTTAATTCAACAGGTACGGAAAACATTAACTTAGTCCCTTTACCCTTAGCACTCTCAATGGTAAATTGACCTTTCAGCATGTTGACTCGCTCTTTCATACCCATTATACCGAAACTACCTTCTTTCTTCTCTGACTGATCAAACCCTAAACCATCATCAGAGATAATGAGCAGTACCCGCTCTTGTAGTAACTGTACTTTAACAATAATTTGAGACGCATTTGCATGCTTTAATGCGTTTTGGACAGCTTCTTGAACGAGGCGGAACAGCGCGACTTCTAAATTCGGCTCCATTCTTCGTTCATCGCCTAGTACGAGAAAACGTAAATTCACATTCATGTCTTCACGCTCATCTACTGAGCTTAAATACTTTCGCAATGTGGGAATGAGCCAAGATCATCTAAAGCCATTGGCCGTAAATCATAAATGATTCGCCTTACGTCAGCAAGGCTCATCTTAATTGCTTGTCTAACGTCTTTAACTTCTTGAAGTGCACTTTCAATGCCCTGATCATAATAGAGACGTTCAACTAATTCAGCGCGAAGTAACACATTCGCTAAAAGCTGGGCAGGACCGTCATGAATATCCCTCGCAACACGTTTTCTTTCAGCTTCTTGCGCTTGGATAATCTTCAGACCAAAAGCTTGCTTTTCTTTCGCGTCTTCAACAATTTCTCCTACTTCACGTAAGTCACCAACGAGGAAATTATGAACGACTGACACTTGTCCAACGAGCAATTCTGCTCTTTCAATCGTGTCCTCAAGCTCGAGCAACCTGCGCTCAACTTGATCCCGTCGCTCTCTAACTTGTTTCTCTTCTTGATTTAATACGGCCAATTGTATTTGATGTTCGTTGGCATGCTCATACGCTTTCCGAACTTCTTCATTACTGTACTTTCCAAATTCACGACTAACTTCTGCTAAGCGGTTGCGGGCCAATTTGGCATGGATTTCTTTCTGATCTGTCAATCGAATGATCTCCGCAACTTTCACACGCAAATCTTTTAATTCGATCTCCAACCCCGCGTATTCTTTTCTCGTTTTCTCACAGATTTCAAAGATCTGTTCTTTACTATCTCTAACCGTGTCCATCATTTGCTCAATGATTTGGTCTAGCGATTGTTTAGAACCCATTCCATAATCACCAGCCTTTCGAATCGTTTGTTTGACACTATCGTGCGATTCGATATGATTATTTTAGCACATTCTTAGAGGTCTAAACGGCTATTAAGAAGAAAAGTTCAAGAAATAACATATTCTGCGTTAGTTGTTATACAAAACGCTGACATGTCTGACACTATCATGTTTATCGCTTTTCGTGTGTTACAAAAACATTATAAAGTAGTTACAGTCTCGAAAGGGGAAATTCCACTTTATGCTCAATTCGTACTATACAATTAAAAAAACGGGTCAAGCTGAACAAACAATACAAAAATCAAGATTTATTACGCACATGAAACGTGTAACAACTGAAAATGAAGCTAAGGAATTCATTGAAACGATAAAAAAGGAACATTGGAATGCAAATCATAACTGCTCTGCTTATGTAATCGGTGAAAATGATGAAGTTCAAAAAGCCAATGATGATGGCGAACCTTCGGGTACTGCAGGAGTGCCTATGCTAAATGTCCTCCTCAAACAAAAACTAAAAGATACAGTTGTCGTTGTAACACGATACTTTGGAGGAATTAAGCTCGGTGCAGGCGGGTTAATTCGTGCATATGGAAGCAGTGTTTCCGTAGGTATAGAAGAAATTGGAGCAGTTGAACGAAGCCTAATGCAACACTACGAAGTAACGTCTTCCTACGAATTGCTAGGAAAAATAGAAAATGAACTTCGTCAATCAGCGTACATGTTAATTGACATAAACTATGCAGAAAATGTAACCTTTCTCACAGCTGCACCCGTTGAAGAAACAACAAATTATGAAAACTGGCTCGTAGAAATCTCGAACGATCGTGTAACGTACAATGCAACAGAAACGTCCTATGTTGAAGAAGATCGCGAAAAAAGATAATCCAATAATGAACAAAGTTAGACAAATTTCCCGGGAAATAGTCAAGAAAGGAGGTTCCTATGGAAGAAGAACAACAATCAAGAACGCTCCAACGACGTAAAATACGTAGAAGACGTAGAAGAAAACGAATTGCTGTCTTTTTCATAACCGTAGCAACGCTTTTATTCCTCGTTGTAGGGGGCGGTTTAACGTGGGCATGGTCGCAAATATCAGGCTTAACGAACGATACGTTCAAACCACTCCCAAGGGAGATATCTGATTTGCGCCCCGACCAAGAGTCCGTAAACATACAAGACGATCATGTATCCGTGCTCTTTCTAGGTGTGGATAGCCGCGAAGGCGCTGTTTCAGGCCGAAGTGATGCCATGATCTTAGCTACGTTCAATCGTGATGACTCCAGCGTTAAAATGCTCAGCATCCCTAGGGACTCCTATGTAGAGATTCCAGACCGTGGCTCTGAAAGAATCAGCCATGCTCATGCTTATGGGGAGCACGATTTAGCGGTCGAAACCGTCGAGAACTTCCTTGACGTACCTGTTGATTATTACGCAACGATTAATTTTCAAGCATTCATAGAGATTGTTGATACTTTTGGTGGCATTACGGTCGATTCCGATATTTCGTTTTCCGAACAAGATTCAGAACACAACCCTGATGCCATTTTCATTGATGAAGGTGAGCAAGAGCTTAACGGTGAAGAGGCCCTCGCTTATGTTCGCCACCGTAATACAGATGGTGACCTCGCACGAGGAAATCGTCAAACGGAGGTCATCGCTTCATTAATTAATGAAGCTACGTCAATTTCTAACATTAGTAATTATGATGATGCATTTAAAAGCTTGGAAAATAATATGAATCATAATATTGAAGGTTTTCAAGAACTTATTGCCTTTCATTCATATGCCTCTTCTTTAGACAGTATGGAACGATTTCAGCTTGAAGGAACGTTTGAACGGATTGACGGATCTGAAGTCATTGTCATCGACGACACATCACTTGCAAATGCGCGATTGAAATTGCGAAACCACCTAGAATTAGACGATCCTGAGCAGCCATAGGCTTGGCAACAAATTCCGACACATTTAGAAATAACTTTATTTACTTTTGTTCTACTAATCATGTAAAATATATCTAATGTGTTTTGAATTAAAGTGAACGAAGCATGGAAGGAGCCAGCTTTATGGCGAGAGAACAAACACGTTCCTTACGTCTTGAACGCAAAAGACGTCGAAAGAAACGTATCATAGTTTCAATGATTACTCTTGCATCACTGGCTTTTATTGCTGTAGGGGTTGGACTTGCATATACCATTTATCAAGCTGATCAAATCACTCGTGATACCGATGTACAACTTGATCGAGGAACGGTATCAAAGCAACGAGATGTTGAAGTTGACCCTTCCATAGACAATATATCCGTTTTATTTCTAGGTGTAGACAATCGCGATGGTCAAGTTTCTGGGATATCTGACGCTATCGTCTTGGCAACATTTAATCACAGCGAACAATCTGTAAAGATGCTAAGCATCCCTCGAGATTCATACGTAAGCATTCCAGGTAGAGAAGCTCATGACAAAATTAATCACGCCCATTCATTTGGAGGTACTGACCTTGCCGTAGAGACGGTTGAGAACTTCATTGATGTGCCCGTCGATTACTATGTGACGCTTAACTTCCAAGCATTTATTGATATTGTGAATACATTCGGTGGTGTAGACGTTGATGCATCTCACGCCTTCAGTGAACAAGATGCAGATGGTAATCCAGACGCCTATCACATTCAAGCCGGGGAACAAACGTTAACTGGGGAAGAAGCTCTCGCTTACGTTCGTCACCGTAAATCAGACGGCGACCTCGCTCGCGGGGAGCGACAAACCGAAGTGATTCAGGCACTCATTGAAGAGGCAACATCCGTTTCTAACCTCTCCAATTACAGCCAAGCGTTCCAAGACCTCCAAAACAACATGAAGCACAATTTTGGAAGTTTCAATAACATCAGTGCTTTTCATAATTATGTCACTTCATTAGATGACATAGAGCGACATCAATTAGAAGGTGAAGGCACTTACGTGAATGGTGTGTTTTACTTTGATGTGGACGACACATCACTTGCTAATTCAAGAATTGCACTTCGCAATCACCTAGAGCTTGATGATGACTCCACACCTATGGACCATACTGAAACCGCAGGTGAGAAACAAAACGATTAAAGCGATGAAAAGAATATCTTTTCATCGCTTGTTTTTTGCCGATTGCTTTCAAATTTGATATATTAAGAGCGTTACTAATGCCTACATCATGAATTACTAGTAACGATAAGGAGGCTTTTATGAAAGTCAAACATATAACGATATTGCTCACACTTATCGTTATTGTCGGGGTCGCTTGGGGTGGAGCCTTTATTGCTGCCAAAAGTCAAGACCTTACATTCGAAGACCCGTTTTTAGAACAGGCGATACGAGAGGATCTACACTTAGAAGAAGGTGAAGGTGTTACAGCAGAACTTGCTCGTTCAATTACTTCACTTGATTTATCTAACCAGCAAATTGAAAATCTTTCAGGCCTTGAACATTTTGAAATGCTCAATTCCTTAGATTTAACGAATAACAAAATTGAAGACATCACAACCCTTTCAGAACTTGAAAGACTTGAAACACTTTCTCTTGAAAATAACAATGTTTATGAGATTGATTACTTAGCTGAATTATCGTCGTTAACAAGCCTGAACCTTAGGGAAAACCACGTGGAAAACATTGAGCCCATAACAGAACTCATTTATCTTGAAGACTTGAACCTTCGTGAGAACCGAATTACTTCTATTGATTCAATCTCAGGATTAGAATTTCTAGAAGATCTAAATTTACGTTACAACGAAATTACATCCATCGAGCCAGTACTTACGCTGCCTTTATTACGTGAGCGTCTTTACGTTGAAGGAAACCCTATTGAAGATCTCCTTACACTAACTAATTTGTATGATGAGATTGAGGACATCGACATTCCTCGCCCAGAATACCATGTAACATTCTCTCAACAAGGCGGGGTCTATCAAGAGCCTTTTGTTGTAGAAATTGATACTCTTGCAGACGCTGATGGTATTCTACGCTATACCGTTGATGGCAGCGAAGTAACTGAAGACTCACCTGTCTATGATGAAAACATTTCAATCAATGAGGGGCAGACGGTTCGTGCAAAGTTCTTTAGCGACAACGGCCAAGAAGGACCTGAAGAAGGCCAATCTTACATCATCGATGAGGAAAGTCATTTGCCCATCGTTTCAATTGCTACCGATGAAGCGAACCTTTGGGACGAAGAATATGGCATTTACACACCAGGGATTTACTATAATCCAGATGCTGAGAATCCAAACTTAACAGGTAACTATCATCAAAGTGGCCAGCATTGGGAACGTCCTGTATTTATGCAAATGTTTGAGCCCGATGGTGAAATTGGGTTAACGCAACACGCCGGAATTCGGATTCACGGCGGTGCATCACGGTCTCTAGACCGCAAATCCTTGCGCTTCTATGCTCGCTCTGATTACGGCGAAAATCGATTTCGTCATTCACTATTCGGTGAAGAAGAGCGTGATTACTATAACCGCTTTATTCTAAGAAATTCTGGTCAAGATTGGCATCGAACATTATTTAGAGACGCGATGATGCAATCGCTCGTTGAAGATTTAAATATGGAGACCCAATTATATCGGCCAGCAAAGCTCTATGTAAACGGTGAAGACTGGGGATTATTTAACATTCGTGAACGTTACGATAACCATTATTTCAGGTTTGCTCATGACGTTTCCGAAGAAAACTTAGATTTATTAGAGAATCACGGTGAAGAAGTAGAAGGCTCGAATCACGACTTTATGCAACTTCGATCAATGATGACGACCTCTGACTCTTCGGACCCAGAAGTTTATGAACAAATCCAAAATGAAATTGATATTGATAACTTTATCGATTATCATATTTCACAAATTTACTTTGGTAATGTTGACTGGCCACATAACAATGTAAACATTTGGCGTGAACGGCCTCATGGTAAGTGGCGATGGGCGCTGTTTGATACCGACTTTGGTTTCGCTTTACCGACTACCAGGTCTTCTGCTATGCATAACACGTTAGAGCACGCAACGAACGAGGCCTCTTCTTGGTCAACATTTCTGCTACGGTCATTACTACAAAATGAAGAATTCAAGCAAGAATTTATTAATCGCTATGCGCATTATTTAAATACTCGTTTTGAAGCGAATCACGTTATAGAGCGTATTAATGAATTCCATGCAACATTAGAACCAGAAATGCAAAATCATATTGAACGTTGGAATGAGCCTGTTTCACTTGATGAATGGGAGGATCAGGTAGATATTTTGCGTGATTTTGCAATGAACCGTCAACAGTTTAATCGTGCTCACATCGCTCAACACTTTGCATTAGATGGTTGGAGTGAAATGACAGTTATTAATACTCGTATTGATGACTGGGGTCTTGCAGGCTTTGACTTATCTGAAGCTAAAGATGGCGACACAAGTATTTATTTTACAAACACACCAATCCAAACTGATTTTAATGAAGAAGTTGACATACAATCTTCAAATGAAGATGTTGTTCAAATAACGAGCGACAATTCAATCTTACTTGTGGGTGAAGGCGAAGCAGATGTCACAGTAACGAATGCTGAGGGTAATTCCATCCTTCAATTGCATTTCAACACAGAGCATGTAGAACAAGATGATCAGTATGTTGAATTAGGCGAAGGAAGTGCGGAACCAACTCATAACGAAACAATCTCATGGATTAGTAGCGATGAAAGTATTATCGCTATAGAGGAAGACGGCACTTTTGAAGCCCAACAATACGGGGCTGCTACCTTATTTGGAATAGATTCTAGTGGTGAGATTGTAGAAGTACAGCATACTCACGTAATGGAAATCGCTGAATCAGGCACGACCATCAATCCTAATGCAGAAGGTGCCATTAATTATGTTGGCGGATGGTCTGAACGTTCTCGTGATGAAGAAGCGGATCACGTGATGCGGTATTCTCAAGAAACAGGAGCTACAGCGACATTTAGTTTTATCGGTACTGGGTTTGAATGGACAAACATATCGAATTTACCATTTGGTGAAGCCTCTGTATATGTTAACGGTGAGCTATATGATACAGTTCAGGATAACGAGTCTTCGTTTGAAGTGACGAACTTAGACGAAAATCAGCACGTAGTTACAATTGTTGTAGATGATGTTAGCACTGATGAAGATGACGAAAGTTATGTCAGTATCGACGAAATTACGATTAATTAACACATATTAAAAAAGCAAGAAGGTGCATGTTGTGCACCTTCTTGCTTTTTTTGATTTAACTGCTAATTAAGGTAACGTATAATAAAGCTGTGTGTAATAAGGACGATTGTTACGTGATTCATCAAATGCAATCCCTACACCTGTATGTGTGTAGTTACCAAGAAGTGCTTCACGATGGCCCTTATCAGAGTTCATCCACCCCTCGATTGCATCCAACGGACGGACTTGACCACGAGCCAAATTCTCGGCTGCTGAATGGTATTCTACTCCATCAGCATCCATTCGATCAAATGGACTAAGACCTTCAAGGTTTGTGTGACTAAAATAATTGTGCCTTGCCATATCTCGACTATGATTTAAGGCAGTCTCTGATGCATCATCTAAACGCTCTAGTGAACCTAAATCGTAAGAGGCACGTACAGCATTTACGAGATAAACAATTTGAGTTTCATACGTGTTACGAATTGTACCTGTTGCATCAGGATAGTATTGATCATATTCATCTTCTACTGCTTCATCAATAACAAATACACTAGAAACCTCATCACCATTATGTGAATCATAATAATACGTTACATAGTAATCATTTACTGAGAAGAGATCTTTTTGTCCGTTGTCAACCCGATAGCGCATTCCGTCTTTTACGACTATTGATTCCGGCTCCCTAACTGCTCACGTACTGCTGATTTGCTAGACCCTTTACTTATATCATTAGTTGAACGCCAACGCTCCTGAGGTGTTAATACAGCAACAACTGTTTCGTCTTCAATCCCGTATTGAATGTAACGATCCCAGTCATCATGATAGACGTACCAACGGAATCCGTACTCACTATCTAAAACTTGCTCAGGGTCACCGTGAAGACGCTGTAGCTCTTCTGCTGAATCTCCAATCCTAATTCCATCAAATGTCCATTCGCCACCGTAAAAGGTTTCGTTCGTTGATGACGTTCTATAGTCTTCGTTGATTGCCCTCGCCATAAACACACTGAATTGCGCTCTAGTCACTTGCTCATTAGGGCTATAGCTTCCGTCTCCTTTACCTGTCGAAATATAATTCGTAACAACAGGAGCAATCTCATCATAAGCCCAATGCAAATGATTCAAATCCCTAAACTCGACTTCGCGATCTGCTCCTAAATCAAATGCCCTCGTTAATACAGCACTCATTTGCGCTCGTGTTAGCGGTTCTGAAGGGCGGAATTGATCATTCTCCCCTCCGGTCATAATCCTGCGGCATTTACTCTCTGAATGGCGTCATAATTCGAGTGCGATTCATCAACAT
Source organism: Geomicrobium sp. JCM 19038 (assembly GCF_000698125.1). Taxonomy (GTDB): domain Bacteria; phylum Bacillota; class Bacilli; order Bacillales; family Marinococcaceae; genus Geomicrobium_A. The sequence goes on along the minus strand of NZ_BAXA01000002.1, from coordinate 331,188 downwards.
CTCCAAAGTCTCGATCTTCTGAAACATCATCTAACTCAAGCGCACGATCTAACATCACTGCGGTCTGAGAGCGCGACACCTGCCGATCAGGACGAAAGCTACTATCTGGATAACCTGTAATGATTTCTTTAGAAAATATGTACTCAATTTCTTCAGTTGCCCAATACGAATCATTCACATCGCTAAAGGAGCTTGCGTTAGCCTCAAATGATGGGTAAACAAGTAATGTTACCACTAGTGCGCTAGTGCCCAAAATTTTCTTCATAGGTGTACCCCCTCCATCTCTTTCTTTCATAATAACAAATATTACTAGTTATGAGGCAAAAAAAGCTACGTAACGAGTCGTTACGTAGCTTTTTTCTTAACGATAGAAGTCTAGCACTCCTTGGTACAGTGCTTCGCCCGCTCTTGCCGGATAACCAGGTTGACGCATAATGCTTGCATCACCAGCATTCGTTACAAAACCAAGCTCGATCAATGAAGCTGTCATGTTTGTATTTCTTAGTACTGAGAAGTTCGCAGGGTCAACTCGACGATGATTCATGCCAGTATCACGAACGAGACGATTTTGAAGCACAGTTGCTAACCTCCGACTATCAGGACCATCATTTGGATGATAGAACGTCTCTGCTCCTCTAGCACTTGCAGCAGGAAACGCATTTGCATGAACACTTATGAAAAGATCGGCGTTGGCTCGATTTGCAATACGAGCGCGTTCAACCAATTCAATGAACGTATCATTTGATCTTGTCATAATAACGTTGGCTCCACCACGCTCCAAACGATTTGCAAGCTCTCTAGAAACTTGTAAATTAAGCGTTTTTTCAACTAGTCCATTGCCTGTTGCTCCAGAATCATGACCACCATGTCCTGCATCAATGACAATTGTTCTTCCTGCAAGCGGACCATTCCCTGTTGATCCAACAGTTAAATGCTCAACACTCGTATAGCCTTCCCCACCAGAGAAGGAAACTCTAACCCAGGGTCCATCATTCACATATTCATAGATTTGTACTTGTGTACCTCGTGATAATCGATGAATGATAGCGTGACTTGCGCCCGGACCGCTCCGCACAACAAGGTTGTGATGACTCACAGTGGCTGATTCAATCGCTTCTCCAACTTGAGTGACATTCATGTGGTCTGCATGAGTATAGGCAACTTGCCCATTGTATAAAATCTTTACCCACGGTCCCCCATTGATGAACTCATAAATCTCAACAACATTACCATTTAGTAAATGTCCAAGAGAGTCTGAAGAACCACTAGGACTTACTCGAACCGCAAGTCTTGAAGATGTATTTACAACACCTGTAGCTACAACATCACCAAGTTCATCAACTGGATCTGTAACGGCTGGTGGCGTAGGTTCAGGTGTGGATGGGTTATCTTGTATTCGTAGATAATCACGGTGAGTATAGGCAATACCACCTTTGAACGTAATTTTCACCCACGGTCCACTACCAATTCGCTCATGAATAATTACCGCATCTCCTCGAGTCAATGCACCTACTCGTTCTGATGATCCACTAGGACTCGTGCGTACAGCAAGGTTATTGTGATTCACTACCCCACGCTCAATAATTGGTAACGACGAACCTGCTACATCAAGTAAGGTTAAGTGACCACTATGTGTGTAAGCATCGCGATTATTAAAGCGCACTTTTACCCACGGGCCACCATTGACTTCTCCATAAACTTCTAACGCATCGCCAGTTGTAACACCACCTACTCGTTCAGCCGTACCACTCGCTGAATGACGAATTGCCAAATTACGATGCGTAACGATACCAATTGAAGTAATACGATCAGGTTCTGGCTGAACGATTTCTGGTGGCTCTGGCGCCTGATCTTCTTCAATTCGTAAATAATCAAGATGAGTATACGCATAACCACTCTGATAATTTATCATTACCCAACGAGAATTCTCTTGATATTCTGTAATCTCAACTTCGGTACCAGAAGTCAACCGCCCTAAGATTGTAGCACTCCCGCTAGGGCGATCTCGAACAACTAAAGTATTCGCTGTCACAACTGCTCGATCTAACACTTCTCTTTCTACTTCACTTGGGACGTCTTGGTCTGGGACGTCCTTCTCTATTTTTTGAATGTAGCTACTATGTACAAATCCTGTACTAGCATTCATTTCTATCTCATACCATTGTCCTTGGTTATGAACATTGAGAACCTTAACCGTTGATCCGTTACGTAACTGTCCAACACGATCATACGATGTTCCTGGACCTGATCTAACGTTTAAAGCAGAAGAAACGACAACCGTTCCGTCAAAAGGCACATCTAAAGTAGCAGCTTCAGCCGTTAACGGTTGAAAAACAGAACCTTTATGTAAATCTGTAAACCACGGCATGCAAAGAACGACAGCCACTAGAGCGAAAAGAAACACACGTCGACGCATATGTGCCAAAACCCCTTTAATTATAAATTAAGACCCTCTCTTCCCTCCTCCATTTTTCCTAGTTAAATATGCTCGCATTATAGCATATCATGGAAAAGTTTGTCATAGCGTAACAGTTTCGTTACAAAAAACATCAATAAACGGGATCACTCTTGTTATTTCACTGAAACTCACCATGACAATTAGCGTCAAATTCATTGTCAGAACTTTAAAGATCTTTTGAATGACCTTTTCTTTTTCAAGTAATTCTTATACACTAAATTAGATGTAGAAAACTAGATTTACCTCCGTGTAGACCTTAAGAATTTAAAGGAGATTACGATGAATAAATGTATTCCGATATTCCTTTCGTCGGTGCTTTTTCTTACCGGTTGTTCAACGATGGGAATGGAACGTCACCTCGCTAATGAACGTGAAGTAGACCTTGAACAATTTGGGTATGAAGAAGACGATGACTTCACTTTAAATGAGTCTGTCATGTACAACATGTCTGACTTAACTCGTCTTGATCAACTATCACCGAGTCATGTCTCAAGTATTATCGCTGACGACCTAGATGCTGGTCACTATAATGAATGGATTGTTTTCTTTAGAGATTGGGTGGATGAAGAGCCCGAAGAAGCTGCACCTTTTACAAACCTTTATTACGATGCTTTGCTAGCACACATTGAAAGTCCTTTCCCTAATTCTGAAGGACTAGTAGATGATGCCATTCAAACGTTTTCTGAACAATATGAAGCAGATCCTTTGGATCACACACGTACATTAAGGCTTGCACGAGCATTAATGGAATCGGGCCGAGATGTAGAGCGTGGAGCAGAGATGATCTTTGCTTGGGCAGACTCTGCTAATGATGAGGAACTAGGGAGCGATGGGTTCTTTACAATTGCAAGAGCACATCATCATGTTGGCAATTATGAAGAAAGTATTGAGATTTACGATCAACTAGCCACGCTTTCTCCAGATGATGCGTCAATTTATTATTTACAAAGTCAAGCCTACCGGGAAATGGGCGACGATGAACGTGCACAAGATGCAATGGAAATGGCATTTGCACCGTCTAGAAACCTCATTACTAACTTTGGGGACGACACACTTAATTTCTATCAACAATTTTTAGAAGAAAGTGTAGATTAATACTCCAATTTATTGGTTTGTCTGATCGGAAACAATGAGGAGGATGCATACCATGTTTTCAGCTGTGAAGAAGTTTATTCCAGATCACCAGCAAAAACAAATTAAAAAGTTTGAGAAAATCGCTCAAACTGTAAACGAATTAGAACCAAGTTATCAAAGCTATACAGATGAACAATTACAACAAGTAACACACCAGCTTAAAGAGCGACTCCAAAATGGAGAAACACTTGAAGCGGTTACACCTGAAGCGTTTGCCGCTGTAAGAGAAGCAGCATTTCGAGTACTCGGCATGCGACCTTATGATGTCCAATTGTTTGGTGGACTAGCCATTAGTCAAGGTGACATTGCAGAGATGGGAACAGGAGAAGGGAAGACGCTAGTTGCAGCTTTGCCTAGTTATTTACGAGCACTTGAAGGTAAAGGTGTGCATGTTATTACTGTCAATGATTACCTTGCCAAACGTGATTTTGAAACAATAGGACAAGTACATCAATTTTTAGGACTAACAGTTGGTATAAATCACTCACAACTAACACCAGAAGACAAAGTAAAAGCATACGATGCCGATATTACTTATGGAGTAGGTAGTGAGTTTGGGTTTGACTATCTACGAGACAACATGGCAACAACGATAAGTGATCGTGTACAACGTCCTTTTCACTTCGCTATTATCGATGAAATTGACTCAATTCTTATTGATGAAGCTAAAACGCCACTTGTCATCGCTGGGAAAACAACCGTGCACCCAAACCTTTACTACGTTTGTGCACGAATGGCTCGATCGTTCAAAGAAGATAAAGACTATTCTTATGATCGTATTGCAAGATCAGTAAACCTCACTGACTCAGGGATTACAAAAGTTGAACGGGCGTTTGGAATTGACAACTTATATGACCTCGAACACCATGTTCTCTATCATTTTGTACTTCAAGCTCTAAGAGCTAAAGTAATGTTCCATAAAGATGTCGACTACATCGTTGATGAGGACGTAATTAAACTTGTCGATATGTTCACTGGTCGCATTATGGAAGGAAGAAGCTTAGGTGAAGGCTTACATCAAGCAATTGAAGCGAAAGAAGATTTAGAAATCACGCAAGAAAATAAAACGCAAGCGACCATTACGGTTCAAAACTACTTCCGGATGTATCCATCACTCTCTGGAATGACGGGTACAGCAAAAACTGAAGAAGAAGAAATGCAACAGCTATATGGCATGGATGTAATACAAATCCCATCTAATAAGGAACGCATCCGTATTGATAACGATGATGTCATTTTTAGATCAAGTGCAGAGAAATACAACGCTGTAGCAATAAAAGTAAAAGACTTACACCAAAAAGAGCAACCTGTTATCGTAGGAACAAGTTCCATTATTCAATCAGAAACTGTAGCTAGTTACTTAGATGAAGCTGAGGTTCCCTATGAATTGTTAAACGCAAAAAGTGTTGAAAACGAAGTTCAATTGATTTCCCTTGCTGGACAAAAAGGACAAGTAACGATTGCCACGAATATGGCAGGGCGAGGTACAGATATTATGTTAGGTGAAGGCGTTGCCGAACTCGGTGGTCTTTATATTCTCGGCACAGAAAGACATGAGAGTCGTCGAATTGACAACCAACTCAAAGGCCGCTCTGGACGTCAAGGCGACCCAGGGATTACGCAATTCTACATCTCACTTGAAGATGATATGGTGCAGCGGTTTGCACGAGAAGATATTGATGAACTTCTACCAAAACTACATATCAATGAAAATGGCATTATTTCGGATGAGGAGGCAAAAATTCTAATTGATCGTTCTCAAGATATGAGTGAACAAGGGAACTTTTCCATCCGTGAGTATAATTTGAAATTAGACAATGTCATTTATGACCAGCGTAAAGTCGTTTACGAATGGCGTGATAAAGTCATGACTGACGAGAATCCATTATCGATTTGGATTGAAAGCTTAAAGTCAGCTTCAAAGCGGCTTGTAGAAGAGCATACTCCTGAAGAAGAAGTCCCTGAGAATTGGGATCTCGTACAACTAAAAGAAACATTTCAAGTCATGGTACCTGTAATGTCAGAGTACGAGTTTTCAGCAGTTGAAGAAACTGAAGACATCCAACAGGTCGTTAACAACGCTTTAGTTGATTACCTTGCAGTACTTGAGCCTTTACAAGAGAAAAGTGGTGTACAAGCTCAAGCTCGAAAGGTAATGCTCAGTGTTATTGATTCCTATTGGTTAAAGCAATTAGAAGATATGGCAAAGTTAAAAGAAGGAATTAACTTACGTTCATACGGTCAAGAAGATCCACTAAGAACGTACAACAAAGAAGGCTACGAGTTATTTACTCGAATGTACAACCAGGTGGAGCGTGATGCTTCAATGTACTTAGCTCGAATTTTGCGACCGCTCACATCAGTAACAAAAGGAGTGAAAAACCATGCGTAACTTTTTTTCAAAAAAAGACAAACAAATGCAATTAGAAGGAAATGAAATGCCCATTTCTTCTAAAGACCTTTTGCATGACGAAGTAGCAAGTACAGTTGAAACAACAAATGAAGTCGAAACCGAACTATCGATCCACCCAGACTGGAAGCTACCACAAGAAGATATTTACTCTTTTCAGTTCCTAAACATTGAATGTTCACCACTATTACCGAACCAGTTGTCAATCTCAGGCATTAAGATTGAAGAACCGGAAAACAACGAAGGTAGTTGGAAGCGACCGTATTTATTCGCCATAGCATGGATAAAACCATTGAGTTAAAAGAGACAACTTTAGCACTTCTTGATCACCATGATCAAGTTATTGGTCGGAAACAAATCAACTTAAAAGAAGTCGGCAAACTACCACCAAATAGTAGTCGACCTTGGGTAATTGCTTTTTCACAGAAAGAGTTAAATGTAGGTGAAAAGCCTGAAAACGGATGGAAAGTCGTTTTTCAATTAAAACCTTCTCAACGAAAGCATTCCCTAGATCTTGATGAAAAATGGCAAAAGACACTACCTAGTAAAGATATTGAGGATCTAAAATCACTCGTTAATCGACTAGAACGTCCAAAAGTATCAGAAGTTAATTTACTCGGGCTAAAGGCCGCTACTCGAGAAAACGGGGATGTGCAGTTAATCATTCTCATAAGAAATGGCTCAGAAAAAACGGTTAACCTTGAAAAAGTTCCACTCGTACTTGAAGATGCTACTGGCGATGTGCTAGCTAAAGCTTCCTTCACGCCAAAAGATCTAAAAGTAAAAGCAAATACAAGTAAACCTTGGGTTTTTATTTTCCCGCAAAGTATGTTAATAAAAGAATCGTATTCACTTGATAAATGGAAAGTATACATGCCAAAGAAATAATTGTTTTATTAGGCTGATGAAGTCATTCATCAGCCTTTTTAAAAGCGCTTAGGGGGAGTTAAGCTTGATGTTAAAGCGAATACTCGGATTAGCTTTGCTCATCTGCCTTTGTATATCAGTTTGGACTAGTGCCTACTTATTTTCCCAAAATGAAAATCTTTCAATTGATGATCCAATGCTTGAAAAGGCATTACGCGAGCAACTGAATATCGATAAAGATGAGCAGCTTGACCAGTCACTAACGTTTACAGTAACTGAGTTGAATTTATCAGGTTACCAAATATCTAGCCTCTCTGGGATTGAGCACTTTGAACGGTTAACATTACTAGACTTATCTCATAATGCTATTGTAGATATTTCTCCAATTCAACATTTAACAAATATTGAGAAGTTGAATCTAGAAAACAATGTAATTGAAGAGATTTTACCCCTTCAAGCTCTTAATAAGCTTGAGATTCTCAACATTCGTGAGAATTTCGTTGCTTCTTTAGCACCGTTAGAAAAATTAGATTATCTCAGAGCACTTAATGTTCGAGAGAACCGGATTAATGAGATTACTAGCATTTCCAATCTTGAGCATTTAGAGGACCTTAACATTCAATACAATCAAATCGAATCATTGTTGCCAATCAATCATTTACCATCTCTTCAAACTAGGTTGTATTTAGAAGGTAATCCTATTCAAGACCTTGATTTACTATCAGACTTCTATGATGAAATTCAAGACGTTGACGTCCCAAGGCCAGAATATAACATTCAGTTTTCTCATGAACCTGGGTTTTACGACCAACTTTTCTCAATTAAACTATCAACACTTGGCGAAACTGAAGGAGATATTCGATACACGACGGACAATAGTGAAGTAACAGTTGAAGATCCAGTCTATACGAACCCAGTACCTATTCATGAAAATACAACCTTAAAAGCAAAGTTCTACCAGAAGTGCCAGAGGAAACGAGTGAACACGCAAATTCATACTTTATAAATGAAACCTCTTACTTACCTATTGTTTCTATATCAACAGATGCCAACAATTTATTTGACGATCAGCAAGGTATTTATGTATCTGGCATTTATTCAAACACGGAGAACCCCTTGTATTCAGGCAATTTCATGCAAAGAGGACGAGAATGGGAGCGACCCATTTTCTTACAACTATTCGATAAAGACGGCAACTCTACTTTTACCCAACATGCAGGTGTACGAATTCACGCTGAAACTGATTCATCAATTGATCGAAAGTCTTTGAGGTTGTATGCAAGAGATGATTATGGAGAGGCCAGGTTTCAATATCCATTCTTTGGTCCTGATGAACGAAAACAATTTAATCGACTAGTTCTACACAACGGTAACCAAGACTGGAACCGAACACTCTTACATGACCCGTTGATCCATGAACTTACTAAAGATTCACATTTTGAAACTCAACGATCTCAGTCAGTAAATGTTTATTTGAATGGAGAGTATTGGGGGATTTATCACTTACGTGAACGATATGATTCGCATTATTTTCGTTTTGCTGAACAAGTACTAGAAGAAGACTTAGATTTACTTGAAGGTGATGGAACAGCAATCGAAGGCAATAACGTTGACTACAAGCAGCTGCTTGCTTACATACGTGAATATGGCGCTTCAAGTAATGAGAGCTATCGTTATATCGCTACTCAAATTGATATTGATAGCTTTATTGATTTTTACATTACACAAATTTATGCCGCAAATACTGAATGGATTGATGGTAACCTTTATTATTGGCGAGAACGCCCATATGGCAAGTGGCGACTAGCCTTTCAAATGTCAATTCAGATATTACGGATCGCAATACTGGCCTCCAACATAACACCTTAGCGTGGATTACAACTCGAGGAACAGACGAATTCGCAACGTTTTTGTTTACTTCTTTATTAACAAATGAAGAATTTAAACATCAATTTATTCAACGATTTGCTCACCAACTGAACACAACATTTAAGTCTAACCATGCATCTGAACTTCTATCTTCAATGATAGCTACAATTGAACGAGACATGCATAGCCATATAAATCGTTGGGAAGAGCCTATTAATTACAATCAATGGGAACATCACATCCAACAATTACAAGAATTTGTCACTAACAGACCTACTCATTTACGAGAGTATATTCAATCTCACTTCCAACTTCATGGTTTTGTAGAAATAAACATAGCTAAAGCTACCACAGAACAGATTACAATGGCTTCGTATGATTTTGAAGTTGAAGAGGGGTGGACTGGAAAGTACTTTAATGATGTTCCATTAACCATTGACATTCCCAATGCAAGCGATATTAATGCATCTTCTACTGACGAATCTGTCGTATCTGTAGACAACAATCATCAACTTGTTTTTGTTGGTTCCGGTGAATCAACAATAATATTCTCGGATGATCTCGGAAACCACCTACTCTCAATTATTGTAAAAGTTCATTCTTAGTAACTTTGCATACGAGAGTTATAAACCTTAATACATTTAACCTTTTATACCATGAAATGCTTGGGGGCATGCGACATTAAAAAGAAAGTTTTTACACTAGCCTTTGCTTTAGTTGCTCTTGCCTGTGTCTGGTCATTAGCGTACCTGTTTTCTAGTAACGTTTCATTTGATGATCCACAGTTTGATCTAGCAATACGATCTGAACTAAACCTAAAAGAAGATGATGATATTACTTTTCAAGATCTTCAGGGCATCACTCAGTTAGACCTTTCTAACCGTCAAATTGAAAACCTTAACGGAATTCAACACTTTCAAAGTCTTGAAAGTTTAAGTGCCTCCCGCAATAAAATTGAAGATATTAGTTACTTGAAAGACCTGCGGAGGCTTACGGACGTAAACCTGGAAGATAACAACATCTCAAATATCGTTGTTTTTACTAACCTTTCGCAAATAACTAATTTAAACATCAGAGAAAATTACGTAGTTTCTCTTGATTCTCTAAAAAATCATCCTAATATACGCAGTTTAAATGCACAAGAAAATGAAATTGAGTCACTTGAACCATTGCGTGACCTTCACCAACTTGAAAATTTGAATTTACGTTATAACAATATTACATCCATTGAACCGATTGTTCATCTTCCTAATTTAGTAGAAAGATTATATGTTCAAGGTAATAACTTAGAAGACGAAGAGCCATTAGTTCCCTTATTTGACCGTGAATTAGAGATTGATATACCAAGGCCTGAATATACAATACATTTCAGTCACGAGGCTGGGCTCTATTCAGAAACTCTAGAACTTCAACTTGATGCAATAGCAACTGCAGGAGACATTCGCTACACCGTAGATAATACAGAGGTAACTAGTGATGCTACTGTTTATACAGAACCAATCCCTGTTAACGAAACGATGAACGTGCGAGCTAAATTTTTTCCAGAGCAAAATCACGATACTACAGAATTCGTGCAATCTTATTTAATTGATGAATCAAGTACTTTACCCATCATTGCAATTACTACAGATGAAGCTAATTTATTCGATGAACGAAAGGGTATATACACAAAAGGAATTTATCACCGTGATGATGTACCAATGCCAGCATTCACAGGAAACTATATGCAAAGGGGTAGAGAATGGGAACGCCCTATTCACCTTCAACTATTTGAAACTGATGGTAGCCTAGCGCTCTCTCAACATGCAGGTATGCGTATACATGGAAACCAATCTAGAACATTCGACCAAAAATCATTTCGCCTTTATGCACGTTCCGATTACGGTGAAAATCGCTTCAGGCATACTATCTTTGGATATGATGAACGACAAAGATTCAATCGCCTATTGTTACGGAACTCTGGACAAGACTATAACAAGACGTTCTTTCGAGATGCTTTCATGCAAGGGTTAGTACAAAACCTAGACTTCGACACACAATTATATCGACCAGCACGTCTCTTTATTAACGGGGATGACTGGGGAATTTACAACATTAGAGAACGTTACGATCATCATTACTTTCGATTGAAGCATAACATCCAAGAAGAAAACTTAGATGTCATTGAACATACTTTAGATGATGATGTAATTGCTACAATTGGAGATACGATTGCGTACGAGCATCTTGAGCAATTCATTCGAGAACATGACATGGGTGAATCTCAAAACTTTGAAAAGGTAGCTCAGCAAATCAACCTCAATAGCCTATTAGATTATTATATAAGTCAAATCTACTTTGATAATAATGATTGGCCACACAATAACTATACTTTCTATAGGGAGAAGCCCCATGGGAAATGGCAGTTCGCATTATTTGATACCGATGCTGGTTTTGATATGAGAGGTTTAAGGGTCCTCATGAAGATTCCCTTGAACGCCTAATCACTACGCGGTTCCAATGGGCAACATTTATCTTTCAGTCTTTATTAGAGAATAAAGAGTTTGAACAAGAATTTATTGATCGGTCGTTTCATTATTTGAGTACGATTTTCTCACCAGAGCATGTACATCATGAAATAGAGAGCAAAAAAGACGTACTAGCACCAGAAATGCCCTCTCATATTGAGCGCTGGGGAACGATTGGGTCCATGGAAGAATGGGATGAACATATTGATGTTTTACGTGATTTCGCAGCGGACCGTAGCAGACACATGCAGTCTCATCTTATGCGCCAATTTGAGCTCGATGGTTATGGGAAGGTATCCATTTCATCTATGACTACAGATGAGTTCTCGATTAACAACACAACTGCGGATGATCTCATCGACCAATGGACGGGTAGATACAATTTGGGTCAAACCATTCAAATTGATTTCACAAATCCCTCAATAACTGCAAGCAGTTCTAATTCCTCGGTCGCTTCCGTAGATGACGCATTAAACATTACGCTTTCAGGTCCAGGTCATACAGAAATTGTCTTCTCAGATGATGCAGATCATCAGCCAAAGTTGGTACTAGACATTGAAGTGCTGGAAGTATCCTTAGAGAAACTAAGTGTCGAAGCATTGGAACAACAGATTTCTCTACAACCTGTATCAGAAGGTGCAACTTGGACCTCTAACAACACAGACTCAATTGAAATTATCGATAATGAAAAGATGATGATTCACGAAGCTGGAATGAGCACTATCACCGCTTTTAATGAAGAAGACATTGAAGCAATTTATTATGTAGACGCCTATGAAATTGCTGACGTTGGTGATCAATTAGATGGGCAAAGTGGAGCCATAGAACTACATGGCACCAACTGGTATGAAATGGCTAGTGACAATCAGGTTATCTACAACGAACACCCTGACGACTCTTTGACGTTTACATTCCGTGGAGAATCCTTTTCTTGGTACGGTTATTCCGAAAGAATCGGTGGGAAAGCAGATATTTATATTAATGGTGACTTCGTTGACACCATTGATACGTACAACTCAACAGATCAGCACACTCAGTTGTTATTTGAGTCAGGCGACCTAACTGGCGATGAGCACCATGTAGAAATCTTTGTACGTAACAGCAACGAAAGATCTGCAGGAAATCGAATTGTTGTAGAATCAATTGAAATACACTAAAAATACGCCACTCATTTTAATGCTGAGTGGCGTATTTCTTCATTTCTTATTCTTCTAGATGATCGATCAGCCTTTTCATGAATGTTGCAAAGTGAGCCCTTGAAATCGGTTCATTTGGCCTGAATGTTCCATCAGAATAACCTGTTGTAATTCCTTTTGATGCAAGAGCCTGAATGGCTTCATAAGGCTCATCGCTTGATTTAACATCAGAGAATGACGTGCTTACATCTCCAGCATCAAGGTCATATGCTCTCGTCAAAACCATAGCCATTTGACCACGTGTTAATGCAGAAGTAGGTCTGAACTTTCCAGTTGAGCGATTCCCTTGTACCCAGCCTTGTTCTGTTGCAATTGCAATTTCACTAAACGTCCCATGATCATCCGGAACATCTACATAATTAGGATTCGGTGCTGCCTGACCTTCAAGGTCAAACTCCCTAACGAGAACTGACGCTACGTGTTGTCTTAACACATTTTGATTTGGACGGAAATCTCCGTTCGGATAACCCCTAAAGAAGCCTCGCTCCACTCCAAATAGAATCTCTTCATAATAAGCATGATTAGTTTGTACATCATTAAAAGGAGAAGCTTCAGTCACTGTAACTGGCACCTTCGTCTCTGCCTTACCAATGGTTATAATGACTTCGCCGTCTCCAGCATTCGTGGCATGGAAACGACCGCGACTATCGATCCGACCTACGTTCCCTATAACTTCTTTTTCGACTTGTAATCCGTCATAACGAATTTCATTCCCATTAGAATCTTTCGGCTTTACATCGAGATTCGTTCGCCCATCCACAGAAATCGTAATCGATGTTGGCAACCCAAAATCATGAATCGTATCCGTTGAAGAGATCGGTCTTCTTGCAATTTGGCTACCTTCAACTGAATAAGAGATCCCACCTGAGCCAACGTTTTGGACCGTTACTTGCCCATTTAATATTTCTCCTACTGAAGCGCTCACCCTTAATTCACCATTCGCTTCGTCACTAGAGACTTTCTGTCCAATTCCATTTAACACGTCAACAGAAACAGGAAATGTTGAACCAACGAGAAATTGGTTTCCACTTCCAAAACTTATACTCGCTTGCACAGGCACAGAAAGATCTCCTGTATACCCAACAAGGAGCGCTGATGGAACTGGACGCAACCAGCCTGTACGATTTAGAGCACGTAAATTATTGTCTTGTCTACCCACGAGTGTAGAGACCCACCACCATCAAAATTCAATGCTGAATGCGCACCTAAATTCTTCATATGTTCAGCTAACTGCAACATGTTCATGTTTCGTGTCGTCACCATAAACACTTCTTGTCCATTTTTACTTACTCCGACAGCTGCACGCTCTGTAACTTGTTGCGCACGCCAAGAATTAAGATCCATGCTAACGTCTACTTGGCCGTTTCTAACGAGTTGCGGACCACTCCCTAGCATTAACTCGGCGTCGCGCCATTTCGAGTCAATCGACGCTTCAATTCTCACAGAATCTCCAGGACTTAAATGACGTAAGTGATCTGCACCATCTCCGTGACCTGATAAAACAAAACCTGTACTAGGAATTCGACTATTACCAGGTTGACCGTATGAGCCTACGGTTTCTACTGTGCCTTCAATTACTTCACCAAATCCGAAATTTTGTACAGCATCTCGATCCGCACCTCTAACAACAACCTCCACACCATACTCATTCGTTCCTGTTCGTTCACGAACAAATTGAGATGTATATAAACTAACAGAGTTTGCCGAACGTTCAGCATTCATATTATGTATCGAAAATTCTCGACTTCCACTACTCGCTCGTAAACGACTATCGAAACGATCAATCATTGCCGTCCCATCACTCATGACCCCAAAAGCAATCGGATGTTGACGATAATGACTGCTGTCTGGTGAGTTTCTGCCATAATTAATAATTTTGTTATGTTCTGTAATTAAGCTAAATGACGGTTGATCACGGTGATTCATATCAAAAAACGTTGCATTCACGGCACCTACAACAGCAAAACCGTCCCTTGATGCACGTTCTGCATGCGAAAGTGTGGATGTTAACTGGTTCAAAGGTTGCGAATAGGATATGCCCATCTTCGTATGAACATCATTAAGATTGACTTTTAAATGATGATTCCCCTGACTACTTTCATGGTTGACTCCCGTTGACAATGACTGTGCTCCTGCATCCGCAATCATTAATGGTCCTACTATTGCACATACTCCAAGTGCTCGCAACAACCGTTTCCCCACGACAAAAACCCCACCTTTTTTCATAGTATAATAGGTGTAGCTTAAGTGAAAGTCATTAAACTGTCAATACTTGGAGAATAATGCAAATTGGTGTCTAATGCCTGCTAAATTAGACGGTTTGTGTAACGTTGCAGTACGAATAACGTTGGTATGAGTAGAAAGATACGAATAATTGTCGGAACCAAACGAAATCACCTATCGATTTTGTAGGTCACGGTGTATAATGAAAGCATTGTGCTTGTTTCCAAGAAGCAAGTATAGGAGTTTGTTTTTGTGAGGTGAATGGCATGCGCTCTACGTGTAGAGGCGCAGCTTCTATATATGAGAGTTGGGATTATTGGAAATTACGGACATAACAACAATGGAGATGAGGCGATTCTTCTAGGTATACTTTCGCAACTCGAAGTGATTGGGATACCTAAAGAAGAAGTCGTCGTATTTAGCAACCATCCAGCCATAACCACTAAACAGTATAACGTAAAGGCCGTTCCGCTCGTAATAAAGAAAGGAACAGCTGCAAGTTCAGCGCTGGCTACGATTAAAGCTGCTAAACATATAATGAAAGATTTAGAACTCGTCATCATTGGCGGTGGTGGATTGTTGATGGATATGTACCGAAGAGACGCGCCTTTGTATAGCATGCTCGGTACGACCGCCAAAAAATGCGGCTGTAAACTTATCATTCATTCTGTAGGTGCGGGACCTATTCGAACGGTAGTCGGGAAGTTTTTCTTAAAAAGAATCGTGAATGCGGCTGATCACGTGAGTGTTCGTGATGTACCTTCACAACAACTGATTGCTTCTATTTCAAACAGAAAAGATATTAAAGTCGTTGCAGACCCAGCATTTGCAATTCCAATGCCACCTAAACGAAAACATACAGAACGCCTCACTAAAATTGGGATGACAGCAGCTCCTTATTACAGTCAACAATATTGGCCCGTACATGATGAAAGCAAGTACCAACAATACATTCAAGGAATGGCTTTTGCTGCTGACCAACTCATTGAAACGCATGATGCAACTATCACTTTCTTCTCAACAAAATATCCACAAGACATTGAAGTAAGTAAGGATATTCAAGCATTGATGACCCATCAAGAACGGACAACGATTATTGATCAACAACTACTTCCACATGACATTATGCGGGTTTCCTCTGAGCAAGATTTAATTATTGGGACGAGGCTTCACTCTTTAATTTTGTCTGTGACTGTCGGTACACCAGTAATTGGGGTCGAATATCATCATAAAGTCCGTCACTTTATGGAATCCATTGATGAGAGTTCATACAGTCTAGAAATCGGCAAACACGGAAACGGCATCGTGACACTCATCAATGATATACAGAGCCATTGGAATGAAACGCAACAAAGGGTTGCTCACAAATCCAGCAAATTGCACCGTGAATCATTTAAGAGTCTGGAAAAGATCGAGTGGTTACATGACCATTCCGTACAAAAACGTCAAGAAAGTGATGGTGGACAACCTCATGAACATCTTTGCTTATCCGAAAGAAAAAGCTAATCGACTCGCTTTGACAGGTGTCCTGCTACTCGTTTTTTGGACGACGATTAACCTACTATTTACTCGAGTATGGTCAATCTTCCCAGGGGTTGTTGGTTATTTGGGAGAAGCGTTACTCGTTGCCCTGCTCGGGTATGTACTTTTTCATCCTGAACTCGGACGTAAACATATTTGGACGAAGTTAAAAAACCCTATTAATTTTGCTTTTCTTTTGTTCATAGCATTTGCTTTTGTAAGTATGTTTTTAAATAACGTTCCATTTGCACAAGGGATTTTTGGTCTAAGAGCATTGTTCCAATTTGTACTACTCGTCATCATCTTACTTATGCTCGAAATACCGACTGCTTGGGTAAAGAAATTGTTCTATTTAATTATCGGAATGGCTTTTGTACAGTCGGTTGTGGGGATTTTCCAAGTGATTCTGGGCATCCCGTTGCCACTACATAATATGGAAGAACGAAGAAGTGTTGCGATCGGTGAGGAAATTCGTGCCTTCGGTTTCATGGACTCAAGTAACACCCTTGCAGGATTCTTACTCGTTGCTGTACTTCTAATCGTTTTATATCTCTTTATGTACCGAGCAGAAGTACCTAAAAAGCATAAAGTAATTCTCTTATCGATGCTTGCGGTTATGCTACTAGCTTTAACGCTTACATTCTCAAGACAAGCATTTTTAGCGTTGATTGGTTGCCTAGGTTTAATTGGACTTTTATTCCGTCACAATAAAACCTTCCGGATTATGCTCATTACATCTGTGAGTCTCGGTGTACTGTTTGTCATCGGTTATGGGCTTGCTCTGCTCTTCTTAGAAGGATTCGCTCAGCGTAATTTCTACACGTTTGACTTTGAGCGGAATTACCGTGTGTTAATGGCACTAGCTGGCTTACAAGTGTTTATGTTCAGTCCAGTAATCGGCGTTGGACCAGGAATGTTTGGAAGTAACGCTGCATTTGTCTTTGACTCACCGTTCCACCAATTCATGTATGATATGTTACCGGTACTCATGACGACGGTCGATAACAATGCCCTTGCAGTGTTCGTCGAATACGGAATCATCGGTACGGTTCTCTTCCTATTCTTATTCTGGTCCATATTCAGGTGGATGTTTAAGTTGTCTGACAGTGTAAACCCTGCTGTACGATGGTTATCCGTATTCGTTATTACGTATGGAATTGCCTTCTTGCTGATGGGCTTACTCTCAACGGCTTGGGAAAACCATCCGTTGTCGATCTTCTTCTGGCTTTTCTTAGGAATCGTCCTAAATTGGCACCAGAATAACAAGCACTTAACGAAGGAGGAAAGCGTCTAATGCGTGTACTCGTCATTAGTAATATGTACCCTGCCCCGCAAGCTCCGACATTTGGTATTTTTGTTCGGAATCAGGTGGAGCAATTACAAGCACATGAACTTGACATTACCGTGGCCGCAATTCGTGATCCTCGAAACGGAAAAGCGAATGTCCTAAAGAAATACGCACGTTGGGTACTTGGGACAATGACGCGTTTTTCTACTCGCTATGATTTAGTTCATGCTCATTATGCGTTTCCTTCAGGCTGGTTAGCGAAGTTGTACTCGAAAATTCGTCGAGTCCCTTATATCGTCACCGTACACGGTGGCGATTTAAACAAAATGGCTAAAAAAGGGGCATTTTTCAAGAAGCAAACGAAAAGCATCTTGAAAAATGCTGCACATGTCATCGCTGTTGGACCCGCGCTTTACGAAGAAATTATTCAAGAGTACGGCGTTTCAGAAGATCGTGTTTCCTTGATAAACATGGGCGTGAATCGTAACGTCTTCCATCAAAGAACTGATGTCACTTCACCGTTTGATAAAGAGAAAAAACACATTCTTTTTGCTGGGAACATCATTCAGCAAAAAGGAATAGTAGAACTTATTCGTGCCTTTCAACAATTGCATGAAGACGACCAACAGTTACAATTACATCTCGTTGGTTCTTTCCAATCGGACGCATTTAAGATCGAAGTGGAAAACTTAATTGAAACACTTCGCTTACCTAAAGAAGCCGTTCTCTTCCATGGACCTAAGTCCCAAGATGAGCTCGCCATTCATATGACTTATGCCGATGTATTTGTACTCCCTTCTCATATTGAAGGCTTTGGTCTGGTTGTTCTTGAATCGATGTCTTGCGGAACGCCTGTCGTTGCTAGTAACGTCGGCGGACTCCCTTCGCTTTTAAGCATGAAGCTGGTGTACTCGTAGAACCAGAACAGCCTGAAAGCTTAAAACGTGGCATAGACGCTGTCTTATATGATGAATCACTTCGCAAACAGCTCGTTCAAGCAGGGTACAAAAAAGCGGATGCGAATGAAACCGAAAAGATCATCTCGAGAATCATGACGATCTACAACGATACAACAAAGAGGGATGTTTCATGAAAAGAGTCCTTTTTATTTCATCGGTTGGCGGACATCTAACACAACTGATGCAATTACAACCACTAATGAACGAATACGAATCACATATGATTACCGAAAAGACAGAAGTTACGAAAGCGCTTAAGAAAGATCATCCGAATTTATCCTTTCTTGTCTACGGTGCACGTAATTACCCAGTTCGCTATCTCTTCAAATTCTCGTTTAATATCATCAAGTCACTCGTTCTATTTTTAAAACTGCGACCTGAGGTTGTCGTAACAACAGGTACACACACTGCGGTCCCAATGTGTTACATCGCAAAGTTGTTTCGAAAGAAAGTCATTTACATTGAGAGCTTTGCGAAAACCGACTCTCCAACGTTATCAGGAAGAATGATTTATCCGATCGCAGATTTGTTTATCGTACAGTGGAAAACGATGTTAAAACATTATCCAAAAGCAAAGTACGGAGGGTCAATCTATTGATACTCGTCGTTTTAGGTACACAAGAACTTCCATTCACTCGTCTTTTAGAACAAGTCAATACCCTGAAAGAAAAAGGTGTAATCGAAGAAGAAATTATCGTCCAAAACGGACATACACCTGCCGATCAGTTTGCGCATTTAAATGCAACACCGTTTTTCTCCTATGATGAAATGAGCGGGCTGTATGATCAGGCGAGCGTCATTATCTCTCACGGAGGGACAGGCTCGTTAATTACAGGCATCAAGAAAAACAAACCTGTAATTGCCGTCGCGCGTCTCTCACAGCATGGTGAGCATAATGATGATCACCAAACTGAAATTGTTGCTCAATTTAAAGAAACTGAACATATTATTGCAAGCGATAGTCTCGAAGAAGATATCAAACGCGCCTTTGCTGGGTTTAAGCCATCACCGTACGAAAGCGGACAAACGCAAATTATTACGATGATTCGTAACTACATTAACAACATCTAATCACTACTCCTTAATGAAAGGCCTGAGAACTATGAAGGGAAAGCACATTATAGCGATAATTGGTGCAGTTACGATCATTAATTTGGTCTCGCGCTTAATTGGCTACTTCCGAGAAATGCTCGTTGCGTATCAATTCGGTTTTAGCTTTCAAGCAGATAGTATTGCGACTGCATACACGATCCCTAACTTTCTTTACATCGTTCTCGGAGGAGCCTTGACGAGTGCATTCGTTTCTGTCTATAGCAAAATAGAAGATCCAGAACGTAAAAAACAATATTTAAGAAGTATGTTCGGCTGGTTATCGCTTAGCATGATCTTACTCACGCTACTATTTATAGGAACATCGGAATTACTCATTCCATTCTTATTCCAAGACCAAGCAGAAACCATTTCTTTATCCGTAAACTTATTTATGATTATGGCTCCTGCTATTTTCTTTTTAATCCTCTCGATGTGGCTGCAAGGATTACTAAACGTGAATGACAAATTTTCAATCGCTGCACTGTCTACGTTAATTATGAACGGTGCGTTTGTTGCGATTGCCTTTGTATTCTACCCAAGCTTATCTTCTTACGCACATGCGTATGGTGCTTCAATCAGTGCGTTTTTAATGTTTGCCTTTCTTGTTGCTTTTATTTGGTACAAGGGATATTTCAACTTCAGACCTAGTCTAGAAACTACACCAGAGGTTTGGCGAACGTTCCGACTCACCATTCCGATTATGCTCGGAGGAGCAACGTTACAGTTGTACTTTCTTATCTACCGTATCTTTGGTGCACATATCGGTGAAGGTACGATCGCAGCATTGAATCTAACATCCAAATTCGTGCAACTTCCACAAACCGTTTTAATGTTAGCTGTTACCGCCGTTATCTTTCCAATGTTAGCGCGAAAGGTTGCTGCGAGCGAACATGAAACGGTTGCCAAGATTCACGGTCAAGGCTTACGGTTAATGGCATTGGTCATCATTCCTGTTACTGTATTTATCGTTGTCTATGCTAAGGACATTATCATTACACTGTTTGAGTACCAAGATTTCACACGAGAAGATACGCTCGTCGCTACTCCTCTGTTACAGATTTTTGTGATCGGTATGTTTTTCCATGCGGCAAATGTATACATAACGAGGTTTTATTATGCCTATGAGCGTTCGATGTATCCACTCATCGTCAGCTTAATTTCAGTACTAGCCATTAACATTTCACTTAGTTATGTTCTGATTGGTCCTATGGGAGCTGAAGGATTGGCATGGGCAATGACCATCAGTGCAGGGATTAACTTTATCTTGCTTTTAGTAGGTGTAAACAATGTGCTAAAATGGCAAAGAAAAGCTCCGACAGAGATGAAAGAACAACTTGTAGGCTTCATAAAGTTACTGGTCATGTCGGCCATCATTGGTTTGATTCTTTATGGCATGAACCACTACTTGATTGATACGTACCCACTTGTTGACATCTTGATCGGTGGTTTCGTTTTTGCAGTATTATTTATTGGCTTATTGTATGCCTTACGTTTTCAAGAACGAAAAGATATTCAAAAGTTATTAAAACGGAAAGTTGGAGATGACCGATGAAACTGACCATCGTTGGTACAGGCTATGTCGGCCTCGTTTCAGGGGTTTGTTTTTCTGAACTTGGACATGAAGTCGTATGTATAGATAAGATGGAAGATAAAGTAGCACAATTACGCTCAGGAAAGAGCCCAATTTATGAACCTGGTCTCGAAGAACTCCTACAAAAGAACATTCAGGCAGGTCGTCTAACCTTTGACACTGATTTATCTGCAAGTGCGCCTTCAAGCGATGTGATCATGATTGCTGTGGGCACGCCTCAAGCAGAGGACGGCTCCGCAGATATGAAGTACGTACACACGGTTGCAAAAGAAATCGGGCAAGCACTTCCTTCTACAGGGCAATATGTGGTTGTCAATAAATCTACTGTTCCTGTAGGAACTGCTGATCAAGTCAAAGAAATTATTCATAACATGAATGAAGATATTGATGTTGCGGTTTGTTCAGTGCCAGAGTTTCTTCGTGAAGGCTCCGCTGTTAAAGATACGATGAACCCAGATCGCATCGTGATTGGCACGAGCATTCCTTGGGCTAAAGCCCGTCTCGTACAATTACATGAAAAGCTCGCAACTGAAGATAAGATTGTGTTTACAAACGAAAAAAGTGCTGAAATGATTAAATACGCTGCAAATTCATTTTTAGCGACGAAAATTTCCTTTATTAATGAAATGGCAAACATAAGTGAACATGTCGGTGCGAATATTGACGATGTCGTTCGAGGCATTGGTTCAGACCGACGAATCAGTCCACATTTCTTAAATGCAGGTCTTGGTTACGGCGGTTCTTGCTTCCCTAAAGATGTAAAAGCACTTGTTAATATGGCAGAGACTCATGATTACGAACCTCACATGCTTTATGCGGCAGATCGTATTAATGAAAGGCAACGATTCAAGCCGTTAGACCAACTTTTAAAGAAGTTCAATGGATCGATTGAGGGGAAACAAATCGCAGTTTTAGGTCTTGCTTTCAAACCGAATACAGACGACATGCGTTATGCGCCTTCGATTGATATTATTCATGAGCTCGTTAAAGCTGGGGCTATCGTACGAGCTCATGACCCAATTGCCCAAAATGCTGCCAAGCCTTTTTTACCAAATAATGTTACACTAGTAGAAACGATGGAAGAAACGTATGCACATGCAGATGCAGTCATTTTGATTACCGAATGGGCAGAGTACAAAGCAATAGATCCTAAAGACCTTCTTACACACATGCATGGAAACTTTGTTATAGACGGTCGAAATGCCTTTGATGCTGACGCATACAAAAATGCTGGTATTGATTATTACGGAATCGGACGTAATTCATAATACTAGTGCCATTTAGGAGGGAAATCATGAAAGCTCATTACAAACTTCTTGCGCTGACAGGTTCCCTGCTTATGCTTTACGGTTGTTCATCTTCTGCAGTAGCAGATGAACAACCTGAAGCAGCTGGTGATAGCTGGGTCAATAGTGAGATTGGTGAACTTGACTCAAAAGTAACCGAAGCAGAGGCGCGCACCGAGCAATTATCTCAAGACATTGCAATGATCTCTGAAGGACGTAGTTTTTACGATGTTGCAATCGACCATTTTGCTTTTGATGAGATCGAATACTTAACGTCTAAGGAAATTATTAATGGATTTCCAAACGGGACATTTAGACCGTCTCAATACATAACTAGAAGTCAAACAGCGTCAATGATTGTGCGACACCTTGATTTAACGGCACCAGTCGATTATGAAATTCAAGTAACTGATATTGATGCTAATCACCACAATTATGAAAATTTAAAAGCTGCTGAATATCACGGAATTATGACTGGTAACTCAGGTAGAATGAATGATACAGCTAATTTGACTCGGGCTCAGATGGCTCTTGTCTTAACACGAGCTTATCCAGATGAAATTCCTGAGACTGCAACCGCCATTCATTTACAGATCTTTCTGAAGGCTCATTTAGTTATGATGAAGCTAATCGGCTCGCTGATGTCGGTATAACGACTGAAGCTAATCGTGCGTATCGACCGTTTGAACATACAAATCGTGCACAATTTTCACTCTTTCTAGCTCGCACAATCAATGAAGATTATCGCTAATAGAAAGAGCCGTTGAGTCTACACTCAACGGCTCTTTCTTATCTTCGTTCAATTCGAATATCTGTATAGTAATGTTGCAGAATCTCTGTGTAGGAATAGTCTTGTTGTGCCATCGTTGCTGCACCCCATTGACTCATTCCAAGTCCGTGTCCCCAGCCATTCCCATTAAACACGACAGTATCACTACTAGGTCTAATTACCTCGACACCATTCGCTGTTCGTACTTGCATTTGGTTACTTCGAAGTGTAATCGTTTGTTCCCCTGGAAGTGCCATCTCTGCCCCATTTAACTCAACAGAACTTGTCCCTCCGCCAGGCAAGCGAACTCTCGCATCTTGATCTGGAAATTCAACATCGAACTTTGTACTGTTTAATGACTGACCAAGCGACCAACGTATTGAATCAGAAGATCCATTCGCACTAGGAATTCGGACGGTATCGACTCGACCACTCGGACTCATTCCGGTCACCGTCATGCTTTGAACACGACCTGCCTGACTTTTACTTTCAATCGTAATGTCCGTTGCCGTCCATCCTCTTTCAAAAACCGCCTCACCGATCTGAGAGCGTGTCATAGTTGTTGTCCAAGAATGACGACTGTTCCCTGGGTTGTTATCGTAGGGATCTTCTACGGCACGAATGTACGGTACAGCATTTAACCAAACATTTTCACTATCATCAGTATAACCACCAGAACTTGAATGATAGAACGCAGTAATTAAATTACCATTATGTGTCGCATAACGACCTTTCGTTTCATCGACAGCACGGTTCGTATTCGGATGTTCTGCTGTCTTTCCAGCATACACTTGATCCGTCGTTGTATCGACTAAGTACCTTTTGACATGTTTAGTTTCGCATAGTTTCTAGCTGCGACCGATTGAGCCTTTAAGCTTCTATTGGCCAACTAGCGATGGCCTCTCTCGGTACAACTCCTTTAAGGTAATCCTCAATGTCTAATTCATTATGTAACCTTGGTCGGCGATCATTCGCATTAACGGTTACAGACATCGAACCACGGTATGTATTTCTTGTATAACTCGCAGCCCCGGCAACTCTCACTTGATTTACGACAACTGAGTTTCCAGAACTTGGCGTTCGTTCTTCAAGTCGGAAACCACGACCTGAATAGATGTATGAGTTGTTTAAATCTGATCGTACACCAATTGCATTGCTCGTTCTAGAGTAACGAAATTCTAATGATCCACGATAATCAACTGATCTGCCATTATCGACATTAACGAGCCGATATGAACCAGTTGGTGTAAGTTTAAACGTCTCAGGTACAACGAGACGAACATTTACTTGATCATCGTAAGACGCTGCATTCACCTTAAAATCAGAGAAAGTGAAAAAGCCAGTAAGGACAAAAAGAAAAGCGAGCATTCCTTTAATTACTTTTCTAAGTTTCATAGATTTCATTCACTCTTTCTAACGGTTTTTTAATGCTTCTACTTCTGATTCCAAACGGTCAATTTCAGACTCTAAGTTCGTCATTCGCTCACTATAAGGCGCGAGTTGTTCTAATACCCAGTCAACACTTGCCACTACCGGCTGAGAATTCGCAATTGCATCATTTTTTAGCAATAACTCCCAGAACCAACCATCACAACTACAATTGCACTAGTGATGAATAATTTCTTCACGTTAAAGACCCCCACATATAACTAAGATGTGAAAATTATACCAAATTCAAACAAACAGTGATAGGACTTCCGCATTGTTTCTACAAACTTATAGAAAATACAGGAATATATTATGACAATGGATTATGTAAATGTATAAAAAAGTCGTGAACGCTCACAAAACTATGCTATAATCTTATGAGGTTTAATGTGCACTAAAAAGAGAAAGAAATTCCGATATTTACTATAAATGATGTTCGCTAATTTTGCAGAAGGTACTAAGGGAGGTTTCGTTATGATCACTGCAATTTCCTTAATTGTATGTTTTATTATAGCGCTTGCCGTAACACCGATTATTAAGCGATTTGCGATTAAGATTGGCGCCACTGACCAACCAAATGATCGTAAAGTGCACCAAAAGGTAATGGCTCGAATCGGTGGTCTTGCAATTTTTATTGCATTCATTGCAGGAATTTTTATTACGCAAGCACATACACATGAATTCTTTTATCCAATTCTAATCGGCGCGTTTATTATTACATTAACAGGGTTTCTTGACGACCTCTTTGAACTTTCTGCAAAATGGAAGTTACTCGGACAAATTGCAGCAGCTTCTGCAGTTGTGATTGGCGGGGTACATGTTGAATTTATTAACTTACCTTTTGATATGCAGTGGCAACTTGGTTGGCTAAGCATTCCCCTTACGATGATTTGGATTATCGGTGTAACAAATGCAATCAATTTAATTGACGGTCTCGATGGTTTAGCCGCCGGGGTGTCATCCATTGTTCTTGCAACGATTACGATCGTTGCAATTATTGATTCAAACGTATTCGTGATGGCTTTAGGAGCCGTTATGCTCGGAAGCACGCTAGGCTTTCTCGTTCATAACTTTAACCCAGCTAAGATTTTTATGGGAGATACGGGTGCGTTATTTTTAGGGTTTATGATTAGTGTTATTGCATTACTCGGATTTAAGAACATTACCGTATTCTCACTACTCATTCCAGTTGTTATGCTTGCCGTACCTATTTCGGATACACTGTTTGCGATTATTAGACGGATCGTGAATAAAAAGCCAATCTCTATTGCTGATAAATCTCACTTACATCATTGTCTCCTCAATCTAGGATATAGTCATAAGCAGACTGTACTAATCATTTACGCGATGAGTGCACTGTTCGGTATTGCCGCTATCGTACTCACAATGTCAACTTTATGGGTAACCGTATTGATTGTTTTAGCATTGCTGATCTTGATAGAATTGTTCGCTGAGAAAGTGGGACTTGTAGGTAAAGAGTTCAGGCCGTTTATGAAGTTCTTTACGCGAATCGGAGACAACATAACGAGACGCTAACTAGCAAATCCTCCCCTTTGCTCATGAGTGAAGGGGATTTTTTCAGAATTAGACATTGCAAAGGACAACCGCTTTTACACATGATATAATAGCGGTTGAATCGTTATTTTGAGGTGGTGAACACAGGTTGGAAGCATTAGAAATATTCCAGCGCTATGAACTGAAATATTTGATCCCCTACTCCACTTACGAGGAAGTTACTTCCCTATTACAAAAACGCATGAAGTTCGACCCTTATGGAGATGAACAAGGTTGTTATAACATCGTTAGCCTTTATTTTGATTCTGACGATGACAAAATATACAATGAAACGCGCAATAACTTGAATTTCAGACAGAAACTTCGTTTAAGGGTTTATGGGGACTCTGATTTAAACAGCACTTCATTCTTAGAAATTAAACAAAAGTACAATCGAGTGGTAAACAAACGACGTACGTTAATTACGCTTAAAGATGCGTATGATTATGTTTACAACAACGCTAACAATCGCGAAAACTACAACGTTTCTAATCCGCAAATCTTAGGTGAGGTTTCAGCATTTAGCTCATTATATGAACTAAAACCTTCTGTTGTCGTCAGTTACGACCGTCAAGCATTAGCAGGTATAGATGAACCCGATCTACGTGTTACGTTTGACTTTAATTTAATGACGCGTAGCATAATCTTCAAATTGAAGACGGTCCTGATGGTGATTTGTTTGTAGATCCGAATATGGTCATTATGGAAGTGAAAGTGTCTAATAGTGTGCCATTTTGGTTGTCACGTATGTTAAGTGATTATGAATGTGAGCGTAAATCCGTATCGAAGTTTTGCACATGTATTGATATTTCGAACGGTGTCATGAAACCATACACTCGTAATCCAGTTGTTGAACCTGTGGGCACCTTGCTATAGTAAGGTCCCTTGGTTCTAAGAATGAAAATCTTCACACTGATCAAGGAGAATTTGAATGGATAGTTTTTTACAAGAACTTCGTAACTTAACCGACATGAGACCCAGTCATCAATCATCGATGGGTTTATGGCAATTGCACTTACCTTTGTTCTTTCAATGATCATTACCTTCTTATATCAGAAAACACATAAAGGCTCTCGATATGCGCAATCATTCATACATACGATTGTAATTATGTCTATCGTTGTTTCGGTTATCATGATTGTAATCGGCAATAACATTGCTGTTGCATTCGGTTTAGTCGGGGCATTTTCAATCATTCGTTTCCGTTCAGCAATGAATGATCCAAAAGACATCGCCTTTATATTCTTCGGTATGGCTACAGGTATTGCTTCAGGTCTCGGGTTTTACTTGCTCGCAGTACTTTTCACAATTACTTTATCAATCATTATTTACTTCTTGTACGTCATTGATTACGGTGGCGGACAATCTGTTCAGAAGCGAATGAGAATTACAATTCCTGAGAACATGCATTATGAGAATGTATTTGATGAAACATTTAATACGTATTTGCATGACCATAAGCTAATGACTGTTGAAACGACAAACTTAGGAACAATGTATCAGCTCACTTACATGATTACTCCAAAAGACGGTACGTCTGATAAAGATATTATTGATTCCATACGCCAGTTAAATGCAAACTTAAAAGTTTCCATCGGTATGGCAAATCCTGATTACTAAAAAAACCGAAGCCCCTATTTGTGGCTTCGGTTTTTTCTATAGTTTTAAATCACGCAAGTAGTTCGTAAGATCTTCTCGATAATCTTCTCGCTCTAAAGCAAAATCAATAGTCGCTTGTAAAAACCCTAATTTGTCACCAACATCATAACGTTTGCCATCGAATTGGTAAGCAAGAACTTCTTGAACTTTGACGAGTTCTCGAATTGCATCCGTTAATTGAATTTCATTTCCTGCACCTGGGGGGATCGTATCGAGAATCGGCATAATCTCCGGTGTTAACACGTAACGTCCCATAATTGCCATATTTGATGGTGCTTCTTCTACTTTTGGCTTTTCCACGAGATCTGTCACATTCACAACTTCTCCTGATTCTTGTGACGAAACAATTCCGTAACTAGAAACCTTATGGTCAGGTACTTGTTGAACCCCTAAGACCGAGCGCTCTTGTTCTTCATAGATCTCCATCAATTGCTGTAAACAGGGCGTGTTGGAACGGACAATATCGTCTCCGAGCATGACAGCAAATGGCTCATCACCAATAAATGTTCGAGCGCAAGCGATGGCATGTCCAAGCCCTCTAGGTTCCTTTTGTCTGACGTAGTGAATTGAAGCCATGTTTGAGATCTTCTTCACTTCTTCAAGTCGATCGTACTTCCCCGTACGCTCTAACGTTTGTTCCAATTCATAAGAAACATCAAAGTGATCTTCGATTGCACGTTTTCCACGTCCACTAATGATTAAGATATCCTCTATACCAGATTCAATCGCCTCTTCTACTATGTACTGAATCGTTGGTTTGTCAACAACAGGGAGCATTTCTTTCGGTAAAGCTTTCGTAGCTGGCAAAAATCGAGTACCGAGTCCAGCTGCAGGGATAACTGCCTTTTTAACTTTCATTGATCTTCTCCTTCCACACATGAAGCATGTATGAACAGTATAGCACAGCGAACTTACTAGAAAAATTAAGGAGTGTAAAAATCATTTTGTCGAAATATTTTTTGAATAATGCAAATAATAGGGATGGTATAACTAAAGGTCTTATGCTACATTTAGAATACAGCAGAAAGGAGGCTCTAGAACCATTACTAGAAATGAATTGGAGGTATGCCGTATTGAATCAAGTATCACTCATTGGCAGGATGACAAAGGATCCTAATTTACAAGTAACACATGCAGGCGTGCCCTATGTAAAACTCTCTCTAGCGATTCAAAGACGCTACCGAAATGCAAAAGGAGAGTTTGATGTTGATTTTGTTCCTTGTACAGTTTGGCGTAAGCAAGCAGAATCAACCGCCCATTATTGCCACAAAGGAGCGCTCATAGCAGTCATCGGTAGAATACAGACTCGCAATTACGTCAATGAAGACGGTGAACGAGTGTTTATAACAGAGATCATCGGTGATGACGTAAGATTCCTCAAGTTAAAGTATGATGATTCTACTGAACACACAAAGCCCGTCAACCCTTCAGAAACAATCACCTCATCGTAACTTTTCTTACCTTTTATAGCGTACACCACTACTACCAATTCTAAAGCAACCTATTTTTCCTAAGTCGACTCTCTCAGTCGTTGTATTTCCCTCTAACTATACACCCAAATGAACAATCCCCGTTCCATTCAAATTCAGGAGCGGGGCTCTTTATGTTCATCTCGGTATGCTCGCGGAGATAAACCTGTCTTGTCTTTAAATTGTCGACTAAAGTAATTCGGATCACGATATCCTACATCATAGGCAAGTTGTTTTACAGATTGCCTGGTCATCGTTAACTTCTTCTTAGCAGCATCTAATCGAAAATCTCTCAGCACTTGACGGAACGTTCCTTGTTCATGTTGAACAAATAATTGTCCTAAATAGGATGGATTTCGATCAACATAGTCCGCAACATCCTTTAAGGTGAGCAACGGATTGTTATATTGAGACTTCATATAATGAAGCGCAGATTTGACAATTTCAACACTAATGGTCGTCTTTTCATTTGCTTGTAACTGTACGATCATTTGAAATGATTCTGTGAGTATTGATAGGATTTGCTCTGCATGATCGACGTGACCAATTTCTTGTACTTTTGTAGCTAATTGAACGCCAGTTTCCCCGTCCTTTGTAATCGATGAATCTAATTCATAGTATAAAAATTCAATACAGACCGCTGTCCGCTTTTTCGTAAATAATAAACTGCGACCTTCTTCTTCATACGTATAAAGCCATGCTTTACACCACTCGATAAAACTAAATTCATCTCGATGTTGAATGAATGAAAGTAGAAGACGATGATCTTCAATCGTAAGAAAAGGGAAATCAAAGCGTTGATCGCTTTTTAATTGGTTTGCAAATAACACTTTTCCTTCACCGCTAAAGTATGTTTGCAAGTTCACATGTTGGCATGACAAGTATCCTTGATGATAGGTGTTTTTGCCCGTTGAAACGAAATAGCTGACAACGAGTGGGTTGTGATCATAATACGGCCATGCGTTCAGACATTCATTCGGTAGATTGTACGTTTTCGTTGATTGTTGATCAATAATTACGAATACGCTATCTTCCGTACATGTAATCGTGTGAGTGAACGGCTGTAAAGCACTCAACTGCAATACATATTCAATGAGTGACACAGTCTCTCGATTACGCGTTCGAAACATCAGCATACTAAATTCGAGTTCGCTTTGTATCTCTTTGCCATAAATTTGTTGCAATACTCGCTCTCGTTTTGAAAGTGATGGCAGTTGAGAGCTCGTTTGTATCCTATGCGAGTTCCGCTTCGTTACTGTGGAAACGGCACGCTTTAAATCATCTGCTTGAACAGGTTTACGAAGTAGTGCCTTTGCTCCAATTTCAACCGCACACTTTCCTGCCTCGAAATTGGCCATTGAAGCTACTGCGATGATTGTACCTTGAAAACGAGCGATCGCACTTGCGAGGCCTTCATGATCTTCGGTTGCAATCATATCTAACTCTATAATCACAATATCCGCTTCATTTTGGGCTAACATCACAACGGTCTCATCATAAGTCGTCGTAAAATTGCGCACAAAATGTTGGTCATCCATGGTTTCAATGACCCATTTCATTCCAATTCGGTCATTTTGATCTCGATCCGCAACGACAAACTGGGTGCTCACAATTATCAATTCCTTTTCTACCATGTGTGTTTACTTATACTTTTATTGCTACTAATTTACCATTATTATCTAACTAGTTCAATAGATTTGATGCAGGTCATAGCTCTATATTATAGATTTTATCATTAAAACATCCTGAAAAATGACCGTTATTCAAATAATAGAGCTCATAACTAGATTAAAGACCTATTTCTAGGAATTCAAAATTATCTTTCACTATGTATGAATATTCCTTACACTATGTATAGACATCTAATCCATCAATTTCGACCACTTATGTCCTCTAGATGATCTTTCAGTCATGTACATAACGTTCGACATAAGATAGATGCGAAAATACTAAGAGGTGATCGACCATATGCGCATCGAGCTAGACTTAGATTCAAAGCACAATGATACGAGTGTGACGATTCATGCGAAAGAATGGTCCAATCAAGTCGAATCATTTATAAAGCATGTGCATGACTATCAAGAACCAACGACACAACGAAGAATTATTGCTGAAACCGATGATTCCTCAATTGTTCTTGAACCAAAAACAATTGACTATATTGTTGCTGAAGAACGGAAAGTGTTTGCAGTATTTGCAGGGGAACGTGCGGAAATTAAACAGAAGCTTTATGAACTTGAAGAGCAGCTCGCCTCGCACCAGTTCATACGATTTTCAAAGTCCGTTCTTGGAAACTTAAATCAAATTGAACGCTTCGAAGTCTCTTTTAACGGAAATCTCTGTGTGTTTTTTAAGTCTGGTGAAAAAGAGTATGTATCACGCAAATATGTAAAGCCACTACGTCAGAAATTGTTGGAAGGATGACGCTATGATTCGTGAATTATTCTTTCGAATACTAGCTGGGATTGCAGCTGGTGGATTCATTATGTTTATTGCTTTAACGATTCTCATGATAAATGATATTAATCCAAGTTCTCATTACCTTTGGACGCAAATGCTTGGCAGCATATTAATGGGCATTTACTTCGCAATCTCTGCACTTATTTTTGAAAATGAATCGATGAGCTTATTATCGGCTACGGCAATTCACTATGCTCTGTCTATTGTCGTTTGGTTTACGATTGCTTATGCTGTAGGTTGGTTCCCAATTAGCACGACAGCCGTCGCGATTGCAATTAGTACATTTACAATCCTCTATTGTATTCATTGGTTTTGTTTCTACCTATACTACAAACGAATGGAAAACAAACTCAATCAATCATTAAAGAAGCAAGGGTAAGTTGATCACGCCTACCCTTGCTTCTCTCTTTTATTTTCCTGCTTTCACTTCATTAAAACGAGCTTGAAGAGCTCGTCCTACTTCTGTTAATGCCTCTGCACCTTGTGGAACAAGATTTGCCATGCTGATAAATCCATGGACCATCCCTTTATAATCAATGTACGTAACCTCATTGCCAGCTTCTTTCAATCGCGTAGCATACGCCTCACCTTGATCTCGAAGCGGGTCATACTCTGCTGTGATAATATGCGCTGGCGGTAACCCCGTCACGTCATCACGTACCATTGGAGAAGCAAGTGGATTAAACTTATCCTCTTTCTGACTCAAATAGTGCTTACGAAAATAACTCATTGCCTCTCCCGTTAAGAACAAGCCTTCCTTGTTCTTCTCATCAGATGGATACTTTTTTGTAAAATCAACCGATGGATAGATTAGCAATTGATACACCGGTAACGTTTCGTTTCTTTCTTTTAACAAATGTGTGACTACCGCTGCTAGATTGCCACCAGCACTGTCTCCACCAACGGCAACTCTCTCTTTATCGATGCCAAGGATCTCTGCTTGCTCTCTTACCCAATAGACGGCATTGTAACAATCATAAACTGCAGCAGGAAACGGATATTCTGGAGCAAGCCGGTACTCCACTGAAATAACGGTCGACTGACTTGCATTTGCAATCCGACGACATACTGGGTCATGGGAATCTAAATCACCAAGCACCCAGCCCCCACCATGAAAGTAAAGGAGTACAGGTTGAGGGGTTGTACCTTCTGGTTGATAAACTCGCACTGGAATCGTGTACCCTTCACTTTCGAAAGACAAGTTCTCTACTCGATTCACTTCTTCAACGACTTGACCATCATCAGTACCAATTCTACGGTTCACTCTAGCCTCTTCAGGACTTAACATTTCTAGCCCTGGTAAACCTTGTTTCTCCATCTCCTCTAAAATAGCTTTTACCGTAGGATCTAATGTCATCACAAACACTCCTCACTTATTTTATACTTAATATTCTAAATTTTCTTTGCTAAAAAATCTATCATTATTTGTGGCTCCATCAAAAAAAAAGAATGCTGTGACTATGACCACAGCACTCCTTTTACCTTACTCTATTGAAAAGACTTGTTTTATCGTGGTAGAAATAAACGTTACATCTTCATCTGTAATGGAAAGTGGTGGTGAAAGCGCAATAACATTTTGATAGCCACTCACCGTGTCAGAGTTCTTCCCGACAATTAATCCTTTTTGTTTGCATCGCTTCATCAAATCTGCGATCACTTCAGGGGCCGCTGGCACTTTCGTTTTCTTATCTTCGACAAGCTCAATACCGAGCAACAAGCCTTTTTGTCTAATGTCACCAACGAGTGGGTGACGCAAAAGAGGCTCTAATTGAGTTCGCAACTTCGTTCCTTGTACGTTTGATTGTTCAACGAGTGACTCTTTTTCCATAATTTCAAGGTTCTTAATCGCAACCTCACAAGCAGCTGGATGCCCACCAAACGTATTCACATGTCTAAAATGATCGTTTTCTCCAGTTTCTTTAAATACTTCAAATAAATAAGGCTTCATTGCGGTTGCCGATAACGGTAAATACGCACTCGTAATTCCTTTAGCCATCGTCACGATGTCTGGAGAAATGTCGTAATGTTGAAAAGTGAATGGCTTACCCGTACGTCCAAAGCCACAAATCACTTCATCAATAATGAGTAGTACGCCATACTTCTTACAAATGACTTCAACTTCCTTTAAATAAGACGGATGTGGCATAAGTACGCCACCGCCTGTAATAATCGGCTCCATAATAACTGCTGCAACCGTTTCTGGTCTTTCCCAACGAATGGTTTGTTCAATTTCATTGGCGCAATGCTTGCTCCAACTTTCTTCAGTATGCTCCGCAGGCACACGGTAGGAATCAGGTGCCGTTACATGAGTAAATCCAGGAACGAGGGCTCATACCGATACTTGCGTTGCGGTTGGCCCGTAGCTGACAATGCTCCAAGTGTTGTTCCGTGATAAGCACGGTATCTTGAGATGACTTTATAACGTCCTTGATCACCATTTTGGTAATGATATTGACGAGCGATCTTAAACGCGGTTTCATTTGCTTCTGATCCACTATTCGAGAATGAAAAGCGGTACTCTTCTCCAAGCCATTTATTTAATTGATCTGCAAGACGAATTGCCGGCAGATGACTTTGTGTCAGTGGATAAAAAGGCATTTTCTTTAATTGCTCATAAGCCGCCTCAGCGAGTTCCGTTCTTCCATAGCCCGCATTTACACACCACAATCCAGCCATCGCATCTAAAAAGCGATTGCCATCAAGGTCTTCAATCCAAGCTCCCTTTGCTTTATCAACAATCATCGCTCCGCTATTCTCTTGATAAGGGGTCATATGATGCCAAAGCAAACGACGATCTTTCTCGACCATTTCCTCATTTGACACAATTGTTTTGTCACTCATGCTCAAGCCTCCATCCGTTATTTTACACAAACTATACCAAATATTCTGATTGATTTCCTTTTACAAGTTGTCTAATCTTATAGATAAAGACTTGACACTTTAGGAGGCTACTTATGATCTCTGTGCAAGAGATTCTTACTCGACCCCTTTTCAACACAGCACGAGTCGTTTGTGGTGAAAAGGGGCTCAACCGCTCGATTCGTTGGGTCCATATACTTGATGTACCAAACTTTGAATCACTAATTCACGGTAACGAATTAATCTTAAGCACGGGTGCGGGTATTCAAAATGACAATGCTCTCCATTATGTCAAAGGACTCATCGATCAAGGCGCAACCGCGCTTTGTTTTGAATTAGGTACACATATTCACTCTGTACCGACATCTGTCGTTCGTTATGCAGATGAACATCAATTTCCAATTATCGTTTTCGATAAGGTTGTTCGATTTGTTGATCTTACTCAAGATATTCATGCTTTTCTCATCGATCGCCATCACCACCAATTGCTCGAACTCGATGAACTGTCAAAATCATTCCAAAAACTTACATTGCACAAACAAGGAACGCTCAAGCTTATAAAGAAAATTAAAGAAGCCATACCGTATCCACTCGTCTATCTACCCTTACAAAACGAAATGCCTTATTGTGTACCTGTAAAACCTAAAGAAGACATTCAATTTCTTCAACAACATGTAGAACGGGACCGTGATGATGAATTCGAATCAACGTATTGGACATTTAATCGTGAGACGTATTATGTACAAAAAATTGAAGCGATGGGTCAAACCTGGGGGTATTTGCTAATTGAGCACTCCGATGTAACGTCTTTTGAAAAACTCGTTCTCGACCGTGCCTCGATTGCTCTTGCACAAATGATTTTACGCCGTACTTACAATGAAGAGAAATCCCTCCTCCAAAGTAATCGGTGGATTTTGGATTTAATGAACGATCGATCGTGTAATGAACGAGAAATACTCACGACAATTGAACGTCGTTTCCCGTCTGTTCAAACACCTTTTTATTACCGGATCTGCAAAGTACAACACCGTCATTCAGTTGTTGAAAACAGCGATCAGTATTACATGATCCAACGCATCCGTTCTCTGTTTGAACAAAAGGCAATACCTATCTTTATTACAATCCTTCATGATACCATCATTCTTTTTATCATTGAATCAAAGGCATGCAACAGAGACTTTTATGATTTTTTTCTGAGCAAAATGTCTTCTACGGAAGCGCTGGACACGTTACATTTTTCATTTAGTAGCCGAAAGACGAAATTACATCACGTCAAAGAAGCATCTAGAGAATCGGAACTTGTAATTCAACTTCATCATACGTCGTTTCATACGCCTTGCTTTTATGATGAGCTCGGAATTTATCAACTCTTACTAACGATTAGCAACGACGAATTGGATCGCTTCATCCAGCAACAACTTAAGGGACTTTATGTTGATCACGTACGAAACCGAGAAGAACTGTTGGCTACATTAAACGTATATTTGCAAAACAATTGCTCAAAACAAAAGACAGCAGAACGATTAAATATTGCACGCCAGACGCTTTACCATAGGCTATCCAAAATTGAGCACCTACTCGGATGTAAGCTGAACGAAGACTGCTTTCAACGATTATCCATTGAAGTAGCACTATGTGCTTATGAATTGAGGTCTTAAAGAACACAAATGGTTAACCGATGAATAGAGTAGGGAGCTTGGCTTACTATGACTAATCTTGTGAAAGAAGCGCCACAATTAAAAGAAGAATTTGAAGATCTTATACAAAGTGACCACCGAGATATGATTGTTTTTACAGGGCTTACATGGGGAGACATCGAACACTTAACCCATGTTCGTTTAATCATTGAACCTCACATCACATCTCTCGTTGACACATTCTACGAACCTATTTTGGCACAAGAACAATTGCGCGACATTATAGATCAATATTCATCTACAGAACGATTAAAGCAAACGTTCTCGGAATACATTCTCGATATGTTTCAAGGTAAAGTTGGACAAGACTATGTAAACCGACGCATTCGAATCGGTCAAATTCACCATCAGATTGGTCTGAACGAACGGTGGTATTTAGCCGCCTACAACCACTTACAAACTGAAATGTTAACGATTCTTTTACGTGAGATGGAAACAGCTGAAGCCATTAAAACGTATCACGCATTTAAACGTCTCTGTTCAATTGACATGCAGCTTGCCATTACAACGTATATTGAATCGTATTCAACATCTTTACTACACTTTAATGAAGCACGAAAAGCTCAAAATCTAAAGCTTTCTGATACCGCTGAAAGTTTAAAAACTCAATCTGACTTGATGAAAGAAAAAGTATCAACACAAAAGCAAGAAACGGAACGTATGACAACCTCTCTTCAACAGCTACTTAAAGATTCTCTGGCGATGAGTTCAGAAATGAAGCTCACTCAAGACGAAACAACGACGTCTATAAAGCGATTGAATGAAATGGTTGCTGAAGTAGAGAAATCGAAAAATCAGTTAGGACACCTTCAAGAAAGCTCAATCAACGTCGGTAAAATCACACAAACAATCTGGGAAATCTCGAAAAAAACAAAAGTTTTATCGTTAAATGCATCCATTGAATCATCACGCGCTGGGGAATACGGAAGAGGATTTGCAGTAGTGGCTAGAGAAGTTGGGAATCTAGCAGCTGATACGCAATCAGCACTAGAGAGCATTCGTGCTCAAATTGCAGATACACAGACGCACGTGTCAAATGTAAATGAAGATATTACAGCATTAAGTGAGCGAGCCCTTGCGATGAATACGTTAACCGCTGCAATGAATGAACGGTTAAATGAAACATCGAAACGTGTAGCATTAAACTATGAAGCCATTGAGCAATTCTCTATGTTCGTTTCAGATTATCAACACCACTTTGAAGAGTTGTTGCAAGAATTTAATTCCTTAACAACATTATCGAATGAATTAACAGACTTACAACTCACCGAACAACTTTAACAAAAAAGAACAGAGCAATCGATTGCTAGATCGATTGCTCTGTTAATTAGATTAAAAACCCGAGGAACGCGACACCAAAAATGATGAGTAAGATATTTAAGAACAAAGAAAGTCCACTAATTATAATTCCTGTAATCGCTAATCCACCACCGTTTGGTTCTCGCAAGGCCATAATTCCTAATACGAGTCCAACAACACCGGTTAAAAATCCAATCCATGAAACAAAAAACGAAACGAGACCTAAGATCACTGAAGCAATTGCTTTCCCGTTCATGGTATTCCTCCTATCGAATGTACGTACTTCTGAATAGTAAAGCCTCTTCAAAGAGTGATTCCACATCCGTACTCCATTCAATAGACGTGCTCGTTTACGATCATCTAGACCGTGCTCTACGTAAAACATGGAATGGCGTTTCTTTAGATCATCAATTTGAAGGAATTTCGACTGGCTTTAGTC
Source organism: Geomicrobium sp. JCM 19038 (assembly GCF_000698125.1). Lineage (GTDB taxonomy): Bacteria > Bacillota > Bacilli > Bacillales > Marinococcaceae > Geomicrobium_A. The sequence continues at coordinate 293,154 of NZ_BAXA01000002.1, read as the reverse complement.
CTTCTTTTCCCTCTAAGCTCAAAATGAAACGTACGAGAAGCTCAATTTCTAGTTCAATATCCTCAAGAGAAACGACCTCTCTAGGTGCATGCATATATCGCAACGGTAGCGATACGACCGCTACCGGTACCCCGCGACCCGTAACACGAAGGCGGTCCGCATCCGTACCTGTCGTTCGTGGTGTTAATTCATATTGTAACTCAATGCCATTTTCACTTGCTACACGTTCAAATAGTCCATTAATCTTGCGATTAATAGGTGCACCAATTGCAAGGACCGGTCCCTTTCCTAGTTGTACATCACCGTTTTTCTTAGGATCTGCACTCGGGTAATCGGTCGCAAATGTAACGTCAAGAGCAATCGCCATCGTCGGCTCCACTTGTGCACCTGCAAAATAAGCGCCACCCATATTCGTCTCTTCATTGACGGTACTCACACCATATACACCAACTTGAACTTTCTCACCTTGCAAACGACGAATGACTTCCGCTACGATGTAAGCGCCACTACGATTATCAAGCCACGCGCACTAATTCTTTGGTTAAGTAAAGTCTTTGGTGTTACATCGTATGTTGCCGGATCTCCTACACGAATATATTGCATCACCTCATCTTTTGACGTTGCCCCAATATCAATGTAAAGATCATCAATTGTAATCTTCTCTTTTGCTCCTCCATGGTGCTCTGCATTCGTCCCAAACGTTCCAGATACTTCTCCATGCTCACCATGAAGAGTAACTTCCATCCCTAAGGCATTTGCAGGAGAGATCCCTCCAAGTTTCTCTACATAAATAAATCCTCGTTCATCAATTGATTTCACTAAAAACCCAATCTCATCTGCATGTCCTGCGATTAGAACTTTAAATGGCGCATTCGGATTTAAGATCGCATAAGCGTTTCCCGCATGATCCGTTCTTAATTCATCTGCAAACGGCTGAACATAGTTTAACCATTTTGATTGCACTTGCTCTTCATAACCCGATGGTGACGGTGTATTGACTAACTCATATAAAAACTGATGACTCTTACTCATATTAAACATCCTTTCTAACCTCAACAATTGCCTTTATTGTAACCGAATTCACTAATTTTTCCTAAACGATGCACAACTAAACAACGCCAATCACATGATTGACGTTGAAACGAACATTTTATCAAGTTAGGCTACAACTTTCTTGCTCGAATTAAAACAGACTCCCCTGAGAAAGACTTCACAGCTCCGCTTTCGTCAATGTCAATGTTGAATTTCTTCTTCTGTTCAACAGTTGTATCTTTCAATCGTTCAGTAAGTTCTTGACGGAGTTCCTTTGAAAGGTTCAAACGCCCACACCAATCGCCAAATTGAAAAACTTTTGGGTAACGTTCTAAATGCTCAACGACAAGTCCAGACTGTTCAATCATAGCGATCCATTCACTTTTCTTCCAAGCTCGATAATGACTCGGATCACGCATTTTTTCTATTTCGTTGTAAAATTGATCATACTCTTCAATCTCCGGTGCCGTATTGTCTAATAAATAGAAACGTCCCCCTGACTTCGTCACTCGCTGTACGCTGTCCAAAAACTGAATCGGGTGTTCAAAGTGATGCGCAGCAATTCTACATACCGACACGTCAAACCAATCACTCTCATAGGACAACGACTCCGCATCCCCCCGCTCAAACTGAACGTTTTGATGCCCGTTCCCTGTAATAAAAGCTTCTGCAGTCGTAAGCATTTCATCGGTTAAATCCATTGCAGTCACTTCTTCTACGTAAGGCGCGACCGCATTGCTAACATGACCAGCACCTACAGCAATATCTAGTAATGACTTTGGTTTAAGCGTTGAAATTTCCGTAACGAGTGCTCCTAAATCTTCTCCTTTCGCATGAAGTTCACTTTTCACATAGTTCTGAGAAGAGGATGAGAACGTTTGTTGTACCGCATTTTTTTGGTTGTTCAAGATAACCACCTCTTTACCTTTATACACTCAGTTTATGGTACTAGAACGAGAAGGACTACTACGAATACCGAATGGCTACCTATAAGAAAAATGAATCATCATCAGAAAAAAGACTTAAGACTTATGCCATTCTTCTTTCAACCGAACTATTATCGTTAAAATTATGAAAAACTATGATAAAAGTATTGCAATTTATCTGAATAATGTTAGCATTAAGTGAAAGAAGGGTGCCTTCTACTTCCCCCGTAACGACTTCACCGTATGCAAGCACTTCGCAAAGAACGCTTCTAGAACATATAAGTAGCCATCCATCAGTATGACATCCATGCTAACTACGAAACCAGTGACTCCAAATACTCTACTTTTTTGATGAATGGTCGAGACAACACTGCTCAACTCTTTTCATTGCGCACCCTTCTTTTTTCAACCACAAAAAAAAAACAGTTGCCTTAAGATTAGTACCTTAGACAACCGTTTCCATTTACTTAATGATCTGTATTCCACCAATGACTGGAAGAGGCTTTCTTTTCTTCTGCACTGCGTTCACGATTCCTAAAATGAACAATGCGAGGACAAATAGTGAACCAATTGGGCCAATAATAAATGTCCCTATAATCGGAATCGATCCGAAAATCGCCACAATAATCCCTAAGATTAACAGCAACAATCCTTGATTTGCATGATACCTCGCAAATGGAGAATCTTTACCAGCAAGTAACGGAATAAAGAACAAAATGTATGCAACAATTCCTAAACCCATATTTTCTTCCGCATCTCGGTCCGGCGTTCGTTGTATTTCTGACATACCAACATCTCCTTTCCTTTATTAATCTTAAATACGTTTGAAAATGAACCATAGTTTCATTTTTTTATGTTTTAAACATACAACATTGCTGACGGAAAGGAAAGAAGATGCTCTCGTTCGCTAATTAAACGTTTGATTAACAACAAGTATGCGCTATTCCACCTTCTCAGAACTACATTTGTACGCCGTTATCATGAATGGATGTTTTTGTATGAATATGCTTTTTGTAATCCTCGGATACTGGCATCATTAGTGAACCACTGACACAGACGACAAAGTTAGCAATCAAGCCAATGATCCCGCCGTGAATTCCGTAGAGTGTATTGTTTCCTGTAAGTGTCATGACCCCTGCAATTGTGGCTCCAATGACCATACCCCAGAACACTGGCGTTGCGCGTAAACGCTTCCAATACAAGCCTAACAAAAAGCAAGGTGCAACTTGAATTAACAATTCGAATTTCAAAACAAAAATTTGATAAAGTGTTCCTGGTGGGTTCCATGCAATCCACAACAACAAGAAGACGACGACAATACCGACGAACTTTCCTACTTTTACTTTACGCTCATCTGTTGCATTAGGGTTGATGTACTTCCCATAAATATCATGAGACACCATAGATGAGAAACTAAGTAATACTGAATCCGCAGTAGAAATAATCGCACCAACGATTCCACCGAAGAAGATAATCATCATCCAATAATAGAATGGGTGCATGGCAGCAATATCATTTGCAAGTATACCTATGACTTGCTCTGATTGCCCTGTATCCATTCCAGGGTATAAAACGATACAAATAATACCAACAACTAGTACTAACCCCGTCGTAATTGGAGCATCCAAGCCATACGAGCAAATGAACGTTTCAATGTACGCTCACTCTTTGCTGAATAAATCCGTTGCACAGCATGCGGATATACGGCAGCACCAATACCTGCTAGAAGAATCATACTAATCCAGTTTATATTCGTCTGTAAATCAGGTACTCCAATTTTCTGTGGTTCGGTTGTAGCAATCGTTTCTGAAACTCCGCTAAGACTGCCCCCCGCTAACGCTAAAGCACCGATTAGTACAACAAAAATACCTACAAGCAAGATAATTCCTTGAAGTACATCAGTGACTGCAACCGCTCTCATTCCACCGAGCCACTCATAGATAAGCATAACGACGATAAATCCTATAACTGCATACCCATATGGGATTGCTCCAGCCGTTAACCCAGAAACAGCATGACCAATGGCTACAAGTTGTTCCAATAAGTAATTCCCTAATCCCCAAAGCATGAGCAAGATTGCAACGATCGTTACCCGCTTCGACTCAAAACGGTAACTAATCCAATCCGTTGGTGTTACGAACTTCGCACGCTTCGCAATGACGTACAACCTCGGTGCAAAGATGAGGTATACACCAATAATCGCTGTCATAAACGGTATTGACTGTAACCATGAGAAGCCTTCCCTGTAGGCTGTTGGGGCGTAACCGACAATCGTATTTCCGCTATACTGTGTCGCATAAAGTGTGAAAAACAACGTAATAAACCCTAAGTTTCGTCCTGCAAGATAATACTCTCCAACGCTTTTCCCTAACTTCTTTCCTCTTCCCGCAATCCAGCCGATGACAATCATGAGTACGGCATATGCACCTAGTATGATCAGGCATCAGTACCGCCAAATTGCAACTCCATTATGATTGTCTCCTCTCTTTTTCAAACTCTTCTTCCTCTTCATCTTCTATTAAGTTCCACTGCGTCATACAGAGCCAACTCAAATACGCACAAAGAATTAGTGACAATCCAACACTAATGAGCGCCCAAAACGGAATACCTAGAATATACGGTTCGATCATCCCTTCAGGTAAATACCACGGAGCATTAAACAGAATCAATAACACAAAGCCTACCCAAATCCACTTCTTCTGAATGGGTTCTTTCATCCAAATCCCTCCTTTTCGACTGATTTGTTTAAATGACACCACGCGCTTGCAGTTGCTCTATTTTCTCACTCGTCATCCCTAGCATCGACTGATAGATCGCTTCATTTGCTTCGCCTGGCTTTACACTTCCCGCATGATCGATTTGCCCTGGTGTACGACTTAACTTCGGTACAACTCCAGGCATCGGAAACTCCCCAAGCTGTGGATGTTCTGTTTTCACGATCATGTCTCGAGCTGCATAATGCGGGTCTTTAACAATATCTGCTGCACTATAGATTAGCCCCGAAGGAACGCCTTGCTCCTCTAACGCTTCAAGCACATGCTTTGCATCGAGAGTTTTTGTCCAGCGCTCAATAAGAGCATCTAACTCTTTTTGATTCTTTCCACGAGCAAGATGTGTTTTATAATCATCATGCTCAGCAAGTTCTGGTTGTCCCATCGCTCTCGTAAGCCTTGAAAACACTGCATCTGCATTTGCGCCAATTACAACGTACGTATCGTCTTTTGTACGATAAATGCTTGAAGGTGCAACACCTGGAAGAATATTGCCCGTTCGCTCTCGTACATAATCGGCTAGTAAGTAATCTGGAATCATACTTTCCATTACAGAGAATACCGACTCATAAATGGCCGTATCGATCATCTGCCTTCCCCTGACTTGTGTCGTTCTTCAATCGCTGTTAAACAACCAATTGTCGAGTACAATGCCGCTAATGTGTCTCCGATTGATATACCTACTCGAGCTGGCGGACGATCCTGGAATCCAGTTACGTAACGAATACCACCCATCGCCTCACCAATACTTCCAAACCCTGCACGATCTTTGTAAGGACCTGTCTGACCGTAACCCGTTGTTCTCATCATAATGAGACGAGGATTAATTTCCCTAAGATCTTCGTAACCGAGCCCCCACTTTTCCATCGTGCCTGTTCGGAAATTTTCAATGACAACATCTGAATTCTCTGCCAATTCTTTGAACACAGTTTGACCTTCTTCTGTCCGTAAGTTCAACGTAATCGATTTCTTATTACGTGATTGCACCGGCCACCACAATCCAACTCCTTCTTTTTCTTTTCCCCACTGCCTCATCGGATCGGGCTTATCTGGTGGTTCAATCTTAATTACTTCTGCACCAAAATCCGCAAGCAAACGTCCAGCAAATGGGCCGGCTAACAACGTCCCAAGCTCTAGTACACGAATGCCTTTAAGGGGCATAGACGTCTCATTCATTCCCATCACTCCTGATTGAATATTAAGAAAACAATAGCACCATTGTATACAAAAGGTCAATAATAATTTAAAATAACATTGTGTAAACGCTTTATTGTATACAAAATAAGATTTATATTTTGTTGTTTTCTCAACATTCAGCTACAATAAACGAAGAGGTGTTGGCTTTGAATGTTTATGAACGTATGAAACAAGCGTTAATTACGGGAAAGTACAAACCAGGAGATCGCTTAACCGAAGAAGCGTTAACCGAAGAATGGAAAGTGAGTCGTACACCAATTCGTAGCGCATTAAAGCAATTGGAGTTTGACGGGCTCATCACCCGCTAAAGCGAGTACATCGTGCGTTCCTTTTCACAAAATGATATCCGTCAAATCTATGATGTGCGGTCTTTACTCGAAGGCTACGCTGCTAGTTTGAGTGCCATTCATCGAACAGAGCAAGACCTGTCCGACATGCACAAGGCAAACGAAGATTTTAAAACGATTATCATGAGTCGAGGGACAAATAAAACAGCACATATTCAAGATGTATTAAAGAAAAACCATAAGTTCCACGACACTGTGATTCGAGCTAGCAAAGACCCACATACTGAAGATCTCATCCGTAAGGTCGTTGTTTTACCTCTTGTGTTCCATTCATTTTATTGGTTTGAACAACGAGGTCTAGAACAGTCATTTGAACTACATGAAGTCATTATACGTGCGATCAAAGACCAAGATAGCGCTCGCGCAAGGAGTGCAATGCATGAACATATTTATCAAGGAAGAGATCGTGTCCTTGAACAACTAAAAAGGAGTGATTTGTGATGATTACACTTTGTGAGGTTGGACCAAGAGACGGATTACAGAATGAACCAAAGCATGTGCCCACAGAGGACAAGGTTCAATTTATTGAGCAAATCGTTGATGCCGGCGTTAAAAAAGTTGAGGCTGTATCGTTTGTGAACCCTAAAGTCGTTCCACAAATGGCTGATGCTGAAGATGTAATGAAAGCGATCAACAAGCGTGACGGTGTCACGTATGCCGGACTTGTGTTGAGCCGTTCAGGGCTTGAACGTGCAATTGAAACAGACGTCGATTTATTACACGTCGTCGTTGCGACGAGTGACACATTTAATCAGAAAAATGCGAGAAGGACAGTTGATAAGGGTGTAGATGAAAACAGCGCCGTCATCCAGGATGCGAAAAATGCCGGACGACCGTCTGCAGCTGTGTTAGCTACAAGCTTTGGATGTCCTTATGAAGGTCATGTTGATGAAACAAAAGTATTACACGTCGTAGAGCGTTTCTTAAACGCTGGCGCAACTGAAATTGTTCTTGCCGATACGACCGGAATGGCGAACCCAACTAAAGTAAAGCAGATGGTGCGATTATTTAAAGAGAACTTTGGCACCGACACACCCCTTGGATTGCATTTCCATAATACGCGCGGACTTGGATTAGCCAATGTCGTTGCTGGTTACGAAGAAGGTGTTACGAAATTCGATGCTGCTTTAGGGGGGCTCGGTGGCTGTCCATTTGCACCAAATGCCGTTGGCAATGTCGCGAGTGAAGATCTCATCCATATGTTGCATGAAATGGGCATTGCAACAGACGTTGATTTAGAGAAACTACTCAAAACCGCGAACTGGCTAGAACGTGTGATGGGCAAAACACTTCCTGCATGGTCATGAAAGCAGGCCCTGCATATGAAACGACCAAAGCCTAAACTAAAAAACGAGCGCCCATAAGAGGACGCTCGTTTTAGTTATCAATTTTCTTAAATTGTTCCACAATTAAAATTGTATCCTCTTTCAAAGGCACACCTAAATCTCCCCATGCTAACCGGTGTGCTTCTTGAAATCCGTGAATGTCCCTCCCATAGCCTTCCCCTTCAACGAGCCTGGAATCTGGTTGACCAAACGTTGTCTCATAAACATCTACAACGACGACATTCACTTTTGGAACCCCATGTTTATTCAAAATAGTTACTCGCTCATGAACTTGACGGTACACTTCTTGCATTTGATCTACCGTATATTCTGCTTTTAAAGCACACGTAGTTGTTTTTGTACCATCAATAATCTCTTGAATTAATTTCTCTCCAATGCCTCCATCATTCTCCCAACCAAAGACCATTGTTCGTTCATGAATAGTCATATAGTTCACTCCTCTAGACTTATTATAACCTGAACTTATTTTTGATTTAGTGCTTGACAAACGAGGATACTCGGGTAGAATAAATCTCACTATACAATCGACGATGAAGAGAGTAGCGATGATGTTCACTCACAGCGAGCCGGGTTTGGTGCAAGCCGGCAGGAACAGAATCGTGAAGCGGACTTCTAAGATGCTGTTCTGAACATTTGAGTACGAACAGCCGGCAATCACACCGTTATGTGAAAGTGAACGTTTCATACGTTAACGAGAGTGGTACCGCGGGACCCCCGCCTCTTTTTTGAGGTGGGGGTCTTTTCGTCGTAAAAAGGGGCGTATTATGAATTTGCTAAAAGAAGAAATTGCGAACGTTTTATCGTTAGAACTGTCCGTTCCCATTACATCACACTTGTTTGAATACCCTAAACAACCGAATCATGCGACCTCTCTATTCCTTGCTTCACATTAGCTAAAGAACTAAAAATGTCGCCCCATGTTATTGCATTACGCGTTCAAACGATACTTTCTGCAGTTACAAGTATCGACGAAGTCGATGTCATTGGTGGTTATGCTAACGTCCATTTCAATCGTACAGCGTTTGCTGATTCGCTATTTGCTAAGAAAAAAGAAACGATCACAAATCAAGGAACCGTTTCGATTGATATGTCGTCACCAAACATTGCCAAACCTTTCTCAATGGGCCACCTACGATCAACGATCATCGGAGAATCGATCGCTCGCTTGTATGAACAGCAAGGGTACACGGTCATTCGCATTAATCATATTGGTGATTGGGGTACTCAATTTGGAAAGTTAATTGCCGCGTACAAACAGTGGGGTGTAAAGGAAGAGGTGGAAAAAGCGCCCATTCAAGAATTGTTAAAGCTGTATGTACGCTTCCATAAAGAAGGGGACGAAGCTGAAGGTAGACGATGGTTTTACGAGCTTGAACAAGGAAACGAAGAAGCGCTTAGCCTTTGGAAATGGTTTAAATCAGTATCTCTCTCGTCCTTTCAAGGCATCTATACAACACTCGGGGTCACCTTTGATTCATATGACGGTGAATCATTTTATAACGATAAAATGCAAGCGGTCATTGAAAAACTTGAACATCATCACTTACTCGAACAATCTGAAGGCGCTCAAGTCGTTTCACTTAATCAAGAGCATTTGCCGCCATGCCTGATCAAAAAATCAGACGGAGCAACGCTTTATGCTACACGTGACCTTGCTGCAGCATTGTATCGTAAACAAATGTATCAGTTTACACGTTCACTCTATGTCGTTGGTAATGAACAAACCCTTCATTTCAAACAACTCAAGGCTGTCATACGTAAACTTGGCTATGGTTGGTCTGAAAAAATGGAGCATATCAACTTTGGCATGATGCGCCTTGAGGGGAAAAAGATGAGCACTAGAAAAGGAAGTGTTGTCTATCTTGATGATGTGTTATCCGAAGCTACCGCGCTTGCTGAACAGTACATGCAAGAAAAGAACCCCAGCCTCCCAAATCGTAAAGAAGTCGCCAGTCAAGTCGGTGTAGGCGCAATTATTTTTAACGATTTGAAAAATGACCGTAGAAACGACATTGATTTTTCATTAGAAGATACGCTTCGTTTTGAAGGCGAGACAGGTCCATACGTACAATATACGCACGTTCGTACGTACTCGTTAGTTCATGGGCAAACGTTTATGTGGCAAAACGGTCAATCCGTTGAAGATGAAGCTTGGGAATGCTTTGTTACCCTCTCTAAATTAGAGGAAACAATCGTACGAGCACTTAATTCCCATGATCCTTCAATTGTTGCTAGATACGTCTTATCACTTTCGCAAGCCTTCAACCGTTACTACAGTCAAACACACATCCTAAAAGACGATGACCAGCTACAAAACCGCTTAAGCCTCGTTGACGCGATTAACGTAGCACTTAAACAATGCTTACACCTTCTCGTAATTGAAGCCCCAAAGAAGATGTAGTAAAACTACAAACGCCATTCTAACAACGAATGGCCGTTTCACATGATTATTTAAATGCTTGTACCGTAATTCCTGCTGCTTCAACTTGCTCTCGTACTTGCTTTGCAAAGGCTAAGGCATGTGCACCATCACCATGAATACAAACGGTGTCAGCTTGAATAGCAATGTCTTTTGATTCTACTGTTTTTACTGTATGCTCAGTAACCATACGTATGACTTGTTCACTCGCGACATTCACATCTTCAATTAGCGCATTCGTATCGCGACGTGACGTTAGCATACCGTTGTTCTGATACGTCCGGTCGGCAAATACTTCACTTGCAGTTTGAAGTCCTACAGCTTCTCCCGCTTCAATCAGCTTACTTCCAGCAAGTCCGAACAAGATGAGCTGGTCGTCGATATCATACACTGCTTTGGCAATTGCGTTCGCAATCTCTTCGTTTCCTGCTGCCATATTGTAAAGTGCACCATGAGCTTTTACGTGTTGAAGGTGACCACCTTCAGCTTTGGCAATGCCCATTAATGCACCGACTTGATATTGTACCAAGTCATACGCTTCATCAAACGAAAGATCCATTGAGCGACGTCCAAAGCCAATCAGGTCTTGCAAACCAGGATGTGCGCCTAAACGAACGTTGTGCTCTAAAGCGAGCTTTACCGTTTTTCGCATCGTACTTGCATCTCCTGCATGAAAACCACAAGCAATGTTTGCAGAGGTAACGTAAGGCAAGATTTCCTCATCAGTTCCTTTGACATACGTCCCAAAGCTTTCTCCCATATCACAGTTCAAATCAACTTTAACCATTGTTTCTCCTCCTGTTCATATTAGAATAAGTCCAATATTCCTCTGAATGCAATGATACTTGCACCTACAGTTACAACCGCCGTAATCGCTCCGAAAATAATAAGCCACGTCGGATGTTTGTAATCTCCAACAATTTTCTTTTTACGTGAGGCAACGAGGATTGTCACTAAGATAATTGGCAAGATCATACCATTTAAAGCACCTGCAATAATGAGTAGCTGGACCGGTTGACCAATGAGTATGAAGATTGTAGCTGAAATCGTTATAAAACCAGCAATAAACCAGCTGTTATACTTTTCAAAGACAGGATGGAACGAACGCAAGAAGGACATACTCGTATACCCTACACCAATTACTGAACTAATGGCTGCAACGAACAATACAACACCAAACATGTAATAGCCAATATCACCAAGGCCTACAAGAAAAGCAGTAGACGCCGGGTTGTTCTCATCTAACGTGAAACCTGCACTAACGACGCCAAGGAAAGCGAGGAATAAAAAGATTCGCATAACCCCTGTCGTTAAGATTCCATATGACGCTGCACGGCTTACAAAACCAACATTCTCTTTCCCCGTTACACCCGCATCGACAAGTCGATGACCACCCGCAAATGAGATGTATCCACCTACGGTTCCCCCAACGATGGTAACAATAGGTAAAAGCAGAATCATCCAGTCTTCAGGAACGAACGTACGAATTAATGCCTCTTGATATGGGGGATCTGTTGAAAACATCACATACCCTGTCATGACAATCATGATAAGACCAAAGATCTGCATCAGCTTGTCCATGACTTTACCGTAATTCTTTATTGAGAAAATAATAATAGTAATGACTGCTGTAATCCCTGCACCTAATGCAGGCGGAAAATCAAAAAGCACGTTGAGTGCAAGGCCCGCACCACCAAGGTTTGCGATATTAAAAGCAAAGCCTCCAAAAATAATCAATCCGGCAATGACGAATCCTAAACCGGGTAACACGTTGTTCGCAATTTCTTGTCCCCGCATCCCTGAAACCGAAATGACACGCCAGATGTTTAGCTGCACACCGATATCAATAATCAATGAAACGACAATCGCGAATGCAAAGCTCGCCATAAACTGCTCTGTAAATGTCGCCGTTTGCGTAAGAAATGCCGGACCAATTGCAGAAGTAGCCATTAAAAAGATGGCACCACGCAAAAAGCGATTTCGTTCCTTATCTGTCAATTGTCGTTGTAAATTTGCCCCCATGAGCTTGTTTCCTCCTAGCGCTACAGTACACCTAGCGTTTCATTTTTTACATTCGTAATATACATATGCCCTGGAGCATGAGTGATCATACTTAAACCATTTGCCTTTGCTGCAGCCTGAGGAGTAACGCCACAAGCCCAAAACACCGGAACTTCGCCTTCTTTAATCGTTACAGCATCCCCATAATCAGGCGTTCGGATGTCATCAATACCAATAGCTTTAGGATCGCCAATATGAATCGGCGCCCCGTGAACATCTGGAAAACGTGAAGTCACTTGGACGGCACGTACCGCGTCTTGCTGTGACATCGGACGCATACTAACGACCATTGGACCACTAAAAGGTCCTGCAGGTATGGTGTCAATATTCGTTTCAAACATCGGAACATTGCACTTCTCTTCATTGTGGCGAATTGGGATGCCATTTTGTCTTAGCGCTTCTTCAAACGTAAAACTACACCCGAGCAAGAAAGCGACCGAGTCATCGGTCCAATACTCTGTCACATCGTTGACAGACTCCACGAGTTTCCCTGATTCATACACTTGATACTTCGGAAGATCCGTACGTAGATCGTTTTGATGCCCGGTCAATACTGGTTTCGGTGAGCCGACATCCGTAACGTCAAGAATTGGACATGCTCTTTTGTTACGTTCACAATAGACGAGAAAATCAAACGCATACGCTTTATCGAGAACGACAAGGTTTGCTTGAGCGTACCCGTCAGCAACGCCCGATGTTGGTGTTGTAAACGACGCACTTCTGATTTCTTTCATGACCGCTTGTCGCTCTTTCATTACACACCCGCTCCTTTTAAACATTCGTTCCAACGCAGACTAATTCCGGCTTTTCGCTCAGTCATTGATCGTTCTTGTTGTACATACAAGTCTTCTGCTTCTTTAAATGAAACAAGTTCAAAACGCATCGTTTCTGTTGGCCTCAATTGTGCCAAACGCGAAAGGTCCGCAGCAATTACTTGTGCCATGCGTGGGTAACCACCGGTCGTTTGACGATCCGCCATTAAAATCATCGGCTTCCCTTCACTTGGAACTTGCACAGTACCGAAATCAACCGCTTCTGAAAGTACGTTAAAGGCATCCTTTAATTCAAGCGTTTCCTCCGCTTCAAAACGATAGCCCATTCGATCTGATTGTGTCGTTAAGAAATACTCTGTATGAATGAGCTTCTTCTGACTATCCTCTGTAAAACGGTCCCAGTGAGTTCCTTTAAATATACGAATGCTTTGGTTCGATTCCTCATCCAATCGTAATGAATTGGCTCCCCATTTAAGTGCCTTCACGATCCCACCAGCTCGTTCTTTCATCCAATTAAAGTACGGATAATTTGTTTCTTGAATTGCCAATACGTCACCCTTTTGCAACGCTCTTCCTTCAAAGCCACCAAAGCCTGCGCGCAAATATGTACTATGACTATCCATTACTTGAGGAATATCAAAGCCACCAGCTACTGCAACGTACGCACGAATTCCGTGTTTAATTGGCTTAAATGAAAGCATTTGACCTTTAGGAATGAAAAGAGGGACACCTAAGCTGTATTCTTTTCCATCAATGACTGGTTGCATGCCCGCACCTGTAACTGCGAGTAGAGCATCGGTTTCAAACTTTAACGAGGGGCCCGCAATCGTTAGTTCAAGAGCAGCAGCAAATTCATCGTTCCCGACGAGTTGATTGGCAGTGCGTAACGAAATCGTGTCCATCGCACCACTTTGCAACACACCTTGACGCAAATAACCAAATCGACCGATGTCTTGTACTGTCGTCTGCACCCCAGGCTTTACGACTTCAACTGTCATGGCTCTTTTCACTCCTTTCCTTAAGTTCGACAAACGCGTCTTTAGAGATGGGTTTAAACGTAACTTGATCACCCGATTGCAATAAGCTTGGCACATCCCTATTTACATCAAACAACTTCAACGGTGTTTGACCTATCAATTGCCATCCTCCAGGTGTTGCCATGGGATACACACCCGTCTGATGCCCTGCAATTCCAACGGATCCTGCAGGAACCTTTTCTCGTGGCTTCGATTTTCTCGGTGTTGCAATACGTTCATTCATCCCACCGATAAAGGGAAACCCAGGCGCAAAACCAATCATATAGACTAGATACGTGCGCTCTGAGTGAAGTTGAATCACTTCATCTGTTAATAAACCATTGGCGTGCGCAACTTCTTGCAAGTCAGGGCCATATTCTCCACCGTATAAAACAGGAATTTCGATTTTATTTGCTTCTAAACTATTTTTCGTTGCGTACTCTAGCTGATCAATTCGCTCCTTTAACTCTACAATGACCTGTTGTTGAATTGTAGTTTCATTGTTCGTTTTTATAACTTTCAAAGGATTATAGAAAAACGTAATGCCAGTATAACTTGGGACCGCTTCAACATACCCCCGAAACGGTTGCTCGTCGATTACTTGCATAAACTGACTAACACGTGCATGCAGTTTTGGATCAATACCGTCACCAAATTTAACTGTTACTGCTCGTTCACTTAATTCGTAAAACTCAGCCTCTTTATATACTGCCATCAAGGACCTCCTTCACGTCTCCAGAAAGAAATTATCACTATATTAGCATAATAAACGGACGTCTCCAACGTAGTACCTTCTAATACCAGGTCATAAAAAACAGGCTAGACCAAACGGTCTAACCTGTCGGATTTACATTTGCTCCTCTTTTGTAGGGCCATAACGCTTGGCACTTGTAAGCCAGCTTGACGTAGCAATACAGTCATTTGGCCACGGTGGTGCGTCTGATGATTTACGAGCGTACGTAACAATGCTCCACGTGGAACATCTTGTCCCATCGCTTCAACCGTTTCCAACATCAAATCATCAGTAAGCTCACGCTTCACTGCCTCAACCGCATTGTCGACAGTCTGTTGGTAGCCGTCACGAATAGACGCAACTTGTGAAGGCACGTCATTGCCATCTCCAACAGAATTCACCTTCACACCAACGAGACTTAAAAAGAACGCCGGCGATGTTGCCAAATGCCAAGCTAACCAACCTAGCGAACTATGCCCTTCAACGATTGACACGTCAAGCTTCTCATCCGTAATCGCTGCAATGACTGCTGCTGTCCCACGAGATTCTTGTGTCCAATCTTGGATAAAATCTTCTACAGTTCGGTACATGAATGTATCACTCCTTGTACAGAATCATAGCGTACTGACTCTCTCCAATCAAATCCTTAGTCTTCAATCATTGACTGGTGAACAGCTGTGCCATCGACAATTACAATTAAATCAATTGGACGCTCGTCGATTGCTTCTGTTACATCTGACTCAAGTCGTTCGAATAGATCATCGTTCGCCTCATCTTCTGATACAGATAATGTAAGGTCAACATTTACAAACTCTTCGCCTTCATATACGACTAATGCTTCTTCAACTTCATCTAATTGTTCTAGCGTTTCGGCTGTATCAGCATCCGTTTCGTTGCCACCGACGCTAACGTCATCCGATTCTTCTGTCGTACTGTCATCAGCGTCTGTTTCTTCGGTCTCTTCCGTTTCAGTGTCCACATCTTCTGTCTCATCCACTTCGTCATTTCCACAAGCAACGAGTGCGATAGATAACAACCCTACGGTCATTGTCCATTTTAACGGTTTTAACATGTTGTCCACTCTCCTTATCAAACTATCCAAATTATATCGGACAAAAGTAGTGAAAACAAAGTAGGAGAACTAGATTTTCACAATCTTACAAAGAAGCTGTGTTTAGATGCGTACAAACGGGTAAAAAGAGAAGAGGAGGCGTTCCGCATGCACTTATACACATTGCACAAAAAACAAGTGTTACCACTTTCTAAGCAAGAGGCTTGGGAATTTTTCTCTGACCCTAGCAAACTATCATCCATAACACCTGGTGATATGAAGTTTGATATGAGAACTCCCATGTCTCGAGCAATGCACCCAGGAATGATTATTCACTATGACCTTAAACCGCTCCCTGCATTTCCTGTTCAATGGGTAACCGAAATTACTCACATGATCGATGAACGATTATTTGTTGATGAACAACGATTCGGCCCTTTCGTTTTTGGCATCACCAGCACCATTTTAATGATCACCCTTAGGTGTTGAAATTGAAGACATCATTCACTACGTTCTCCCTTCGGACCTCTCGGCACACTTGCTCACCGTATGTTAGTTGAGAAGCGACTCGAAGAAATATTTGAATTTCGTAAGCAACAATTATCGCAAGCATTCAGGTCATAAGCCTATGCATTGAAAAAAAGAAGCAGCTTAGTTAACGAAAACGATATGTTAACCAAGCTGTTTCTTTTCAATTTCGGACTGCTAACTTCCACGTAATAAATTGTCTACGATACTGTTCATAAGCCCATTGATCAAACTCTACCCCGCATTTATGATAAACCCAAGGTGAATCTTGATGAGGCACAATCACGTCTAATCCAGCTTTTTGAAACAAAGAAGATTGACTAACATCATAAAAATGCCAACCATCGAATTGCTCATCCCACGGTAAATCATACTGTGTTGCCATTACGAGACCATCGATTGCTTCTACTCGTTCATAACGTTGACGGGGATTTTGAAATGAAAGAACACCAATCGTATTCCTTTCTTCAATGACAACACCATATAATTCCCTCTGATGTGCGTCCCACCAGACGCCATGAGGAGGGAGATTCTTCGTTCCGCATACACCAATCATCCCTACCTCAGATGCTTCAAAGAGCGATTTCATATGATAGAGGAGCTGCTTTTCAATCATCCATGCATCTTGGTGATGATAGATTTTGTACTTTCCCTTTGCCTTACGCATCGCCTCGTTATATCCCGACACCATACTCTTCGCTTCTTTCATCACAATCTTTTCAACTGTAAATCCTTCAGGAACATAAAGTGCATCAATGTGCTTTTCACACACACGATACATGTCTTCATCATTCACGCAACAAATAAAAGAAAATACCGATGCATCGTTGCTCATACGACTCACCTCAATGATACTGTATGAATCATTGCCGTTGTCCTATCACAATACATTCGTCACGACATACAAAATCGGGAGAGTGAACGCTAATGAACACATGCTTACTACCCATGCAGCATTCGCAAGATCAACATCCAATTTGAATAATTGAGGCGGAACAAGAGACGACACCGCTGGTGGCATGGATGACAGAATGAGTACGACATAGAGAATGATTCCATTTCCATAGTTTCCAAGACCAATGAAGTAAGCAATGCTCGTCACCGTAATTGGAACGATGATGTGCTTAATAAGGGCAATCGATCCACTTGGTTTCATATGCGTTCGAACGGCACCGAGCTTCATTGAAAATCCAACAGGCACTAATAAAAGAATTGCTGAAAGCGGAACGAGAATGCTGTTAATCGTATCGTAAAATGACCCATACTCAAGTGGTGAAAAGTTAAGAAGTGCCCCAATACAAAGCGCAGAAAAGGTCACCATAATAAAGGGGTCCTTTATAATTCTCTTAATACCGGAAGAGGATGAAACGTGTCGCAATGGACCAAATGATTTCGCAATCGGATAACAAATGGCATAATACACAATTTCTTCGAATAAACGAAACAAAATCACAAACGGCAATGCTTCAATCCCGATAAAAAATACCGAAAACAACGCCCCAAAGCTCCCAAGATTAATAAAGGCGCCGGCAAGAATCATGGACCCTGTTTGCTCCCTCGTAAGACCGTGAATCTTCGAAGCGACCAGTGCCAAACCGCCACCTAGAAAAATCGTAAAGACACCAATCACAGGAAGTATTAAAAATTCTGTTTGCCTAAAGTCAACGTTCCAAAATGCACCGATTAACACAATAGGCATAAGACCGAGTAGAACGGTAAAAGTTAACACACGTAACACTTTCGCAACTGGAACCCACGCTGGCATATACCTTTTATCGTGTAAATGCGTATGCCTCTGCCAATTCCAAGCCCAAATAGAATGAGCGCAAGCACAGACAACAGTGACCCCATCTTTATCCTTCTTTCTGTAAGATCTCTCGTGAAGTTAGTAAAAATACAGAGCCATCATACGATAAATCGAAAAGACTCAGCGCTTATTCTCGCACTGAGTCCCCCCTAAATCATCAATCAAATTCAATTGGTCTAGCGATTTTGTTAATCGCACCGCCATCGACCATAATCGTTTGTCCACTTACGTAAGTGGCTTCGTCTGACGCGAGGAAAAGACATGTATTCGCAATGTCTTCAACCGTTCCAATTCTCCCCATTGGTTGGAACTTTAACGTATCTTTGAATGCTTGTTCTGGATCATCTAAAGACTCAAATGTTTTTTGTAATAATGGCGTGTCTACCGTACTTGGACCTACCGCATTAACACGAATTTGATCTTTACCATAGTCGAGCGCCATTTGTCGCGTTAGCGCTGTCATTGCGCCTTTCGCTGATGCATAAGCCGCTAGACGTGTAATGGTTTTCTCAGCGTGCCAAGAAGCGATGTTAATAATTGAACCTCCGCCTACCTTTTGCATTTCTGGAATGCTGTACTTCGAACATAGGAATGGACCGTTTAGATTAATGCCTAATAACGTTTGCCACTCTTCAAAGCTCGTATCTGTCACGCTTTTGCGAAAGTTAATCGCAGCGTTATTGACGAGAATATCGACTTTACCAAATGCTGAACTCGCTTCCTTCACGAGGTTTTGTACACTTTCTTCGTTACTGACGTCCGTGTGTACAAAAATCGCTTCTACTTTTTGTTGTTTCAATTCAGCAATTACATTCTCTCCAGCTTCTTCATTCACATCTGCAACAACGACCTTGGCTCCTTCTTGGCCAAAACGCTTTGCAATGCCAGCGCCAATTCCTTGGCTACCACCTGTAACAATCGCTACTTTGTTTTCTAACCTCATTATGATCTCTCCCATCTGTCTCCATCTATGATCGTATCACATAACCGTTTTCTACATCGCTCGCTCTTGCCTCTGCATTTCGCTTTGCAGGATCTCCGAAACCTCCACCACCTGGCAATTGAAGGGTTACAGTATCATCCGGATTAAGCGTATACAATTTTTTCGTTTCTTCAACTTCTTGATCATTTATAAATACCCTAGCTTTTTCACCTTCTAAACCACCTTCATAACCAAGGGGCGCATAGCGAGTACGTTCAAACATTAATGGCACATGGAACGGTTGGTCCGTCCGAACGCCAAATGTGATCGTTTGACCTAATCCTCCTCGGAACTCACCATCTCCTCCAGAGTTTTCTCGAAGTTCTTTCTCATAGACGAGAATTGGTGATGTGTTTTCGATAATTTCAATCGGTGTTCCTTTCACGCCTGACGGGAACGTTGTCGCATTTAGGCCATCTTTCCCTGGGCGAGCTCCAGCTCCTCCGGCATTAAATACGACGTTCGAGAAAGACTCCCCAGCCCGATCAACCCCGTGAACTTGCATTGCGAAAATCGCGGCAGCACCTTCTGCAGGGATTTTGTCTGGTAATACGGGTTGTAGCGCTCCTAATACACATACAGGTGCTAAATGACCAATAATATGTCTTGAGCCGTTGGCATTGGATGAACGGCGTTCAATACGCTACCTTCTGGAGCCGATACACTCACTGGACGAAAGCTACCTTCATTACTTGGAACGTCCGGTGCAATCGTCGCTTTTAACACGTAGTTCACATAAGCAAGTGTATAGTTAAGACAAACATTGATTGCTTTTTTACTTCCTTCAGAAGTTCCGTCGAAATCTACGTGAACCGTATCTCCTTTAACGATGAGTTTGCACTTCAAAAGAATTGGCTTTTCAGCCCCATCGCTATATAACTCATTTTCATACGTTCCGTCCGGAAGCTCTTCAATCGCTTTACGCATCGCTTTTTCAGAGATTGCAATAATCTCTTCTCCAATTGCCTCTATATCACGTAAACCAAACTCTTCTAACGTTTCCCTTAAACGGCTAATTGCCACTTCTTGAGCAACCACTTGGGCACGCAAATCGCCAATCACTTGATAAGGGGCACGGACATTGGCACGAATGAGCGTAAGTAACGTTTCATTTACGACACCTCGCTCGTACATTTTCATGTACGGCAAATGTAAGCCTTCTTCGTATATACTCTCGCCCTCTGGGCTGAATCCACGTCCACCTACATCAGAAACATGACACGTAGAGGCAAAATATCCAATCAGTGACTCTTTGTAAAACACCGGTGTAACGATCGTTACATCGAGCAAATGACCGGATATTTCATACGGATTATTACCGATTAATACGTCGCCGTCTTTAAGCTTTGTTGTATCGACATTCTTCAAGAAATGACGGACACCTGTTGCCATTGAGTTAATATGACCCGGTGTTCCAGTATTCGCTTGTGCGATCATATCACCTGCTTGATTGAACAACCCTGCAGACAAGTCATTGGCATCTGATAGAATGCTTGTAAAAGACGTACGAATGAGCGTTTTTGCTTGTTCTTCTAACAAAGTGACAAGCCGATTCCAAATCACTTCCAATTGAATCGGATCAAACACTTCTTGCTTTTTCGTGTTCGCCAACAAAAACGCCTCCTTTGGCAGTTTTTCGATGTAGCTTCACATTGTAGTATTGATCAACCGATACTCGGAAACTCGGCGGAACGACGAGCGTTGATTCACGTTCCTCAATGATGGCCGGTCCATCAATATCCACGTCTGGATTTAAATCATTACGTTCGTAGACATTCGTTTCAAACCAACCATCAAAATAAACATGTCTTGTGGACTTCGGTTCAACGATAACGTCGCCTCCTTCGGCTTGTTCGAGTGTGAGTTCAGGATCTGGACCTTCCACAACTACACGCCAGTTCAACGTTTCAATGACCATATCTTCATTTGCTTCAGCGTAAAGCTCGCGATAAGCTTGCTTAAAATTGTTTACAATGTCTTCTTTGGAACCTTCAGTTAACGTTCCGTTCGGAATGGATACAGTAATTTCATGGGTTTGTCCTTTGTATTTCATTTCCGCTTTTCGAACAATAGAGATCTGCTCTGATACGCCTGCACGCTTAAGAAGCTCGTACCCCTCTGCTTCCATTTCATTTAAAAGACTCATTACATGTGTCCAGTCTAAATCATCTAAACGACTGTAAAAACTTCGTACGAAATCAAACGCAAGTGGGGACGTTAAAAAGCCAAATGCAGAGTTAACGCCTGCACCAACAGGATGAACAATCGTATCGACACCGAGAATTTCAGCGACATTGCCGACATGAACAGGACCTGCTCCTCCTGAAGCAAACAACCCGTACTTGCGAACGTCTTTGCCTTTCTCTACTGCATGGATTCGAGCCGCACTTGCCATATTCTCATTGACGAGTTGATGAATTCCCCATGCAGCTTCGATCGTGGACATTCCGAGTGGCTCTGCGACTTTTTTCCGGATTGCTTCCTTTGCTTTGTCCACGCTAAGATTCATTTCTCCACCAAGAAAATAATCGGGGTTCAAATAGCCAAGAACGAGATCCGCATCAGTAACTGTAGGTTCTAATCCACCAAGATTGTAACTAGCTGGACCTGGCTTACTGCTAGCACTTTCTGGACCTACCTTTAGTAATCCAAGTCGGTTCACGTGGGCAATACTTCCGCCACCCGCTCCAATTTCAATCATTTCAACAACAGGTACTTTTACGGGCATGCCACTGCCTTTCATAAAGCGATCTGCTCGTCCTACCTCAAATTCAGTCGTCGTAAGCGGTACCCCTTCATCAACGAGACTTGCTTTTGCAGTCGTACCTCCCATATCAAACACAATGAGAGAGTTCTCTTTTGCCTGCTTACTATAATGGGCACCTGAAATGGTTCCACCTACTGGGCCTGATTCTAAAATACGAATTGGAAACTTCGCTGCTGTTTCTAGCGTACACGTACCACCACCAGAGAGCATCATGAGGAATGTACCTTTAAAACCTTTTTCCACTAAAGCACGTTCTAAACTCCCTAAGTAACGTTCCACAAGCGGTTTTACAAATACGTTGGCAACGGTCGTAGAAGACCGTTGGTACTCGCGAATTTCTGGGGACACTTCTGACGAAATGGAAACGTGTAGTTGTGGCGCAATTCGTTCTGCGATTTCTTTCACTTTCTTTTCGTGAAGATCGTTGCGATAACTATGTAAGAAACAGACAGCAACCGCTTCAACACCTTCGTGAACGAACTGTTGCAACGTCTCTTCTACTTCTTGCTCATCCAGCTTCGTCAAGACGCTCCCATCACTCGTTAACCGCTCAGTAACCGTCTTCCTTAACGCACGTGGTACGAGTGGTTTCGGGTTATCGACCATTAAATCATACAAATCATAGCGACTCTCAGTTGCAATTTCCAATTGATCGCGAAACCCTTTCGTCGTAATTAACCCTGTTTTTGCACCTTTACGTTCAATCAGTGCATTGACGACGAGCGTTGTTCCATGAATAATACTTTCAAGTTGGTCATAACGCCAACCGTGCTTTTCCATATTCTCTTGTAACCCGTTAATAAATCCTTCGGAAGGGTCAGGGTAGGTTGTTAACGTCTTTCCAAAGAACCTCTTCCCATCGCTCGTTAAGAACACAAAGTCTGTAAACGTTCCACCAATGTCAACACCAGCTCGAATTGTAACCATTAGACACATCCTTTGTTAAATAACCGTGATTACCTACTATTTCGCTAAAGTTGTCGAATATCCTTTTAAACTTTGTTTCTCGTGAAACATTTATTGACTTTTCCTTAACCGTCCATTACGATTACAGTATCAAAGGGGAGTAGCTCCTCACTAAAGTCGTCATGACGGGAATATAATCGCCCCGGCTTTAGTGCAGTCATTATTTGACTGTCGCAAGACCTTTGCCACTATGGGCGAGGTCTATGAAATGACCAATTACTGACCTTCGCCGATTACGGCGAAGGTCTTTTTTCATGGACTCATAGACTTCGTATACAAAAAAGGAGCAAAACTCACATGGACGTAGCATTACTAGTTGAATATGGTTGGGTATTAATCGTCTTAATTGCGCTAGAAGGTATCTTGGCGGCAGATAACGCGGTTGTTCTTGCAATGATGGTCAAACACTTACCAGAAAAACAACGAAAAAGAGCGCTGTTCTATGGACTTGCAGGCGCTTTTATCTTCCGACTTGCAGCCCTTGCCTTCGTGGCCGTGTTAATTAATGTGTGGCAAGTTCAAGCAATCGGGGCACTTTATCTCATCTTCTTAACAGTGAACCACTTCTTCAAACGATTTGTACGTCAGAAAACGTCAGAAGAAAAACCGAAAAAAGAACCGAAAAAGTCAGGCTTTTGGATGACTGTTCTCAAAGTAGAACTCGCTGATATTGCTTTTGCGGTTGATAGTATCCTTGCAGCAGTTGCCCTTGCTATGACATTGACACCGACAGGATGGTTCTCTGTTGGCCCATTAGACGGTGCACAATTCATCGTCGTCTTTATTGGTGGATTAACCGGTGTCATTATTATGCGTTTTGCTGCTGGATTCTTTATAAAGGTCCTCCATTCAAGACCAGGACTTGAAAACGGTGCGTATTTAATCGTTGGATGGGTCGGTGTAAAGCTCGCTGTGTTTACGTTAGCGCACCCGAGTCTCGCCGTTTTGCCTGAACATTTCCCTGAAAGCACCGTTTGGAAGCTGATCTTCTGGGGAGTGATGGGACTAATCATCGTCCTTAGCTGGATTCTTTCAGGTCCGCGTTTTCAAAAGACTCATCACCTAGAGCAATAATACACAAATCAACAAGTAGAGCTCAGGCAACCTTATGCCTGAGCTCTTTCTATTGAATGCTAACTATTAAATGAGGGAAGATTCCGATTAACAGAACAACTTCCTAATGTTTGACAGTTCTTGCGAATATACTTAAGATTAATAATTAATTATAGATTTTTTCATTTTATTTCATAATGTATGAGGGGGGTCTCCATGAATACGACTTTCAATCACGTTAAACCTTTATATGAACAAGCTTATGATCTCGTGAAAAGACTGATCCTCTACGGAAAAATCGCCCCGGGCGAAAAGGTCATCGTTGCCAAATTAGCAGACGACTTAAACATAAGTCGAACACCACTTCGAGAAGCGTTTCGGCAACTGCTAAAAGAACAGCTCGTTACCGTAGACCGTAATGGTGTGTTGCGCGTCATTGACCTTGAGTTTGACGATTTAGACGCTTTGTATGATTGTCGGAAAATTACTGAAAAAGAGTTCATCGCAAATATTACGACCTCAATTAGCGACGCGAATCTTTTACGCATTGAGCAGCAAATTGACTACGCAAAACAGTTATCTAATGAGCAACCGGATGAATGCATCGAGTTTTTTGTGAACGTTTACTCGATCCTCATCAACGCCTGTACGAACAGACGCCTTGCTCAGCTCGTACAATCGGTTCACTCGTTACTACTTATTTATGTTGCGCCTACAATCAGAGAATCATTTACTGAACGTATAACCGAACAAGAACAGCTGCTTTTTGCGATGCAATCACGCGACGAATCAAAGGCAATTCAAGCGATTACTTCGATCATTGAATCCGAACGAAATCGAGGAATTGTTTACTTGAATGAGCGCACACTAGAAACATAACTTGACTGTAGAAACTCCTTGTCCAGGTGGCGAACGTTCGTGCCACCTGCAAGTGCTAACGTTAAATCAACATCCGCAACTAATTGCTTGAATAACGCTTCAACACCCTCTTCCCCTCCTACAGCCAATGCATACATAGACGGCCTACCGACAAGGACAGCAGTCGCCCCTAGCGCAAGAGCTTTCAATACGTCTGCACCTCTTCGAATTCCACTATCCATCAAAATCGGAACTCTCCCTTGGACGACTTCTGCAATTTCTGGCAATGCATCGATTGCCGTAATTGAGCCATCGACTTGTCTACCACCATGGTTTGAGACAATAATTCCGTCTACATGGCCTTCAACTGCAAGCTTCGCATCTTCAGGGTGTAGGATTCCTTTTAGAATGATCGGAAGTGTTGTATGTTGCCTTATAAACGACAAGTCTTCCCATGTAAGCGTTGCATTCCCAAACACTTTAGACCATTGTTCAATGGCAGCTTGAGGGTCCTCTTCAGGTGGCTTTTCTAATTTTGCACGAAAAGCAGGATCAGACAGATAATTCGCAACACCTTCACCTTTTAGAAACGGCAAATAGGCATTCGTCAGGTCTTTCTCACGCCAAGCCATCATTGGAGTGTCTAACGTTATCACAATTGCCGAGTAACCAGCACGCTCAGCACGTTGTAAAAAGCTTGCAGCAATCTCTGCATCGCGGCTCCAATAAAGTTGAAACCAGCGCGGCTGATCTCCCATTGCTTTTGCAATGTCCTCTAACGTAGTCGAAGCTGCTGAACTAGCAATGTAAGGGACACCAAGCTTAGCACAAGCTCGGCAGAACCAAGCTCTTTGTCTTCATGGATAATGGATTGGACACCAATCGGTGCATGCAAAACTGGAAACGGGTACGTATGTCCAAATAATTCTACTGAAAGATCACGCTCTTCAACGTTACGAAACATTCTTGGAACGATGTTGTACGCTTTAAAGCGATCAACGTTTTCTTGAACAGTGTAGTCACTACCTGCCCCGCCTGCAATATAATCAAATGCTTCACTCGTCAGCTTTTCACTAGCGCCTTTTACCCAATCCTCAAATTGGATTGGAAAGGGATCGGTTTGTTGTGATTGATAAATTGCAAACTGAACTTCGTTTCCAACATTCCTCACGAAAATGTGCCTCCAATAACCAACTTTCCATAAGTCGAACGATTCCCTAATGCCGTTAATGCGCTAGGAACTTCATCAAAAGGGAACACGTTGTAAAGGAGTGGTTTAATGTCACCTTTTTCATAAAGCCTGCACAATTCTTCATGAATATCATGAACACCCTCTGGATACAGTCGTGCATAATAACCCCAATGTACGCCTACGAGGGAATAATTTTTGACGAGAGCATGATTCATCGGTGCTTCTGGGATCGTCCCACCTGCAAACCCAACGATAAGAATTCGACCATTAAAGGCAATGCATTTCCTTGAACGATCAAACACATGACCACCGACAGGGTCATAGATGACGTCTGCACCTTTTCCATTCGTTAAATCTTTCACTCGTTGAACGAAGTCTTCTTCTTTGTAATCGATGGCGTAATCAGCGCCTTGCTCTAAACATTGGTTTACTTTCTCTTCACCACCTGCGGTTGCAATGACAGTAGCGCCTTGGCTTTTACCTAGTTGAATCGCTGCTGAACCTACGCCACCAGCTCCCGCATGGACAAGAAGTACTTCTCCTGGTTGTAACTTCGCACGGTGGTGTAGTGCATAATACGACGTTTGATACGTAATAAACAATGCCGATGCTTCTTCATAGGACATCGATTCCGGAACTGCAAATACTTCATCTTCCCCGACTACGACAAACTCTGCTAAACCACCGTTAGGCAATTTCGGGCGCGCCAACACCTTTTGCCCAACGTTCCACTTACTGCCTTCGTCTGCTTCGACAATTGTTCCTGAGATCTCTGCCCCTGGTGTAAAAGGAAGGGGCGGCTTTTCCTGATATTTCCCTTGGCAGAGTAGAATATCAAAAAAGTTCAAAGCGGCTGCCTTCGTATCAATAAGAAGCTGTCCTTTTGTGCGAAGCGGTTTCTCATCTTCTTTTAAGACGAGCGCCTCAGTAGGGTCTGCTAACGTTTCTACGATCCATTTTTTCATTGTTAAGATCCTCCCTTATCGTTTAAATGCGGCTGCGCCGTCATCTACGTAGTGAACATGTGCATTTAAAAATGATGCATCATCACTTGCTAAAAAAGTAACAAGTTTGGCAACATCATCAGGTTGACCTGCTTTTCGACGCATCTGCGCCCGTTCAATTTGCTCCCAGACCTCTGGTTGATTTCTCCAATCCGTAACGATCCCTGTTTCAATCAACCCAGGAGCAATTGCGTTCACTCGAATGTTGTATTTCGCCAAGTCAAACGCAGCTGACTTTGTCATTGAAACAACCGCTCCTTTACTCGCATGATACGAGATGCGATTGCGATCAGCGATAAATGCATAGATTGATGCCGTATTAATAATGACTCCTCCATCTTCTTTCATTGCATTTCCAGCTGCCTTAATTCCAAAGAAAACACCGTATTGATTAACTGCAATCGTTTTATCATAGTCTTCAATGGACATATCCAACACACTCGTTGGTTTTGTCCCAGTGCCAGCGTTGTTGAACATAATGTCCAATTTCCCATACTGCTCTACTGCAACATCAACCGCATTTTGAACGGCATCAAAACTCGTGACGTCTGTTTGAACGAACGTTGCCTTTCCACCTGATTCAGTAATTAATTCTTCCGTCTCTTTACCGCTACGTTCATTCAGCTCTGCAACGATGACAGATGCCCCTTCTGCTGCAAAACGAATTGCCGTTGCACGTCCAATACCTGATCCTGCACCCGTAACGACGGCAACTTTATGCTCTAATTTCATCTCGTAACCTCCATTCCATTTATGAATACGCTTTCTATTTTAATAATTCGATCAATTTAGACGGGATTCCTTCTCCTTTTCAAACTCTGTCCGATCGTTTTAACAAAATAAAAAACGCAATTCGCCTCGATCCCGAATTACGCTTTCTTTCTTACAGTTGATGAATCTTCTGAGCTTATACGCCATTAGAAGCGATTGCAATTGTTCAATTGTTTTTGTGTAGTGGTCAATATACACGACTTCATTTGGTTGATGAGCCGTGACTCCTTCAATTCCACTCCACACGATAATCGGGAAATCACTCGTTCCCATTTGATACCTTGAACCGTCCGTATAGCCTGACATCCCGAACGTACGACTATAAAGATGTTCACAAGCGAATTCTACGAACTGGTGATGATCGTCTGTTTCTAATGGGGGCAGGTCATTAATGACTTCTACACTCGCTTGCAATTCAGGGTGCTGGGCTCTTACATGTTGAATATGATCCTTAATGTCTTGGACGATTGATGCGTGACTTTGACCTGGCAATGTACGAATGTCAATCTCAACGCTACTTTGGTCAGGAACCATGTTCGTAGTCTTACCGCCGTTCATCACATTAAAGCTAAATGATGGTTGCCCTAACTTTTCATCATTCTCATCAAAATGAAGGGCATGTTGTAGCTCATTCACAATGGAAATTAAATGAATCAACGCATTGACTCCACGCTCAGGCTTGGAGCCGTGTGCAGTCTTTCCATGTGTCGTAATTCTTAGCCATAATGCACCTTTGTGAGACGTAATGACCCTACCGTTTGTAGGTTCTGTAATGATCATTGCACTCAAGCAATCCGTGTAACCTTCTTCGGTTAATTGCTTAGCACCTACCGCCCCCCGTTCTTCTCCAATTGAGGCAAAGAGCTTAAGATCAAATGGAAGCTTTATTCCTTCATGTTTAATTCGACATAGAACGGCTACAGCAGCCATTAAGCCACTCTTCATATCACATGCACCTCTAGCATAAATCCTCCCATCAACTTCTACTGGGTCAAAAGGAAGAGAATCCCACGGTACTTCTCCAGATGGTACCACATCCATATGTCCTGATAATCCAATCACTTCATCGGTTGAACCATCTCCAGGCAGCGTTGCGATGAGGTTCGTACGTCCTGCACTATGAGCAATTGCTGTCGTTTCAATGCCATACTCTGTAAAAATGAACTGAAGCTTGTTTGCTACAAGTTCTTCATTACCAGGTGGATTTGAAGTATCCATTTCTAAAACTTCCTTCAGTGCTTGTATGGCTATCGAGTCATTGATCACGCTTCCAGCTCCTTTATAAATTGCTCTTTAAAATGTTCTTTCTGTTCATTAGTAAATGGCTTAGGTCCACGAACTCTTTGCTTGCTCCTTCTTCGTTTCGCTGATTGATGGCGTTCAAATAACATCGCATCAATTCGATCTTTAGAATAGAAAAAACCCGTATGGTGCAACACCTTACAATTCTTCTCAAGCGCTAAAGCCGCAAGACCATAATCTTGCGTAATAATAATGTCACCAGGCACTGCTAGCTGTACGATCTTATAATCAGCCGAATCATTACCTGGATCAACATAAATGACTTCGGCCTCTTGCTCGACATTTGAGTAGTGGGCGTAGCTTTTCACGAGGATCACGTCTTTTCCTCGCTTCGCTGATTCTTCAATAACGACATCTTGCACGGGACAAGCATCAGCATCAATGATGATCTTCATTGCTCTTTTCCTTTCTCTTTCATTAACGTCTTCTTTAACCATCTATCATCTATACAATTCATGGATTATCTTTTTATTTATTCCCGATTCCATAAAAAGAGAAACAAACCGCCTCCAATTAAATTGGCAAGACGGTTTGTTCCGATTGTTACGTACTTGCGATAAACGCTTTAAATAGACGGTTGGCATACTCATCGTCAAATAAATTCTCCGGATGCCACTGCACTCCAATAACAAAAGAGTGGCGTTCACTTTCAAAAGCTTCAATGACGGTATCCGATGAAACTGCAGATCGCCGAAACCCTTGAGCAAGTCGGCGTACCGCTTGATGATGATAACTATTAACTTTATAGCGACTAGACTTAGAAATCCGCTGTAGCATCGTACCTTCATCAACGTCAATAAAATGAGACACATGTTGCCTTGGTGCTCGTTGTTGATGTTGTAACAAGTCTACATCGTATTGACTGTAAATGTCTTGATACATATCCCCGCCGGCAGCAATATTTAAGATTTGACACCCTCGACAAATCGCAAGAATTGGAAGATTAGCTTCTAAAGCGGCTTGAATGAGCATCATTTCAAAAGCATCACGATCAGGGTGAATACTTCCTAATTTAAGATGAGGTTCTTCACCAAACAAAGTTGGGTCGATGTCTCCACCGCCTGTAACAACAAGGCCATCAATCGATGAAATAATGCGTGGGATCGACGCTTCATCTGGAACATTCGGAAGAATGATTGGAATTCCATTTTCATTTGCAATTCTTCGTAAATTATCCTGACTCATATGATGCGTTCCGTTTTCATCCATATGTGAAGTGATGCCAATCATCGGTTTTCTCGTCATCATGATCCCTTCTATCCGATTGTTTGTTGAGCGTAACGCGTACTCGTTCCATCTTCAGTTGTTAACATTTCCATACGCTTCAAGACGTCGGTAGGTTTACGATATGCGTACATTTTTCCATAATCGATATACCGGTTTGGCCATTGTAACTTGCGGTCATCTAATGCCACTTGGGGTAACAGTAGTGGGCGTCTATATTTACAAGCATAATCTGCTTGCTCAAGCACTTCACTCTTATCGGTCGACTCAATCATGACCGTCGCTTCAGAAATCCCACTCATCAGTGCGTAGCGCATTGGAAAATGCCAACGCTGCACCTTTACAGACGGTGGAAACTGAGAAATGACAAGGCCGTGATCTTCTAATTGCCCTTGGAGCACTTGATGCTCACGTGGGTGAAAATGAGTGATCGGTGTTCCTAGAACAGCAACCGTTGGCAATTGATGATTAACGGTCGCTTGCTGAACGACTGAGTCAATGCCTTTCGATAATCCAGAAACGATCACATAGCCTTCTTGTCCGAGCTCTTTCGACAATTCGTAAGCCATAACTTCCCCATTTTCTGTCGTTTTTCTTCCTCCTACAACTGTTACCAGTCGCTTCGTTAACAATTCAGGGTTTCCACGCATAAATAGGAATAAAGGAGCATCGGAAATTTCAGACAGTTTTTTTGGATAATGATTCTGACCTTTTTTTACGATGTAATCATCCGCTCCGAGTTGTTGGAATCCACCGACGACTGCAGTGTACGCTTTTTCCATCACTTCCAGCTCGACACCTAAGTCATCAGCGATTGAGCGTAAGTTATTTGTCAATTCTTCAGTTAATTGAAATTTCTCAGCTAATCGTTCGAACTCAGCTGTTGCCTTTTTATCTGAACCGTTGAAAATCGATTGAATTGTAAAGTAATTCATTGCTTCATAGACTGTTGTTGCTTCATTCTTCTCGAAAAGTGCTGATATATATGCAATTTGGTTTCCGTGCATACGTTTTCTACGTTCTTCCATATCACTTCTCAAATATAAATTTCCACTTGGGCTTGTCCGAACTGGCTTCACCTTGCCAGTATGTACAAGCTGATTTAAGCGTTGCGGTGTTATCCCTAAATAAGCGGCCGCTTCGCTTGCAAACAAGATCTCCTGCTCAATGATCGGTCGTAAAAACCTGGAATCCATCTCCTTCATTTGCACTGTATTCACCCTTCTTTTTACATGTTATTTTTCTCTTTATATAGGTCGATGCTCTAGTTAAGATGAGTCATAAGGTTGTTTTTTGTATATACCTCTACTTCTTAACTATTGCCTTCATCATAGCATTCAACGCCACTTATTTTCAAACTTTTTTGTTAAATACAAAAAATAACATCTAAGGAAAGGGATTTTGATTCGACAATTGGCAAGGATTTTGACCATTTTTGTCGAATTTGTGACAAACAAAACGCGTGCAATTTTCGCACGCGTTTACGTTCACCATTAATAATAGGGCGGGTACGGATAAGGAGGTGGGGGTGGTGGAGGCGGTGGGTATGGATAATATCCTGGACCAAATCCGCCACCTGCTAAGCCTCCAATTACTAACCCTGGAATAAAGCCTCCACCAAATCCAGGCCACGGCGGCCTTGGTGGTCCATGTCCATGCCCGTGTCCATGTCCGTGTCCGTGTCCATGTCCATGTCCGTGTCCGTGTCCATGTCCGTGTCCGTGTCCGTGTCCGTGTCCGCCATGATTACGCGATTGCTGGTTAGCATCAATGGTTATGTCCGCATAAGGATATAACGTTTCGTGTTGCACGGATCTCTCACTCCCTTTCTTTAAATCCGTACTACAGCCTATGCGCACGTCACAGAGATGTGAGTGATCTCTATACAATCAATTAACTTTCTTTAAAGTAATATGGAAGAAACGAATTGGGCTTTTTCACTGTACTCAATTGCTCTTCTTTCGTTTCACGAGAACGATTGGTCGCTACAAATGATAATGCTTCACTCCAAGTTCCATCAACGTTTACACGATAGGCATAGGTCGTCCCAGGCTCAAGTTCTGTTGCCAAAGACGTGTACAGCCGCTTCTCTCCATGTTCATCATAGACTAATTTTGTTGACGCATCATAGCGCTTCGTCGCAGCGCTATAGAATTTCTCTGGATCACGCTTTTCAACAACTTCTATAAAGCCTGACTCTGTTCCAGGATGCGCTTCAAAATGAATGAACTGACTGTTTGGGTGTTCATTGTACCAATCGAACGTTATATTTTCAGGTTGATCATCACCTATTGCTTTGACAATCTCGCCCTCCCACACCTCGCTTTTACGCCCATCAGGGGCAACAGCTTGGATACTCACGTCACCTTCAATTGCTGTTAACATGCGAGTAACTAGATACCCTTTTTCATCTGTGACTGGAATCTCACTCCAATCAACAGGTTCTGCATCAGATTTTTTGAGATAGGTCTTCGCTTGTTCATTCCCGGATATCTCAATAAATTCACCATCACCCGTCACCGTTTCTTCATAGGCATAATACTGTGTGTTTGGTCCAACGGGGAACCAATGGCTCTCTTGTTGTTCGTGAAGGTCATGGTAAAGCGACGTTGCCTCCTTCGTCTGTACGCGTGGGATTTCAGTCTCTACGTGTAACGAAGCACCTTTTAC
Source organism: Geomicrobium sp. JCM 19038 (assembly GCF_000698125.1). Taxonomy (GTDB): domain Bacteria; phylum Bacillota; class Bacilli; order Bacillales; family Marinococcaceae; genus Geomicrobium_A. The sequence continues at coordinate 260,358 of NZ_BAXA01000002.1, read as the reverse complement.
GCCGTTCCCGTTCTCATCTGTAACAACAATCTCCGTTTCGTGCCCTACAGAACGTCCCTCAACCTCAAGATGTAATCCTGGAACGACGTTTACTTTGAGCACGTCACTTTCATGAGACTTGTGATCAATCACAAGTTCTTCCATCGAAATGTCAATCGTACCAATCACATCTTCTTTTACAAGAAAAGTAGCAACCCCGCTATGAACTCCTTCATCCGATACCTCTATAGAAAGCAATCCTTTTTTTTGCTCAACATCTCCATGACGACTTAAATCCACATCTTGCAATTTCAATTGATCAGCGTTATACGTCAATGTACCACTTGCTTGATCATTTGACTCAAAAACAAAATGGACGGTTAGCAATTGTCCAGCAGTGACTTCGTGATCCGTACGCCAATCAAACGACTGATCGGCTTCAAGATTCTTCTCTAATTCCAGCTGTCCCGGGTGCTGAATTGTTCGAGTAGAATGCTGTTGATGTTCAATCATCTTTACGTCCAAAGTTGATACTTCATCATCGGATCTTATAAATGTGTCTGTTGCAAACAAGGAAGAATAGTGAACACCAAATAATAAAACGCTTACCATGCTAATACCGATCAGTCTCTTCAAAATTCTGCACTCCCCTACATTTTGAATAAACTGATTTGCGCAAAACAGTCTCGACGTATACGAGAAATTCGCCCACAAAAAAAATAACCCTTTTCATAAATTGAAAAGGGGTCTTTAGTCACGACTTCGCGTTCGCATAAAAGCAATGATATCGTCGCTTTGTGCTGTATTCTCGGCAATTTTGTTGTATTGTTCATGACCACATGCAAGGCATCGATGCAACAATTGAAAGCCTTTTTTCGAATGAGATTTTAGGTCTATAGGCTCCATTAGACTGCGACATGTAGATGCGCGATCTCCCGGAATGACGTCCACATGCTTGGAGTATAAACAGCTCGGACAATGATTACGGTAACTTCCGTTTTCCAAAGGTTCGACTACCATTCCACAATGCTCACATGTGAATTGTGTATTCTCTGTTGCTCGACTCACTTTTCTCTTCCTCCATCATTCAATGTTCTGCATGCTAGTTTAGCACAAAACGTTCACTCTCGCTCATCATCCATAAAATAGACAATTGCCCCAGCAAGTTCGGCTCTTGTCACTTGGTTTGAAGGAATTGAAATTTCAAATGAATGATCGCTTAACGTTCTTATATTATCAAGGTGGGTTGCATTTCGGACATTTTCTAATGCATTCTCTTCCTCATCTAAACGAAATGATCGTACGAGCAGTGAAGCGAGTTGAGCGTTTGTTAATTGCTCTGCAGGTCGCAATGTTGTTCGAGAATGATGACCAACCATAATTCCGTTCGTGTATAACGCTGTTGCATGGGGCGCAAATGGATGATCATCAGGGAGGTCTACAAAAGGGTTGATCTCTAAATGATAAAGATTAAGCTCTAAAGCATTAGCAAGAAACACAGCCGCTTGTCCACGAGTGACAGCTTCATCTGGACGAAACGTTCCATCATGATAGCCACCTACTACACCGCGTTCGGATAAAAGATTGATCGCCTCCGCATAATCGTGTTCTAGAGGAACGTCAGGATAGTAAGAAGCCTTTGCCTCAATGTGTATACATATACAAAGCGTAACAGCAAGTGCAAATCCAAGTAACCTCTTCATCAAAAGACCTCCCTAGTTAAAAATAGCGAAAGAGACCGTTGCCTCTTCCGCTAAACTCCTAGTAAATCCTTACGACTGTTGGGCTTCAATTGCGTCATTAAATGCTTCAACAATATCGTTTACCGTTTCATAACCATCCATTGGACGTTCCCAAATGACTTGTTCAAATACACCTTGTCGTTGCTCTTCACCGAGTGCATCATAACCCTCGGCGTCAATCCCAAGGTCCTCTGCATCCTGAATGAGCCAATTGAAATGTTCAAGCGCTGCATCTTCACTGTTTTCTAGTTCATTAATCGCTCGAGGTTCAACGTAGAAATGGAATGGGATCGTAAGAAATTCTTCTTCATACCATAAGTCACTAAATTCAATGTAATAGTCTCCAGACTCTTCAACATCTGACATATCAATTGTGCTTACAAATGAACCATCATCTGAGTACTCACTACCAATTGCAACGCCGCCAGGTACAGGATCGCCATCTTCATCGACAACATTTGGTGTCACTGACATCTCCCATTCGATTTCATACGGTGAAATCATGCCAGACAACGTTAACTCTTCCTCAACATAATTGTAGTTCCCAATGTCATCAATCGTAACTTCAATCTCTGGGAACGTTTCACCATCATTTACATCGATTAACATCTCAATAATCTCATCTACTGTGCCAGTAGGATAATTCTCATCCCGAAGAGCCGCCGCGTACTCATCACCCTTATAAGGAAGAATAATCTCAGCATTAAAGGCTTCTGTCGTTGTACGAAGTTGATGCAACTGATTAATGACTAAACTTCCAACCACTTCATCCTCATCTTCTTCAGCAGCCTCATGCAAGTCATTAATTATTTCTTCGATCCCAATACGCATCACGACTTCTTCAATTTGGTCGAGAATATCCTCACTTTCAAAGTCTAATTCAGATATCGCCTCGTAAATACGCTCAGTAGACGCTGAGACGACGATTAAACGATATTCTTCAGGTGTAACCAGGTCAAGCGTCGAGAGAGCGCCAATAATCGTCTCTTCCGTCGCAGCTTCAACTGCAATCAATGCCGTTTCTACGTTTACTCTGTAGACAAATGCTGCAAGATCCTCGACAGTATCTTGCCCATCGTAAACGTCTAAATAGGAAGTAATATAATCAGGGAACACTTGAGAATCCTCGAAGGCATCCTCATCGTATTCATTAATCTTTGTTAACGCTTCAAGAAATGCCACTTCATCGTCTTGTTCGTATGCTTCTTGGAGAGCATACACTAGTTCTTCGATCGTTCCTGGTTCAGGAGTAGGTTCGGCTTCCTTGTGACCTGTTATGACTTGATTTGTACGCGCCTCATTAATGAGAAGTGTGTACATTTGGTCTGTTACTTGCTCCGAAGTCGTTAACACGACGGTATAACCATCATCTTCAATTGCTGTATCAAGAACGTCTAGTTCATTGTCAAAGGCGAACATTTCAACTGGAGCTTCATCAATAGGCTCTTCAAAATAAACATGGACCGTCGTATTATTAATGGCTTCAATGCTTTCGATGCCATGTGATTCCGTCCAAGTATAAGCCAAGACTCGATCTAAGAAGACGGCAAACTGCGCACGTGTGACATCTTCTTTAGGTCGAAATCTATTGTCTGAAGTTACACTAATGCCTTGACTAACTAGTGCTTCAACATTTTCAAGGTGTGATTGATTTATAGAATCAGAATCTACAACGTCAACACCTTCTCCCGATCCCTCAACATCAAATGCTCGCACTAATACTGAAGCCATTTGCTCTCGAGAAATTGGTTCAGTTGGGCGGAACATCGTCCCTCCGCTGCTTCCTACCATAATGCCTTCAGCACTTAGAAGTGCTGCTGCCTCAGCAAAAGAACTATCTGCTTCAACATCTGCGAAACCTGTGTCTGTTAATTCTCCATCATAAGAAAGTCCAAGTGCACGAACGATTAAGTTCGCTACTTGTCCACGACTAATCGATTGATAAGGGCGATAAGTATGATCCGGGTACCCGTTAATAATGCCACGTTCAAGCCCGCGGTAAATTTCTGCATAAGCAAAATCACCTGGTTGAACATCTGTTAATGCTGGGTCCTCTGCGTTTACAACTTGCTGAGGAGTCGTGACCGCAAAGGCTGTCGTCGCCATTACTGCTGTTAGTGTACCTGCTAGAAACTTCCGATAAGACTTTGGTTGGTATGCCATAGAACCTCTCCCTTTTATATTATTATCTTTTCGAAAAACAAAGGACTATAGTTTCAATACCCTCGCAGGATTATTTTACACTTATTATTTTAATTATTTTTAATTTTAATTCTCTAGTGCTTTTCTAGTAAACAAAAAAGCTGAGGTATACTCAGCTTTTTTTACTAAAACTATTAGTTATTCTCAGCGTTGGCTCTTACAGCTTCTACTGTAAATACACCGCCACCATAAACCTCTGACACATAGATAATTGCAATATCTTGCGAAGATACGAATACAACTTCTTCGATCATTTCATTTGTAATTTCTTCAACATCAGGTGATGTAAGAGTATTGTATGTTTCCACATAACCTTCAGCATTAATGCGTAAAGGACTTTCTTCATCTTCTAGAGTAATTTCAGTAATTTGAGGAGTGCTGTTTTCAACTGTAATATCCGTTGCAGCAATTGTTGTGACAAAGTCACCTTCTACTTGAACGAGACTTACTGTTGCAGTACCTTCAGCTTCACCAGCGACAGTGAAATCAGAAGTTGTGTTTGAGACATCTTTAGATTCTTCACCGTCAAAAGATACGATCTCTGAATTACTTGTTGTCAACTTAAGAGAACCATCAAGGTCACCTAAAGCAGCTTCTAACTCTGTAGCATCTAAATCGATTCCTTCGAACTCTGCCCCAATTGTAACCGTTTGATGAACGTCAGTCGCTAACTTATTCTCTTCTGAATCATAGAGGTCCATTGTTTCTTCCTCAACAGCAGTTAAGAAGAATTGATCAACAGAATCAAGGTCAAGTTCAATAACTTCAACCGTTACTTCACCAAGTTCTAGGTCGTCGATTGCATAAGAAACCGTGTATGTACCAGCTTCTACACCTTCAGCCCCTCCAACATAGTCGTTAAGATCGATAGACACTTCACCGTCAGTTGTATTTTCTATTGCTTTAATTTCAAATTCTCCATCGCCACTAACAGTTACCGTAACGTCTTGATTACCCTTCCAAATAGTACCATACTGATCAAGTAGAGAATTTTTAAGATCTGTAGCAACTTTACCATCGTTTGTAATCATTCGAACCGTGCTACCTGCATTGCTAATTTCTGTAATTTCCTCATCCGCAACAACGGTTACGATAACTTCTACAGCATCTTCGATGCCTTCAAAGTGACTTCAAACGCCACTTCGCCTTCACCTTGAACGACAATACCGTCTTCGTTGTTATAATGAGCAACTGTTACGTCGCTAGAAACTGCTTTTTCAATTGCTGGTTGATCTACTTCATCAAAATCAATCTCTTCACCGTATCCATTCACAGCAGAAATGACTTCGAACTTCGCATCTGTGTTACTCGTGACGACATTGCCTTCAACAACATCTTCACCTGACACTAACGCTACTTCCGTGATTTCTGCAATGGCTTCCGCACTCACTACTTCTACTTCTTGACGGATTGACGTAACCGTACGCTCATCATTTTCTGCATCCGTTACACGAACAGCATATGAGAATGATTCAAGATCTTCAGGAATATTGATTATGCCTTCTTTAGATACTTCAAGTTCTTCTTTATTCAAGAGGAATTTCACTTCATATCCTGCTTCAACTAAATCTGCAATGTCGTAAGAAAGGTCATCAACGGTAAATGCTAGCTCTTGACCTTCAGCTGGACGCACCTGAGTAGTTGTTGCCTCAGCAACCTCTAAAGGAAGAACTAAGTTAGAAATGTCGAAATCAGCTTCAGCAACAATATCTTCTTCCTCATTATCAATTGTAACAACTGCCTTATATTCACCCGCTAATAATCCAGCGAAATCAGCCTCAATTGCACCTTCTTCAACACTCACAACTTCTTCAGTAACAACTTCCCCATCAGCATCTACAATAGCAACGTGTGCTTCAGTCTCATCATCACTACCAAGAACCTCTGCTGAAACAGATGTTGTAAATCCATCATTGTCGACAACAAGACTTTCAATTGCAAGTTCAACTTCCTCAACCACTTCGTCACTACCAGCAAATGAAAGCGTCGTACGCTCACCATCGAATGAGAGTGTGTACGTTGTTTCTGAATCTTGCTCCGTTGTTGTAAGTGTTACAGCATTTTCATCTGTTACTTCAACATCAAGTACTTCAAGGTCGTTGTTGAAAGAGAATTGTTCAGCTGTAAGCTCTTCTACATTTACGTCATCTGCAAATGTAATTCTAACTGAGTTGTTGTTGATGGCTTGTATGTCTTCAAGGCCAGCTTTTTCTGTATGAACAACATCGAAGGTACGCTCTAAAAATGATGCCATTTGTCCGCGTGTAACAGGGTCTTTAGGATTGAAATTGTTGTCAGGTGTAAAGGTAATTCCATATTGCGAAAGAATCTCTACATTTGCTTGATGTGACGAATGTGCAGAGTCTAGGTCATTTACAACAACATCAATTGATTCGTCCCGCTCTAAATCAAACGCACGGACAATAATCGTTGCCATCTGCTCTCTTGAAAGATCTCTTGCTGGAGCGAATTCTTCAGAACTAACTCCATTCATGATTCCAGCATCTGAAATCGCCTTAACAACTGGTGCAAAATAGTTATTTGCAGACACATCACCAAATACATCTTCTTCAATATTTTCTTCAACGTCTAACTGTAATGCTCTTGTAAGCATAGTTGCAATTTGACCACGAGTAATATCGTGTTGTGGTTTATAAGTGCCGTCTGGAAACCCTTGTACATACCCACGTTCTACTGCGCGTTCAATATTTTCAAAGTGATCGTTCGAAGTATCCACGTCCGTAAACGACGTTTCTTGTGCATCAGCAACTTGCTGAGGTGTCGTTGCTGCGAACGCTGTTGCAGCCATTGCTGCTGTCATCGTTCCTGCAATAAATTTTCTGTAAGTTTTGGGTTGGTAAGCCATTTTGTTGCTCCTCCTTGTAATGAGCCTAAGGCTCTATGCATTAGTTATTAATTCATAGCAAATTGATAGGTAATGAACATTCATAAAACTATTGCTTAATACTTAAATAGAACTGTATAAAAGTATAGTTTTCATAGATTCAAGGAATAAATATTCATTTTCAAAAACAAAAATACTATTTAAGGAAATTTATAGAAGCGCTTTCCTGAAATTACCTTACCACTCGTGTGATGAAAGTCGTAACCTACTTTAGTCTTTATTTTTTTATTACAAAAAACTCTAATAAGTAACTTTAATAAGGTCATTAGTCATTAATAAAAGTACTATACAACTATAATATTAAAGGTATATTACGATTAATAGGTTTATGTTACATTTAAATCACTAAATATAGTAACAAAAGCACAAACACTAAAACATAGTCTTTTAGACACACAGAAAAAGATCCGAGAATATTTTCCCGGATCTTTTATCACGTTCCTGTATTCGTTTTTTCCAATTGCTCTAACGCCTTGTTTACTTCACGTACATCGCCTGCAAGTGAGGATTCAAGCTCTTTAAGGCGCTTTGATAGCGTACTTGGTGATACACCAAAGTGCGTTGCAATGGCTTTCTTCGTTACAGTCGCTTTCGCGATCTTTGTTTCAATTAGGTAACTTAATGTAGCTGAGAACACTTCTGCCTTTCGAATGTTCGGCTCTTCACGTTCGCAATAACGACGCCACAACAGCTCACCTACTTGGCGGTATTCTTCCTTATCTTGACCTGCCATGTACGCTGCGTACTGTTCAACAACTTCTTGTTGCTCATTCGTCTCAAGTGCAGCTGGTTCTACATCGTTGTCTTCTGTTGAGTTTTTTTCACCATATAAACAAATGAGTAGTACATTTAAGAACTCTTCATTCATGTATGCTCGTGAATCTTGATAGTCACTCTCGTTATATTGAGCTAGGATCGTCTCTTTACGTTCTTTGGCGTGATCTTTTAACAATTGCAATGGCGCTGCAAAGACTTGCTTCATCTCACCTGCTGGCAAGAGAACAGTTAATAACAACTCGCCTTTTTCAGGTTCGCGACCTTGCTCATAGTTTTCTTGATTCAGTAGAACGTGAGTACGTTCATGCGTAAAAATATCATCAACGACAATTACATTGTCACCTTTGATCTCTTGCACTTCATAGACCGATGGTGCAACGGATGGCCACTGCTTAAAGCTCTCAATGACTGAAGGGCGGTGCAGCTTCGGCAGACGTCCTTCTACAAAGCGCTCCATCATCGTCTTACCTTCAAAAGAGTGACAGACCATTACCCAAATGGCTCCGAAGAACTGCACAAAGTTCTTTCCTTCTGTGTGCAATCCAGAACTGTCTACCTTTGCATGAACGAGGTTGTTTACTTTTTTCATTTCTTTGTTCATGACGTGTTTGAACAATTGATCTTGTAGATCACGTAAGTTTTGGTTTACAGTTTCAGAGATTTGTACTGTTTCGTTTTTCCCACAACATTTTTTATATTTTTTCCCGCTACCGCATGGGCACGGTTCATTTCGTCCTATACGTTTAATTTCCAATCGCCCCTTGTTACAATTTCAACCCAACCCTATAGTACTAAGATAGCTGATTCTGGCGGAAAACTCAATCTCCCAACATAGGGAGCGACTGGAAATCTTTCTTAAAGTCTTCTTTTCGTATAGGAAAAAAGGGATGTAAGCCTATGAATTCAGCCTGCATCCCTTTCTATTATTAACGCATGAGCCCAAAACCTGGTCTTGGTACTGGTAGAATAACAGATGCTTCTCCTGTTGCATGAATTCGTTTCGTCACGACATCAGTCTGACCGTGCTCATCTGTAATTCCTAGTGTTACAGTGTACGTACCTTCACGCAAATACGTATGATTCACTTGTTCACCTGAAGCACGCTCTCCATCTCCAAATGCCCATGAGTAATTTACAATCTCCCCATCAGCAACGGAATTCGAAGCGTCTAAGAAGAAACTCTTGCCTGATTCAATCGAATTTGGCAAAGTAAACTCAGCTCTTGGCGTATCTGGCGCTGGTGCTGGCTCTTCTTCCGACGGTACGTTAATGAACAATTTTCCATCTGCTGTTTCACGAACTTCGTTGCCGAATTGATCTGTCGCACGGAGTTCAATGACAGCACCGTTCGCTACAGCATTTGAGATTGCTGTCCAATACCCCACGTAATGCCCTTCTGACGTTTCACGCATAGGCAATTCAACGACATGGTCAGGCAAGTTCACGAGTGGCATTTGAATGACAAACGAAGCATCCAAACCACTTGCACTATCAAACGATATTTGAACCGTTTCCCCTGCATTCAAGTGAACATCTTCTGCTGGTTGAACATTTTCAATCGTTGGTGCTTCAAATCCTGCATAGACAGTAACTTGTTCAGTAGAAACATTACCCGCGAGATCCGTTGCTTCTACAACAATTTCGTTCTCGCCAAGGTCTAGAAGAAGGCGTTGACTAAATGCACCGTCCTCAGAAACCTCTACTTCTCGTTCATTAATTGTAAGAGAATCAAGGTTCTCTTCTTCAACAGTTCCGGTAACCGTAATGGCTTCACGATTCGTTACTTCACCGTCTTCTGGTGATTCAATCGTAATGACCGGGTCTACCGTGTCTTTAATAACAGTTACTGGAGCTGATGGGTCGGATAGACCATCTTCAACTTCTGCACGAGCAACTAATACGTTCTCGCCTTCAGTTAAATCGACCTCTACACTCCAAGAGCCTTCTTCAGCCTCAGTTCTCGTTACTTTTTCATCGTTATTGTAAATGACCATTTCTGCTTCTGCCTGTTCATGCAATGATCCTTCTACAACAATGCTCTCTTCATTCGTATACGTCATATCTTCTGGCGACTCAATCACCGGTGCTTCCAACTCGTAAGAGACGTCCGCACGAATCATAAAGTTACCATAACTTAATTCTTGTTCGAAGCTTCCGCTCACATATAGGTAAGAGCGTTCAGCGTTGTTGGAAGACATATCTGTACCGACCGCTGGAGATAAGTCTCCGATTTGTGTTTGAATTGTCGTTACGAAGAAATCACGATCTGTGACAACACCGTATTCAGATAAGTCAACATAGTTCCAAGCTCCACGTTCTACTTCGATCTCAAAAGGCTCAACGAGCTGAGTCGTTGGGTTCCCTTCATCGTCTGTATCATAGACAGCGATTTGAGTTTCTGTACCTCCTGGTACAGGGAAATCGTCACCCCAAACGTAAAGATTAACGCCATTAACACTCGCAGCTTCACTCGGTGTAAATTGTACAGCCATCCCGTTGTTTGCTGCGTTTAAGACGACGGCATTTTCAGCATTGCCGTTGTCATATGCAATCTCATCATCAAAGCCGATAAATGGGCGCATTTCAACCGTTACTTCGGTTTCTTCACCGCCGACAACTTCAATTCCACTCATTTGTGTACTGTGGAAACTCGGTGCTGAGACAGCGATCGTGTACTCGCCTTCAAGCACATCTTCCAATGTGAAGTTCCCATCTTCATCGGTGATTGCATCTGTAATTGCCGGGTCTTCAACGACGCGAACGGTCGCATCTTCTACCGGCTCATCATTTCTTTCATTTACAACAGTTCCCGTAATTTCACCTGTAGGAATCTCTGTAAGCATGAAATTGGCCGTTGAACTTTCTCCCTCCTGAACCGTCACTTCTTGTTGTTCAGGGTAGAAACCATATGCATCTGCTTCGACCGTATACGTACCTTCACTATGGTTAATGCGATACGTTCCAGTCGCTGGATTCGTTGTCGCTGAGCGATTCGTCTCAAGCACAGTGACTGCTGCAGATACTGGTAATCCACTTACGGAAGGAGCAATTGTTGATGTTTCTTCGCGTACATCAGACTCTTCATAAGGCGTTGAGCCATCCGGAGCAGGAATGTTTGTCACCTGTTCAAGTTCACGCTCAATACGCTCATCAGATGGACGTTCTGCTTTTACGTCATCATTTTCAGCAACATGTTCAACATCTTCACTCGTTCCAACAACCGTCACTTCATCAATATACCAACCTGGGTAAGCGATGATGCTGTCAGACTCAAAAGCAAAGCGAATTTGAATGCTTTCGCCTAAATAATCATTAAGAGAGATCTCTGCTTGAGCCCAAGCTTGATCACGGCCGGTGAATTCCGCAAGTTCATCCCACGTTTCACCGTCATCACTTGATACTTGCACAAATCCATAGTCCCAGTTGTTCTCAATGTCTTGCCAATGAGTTACATGAAGTTCAGCAAGATCTACGTCATCTAATTCAATGATTGGGCTACCGATATAGCTATCTTCAGCATTATTGTAGTTGCCAGATAAGTTCGTCGCCCACAGACGCTCACCTGTTAGTGCTTCATTTGGTCCTGAGGTCGGCTCTCCCCATTCCCAAGAACTATTCGTTCCACCGCTTTCAAAACCTCCATCATCCTCTTGGAATGTATTGTGATAGAAAACGGTGATGTTCGGAGCAACAGCTGAAACTTCGTTTGAAGGATCGCTTTCGTTGCCATCATAATCACTCGCTGTTACGACGTACGTATACTCTGTACCACCTTCAACGTTTAAATCTTGGAACGTTGTAGAAGATGTCGTCGCAATGGAGTCAAATTCGTCATCTGTAGCACGGTAAACCGTGTACTCGTGTAAATCAAGCTCTTCATCGACTGGTGCATCCCAATCTAATTGAAGTCCTGCCGTACTTGTTGTAACGTCCAAGTTCTCCGGTACTGAAGGCGCTGTCACGTCTTCACCGACGAGATGAACATTGTCAAGATACCAACCTGTAGCAGTCGTTGCACTGTTCGATTCTAGAACAAAAGCAACAAGAACAGGCGCTTCACTACCAACATAATCATCAAGGTCTACATAAAGAGACTGCCACCCGTCACTGTTACCCGTAAATTCTGAGGCTTGCTCCCAATGATCTCCGTAGTCATCGGAGACGAGAACGTTTGCATAATCAACACCTGAAATGACCTCTCGCCATTCATTCAAGCGAAGTGATGCCGTTTCAGCGTCACGCAAATCAATAGGAACACTATAAAGTACATGCTCATCATCACTATAGTTGCCGCTCAAGTTTGTGCCAACGAGGTTTTCCCCGTTTACAGGTTCAGGTCCGACTTCAGGACTTCCCCACTCCCAGTCACCTTCAAGCACCCAACCAATTGGCTCAGATTCAAAGTCTTCAATGTAGTTGTCAGGTGTAACACCAAAGTCAACTTCTACAGAATAACGCTCTGTTTGCGCAACGTTATTACCGTAGTCACTAGCTTGAATGAAATACTCAAATGATTCGTCGCCAAGAAGGTTAGCAGGAAGAACAGCACGGTACGTACCTTCTTCGTGGTCACCCGATACTTGTTCCATCGTGAACACGTAATGGTGATTAATCTCATCATTTGTCATCCAAACTTCAGCATCCGTAACAGATACATCATCTGTAATCGTTGCTGTGATCGGCACATCGTACCCCGCAAACACACTCTCTACAGGAGAATGTTCGATTTCAGGAGGCAAATCATCGCTTCCTTCTTGCAATACAGAACCTTCAATACTTCCTAAGTTGCCAGCAATCGAAGCAACCGCTTCGTATGCGTTCACCATTCCCACGCCATATGCATCGTTGGGAACCGTCGTGTATTGACTGTCCGTTAACGGATCTGCAGTCTCATCGATGATAGCTTCAATTTCATTTGGTGTCAGTCCACTGTCTGTGGATAACAACAATGCCGCTGTTCCTGCAATGTGAGGAGCAGCCATTGAAGTTCCGTTCCACCCGGCTTCATATCCACCTGGTACGGATGAACGGATGTTCACTCCAGGAGCGGAGACATTCGGCTTTTGGTCGCCTTCATATTGACTAGGTCCACGACTTGAAAAGCTTGCAACCGCATCATTGATATCCGTTGCTGCTACTGCATAGCTTTCAGGATAATTTGCAGGAGGCGTAACTGTTTCATCTCCTGGACCGGAGTTTCCTGCAGAGAAAGTCGGCATAATGCCTGAGTCTTTCCAAGCTTGAACCATTGGTCGGTACCAATCGTTCACCCCAGGTTGACCACCCCACGAGTTGTTTACAATGTCTGGTGCTAAAGAGGGGTCATCTTCTGGTGCAAGCATATATTGACCCGATGCAAGGAGATCTGACTGTGTACCACCAAGAGCCGAGAATGCCCTTGCAGAGATCCAATTTGCATCAGGAGCTACACCGATTTTGTTCTCATCATCAGGACCTTGGCCGAGAATGGTCCCCATCACGTGTGAACCATGCGGTTGAGAAGCCAAATCATATGGCATATCTTGACCTTCAACAGCATCGAACCAGTTACCGTATGGATCGGAGTTTTCTGGGTCATCCGGATTATATCCACGCCAGTTTTCTTGAAGCGCTTCATGCGTCCAGTCCGTTCCACTGTCAATAATACCGACCGTAATGCCTTCACCGGTAACGCCTATGTCATCCCACACATCCGGTGCACCAATGCGGTCAATGTTCCATTCCACATTGTCGTCAGTCGCTTCGATTTCTTCACTCGAGACTTCTGGTAAATCCAACTCAATAAATTCATCGAGTTTAATACGGCTAATTTCTGGGCGATAAGACAGAGTACGAAGGGTGTCTCGATCAAGAGTTGCTGCGACAACGTTCATAATGTAGTACCCTTCGTATTCGATGACGTTACCTTCTTCTTCAGCGGCTTCAAGTAAGCTGACAGTAGCTGCTTGTGTATCCGTTGCTGTGCTTCTTAGTGCATTGTAGACACTGTTACTAATTGCACGCTGTTGTTGATGTGGTGTTGCATTAGACCCAACCGATTGCAACCCTTGCTGTGCTGCAACAGCGGTGTCGACTTGCTCTTCCATTTCAATAAGTACAGACACATGCTGGTCTTGTCGAAATGCTCGCACTACCTCTTCGTCAATTTTTTCACTTGCTCGATCTGCAAGCTCTCGTTGTACATCGTTCACATCTGATTGATTTGCGCTTGCAATGGAGGGCGTTGCGAGGACACTAGCATAAGGAGATAAAATAAGTGCACCAATCATCATGACAGACAGACTACGCCTTTCGAGTTTACCTTTTTTCATTCGTTTCCTCCTTTTTTCTTATACTCCGGTGAACGCTCTACATGAAACAGAGAATGTCGAACCGAAAGTCACCTCCTTATGAGTATGAAGATTTATGTCGGAAGTCTTTGTTGTCACTCTAATACTACTAGATTAAATATTTAAAAAAATGAGAATAAACCACTTTTGTTTTTACCATTTTTTAGTACAAATGGTTGATGAGGAACGTCCAATCTTCAGTGAACAGCCCTTCAATAAGAGACCAATGAACCAACACCCTTACTTCGATTGTCATGATGAAACCTGTGAGAATTTGTATGATTCTGTCGAGATGATGACAACCGCTAGGGATTGCTGTCGAGCATTCTATACGTTCAGCAATGAAACAAAAAATGATAACAAAGCGGTGTCGAACGAGTCCTACTTTTTCTAGAAAAATTCAGTTTAGACACGAAAAACCACTCTAAGCAACGTACATTACTTAGAGTGGTCGTTTCTTACTGCTTAAACCATGCCTTCACTTCTTGCATGACGTCTTCTACAACCCCGTCTTCAAACGGACTGTTAAGACCTGCCGACTCAACGAGGTTCACAAATGATTGAGAACCGCCTAATTTACAGAGAGCAAGGTAATCATTCCAGGCAGCTTCACGGTCTTCATTTGCCTTCTTCCAAAACTGCAAAGCACAAATTTGAGCTAAACCGTAATCAATATAATAAAAAGGAATTACAAAAATGTGTAACTGTCGTTGCCAGAGACTACCGCCTTCTAAGTAGTCGTTATCTCCATAATTAATGTGCGGCATATAAGTACGCTCTAAATCACGCCAAATGGCTTTTCGTTCCGCTGGTGTTAATTCAGGTTGTTTATACACACGATGTTGAAACTCATCTACTGCGACCATGTACGGAAGTGCAAACACTTTGCTTGCCAGGTGGTCGTAGAAGTACTTGTCTACATCTTCTTTGAAGAAGTTCTCCATCCAAGGATATGCAAAGAATTCCATGCTAAAGGAGTGAATTTCTGCAGCTTCCATTGTTGGGAACTGATATTCCTCAACACCTAATTCACGGCTTTCATACGTTTGGAACGCATGACCAATTTCGTGAGTCAACACGTCAATGTCCCCACTCGTTCCATTGAAATTCGCAAACACGAAAGGAACCTTTTCATTTGCGATGAACGTACAGTACCCGCCGCTCTGTTTACCTTTTCGAGAGAGCACATCCATTAAGTCACGATCAAGCAACTGTCGATAAAAGAACTTCGTCTCTTCAGAAAGCTCATCATACATCGTTTTTCCTTGTTCCAAAATAAACTGTGCGTCACCTTTTGGCTTCGCGTTGCCATCAGGATGTTTAAAGTGATCATCATAATACATGAGCGTGTCTACACCGATGCGTTGACGTTGCTTTTCTTTCAATTCAGATGCAAATGGAACGATATGTTCCTTCACTTGCGCTCGGAACTTCTCCACGTCTTTTGGATCAAAATCCGTACGTGACATCCGTGCATACGCCAATTCAATGAAATTCTCAAATCCAAGTTTCTTAGCAGCGGCTGTTCTTACTTGAATAAGTTCATCGTAAATGCGGTCAAGTTCAGCTTCGTTATCTGCCATAAACGTCGTACGGGCAATTGCTGCAGCTTCTCGTACCGAGCGATCTGTATCTTGTTCAATGTGCCAGTTGTGCAAGCGTATATTCTTCCCCTTGGAATTCAATCTTGGCAGAAGCGATCAGCTGGGAGTACTCAGACGATAACTTATTTTCTTTTTGAAGATCTGGTACGATCTCTGGAGCGAATGTTTTCAACTGAAGATCTTTTAATGCAAACAATTGTGAACCCCACCGCTCTTCTAATTGCTCCCGGTATGTTGCCGAAACGAGCGCCTTCGAAAACGATTGAAATGCTTCTTGTAGTTCCGGTAAGACTTGATCCATCTTTTCTTGTTCCTGCTTATAAAATTCATCCGTTGTATCGACTGAATGACGGATCGACACGAGTGTTTCTTGGGTCGTGACCTCTTTTTTTATTTCGTTCATGTCATTCAATAGACGATTTTGCTCGTCAAAAGAATCCGCTTTTTGAAACTGGTCCGTAATTGCATAGGTTTTATTCTGAATTTCTTCAACATTAATTCCATCGTATTCCATCTCATGGAATTTCTTCATTTCAAATCACCTCTAAACGATCATTCTACAGAAATCGAGGAATTCCTGCTTTGGGACGACGCTGAACTCTCCCTCACATTCATTCGATCGTAGACTGAAAGCATTTTGTGATTTGGCTTTGTAAGACGACTAACAATCAATATGATGAGGAACGCGGTGATTACAGTTGGAATCATCGGATCAATGCTCGCAGGCCATATACCCATGTTTTGTAGGATTGAGGCACCAATCGCTATAAAAGCTCCCGAAATGATGCCTGCCCACGCCGCTTCTTTCGTCATATTACGATAAAACATGCTAAGTAAAATTACGAGTCCACCCGCACTTCCTGCAATCAAATACGCAAGGTTCATCATCTCCATAATGTACGCCGGTCTTGCTATTCCAATTGGTACTGAGAGTGCGGCTAATACTAAGACGAGTAACTTCGTGACGACAAGCATTCGTTCTTCGGAAACGTTGCGGTGGATAATCTTTTGGTAAATATCTCGTCCAAGACTTGATGCACCTGCAAGTAACCACGATGTCGCAGATGTCATGACTGCCATAAACATCCCCGCCATCGCCATCCCAATGACAATTGGAGGTGCATATTCCATCGTATAAGCAATCCAAAGCAACTCTGGGTCTTCAATACTTGGAAACAAAGAACGAGCATAAATTGCCGAAATAAAAAACAGCGTTAATGCGGGTAAGTAGATGACAGCAATTGCAATCCCAGCTTTAATAATTTCACGTTCGTTTACTGCTGAATAGAAACGAGTTAAGTATCCAGGATTTCCGAGGTAACCGAACAACCATATAAAAAACCAAGAAAACGCCATTAGTGCTGTTAATTCGCCTGTAGACGTAAAATAATTCGGAGATTCCAATTGAATGGACGTCGTAACAGCTCCCCAACCATCAGAAGCTTGAATTAAGTACGGCATCGTGATGACGAGAGAGCCGATAATAATAAACGTTCCGATAAAATCCGTTTTCAAAATAATAACCATACCACCAAACACCGTGAAGATGACAACAAACGCCGCTGTGATAACCGTGCTTTGGGTGTAACTCATTCCGAACATCTGTGAGAACAATAGTCCCCCTTGCACATATAATGAGCCGAGTAAAATCACCATCCATACACTAACGATAATGGAGAACACTGGTCGTAGAAGTGGACTGTCAAAGCGCTCAGCAAGGTAATCTGAAATCGTCAATTGACCGAAACGCCTCAACTTAGGTCCGATTAAGAAGCAAAGTACAAAATAACTCCAAGCAATACCAGCCGGAATCCACATCGTTCCTGCACCTAACTCATAAAACCAAGCCATAACCCCAAGAAAAGTCGCACCACTTACACCCGAGGCGAACAACGATCCGGCAATTAAATACCAGCGACCACTTCTTGCAGCCACATAGAACGATGCGAGCCCTTTTGATTGCAAATACGACATCACACCGGTCACAATCATAATTAAAAATACAATGGCCATCCCAACGTACATCATCTTGGAAAATCAACCTCCTCTCTATTTCTCCCACGGAAACCGTTCATGCTTTAACCAATATCCACCTAGTACGAACGATGCAATGATTGGCATTAAACAGACGACCATTAATAACGTTAAATCACCCAACAAGGAACACCTCCCTTTTGTAATATAATCCTGCTCTTACAAAACCTTTTCAGCACTTTCGACAGCTTATCTAACGAAAAAACCTGCCCTACTCATGACTCGCCTCGGATCATTTTGATCACGAATGTTCATCACGTTTGGACAGGTTGTTGATTATTCTTTTTAAGCGCCGTGTAGTTCGTAAACGCTTCGCCTTTTAATGCTGTATCTCCGTTTTGTTTACTTGCTCCAATTTCAAAGGTAATCGTTTTCTCATCACGATCTTTCACCGTCGCATGAAGCGTCACGACATCATCAAGGAATACCATCCCTCGGAAACGGATTTGGTAATCTGTAACGAGACCGTCTTCAAGATATGGTGTGAATAGTTTCGTTAAATTGCCCATCGTCCACATTCCATGCGCGATAATGCCTGGAAGTCCAGCTGCTGTGGCTTCCTCATCAATCGTATGAATCGGGTTGAAATCACCAGAAGCACCGGCATACTTGATTAAATCAATGCGGGAGACTGGAGGTAATGTGATCGATTCTAACGATTCACCTGCTTTAATTGTCTTTACATCCGTCATACGCTTAACTTCCTCCTTACCGTCTCAGAAATAATGACCGTCGATGTGGATTCAAAGACGATCTCACCGCTTTCATCAACACCATTATTTGCTAGAGTTAAAAATCCCATGCTACCGCTTTTTCCGTCTTTTTCTGTATAACTCTTCACTTCTGCATAGCAATAGACATCTTCTCCGACGAGCAATGGGCGTTTGTAATGATATCGTTGCTCACCGTGAATGAGTCCTACATTTGGCAAATGTAAATCTTTAATTGTCCCGTAATCAAACGTTCTTGGGAACGTTGGTGGCGCAATATTTTTCCCGAACCGGGACTCTTTACCGTATGATTCGTCTACGTAAAGTGGATGAACGTCATCAATTGATTCTGCAAACTTCTTTACAGCACCACGTTCAACGGTATTCTTAATCTGCTCTGATTTTAGACCTACTGCATCTTGGAACATTACGATTCCTCCTTTTGTTAGGCTTTCGGACCACCTGCGACGTAAATAACTTGACCATTTACAAAACCAGAACGCTCGTCTGCGAAGAACGCCGCGGTATTGGCAATGTCTTCTGGCTTCCCACTACGAGCAACCGGAATGTTAGAAACGCTCGCATGAATTAAGTCATCGAATGAAATACCAATGCGTTCAGCCGTTGCTCTTGTCATATTCGTCTCAATAAATCCTGGTGCAATTGCATTTGTTGTAATGTTGAACTTCCCAAGTTCAATGGCAAGCGTTTTCGTAAACCCTTGCAAGCCAGCTTTTGCTGTTGCGTAGTTTGCCTGTCCACGGTTACCAAGTGCTGAAGTTGATGAGATGTTAATGATTCGACCGTACTTTTGATTCACCATGTATTGCTGTACAGCACGGGCAGCATTAAATGAACCCTTTAGGTGGACATTCATAACGGTATCCCAGTCATCATCCGTCATTTTAAACAACATGTTGTCACGAATGACGCCAGCGTTGTTCACGAGAATGTCTAGAGAACCGAAGTCATCATGCACTTCTTGTGCCGCCGCTTGCATCGACTCGTAGTTGCTTACGTCCGCTTGAATTGTCTTGGCTTCTTGTCCTTGTTCTTCGAAATGCGCTTTGGCTGCTTGTAAGTTCTCTTCATTAATATCAACGATCGCCACTTTCGCTCCATCGTCTGCAAAGCGCTTAGCAATCCCTAAGCCAATCCCATGACTACCACCCGTCACGATGGCTGATCTACCTGTGAAATTTCCCATTCTTATTCGCTCCTTTAGAAAGATGAGTGAGCGCTCGGTAAGGAAATACCTGCACTCACCCACGTTACATTTAGATAAATTGACCGAGTTTCACGTGACCTTTAATTAAGTTACGGCTAATGATTAGGCGTTGGATCTCATCCGTTCCATCATAAATTCTCCAAAGACGTGCTTCACGGTACCAACGTTCAATCGGTAATTCTTTCGTATAACCCATTCCACCATGAATTTGGAGAACGCGGTCGATAATGTCATTTCCTTTCGTTGCACCGTATAATTTTGCCATCGATGCGAGGTGGCGGTTGTCTTCACCATTATCAAGGCTAAATGCTGCATTTAAGACGAGCCAACGAGCAGCTTCTAGCTCTACGGCAGAATCTGCGATTTGCCACTGAATCGCTTGACGATCTGCAATCGGGCGTCCAAATGTTTCACGCTCTTTCGAATAGTCAATCGCCATATTGAGCAAGCGCTCAGCAGAACCGACGGCGCGAGCACCAACAATCCAACGCGCAAACCCAATCCACTCAAGCCCTAGATCGTATCCTTTGTTAATTACACCAAGAATGTTCTCTTCAGGAACACGCACGTCTTCAAAGAACAATGACGCTGGTCCCCACTCACCCATCGTATGGATGTACTCAGACGTCCAGCCCATGCTGCGGTCAGCAATAAAGCACGTCACGCCTTCACGACCTGTTTTCTCGTGCAATTCTTTGTCGGTAATTGCAATAACCATAACAAAGTCTGCTTCGTTTCCACCGGTAATGAATGTCTTCTCACCGTTTAGTACCCAATCATTGCCGTCTTTGTAGGCGGTCATCTTAATGTTACGCGTATCTGATCCTGCGCCAGGTTCAGTAATGGCGAAACAAGATTTCTTGTCTCCCGCAATTGTTGGAAGTAAGTATTTCTCTTTTTGCTCTTCATTTGCACGGTAAAGAATAATGTCTGCTGAACCACCGAAGCTAAACGGAACAAAGGTCTTAGAAACTTCCATCAGAACGAGCGCAAGCATCATCTGACCGAGGTCTGCTCCACCGTATTCTTCTGGTGTGTTAATCCCCCAGAACCCTGCTGCTTTTGCTTTTTGTTGCAGCTCCTTTACCTTTTCGGCAGGAAGACTCGGTTTTCCTTCTAATTCGTTACGTAAAACGTCATTTTCCAACGGCATAAGTTCTTTTTCTACAAACTTTCTAATTGTGGACTGTACCATTCTTTGTTCTTCTGTTAGTCGTAAATGCATCGTAAAAACTCCTTTTTGTCTTTTTTTATGGTCTTTCAACGATTAGTGCAATTCCTTGGCCGCCACCGATACAAGCAGTCACAAGGCCTTTTTTCAACTCACGACGTTGCAATTCGTACACGAGCTTCGTAATGAGCATACCTCCCGTTGCAGCGATAGGGTGACCGTGGGAGATCGCTCCGCCGTTTACGTTTAATTTGTCGTGGTTAAATCCGAGCTCTCGGTCAACTGCTAACGTTTGTGCTGCAAACGCCTCGTTGCATTCAATAAGGTCCATGTTATCTAGTGTTTCACCGGAGCGCTTCATTACCTTTTGAACTGCAGGAACTGGGCCAATCCCCATAATGTTCGGGTCCACTCCTGCCACCGACCAGTCCTTTACGACTGCAAGTGGCGTTAACCCGCGACGCTTCGCCTCTTTTGCGCTCATGACGACAAGTGCCGAAGCCCCGTCGTTTACGCCTGAACTGTTCCCTGCTGTAACGGTTCCACCTTCTTTAAAGACCGCACGTAAGCTCGAGAGCTTTTCGACCGTTGTTCCTGCTCTTGGGTGTTCATCGGTATCGAACTCACCGATCGGTACGATTTGCTCTTTGAAGTAACCTTGTTCAATCGCATTGACCATGCGCTCTTGACTACGAGCTGAAAACTCATCTTGCTCACTGCGGCTAATCTCATATTTCTCAGCTAAGTTTTCAGCAGTAATTCCCATCGGTGGATCACCAATTTCTTTTGGTGCAAGACTCGGTGAAACGAATTGTGGTGGGAACGTATCGTACGCTCTCGTTGCTGGTCGCAATAAGTGTGGTCTTAAAGACATGCTCTCCGTTCCACCAGCAACGACAATGTCCGCTTGACCACTCAAGATCTTCTCTGCAGCAAGTGCGACCGCATTAATGCCCGATCCACACTGACGATCAATCGTCAGACCAGGCACTTCAATCGGCAACCCTGCTTCAAGGGCAGATTTACGAGCAGCATTTCCACCACCACTAAGGCAGTTGCCGAGGATTACATCTTCAACTGACTCTCCTTCAACTTCTGCACGTCTTAATGCTTCTTTAATTACCTGACCGCCAAAGATGGTATGATCAACCTTTGCAAGGGCTCCCCCTTTCTTTGCAATGGCAGTACGAACTGCTGATACGATAACAACTTCAGTCATGATTTCGCCTCCCTAAGTAATTTAAACGTTCCGCTTCCCTTCGCGATTAACTGATCGTCTTCATCATAGATATAACCATCGAGTTGCGCGGATTTGTATCCTAATTGCATGAACGAACCCTTTGCCGTTAGCACACCTTCACGCGCTGGAGCTAAGTAATGAACATGAAGGGAAATCGTTAAGTTTCTGCATCCGGTTTTGTAATAAATCATTGCGCCGAATACGTTATCAAGCATCGTTGCATGGACACCGCCATGCAACGAGCCGTTGTTATTTAAATGATCTTCGCGTATTTCAAGCTGCAAGTAGACATTCTCATCTCCATCCAACCCGTCCTGAAACCCTAATAGCTGGTAAAAAGGCTCTGTTTCGCAACGCCCATCCATAATCTCTCCTTTACTCTCTATGGCTCTACGAGAATGATCTCTCCATCTTCAACGACTGCCATACGGAACTCTGTATTCATACCGCCCTCAGCCGTCACTTCTGTAATTGGTAGATTTCTTTATCAGCTGGTACCGTATTTACACCTTCGCCTAAGTTCGCTTGAATCGCTGCTGCATCATCGACAGAGCCCGCTGCTTTCATCGCTTCAGCAAGAATGTAGACGACGTAATAGTGATAACCCGCCTCGGATCCAGGAATTGAGTCATAGTGCTCGATGTAATCTTCAATAAATTGCTGATTTCCTTCTGTTTGGTCCACGACTAGAGGTGGAACCCCAACTGACCCTTCAATAACATCTGCGGCGTTATCACCAAGCACTCGTTCGATTTCATCAAGCTTTGCTTGGTCCATAATGAAGAATCCACCTTCAAACCCTAATTCTCTTGCCTGCTGCATAACTTGAGCTGTCGGTTCAGACGATCCTCCAACAAAGAGAACGTCTGGGTCATCACTTAACGCATTGGTGATCGTTGTGAAGAAATCCGTTTCCTTTGCGAAATCAATTGAACCATCGTAAACGACTTCACCACCAAGTTCCTCCCATGCAGGAGCTAACTCATCTGCAGTCGTACCCGTACTGTGTACTAGGTGGGAGCATCGCAAGCTTCGGACCGAAGCGCTCCATTTGGTATTCGGAATACGGCTCAACATAAATGTCATACGTATTCGGAATTCGCCAAGTGAGGGCATTGTCTTGTGCCGTAATGTCAGGCTCACTTGAATACGCCCCTACAATGAAATCATCTTGCTCATTAAACACTTGTGTCGCAAAAATCCCTCCACTATGCGGGATAAACACATTGGTACGTCATGTTCTTGAATCAATCGCCTCGCATTTGCTCCTGTTTCGTTCGGTAAATATTTATCGTCGAGTGCAACAAGGTTAAACGAATACTGTTGACCGTCTACTTCAAATCCACCTGCTTCATTGATCTCGTTTACTGCCATCGTTAAACCACTAACCGTGTTATTCCCATAAAAAGCAGCTGCACCTGAGAGTGGACCGCTATAGCCAATTGTGACAACTTCAGTTCCTTCCGCTGTGACAACTTCTTCCGGTTCAACTTCATCATCACCTGCTTCAGCGTCCGCCTCAGTACCAGGTTCACTTTCTGGCGCCCCTTCTTCTGAAACAATTGTTTCTTCTGCATCACACGCACTAAGAGCAACGATTGCCGACAACCCAACGATTAACGAGAACTTTTTCAAAACAGAAACCCCCCTTTAGAAAATTTACGCACCAATGTAAGCTTTACGAACTTCATCATTTTGCATTAATTCATCTTGGGTGCCTGAGACGACGATTCTTCCGTTTTCAATGACGTAACCACGATCAGCAATACGAAGTGCTGCATTTGCATTTTGCTCAGCCAAAAGCACCGTCGTACCTTCTTTATTAATTTCTTGAATAACATCAAACACTTGCTCTGTAATGAGTGGCGCTAGGCCTATGGACGGTTCATCGAACAAGACCACTTTCGGCCTCGACATGAGCGCGCGTCCAATTGCAAGCATTTGTTGTTGACCCCCACTTAATGATCCTGCATTTTCCTTTGCTTTTTCGCGTAAGATTGGAAACAAATCATACACATGCTCAAGCATTCGAGCGGTTTCCTTCTTATCTCCACGAACCGCATACGTTCCCATTCTTAAATTTTCATAGACACTCATTGCAGGAAACAACTTACGACCTTCTGGACAATGGCCAATTCCTTTTTTCACAAGCTTACTCGCCGAGCGTCCGCCAATCGATTCTCCATTGAACTCGACCGTACCTTTTACCGGTTTGTTAAGACCACTAATGGTACGGAAAATGGTGCTCTTTCCTGCACCATTTGCTCCGAGCAATACGACGAGCTCTCCCTTTTCAACCGTTAAAGAGATGTCAGAAAGCGCTTCATACATTCCATAACGAACCGATACGTCACTCAGCTTCAGCATGTTTATCGCCCCCTCCCAAATAAGCTTCAATAACTTCTTCATTCGTTTGAATCTCTTCCGGTGTGCCTTCAGCAATCTTCTTGCCGTAATTAAGGACAACAATATGATCCGCAAGCCCCATGATCATTTGCATCTTGTGTTCAATCAGGCAGACGGTTAACCCACGGTCGATCATTTTACGAATCAGGGCTGCTAAGTTCTCAGTTTCATCCGGGTTAATGCCCGCAGCCGGCTCATCTAAAAAGACAATTTCAGGGTCAGTAGCAAGCGCTAACGCGAAGGCCACACGTTTCTTAGCTTCTTGTGAAATGTCTTGAACGAGCCGATGTGCCTCATGCTCTAGGCCAACAAACTCTAAAACTTCCGCTGCTTTTGCTCGTGACGCTCGTTCCTCGCGCCGCAGGCGCGGAGTACGAAAAACCGCATCAAACACATTTGACTTCGTTCGTAAGCGATGCCCTACAATGACGTTGTCCATCACCGTTGCGGTTTCAAACAGGTTTGTCGTCTGAAACGTCCGCGCAATCCCTAATTTAGCGATGTTAAACGAACGCTTTTTCGTAATATCTTCACCTTTGAAAGTAATCGAACCTTCACTCGATGGGTGATACCCACTGATTAGGTTAAACAATGTCGATTTCCCGGCACCGTTAGGGCCGATAATTGCAGTGATCTTACCCTTTTCAATACCGATTTCTACATCGTTTACAGCAACTAATCCCCCGAACCGCTTCGTAAGTCCTTTCGTTTCGATGAGCATTTAATCTCCCCCCTCGTACGTTGACCCTTGATCAACCGATCGTTGCTTTTTCTTGTACGCTCGTTTCATTTTCCACATCTGATATCCACCAACAATGCCTCGTGGATAGAAAATAACGAGCAAGACGAGCAACGGTCCGAAAATGATCATTCTGAAGTCTTCCATAAATTGTAAAGATTGCGTCAAAATAACGATGAGTAGTGTTCCAACTACTGGACCGAACAACGTTCCAAATCCACCAACAATAGCGTACATAAGGAAATCAAACGTCATCATCGTGTACGAAATATCAGGGCCGATAAACCGAACGAACGATGCGTATAATGCACCTGCTAACCCTGCTAGAAATGTAGAGATTACAAATGAAATCAATTTCTGTTTCATCGTGTTAATCCCAATCGTTTGAGCGAGTTCCTCACTATTCCGAATTGCCACATATGTTCTACCGACAATTGACTCCGTCAAGAACTTCATGAAGATCACGGTTAACACTAAGAAAACGAGTATTAAATAATAGTTTGAGATTCCTGTATCAAACGTAATTGGACCAATCGCAGCTGGACTCTCAATGCCTATCAAGCCTCGAACCCCACCGGTTAATGCGTCCCATTCATAGATAATGAGATAAATAATGTAACCGACACAGAGCGTATAAATAGCGAAAAAATGCTCCTTCGTTCGAAGCGCAATAAGTCCAACGAGTGTTCCAATTACCGTTGTAATAACAAGGGCTAAAACAAAGGCTAGCCAGTAAGGAACGTTCGCATCGACTGTGAGCAAACCGAGTGCATACGCACCAATTGCAAAGAAACCTGCATGAGCGAGTGATAATTGCCCTGTGTATCCACCGACTAGATTCATCCCATAGACTGCGATCGCATAAATGAATGCGAGTGTGACAACATAAATGTAATACTGGTTATCTGTGAATAGCGGAAACAAGAGTGCAACGAGTAAAAAGATGAGCGGCATTCGCATTTTCTTCAATCCTTGCATCTAATGCGCCCCCTTCTGTGCAAACAACCCTTGTGGCTTCATCGTTAAGATCACAACGAGCAGAACAAATGCAATTAAGTCGCTATATGCAGCTGAGATAAAGGTTGCTCCTAAGCTCTCTGTTAAGCCGAGAATATAGCCTCCAATGATGGCACCTGGTACACTTCCCATCCCCCCAATAATAATGATGACAAATGCTTTTAAGATGACGAGATGTCCCATACCTGGATAAACTAGGTTAATTGGTGATGCAATTGAAGCCGCAATGGCAGCTAACGCACCGGATACGAAGAACGTAAGCATCGCCACTTTGTTCGCGTTGATCCCGACAAGAAAAGCTCCTTCGCGGTTTTGCGACATCGCAACGATTGCAGCACCGACCATTGTTTTCTTTAAGAACAGTTGTAGCAAAACCATTACGACAACAGCTGCAACGATAATCATAATTCGTTGCCACGTAACCGTAATACCTAGAAATGAAACGGTATCTGCAAATGGTGTTGGCATCGCTCGATAATCTGCACCCCAGACGAGTTGAACGAGCGTTTCAAGAAAGAGTAGAATTCCTATTGCAGCAATTTTGTCATGAATCGGCGGTGCATGACGGAGTGGGTTAAATACGAGACGCTCCATCAACATCGCCAAAGATCCAACAACGACTATGGAGATCGCAATTCCGATAAAATACGGAACCCCCATAAGCGCCATTGACATAAGCGTAATGTAACCCCCAACCATATACAGGGCACCGTGAGCAAAGTTCGGAATATGAAGAATTCCATATACGAGCGTTAAACCGAGTGCCACCAAACTGTAAACGCTTCCAACTGTTAACCCATTAAACAGTTGCTGCAATAAAACATCCATTCCCCCACCCCTTTATTTAGACTCTTCGAATGTAATCAACTCACGCTTCAAAATCTTTCCTACTGCTGTTTTCGGTAGCTCGTCAATAAAAGATATGATCTTTGGTACTTTGTATGCCGCTAACTTTTCTTTACATTCACGTTCTATTTGTTCAGTCGTTAGTTCTTTTTCCTGAGATTTCACGATAAATGCCTTTACCGTTTCACCGCGATAAGGGTCGGGAACACCTACAACTGCAGCTTCTTCAATACCATCAATTCGGTATAAAACATCTTCAACTTCAATTGGATAGACGTTAAATCCACTTGCAATTATGAGCTCTTTTTTGCGTCCGACAATATAGAAATAGCCATCTTCATCTTGCTTTGCCAAGTCTCCTGTAAATAACCATCCGTCACGGAGCGTCGCAACTGTTTCATCTGGTAACTTGTAATACCCTTTCATCACTTGAGGACCTTTAACGACAAGCTCCCCAACTTCGCCCGTCGGTACTTCGTTTTTACCTGTCGCAACATCGACAACTTTTGACTCTGTATTCGGAATCGGAATGCCAATACTTCCTGGCTTTTGCACACCATCCACAGGGTTGCGGTGTGTGGTTGGAGAAGCTTCTGAAAGACCATATCCTTCAAGAACTGGTACAGACGACAATCCGAGTAACTTGTTCATCATTTCAACTGGCAATGGCGCTGAACCACTCGTAAAGTTCATAATTGAAGATAAATCAAATGGACGTTTTTGATAATACTGATACAACGCCAAGTACATCGTCGGAACGCCAGGGAAATACGTAGGCTTCTTCGTTTCAATCACTTGAACGACCTGCTCAACATCAAAGCGCGGCAACAATATCAAGTCCCCACCCCGGTAGAATGTAAGCACCATCGCACTCGTCATTCCATAGACGTGAAACAACGGAATGACCGTTAATACACGGCTCGTTGATTCCTCTTCCTCCGTTTCCACTTGTGTTGAAGCAGCTTGAAACGTATTGGCTACGATGTTAAAGTGCGTGAGCATGACCCCTTTGGAGCGTCCCGTCGTCCCACCCGTATACTGAATGATTGCGACGTCTTCTTTCGGTAAAATGTACTCCGGACCGTTTTCTATGGGGTCTTGTTGTAGTAGTTCATCGTAGCGACTAGGTGATGTCCAAGAGACGGGAATGATTTCTCTTAATGAAACATCATTTTTAATGGCATCATACACAGGTATTAAGTCTTCCAAGATGAAAAACACACTCACCTCTGCATCACGAAGAATGTGCAACAGCTCTGGTGGCTTATACATCGGATTAACTTGCACGACTGTTGCTCCTAAGTACAAGACAGCGTAATAACTAATCGGGTATTGCGGACAATTCGGTAGCATGAGCGCAACATGATCCCCGCGCTTTACTCCTAAGTTTTTTAGGCTTTGAGCAAGGCTTTGAATGCGGTCAAGCATGTCACCATATGAAGTTCTCGTTTCACCGAACGTCATCGCGACCTTCTGGCTATGCTTTGCTACACTTTCATGCAACAATTCAGGCAATGACATCTCAGGTATACTAATTCCTTCATAACTAGATGGTTGTTTAACCAAATCTAATCCCCCTTTAATCATTAAATTGTAAGCGCTTACGAAATACTAGTTTGATACATTATATCTGCAACTTATATGCCAACTTTCAAGGCTGTTCTGTTGGGCTTTATTCTTTACGTTTAATTCAAAAATGAATTATACAATTCAAGATTGAACCAACAAAAAACCCTAACGAATGGTTAGGGTTAGTGCACGGTTATTCCGTAGTTCTTCACTTTTCTTGCGACTGTCGCTTGGCTTGAGTTAAGTGCCTTTGCGACGTTATATGTCGTTTTGTATTTTGCCATTGCCTTTTCTAATAAGTTACGCTCTGCATCCTCCGCTGCTTTCTTAAGAAGATTCTCATTCGATAATTCCTCATCATCAAACTTACTCTGATAATCAATTGGTAAATGTTCAACGTCAATTATTGGTTCTGCAACCGTGATGACTAATCGTTGAATTAAGTTCGCAAGCTCACGAATGTTCCCAGGCCATTGATGCGTATGCATCCACTGCACAAAATTATCGGAGAACTTCTTTTGCACTCGATATTTCTCTCCGTATTTGTTCAAATAATGAGTCGCGATATAGTCAATGTCGTTCGGGCGTTCTCGAAGAGGCGGAATCTTAATCGGCAACACGTTCAACCGGTAATAAAGGTCTTCTCGGAATTTCGCTTCGCGAACCATCTGCCGTAAGTTCTGGTTCGTTGCACTAATAATTCGCACATCCACTTTCTTCGTAACCGTACCACCAATTCGCCTAATCTCACCGTCTTGAAGCACGCGAAGCAATTTCACTTGCAACGCACTCGGAAGTTCCCCAACTTCATCAAGAAAGATGACTCCCCGATCTGCGAGTTCGAACATTCCTGGTTTCCCATGGCGCTTAGCACCTGAAAATGCACCGTCTTCATACCCGAACAATTCAGATTCTAGCAAATCAAACGGGATTGCACCGCAGTTTACCTTAATGAATTCACCATGATTTTTGCGATCACTCTTCTCGTACAGTTGATTCGCAATGACGTCTTTCCCTACACCCGTTTCGCCCATTAACAAGACCGAAGCATCAACATTTGCAATCCGACTTACCATTGAACTAATTTGAACCATTTCAACGTCTTGATGCTCAACGTGACCCGCGCTATCATCACCGGTATCTTTCGTTCGTAGATAACTTTGGTATTGATAGACAAGTTCTGTAATGTCACGCAAATTAATGACGACTTGTCTTACCTCATCTCCACTAAAAATAGGGGTTCCAGTCATCATAATTTGTTGGTCGTTTGTTCCACCTTGGAATACCGTTACAGGTTTACGAGCTTTAATGACCTGTGCCGTCACAGACTCTTGCAGAAACCCTCTCGTAATGAGGCGTTCGGCACTTTTCCCTAGAAAGTATTCCCTTGGCACCCCTGTGTATCGTTCAACAGCTCCGTTAATCATGACCGTTACGCCAGTCGCATCCGTGACCGATAAGCCGTCATACGAGTGCTCAATAATCTGATTGATTTGATGAAATTGTTCGTCACGAAACAGAATGAGTGCATGCATGTCCTGTTGATCTTCATAAGGTCTAGCGATCATTCGATAAGACGTACCGGGAATAACAACCGGACTATGTTCTTGTTGCTTGGAACGTAAAAATCGTCGCATATCTCTTTGAATATATGTTTCAGCGTGATCCATGACGGAATAAAACGCTTTATTCGCCTCTACGATGTCGCCTTCTTCGTTCGTAACGGCAGTCGGAAATGGAAAATGCCCTAGTGATTTCGTCAACATCACATGCACCCCCTCTAAACGTTAGGATTAATAGCAATTTTCTATCTATTATATCATTTCATAATTTGGAAAGGAAGAGACAACGCTTTCTTTGCGCCTTTTCATCGATTCAGTCGTACTTGATTGATTTAAATATACACTTTTCGTATATATTAACTGCACGATTATCGAACAACATTGACTGCATACTCTAAATCAAAAAGCTCTCTTCAAAGTTCCTACACGTAACGTGTAGACTTAGAAGAGAGCATGTGCATCCACTTTAGCTAGAGAGCACACCACCATCAAGGACGAGTGTTTGTCCTGTCATAAAGGCCGCTGCATCCGATGCTAAGTACAACGCAGCGCCTTGCATGTCTTGCATTTCTCCTAATCGTTTGAGTGGTACTTTCGCAATCATTTGATCTTTGATTGGAGCAATCACATCTTGGGACATCTTCGTCGGAATAAACCCTGGCGCAATACCGTTTACCGTAATCCCATAACGACCCCAATTCACAGCGAAGTCTTTCGTCATTGTGATCATGCCACCTTTAGAACTGTTGTAACCAATGGCTTGCATGACATCTGGATTTGATCCACGGAAACCAGCAATCGAAGCGATGTTAATAATGCGCCCTTTTGTTCCATCTGCGATCATCCGTTTTCCGACCGCTTGTGTCATTATAAACGTTCCGTTCAAGTTAACGTCTACAACTTTCTTAAACTTATCAATCGGCATGTCTTCTGGCGCATACCCACCCCATGACGTGCCACTATTGTTAATAAGAATATCTATTGAACCGAACCGCTGGTGAACTTCTTCGACAACGCTTTCGACTTGCTCCTCATTTGTGACATCAAGAGCAAGCGCCATTGCCGTACCGCCTTTTGATTCAATTTTCTCTTTAACAGCAACACAAGCCTCTACTTTACGTGAGCAGACGACTACATTTGCACCAACTTCTGATAGTGCTTCTGCCATTGCTTCGCCAAGGCCACGTCCGCCACCGGTTATAATTGCCGTTTTACCAGTTAGATCGAATAGTGAAAGGACACTCATGCTTTTGTCACCTCAACTTCTTTTGGACGATATGGGCGAAGTTCTTGTCTTGCGATTGCACGACGATGAACTTCATCAGGACCATCAGCAAGACGAAGTGTACGAGCGTTCGCCCATGCTTTGGCTAATGGGAAGTCATCACTCACACCTGCACCACCATACGTTTGAATGGCACGATCAATGACTTTTAGTGCCATGTTCGGGGCGACGACTTTAATCATTGCGATTTCTTTTTTCCCTTCTTTATTACCGACGGTATCCATCATGTGAGCTGCTTTAAGCGTTAGAAGACGCGCTTGCTCAATTTCAATCCGTGAGTCTGCGATCCATTCACCAACAACTCCTTGTTCTGCCAAGGTCTTACCGAATGGGGCACGCTCATACGTACGTTCACACATGTATTCAAGCGATCGCTCTGCAAGTCCGATTAAACGCATGCAATGGTGAATACGGCCAGGGCCAAGACGTCCTTGAGCAATCGCAAACCCTTTGCCTTCTTCCCATAGAACGTTGCTTACTGGCACACGGACGTTATTAAATTCAACTTCACCATGGCCGTGTGGTGCATCGTCATAACCAAATACCGGTAGGTGACGGTGTACAGTAATACCAGCAGTATCACGAGGCACAAGCACCATCGATTGCGATGTATGAGTGGGTCCATTCGGATCGGTTTTACCCATAACGATGAGAATTTCACAACGTGGATCCATAATTCCAGATGTCCACCATTTGCGACCATTAATCACGTACTCATCGCCTTCACGAACGATATGTGTTTCAATGTTTGTCGCGTCTGACGACGCAACTGCAGGCTCAGTCATTGCAAACGCTGAACGAATCTCACCGTTTAATAACGGTTTAAGCCAACGCTCTTTATGTTGATCTGTTCCATACCGAACGATCGTCTCCATATTGCCTGTGTCAGGTGCTGCACAGTTAAACACTTCTGGAGCAAGTGGCGTGCGACCCATAATTTCACAAAGCGGTGCGTATTCAACGTTTGTAAGGCCCGCACCGAGTTCAGATTCAGGAAGGAATAAGTTCCACAAGCCTTCTGACTTTGCTTTCTCTTTCATTTCTTCCATAATCGGCGGCGCTGACCAACGCGTTGGAGCTGCGTTTAATTGCTCATAAAAGACTTTTTGATTCGGTACAACATGTCGGTCTATGAATGCGCTTACATCTCGTTGTAGACGTTTGACTTTATCACTGTATTCGAAGTTCATGAATAACTCCCCCTAATTGAGTTTGCATGCTTAATGAGTTCAGTTGCCATATCACCATAAACTTTGAAACGAGCATCTTGAGTCTGACCTTTTTTCCAACGATAGTAAATTTGTTGAACAATCACGGCGAGCTTGAAATGGGCAAATACTTGATAAAAATGAATATGATCAAGGTTACGACCTGTTTTCTTCGCGTAGCGTTCAATAAGGTCGCGCCGGTTGTAAAAACCGTCATGAGTCGTTACCGATTGGAATCCAGCTCGAATGCCAGGTGGATCATTCGGTTCAGCCCAGTAACCGAGAGCAACACCTAAATCAAAGAGTGGGTCACCAATGGTCGCCATCTCCCAGTCTACAACTGCATTGACTTGCTCATATCCTTGTGAAAACAGCATGTTATTCAACTTGAAATCGTTATGAATGACCGTCGCTTCACCGTCAGGCGGTATTTCACGGATCATCCACGCCCGTAACTCTTCGAAACCTGGTACGTCTTCGGTTTTCGCTTTCTCATAACGCTTAAGCCAACCTTCGACTTGTCTTTTCGTAAATCCTTCTGGATGCCCAAACTTCTCAAGGCCACCTGTTGTAGGATCTACTTGGTGTAACTCCGCAAGCAAATCGATAAAGCGTTCTGAGACACGTTTCGCTTCTTCTCTAGAGGGAACAATCTCGCTATCTTTACTGTCTAAAACGATTCCATGCTTTCTCTCCATGACATAAAAGGTTACGTCCATCACATCCGTGCCTTCGCCAAGAACGAGTGGCCTCGGTGCGTAAGGAAACTTCGGTGATAATGCTTTTAGCAAGTTGTGCTCTCGTAACATGTCATGTCCTTTTGCTGGAAGTGGGCCAAACGGAGGACGCCTCAACACCGCTTCAAACGAATCACTTTCAAGCAAATACGTTAAGTTCGACGCTCCCGCCGGAAACTGGCGAATGGTTAGTGTTTCATCTTGAGGGAACTCCGGTAAAGACTTCCTCAAAAATGATACGATTGCGTCTTCATTCAACTCTTCCCCAGAGCGAACGGCGATCGTTTCACGTTGTTCACTCATGAACGACCTCTCCTTTCTCCAATACCGCAAGAATTCCATCATCCGTTGCTTCAACGAGAACATCTTGCGTCTTGAAACCTAGTACAAAATCGAGAAGATCTTGCATATTCCCATTGACCATCGATCTTCCTACACGGCTTTTCGTAACGAGCGAAACGATCTGCTCATCCGAATACTTCCCTTCACTTGCTAGAATTGCGCCATCATCGAGCTTTACACCGTCAAGGTTCAGCTCATCAAGTAAACGACTCGCACACAAATAGTCTTCCATTGAGAAATGACTGCCTGCCCCAGAGCAAACGATGACAAGTTCTTCAGGATCACTGCGCCGAATGTAATCCGCGACATAGTGAACATTGCGAAAGCTACATAACAAGCGCTTGGAAGCAGCAGCTGTCCATTGAATGGCCTTCGTGCCATTTGTTGACAGAAAGACGATGCGCTGATTCGAAACAACATCCTCTGTGTAATCCGTCGGCAAATGACCGAGGTCAAATTCATCGACAGGGCGCCCACCTTGTTCTCCACCACGAATGACTGAGCCTTCAAGCAACAGTTCTTCACGTAAGGTAGTAGAAGCTTCAATTGAATCAACCGGATAGACATACTTTGCGCCACGTTCCATCATCGTAATGAGTGTCGTAGTTGCAAGTAATGCATCAATGATGACCGCGGTTTTTCCTTGCAATAGTTCAGGATCAATCTCTTCTTTGGATAACCATAAACGACATCGCTCCACGTTGACACCTCCGTACCCTTTTTAATTGCAAAATTAATGCCAATAACCAGACTGACAAATCAGTATATTCCATCCAGCAATAGATTCATTTATGAATTCTCTAACTCAATTTCGAATTCTAGGTTTCATCGTAATCTAAAACGGGTATTACACATTGACTAAAAGGAGGTTTCGCTATGGAAAACATCTACGATGAAGTGGATTTCGACAATACAGACTTCCGAAAGCAGCCTGACAAATACCGAGTGGGTCGTGGTGAACAAGGCGTGCTGATGGTCGAACCATACAAAAGTGAAATTCTACCGAATTGGCGATTTAAGACCCTGAGATTGCCCAAGCATCCGCAGATCAGATTTACAACCAATACTTATCGTATAAAGAACAAAAGGACTTCGTCGGCATGGACATGGCACGGAAATACTTACAAATGGGCTATACAAGAGCAAGGCGGTATGCTAACTATCCTGGTGGCAAGAAATACAACGCGGATGGCAAACGTAATGAACGTTGCATTGATGAACAAAAGGCAGAAGCAGCATCAATTTTCCAGGAGAAATGGAAATTGGTTCGTGAAGATGAAGACTATTTAAAGAAAAAGCATAAACACCAAACGCAATATGGATAATGGCTTATCTTCAATGACTGAAAGGAGTGTGCCGTTTATTAAAAAGGAAAACAGGTCGATCCACTATCTCAACCTTACTTTACTCTTCTTCACACTACTCGCGTTTTCCTTCTTTGCTTACACGACTCTTCCAACCGGACAGAACTGGGTGGTCTCCATATTATTCGCCATGGTCGTGACGACATTCGCAGCCTTTACCCCTTTCGGTACAAAAACGAAAAAGAGTGAGCAGTAAACACTGCTCACTCACTTACTTCCTGCCAAACAATGCACCTTTGTCAACAAACCCTGCCCAATCGTCGTCTTCATCGTCCGCAAACGGAGATGGAATATGACGTTGTTCAGGTCGATTCGTTACCTTCGGTGTAGGCGCTTCAACTTCTTCAGGTTTCGTTGTTTGCGCTTCTTGGAACAAACGCATTAACTCATTCGCATTGTCAAAACTACGGATGTCAACATTCCCTAAATGCTGTTGCATTAACTGAACCGCAAAAGACAATGAATCACGAATGTTCTTTTGGGAGTCAAGCCACTCATTAATCTTCTCGGCATTTTCTTCTTTATTTAATTTCCACGTGTAGCTGTTTCTCATCGTTCATCACCTATGCGTAAAGAACTTTTTCGTTTAAGATTCGAAGACCATCAACGTTCATATTAATTGCATACTCTTCTGGAACCCAGATTACTTCAAGCTTCGCATCTGCTGCGAATTCAATGAGATCTTCATAGAGTTCCGTCTTAAATTGAATGCTTCCTCCACCGTAAACCATGATGAAGTTCACTCGACCAGCTGTTTGTACGACTTTCTCTTGTACCGCTTCTAGAAGTAAACGAGACTGTGTATACTTCGCTTCCATGAGTTTGTTCACAGCGTCTTTATGAAGTGGGTTGTTACGATCACGGTGAATGTCCATGAATTGCTGACGGTTCAGATCAAGGTAGCCGCCTACTTCAGACTTAAGCAAGTTGATGGCTTCTTGTGTCGCATGACCAACGCCAAAACGTTGACCGTCACTCAAATCAAGTACCGGGTTCAACTTCTCTGTGTAGTTAAATTCTGTCGTGCCGTCACCGATATCCACGTGAACGATGTTCTTCTCAGCGATTTTCTTCGGCAACTTGTCCAATTTCTCTTCTGAAATATTGTAATCATAAAGAGAAACATAGTCTTTTAGAATTTCATGGTTTGCAGCACGTAATGTGTAGAGTGCTGGAATACCTTCTTGTGTAACGTTTACATCATCAAACGAGACTTGAACGTTCACTTGTTGCTCGCCAACATGAAGGGTTACATGGTGTGAGTGATCGAGAATACGGCGACGTAATGCTTCTGCCTTCTCATTCGTATGCTCACTAGCTGGAATAGCAGTTGATAGTTTTGCTTTCACTTCCAAGAAGTTAGGAAGGGCGCCTTGCTCCATGTACTGGTTACGCACTTCATGGCTTGCGACCATACCGAGTAGCATAATGACAGGTAGGTCGTGCTTGTATTTGTTTCCTAGTTTAATATTCATGTTCTCAACGTCTGCTGAACGGCTTGCTCTTTCACCGATCATAAACAATCCATCGCGACGAATCGCTTGGCTTGATACGTTTACGAGGAGCTCATGATCCAAGTTCAAAATTGACTTCTCAACGTCTAGTTCTAAATTCTCAGGCTTAGAAAACAAGCGTTTAATGACCGAAGGTTGCTTAAGAAATTGATCATTAATGTACATTTTCGTTTCTGAGTTTCCAAGATCCGCTGCTATTAGCACAGTAATCGCTCCTTGTCTATTCATCTAAAAGAAACCTTATAGATTTCTTTTCCATTCTTACTAAGGTTTCCCTATACCATATCATACAGAAGTTACCAGTGAAATGCTATGAGCAATTACGAGTAGTTTCTAGTGAATGCTAATAGATTGCTAAAAGAATCCAAATAGAACTTTACACCTACGAATTGTAGCCATTTTTGTCGAACGATGTTTTTTTACTGTAGGGCATGACGAATCCCTCCGATAGTAAAGATAACTACATGTAGACAGGGGTTGCTTACGATGCGTTGGAGGTCTAAGAGCATTACGAGTACTTATATGAAGGTATTCACAGCAATCATGCTTTTCTTTGTTATTGCCGTTACCGTCGCAACTGGCTGGCAAACCGTAAATCATTTGCAGTCCAGCGTACACGACAAATTGTCATCTGAACTTGAACTTGGCTTTGAAGTCATCGATTATCAATTCCGAGGACCTTGGTCACTTGATGGCGAACAACTAGTTAAAGGAAACCGCGCTGTTGGAGACGAGTTCGTTGAACACGTAACGTCTCTTACCGAAGGTGAAGCGTTTCTATTTACGCAAGATCAAACGGTTGCTTCCTCCACCCCAGCGTCTTTTACAGCTGACAATCGCGCGTTCAACACGCTTATGCAAACAGAAGAAACTTACCTAGCTGACCACGACATCAATGGTGAGTCGTACCAATTGCTTTACTCCCCTCTTTATGATGCCAATTCTGAAATGATTGGGATGTGGGCAGTCGGTCAATCCACAGAACATATTCAATTTGCCACAATCCAAAACATATTGCTATTCGTTGTCTCGTTCGTCTTTTTCACCATAATTGTTTTCATAATATTCTTATTTATTAACCGGGTAATTCAGCGTCGATTCCGCGCCGTCACATATGCATTAGAAACAGCTGGTGAAGGAGACTTCACCAATGTTCTTGATGATTCTTCAGCAGACGAGCTTGGACAGCTTTCCAGACATTACAATACTATGAAGAAAAAGTTAGCGGAGTTATTTTCTCATATTCAAGAATCATCTGAGTCAGTGGCAGCATCTGCTGAAGAGCTGCATGCTAGTTCAGAAGAACTTAGTACAAGTGCGTCTCATAGCGCCGAATCGATTTCTTCGATGGCAGAATACAGTGATGAGCAGAAGCAACACGCAAATCACACGCTCATCAACGCTTCTCAGATGAATCAAACGATTAAAGAAACGTTACGTCGCCTGCAATCAATCGAGTCACTAACACAAAACGTTCAAACAGCCGCGGAAGAGGGTTCAACAACGATGATCAATGCAACAAAACAAATGCACATCCTTCATGACCGTAACGAAACGACGGCTACGATGATCAATAATCTAAACAGTTATTCGGAAACGATCGAACAGATTGTATCGGTCATTTCAGAAATTGCCGAGCAAACCCACCTTCTTGCGTTAAATGCAACGATTGAAGCAGCTCGCGCTGGCCATCAAGGAAGAAGCTTTGCCGTTGTTGCTGAAGAAGTCAACAAGTTGGCCACAAGTTCCGGGAAAGCTGCATCCGAGATTCGAGAGACCATCTACAAAATTCAAGCAGAAATGACTTTATCAAAACAAGCGGTGCAAGCAGGAACTGTTGCAATTTCAGATAGTCAACAGCAAGTCGAACTAGCAAAAGAACAATTTCAATCGTTACTCGTTCATATCCAATCGCTTGCCACTGATGTAACGAAGATCGAAAACGAGCAACAAGAGAATGTCGCTCATGTGACTGCACTTGAACAAGTTGCACAGAAGTCTCTAACTGCCGCACAATCCATCGCTGACTATGCCACACAAGTCGCAGCAGTTGCACAAGAACAACATGCAGCAACAGATGAAGTGTCATCATCGAGTGATGTATTAACACAATCGGCACAAGCAATGCAAACGAGCTTAGCTCGCTTTCGGATGTAGCCCTAACTGAAACCGCTGTTGCAGTTTTTTAGAAGTTCCTTACCATAAACTAATGACTTATAGATCAATTGCAGTCAAAATAAATAGTATTAATATTATTCATTCACTAATTCATGTACGGTTATATTTATAGTTCTTTAGTAAGTATTCCTTTGGATACTAAACAAGAAAGGAGGTTATAACCGTGCACCAAAAGAACTGAACAATGATTTGGATCACTACCGTAAGTGTTATGCTTGCCACCTTCTTATTTCTATTCGATGTTTCAGCATGGTCGCAACACCATCATCATCACGTTACCATAGAAAGTCAGGGAAGCCCTCTTGTTCCTTTTTTGTATGCAATTGTAATCGCTCTCTTTGTCGCAGCCTTGCTCGTTCGTGAGCCAACCAGAAATGCTTGGTTACAAACATTAACGCTAACGTTTACGAGCATTTCAATGATTGCAAGTGGCAATGGGATGGTTGAATATCACTTCTCCGTGTTTGTTATGCTTGCAATTGTAGCGTTTTATGATCAGACGCGGTTTCTACTCGTCTCTGTTTCCCTTTTTGCCTTCCAACATATTGCTGGTTTCTTTTTATTCCCTTTAGCCGTTTACGGTAATTCTAATTACTCGTTTATCATGGTGCTCATGCATTTGTTCTTTGTCGTTTTACTAACAACCGCACTCTACTTCCAAATTCAATCAAGCAAAAAGATGAATCGAATCATTGAAGAAGAGCGTGCAGCAAAACAATTGATCTTGCAACAATTACTTGAAGACATCAATCAAAGCTCAAACCAAGTCACTCAGTTGTCGGATCAAGTATTTTCACAAGCGCAAACGGGTGAACAAGCTCATGAGCACATTCATAAACGCCAAGGTGAACTCGTTCAACAAGTCGAACAACACGTGCACGCAGCCGAAAACGACCAATCTGATTTAATGCGATTGCAAACTGAAATTGATGATGTTGTCGCTGCATTTGTTGGGCTACGTTCTCGTACGAGTCATTCTAGAGAAACGACTGAAAAAACGATACAAGATATTTCAAACGCTACGAAGAGAATGGAAGGGATTGACTCACAGCCTGAAGAGATCGTGAACAGAATCGAACAACTCCAGACGATCAGCCAACAAATTGCAAAAGACGTGGAAGATGTGGAAAAGACCGCGCGACAATCACATATTCTATCGATCAATACGGGAATCGAGGCGGCTCACACTCATGCAGGGAAGCACTTCGCTGTGATTGCAGAAGAAATTCGAAAGCTCGCTGTCACATCACAACATACAGGATCTATCATTGCTAAATCGGCTCAGTCCATCGAACACGTAGCTACTCGTACGTCGACATTGTTAAAAGAACAAGAACAAACGTTACAAGTAAAAACAGACGCTCTCGTCAACACAGAAACACACCTAACAACCATGTTCGAAGAAACAAAACGGTTAGAAGAACGAATTACCGATGGAGAACAGTCGATGAAAGGAATGCAAGTCAAATACGATGATGTGACGAAGATGCTTTCAAATCACGTCCATACATACGAAGAACTTCTAAAACGAATCGAAGCTATGATTACCGCTGCTACCGCTCAACACCAACAAAACTTAGAGAGCACCCAATCGATTCAGCAACTCGTTAATACCGTACAATCACTTAGAACGAACATTCAAACGTTGAACAATGGGATTGATTAAAGGTGGACGTGCCACCTTTAATCGTTAATTACTAATACCCTGTTGGCCAATTCGCTAACTTTCGCTCACTAATGGAACCGTTATTAAGACAAGCGTATTCAAGAGTCTGACAGAGAAACGCCCGTGTATCGCGAGTCGATAATATCATCGATCAAATGCTTTGATGCAGCTTTATAGGGTGAACTCTCAAATGCCCACGTATCAAGCAACTCTTGCCGTGCTGCTTTTGGATCTTCGGCGTCTTCAAGTTCTCGACCATACACAACATTTATACCAACTTCTGGACCAGTAAAGTTAATATCTGCAGTTGGCCAGGCGACAACAAAGTCCCCACCCAT
Source organism: Geomicrobium sp. JCM 19038 (assembly GCF_000698125.1). Taxonomy (GTDB): domain Bacteria; phylum Bacillota; class Bacilli; order Bacillales; family Marinococcaceae; genus Geomicrobium_A. Next base: position 219,666 of record NZ_BAXA01000002.1, on the reverse strand, counting down.
ATCTGGACCACACATGTTGCTATATGCAGCTCCGATGCTTTTGCGGATCACAACACTCAGTTTTGGTACTGTTGAATGTACGAGTGCTTGATTCCAGAGAATAATCTTTGAAGGAATTCTCGAGCGTTCTGCCCCGCTTGATACGCGAAAGCCAGGGATATCATGTAGGAATATTAACGGAATATGAAATGAATCACATTGTACGATAAAGTCTGTCGCTTTTTCACATTCTTGCGCTCCCGCTGCCCCCGCAAAAAACATCGGTTGGTTTGCGATAATTCCTACTGTTCGACCGTTCAATCTCGCAAAACCGGTAATAAGCGCTTTACCAAACTCTTCTTTGAGCTCATAGAAATGATGATCATCAACAATTAATGCAATAAGTTTCTTCATATCATATGCCCGTTTCATACGCGTAGGAACAAGCTCTGTTGCTTCATGTAGCAATCGGTCCGCATCGTCATTTGATGGTACCACTGCTGGTTGTTCACCTGAATGACTTGGGACGTAGGACAAATACTCCTTGATTGCTCGGATGCAGTCATCTTCGTCTTCTGCAGCATGATCAATTTGCCCTGTTTCAGTTGCATGCATCTCCCATCCACCGAGTTGTTCTGGTGTAATCTGTTCCCCCGTAGCCACTTCAAGCATTCTTGGACCTGCCACAGCCATGCACGTTCCTTTTACTTGGCTTACGAAATCCGAGCTCACCGCAAACCACGTCGGACCGCCGTAACTATCACCAAAAATCCCTGTTATTAACGGTACTTTGCGATCATGATGCAACAATTGATAGGGCATCATAAAGCGACTAATGTTGTCAGATCCCATCCCATCTGGCATTCGCAGTCCGCCACCTTCAGCGAGAGTAATCAAAGGAAACCCGCGTTTGACGGCGTATTCATGGAGCTTCTTCGATTTCCGCATAAAGACGGCTCCTTCAGTTGCTGCAAACACCGTTTTATCAAACGCTTTAATGACGACGGGTCGCCCTTCAATTTTGGCGACACCTCCGATCAGTCCGTCCGTTGGGCTTTTTGTCGCTGCACCTTGTTGATCGGATGTATTGAGTAGGCCAAGTTCAAGAAATGAGTCCGCATCGACGAGCTTGGCAATCCGTTCTCTTGCCGTATAAAATCCCTTTTCTTTATGAGCTGCGACCTTTTTCTCTCCACCATTTGACGTGCGCGCTCTTTTCGCTCTTCCAACTCATGCAAGTAAGTTTCCATGCTCGATCTCCTCTTTTAGCTCAGGCTTTTTTACTTTGCCAGTGGCTGTCATTGGGACACTCTTCATAATGACAATTCTCGGTCGTTTGTACGATGCAATGTTCTCTTTGCAATATGCTTCCAGTTCTTGAACGGTCGTTTCTTTTTCTAACACCACTGCGGCTACTGGTAGCTCTCCCTTTTGCTCATCTTCAATCCCAATGACACCACAGACTGCAACGGCTGGATGATTGGTGACGATCACTTCAATTTCAGCCGGAAACACACTCATCCCGTTCACTTTTAACATCTCTTTCTTCCGTCCTAGAAAATAAAACTGACCTTTCTCATTCATTAAGCCGATGTCACCCGTTTTTAACCAGCCATCGACGAGATCTTGTTCAGCTTTCTCTTCATTGTTCCAATATCCTTTCATAAGCGATGGGGTTCGAATCGCGATTTCTCCTTCTGTACCAATTGGAAGCAATGCTCCAGTATCGAAGTCGAGAATTTTAATTTCAGTACCAGGCATCGGAAATCCGACGAATCCTGGGCGATCCAAATCAGTGTCTTGCTCTTGTTGACCGTCTGTAAATGAATCCATCGTATGCGTTTCTGTCATGCCGTACGAAGCTTCTTTTAGAATTGTACCTGTCAGTTCATACCAGCGTTTACGGTACTCAACATTGATTTTTTTCACGAAAGAAACACCAAGTGTTGTCTCGAATGAGGATAAGTCGCGACCTTCTGCTTCATTCATGACCGCAACGAGATTGTCTGTGATTGCTGATGTCGAAGTGACCCTGTATTTTTCCACAGCTTGAATAAACGTCTCCGTATCCCAGCGAGTCATCAACACCTGTGTATGACCTGTGAATATCGGATTGATCACGCCCGCATCTTCCCCAGCTATCCAGAAGATTGGCAAGTAGTTCAGCGTCACTTGATCCCCTTTATGACTTAAGCCAAAGGTCGTTGACGTGGCGGCTGTATACACATATCCCCTTGTGTGTGCATGCACCCTTTCGGCAAGCCTGTCGTCCCCCCTGTGTAATTCAATGCAGCGATGTCGTCTAACGATCGATCCACATGTGGATAAGTGGAAGAACTTGAAGCGATGGCTTGTTCGAAATCAATTTCAGTATGTTGTACTTTTTGAGTCATTCCGTCGGGTATTGGTAATGTTGGGTTTTCAGGGAGGTAGTCGGACAAAGATGTCGCAATGATGGTGTGTAGGGTCGTACGATCTTTCACTTGATTAATGAGTGTAAGGAATTGATCTAACGTCACGATGACTTGAGCGTCACAGTCTGTCAGTTCGTATTGCAGTTCTTTTTCTTTAAACATTGGATTTACCGGAACGTGAATCGCACCGATTTTTAAAATCGCATAAAAGGCAATGATGAATTGCGGACAATTCGGCATATATACTGCTATCCGATCACCCTTCTTAATGCCAATTCCTGATAAATAGGTTGCGAATCGACTACTCTTTTCATTAAGTTCTGCAAAAGTCAGTTCGCGACCGTAAAAAATCGTCGATGCTTTGTTCGGCGTTCTGTGTGCGTGTTCTTCAAGATAATCGCTTAAAAGTTTTTTACCAAACGGATAATACGCTTCCTTTGGCAAATGTTTTGGCCAATTTACTTCCCGACGCTTACGCAAATCATCTAGATAATGCTGCTCATCCACTCATACCACTCCTTTATGCTGCTAATTGGTTTAAAGAGTGTTACTGCAAAATACATACCAATTGTAAGCGCTTACTTATTTGGTTGAAGTGACTTTATAATTCATTTTTAAATTTTCGCTGTTCATTTTTGAATCAATCGGGGTGTACGATATTCAACCGTACTTTTGGTAAAATAATGTCAAATTCATTCAATTTCGTTCAACAAAAATTAGCATATCTTGTCAAGATATTGCCTTTTATCTTTCTATCTTTTTTTTCGCATAGCAATAAAGAATTGCAACTGTTATGCTTGCCATAATCGGGGTGAGATCGCTAGAAGGAGGGGCTCATGGGCAAAACAACTGCGTCTCCAGATTTACTCATCGGTGCTATTGGGAATTGGTATAATGCTATCGTTTCTTATGATGCTAAGAAAGCCCAAATGCAGAAGGCGCTAACAGAACAGCTCTTACGATCAGCTGTAACAGACAAAAAGATTCAGACGTATCATCAACTCGTCGAATTTCGTCATAAAATTTTTACAAATGAGATTCTTAGAGATCCGCTTCCTGAGAATCAAGCACACGTCGATGAATCCATTGTAGAGACTGATCAAGTGCTTAATTACTTGTATCACTTGATGGAAGGTCGAATGGCGTTTCAGCGCGAGAACTATTTACAATCATTGGGTCATTATCAAAAAGCAGAGCGATCGATTCATTCAGTGAGTGAACTAGAAAGAGCTGAATTTTTCTTCTTGCTCGGTGAAGGTTTCTACAGAATTAATCAATATATGCACGCTTCACTATACCTCGATTTAGCAAAAGAAATCTTCGAGCTTAGTTCACGACATGATGAACGGGTCATTGCATGCACGAGCTTACAAGCTTCGATCTACTCGGAACTTCGCTTATATCATCAAGCAGAAGAGTTTTTTCTTGATTGTTTAGAACAACCAAATCAAAAGCCGTTCAATCGTTCGATACACTTACGGGCGTATGGGTTGCATAAAGAGCGAAACGGGATGCTTCAAGATGCGAGAGATTATTACGATGAGGCGCTTCATACGGGTGACCAGTATGACACCTTGGTCGGCTCCAAAACAAAAGCAAACTTAGCGAATGTTTTATTACGCTTAGGCGATTGCTCAGGCGTTGCACTACTAGAAGAGGCCGAAGATGATATGAAAACCTATAACCTTGTTGAGTTTACTGCAGGGAACCGGATCACACGAGGCTTTACGTTTCTTCGATTGACCTTTTACTCGTTGATCAGGGGCTTGACGAATTAGTGAATCAAGAACTGTATTTCGAAGCGACAGAAGCTTATGAAGAGGTTGCAGCAGCACTAGAGATAGATCAACAATTTGAACTTGCGCTATCGTATATGAGAATGGCAAACGAACTACGACTCAAGCAGTTTTCCATCGGTATCAACAATTAAATCTATATTTTAGTAACCGTCCTTTTGGTCGGTTATTTTTTTCGTATACTTTTTTTCCGTTGTGAAAGGCTATATGTATCTTAACCGATATAGGAGGTTTACGTACTTGAAGAAATTTTTATTATCTGGTCTTATTGCTACGCTCGTACTGACAGGTTGCGGAAACGCGAATGACGATCCGAATGAGAACATGGATATGGACAATGACCCTGCTGGCGACATCGAAGAAGATGGTCAGGATGATTTAGATCTTGGTGATGACATGGAGGATACCGACACGCCTGAAGACGGCGATGGTGGCAATGCCATGGACGAGGAAGGATCTGCGTATGATCGTGGGGTTGTCGACTTTGAGCTTGATATTGAGTTCATCGAAGGCGACGACTGGGAATACGACTACGAAGATGAAGACGGTGAAGTTACAGCGTCAATCGAACGTGATAACGAAACCATTCAAAATGATGAAGCGATTACGGAGATTGAACAACTATTACAAGACATCGAACTTCACGGTGATGCTGATGAAGAAGAGATGGTCACTGAAGTATTACAAGCTCTAGATGTAAGCGAAGACGATGTCTATAAAGTCGAGCTATCGATTGAATTTGAGAACGGCAACATGTACAACGTGGACCACACGATGTAAATTTCAGGGGACAGTCCCCCGGCGCGTTAAAGCGCTGGGGGACTGTCCCCTTATTATTATTGTGTGATTACAAATTCGTGAGTACCATTGAGTGGCACATCTTCTGACGTTGCACGGTTCGTGTATGGATTCACATCCGTTTCCATAACGTTTAATTCTGCGCCAACACGCTCAGCAATCGACAATCCCCATTGGTCGCCAATTGGTTCTTCGTCTTTGTACCAGTTGGTAACGTCGTTCGTACTAATGTAGTATAACGTAAGTTGTCCATTCACATCCGCTTCACCTGAGTCAAACGCATACGTTCGCTGAACCCCATCGACGACATCACCTTCTGCTAATTCATCTAACCTTAAAGTAACTTCACCCGCTTGGTCAACCGTCGACGGTGTAAAGACGGCAAACACATCACCTCGAGAATTCGTAAAGTATACGTCCTCTCCTACGTTACTCTCATCAATCATGTGTATGACTTGATCTCTTTCTTGCTCTTTATAATTTCCAATCCGCGTATTGATCGCCTGATAACGAAGTGGAATATACTCCCTTACGACATCCACTTGAGCATCGAAATCGCTAAGCTCTGAGAAGTGGTTTTGAGGATGAATGTTAAATGCACCTTCTGTGTCCGAGCTAATGGGTACAAATGGCTGTATACGCTCATAATAGCGATCAATTCTTGAATTTAACTCGTCCTCATTGAACGTTTCCATTAATTGCTCTAAGTTCTGATCAATATGCGATTTAATTTCTGGTGTCTCGAGCATCTTCTCGAAAAGAGCGTTATCCCAACCTGAAGACAGCCCGTAATCATAACGCATAAAATCGTTCATCGTTCCATAATCTGTACGACTGTGAGAGCCGAATGTTAAGTCTTTATCCCACGGGATGAATTCCCATTTTGCATCAGGATCTTCATGATCAAGATACCACCAGTAGTCATCCCCAAACGCATCGATATCACCTACGAGAAAATGTACAGCCAAGAAATTAATCACTCGTTCTGCGTCCATCTCTTCGTAGAATCTTTGCGCAAACTCATCACCTGCTGGTGTTTCATACACCCACGTAATGAGCTCTGCTAATGCTTGCCATTCTGGGTCGCCACGATAATCAAAAACCTCTTCAAAGAATGCTTCCTCGTCTTCAACAGTGCTTAGATCATAAGAAAACGTTGAATTTATATCAATGTCCTCTACATCTCGTATACGATCTCGCACTAGAGTTCCGTCACCGTTACGACCATTTGCTTTTAACAAATCAGAGTCTACACGTTCTACATGCGCGTATAACCCCTCATATGAATCATTCATAAAAAGATTAAAGTACTCCGTTCTAGGTGCCATTACATCGGCATCACGAAACATTTCAAACGATAACTGATCTCGCATCATCGATGAATCACTATAATTGGCATTGAGATTCATTCGATTACTTCCAAACGTAATGGCTTGTGGGTCTTCAAAACGCACGTTAAATGATTTTTTGTCCATACGTCGCGTTGAATTGCCTCGGAAACGCAGACCTCCATCTAGGTGCTTAATTTCTGCTTCCGGCGAGTTTATACGAATATGCCAGTGAGACGATCATCGGAATCAACATCGCGTTCGTAGAGTTCCTCTAAATCTTCATCTCTCATATATAAGTAAAGCGTATCAATATCCGATTCATAAGCGAGTTGTTCTATTTCTGTCCTCGGTGTAAATGGAGCTTCTTCTTCCTGATCATCTCCTTCTACAACCTCTTCATCTCCTTCATAAACCTCTTCTGCTTCTAAATTTCCTCCATCACAAGCTATCAACAGCAGTGGAAATGTGAAAGCTATGGAAACACCGTGAATTTTCTTCATGAGTTATTTTCCCCCTTAGTTATACTCATCCGTGGGGACAGTCCCCAAAAGTTAATGTCGTTCGCCGCTCTGTATTCCTCTGTATTCTTTGTTCACCTGATCGTCAGTGAAATTCGCCTCGTCTATAATTTCACCTGTATCTGCATCTATGAGTTCAAGTTGTTCCCCACTATCGATGCTATGAATCTCTATATTAATTGTAGTATCAATCAACTCAAAGCTGTCTTCTCTTTCGACATACTCATGAGTCATCAAGTGGATAAATACTTTGCCATCGCGTACAACATCCATTTGATAACTATGATATATGTGCTCTACTCCGTCTTCTTCCATAACTTCGACTTGTCCTACCTCATCAGCAAGAAAACGCTCATCCTCATCAAATTCAGCAAATTGATCTGACTGATCATCTCTAAACCGCTCAAAATACCTTTCCTGAGAAACGTAACCTTCAGTCACCACATCAACCTTTTCTTCTATTTCAGAGGCGATGGTGATATTTTCATTAACTTCAATAATCTCTTCTTCATTCAAATCTGAATTTTTCTCTTTTTCTACACTTGCTTCTATGTCGTCTAATGTAAATGTTTCTTCATTTTCATCAGGTGTACAGGCAGCTGAAATAATCATAATAGTTGATAAAACAGCAAATATAAACCATTTTAGCATTCACTCTGCCCCTCCCTGTCATACAGACGTCATGACGATGTAACATGTTACAACTTCTTTGATCCTATCATAAGTTTGTATGAAAGAAAAAGTCACTTTTTATAAGCGATTTTTGTTGTGGGCAAAAGACATTTGCATCTCATAATATTTGGTTTAGACCGCTTTAACCTAAAAATACCCCTCACTTTTTAACACTTCACCGCACTGGGGGTCTGTCCCCAGATAGGTCTTCAACAATGGTACCGTTTTCCAATCGATAGTTTCTACCACTTTCGGGCTTTACATCTGCATGATCTTCTAGCAATCGCTAAATCCCTCATCATAATTGTACAGCATCAAGTATTCACCACTGTTTAAAATCTCCACAAATTCATTAGCATTATCACAATGCTGAACTTGAGTTTGCGCTCGGCTTAATCGCTCAAACATAACTAAGTACCTTAAAAAAATAGGACTGCTTTCCTCATCAACATCCACAATAATAATATGATCAGAGTGATTTAGATCTGTCACTGCTCTCAGTTCTTTAAATTGATTTACGACTGGCACTCGATTACTTTGATCATAGTTAGGGTCTATATTAAACTCATTAACCTGAGTACTAATAGGAACAAAGAATAACAGCACGCTAAAAGTCGTCCACCTTAACTTAGCATTTGATGTGTTACTTTTTTGTTTTAACAAGGCTTCTTTGAGGAAAAAGACACCGATCCCGCAAAGGAAAATGAGAATTGACCCTTGATAACGATTAAACGCTACTAAATTTCCGACTGTAGCATCTGGCATAATGAATAAATACAAGATATATAAAAAAGCGATATAGATAAAATACAGGAAAACAATATATATTAATATTCGTTTTAAAAGACTTGAACGCATTAATAAAATCCCAATACTCAAAGACAATAAAATCCCTAGAAAGCCAAGAAATGCAGGTGAAGAAAAATTAAATGATAATGCCATTAAATCTGGCAATAACCTTTCAACATAATTCTCTGTTCGATCATGCTGAAATATCCCAGTAGTAATAGCAAATCGATTGTCCTCATACGCAGAATCATACATTTGATTTTGCTGCCACGACCAAAGACGATCAAAAATAATAGGTATAACTACTATGCTAATGAAAATTGCTATTCTACTTGAAAATGATTGATCCTTTGCATAGCGGAAAAACAGTAAACCAGCAAACAGAAATAATAAAAGCAAAGAAGAGCTTTCCACTGTCTTTAACTAACACTAGTAAGCTCAGTAACGGCACAGAAGTTAAGAACTGCATTTTTAAGGAAGAACGAAACGTATAGATTGCTATTATACTCGCAACTGCAGCATAGCCAAGTAAACTATCCACAATTAAAGACGTACCACTGACGGGAAAAATTAACGGCAATGCACTAGCACCAATCAATGGCAAAAAAACTGATCCTGGCTTTTTCCACTTGGAGCCTACGAATAGTGTAGAAAGTAAAACAGCGACTGCTATACTCTGAGCAATTAGCATCATTGCTTCTGAAAAACCTGTAATTGTAACAATAGAAAATATAAAAAGTGCCATTGCCGGAGGGTAATTCCGATAAGCAATAGTGGATTCCTCATCAGGAAATCTCCATACGCCACCATTTCTTTAACCATTAAACCCCAGTGGCTGAAGTCATCAAAAAATAATAACTTAGCATCATGCAAAATAAAGACATGCACTAATAAACAGACCATCATGAAGAGAGTACCTGGATGATAAAATGGTGAAAGATCGCGAAAACGTAAGACACTACAAGTAAGAAGAAGTAAACCCAACACAAAAAGAATGTACACCACAAATGGAAGTACATCTAATATTCCAGATATAAACAAAACTAATACCTTCATAGCTATTGCGACTGCATAAGACAACGCTATGGGTATCTTTAAAAACTGATTTAAAGAATAGCCATATCCCACAACAGATAAAAGAGCAGCTAAAAATAATAAAAGAACCAACCTAAAACCTACTTTCTAAACACCCATAGCCTTTGGATCAAGAAACTAATTAAGAACAGCATTGAATCTACAAAAACTTTAATTATGACCTCATAGTCACCTACACCTTGATAAATGATATACACTCCCCCAGCAGAAGCCACCATTTGAATTACAGCTAAAGAATAATATTTGAGTAGGCTTTTCGATACTTTACCTTTAGATTGAAAAACAACTTGACGATTTAGCAAATAATTAAATAGAGAAGAAACTGCCCGTGCCATCACAGTAGCTACAATGATAAAGCTTGCTGGCATAAACATCTTCAATATGGAAGAAAACAATGCAAATAAACCAATATCAAGTATAAATGAAGAAATCGAAACAAATGCAAAACGAAGGAACACATAGTAAATTTTTAATGAATCAATTATTGGATTAAAATGAGAGGACGCATTTTCATCTATGTAAATTGTTTCAATTGTTACTTGTTCGACTTCGCGGTTGTGCGTTCGACAAGCAATCAACATTCGCATCTCAAACTCATAACGCTCACCTTCTACCTCAAGTAGTTCCTTAGCAAACTCTGCTGGTATTCCCCGCAAGCCCGTTTGTGTATCTCTTAAACTAATACCTGATGCAACCTTTAATACGACTTTAGTGAGTTGGTTACCAAACCTACTACGAAGTGGTATATTATCTTCTGAAAAATTTCTGACACCTAAAACAAGTGAGTTAGGGTTATTAGATAAACAATTCGCCACACGGTATACGTCTTCAGGGTCGTGTTGACCATCTGCATCAGCTGTTACAAGACCTACACTATTCTCACCTTTACCCAAAAAATAAGAGAACGCCGTTTTTAAAGCCCGACCTTTCCCTAAGTTTTGTTTATGGTTTAGAACTGTGCAATTTCTTATTGTTATTAATTCTCGGAAAATTGATAGCTTTGAACTATCACTTCCATCATTCACAACGATGATTTCATCAAATGCGTATTGTGCAATCTTTCTTACAGTTTCAATTAATTTATAATCTGGTTCATATGCAGGGATAACAACAGAAATACCGGTCATTATCGTCATTCTCCTTCAAAAATTTCTGACATTTCCTGCCTTTAATCATAGTATGCCAACAAGTAAAAAGCAACTATGATTTGTGACTAAATATCTAGTTAACTAGTTATTCTTTAACATATAGTGCCCCACAGGTGATTATCTCCTCAAAACTAGTAAATTGATAATATTGTTAGTTTCCAAAACCTTTCCAATATGTAGTTCTTCATCTATACTTATTATAGGTTTTTTGCACTAGTGAGAGGGAGGGGCTTGGTTTTGAGGCACATATTACACACCAAAAATTTAGCTTTATTTTCATTTTTTTTATTTTACTTATTATTAGTAGGATGTACTGAAGATGCTTCTATCGATAAAGAAAACGATGACTTTCCAAGAACTAGTACTATAACCATAGATGAAGCTGCCACTGTATTGGAATCACGTTTTCTGTTTCCAGAGACGGGGTTAGAATACTTAAATACATACGTTTTTGAATTCGATGATAAAGACGAATTACTTACATACGAAAGATTAGCAAGAATTGCCGATGCCTTTTATATTCTTGATGAATTACCAGAAGAAAATGATGATTACGTTATCGTGCAAGAAGCAGATGCCAATTATTCAGCGCGTGTGAAAGCCGTACTTAATAAATTATTACTAGATAATGTTCCATTAGTTGAGGAAAACGTAGTTCTTCATGTAGATGATCCTATTTCTTTATATGATTTATATCGTACACTAGATAACTTAACAAAAAACGAAGACATCCGTAGCGTTCATGCCCAAGTAGATGGGATTCCTGTATTAATGTATCACCGCTTCTATGACGATACGACAAAGGAACAATTTAAAGGGCGAGGTGACTATTTAGATGCTGAGTCTTTTAAAGAACAAATGCGTTTCTTAGATGAAAATAATGTTCAAACAATAGCAGGTGACGATTTAGTCTCGTACCTAAAGGGAGAACTCCAATTAGATCACCCAGCTGTGCTAATTACGTTCGACGATGGATCGAGAACAATTCGTGAGCATGCTTATCCCATTATGAAAGAACTTGATCAGGTAGGAATCTCTCATATTATTTCTGCACGGCCAAGGTATGGTAAAGAGACAGAAGGACGTAACAATTTAAATTGGCACGAACTTGAAGAAATGGAGCCAATACATGAAGTAGGAGGCCACACTCATAATCTTCATTGGCTGTATCATAATGATCGTACATCATTTTTACTACACCTTCCAATTCAAGAAGTATACGCAGATTTGAACCATAGCTTTGAACTACTCAATGAACCACTATCATTTGCATATCCATTTGGACAATATGATGAGCGGACAATTACAATGCTAAAAGAAATTGGTTATTCTTATGCATTTACTACTCAAAATGGCACGATTCGCCCTGGCGACGATCCATACCAACTTAACCGAGTAAACGTGCATGACCAGCTCAGTATTGAAGAATTTTCAAATATTGTACTAACAGAACATAGATAACACTTTTGGGGACAGTCCCTCAGCGCGTTAAAGCACTGAGGGACTGTCCCCATTAGGTTAATAAATTCCTCACATGAATTTAATCTGCTTGTTATTTAAATATGATAATATTTATCTGGTAACTTAAATAAAGTAGGTGAAGTATTTGAAAGATCTACGTCTTCCTGAAAAGCGCTTTCGACCTGAGCTAGAAGGTGTGCGAGCTGTTGCTGCCTTCCTAGTAGCTATTTATCATATATGGTTTGGTACCGTCTCTGGTGGTGTCGATGTTTTTTTTATTGTCTCTGGTTTTTTAATTACGACATCCTTGTTATCTCGCCTTGAAAGAACTGGTACCATTGGTTTTGGCACCTATTTATTAGGATTGATGAAAAGACTATTCCCTTTAGCCTTTCTAGTAATGCTGATTACAATCATCTTTTCTTATATGTTTTTGCCTCAATCTCAATGGTCACAGACAATTTCCGAAACCTTTGCTTCAGCACTCTACTTCCAAAATTGGGAGCTTGCAACAAACTCTGTAAACTATCTTGCGCAAAACAATGAAGCAAGTTCACTTCAACATTTTTGGGCGTTATCGATTCAAGGTCAATTCTATATCACATGGCCACTTATCATCTTGCTGGCTTACTTTTTAGCTAAAAAGCTATTAAAACTACCTGTAAGAAAAACATTACTCTATGTTCTCATAACGATCTTTATAGCGTCATTTGCCTACTCAGTTTACATTACAACAATCAATCAACCTTGGGCATACTTTGATACGTTTGCACGTGTATGGGAATTTAGCATTGGCGGTATCTTAGCACTCACTCTTTCATACTTATCACTTAACCGGATCTTCAGTTTAATCTTAGGTTGGCTCGGATTAGCGATCATTTCGTTAACCGGTATGATCTTACCTGTCTCTGACCTGTTCCCAGGTTATGCCGCACTTCTCCCGATTTCTGGTGTTATTTTCATTCTAATAGCAGCTGAAAATGGTACAACCTTCGGTGTGCAAAAACTACTTGGATCGAAGCCATTCGTTTACTTTGGAAGCATTTCCTATGCCTTTTATCTTTGGCATTGGCCGGTTCTCATTATGTATTTTGCAATCACGAACAATGCGACTGTTTCATTCGTAGACGGATTGTTATTACTCGGACTATCATTTATTCTATCCGTAATATCTGGAAAACTAATCGAGTCACCAACTCGAAGCCGAAGCGTAAAAACACGAAAGGACAAAGGAAAAGTCATTGCCATGCTTGCGATCTTCATGATTCCCGTGTTCGTAGCAAACGGAGGATGGCAGTGGCAGCATACCCAAGTCCAACAAAGCCTTGTCTCTTCAGAAGGAGCGTCGGTTAACGATTTCCCTGGAGCACAAGTTGTTTCTCACGGGGTAACACCAAACCCTGACATTGACCCGATGGAGAGGATATTACAAGCGAGTGAAGAGCTGCCATCGATGTATGATGACTCTGATTGTTATACCGGGCTCGATAGCGACCGCATTCATCGTTGCTCATTCGGAGAAACGGAAGATCCGGATTACCGTGTAGCATTAGTCGGCGGTTCCCATTCTGGTCACTGGTTTCCGGCACTTGAAGAGATTGCTGAAGACTTGAATATGCAAATTGATACGTATATTAAAGACGGCTGCCGCTTTACGACAGACAATCATGGTGGAGCACTTACCGACCTTTGTGTAAATTGGAATGAACACATCATTCAACCGCTTATTGATCACGAACCCGACTTAATCGTGACGACTGCGAATGCGAATATCGAATTAACGCCAGAAGGATTCGTTGAGATGTGGGAGAATTATGAAGGGAAAATTGATATCCTTGCCTTACGAGACAATCAACGCATGGAATTCGATGTTCCGCAATGTTTGGAGCAAGCGTCAGATCCATCGGAATGCGCCACGCCTCGCGATGATTTATTAACCGAGGAGCAACCGTGGGATTGGATCGGAGAAGAGAACATTCCTTCAAACGTACACCTCGTTGATCTAACGGATCACTTCTGTGTAGACGGAGAATGCCTACCGATCATCGGTAACGTCATTACACTTAGAGATAACAATCATATCTCGACGCTCTATGCACGAACACTAGGACCTGCACTGCGAGCAGAGATTGAGCCTATTCTAAAAGAAGATTAAAATAGATTAAAAAAGGGGACAGTCCCCCGGCGCGTTAAAGCGCTGGGGGACTGTCCCCTATTAATTATCGCGGATAGAAACTCTACAACAGTATCTTCAGATTGATTTAACGACACTTTAAAATTAGAACGCCTTTGACATTTATTCTTATTGCAGCAACCTTAATTTCATCTTCCGAATTGAATATACAACGCCTGTTTCTGGATAAACTAGTATCCATAGAGTTAAGTCGATAGGTTAGATCATCCGTGGAGGGCTCACGAATCATTCGTTCCAAACAGCGAATTTTAGAAATATTTTATAAGTATGCTAAACCGAACAACGATCAACACGATTTCTAGTGCGAACCCTAGGCGAACATGAATGACTAGGGAGGTTCGCACCAAAATTTTAGTTGATTATGTAATAATGTGTAATTACTAACTTCGTAATGTCACTAAAAACAGTAAATACTTGTTGATTTATTGTTAAAATTAGGTATATAGTCTTATTCGGTATATGATTTTGGCTGTTACGCCTTGTATAGGCGTATGGATTGAAATGCTAAAACTAATTGTCCTTTTCTGTTGCTCCATTGTTACGCCTTGTATAGGCGTATGGATTGAAATACACTGGATTTAAAGACGGTGAATTTGCTGAATACGTTACGCCTTGTATAGGCGTATGGGTTAAAATATCTCACGACTCAAGTTGCGGGTGTTCTACCTGAGTACAGTTTTAGTATCTTCTTTTATAGGTGCTTGGGTTAATACCTCAAAATTACTCCTAGTAATCGCAACGACAATCGTTACAAGTTGTCATCACCCTTTGGAAGTTAATTAGACCTATCCTATACAGACGCATACATAAAATAAAAACACGCTAAAACCGATAGACTATTCCACCGGTTCACACAAAAAACCATGCAATAGAAGAGGGATCTTCCATCGCACGGTCTTTATTATTTACTCTCTACAAACTTAACTAATTCGCAGCTAACAAAGGCATCGATTCAAACCGATCAACAACTTTCGTTAATGTCACGCCTTCCGGTAGGCGTTCGTTAATCTTTACCTCGTAATCTTTGTAAGAGCGTGGCGCAGCCTGCCCGCTCGCACTCGTCCGTTGAATTTGAATCTGATCGAAAAGTTGATCTGATGGTGCATTTCCTAATTTATGGTCATGAGAGAATACATATAGCCCTCGGCATGCCATACGACCTCTTGAAGCAGAATGATCATAATCCCACATCGATGTGAGGCTTTCAAAGAAGAGTTTCAAATCGCGACTTGATACACCGGTTTG
The DNA here is from genome assembly GCF_000698125.1 of Geomicrobium sp. JCM 19038. Classification (GTDB taxonomy): domain Bacteria; phylum Bacillota; class Bacilli; order Bacillales; family Marinococcaceae; genus Geomicrobium_A. The sequence continues at coordinate 204,226 of NZ_BAXA01000002.1, read as the reverse complement.
TTCAGCAAAAGCTGGAGTGAAGTAACCGTAACAAACATAAAGACCATAAGGAATAAATGCTTTCCTTCCCATTTGTCCGCTTCTTGCTTCGGTATCGTCTTCAGAGCCTTTTTTTGTGTCTGTAGCGTTCGTTAACGCTACACGGGTAATGCTTAGATCGATTGGAGTCACAGGATCAACAGAGCGAGCAAAAGTTAATTGGACCGGTCCTCGAACTTGACCGCAATTGTATTTTTTTGTATTCATAACTGCACCGAACATGCGGACGTCGTAATACTTTTCACACATGTATGCTCTGGCGTCCTTTTTCGTCTCAGCAGTTTGATCGCTTTCTTTTTTGCTGAGATGCTCGAATGCTTTTTCTTGTTCTCGTGTGAGGATGCCTTTTGGTCTCACATAGATGTTATAACCGTCTTCACCTTCGTTCGTAAGAGCAATAGCATCGCGGATTTTTCTTTTAATGGCTACGTCAGTCATCAACCCTTGATTCGTTTCGTAATCAATTCTCGGTAGGTTATTGGCATCAGGGCAGCCGTTAGGATTACCGTCGCTAACGTCATATAGGTACATAAAATCTTGGCGTTTTGTTGTATCGGTATAAATGGTCATCCAGCATTCTCTCCTTTTTTCTTGTAAAAATCATTCTTTTGATGAGCATACCCAAGCGCAAATTCTGCTTGTGAATAGATGTCTAAATGTGCAGGGAACTCGTCTAGGTTTTCCGTAACAGATGTCAGAATCTGATCATAGTAATAGCTCAATCCTTTGGTCTGTTCGTTTTGCCTTAACTTGTTGCTGTAATGATGATAATTTATTATTAGCGGAACGAAGGCCGATTTGGGTGTTGTCGCAGTTCTTGAAAAATATCGTGATGCTAGGCTGTCATTACCACCAATTGCGGTTTGCTGCACTTTCTCTAGCGTTGCAAAAAGTCTTCCGCATAAATAAGCAGCTGTTTGTCGTTTTGGATCCAATGTGATGGTCCACTCCTCTTGCTGTTGGCTATTCAACCAACTTTTTATACTTGCACTCATTACGACAGTAAGATTGCCTGTTACTTGAATTCGCTTTAATAACCGTGCTGCAATCGATGTCGGTAACGGTTCGCCGTAAATTGCCCAATTGATCCAATGTTGGATCGCCACTTTCATTTGTTTCATTTCCTTTTGCGGCTCGCGGAACATAGCACTTGCTAAGCGATAGACACTGTAGTAGTTGTGATCGTCCACCGCTTGTGAGGTGAAAAAACGTTGGACATGTTCTTCAACCTTCCAGGAAGGTTGTTCATGATATTCTCGAACGACTAATCGACCTTTATTGGCTGACAGTGCAAGTATATAAAAGTCTGCGAGCGGTTGTTTTTTCTTAGCTGAGAACGGGGACGATAACAGTTCTTTAACCGCTTTTGGATCAGGCGTATCAATTAAGCCAGTAATCGTGATGCTTTCAGATTGCTTTGACCAGAACACGTAGGTAATATCCGCAATCCGAAACGTATAAGCGTTGTCATTCGTTTTGAGTCCATTTCGTTGTCCGAGTAAATGCGTTAATGCTCTTCCGTATGCCTCTTCACATGCAAAACATGTTGGTGACGTGTACGCAGATTCTAATCCGTAGGAATAAAACGCCCGTTCATTGGCTGAAATGAGTCTAGGCTGCAAACCTCCGACAATTGAAAAAGTTGACGAATGTGATTTTACTGTTGGACCGAACTTGCCACATACGAAACAGACCGATTGGTGTAAAGATTCTTTGTGAGTACGCACGTGCGCTTCCCAAAACATTTGCACGTCATGATGTTTATGAGGAAACGTATCTGTACCTATACGGAACAAAATTAGATCACTTGCTTCCATTTCAACAGGGACCGTGTATTGTTGATCCTTTATAGCAGTGCATACACGCTCAATGTCCAAGTTGTGCGTTTTATGAAAGCATTCTTCAAGCAACTTTACGTAAGATGCTTGCCTGCTCGAATGATTGGGTATACCAAACACAAACGAGGCGTTGTCAACGAGCAACTGCGGTTTCGGATGTTTTCCGCTTCGCGCTAAATCAGGAACAGTATAGTTAGCTTGCTCAGTTAAACGTAGAAACGACACGCTTCCGTCACTTTCAACAGTCGCTAACCACTGAATAGTTTTTTCTTTATAGTAGGGGGGTGGAAATTGATCGATCTGTTGTTCAGCAAATTCCACGAGCCGATTTACATACATGGGGCATGTACCTCTTCATACAACGCATTCGGTATAGACAATGTGCCGTCCATTAACTTCGCATTAAAAAAGTAAGGAATGGCACTTTCTTTCTCGTACGTTGGGTATTTAATGTCATATAACATCGTTCCAAAATCTGCTGTGAGCGGCAGAGCAACCTCACTTTCATGTACTGGACTAAACTGCACGGAGCATTCTCTTGTGCCAAAGTAAGGACGGCGGAAACATTGTCCTTTATTTAACCGTTGCAAAAAGATACTTTCATATTTTCTCTGCAAGTTGAAATTTGTTTCATGGGTTACATTCGGTTGAACGTGTATTTTACCCTCGATTACATACGCAACATCTTTTAGAAACAACGAATGCCGTTGTAACGGTTTGTCTTCTCCAATCGTTTCGTTCACTTTTGCTGGATGCAACACGTTCGAACGTTCATTACGGGTCACCGAAAGAAATTTAATCGGGTTGAGCACTTTTATCTTCGTTACTTCCCATTTCATTTCTGGTTTCCACACGATGCACTCCAAAATTGCTCTCGCTGCCGCGGGTGTGATGAAAGGATAAGACATACGCTCGGCTTTCGACTCTGGTCTTGTGAATAAAGCATGATCTCCCCAGACTTTCATGGCTAGCGTTTCCACATGAACCACCTCCAAATTCAGCTTGATAGTCCAGTCCTTTCACAATACGGTCCAAAATATACCCCAATTCCGTTCATTATTTCTTTGTTGAGTTGCACTGACTTTAAAACCGGATGATTCTTGGGTAGCGCAACACAAAACGGTTGCAGTGATCGGAGCGTGTTTCTCGATAGATTTCGCTCATCCAAAATGGTTTCGATATCAATGTCAACATGCTTCTTTGCGTACTCATAAAATAGAATCGGCTCCGTTTGTTCTTCAATCATCTGAAACCGCGCAGACTCTTCCTCGTATTGCAATGGCTTGAGCTGTAGTATATCGTATCTGTCTAATCCTCGATCACCGTGGCTGCGAACAACGCCCGATCATATAGATGAAACGATGTAGGGTCTTTCAGGCAATCCAGTCCGTAATGATCTAGAAAGGCAACGGTTTGTTCAGTCGCAAGCTGATACTCTTCGGATACAAATGTCGGCTCATCAAAAGAAAAGATAACGAACTTCCCAACAGTATAGTTAAAATTCCGATTAGAACGACCCGCCGCTTGAATGAGCGACGCCAATGGCGCTAATTCACGATAAACGACTGGAAAGTCAAAATTCACTCCAGTTTCAACGATTGACGTAGCAATCACAATAACAGGGGTATTTTTTTTCAAGTTTTTTATTTGTTCAATCGTTTTTAGTAAATGATGTGGACACATTGCCTTAGAAAGATGAAACACATTTTTCTCCGTACGTTGACGAACCGCGTTGTATACGTCTCGTGCTCGTTTTTTCGTATTGACAATACATAGCACGAATTGATGCTTCACAAGCTCATCGGCAAGTTTGTCGACGGTAAACGGCGCTTCTTCCTTTGTATACGTAACCCGTGTGTCAGCACGTATGCCTTTCGTATTAATCTCTTGTGGCGGTTCATCAATGACTCTAAATTGTTGCAAAGCTTCGTACGAGTATGGCGTTGCACTTGTCAGAAGAACGGTGACTCCAAAGTGCGTTCGTAATGTATGCAGGATATTGAAGATCGGCTTTAACACGTGTAGTGGAAGTTTCTGAAATTCATCTAAGATGATTACACTATTAGTTAAGTTGTGCAGCTTACGTAAATCTCGCTTCTTTCTAGAAAAAAGACTTTGAAACAACTGATTCGTTGTCGTAAATATGATCGGAGCATCCCAATTCTCAATTGCTAGGTTCGCTCGAAGTACCTCACCCGACTCGCTTTCAGAAACAGAACTGATTTGTGAGTGGTGTACAAGGACTGAATCGTTACCGAAAATTTGTTTAAACTGATATGCGTTCTGATCGATAATGCTCGTTTGTGGCAATGCGACAATCACACGGCGTTTATTATTGGTGTCGCAATGCTGCAACCCAAACGCCATAGAAGCAAAATTCTTTCCGTACCCTGTTCGTTCAACTAATGATAAAAACGACTGAGACGATTCACCCGCGATTTTCGCCTGATAATATAGCGCACTTCGCTTTTTCGTGAGTGGCTCATCTGAATAGACTTGTTGAAGTGCTCGAACTTTAGCATCTAGTAGAGAGAGGTACTCTTTGAACTCTAAACTGTTCGTGTCTTTTCTTGCGACTGCCTTCCTCTCATCCATATACAATTCGGTACTCAAGAAGTCTGCGTCAATTAATGCTGAGTACGAAAGTTTAACAAATAGATGTGCATACGAAGATAATTGATCCTGAAACTGTTGATTACTGTGAAGGATTTGATCAATTTTCTCTCCAATGTACGGGTAATCAAATGGGATCTGCTTAAAATCTTCATCCGCTGCAGGAAGTTTCTCTTGGAAAAGTCGCTGGATGTTGATTAAACCTGTATGATGACATGCGACAATGAGCGCAGCTAGCTTGGCTCGTACGTCTTCGTAATCTTGTAGAACGACTGCTCCGCCAATCGCATGAATGACAGAACCTCTTTTTGCATTTTCTGAAGTTAAGATGGCCTGATTCTTAGCCGTAAGCTTGCCCACATCGTGCAAATAGTTGCTTAATTGAGTTATTCCGAAGGGATCGTACTTTGCAAATGAACCTTCAATATACGCTTTCATCTCACTGTTGTGATCAAGCATTAAATGATGAGGGCGATTCTTATCAGATGACGAGTGCACAACAAACATTGTATACACAACCTTTAAAGTAAATTTCATTTCTATGAATCTAGTTATCTCCTGATAGAGTTCTCTGTATACAAGAGTGCGCTGCAGTAATTTATGACTAAGTGTGTATGAACAATGTTGAATTAGGAAAGGAATTAAAACGTAAGAGGTAAAGCGGGGACTTTGTGGATACTTGCACGCGAATTCGTGCATGGGTTGAAATATTATGTCTTTTTTGACCGATATGTTCTAACGAAAAACGACTGCACGATCGATCGTGTACAGTCGTTTTTTGTCGTTTTCATTAGAAGTAAAAGCACCTCCCAACGCTCATAATCGAAAGGCGTTTCTTACAATCTACTTTCAAAACTTGCGGTACTGGGAAATTGTATTTATCATCCTTGATTTCGTTACAGGTGGTTCAATAGCCGGGTTTATCCTCCAAAGCTATGCTCGGCCTGCACTCTAAGCAGAGCTCGGTCCTATTCTAAAAGAAGATTAAAATAGATTAAAAAAGGGGACAGTCCCCCGGCGCGTTAAAGCGCTGGGGGACTGTCCCCTTTAATGCTTACATGGCACTGCTATTTTCTTTGCTTTTCTGTTGTAAAGCTGCTAATTCAGCTTCTTTTTTCTTATTTATTCGCGCATAAATGAAAGTGAAAATAATAAAAAATACAATAAGGAGTACGAGTACAAGTGACACTGGTCTTGTTAAAAATGGCATAAAACTCCCACTGCTAGCCATCAAGGATGTATTTAAATTTGTTTCAATGACTGGACCTAAGATAATCCCCATAATAATTGGTGCAAGTGGAAAGTCGGCTTTTAATAACAGGTATCCGATAAAACTAAAAATAAGTAAAATAATTAAATCATCGAAATTAAAACGTAAATTGTATGTTCCTGCGACAGCCATGACTGCAATTAAGGGAAGCAGAATTTCTTTTGGAACTCGTAACGCCCATGTGAAAAAGCGAATCATGACCGTATACATCAGAATAATCATTATAATATTCGCAAGCATTAATGCCGCAAAGATAGAAATGACAGTCTCTCGTTCTTCAGTAAACATTGTGGGTCCTGGATTAACCCCATGTAAGAGCAATCCAGCTAATAAGATGGCAGTAACCGTATTCCCTGGGATACCAAGTGCTAATGTAGGAACATAGGCACCGCCTGATACTGCGTTATTAGTGGTCTCTGAAGCGATGACACCATCCGGTGTACCAGTTCCAAACTTTTCGGGATTTTTGGATGTCTTCTTTGCTAAGTCATATGATAAGAAGTTCGCAACGGTACCACCCGCACCTGGCAAAATACCGATGACAATTCCAAGAACTGTTGATCGCAAAAACACTTTCCAACGACCAATGATTTCTTTGAATGGTATGCGCATACTATCCATTTTGTTTGTATTAAAAACATATTTCTCATCAACTTTTGTTATTTGTGAGTACAATTGGGATACAACGTATAGTCCAACTAACGCTGGAAGTAACTCCACACCACTTTGTAAAGTTGACATTCCAAATGTAAATCGCTCCTGGCCTGTATTAGGGTCTGGGCCAATAGAAGTTATAAGCAGTCCAAAAAGTACAGCCATTAACCCTTTTGCATAAGATTTCCCTGCTAACCCAGCAACTATAAACAGAGACAAGATTCCCAATAAAACGTATTCAAAGCTTTGGAAACTAAGAACAACGCCACCTAACATTGGAGCAATAAACATTAACACTACATAGCTTATAAATCCACCAACGAAAGAAGAGATGATCGCGTAACTTAACGCTTTACCAGGCTGACCATTCTTTGCCATTGGGTGACCATCCAGTGTCGTCGCAATTGAACTTGACGTTCCAGGTATATTAAGTAAAATTGCAGTAACAAATCCGCCCGATACACCTCCTACATAGATTGCAGAAAGCATAGCTAATGCGACCGCAGGCTCCATTCCAAAAGTTACTGGCATGAGTAAGACAATTCCAAGTGTTGCTGTCAGCCCAGGTATAGCACCGAACAAAAGACCAAGAAACGCTCCTGTTGCAATGAGCAAGAATACTTCCAATTGCGTTAAAAAGTCAACGGCAAAAAAGATACTTTCCATCTATAAACACCCCCTTACACTTTAAAAATAATGCCACTCGGTACGTAAATGTTAAGTAGATAACCGAAAATAAAATAGATAACTAGCGTAATCACTACAGAAACAACGAGCGATTTTAAGAACCACTTCAGTGTTCGGTCCCCTAACAAGTAAATACTAGTTGTTAAAAATAATAATCCCGTTTCAAAGTAACCAATGTAAGGCATTAGAAGAACATAAGCAATCATTAAAACCATGAATACGCCCAACCGTATGCCAGACTTCTTCCAATCGAGAAGCAACGGACTTTTTTCTACTTTCTCTGCCGTACCTTTCTTTATTTTTATTGTTGTCTTAACAAGTTGCACTACAAAAATTGAAGCACTAATAAGTACTAATAAAATGGCAATGATCTGAGGGTATAGTGCAGTTAAGATTACATCCCCAAAACCAAAAACGTTAATATTGTTTGACTCAATAAGAAAAGCCACGCCAACCAATAAAAACACAAACGGTAAGATGAGCTCTGTCCACGGGATGAGTTCTCTTGTTTTTGTATTCATGTTTCCTCCTTAAAAAGGGCTTTTATGTAAAAGCCCTCCTCAACTTTAATCCAATAACCCTGACTCACTTAAAAATGTCTCAATATCAAGTTCATCTTGTTCAAAAGTGCTACTTAGAACCTCCCCATCACCAAGTGCCGGAGTGAATCCTTGTTGATTTGCCGCTTCAATAAATTTCTCATGTTCAACGACTGTTTCATATAAATCATAAAGTTCATTAATAATAGGATCTGGTGTTTCAGGCGGTGCCCAAACACCCATTGTTTGCAAGATAAATTCACTTCCATCTAATCCAATTTCCTCAAAAGTTGGAATATCTGAAATGGCTTCCATCCGCTCACTACTAGAGACTGCTAAGATTTTTAAATCACCACTACGATGGTAATCAATATGTTGAGGTAGCTGGCCAATACCAATGTTATTTTCACCAGCTAAAAGTGCAGTGTTTAAATCTCCACCGCCACCGTGAGTAACTTGAACGACGCTGTCACTTACCCCTAACTGATCAAGGAAAATCATCATATTCATATGTGTTAGTCCACCAGGTGAACTTGTTCCCATTGATATGCCCTCGCCACCCTGTTCCACTTCTGAAATAAACGCATCAACATCGTCATAATAATCCGGATGGGTGAAAATGACATGTGGAACTTCAAATAATTGCGCAACGGGTTCGTAAACCTCATATCCCCAATCCCGCACTCCTGTCGCTTTATGAGCAATGAGCGATGTATGATGGTGTAATAACGTATGACCATCTGGATCAGCATTGCGCACTTCATTCATCCCATTGCCTGCGCTTGCTCCATCGACATTGGTTACTGTAAAATCAACATCAAGAAGGCCTTCTTCTCGAATGACTGTTTCAATATTTCTAGCAGTCACATCACTCAATCCACCGGGACCATAGGGTACGATATATCGCATTTGTCTAGTCGGGAAATCGGAAGCGCTTTCATCATTGCCACTCTCTAGTTGGGTCGTAGTATCGTTCTCCGAAGAGGAAGCATCCTCCTGTCCACATGCTGACAGTAGTGCGAATAATCCAATTACTGAAAATGAACATAGCGTTTTCAACTTCATTATTGAACCTCCTTTATTTTTTTCATGGTTGCATAGTTTGCTGCTGCTTTAATACATTCAGTCATACTCGTTTCACTAGCAATTCCTCTTCCAGCTATATCAAAAGCCGTTCCGTGATCAACCGATGTTCTCAGGTACGGTAAGTCATGAGTGATTGAAACGGTCTTTTCAAAGTTTGCTACTTTAGCTGCAATATGACCTTGATCATGGTATAGCGATAATACTGCGTCGTATTGTTGATTCAATGCTTTATGAAAAACTGAGTCTGCAGGGATTGGTCCATCGACTTTCATCCCAAGATGTTTCGCACGTTCAATCGCAGGCTTTATTTGTTTCCTCTCTTCATCCCCGAACAGCCCGTTTTCGCCGGCATGAGGATTTAGTGCTGCTACAGCAATCGTTGGATTCTGCACCCCAAGCCTTTGGAGTGCAACTTGTGACCTTTTAATGTAATTGAATACGCGCTCTTCTGTAATTAACTCAATCATTTCTTTCATTGAAACATGTCGAGTTAAGAAGAAAATTCTCATCGTCTCCACTTCAAACATCGTAAGAGGATCATCTACGTTTGATAACCGAGCAAACATCTCCGTATGTCCGATGTCCTTAATATCACCTGCTTTTAATGACTCCTTATTAATCGGTGCAGTTGCAATGGCATCAATTAGCCCTTCATGAGCCATAGTAACCGCTTTCAAAATAAATTGATAAGCAGCTTTTCCATACTCACCACGTATCTCACCGTAATCGATCGTGTGTTTCTCTAACGTATTCGAGCTCATGATATTAATGGTGTTAGGTACATACGATCCTTGAGAAGGCATAGTAACTTCATTTACTTTTACCTCAACACCTAGTCGATCAATAATCTCCTCTACTACGAAACGCTCACCAATTACGATCGGTTTACAGATTGTGTAGACATCATTCATCCTTAAAGCTTTTACTACAATTTCTGGACCAATGCCTGCAATATCACCTATCGTAACGGCTACAAAAGGCCTTTTATCCAAAAGAAACCACTCCAATTCTCTCTTTATCAATTCATAAATAAATGATTATTTTGAACAAATTATCTGAGTACGTTCTTTAAAATCGACGATCGTTTCATTCAACCCTCCTCGTCCGTAATAATTCCAGCAATCTCATCAATGTTGCATACTTTAGCAAGTGATGTTTTCATGAGTTTCGTTGAATCGCAAAGTACCCAAGCTTCCGTTGCAGCTTCAATCATCATTCGCTTTATTTGAGCTTTTTCTAACGTTGGAACAGTTAAGCCTGCCTCCGTGTGGATCGCGTGTATTCCTGTAAAACAAAGATCTACGTTAACGTTCTTCAATAATTGTGCGGCATGAGGACCTAACAAGGAACCGACATCTTTCTGAATGGTACCACCAGTACTAATCACGGTCGATGGACAATCAATTAACTCATACATAATGGAGACATCGTTCGTAATGATCGTTAAATCATCACGTTCTTTAATACGTTTTGCTAACTGTAAAGTTGTTGTACCAGAGTCTAAAAGAATCGTCATCTGGCTTTTAATTTTCTTTAACGCTTCATCCGCTATTTTTTGCTTCTGAATTACTTGACTCATCGATTTACTAGAATACTCTGTCTCATGAATAAGAGCTGGATAACGCATTGCACCTCCATGAGTCCGAATAATCTTATGCTGTTCTGCTAAAAAACCAAGGTCACGACGAATTGTCATACTTGAAACTTGGAAGATCTCTTCCAAGTGATGGATGCTGAGCTCTCCTCTTTCTGATAGTAAATCTAAGATCTCACGCTGACGCTGATTAAAAGACATAGCCACCCCAACTCTAGTAATTTTGTTTATTTTGAACTTTCTTTAATTATAAAGAATGTTTTTGTTCATTTCAATCAAAATTATTGTTTAAAATAAACATTAATATAATATGATTACAATAGATCTGCTTATAATAACTAATTCCCTTTGCCTTCACCGTTAACAAATCAGTCATTCGATCCAAATCTTGAAAAATCTAACTGTCACCAGTTCAATTACCCGTACCCCTGTATAGAGAAGCAGGTAAATGATGAGCTTAGTTCTTACACTCACCTTAGATAAATCTTCAATAAAAAACTGCAGCCTTTCAATTTAATCTACATTAAGAGCAGTGACAACACGATCACTTCCAGAAGCAACCTGAACTCGTTCTCGCTTTAACTCTATAAAACGCTGAGTTAAACTGCCCCTACTGTATAGAAAATCATGATAGACCTTCAACGAGTTCACTTTCTTATTGATTGTTGATGGTGCGTACCCTCTGCTTCTTACGAATCACAAGCCAAACTGTTCAATTTTGTCACTTCTCATATACTTCCCTCCAACACAAAAAGCCGGTTGCAATCGCAATAATGGTAATCACTAGCTCTCTAGAGTGGATCTTGCTAGTTTTGTCATGGTTTTTGGCTTACTATTCCGTCAGTATCGTCATTAAAGAATTATGATTTCTCCACTCACTTTTAAAGGAATGTTACTTGTATAGTTCCTTCTACAATAGCACCTAACCAACAGATATATCCTACTTCACTTAGATGTTCAACAAGACGTAGCAAGTACTCTCTGTCGTCCCGATCAATCATGACGGCTATTTCTATAGCTGTTGGGTGAGGTAAATGATGAATGATTAATTCTGGCATCATTTCCTCACTAATTTCATCTTCCTCTAATGTAACTGCTTCCCAAGCGATCATCGTAATCGCTTCAAGTGATGAAACTTCAAACCAATTGTATTTAATGACATACCACACCACTTTTTCTTGAACCTGCCTCATCCGCATTTTAAAGATAGCCTTTCTCATTTAATGACACGTACGAGTGATTACAAACAATTAAATGATCTAACAATTCAATTCCGATAATTTTCCTGATTCTGCTAGTTTAGTTACCGCGATATCTTCTTCACTTTTAGTTGGATCGTTTGAGGGGTGGTTATGAGCGACAAGGATGGGATTGGAGTTAGTGAGGCAGGTATCAAAGACTTCACGAGGATGAACGACAGAGGTGTTTAATGTTCCTTGGTGGACGATGTTAATGCCAGTAGGTTGGTTCTTTGTATCGAGGCATAAAACAATGAAATGTTCACGATCGCATCGTGTACGAATTGATAGAAAAGGTGGTAGGCTTCTTTCGGTGAGCTGATAACTCTTTTTTCATAAAGTACACTTGTTTCTCGGGCGAGTTTAACGGTGACGATGTTAACTCTTTTTGCAGGTTTACTAGTAAGACTTTGACTACCTTGAACCTCTAATGGATCTTTAAATGTACAGACTTGTTTTGCTTTGTTCATGACTTTTCCTCCAGATAATTTGTAACATCAAGTTAATAATATATATCTGAAATATGTAATATTACAATTTGTCAATATAAAAGCTCCTCCAAGAGTATCCACTTTTAAGTGTTCACTCTTAGAGGAGCAATTAAATTACTTTACTTTCGACTATCAGAGTTCTTTATTTCAATAAGAATTCAATCTTTGCTTTAGACAAAAGCAACCAAAATGTCTTATTCTGCTGGATTATCGGCTGTTCCACCGAACCAAATTTGAGTTCTTCCTTCTTCAGTATTAGCTTCACCGAATGTTGGATATGAACGTGTAACAAAATCCTCCGCAGAAGAACCAGTTCTATTAATAAATTGAGGTTGTAGGTCTGTTCCAGTGACTCTATCACTAACGTTATTTTCTGCACCGTCAATCCAAACTAATGGAGTATCAGCATCAACGTTTGTGCCGGCGAAAGTAGTCTCAGTAGCTACAAGTCTAGCAGTTGGATGAACTTCAATACCGCCCCAAGTGTTTCCATTTAAAGTCGTTGTACCAGTAAGTGTAACAGTTGAGTTGTTAAGAACTGTTAAGCCAGCTTGAGTACCATTATTAATTGTAACGTTATTTAATACAACATTAGCGCTGCTTGAAGTCTCAATCAAGTTATCTCTAAAGCTCTCACCTTCACCAGTTGCAGTAGTAGTAACTACAAGGTCATTAACTGTAGCATCACCAGAGATTCCTAGCCCTTGAGAGTTTCCAGAACCTGAATCTGTATTATTAACTGTTAATGTGTTTCCATTACCGTTAATTGTCTCATCTGTAATTCTTACAGGCTGGTCAGTAATAATATCGTCAGCTAAATTAATTGTGGTAAATTGGTCACTTGCAATTGCAGCGAGTAATTCAGCTGCATCGTCAACAGTTGTAACTGTAGGATCAACAACTTCGAAGGTTTCTTCATCAGAAATACCTTCTGCAGAAACTACAACAGTGTAGTCTCCTTCAGCAATATCTTCAGTGAAATTAACGATTACTTCGTAATCCTCAGTTGACGTAGCTACATCAGCAGTAGTTGCTTCAACTTCTTCACCTTCAGAGTCAAAAACTGTCAATGCAACATTAGCAGTTTCTGCAATGTTCGTGAAATCAGCCGTTACTTCAACTGAAGATTGACTTGCTTCATCAACTTCAACTTCAATGTCTTTACTATTTACATCGTTTGTAAATGCAACTAGCTCTCTAACTGTCGCTGGTCGATCTTCAGCATTTAGTTGCTCATAAGCGAATAAATACCCAGCTACTTTACTCTCATCAAATGTTGCTGCAGTTGTAAATTCAAGTGCAAATTCAAATGCTTCTGCAAATCCTTCATCATCAAGGTTATCAAATGCTGCAGCTGCGGCTGCTAATGCTTCATTGCCATTTTCATAAGGGTTTTCTGCAGGCACTTCTGGTTCTTCATCATCAACCTCACCAGCATCATCAATTACGATGTAATCAATGAAACGACTGCTCTCTTCAGCAAGAACTGCGCGAACGCTGTTTCCTTCGCCAAGATTGCTTAACCAGTTAAGGTTTGTCGTGTTAATAGTTAGTGTTTCACCAGTGTTGCTTACAAGATAGCCGTTAGCTTCAATAGTGTAAGAAGTTCCGTTAATTTCAAGCGTACGATTTGTCGTAGAAAGCCCAGATACTGTACCTGATACAACGAAATTGTCGTCAATTACATCAAGCTCTGTGACTACTCCGTCTTCATTAACTCCGATTTCAGCTAAAAGACCACGTACAGTTTCATCGTCTGCATTTTGTAAAGCTACGAGGAAATCGTCATTGCCTTCATTTTCATCGTCTAGATCAACATCAAATGTTTGGCGCTCACCATTTACGATGGCAGTAAGACGAGCTACTTCGTCCCCAGCAGCATTGAGAGTCACTCTGTCAACAACTACGTTGTAATCAGAGATGGCGCTTTCGATGTCCGTGTCGTTAAGGTTAATAACGAGGTAGTCAGCTACACCGTCTGTTTCATATACTTCAATAGCAGAAACGGTATCAAAGTCTTCAATGTCTCCCCAATTTACAACTGCCTCGTAAGAACCATTTGTATGAAGGAATACTGGAGTTCCCGTGAAAGCTCTAACGTTTCTATCACCATCGTTGACACGTAGGAAGTTTTGTCCAACTGTTGCATCTGTAGGGTCACCATCAGAATCAACACCGTTATAACTCAATGCAGTTAGTTCAGTAATTCCTACAATTTCACCTTCCGAATTGTAAACAAAATCTACCACGTCGCCACGATCAAGATTTCCAGTATTTAAGACTGCATCTCCTAACGGTTGGTTTGCGCTATTCACTGCAACGATTTGACCTTCACCGTCTGCACCAGGAGCAGTGAGATATCTAAAGCCATCTACTTCGCCACCAGCACGATCGTCACCTACTTCAACACCATTAACTTCAGTAAAGTCGCTTAGTACTAAATCTTTACTATGACCTTCTCCACTTACGTCACGGAAGTTTAACTCCAATATGCCTCGTGCACCTTGAGCGAAAGCATTCGCATCTGCTGTAAGGTATGCACCATCTTCGCTACGTACAAGGTCACCTAAGTCACCAAGAACGAAGGAGATTTCTCCAGCACGGTTAAGGTATAGTGATACTGGCTCATCGCTGTTTTCGAAATCCTCAAGAACTGTAGCAGTTAATGGTCTTACCTCATCATCTTCATTAATATAATAAGCCGTTTCTGTATCGAAATCATACTCTACACCGTCAACAATCACGCTGTCTTGGAAGATGCGATCGATGTTTCCTACAACTACTTCATTGTAAACTTCCGCATACTCAGCACTGTCATTGAAAAAGAGGTTGTCTCCGCGACTAAGGTAGTCATAGCTGATTGTTTGACCATCTTCTACAATCGTGTAGTCATTTAAATCAAGTTCTTGACCGAAACCAGAAACGATACCATCGTTTACTTCTTCAACAAGAATTGAACGATCCCAATCATACGCATCGTAGAAAGCAACTTCGCCTTGACTATTAAGTACGAACTTCGCATAATCAGCAGTTGGACCACCTTCCGATGCTAATGATGTACCTACTTCACCGTTGTAACGAAGATCGTATCCCTCAGCAAGATCGTACCACTCGCCATTTAGAGCGATTTCTACTGGTCTGCGATCAGAACCAGTTCCAACAAATTCTACATCAGTTACAGCACCGTATAATACATCTTCGTCAGCAACAAAGAATTGTACGACATCGTAGTCGCTGTTGAACGCCACTGTACCGCCTGTACCAAGAACAGCTTCATAATCTGTACCTTCGTAAGCATTAAGTGTTGTTCCATCATTGAATGTAATTGTTTCATTGCTTGCGCTAGAGTCAACTACACGTACATTTTCTAGATAAGCTGGACGCTCATACGTATAAGTCGCAGGAGGGAATCCAGGAATTGTCATTTGGAAGTTATATTTACGAAGTGGCTCTAAGAATGCACCGCCACCTTGGTCAGATGATCCTAAGAACATTACTTGCGCGCTTCTTCCATCATCAGCAAGAACTACTGAAGCAATACCACGACGTTCGTTTGTGATGGCATCACGTACAACGATGTTGCTTGCAGAAAGAGATTCTACAGTTGCATTGAACGTAAGCTCAACTGTTTCACCAATACGGTCAAGTGGTTCTACACCGATGCCAAATTCCATTGTGTAGTTCACACCGTTAACGATCCAAGTACCCGCTTCAGGGAATACTGGTGCCTCAACGAATTCGAAGAGTGCTTCTGTGTCATCTGCCGCAATGTCTTGAGCATATACTTCGTGAGTATAGCCATTTGGATCTGTAACGTTTACTGTTGCGTCAACAAGTTCTTCGCCTGGAGCTTCGAAGTCTACATAAACGCCATAAGGTGTGATCGCTTCTACAGAAGTTACTTCAACTGGAGTTGTTGCTTCAGCAGCAGATCCTTCAAATTTAAGAGAAGTATATTCACCTGCATAAATTAGTTGGTACTCTTCACCTTCAGTTTGCTCTGCAGTTGTAAGGCGAACAACGTTGTTGTCTCCTTCAGGACCAGCAACAACTGTTGCGTCGATTACATCAAGACCTGTGAAATCGAAATCTTCAGCGTCAGCATCTACTTGCGTGTCATCGAAGACAACGTCTACTGTCGTGTTGTTGATTGGTTGAAGTTCTACAAGACCTGAGTCAAGTGTGTGGCGAACCTCGATTGAACGCTCAAGGAATGTAGCGAGTTGGTCACGTTGTACAAATTCCTTCGGACGGAAGTTACCGTCAGGTGTAACAGTAATGCCGTGTTGTGCAAGAACAATGATGTTCTCTGTATGCGATTCATTCGCAGTATCGATGTCATTAGGGATAACATCGCTTCCAGGAATGTTCTCGAGTTCAAACGCACGTACAAGCACTGAAGCCATTTGCTCACGGTTAAGTGACATGTTCGGCTCGAATACTGTACCGTTGTGACGACCATTCATAATTCCAGCGTCACTGATCGCTTGAATGATTCTCGCATGGTAATGAGTAGAAGATACATCGTCGAAGACATCATCCGTAACTGTATCGGGTACTTCGAGATCCATTGCACGAACCATCATTGTTGCAATTTGAGCACGAGTGATATGTTGGAACGGGCGATATGTACCGTCTTCGAAACCAGTTACGATTTCGCGTTCTACAGCACGCTCAATGTTCCAGAAGTGATCAGAGCTAGTTGAAACATCAGGGAAAGTACCTTCTTGAGCGTCAGCCACTTGCTGAGGTGTTGTTACGGCAAATGCTGATGCTGCCATTGCTGCAGTCATAGTACCTGCAATAAACTTGCGATAAGACTTTGGTTGGTAAGCCATTCTTATTACTCCTCCTTTTGTATAGTACAAAGCTGATGGAAGGATATGATAAATAACACAGCTTTGGACTTTATAAACATAAACATTCGGAAATCTATGAGAATTACAATAATGTTACAACGATGACAACATCGTTGTTCACGATCTCATTCTCATCTGATTCTTTCGTCTTGCCAAATTTCAAAATTTCTTAGATTGCAAGACTACCATCACTCATTATATAGAGTGCTTTTTCGGCATGTCAAACAAAAATGGTTATTTTTGCTTAATTTTTTTGAAGAAGCACATCGGCAGTCCTGAACTTTTTGATATTTCGACAAGTTACCCTAATTTTACAGGATAAAGGCAAATATTGCTAGTTCTTTTCATTTTTTCTTAGAAAAAGTGTCTTTTTTAGGTTATATTGTCTCTGTTTTTTTGACAAATCATTAGAATTAGAAAGTTCATCATGGTTAAATATGACTATTTCAAGCATATGAAACTTAAATAATCTGTCAAATGATAGATAGGGAAGAAGTCGCAAAGAAACCCGTTACCTGTTATATAGGAAGGTAACGGGTTTCTTTAGTCCTGAATTGTCTCTTCGTCTTCATCCTCTTCGGATTCTCGTTGTTCTTCAGCGATGATTTCATATACAAATGACTCAAGGTCTTCTCCTACTTCATTCCAATGTTCGAAGATAACGCTTTGTTGGTCATCGATTTGTTGTAAATCTCCTTGTAACTCCACTGTGAAACGATACCGAGTATCAAATTGATATAATTCGTACGTTTCTTTATCAATAAATGCGACCATGTCAATTCGTTCAATTTCGACTACGTCAGAAAGATCCTCATTCAGTTCTTCTTCTATCATTCCCCATTGCTCCATCTTATCAATGACCAATGGAATATGTTGTTCTTGGTCTGTACGAAAGGACACTTCATAGAAATCTTCAATCTCTTTCATTAACATCGATTCTTGGAACGGTTCATAACGATTCATTTCATCAATTGGATTTATCATATCAATAAAACTGCTTTGAATGTCATCCGCGAATTGGCGTGTGCCATCTTCCTCTTCTACGTAAGCTTCCTCGCCATCGATCTGAATTCTAAACTCTAACGGTTCATTGAAGTCGACAAGATCAAGAGTGCTAATCAAGTAAGCCTCAAGTGGTTGAAGGTGAAGTGCTCCTCGAGTATTCGCATTCATACTCTCTCCATTAATATTAAGATTTTGCCATTGTTTAAAGTGAACGCTCTCCGTCGATTCATCAAGAACCGTCTTAGAACGATTGAAAATATCTTCCGGGTTTTCTGTCGTTGTACATCCAGACACAACGACCATCATGAGCATTGTTCCGAGTGCAATCGTTCGTTTTTTCATAAGAACTCCTTTATTGAAGATTAACTAGTACGGTCTTATTTTAGCGGATGGTGGTTTTTTTGTATAGGCTTGTTACAGTTCTGTTACATTCTCGTGATCTTATTCTGGAATGCTTATTATGTGAATCCTTTCATCGAAATACGACAGCTATCGGTCTGTTGTGAATTTAATCTACAGCATGTGCGTAAAGATGCTGTATGATTTGACGTCTTTTTACGAGAAAATGTTTCATTATGTCTCCAACTTGTTACACAACTGTAAAGGCACACATCTAAATGCCTATGATAGACTATGAATTGTTGAAAAGTAACTTACATATCCAACTATCGATGAACTCTATTAGAACTACAACATACAACGTTTTACAACAATCTACTAAAAATTATGAACCGTAGCAGGGGAGCTACAGGGGAAGGGGAATTCCATTGCGCAAGTTTCTAATGACTGCGGCAAGTGCAGTACTTGCACTGTCGGTGTTTTCTGCAGACGTCGAAACAGCAGACGCCCAATCCGCAGCCGACCAAGTAATTACAGAGGGTAAGAAGCATTTAGGCACACCATACCGTTACGGGGGGACAAGCCCGAGCGGATTTGATTGTTCAGGTTATCTTGTCTATATCTTTGACAGAGCGATTGACCAAAGCTTACCGAGGACTGCTGCTGCTCAAGCGAGTGCAGGAGACAGCGTCTCTAAAAGCAACTTAAAACCAGGAGATCTCGTGTTCTTTAATACGTCTGGTCGCGGTGTCTCACACTCAGGAATGTACATCGGTGGCGGTGACATGATTCACTCTGCTTCTTCTAGAGGAGTCTCAATTGCTAGCATTAACGACCCTTACTATTGGGGCAGCCGTTATGTAGGTGCACAGCGTGTCATTACTGAACAAGAAGAGGTAGCTTCTGAGACATCACCGGAACCAGAGCCGGAACCATTAGAGCCTGGATATTACCATGATGTCCGTGAAAGTCATTTTGCTTTCAATGAAATTAGAAACCTCGGACAATCTGATATTATTAATGGTTATCCAGACGGTACTTACCGTCCAAACCAAGAGATTACTCGTGGTCAAGCCGCTGCACTCGTTGCTCGCACACTTGGATTAGAAGGCGATGGGAACCCTTCTTATAAGGATGTATCCTCTAGCCACCATCAAGCAGAAGTAATTTCAGCGGTAGAGGAAGCAGGTTTGTTTGACAACATTGTAACGGACCAACAATTTAGAGCTAGCCAAAGCATTACTCGCGGGGAAATTGCTGCTGTGTTCTATAGCGCATTTAGCTAGAAGGTATGCAAGGCGGCGATGTATTCCATGATATCAATGGACACGAATACTTCGAAGAAATTATGGCCTTTGCAGGAACAGGAATTTCTACAGGAACAGCTGATGGAAATTACCAACCAGAGCGTGCAACAAACCGTGCACACTTCGCAATTTTCTTAGAGCGTGCAATAGACATTCATAATTAATTGTAAACCAAAACCCGCCTCCGCATTTGCGTGAGGCGGGTTTCTTCATATGTAGCCGAGGAAACTGCGACGCTACATCGGTGTAGTCATCTATGTTTCATCGGGGATCATTCGCTCAGGGGGTTGCGAACGATCATCTATTATACTAAGGGGGTATGGGGTTAGTTATTGTATTCACGTTTTGAACGGTTTCTAAACCTTTTTCTTTAAATTTTTTTTGATAAAATGTTTTTCCTCTTCTTTCTTCAACAAACCTTTCCAAATTTGTATGAGAATCGTTCTTTTCTCAGCGAAAAGTGGCGAGGAATTTCCCTTGCTTATCGAAAGCAATTCTCTTACGATTAGATTATTCTATTTTCATAGATTACTTTTTGAGAGGGGTTCGTCCATGTCGAAGAAATCATTGTTGTTATCATTCGTACCAATCTTCCTTTTATTTCTATTCTTCCCCATCTCAGTACATGCCTATCAAACAGGCTATGTCGATACAAACGGCTCATTGCTCGTACGTGATAGTGCAAACACTGAGTCACCGGTCGTCGGTTCGTTAGTGGATCGTCAGACGATTGAATACTTAGATATAGGTAATGGTTGGGGTCAAATTACGTATCATGGCCGTACGGGTTACGTAAGCCTCGACTACATCACAGAAACGGGTGTTGATGCATCTGAAGAAGCAGATGCCCAAGACACAGTCGTACAAGATGAAGCAGAGACGGTTCCGTTAAACGGCGCTCCACTCGGTTCCATTCAACGGATTGTCCTTGACCCGGGTCACGGTGGACAAGACCCCGGAGCAGTTGTACACAATTTCTATGAAAAAGAAATCACACTAGACATTGCCAATCGTGCAGCAGCTTACCTAACGGACGCCGGGTACAATGTCAGCCTTACCCGATCAAATGATTCATTTGTAGCCTTGGACGATCGCGCGGAATATGCGAATGGGACAAGCGCGGATATCTTTATTAGCATTCACGCTAATGCTTCCTTTGATTTAGACGCAAATGGCATTGAAACTTACTATGCTCCTGGTAGCGCGGCTGGCCAGACGCTCGCTAATGCTTTGCAATCTGAAGCTGTTCGTGAGATCGACATGCGTGATCGCGGTGTGTTGCCAAGCAATTACGTTGTCCTAAGGAAAACTGCGATGCCTGCAGCTCTTATTGAATTTGGTTTTATGACAAATGGGTACGACCGAAGCTTGCAACAGACCGACCTCATGCGCGATCAAAGCGCCCGTGCCATTCTACGTGCGGTTCAGTCATTATAATTGTACACAATCAAAAAAAGCTACCGAGTTCAACTCGGTAGCTTTATCCATGTGATTCACTTTCTCTCATTCGGCTCTGAATTCGTCGTTCGAATTTACGAATAAGATGGTTGTTAATCACAAACACGACCGCGCCGATGGAGATGCTAATCATCGTGCCGACAGGTACGCCGTGTTCGTCTGGGTTCACCACTGCCAATATACTTAACGGAATGACAATGATGGTCATGAGGACTAAAAACGCAATGAGAAAATTCCTTAACATCTGCAGTGCATCCACCAGAACCCTGCTCCCCTTTTCCCTCAATTTGTTTCCTGGTGAGTCAACGCGTTACTACGATTGTTTCTCTTCCACGTACACTTGCTTTGGCACTGGAATGTGAATGTCCGCTTCTTCTAGCGCTTCTTTACACACTTGGCGAAGCTTACGTTCAACAGCCCACTGATTCATGTTCGTTGTGTACGTTAGGATGCGAATTTTCATGTCGTATTCATCGAAGCTAGACACCCCAAGAACATAAGGTTCTTCGACGATATTCTCGTCTTGTTCATACAACTCTTTCGTTGCTTTTTGAAGCACTGAAATGGCTTCATTGATATTTTCGTTGAAAGAGATTCCGATGTCAATAAATGCTTCCATATTTCCTCTGGAATGATTACTTACACTCGTAATGTCACGGTTCGGAATGAAATGAAGGGTACCGTCAAAACCGCGAATTCGCGTCGTACGAAGACCGACTTCTTCCACAATCCCGTCTAGCCCTGCTACCGTTACATAATCTTCTGCATCAATTTGTTTCTCTATTAATAAGAAGAAACCCGTCACAATATCGCTCACAAGCCTTGTGCACCGAACGCAACAGCTAGTCCGACAACACCGGCACCAGCTAAGATTGGCATAATCTCAACGCCAAAGGCACCTAAGAAGACGAGCACGAATACAAATAATAATACGTACGTAAAAATGCTATGAACCAAGTTCTTTAGCGTCTTAATTCGTCCTGGATGAATGTTACGCTTCTCTGATACCGTCTTAAAGATCCGTGTAATCACCGACGCGCCGACTGCACGAACAATCAAATACCCGACGACAATGAGTACAACTTCAATTAGCACTGGAATTGCAGCGCTCATAATCGCTTGGAAATCAAAATCAAACATTGCTTGCACTCCCTACATTTTATGTTTGTCTCCTCGAGCCATATTACCCTTAAGTAATATTAAATAAACTAGATATCAATGAACAGAACCCTGGAAACAAAAAGAGCCCGTCATCTGGACTCTTAACAGCTTTGCTTATCAAATTGATGATCCATACACCAGTTTTCTTCTTGAAAAAACACCTCTGGTCTATACTCATAGATAAATAGACAACATAAACAACAAGGTTCTTATGAATGTCTATCTCTCACGACTCCAAATTTTCAAAACGCAAAGTCGCAATGCTGTCTTTGTACTAAGACAGCATTGCGACTTTAATTATTCAGTCTGGACTCAATTTCTTGAATTTCGGATAGATAATCCTCTACGATCTCTTCTCCAATCATATCACTGTATTTTTCTATAACTGGGTTCACCGCTTCTTGAAAGCGTATATATTCTTCATCACTAATCCGGTTAAAGTTCATCGATTCTTCTAAAGTAAGTAAACTTTCCTCTGCAGTCTCTCTGTTAATGTCGCGGTTGTATTTACCCGCTTCAACGGCAGCTGTTTGAATAATTTCCTGTTGTTCACATTCATCTTATCCCAAACTGCTTTATCCATTAAGAAGATGAAAGGGGTGTACGTGTGCAACGTTTCCGTCAAATACCCCTGCACTTCTGAAAAATTCTCCATATGAATCGTCGGATATGGATTCTCTTGACCATCAACTGTTCCTTGCTGCAATGCACTGAATACTTCCGACATGCTCATCGGCGTAGGATTAGCGCCTAGAGCTTGCCACGTATCTAAGTGGATATCACTTTCCATCGTCCGCACCTTCAACCCTCGTAAATCATCAATTGATTCAATCGGCCGTTCATCATTTGTAAGATTTCTAAATCCGTTCTCCCACCAAGCTAGACCGACCATTCCTTGTGTTTCAGCCAAATCCAACATCCGGTCTCCAAACTCTCCATCTAGCAACTCATCAGCCACCTCAGAATTGGGTATCGTAAAAGGAAGATCAAACACTCCATATTCAGGTGTGAAATTGATCAATGGTGATGTCGATGGAATCGTAATATCTAGTGATCCAAGTTGCAACATTTCAACAGCTACTCGGTCACCAGCTATTTGACCTGAGTGGTACAATTCTATTTCAAAATCGTCTGTTTGCTCTTCTACCAGCTCTTTAAATCTGACAATTCCATTATATTGAGGGTGACGATCATTAAGTCCAATGCTAACCCTTAGTGTCTGTTGATCTACGGCAGCTTCAGTTTCTGTCGAAACTTCTTCTGCAGGATTACAACCGTAAAGAAATAACAACGAAACTATCGTAATACTTAGAAGTGCTTTCATTCTTTACACCTCCTCACCTGTATGTTGATTAACCTTTAACAAACACCGTTTTAATTGATGTAAAAAATTCAATTGCTGCCTCACCTTGTTCCCTAGAATGAGAACTCGAGTTTTTCATGCCTCCAAAAGGCGCTTGCAATTCAACACCTGCACTTTCAGCATTTACTCGTACAAGCCCGGCTTCCATATCGTCAATGAATGTAAGCATATTTTGAATATTCGAAGTGAAAATAGAAGCACTCAATCCAAATTCACTATCATTGGCAATTTGAATGCCTTCTTCTAGATTAGCAACCTTAATCAATGCCAATACTGGCCCAAAGATCTCTTCTTGAGCAATTACCATATCATTTTCCACATGATCAAAGATGGTAGGCTCCACGAAATAACCGTTCTTTAGTCCTTCATCTTCTAACCGATTACCCCCATATATCAGGTCCGCGCCTTCTTGTTTCCCTTTCTCAATATAAGACATGACCGTATCTAATTGATGTTCATTTACTGATGGTCCCATCCATACGTCTTCCATCAGTCCATTCCCTACTTTAATTTCCTTTACTTTTGCTATTAGTTTCTTTTTAAACACTTCATAAACAGTTTCATCGACTATCACTCTGCTAGTTGCAGTACACTTTTGACCAGTTGATTTTAGTCCACCACTTACAGTAGCTTCCACCGCCAAATCAAGATTTGCATCCCGAGCAACGATTACTGGGTTTTTACCACCCATCTCAAGTTGATACTTTGCACCACGAGCAAGTGCAGCTTGACCGACTTTCCTTCCAACTTGATCCGACCCTGTAAAAGTAATGCCGTTCACCTCATTATGATCTGCAATTCCTTGGCCAATGATTGAACCTTTGCCTGTAACTAGATTCAAAACACCGTTTGGAATCCCCGCCTCATGTAGGCATTCAACCACCTTGGTTGCTGTGACCGAGGCATCTTGAGCAGGCTTCAAAACAACTGTATTTCCATAAGCTAATGCCGGTACCATCTTCCAAATCGGAATAGCTACCGGGAAATTCCATGGGGTGATCACACCAACAACACCTAAAGGTGCTCTAGTCGTAAACATCAGTGCTTGATCATCTGTCGATGGGATTACGTCCCCAACTTTCCTCATACCCTCTCCTGCATAATAGCGTAAAATTGCTACTCCCCTAGCAGTTTCACCTTTCGCCTCTGGTAATGTTTTACCCATTTCTTTCGTCATTGTCTCTGCAATTTCATCGATTTTCGTTTCTAATATGTCTGCTGCCTTTTGTAAAAATACTCCTCTTTCAGGTGCGGCTAACTTCCGCCAATCTTCTTTCGCACTATTGGCAGCTTGTATGGCTTTATCTAAGTCTTCAAGGTTTGAGTCTTGAACCATACCAACGACCTCATGGTAGTTTGCAGGATTTCTACTCTCTTCTATATTGCCAGTTAACGACTTTGTCCACTCACCGTTAACGAGATTTAAATAGATTTGTGACATACTATCATCCTTCCGTTTATATAATTTGACTATTCCTATAATAAAGTAAATTCTTACGTACACATCTCATAAAGAGCCTTTTCACCGGTTTCATCCTAGTGTCACTGTTTTCACTTGAATCTTCTGAACGGTATTGCAAAGTATACCAATATCGGTAATTTCTATTTCAATACGATCCCCTTCTTGAAGTGAGAAATCATTTGGTGGAACAATATTCGTCCCTGTAAGCAATATCGTTCCTTCAAATAGATCGTTGTCCCTTACAAGAAAAGTAATCAGTTCCTCCAGTTTTCTTTTTAATTGACTAATCATGCCACTGCCTGAAAAAACTTGTTGTTCATCACGGTAAATCTTACAGTTGATCTCCATATCATAAGGATTTTTAACAGTTTCCACGAGACGAATGCTCGGACCAATTGAACAAGAACGATGCCAGACCTTTGCTTGAGGGAGGTACAACGGATTTTCACCTTCAATGTCTCGGCAGCTCATATCATTACCAATAGTGAACCCTGTGATCTCCCCAGAACTAGATAAAACTAACCCAAGCTCTGGTTCAGGTATCTGCCATTGGGAATCTGAGCGTATACAAACCTCCTCGTTAGGTCCCACCGTTCTGGCAGCCGTTGATTTCATAAACAATTCTGGTCTTACTGCATCATAAACCTTATCGTAAAACGTACTTGCATCTAACTTACCTTCAGTAGCTTCATAGTTGCGGGCTTCCCGGCTCTTTTGGTACGTGACGCCTGCCGCCCATACTTCTGGAGCTTCAATGGGTACTCTTAACTTCAATGAACTAAATGGAATAGAAAGTGGTTTATTCAACTTAATTTCTTCTTGAACGATGCTTAAAGGAGTTTTGTCTAATTCTCTCGAAACCTCAATTAAACGATGATAATTTTCATAGGGTAAAGAATATAATAACCCCTCATCTGTTCGGGCTCCCAACTGAACATTCTGTTCACTATCTTCATAGACAAATATATTCATTTTCCTCACCATTTCCCTTCAATAATCGTCCAAGAATATGACGGCTTCATTTTAGTATTCGTAACCGAGTTCTGCAGACAATTTATTGCTCGTGTTTGTCAATAATTGAACGAACTGGGCAATGATGTCTTCTGTTATTTTCATTGCCGACATGGAAATACTAATTGCAGCAATAACGTGACCGTTATGGTTACGAATCGGTATTGCGACACAATGAATGCCTGGTTCATTTTCTTGAACGTCTTCTGCGTATCCTTTTTGCCTAATTCTTTCAATTTCATTCATAAAAGAGTTTTGCTCAGTAATTGTGTTTTCTGTGCGTTTTATATATGAATATCCTTCCAATGTCTTAGCAATCTCATCGTCGGCTTGAAACGCAATGAGCGCTTTACCGACACCGCTACAATGCAAAGGTATTCTTCTGCCAATTCTTGAATAAAACACCGTGGCTCCTGCTCCCTCAACCTTATCGATGTAAACACCTTCTTGCCCATCTTGAATAACCAGATGCACGGTTTGGCCTGTTTCTTTAGATAATTCATATAAGTGATCTTTAGCCATTGTTCTTATATCACGACTTGCTATGACATAATTCCCTCTCTCAAAAAGCTTAAGTCCGAGCCTGTATTTCCCATTTTCTACGTTCTGTTCAATATAATCATGCTTCTCTAGAGTTTTTAGTAGTGAATGCACCGTGCTTTTATGGAGATTTAATCGCTTGCTTATTTCTGTAATTTTCAATTCTGAATCGAACTCATTGAATAGATCTAAAATTCCTAAAGCACGGTCAACCGACTGAATAATTGGCATGGTGATCCTCCTCGTCCTTACAACAAATGTACCGTCATTTTATCACATACATTAATGTAAGAACTGTAACCCTAATCCGTCATACTTTTACATTGGTAAGCCCAAGGTCTATACTTCCTGCAGGTGACATGTTTAATTCCGGTGCATATCGCTGAATAATATCCAGACCTAATTTCGCCCTTCTTACTCGCTCTTTCGTCAATCGCACAACAGTATCCTCAAGATGAGTCCCTGAAGGGTAAATATTCGGGGCATTTCTCAAGCCAAACTTAATGTACACCGGAGCCGCTATTCGAATAATTTCTGGGATATCGTAGTATCGAATAAATCCACCTACATCATCTGGTGCTTCGACATACATATCTATCGGAATATCAACTGCCTCACGAATCGCCGCAAGTTTATCTAAAGTTAAATCTGTCGGTACATTGTAGGTATTGGCACCAATCGTCTCCATTATACGAATTGAAACAGGGTTCGCATGTGCCACTTGAACAGATACTTTCACAACTAGATCTGAAGGCAACTGACCGCCTTTCTTTGCCTCATTTACTAAGCTTAAAAGGCCTTCATCAGCAACAAGTATGCTTCGAATACCTAATTTACAAGCACGTTTAATATCTTCTATCGCATACACAAGCTGGTTCATGCCTTGAGAACGAAGCCCTGCGATTTGACCTGCACTTGCACGCTGCATCGCTGTAACATCAAACGTTCCTCTCGGTCCAACGAATAAACTTAGCTCAATTTTTTGTTCATTACATAAATCTCTCATCTCTATTATTTCGTCGTCAGTTAACAGCATAATACCACTGCCTTGTGAAATACGATGGATGTCAACTTGATGGACTTCTTTTGCCGATAGAACTGCTTTGACAGCTTCTGGTCCTTCAACACTAGGGATCTCAATTCGATATTGAGCTCCATCTGGAAAACGCTTTTTAGAAGTCGGTAAATCGTTCAAATCAGAATCTGGGAAACCTAACGATTGTATAAACTGTCTCGTTTCTTTCATTTATATCCTCTCTTTCTCTACATTAGCAATAGATACAGACTTCAATATTGGAACATAGTCTTTATCCGCCTCGTCTTTGATTAAGTGTGGCACAACACCTTCAGAAGCATCAGTATGGTATGGCATCCTATTTGATGCAGCTACCCGTTTCATCCGCCTGTTCATCCGTTCCTTGCGAAGATTGGCAACTTCATTACGTTGATTCGTAATCTGATTGAAACGATTGCTAACTTCTACCTCATGGTCCTCTCTAACCTCCAGAAAATCTATTTTTTTATTTCTTAATCCAATGTGAAGGAGATCGCCACTTTGCAAATACAAAATTCCGCCATTGTTCTTGGCTTCTGGAGTCATATGGCCAATGGCTGCACCAAAAGTCACTCCAGAATATC
Organism: Geomicrobium sp. JCM 19038; assembly: GCF_000698125.1. Classification (GTDB taxonomy): domain Bacteria; phylum Bacillota; class Bacilli; order Bacillales; family Marinococcaceae; genus Geomicrobium_A. The sequence continues at coordinate 176,034 of NZ_BAXA01000002.1, read as the reverse complement.
TGCCATCACTGATTACTGTAGCTAGTTTTTTCATTTTCCTGTTGGTGTTTATATGTTGCATGGGTGTGAACATCTCTGGCATCCCATAAGCCTCAGGCCCCTGACCAGCAATAATAATAGCAATTTTCAGTGATTCATTCTCAATCATGTAATCAAAAAGCTGCTCCGTATTCATCTCGAGGCATTCTTGATAAGAAGCTGAGTCGTTCTTTTTAAGTTGCGCAAGTAGATGAGACTTCTGAAATACTTCCCGTTGCTTCAAATTCTCTAATAAGCGATCGTCCAACAGTTCTTTATTCGCATCCTCCTCATTTTCAAAATAAAGAACTTGAGCCACTTTGTTATCAAACATATCAAGCTGAGGGTCGGCATACCACTGATTTTCACAACAGCGGAATCAAAGAAGTTACCTTTAATACATCCACACCACTGAATGCACGACGGGGTTTCGATAGAATAATGCGATTCTTTTTTACATTCTCTGCTGAAAGACCTTGTTTCTTCTCAAGACGCTCCATCCAAGTACGCCCTTCAACCGTTAATGCATGCACATCCATCGGCACATCATTCTGAAGAAGTTCATAGAATAATGATTCCATACCTCTACTTGAACTATCACAACATTGCATTGCAAGCTGATAAATATCACGATCTTCTGTAAGGCTGTAATTAAAAAGGTCCGGTATCTTGCATTCGTTGTGAAGTTTATTTAAGTCCTGTAGAGAAAATTGATACCCGCCGTACAACATGGCTGCCACAATATGCATCATGAGATTTGTTGAGCCACCAGAGGAACTATGAATTCGAATGCCATTTCTTATGTTAGCAGCCACAAGGTTCGAAACGCCGAATTCCTTTTTATTTAACATCACTTCAAATGAATCAAGTGCTGCATTTATTACATCTTGTGACGGTGCTTCTGTTAATAGTTCCAATTCGGGATGCACAAGACCAAATCCCGCAACAATATGACGGGAGCTATTTCCCGTACCATTAAATGCACAAACACCACCTGCGCCATCACAAGTATTTACAGCTAATCTCTTTTCAAAATATTTATGTTCTTCAAAGCTCATGACTTCATGAGCTACCGCACGTTCAAAGACGCCTTGAAATGAAGTATTAGATGAACATTGTAAGATATAAGCCATCGCATCATTCAAATCATCTGCAATATCTGAGTAGCCTTGTGCAACAGCTCTCTCAGCAACTTCTTCCAATTCACCCCATAAATCATCTGGAATTGTGCCACCTTGTAGTACATGCGCAGGAGCAAAAGTAGCTATAAACGGTGTCTCCCCACGTTCTTGTCTTAAACGGTCCAAATGTGCAAGTCCGCTTACCACCCCTAGTGGCTGTTTATCACAACCTTGAATAACAAAAGCACCGTGATAATTATGAGACTCTAGCTGATTGACAATCATTTGCGCAACAGCATTTCTGCTCTGAAGAGAGTAACTCATCCCTTGATTACTCTGCGCTGTGCCATCACACATGACGGGCGTTGAGAAGTAAAAAGGAACTCCACCATTTTCCCAAATACGAATTGCTGCACGGGATGAGGTTTGAAAATCCATAATGTGAGCAGGGTGATCAGAAGAACCCCCGATAATGGCAATACGCGGAGCATTATTCTCAAGCCGATCATAGATCTCATCTAGTGTCCAATCAGGAACACTACCTTCATAAGATTTCCCCAAAACTTGCTTGGAACGATCCAATAAACCAGCAACTGTAATTGGCTCATTAGCTTTCCCTTGTACATTGTCACGATATGGATTATATGAATCTGTAATGAGAGGATACTTTACCATCACAACCACGTCCTTATAATGTTTATTGAAAATTCATCTTCTTCGGTTTGGATAAAGCAGTCAGGCTTGCATGACAGTGAATAACGTCCAATAAAGACGTAGAAACTTGTATTCGTTCCAACTCTAGGGTATTTTTAATACGCACAATCTTTGCTTCGTTTAAGTTTTTAACTTGTGACGTTTTAATTGCCGCTTTTACTGCCAGCTCCTTAGATTCTAAAAACATCGGTAGTTTCACAACTTCTAAAACGGTGCTTGTCAGGGCATTTACGTATCCTTTTTCGAATTGTATTTTTTCAAATGCTTGTCGAGTCGTTAAATCTGCAAGACCAATTCCATTGGCATTTCCTGTGGTCTTGGATGTAAGGTCCAATACAACTACCCTCGTAGCATTTACTCCCCCATCAGCGTAGGGAGTTGCAAATCGCCCACTGATATTAGGGTCCATTCCATCTCCTGAAATATCCTTGCCTATCTCGTCAATAATAAGGACATCAATTGGATTTATTAGTATTTTTGGCATCAGTTGCTTTGCCTCTTTTAAAAGTACCGGTTCTTCTGCTTCCAGACATTCCGCAGGAATTGCTACAACTTTTGCTATTTGGTCATAAGCATTCTCAATTGTACCTAACCCAAATAATATTGGACTTTTCTCACGTACGATGTGTGCCATTTCAGGAACATGATCTGCCATATAACCAAAGCCTAGCTTATGAGCTTCTTCTGCACCCTTCTGCTTCCCTAATCCAATTGTTATCATTTTTGTCAGTCCACTTTCCACTTCGCCTCGAAACGCTGTATGTGGCTTGATGCGGTTGATAACAATAATATGATCTGCTTCGTAAGCGTATTGATCGGTATAGATGGGAATACCAGAATTCGTACTTCCAACCTTCACAACTTTCATGCTGGATATGATTGGCGCTCCCACACGATCTTCGGTAACACCAAGTGCTTTCAAAACATCTGCCTGCCCTTGACTACTAGCGCCACCATGACTGCCCATTGCAGGTATGATGAAAGGAATCGCTTCAATCTCCTGTACAGACCGCACTGTTTCTTCTACAAGGATAGGCAAATCAGTAAGCCCTCGGCTGCCTACGGCAATAGCAACACGATCTCCACGCTTGACTTTCTTTAGTACACCTCGACTCGAAATGGCTATTCTCACTGCTGCTCGGACATCTTCAACAACTGGAGCAGAAAATGTTTGTTGAACATCCACAACTTCAGGAACTGAAATATCTTTTAATATCTCTTGAATAGCTCCCAAAAATGAATCACCACCTAACATAAAACTTACTTTATATGTTCTAAGACTTTTTGAACTCAGGATCATCTTGCGTTTGTGCCCAGTTTCATCTACCGTTTCCTTAATACCTAAACACTCCCAAAAAATGAGGGTGTCGCGACTGAACCACCTACACCGTGTTCTGATAATGGCGAAACAGAGGCAACATTACTACTTGACACTCACGATTCATCACTTACTGCTTCCTTTATCATCCTTTCATTAACGAAGTACTTCGGCTTATTACCTAAAAGAACATCAAGAACATTTTGGGCAGTCTTTTGCTTTAACTCGGCTTGTGATTCCTCGGAATACCATGCGACATGGGGGGTAAGAATGACATTAGAATACCCTGTTAACGGGTTATTCACCTCAAGAGGCTCTTTCTCTATTACATCGAGTGCTGCACCATGTATCCTATTATTATCCAAAGCTTCAATTAGAGCTTCTTCATCAATAATTGATCCTCTTGCTGTATTGATTACGAATGCATCCTTCTTCATTTGCTTAAATTGTTCAGTACTAATCATTCCTTCTGTCTCGTTCGTTAAAGGTGCATGAATCGATATAAAATCAGATATTCCACATAACGTATCTAAATCCACTAGTTTTACATCATGATGATCTGCAAGTTCTTTCGAAGCATAAGGGTCATATGCGTATACAGCTAGACCAAGAGTGGCTGCCTTTATCGCAAGCATTTGGGGAATATTCCCAAACCCGACGAGCCCTAGTTTTCTTCCTCTAATTCGATAAATCGGTATGCTTTGCTTATAATCCCAGTTAAGATTCTTTACAGAGTGATTAAGTAAAGAGATTTTTCTAGCAGCAGCCAACATTAAGGACAGTGCATGATCAGATACTTCATCCTTACAATAGTCCGTCACATTGCAAACATGGATTCCTTTAGAGGAAGCCGCTTTCAAATCAATCGTATTTACACCAACACCATATCTGGCTATGACCCGACACTTTCCTAAAGAAGCAATTACATTCGATGTAATCGGTGCATATTGATTAAGAATTGCATCTGCATCTTTACAGGCTTCGATTACTTCATCTTCTGTTTTACATTGCGCCTTAATAAATTCTATATTATGTCCATCAAATACATCTTCTTCAATTTCTAACGAAGAGAATTCATAATCTGTTATGACAACTTTCCATGAATTCATGCGTATCCCTCCGAATACATTTGTTTTATAATATAAAACATTGTTTTTAATTATAATACACATACATTTTATTAGATAAATGATGAATTTTCAATCTATTTTGCTTGTTATTTATCATTCTGGTACAAGCAACAATGAAATCTGTGGAATAAATATGACAACGATTAATGAAATGAGCATGGCAAAGAAAAATGGAACAACTGCTTTGGCTATCGCTTCAATTGAAAGGCCTGATATCCCCGAACCAACAAATAAGTTTACACCTACCGGTGGTGTAATAAATCCTATTGCTAAATTAATGACCATAATAATCCCAAAATGAACGGGATCGAATCCAATACTTACTGCAATCGGTAACAGTAATGGCGTCAAAATTATAATCGCTGCTAATGTATCCATAAAGCATCCAACAATAAGTAATAAGACTGTAATTAGCAATATAACAATGATTGGATTTTCCGAAATTGAAAGAATACCTGCAGCAATTTGTTGAGGCATCTGCTCAACTGTCATTAAACCACCAAAAGCCGTTGCTGCTCCAACAATAATGAGAATCGTCGCTGTCGTTAACGCAGCATCAGAAATAACACTGGGGATATCTTTTATCTTCAGTTGTTTGTAAAGAAAGACACCAGCAAAAAATCCATATACAACCGCAACGACCGCAGCTTCAGTCGGTGTAAAGACTCCTCCATAAATACCACCTAGTATAATAACCGGAACTAAAAGTCCCCATTTCGCTTCCCAAGCTGCTTTTCCAAATACTTTTAGTCCTACTTCTTCACCAGAACCCTTATACCCCATTTTCTTTGAATACCAGAATGCATAGACCATTAATGCAAACGCTACCAAGAAACCAGGTAAGATCCCTGCAATAAACAGGTCCCCTATTGAAACTCCACCTGACACTCCATATACGACCATCGGTATACTTGGTGGAAAAATCACCCTAGTGAACCGGCTGAAACAATAACAGCAGTTGCAAACTTACGATCATACCCTTCTTGAATCATGGCTGGGATCATAAGTCCTCCAACTGCCGCAACTGTAGCAGGAGCAGAACCCGACATTGCTGAAAAGAACATAGAAGTTATAATTGCCGCAATAGCAATTCCACCTGTTTTGTTTCCCACAATGGCATTTGCTACTGCAAATAATCGTTGGGACAAACCACCTCTTCCCATAATCTCCCTGCTAATATGAAAAAAGGTACCGCCATTATTGGGAAATTATCAACTGCATTGATTAGTGCTTGAGGTAAGAAACTAAGTGGTAATGTTTCAGAAACAACAATCGTAATTAAAGTGGCAATCCCAAGAGAAATACCAATCGGAACACTCAAAAATATCAAAATAATAAAACTAGCGAATAATATAATGGCTGTCATTGTTTTCCTCCTTCATTATTAGAAGGCTTAAGTCCAACATCCTCCAAAACCTCATCCTTTTCAGTTTTTACTTCAAATGAACCTGTGCCCATAAGTGTTCTGACTTGTTTTATCATTTGTTGAAGTAAACGGATTGATGTTAATCCCATCCCAATAGGAGCAGCTAAATAAATGATCCCCATTGGAATTTGTAACGATGGCGAAGATTGCCCGTAACTCATAATTGCCTCCGTTATAACCGCCCCAAAGACGACAATATAAAGTGCAAAGCTTAAGAATAGTAGATTTGATAAAAGGCTCAATAAAATACGCCCCTTTTCTTTAAATCTAATAAGTACTAGGTCAATCTTGATATGTCGCTGTTCTTTCACACCATAGCTCACCCCAATATAGACGAGCCAAATAAAGCAATATCTTGCCAACTCTTCAGACCAAGCTAGCGAGTTGTCAAATAGATAACGCATAACCACTTGAGTAAAAATCACAATAACCATGACAATTGAAAATACTATTAGTAAATATCGCTCCAGATTAGCATCCAACCATTTCATTATGTTTATCACTTTTCATCCTCCTTTAACGGTTTTAATTTAACCCTCGGAACAATTTTTAGTACTAGAAAACGTCGTAAATTCATTTACAAAACTAGCAACACCATTGCCGAAAACACTAGTAAGAGTTATATGTAAGCCCTTTCAATTATTAGTTTACAAATATCGACCACCTAATGTTTTATATTATAAAACTCTGTTTTGTAATATACATACTACTAATCGTATACTAAAAATAAACATTGTCAATGTATTTGTTTAAAAATTCAATCTTCGTTAACTGATTTCCAATTAATCTTTCCGATGGATTCAATGACTCCAACAATATTTAACTATGAACTACGTATATCCTAAGTTAAGACGAATCCAAACTAAACAAAACAGTCGGGAACTTGCTTTAGGAGTAGGCGAAGTGAGGGGCAATCCATTTACATCCGATGGAGTACTTTAAATAATTCATGCAATAAAAACTTATTGGAGATAGAAGATCGCTCGTCAAAAATAAACAGAGGAGATAACATGATCTTCAAATTCGTTTCCTTTAATACATTAGGTGATAGAAGAGTGTAGGTCGTAAATAAATAAAGCTACCATGCATCTATAAAATATAGATGCATGGTAGCCGAAGAGTGTATCTTATTGCTCTCGTTTGCAGTTAGGAGTTTCTTAAATTTTAATGAAGGCGCTTCGCTCCCAAGTAGCGAGGGTTCCAATAACTGTTATTCAAATCTGCGACTGTTACTCCAGTTGAAGAGCCTGCGTGCACGAACTTGTTGTTTCCTATGTAAATCCCTGCGTGCGATGGTCCCCCTGTCGTATCGAAGAAGACGATGTCCCCTACACTCGGTGAACTTACATTCGTACCACTAGAAAACATATTGGCAACGGTACGTGGTGTGTTCACACCGTTTTCTTTGAATACGTACTGAATGAATCCAGAGCAATCGAAACCTGACGGAGACGTGCCTCCCCAGACGTACGGTACCCCGAGATGGTTCGATGCGCTGTTTACAACGTTCGTCACAAAGTTCCCGCCACTGCCTCCTCCTGATGAAGGGGGTGTTGACGCTTACTCGGAGCTGTTGTATTTCCTTGTAATGCGCCAAATGTTGCCGGTCCTGCGATGCCGTCTACAGCTAAACGATGATCTTGTTGAAACTTACGTACTGCTTGATATGTAAGATCCCCGAACACCCCTGTTGGTGCAATGTTCATATAGCCCTTATCACGAAGCAATTGCTGTAAGTTCGTTACTTGTTGGCCCTGCATCCCTTGACGAACAATCCCGTTTCCACCTGATGGTGCCGATGGCGTCGTGCTAACACTGTCCCCTGCACGTTTCGGACTACTGGCAAGTGTTCGATGCGTTTGTGGTCCGACTAAGCCGTCCGCACCGATTTGATTCGTTCGTTGAAAGTCTCGTACTGCTCGTTCTGTAACCGGACCAAACACGCCCGTGACTGCATGATTGTAATACCCTAAGTCCTTTAACTGTTGTTGCAAAACCGACACTTGGTTACCGCGATCACCAGGACTTATTAATCCTGTCGATGCTGGTGTAGAGCTTCCTGAATTCCCTGATGAAGAGTTGCCTCCCCCTGAACCGAGAACACTTTCTGAGCCTTGAACGACTTGTAACTGTCGCTGTGTCTGCGGACCAACAATGCCATCGACCCCAAGACCATGTGATCGTTGGAAGTCTTGAACAGCCGCTTGTGTGACACGACCGAAATGGCCATCAACCGTTGAGTTAAAGAACCCTAGATCTCTAAGCTGACGTTGCAAATTCGAGACGCTTTCCCCTTTCATTCCAGTGCGAATGAGTGTACCAGAAGAACCGCCTGATGTGCTCTGACTGCTTCTAACTTGTTCACTCGGTCGATCCTTTAAGAGCGCACCGATCGTCTGTGGTCCGGCTATGCCATCAACACTTAGAGAATGATCACCTTGGAACTGCCTAACGGCTCGAACAGTGACATCTCCGTAGTACCCTGTTGCGGTTTGATATGTAAAGTATCCTTTTTCCTTTAACAATGTCTGTAAGTGGCGAACGTCTTCTGATTGTTGCCCGTAGCGTAACACCTGGTTCTCAAGCGCCGCATCAGCGATCATTGGAACCGTAAGCGCTGCTCCTGTGACAGTTACCGAAGTAAGCGCAAACTTCTTCACGGTACTGATCGTCATCACAGTCCTCCTCTTCGACGTCGAATCTTGTCGAATATTATTTAATTGTTAGAACTACTCATAGTACAAGTATTTTACTACTTTTTACTTACTATTACTATTTAATTCCCTCCATTTCACAAAAATAGTCTATATGTCCATATTGACACCTAAGTATTAAGCATTACTTAGGTGTCTAGACGGCAGGCGCCATTGATAATAGACCGATAACATCCGCAACACAACAATACTCACAACGATTACTCCATACCCGATTGGATGAGTAATGAAACCTAATCCGATTGGAATTCCTGCAAGTAATGTCCAAGCGATGTAAATTTCTTTTTGTAAGAAGAGCGGACGACGTCCTGCAAGTAAGTCACGAACCATTCCTCCACCGGTTCCAGTTAGTGCCGCTGCCGCAATTGCTGCGCTCACAGGTAGACCCATGTCCGCTGCAAAGATCGCCCCTTGCGTAGCAAACGCCGCAAGTCCGATCGCATCAAAAAACACGCCCCACATCGAGCCGCGTCGGTCTAAGAACTTCGGAAAGACAAACAGAATCGTAATCGCAACAAACGCAATCATAAACAACGGCCCTTGACCCCAAAGTGCGGTAACCGGAACGCCGATTAATAAGTTCCGAATCGCACCTCCACCAAATGCCGTCACAAATCCAAGTATGTAAACGCCCATTAAGTCATATCGTTCTTCCATTGCAACGACCACTCCACTTAATGCAAAGGCGAGCGTACCGATAATATTCAAGAGATCCCAAGTCATTCCATTCGCACCTTTCTGTGAAACTATTATGCCACAAATCCCCAACTTCATCTATTGCTACACAGAATATCTCCATTGAGGAACACAAAAAAGCTCCTCCATTCCTTTACGGAACAAAGAAGCTTACATCGTTATTTAGTAATCATCGTACGCGCTTCAATAAAACGCTCATTCCAATAGCCTTGCTCTAAACTTGATACGGTCACGCCTTGAGATTGACTCGCATGCACAAACGTTTGATTTCCAACATACATCCCAACATAGGTTGGCCCCCCTGATGTGTCAAAAAAGACAAGGTCGCCAACGTTCTGTCGTTCCACTGAACGACTCGCTTCATACTGGTCACGGATCGTTCTTGGAATCAACTGGCCATTCTGGCTGTACACATAATATACGAACCCACTCGCATCAAATCCATCAGGAGTCGCACCACCAAAGACGAACGGTGTACCAACAAGTGTTGATGCCAAGTAAATAAGTTCTTGCCGTTCCTCGACATCTGGTCGTTCTGGTGTAGGCTCTTCAGCTTCTCCGGGCAACACGTGAACGTCTTCTAAGCGAGCAATCGTTGCTTTGTCTGCCACTCCGGTTGCTTCAAGGTTGTTCGCACGTTGAAAGGCTTGCAATGCGTCTTTCGTTGTTTCGTCAAACTCACCTGTTGCATATTCTTCTAAATAACCTAAGTCTCGCAAATACAGTTGGATATTCTGCACGACTGAACCGGTGTCTCCAATGCCGTATGTAAAGTCAGGATCAACAGCCCCATTCCCTTGTAGCCAGTTCATCGTATCTGGTCCGGCAATCCCATCGACGGCGAGCCCATTCTCTGATTGCAATGCACGTACCGCACGCTCTGTCGCTTGCCCAAACACGCCTGTCATTGCACCATCATAATACCCGTGGTCTTTTAACAGTTGTTGTAATTCAATCACACGGTCCCCTGTATGACCATATGAAAGGTTCTTTTCAGTTAATGTCTCTTCAGGTTCATACGGTGGTGCGACTTCTTCTGGAACTGCCTCAGTTCCAATTGCAATGGCAATTTGTTGTTTCGTCTTCGGTCCGACGATGCCATCCGCTGACAATCCGTGGTTCCGTTGGAAACGAACGACTGCATCACGCGTGACTCTGCCAAAAAAACCATCGATCCTTGAATTAAAGTAACCGAGTTGCTTTAATTGACTTGAAGCGCAATCACCTTTTCCCCCGAGCTACCGTTTTGCAATAGTTCCATCGGTTGATTGAGATTCGGAAACGACAGCTCTTCGTTCTGAGAGTCGCCGTGGAGTTTGGCCAATGTCTTCGGACCTACGATTCCATCAACCGCTAATTGGTGATCAGCTTGAAACCATCGAACGGCACTTAGCGTAAGTTGACCGAAATACCCAGTTGCTCTGTGATCGTTGAAATAGCCTTGTTCTTTCAAAACGATTTGAAGTTCTTTTACACCCTCTGATTGTTGCCCGTAACGCATGAGTTCTGCTGCATCGATTGCACTTGGTGATACGAATAACGCCCCTGCTGAAACTGCTGTAACCACTGCTATTTTACTCATGACTATAAGCTCCCCCTGCAAACACCTAGTACTTTAATTCTATAGTGAGGACATGACCTATTACATGAGACCAATCACACGGTCAATACTGTCTGATTCTTGCGTGCCTTCACTTCACTACTCGTGACTATACACTCAACTACAAGAGTAAACACCTTATCAACCAACGGTTACACCCCATAGGTCTTTTCTATATCCGACATTTACACGAACACACACAGGTCATTCGACATATAACGACAAAAAATAAGCTTGGGATATTTTTCAAATTTACTGTCTCCATCTACTCTTATAGTTGGCAGTGTATTCCTAGCAATGACTAATTTCACAACTTTATGCTTAGACACTTTTTTCCTTGGACCTAGAAAAATTCGACTGGTTCCAACGTCTGATTGGATCAGATTCGTCTTTTTTATTTCTTTTAGCCGATTCCTTCATTAATATAGTTGCGATACCTTCATCAACGAGAGAACAGAAAGAACCTTCTATGACGTAAAGGTACGAAATGAATCTATTAAATTCAGATACAAAAAAAGCTGTTTCAAGGATCAAGTGATCCAAGAAACAGCTTAGTTATCGATTACGAATTACTCTTCAGTGTCTTCGTCTTCGTCTTCAACGTCTAATTCAGCGTCTTCGTCTGCATCAGCGTCTACTTCTTCTTCTTCGTCAGCGTCAAGATCTGCTTCTTCTTCGTCAGCAGGCTCATCGATTTCAAGCTCATCTTCGCCGTCTACGTCTGCATCAGCGTCAGTATCTACTTCTTCTTCAGTGTCGTCTACGTCTACGCCGTCTTCAGCTGGCTCTTCAGCGTCGCCACAAGCAGCTAGCATACCTACTGCGAAGATTGAAGAAAGTGCACCATATAGTAATTTCTTATTCATAGTTAATGTCCCCTTTAAGAGTTCATGATTTTGTGTTAGCCATTTGTCTTTCGGCTAACTTGTGTACATCATATCAACGATATCCGCGACCGTCTAGCGAATGCGTACATTTTTGAACGTCTTTGGACATTGTTTCATAATGTCATTGTTTTCTTACATTTCAACCTTATTGCTTACACATTTCAAACGTATTCATGGATGTTTTGTGAATCTTTTATTATATAAATATATAAAAGAGACGTTTTTACGCCTCTTTATCCGTCAGTGCAAACATCAGATCAAGCTCTGCAACGACTTTATCGTCTACTTTTGCGACAGCATGACCTTTGCCAATCGTTCCGCGCACACGTGTTAGTGTCGTTTCTAAGATGAGTTGATCGCCTGGTGTAACTTGTCCTTTAAACCGGCAATTATCAATCCCTGCAAAGACCGCTAGTTTCCCTGCGTATTTCTCGTGTTTTAAAAGGGCCACCGCACCCGTTTGTGCAAGTGCTTCTACAATTAGAACGCCTGGCATAAGTGGGTATCCTGGAAAATGTCCATTAAAAAACTCTTCATTTGCAGTCACATTCTTCAGAGCGACACAACGCTCGCCTTCTTCCAATTCTAGTACACGGTCAATGAGTAAGAATGGATAGCGGTGTGCAATAATCTCTTTAATTTCTTCCGTATTTAGCATCGATTCTCCGTCCTTTAGCCGCTAATATAGTCGTAAAGATCTGTCCATGTTTCCCATTGCAGTATATCATACCCTTCGCCACCACCGATGACTCGATAGCCGAACAAAAGTCCGAGCACAATCATCGCAACAAAAAGAACGACGATGAGACAAGTCGTAACCAAATCGGCACTAAGCGAACTTTCCGTGATCGCTTTAGAGCACGCTTTTCTTGTCGTTTTTCTTTTCGTCGCTGCTTTCGCATCGCTTTCGTTTCATTTTCGTTCACTTCATCCTTTGCATGTCCAGCCATGAGAGTCCCCTTCTCTTCCAAGACAATCGGTGAAATATGTACTTATCGGAGGCTATTAACAAGACCCATCATTTGATCGGTTTGACGGAGAGATCTCGCATGCATGCTATACAAACGCTGCATTTCCATCAATTTTACCATCTCTTGGGCCATGTCGACATTCGCTTGCTCTAACGCTCCTTGTACGACCGTCCCGTTGTTCGCCGCTTCATATTCTAATACATCTGCCAATGTAAGATCAAGCGCCTCAACGTCCGGTAACGCAAATAAGTTATTACCGATTGACTCGAGCATTTGAGGTTTGCTGACGTTAGCAAGATTAAGTGTACCTAGTGCCACGTCTTGACCGTCGGCCATTTGGGCAACGAGGGTACCGTCAGCTTGTAAGGTAAAACTTTGGGCTTGTCCGGTAATTTCAAATGGCGTGCCATCCGCTTGCAATAACGCCGCACCGTCTCCTGAGACGATCCGCCACGTATTATCCCCTGATTCTGATAAGTAAAACGCACCATCTCTTGTTAGAAACGTTTCGCCTTCTCGCTCAACTGGAAAAAAATGATTCGGGCTAATCAATGCAAAATCAAGGTCCCGTTCGCTCTCTTTCACTGATCCTTGTTCAAACCTTAATGCCGATTGGACCATTGCTGCACCTGATCCAGAACGAATGCCAGGTGGTGTTAAGCGGTTGCCTTCTGGTTGCGGAACTTGCTGATTATTAATCTGTTGGAATAAAAGGTCTGAAAACATCGCTTCTCGACGTTGATATCCCGTCGTATTGACGTTTGCTAAGTTGTGCGCGGTCGTATCAATGCCTTGTTGAAGCTGTCCCATTGAAACGGCTGAAGTAAGCATCTTCTAACTCCTTCATTAGCCGAGCTTGCCGATGTCGTTGGCCGCTCGCTGCATGTTCTGATCGTACGCTTTTAAGATCGTTTGGTTTGCTTCATACAGACGATGAGCACTCATAAGTTCTGTCATCGTTTGCAGAGGATCAACATTTGATTGTTCGAGAAACCCTTGTTGCAATGCATAAGGCAACGCCTCGTTCTCTACAGCACTCGGCAATACGCCTCCATCATATCGAAGAAGTCCATCTCCCGCTTTTACAAGGTCGTGATGATCCTCAGCAAAGGCAATGTTCATCTGACCAACTTCTTCTCCAACGTGATTAACAACCGTTCCCATGTCATTCACGCTAAACCATTCATTCGTTACGAGTAAAGGTTCTCCGTCCGTTCCAAGCACACGATTGCCGTTGCTCGTCGTAAGGTACCCCGTGCTATCTACAGTGAAATTTCCATTTCTCGTATATACCGGCTCGCCATCATCATCACTGACGACAAAGAGAAGACTGCCTTCACCGACGATTCCTTGCAATAAGGCTACATCCGTCCCAACATTCGTCTCTCGTAAATCCCCTTGACGGAAATCAGCCGTGCGCTCTTGCATGTAGACACCTGTGTTCAATTCACCAATCGGTTGCCTTGAATTCGTGTTCATCGCTTGAATGAGCATGTTCGGAAAAGCACGAACGCTTGCGTGATCTGCTTTGTATCCAGGTGTTGTGACGTTTGCTAAATTGTCGTTTAGAACGTCGGTACGACGTTGCTGGGTAATCATCCTGATGCTGCATTGTAAAATCCTCGGATCATAGCTACCCTCCTCCAATCATTAGGCTTTAAGGCGCGTTGACATTTTGTCGAGATTCTCTAAGATAATTCCCGTTCCAACTGCCACACAGTGCATCGGCTCTTCAGCAATTAAGACCGGTACTTTTAACTCTTCGGTTAAAAGTGTATCCATTCCGTGAAGAAGCGCTCCTCCACCTGTTAATATGACGCCTCGATCAATAATATCAGCCGACAATTCTGGTGGTGTCTGCTCTAGCACATACTTCGCTGCCGCCACAATGTTGGCGACTGACTCACTCAGTGCCCCTTTAATCTCATTAGAATAAACCGTAATGGTTCTAGGCAATCCACTGACCATGTCCCGTCCACGAATGTCCATTTCTTCGTTACGATCTCCTGGAGAGACGCTTCCGACTTGCTTTTTGATTTCTTCAGATGTTCGCTCACCAATCAAAAGCTTATACTTGCGTTTAATGTAAGCTAAAATATCACTATCAAATTGGTCACCAGCCGTTTTAATTGACTTCGACGTAACGATTCCTCCCATGGAAAGGACAGCTACGTCTGTCGTTCCACCACCAATGTCTACGACCATATTCCCGCTCGGTTGAAAAATATCCATACCAGCGCCAATGGCTGCGACCTTTGGCTCTTCTTCTAAGTAGACGTTCTTTCCACCGCTTTTTTCAACCGTTTCACGAATGGCTTTTTGCTCAACAGAAGTAATGTCTGTCGGACAACAAATTAAGATTCTCGGTTTAACAAAGGAAGACTTCACATTCACTTTTGCAAGGAAATGTCTAAGCATTGCTTCAGTAAGATGAAAGTCCGCAATGACCCCATCTTTCATCGGACGTGTCGCAACGATATTACCGGGTGTTCTACCGACCATGCGAAACGCTTCTTCTCCAACCGCCAGCGCTTTGCCTGTCGTTTTATCAATTGCGACAACTGAAGGCTCATTTAATACAATGCCTCGACCTTTAATGTGCATTAGCACATTTGCGGTCCCTAAATCTATTCCTATATCTCTGCCAAACATTTGGCACCTTCCTCTCAATATACATGATCTAGAACCGAACAAAATCCGTACTCACTAATGCTTTATTTTACCACAACGATGTCGAAATATGAATCTAAGGAACGAATCTTTTGTTATTTTCATTATGACCAAAGACAGAGAAAACATGCCGAATTCACTACTTTGCGGTTTGACTTGTCGAAAAAAAAGGAATTTTACTATCGATGGCGAATGTCCACCAAAAGGAGTGAACGTTGATGATTACGATCAAAGCATTAAACGAAGCACGGGTTCGTTTGCACAACACTGTACACGTTACCCCTGTACTTACATCACGCACATTGGATGAACAAACGAGTGCATCCGTATATATTAAATCCGAGCATTTACAAAAAACCGGTTCCTTTAAGATTCGCGGCGCTACAAATTGCGTTATGATCGCCAAAGATCAAGGAGCGCGTCATCTTGTTGCCGCTTCTTCAGGCAATCACGGTCAAGCGGTTGCCTTTGTCGCTCGAGAGCTCGGAATCCCAGCTACGATTGTCATTCCTGAGAACGCAAATGCAGCGAAAGAAGAAGCCATTCGTAATTACGGTGCAGAAGTCGTTCACGTTGGAACGACTTCTTCAGAGCGGCTCCAACACGCAGAACAACTCGTAGAACAACTTAATGCCACGTTTATCCCTCCATATGATGATGAAGCGGTCATGGCCGGTCAAGGAACGGTCGGATTAGAAATACTTTCGCAAGTCCACGATCCTGAAGTTGTCATCGTTCCGATCGGGGGCGGAGGACTCATATCTGGAATTAGTACTGCGATTAAACACATCAACCCAAAAATTAAAGTCATCGGTGTAGAACCTGAAAACGCAAGTGACACGTTAAAATCTCGCAAAGCGGGTCAAAGGATCACGATTGATCGTGCAGATACAATCGCTGATGGCTAAGAGCATCAACGCCAGGTGAGATGACCTTCCCAATTATCGAGGAACATGTCGATGAAATTATTACAGTCAGTGAAGAGGAAATACGTGAGGCATTCATATTTTACTTGTCACGAATGAAACAAGTCGTTGAACCGTCTGGAAGTGTCACGCTCGCTGCTCTTCGTTCTGGAAAAGTGACGCATCACGGTGGAAACGTCGTCGTTGTTGCAAGTGGTGGGAACTTGGACTTACGTGCGATTAAACGCTTTGTGGAATAACAAAAGGAGCTACCCTGTTCAGGTAGCTCCTTTTGCTTAGATGTCTAGATTATTCCATAACTCTTTTAGCAACGTGTAGCTGTAGCGTCGTTTCTCTTGGTCATGAATGTCTGTTGTGACGATTAATTCTTGGAAACGCGTTTCGTCATGGAATGCTTTTAACTCTTCGGCAACTTTAGCTTGATCACCAACGAATGAGTATTTCAGCATGCTCATCACTTGTTCTCTTTCCATTGGCGACATGTAGTCATCAACGTTGTCAACAGGCGCTGTATCAATGGTGCGGTTCCCACGGATAATGCTTAAGAACTTCAACTTACTTGTGGAAGCTAACCGCTCTGCTTCTTCAACCGTATCCGCTAATGTCACATTGACCGTTACCATAGCATAAGGTTCATCCAAATACTCCGATGGCTGGAAACGCTCGTGATAGATCTTAAGCGCATTGTGAAGTTCCTTTGGTGCAAAGTGACTGGCAAACGCATACGGCAATCCCATAGCCGCTGCCAATTGCGCACCGTACGTACTCGACCCTAAAAGGTACACAGGGACGTTCGTATCGTGACCTGGATACGCTTTCACAGGCAGATCAGCATCACTTAAATATTGTAAAATTTCATTGACGTTTTCAGGAAATTGATTCACGGCATTTCTCGTATCACGGCGTAACGCTTGTACCGTCATCGGGTCCGTCCCTGGCGCTCTCCCAATTCCAAGATCGATTCGTCCTGGGTACATGCTTTCCAATGTCCCAAACTGTTCTGCGACGATCAGCGGCGCATGATTTGGGAGCATAATGCCACCAGAGCCAACACGAATGTTCTTACTATGGCCTGCCAAGTAACCAATCAAAACAGCCGTAGCCGAACTTGCAATACTTTCCATATTATGATGTTCTGCTACCCAATAGCGATAGTAGCCGAGTTCATCTGTATGTTGAATAAGTTCTTTACTATTATGAAACGCATCTGTAGCGGTTTGTTCCGGCAATACAGGCGCCAAATCCAATACCGACAAGGCGAGCTTAGTCATTCGATACATCCTTTCTTCTTGCATCTAATACCTATAAGACACCATACACAAAAGACTCACAAATGAACAGCAATCTGCTTATTACCTTAGTATATGGTCATGTCCTTTTATTCATTCGATGCATGTTCTTAAATTGAGTGGGAAACCTGTTAGCAAGAAGGAGGTTCTAAAAATGGATAAACGTATGATGTACGGTGCTCTTTCATCCATTCTTGTCATTAGCGCCCTTGCCGCTTGCAACGATGAAGATTTAAACACCCCAAATGAACCAGAAGTTAATGCGCACATCAATGGAGACGACTTACACTTGCAAATTTCCGAAGGAATCCATAGCAACACAGACGTAGCAGATTTAGATTAATGGCTATGAACTTATAGCGAGCAAGCTTTTTGCTTGCTCTTTTCCATACTTAGTAAGCCCCTATATTGAACGACTCTTCAGTCACTCTGTATTAAGGTAGAACGACCTTTCATTCATTTGTAATGAAACTTTGAAGATTCCTTGTAGCAGACTGAAACATGACTGGTGTACAATCAATATAGAAAGAGGGGGCTTTGCATTGATGAAGGAACTCTGGTCATGGATTAAGACATTTATTATCGTTATCGTCATTTTGTTCGTCGTCCGAACATTTTTACTTGGTAATTATCTCGTAAACGGCTCATCAATGATGCCCACGGTCGAACACGGTGACCGTATGGTCATTAATAAAATGGCCTATACATTTTCAGAACCTGATCGTTTTGATGTAATCGTTTTTCATTACGATGAACATAACGACCACGTGAAACGCGTAATTGGACTCCCTGGCGATGAAGTGGAATATGCGGATGATACTCTCTATATAAACGAACAACCGATTGACGAACCGTTCACAGACGATACAACCGAAGACTTTACGTTCGACGTGATCGGTGAAGGACAAGTAATCCCAGAAGGCGAATACTTTGTCGTTGGTGATAATCGCAACAACAGCATCGACAGTCGAGCAAGTGGTTTCGTTTCAGAAGACGAGATCGTCGGAAAAGCAAGCCTTCGTTATTGGCCTTTGAATCGATTCGGGACACTAAATGAATAAACAGAGAAAAAGTAGCCCTGATCTCCTACTCGTCGAAGATCAGGCTTTTGCATGCGCATTTGTTGGTATCGTTTATCGTTTGGCAGCGGTTACATCAATGGCCTGCTTGTATTCTCGCTTTAACTCATCAATCGTATCTTTCAAGCTCGAAATCTGATTGACTGATGTAACACCTTGACCCGCGCTCCAGATGTCTTTCCAAGACTTCGCTTCTCGTCTTGAGCGGTTAGCATCGTATTCACCTGCTGGCTGTAAATTCGCCGGGTCAAGCCCTGCTGCTTGCATACTCGGTACGAGGAAGTTCGCGTTTACACCGCTAATAGCATCTGTATAGAGAATATCATCAACTTTAGAGTTAATGAGCATTTCTTTATATCCGTCATTTGCCATCGATTCAGTCGTTGCGATCAGCCTTGTTCCCATGTACGCAAAGTCTGCGCCAAGAACCTCTGCTGCGAGCACCTCATTCCCATTTGAGATACAACCTGCAAGAACGATTGTCCCATCAAAAAATTGTTTCACTTCCGAAATGAACGCCATCGGATTGAGCAACCCTCCGTGTCCACCTGCACCTGCGCAGACGAGAATAAGTCCATCAACACCGACACTCGCAGCCTTTTTCGCATGCTTCGCTGTAATGACATCGGAGTACACTTTGCCACCATAACTATGTACGACATCAACGACGGGCGTTGGATTTCCTAAAGACGTAATAACGAGTGGCGGCTGAAAGTGACGAATCCGCTCTAAGTCTTCTTCGTAACGCGCATTGGACTTATGAACAATTAAGTTCACACCCCACGGTGCGATGGTTTGATCTGGATTCTCTTCTTTCGCTTTTTCAAGCTCTGTCTTAATCTCCGTCATCCATTCTTCAAGCGCTTCACCAGTACGGGCATTAAGTAGCGGGAAGGTGCCGATCACTCCTTGCTTACAAGTCTCGATCACCCACTCTGTTCCAGAAACGAGAAACATTGGCGCTGCAATGACGGGTAAATCTACTGCGTCTTTTAGCATCGAACTCTCTCCCAACTCGTTAGAATATTCAATTTATAGCTTATCACACTCTGACTGAATCGTCACTCAGTTTTAGCGGCAAGCTTGTCTTCACGTCAAGTTAAAAAAGGTTGATCGCGACATGAAAAAGCGATCAAACCCTCTTGAATAATTATGTTAAAAATTCAGAAAAAGTTGTGTACGTAACTATCGTTGTGATACAGATTCTGTGTTCTTCTTATACTTTACTTTCGTCGCCTCTCCCCCTCGAAGGTGACGAATTGATTTGTGATATTCAAGAATCACTTTCACCTCATTCGCAAGTTCTGGGTTAATTTCGGGTAATCGCTCCGTTAAATCTTTATGAACAGTACTTTTAGAAACACCGAATTCCTTGGCGATTGTCCGGACGGTTTTACGGGTTTCCACAATGTACCTTCCAATCTTGATCGTTCGCTCTTTGATGTAGTCATGCACACCGCTCGCCTCCCAGTCTGGATGGTTTGTTACAGTTTATTAACCTAGACTGGCAGATATACCAAAAAGTCAGTAAGGACAAGGGTTTGCACAAAAAAAGCTTCCAAAAAACACCGCTACCTGCCCGTTTTACCTAAAAAAAAGTTAAGAACCTTCCCCTTTCTTACTTATGTTTCGTCGAGCATTCACTAAAAATTCGAACCAAAATCCCTTTCGCTCTCAAGGATATCCACTGTGACATCACGCGTTTAACTAAAAAAGGTCTTCTACCCATCACACAATCCCTTAGAAAAGATCTGGGGCTTCTCACTAGCTCATGCACCGATTGGGATAATTAGATTCGTACATTCGAAAATGACCGCTTATTATTCTCCTAAACGCAAAAAAAAGCACGATCAACAGACCGCGCCTCAAAAATTCATTTAAACACTCGCACCTTTTTTATCCGTTGCAATGGAATCAAGTCGGGTAATTAAATCTTCACCCACCCCGGCTGTGCTCTGTCTATTCCCAAGCCCTAAGGCAGTTGAACCTTGATCGTATGCATTTGAACCGTGTTCACTAAAGTCGAGACCGGCAAGCTCTTCTTCTTCACTAACACGAATGCCTCCGCCTAATGCACCAATAATCTTAACAACTACGAAAGTAGAACCTAGTACCCAAGCCATGACTGCTGCAACGCCGAGTGCTTGTATGCCTAGAAGTGCAACACCACCGCCGTAGAACAGCCCACCTTCGAGGGCAAATAATCCGACAGCTACGGTTCCCCAAATTCCACAAATCCCATGAACAGCAATCGCACCAACTGGATCATCAAGCTTTAATTTGTTATCAAGGAGTGCAACGGCTTCAACAAGAATGACCCCTGCCACAAGACCCATAATAAGGGCACCAATCGGTGCAACGTCGGCAGCACCAGCAGTAATCCCAACGAGACCGGCAAGCGCACCATTCATTGTAAGAGAACCATCAACCCTCTTGTATTTAAGCATTGTGTAAAGGGCTGTTGCGACAACTCCACCTGAAGCACTTAGTGCTGTACAGACGACAATTGACGTTAACAACGGATCCGCCGGAGACAATGTACTTCCCCCGTTAAAACCAAACCAACCGAACCAAAGAATAAATACACCGAGAGCACCGAGCGGCAAGTTGTGTCCTGGAATTGCATTCGCCGAACCGTCCTTATTGTACTTCCCGATTCGACCCCCAAGGATGAACACCGCTACCGCAGCCGCTGCTGCACCGGTAAAGTGAACAACTGTCGAACCAGCAAAATCAACGAAACCGAGGTTTGCGAGCCAACCATTGTCTGACCAAATCCAGTGTCCAACCATTGGATAGATAATCACAACCATCGCTACCGCTAGCGCAATGTAGCTGCCAAGCTTCATCCGCTCAGCGACAGCCCCTGAGATAATTGTCGCACAAGTAGCGGCAAACATTGCTTGGAATGCAAAGAAGCCAATGTCTTCAACACCACTTAAAGCAAAGCCACTCATTCCTAGAATTCCACCAGCTGTATCGCCAAACATAAAGGCAAAGCCAACGACGTAAAACGCAATAACGGCTACCGCCATCGTTAGTAAGTTCTTCATAAGAATGTTGACCGCATTCTTCGATCTAGAAAACCCTGTTTCTAACATCGCAAATCCCGCATGCATAAAGAAAACTAAAAACGTTGCGATCATGACCCACATCGTATCTACTGCAACAGCATCCATATTCGTTCCTCCTTAGTAGTTACTTTCTCGTTTTAAGAGATTGCTTCAACCCCACGTTCTTTCGTGCGAATTCGGATCGCTTCTTGAACATCAAAAACAAAAATCTTGCCATCGCCTACTTTACCGGTATAAGAACATTCAGTTATAAGTTCAATAATTTCATCCAGCTGTTCTTCGCCAATGACCATTTCGATCTTAACTTTAGGAAGCAACGTTACTTCAAATTTATTCCCTCGAAAGACCCTTCTTGACCTTTCTGCTTCCCACAACCCGCGACTTCAGATACAGTTAAGCCTTTCACGCCAAAACTCTCTAATCGTTTGCGAAGCGTTTGGAAATGTTCAGGACGGATGATTGCTTCAACTTTCTTCATGCTCCTCCCCCTTATGTAAATATAGTTAACATATAACGTTATGGAAATTATCATAATCCTTCAAAAAGGAAAAAGCAAGAACAATTTTTTGAAATTTAAATAAAGCGCTTTCATAAAATTTTCTGCCGATGACAGTTTTAAACAACAAAAAAAAGCCCCCGAAATCGAGGACTTAAGCGTTTTGCCATTTATTATTCATCTGTATCTTCGTCGTCTGAATCGTCTTCATCCGTTGACTCATCTTCTACGGGAGCGTCTTCATCTTCACGTTCATCTGCTTCATCTTCGCCTTCTTCGTCAGAGGCGTGTCGGTTTCATCTGCAGGGGTTGTACCTTCTTGAATTCCTTCTGAATCATCAAATGACATTTCTGCCATACGTAGATCTAATGCTTCCATCGGGTTGTAAGCAACACCACTTTGACGAACTTCAAAGTGTGCGTGTACGCCTGCATCTTGATTGTACTCATTTTCTCCAGCTGAACCGATAATTGTTCCTTTTGTTACCGTATCGCCTTCTTCAACTTGTAACCCTTCTAAACTATGATACGCAGTTACAAGATCTGAACCGTGAGAGATTTCAACAACATGTCCTAAAAGTGGATCTTGTTCAGCTTTAATGACTTCACCGCTAAGAGCTGCTGTTACGTCAAACGACTCTCCATCTGGATTCGCAAGGTCAATTCCTTTATTTTGGTAATACGTCTGGTTGTAGTAAACGAGTGCAGCTTCTTGCTCTTCAGCCGTCGCATTATGATCATAGAAATGTCCAACAACTTCTACGACAGACTCATCAAAAACTGGGAGTTGCATGTGCTCTTCTTCAACACCAACCGGCATTGCTTCTTCATCATTTGCATCGTTTCCAAAGTCGAAGATGCTTTCTTCTTCTGCTGGCTCTCCCTCATCATCTGCAAGGTCAGTTCCGCCACCTTGGAAGATAAAGAATGAACTGAGTAACACGGCACAAACGCTAAGATAAACAGCTGGCCAAAACCACGGTTTTTTTGTTATTTGTTTCATTTGGCCTCGGTTTTCTTGTTCCTGAGAAACTTTTTTCTCTTGATCTTTCATTTGATCACCACCTCAGCAACCAGTCTGATCATTTTCACAGAAAGATATACACCTATTAAGAAAATTTTTAGATAGTTCTTGAAAAACAATCAAAAAGAGTTGCCCCCAAAGGACAACTCTCCATATTACTCATCCTCTTCAACAGTGTTTAGTGCGTACTGCTCAAGCTGCGAGTGATGATTTTCAATTTGAATTTCTTGATAATAATGAGCGACGATCTCTTCATAACTGTTCCCGCTCTTTGCCATGCCATCCGCTCCGTATTGACTCATGCCTACACCGTGACCCCAGCCTTTTGTACTTACAACGAGTTCATCGGCTTCCCTATGCCACGAGAAGTCACTTGAATCAAGTCCTAACGCTTCACGAATCTCTCTACCGTGAAATGTTTCCCCTGAAATCGTAACTTCTTGCACACGCCCGCCTTCTGTTCTTTCCGTAATTGGAGCGAATTCTTCCGTAGCAGGGATACTTACACCTAACTTCGCTTCTGCATCACTTACTGGAATCCTTACTGTGTTCGTAAAACGCGGGGAATTGTTTTGGTCCCACGGACTTTCAACACTTTTTAAATAGGGCAACTCATTTGCCCAGTAATCTTCGGCATTCTCCGTATAGCCATTGCTCGTCGAAAAGAACGACGCAGTAATTGGCGTTCCTTCGTGGGTAATCACTTCGCCTTTTGTAGCATGAACCGCTTTTTGAATTCGTTCCATCTTCTCATCGTAGTCACTGCCCCACAACTCTTGAAGCTCTTCGGTACTATGATAGACTTGGTGCGAAGTTGTATCGGTCACGAGTGCGCCTTCTGGTAATTGGATGCTTTCTTCATTTTCCATCTGCTTCACAACAAACGTTCTCGCAACAAGTGCTTGTGCTTTTAACGCTTCCATCTCAAATGATGCAGGCATCTCACTTGCGACGACCCCGGCAACGTATTGTTCAAGCTCCACTTCTTGAACCGTCTCACTTGCATCACGGTATACAGGGACAAACACTTCTTCAACTTCCTCTTTGCCCACTTCTTCTTCTTCAGCTCTTTCCTCTTGGTCTTCTGCCACATGGTCTACGGCAAGGTCCGTTGCTGCCCTCGAATCAGAGAATAGCATCACGAGTACAGCGGGAAGGACGATACATACACTAGTTAGTACACTGATGACGACGAAGATTTGCTTCAAATCTGAAGTCCCTCCATTCCTACTTGTCCACTTGCATCTGTCTTGACTGAACCACTATCATCGTATGGCGTCAAAAACACAAATAGAACTTCAGGAATAAATCGAATCAGGACGTTTCAATTGTATGAGACTGCTTTGAACTCGTAAGAAGACTCGCAAGCACATAACCGACGAGTGATAAGACGACCGGAAGAACGACAGAGTGCATGCCAAACGGTTCTGGTGCAAAGACAGAAATGGCAATGTAACTGCCAACCCCAAGAATAATCGAGGCCAATGCTCCGTATTTGTTTCCACGCGCCCAATAGAGCCCAAGCACTAATGGCCATACGAAAGCTGACTCCAATCCACCAAACGCAAACAAATTCAACCATATGAGCAAGTCCGGGGGACTAAGTGCAAAGAAGACGACTGAGATCCCTAACACACTCGTCACACCAATACTCACTTGTTTAATCTTCTTCTCCGTTGCCTTTGGATTCACATAGTTATAATACACATCTTTTACGACCGCTGAACTTACCATAAGAAGCAACGCATCAACCGTCGACATAATAGCAGCCATCGGTGCAGCAAGCACTATACCTGCGAGCCACGCCGGCAACACGGTCATCGCAAGTGTTGGCATCACCGTATCTGGTTCATCGATACCAGGTAAAATTGGACGCGCAAGCACTCCTGCTAAATGCATGCCGAACATCATAAATGCCACAACAATCGTTCCGACAATCAATGCTCGGTGCATCGCGCGTGAGTCTTTGTAAGACATGGCTCGCACAGCGATTTGCGGAAGCCCAACAACCCCAACACCGACTAAGATCCAAAATGAAGACACATATAGTGGGGTTAAACTTCCATCGTGACCGAACGGCGTAAGTAGCATTTCATTCTCTTGAGCCAGTTCCGTCATAATGTTCTGCATGCCGCCTCCGGCAATCACAGTTGCGACTAAAAGAATTAACGTTCCTGCAAACATAATCAAACCTTGAATCATATCGGTTACAGCAATAGCACGAAAACCACCGATAATCACGTAAACGAGTACTGCTGCCGCAAACACAAAAAGTGCCGTCGTATAGCTCAATCCCGTAATTGCTTCAATAAGACGCGCACCACCGACCCATTGTGCAGTCATCGCTGCGAATAAGAAGATAATAATGCTAAGCGCACTTAAAATGACCACCGCTTTACTATTGTCATAGCGCACTTTCATATAATCAACGAGCGTTACTGCATTGTAACGACGGGCCATAATCGCGAATTTCTTTCCGAGAATCAGTAAGACGAAGTAGCCTGTTGCAACTTGCGCCATTGATAATAGCACCCAGCCAAGTCCTTCTGTATACGCAACACCTGGACCCCCTACGAAACTACTCGCACTTCCATATGTAGCAATCATTGTCATCGCAAGAATCAATCCGCCAAGCTCTCGACTCCCAAGAAAGTATTCTTGCATAAAATCCGATTTTGCATAGACCGTCTTTGATGACCAGAAGCCAACGACAAATACAACCGCCAAAAAAATAATAAGAGGAATCATCACACCCCAATTCATGAGTGGTCTTCCTCCTCATCTAAAGGAACTTCAGTTAGGAAAAACTTTACGACGATGATGACGAGTATAATCATAAGTAATGAGCCAACAACACAACTGTAAAAAAACCAAGCAGGCATCCCGAATATAAATTGATATTCCGAGACAGGTCCTGAACCTAGTCCATAGGCAAATCCGTACCACCAGAGAAAATTGATCACGGCAAGCGCTACACCGATCCAGGCTTCACGGTTTGCAACTTTAAAACGCCAATCCATCACTTTCCCTCCTTCTATTCAACATTCTGTAACAAAATCGTACGCAAACGCTTCATAACAGTCAAGTTTGAGAAAAAAATAACCGCAGACACGAACGGTCTACGGCACTAATGATCATACTATTTAGTTGATAGCTTCGTTATCGATCAAGCGTACAGAATCTTCGTCTGTTGCTTCTTCAACCGTCACACGCTCAATGCGCGCGCCGATGCCCTCAAGCTTTTTGTGAATATCAACATATCCACGATCAACGTGGCGAAGCTCTGTAAGCTCTGTTACACCTTCGGCAACAAGACCTCCAAGAATTAGCGCAGCCGCCGCACGTAAGTCTGTTGCAGCAACTTCTGCACCTTGTAACTTCGTAGGTCCTGTTACAATCGCTGAACGATCTTCAATCTTAATGCTCGCATTCATACGACGGAACTCTTCGATGTGCATGAAACGGTTCTCAAATACCGTCTCTGTAACGACACTCGTTCCTTTCGCTTGCGTTAACAACGCCATGAATTGCGCTTGCATATCTGTCGGGAAGCCCGGATGTGGCATCGTCTTAATATCTACCGGACGAAGAATATCTGGACCGATAACACGCATTCCATTCTCTTCTTCCTCGATCACAACACCCATTTCACGCATCTTGGCAACGAGCGGTCGTAAGTGCTCTGTAAGTGCACCTTCTACGAACACATCTCCACCTGTAATCGCAGCTGCAACCATAAACGTTCCAGCTTCAATACGGTCTGGGATAATTGTGTGATCAGCAGCAACGAGACGATCGACACCTTCAATGCGAATTGTCGCTGTTCCTGCTCCGCGAACTTTTGCTCCCATTGCATTCAAGTAGTTTGCCAAGCAGACAATCTCAGGTTCTTCTGCAACGTTCTCCATCACAGTCGTTCCTTCAGCAAGTGCTGCTGCCATCATAATGTTCTCTGTAGCACCTACACTTGGGAAATCCATGTAGATCTTCGCGCCTTGGAGACGACCTTCTACACGGGCTTCAATATACCCTTGACCAATCTCAACGGTTGCACCCATTGCTTCGAATCCTTTAAGGTGTTGATCAATCGGTCTAGAACCAATCGCACATCCACCAGGTAGAGCAATTTGGACGTTTCCAGTACGGGCTAAAAGTGGACCCATTACAAGAAACGAAGCACGCATCTTTCTCACGTATTCAAACGGGGCATTTGGTCGTAACGACCCTTCTGCGTTTGCATAAAATGTCCCGTCTTTATAATCAACATCCATTTGCAAATGATTCAATACACTCTTCATCGTGTATACATCTGCGAGTGCTGGTACATCATATATGGTGCTAGTTCCTTCTTCGGCTAATAATGAGGCTGCGAGCACAGGTAAAACGGCGTTCTTTGCACCTTCCGCTTTGACCGTTCCTTTGAGCCGTTTGCCTCCTCTGACTCTAATTTTTTCCAACGTATTCCCCTCCGCGTCCATAAATAAATCATTTCACTGTAACACGCCTCCGCTGTACCGCGGATCGGCTATACTGGATCGCTTGGCAACCAGACAGGAATGCTCACTTCGTTCTCATACTATTCACTAGCGTGGATGGGCGTTCCCATCAAGGCCTCGTTCGTTACGCCCATTTCATTCTTGGCTGGATCCAAATTCATGTCATGTCTTATGTCATCCGCTTACATACAAGTACATTGCATAAGTATCTTTTCAAAACGCACGTACTAAGACGACATGCGTGATAAAAAGTTACAAATTAAATTTCATTTTTTTTTAAAGGCTACAAGTGCTATTCCCAACGTGTACCATTGTAAAACGTGCTTTTTGTACTACTTTGTGTCGTTTTATTTCTTGTTACGTTGTAGTGTTTACGAATTTGTTGACCCCATACATAAAAAGTGATCAAAACAAATAACGCAAGTTTAACGCTTGATTTAGGTACTCAAGGAAGAAGCTTGTCACAAGGTGAGTAATCGCAACAGCAATCAAAATAAATAGCATCATTCCTCTGCCACTTTTTGGGTGCCGAATTAACTTTTCAAGTTTCAGCGATTGTAAACTCCACCATACGATCACAAGTATGAACAAACTAAACGTTATGTGTAACAATGCATGTTGTCCAATATGATCAAACATTAACAAGCGAAAAATTCCTTTCTGTTCGATCGACTACTATGTAATCTTTCGACTAATCAAACGGACCTCACTAAAAATCCACAACGGTTTAATTATATCAAATGCTTTTGAACATGTCGACAGAGCGAATAGACTCAGTTTAAAAGGGTTTGACAGGTTTATGACGATCCCTCCTAATCGCCCTTATAGTTAAGTAAAACCTAGCATTTTTATGGTAAAACTACACAGATAATCCAAGATTATTACTATGCAAACAACCCAATAAATCACATTCGTAATTGTGACAGTTGTATGAATAATCAATTCGTGCGGGGGTCAGTCCCCCATCGCTTTAAAGCAGTGGGGGACTGACCCCCGCAAAAAAGCTGTCTGACCTAGTGGTCAAGACAGCTTTTTATTATTTACCTGCTACTTGTAAACGAGTTTCAGCTCTTTTTAGAGATGCTTTTGCCCGTTTTTGATCGACATCATTGTCGTTACGTAGACGTTCTTCGGCACGAGATTTCGACTCGTTTGCGCGATCAACATCTATATCTTCTGGGCGCTCGGCTGATTGTGCGAGAATCGTTACTTTGTCAGGGCGAACTTCCATGAAGCCACCGCTCACAGAGATTTGATCTTCACCGCCATCTCGTTTCAACCGGACTGTTCCGATGATTAGTGGAGTGACGAGCGGAATGTGTCCAGGTAGGACACCGATTTCTCCGACTTCAGTTCTCGCAGAAATCATTTGCACATCATTTTCGTAAACGCTCCCGTCGGGGGTAACGACGCTAACATTGATGGTTTTCAAAGTAATCGTCCTCCTTTTCCAACGGGTTTACTATTTCTGTGCTTTTTCGAGAACTTTATCGATTCCACCTACAAGACGGAATGCGTCCTCTGGAACGTCGTCGTGCTTACCTTCAAGAATTTCTTTGAAGCCACGAACAGTTTCAGCAACTGGAACGTAAGAACCTTCCATACCTGTGAACTGCTCAGCAACGTGGAAATTCTGAGAAAGGAAGAACTGGATACGACGCGCACGAGCTACGACAAGTTTATCATCTTCAGATAACTCGTCCATACCGAGGATGGCGATGATATCTTGAAGTTCACGATACTTTTGAAGTGTTTGCTGTACGTTCATCGCAACATTGTAGTGCTCTTCACCGACGATTTCAGAAGAAAGTGCACGTGATGTTGATGCAAGTGGATCCACGGCAGGGTAGATACCCATATCAGAAAGACGACGCTCAAGGTTTGTTGTTGCATCCAAGTGAGCAAATGTCGTTGCTGGCGCCGGGTCCGTATAGTCATCGGCAGGTACGTAAATCGCTTGGATCGACGTAACTGAACCTTTTTTCGTAGACGTGATACGCTCTTGAAGTTGACCCATCTCTGTTGCAAGCGTTGGCTGGTAACCTACCGCTGAAGCATACGGCCGAGTAGGCAGATACCTCTTGACCTGCTTGCGTAAAACGGAAGATGTTATCAACGAAAAGAAGTACGTCCGCGCCTTCGCGATCACGGAAGTGCTCCGCCATCGTAAGACCAGTAAGTGCTACACGCATACGGGCACCAGGCGGCTCGTTCATCTGACCGAAAACCATGGCCGTTTTACGAATAACGCCAGAGTCCGTCATCTCGTGGAAAAGGTCGTTTCCTTCACGAGTACGCTCACCTACACCTGCGAATACTGAAATCCCGCCGTGCTCTTGAGCGATGTTGTTGATTAACTCTTGAATGAGTACAGTTTTACCTACACCTGCACCACCGAATAGACCGATCTTACCACCCTTAACGTAAGGAGCGAGTAAGTCAACGACTTTAATTCCTGTTTCAAGAATCTCCGTTTTCGTTGTCATGTCATCAAATTCTGGTGGTTGACGGTGAATTGGGTCTCTTGGTACGTCAGCCGGGATTGGCTCGTCCAAGTCAATTGCATCACCCGTTACGTTAAATACACGACCAAGTGTTGCTTCACCTACTGGTACAGAAATCGGCGCTCCAGTGTCAACAGCTGCAGTTCCACGTTGCAAACCGTCTGTTGAACCCATGGCTACGGTACGGACTGTATCATCACCAAGGTGGAGAGCGACTTCAAGTGTAACGTTAATATCAGCATCGTTTTCAGATGTTGCTTTTTGTTCAACAAGTAAGGCGTTGTTGAGTTCTGGAAGTTCGCCACTATTAAAGCGAACGTCAACAACTGGACCCATCACTTGAGTGATGCTTCCTTTGCTCATCCTTTTGACCTCCTTTGTAATCCTGCTGTCGTTCTATAATCGATTAGTTGGCAGCGTTCGCACCGCTAACAATCTCGTTAATTTCTTGGGTAATCGCAGCTTGACGAGCACGGTTATACACGAGTGTTAACTCACCAACGAGGCTATCTGCGTTATCGGACGCAGCGCTCATGGCAGTCATTCTCGCACCAAACTCAGCAGCCTTTGCATCAAGCAAAGCTCCATAGATTAAGCTCTCACCGTATTGTGGGAGAAGACCTTCTAGGATCACAGCTTCATTTGGTTCGTACTCGTAACTTGGCGTAGCACTTGCATTTTCGCCAAGTTCCTCAGCCAAATCAGTAAGCGGTAATAACTTGTTCTCTGTCACATCTTGACGGATCGCGCTGACAAAGTGGTTGTACCACATATACAGCTCATCAATTTCCTCGTTCTCAAACATACCGATTGCTTTACGAGTAATCGTTTTGATCTCATCAAATGATGGTGAATCAGAGAGTTCAGTTACGACCTCACTCACTGGGAGACCGAGTCGTCTTGCATTGTCACGGCCGATTTTACCGACCATGATGATTGTATATTCGTCCGTTGACTTGTGTCGTTCTTTGAGTTTCTTCGTCAAATCACGAATGAGACTTGCGTTATAACCACCAGCTAGACCTTGGTCAGATGTAATAACTACATAACCGGTCTTTTTCACCTCACGGCTCTCCATCATTGGATGGCTGATGTCGGTGTCGCCAGTTGCGATACTCCCTACAACCTCTTGGATCTTCTCCATATATGGTTGATAAGCTTGCGCTTTTGCTAGGGCACGGCGCTGCTTAGATGCAGCAACCATTTGCATCGCTTTGGTCGTTTGCTTCGTCTTTTTCGTAGAATTAATTCTTGACTTTATCTCACGTAAAGAAGCCACTGTCGTCTCACCACCTTTTCACTGAACTCAAAACGTTACTCTTCGTCAGAAGTGCTAAATGTCTTCTTGAACTCAGAGATGACGCCGTCGAATTCTTCTTTATCAGGAAGGTTACCTGTTTGGCGGATGCCTTTAAGCAATTCTGCAGCGTTGTTATCCATGTACGTGAACAATTCTTTCTCAAAGCGAAGAACGTCTGCTACTGGAATATCATCGAGGAATCCGTTAACAAGAGAATAGATAATCGCAACTTGCTTCTCAACCGGAATCGGGGAGTTCAAGTCTTGTTTCAACATTTCTACGGTACGTTGTCCACGAGCAAGCTTTGCTTTCGTTGACTCATCTAGGTCAGAACCGAACTGTGAGAATGATTCAAGCTCACGGAATGATGCGAGGTCTAGACGTAGCGTACCTGCTACTTTCTTCATTGCTTTAATCTGTGCTGAACCACCTACACGTGATACTGAGCTACCTGCGTTTACGGCAGGACGTACACCTGAGTAGAAGAGGTCAGACTGCAAGAAGATTTGTCCGTCTGTAATTGAAATTACGTTTGTCGGAATGTATGCAGAGATGTCACCAGCTTGTGTTTCGATGAATGGAAGTGCCGTAATCGAACCGCCACCTTTTGCATCGCTCAACTTAGCCGCACGCTCGAGTAAACGAGAGTGTAGTAGAATACATCCCCTGGATAGGCTTCACGACCTGGAGGACGACGAAGAAGTAATGAAAGCTCACGATAAGCCGCTGCTTGTTTCGTAAGGTCATCATAAATAATCAATACGTGCTTGCCGTTGTACATGAACTCTTCACCCATTGATACCCCTGCATAAGGCGCGAGGTAAAGAAGTGGTGCTGGGTCCGATGCGTTTGCGGCAACAACGATTGTATAGTCAAGAGCACCTTTTTGACGAAGTGTCTCAGTAAGACCAACAACGGTTGATTGCTTTTGACCGATTGCTACGTAAATACAAATAACGTCTTCTTCTTTTTGGTTAAGAATTGTATCGATCGCTACTTGTGTTTTACCTGTTTGACGGTCTCCGATAATTAACTCACGCTGTCCACGACCGATTGGAACCATCGAGTCGATTGACTTAATTCCAGTTTGAAGTGGCTCGTCTACCGATTTACGATCCATAACGCCTGGTGCGATCGCTTCAATTGGGCGAGTCTTCGTTGTACCAATTGGTCCTTGTCCATCAATTGGTTGACCAAGTGGGTTTACAACACGGCCAAGAAGTTCTTCACCAACAGGTACTTCCATGATACGACCTGTACGTTTCACTTGGTCGCCTTCACGAATTTGATCATATGGTCCTAGAATAACAACACCGACGTTGTTTTCTTCTAGGTTCTGAGCAAGACCCATAACACCGTTTGAAAACTCAAGGAGTTCTCCGGCTTTTGCGTTTTCTAAGCCATGTACACGTGCCGTACCGTCACCAATTTGGGTGATTGTACCGACTTCGCTGGCTTCAACTGTCGATTGAAAGTTTTCAATCTGTTCTTTGATCAGCGCACTGATCTCATCAGGTTTGATGCTCATACTGTTCACCCCTCACAATTAACAATTTACACTGACATAATTTGTCGTTCGAGCTTCTTAAGTTGGTTACGAACACTACCATCGTATACAGTGTCACCGATACGAACGATAAGTCCACCCAACATATCTTTATCCGTTTCGTTCTTCACACGAAGTTCACGATCGCCGATCTTCGCTTGGAATTTAGCACTAATCGCTTGAAGTTCTTCGTCTGTTAACGCTCTTACGGAATACACGGTCGCTTCTTCAATGCCAAGAGCTTCGTTAGCAAGTGCTACAAACTCATCGATGACGTATGGCAACGCAGCCATGCGATCACGATCATTAAGAACGTACAACGTGTTTTTTACGTAATCATGCATTGCAGAAAACCCGTCTTGAAGCAAAGCACGTTTTTCAGACTTGGATAAACGCGGATGAGCAAGAATGGCTTGTAGTTCCGGAAGTGATTCGAAGACGCTTTTGACTGTCGTCAACTCTTCGCTTACGCGAGATAGGACTTCCTTTTCTTTCGCCAGTTGGAATAATGCACTTCCGTAACGTCCAGCTACTTGGAAGTCACTCATTTTGCTTCAACCTCTTTTAGGTAACTGTCAATAAGCTTCTCTTGTTCTTTTTCATCCAATTCTTTCTCAATCACTTTCGTTGCAATGGCAACAGAAAGGCTGGCGACTTGATTACGAACGGACTCAAGGGCTTGCTCTTTTTCACGCTCTATATCTTGAACGGCAGCTTCTTTAATACGCTCTGCCTCTTGCTTTGCTTGCTCAAGAACTTGACGAGATTGTTGCTCACTCATCTTGCTCGCTTGCTCAAGAGTTTCTTGTGCCTGAACACGTGCTGCTTTCAACTCTTCACGTTGTTGCTCCAAGTATTTTTCTGCTTCAACACGGCTCTTCTCGGCATTGTCAAGATCGTCGTTCACTTGATTTTGACGTTTCTCCATAATGCCCATTAAAGGCTTTAAGGCGAACTTACCAATGATAAGCATGAGTACAGTAAAGGCAGCTAATGAATAAAATATCGTGCCCCACTC
Source organism: Geomicrobium sp. JCM 19038 (assembly GCF_000698125.1). GTDB lineage: Bacteria > Bacillota > Bacilli > Bacillales > Marinococcaceae > Geomicrobium_A. The sequence goes on along the minus strand of NZ_BAXA01000002.1, from coordinate 142,017 downwards.
AATACCTTCTGAGAGTATCTCCATCGTTTACGCTCCTTTCAGCTCATTCGTTAAACAGTGATACATAAGGAATGGCGAAGGTTCTACAACAAGAACGCTATCGCCATCCATCATCTTCTTACGATTGACAAAACTTACGCACCAACACCAAAGAGCATGAGGATCGATACAACGATCGCGATAATCGGAACTGCCTCTGCAAGTGGGATCCCGATAAACATTAGAGTTTGTAAAGAACCACGAAGTTCTGGTTGACGTGCTACCCCTTCAAGTACTGCTTTAACGATAATTGCAACACCGATCGCTCCACCGACGGCTGCTAGTCCAGCTGCTAATCCAATTCCAAGATGCATAAATGACATCCTCCTTTAATGTAGTTAAAAATTTATAATTGATAACATGCTCTTATAGGCGAGCAGGCGTTATTCATAAAGTTAGTGCGACTCAACTTTGTGAGACATGTAAACCATTGCAAGCATCGCGAAGATATACGCTTGTAAGGAACCAATAAAGATACCAAACGCTTGCCATACCATTGTTGGTGCGAACATAATTCCTCCCCAGAGTAAGCTGGAGGCACCAAGGCCTACGATAAGAAGCATTAATACTTCTTTCGCAAATACGTTACCGAAAAGACGCATTCCGAGTGTTAGCGTGTTTGCAAACTCCTCAATGATCTTAAACGGAAACAAGAACCACTTCGGGCGGAAATAATCCATTAAGTATTCTTTCGAACCTCTTAGCTTAATTCCGTAGATGTGTGTTAACACAACGACAAATGCCGCTAGTGTGAGTGCTAAGAACGGATCAGATGTCGGTGACTTCCAAATAACACTGTGTGTTTCATAGGTTGCCATCTCGAACGGAATCCCCATCATGTTCGACACAAAAATTACGAAAAGTAATGTATATGCGAGTGCGATGAAGCGGCCTCCGGTTTTCCAGTCCATGTTTGCTTTAATGATTCCTCGACAGAAGTCGACGACCCATTCAATGAAGTTTTGCAGACCTGTTGGTCGCATCGCCATTTTTCTTGCTCCTAAGAATGTAAAGAGAAAGACGATTAATCCGGCGATCGTAAACGTTATCATCGTTGTAACGTTGAACGTAATCGGAGTGCCAAAAAGTTCAAAGGGCGTCCAGTATATTGATTGTGCGCTCATAATTTCACCTCACTTTTCGTAATTGTAAGAGCATGTCCACCGAAACAAACAAATACAAGGCCCCATACCCAGCAAGTACTGCCCAAAGCGTAAATGACTCAGGATTAAGTAGTGCAATGATTACGGCTAGTACAATGACCCCATACCGTAAGACCATGCTAAAACCCGCGATTACATTTGAGAAGAAGTTGGACGATTCGCCAACTGCGGCTGAGCCTACGACGGCTGTTTTAATGTACGTGGACGTGAAGCTAATCATTGAGGAAAAAATCCCTAAAAGAAATCCGAGGAACGAGGCTTCAAAAGGTGTTAGGAATAGCCCAATCATACAAACAATTGCTACGATTGCCACCACTCGAAAATATAGTCTCATACGTTCTTGTAGTGGCGTAGGCATCATTTGTCATCGTCTCCTAAAAATGGCTTAATTACCTGATACGCACCATAAAAACCTGCTGTCATACCGAGTAGCAAGCCTACAATAAGAAGAAATGGGGTTGTTCCTAAATGCCCATCAGCCCAATATCCTAATAATAAACCTCCGAACATCGAACCGATCATGGAAAAAAGAACCGACGACACAATTGCGACACCTTTATGAGGGTTTCGCTTGCCGTTGTCTCCTGCCATTTGGTTACTCCCTTCGGAATCTAAGATTAATCACCTGTACTACTACACGATAATCAATCATCATACCCTCAGTAATCGTACAATAGGGATACATTGATGTCAACGAGGGATATAGAAGGAAAATCCCTCCGCAACAGCGATCGGCAAATTCTACTTTGTGTCAAAAGATTGACAAATTGTAAATTAGGTCTTGTATCATAGCAGCAATATCCAATTTTTGTGATAATTATGCTTGAAAGACCTAAAAAGATTGGAGAAACTTAAGGTTAAGCTCCTCCATCCACATTACTTCTTCTTTCTAGATTCCAATAATAGAATTTTGGATTCGACCGTATCTTCTCGATCTTTTAACTTTGCATAGACGAGAACGTGATAAAGCCCTGGATCCAATTGCACTGCATCCTTGTGAAGGCGTTTTTCAAATACGCCTTTTGGAATATCCGTTTCATGATCAAGCGTCATAATGTACGTAAAGGTATCTGGATCATAAAGAGAGATCTCCAATTCTTCTGCTCCACCAGGTAGAAACACTTCGTACATCCAATCCCCACCGTTCGGTAGCTTCCCGAATTGAAATGCACTAACTCTCGGATAATCTGGCTCATCACTGAATAATAGAAACGGCAACGTGATATCCTCTTGTCCGCCCGTTACTTTAATTTGCCCGTCAACACGCTTGAAGTCGATTATATCGGTTTCAATCTCAACACGAATCGTCACGTCCTTCGATTGACCCGGCTCTACAGTAACAGGCATTGGCATTTGCCACTTTAAGCCTGTACCGAGTGATGCCGGCACATCAAAGCGATACGTTCTCTTCTCATTACCGTGATTTTCAATCGTAAGTTCTTTCTCAAGCCGCTGGCTTTCTTGTTGTTTTGGGTCCCCATCCCATACACCAAAAGAAAGCGCACCAGGATAAACGAGCGTGTCACTTCGAACGGCTGCTTCGATATCGACACGACCAGATCCTTGAACAAATGGAGGATAGCGCTCACCATTCTCTGACACGAGGGGAACTGCCGTATTCATGAGTGCTGCTTTGACTTGTTCGGGTCCCCACTCTGGTTTTGCTTGTTTCAAAAGCGCTGCCGCTCCGGCGATGTGTGGCGCCGCCATACTCGTACCGTTCAACGCCATATAACCGTTCGGCACAGTGCTGTCGATATCAACCCCTGGTGCAACAACATCCGGTTTAATGTCCCACGTTTGCGTGACTGGACCTCTTGAACTAAACAACGCCATATGATCCGCTTCTTCCACGTACTTCGTCTCAATCATGGCATCTTCACCATTCTGTTCAATCCACTCACGCAATCGCACACCGTCATGATGATCAATTGTCGCAGCAGTAAAAGCTACAGGTTCTTCAACACCCGCTGCAAACGTCCCTGGAATATTATTCATCAAAAGTACCGCTTTTGCTCCTGCTTCTTTTGCATTCTCTAATTTTGCTTTAATTGGTATTCCACCACGCTCAATGAGTACGACTTTGCCTTCTACACTTATTAAATCTTCTGGCATCCCAAGGTGACCGTCAACGAGGAGATTACTTCGTTTTAAGTCCCAAGGCTTTGACCCTTGAATCGCGTGTAGACCGATGTTCTCTTCACCGTCAGAAACTCGGATTTGTGGTGCTTTTAATGGTGGTGTAGACGCACCGACTGAAATCGCCTTTGAAGACGTCCCTGGCGACCCGACACTCCATAGGTCCGGCCCACTATTTCCATTTGAGGTAACTGTAATAATGCCTGCTTCTGTCGCTTTATCTAGCGCCAAGCTCGTCGGCCAATCTGGACCGTTAATTGGGCTTCCTAGTGATAAATTTAATACGTCAACTTCGTCATCAATCGCCCGTTCAATCGCTTCTAGAATAAAGGCTGTTGATCCTTGGCCTTCTGGACCGAGGGCGCGATAAATGTATAGTTCCGCTTCAGGTGCTACACCTTTCACACGACCATTTGCTGCAATAATCCCTGCAACATGAGTACCATGAAACGTCTGTGCTTTTCCTCGAATCTTCGATTCCATCGGATCGTCATCTTTGTCAACAACATCGTAGCCTTTCACATAACTCCGGCTTAAATCAGGATGATTGTAATCGATACCTGTATCAATCACACCGACTTTGACACCTTTTCCAGTCAGCCGCACACCGCGGTCCTCTAGTTCAGATCGAAGGTTATCTGCGCCGATGAACGGTACACTTTCTTTTAAAGACACTTCGTAATCTACGCTTGCGTCAACTGCACTGACGCCAGCAATCGCCTTTACTCGTTCTGCTTGTTCGCTCGTAAACCGGTAAGCTGCCCCATTGATACTATTCTCATATATAAACTCAGGTTCAATTGCACCGATTACTTCTTCAATTCGGTTCATCGTTTCGCTATACGACTCACTCATTTGGACAATATACATTTCTTTTGACGGCTGAGCATGTACGCTCGTAAATGATGTTAGTAAAATAACCATCGACATCATAAGGGCGGTTATGCATCGGAACGTATTCTTCATCACCGACCTCCTTTATAGCATTTAGAATGCGCTAGAGGATGCCGAATCATACAATCACTTTTTACAACAAAAAAAGAACCTTCTCACACCGAGCTGGGAAGGTTCTTTTCATATATGTCATTTACTTCGTTCCGAAAAGACGGTCACCAGCATCGCCAAGGCCTGGTACGATGTAGGCTTTTTCGTTTAGCTTTTCGTCAAGTGCTGCCAAGTAAATGTCAACGTCCGGGTGATCTTGTTGTACTTGTGCAACGCCTTCTGGAGCAGCGATGAGGCACATTAACTTGATGTTTCTTGCTCCGCGTGTTTTTAAAGAGTTAATCGCTTCAACTGCAGATCCTCCAGTTGCAAGCATTGGATCTACAACGATTAAGTCACGCTCTTCAATGTCTTTAGGGAGCTTTACGTAGTACTCAACAGGTTGAAACGTTTCAGGATCTCGGTAAAGACCGACATGTCCTACTTTTGCTGTTGGGATTAAGTCGAGGATGCCCTCTACCATTCCTAGACCTGCACGAAGAATCGGGACTATTCCAAGCTTCTTACCAGCGATCACTGAAGATTGTGCTGGACCTACTGGTGTGTTGATCGTCACTTCTTCAAGTTGAAGATCACGAGTGATTTCGAATGCCATTAACGTCGCGACTTCATCAGTTAACTCACGGAACTCCTTCGTTCCTGTTGATACATCACGAATGTACGTAAGTTTATGTTGGATGAGTGGATGATCAAATACGTATACTTTACCCATACTGCAAACACGCTCCTTTTATTGGTTCTATTTCTAAACTCTAAAGAGTGAAATCGATAAATGCCTTTGAAAATTCTACAGAAAAACAGGCCTTGATTCAAGTCATATTTTATCCAAATTGCATCAAAACTATGGCAAGATAAAAGCGTCATAAGAAAAAGCAGGAATACGTGCCTCCTGCTTTCCTCTCACTCTTTATTCGTACATCGGAAACTTACTCGTTAACGTTTTTACACGTTGACGTGCTTCAGCAAGCTTCTCTTCTTGTTCCATGTTGTTAAGCGTGAGTCCGATAATCGCAGCGATCTCATCCATATCTTCTTCTTTAAAGCCACGAGAAGTTACGGCTGCCGTTCCGATTCGAATACCACTTGTCACGAATGGACTTTCTGGATCAAACGGAATGGTGTTTTTGTTCGTTGTAACACCTACATCATCCAACGCTTTTTCAGCCACTTTACCTGTTAGACCTAGTCCTGTTAAGTCTAGTAGAAGCAAGTGGTTGTCTGTTCCACCAGAAACGAGGTTAATGCCTTCTTTCTGTAAGCTTTCTCCGAGTCTTTTTGCATTGTGAATAATTTGAGCTGCATAGTCGTTAAAAGACGGCTGCAATACTTCTAGGAAAGAAACTGCTTTTGCTGCGATGACGTGCATCAGTGGACCGCCTTGAAGACCAGGGAAGATCGACTTGTCCACTTTTTTCGCAAATTGTTCCTCACAAATAATCAAACCACCGCGTGGCCCACGTAGCGTTTTGTGAGTCGTTGACGTTACAAAATGAGAATGAGGAACTGGGTTGTTGTGAAGACCAGCAGCAACTAGACCTGCAATATGAGCCATGTCGACCATAAGATAAGCACCAACTTCATCCGCAATCTCACGGAAACGTTTGAAGTCAATTTCGCGTGGATACGCAGATGCACCTGCGACGATGAGCTTCGGTTGATGAGCTTTAGCGAGCTCAAGAACCTTGTCGTAATCGATGCGATGATCATTCTCCGTTACACCGTATTCAACAAAGTTGTACTGAACACCACTAAAGTTTACTGGACTACCATGCGTCAAATGTCCACCGTGAGAAAGGTTCATTCCGAGCACGGTGTCACCATGCTCAAGAATCGTGAAGTAGACACCCATGTTCGCTTGTGCACCCGAGTGGGGCTGAACGTTTACATGGTCGCCACCGAAGATTTCTTTCACACGATCTCGTGCAAGATCTTCAACGACATCTACGTGTTCACAACCTCCGTAGTAACGACGACCCGGATACCTTCTGCATACTTGTTCGTTAAAACAGAACCTTGGGCTTCCATGACCGCTTCAGATACAAAGTTCTCCGATGCAATCAATTCGATCTTTTCTCTTTGGCGTTGTAATTCATCTTGAATCGCTTCAAAAATGGCAGGATCTTGACTTGCGACATGTTTCATCTTACAGTTGTTCCCCTTTCCCTATCCTTTTTTTCTAGTTTATCACGAATTGCTATAATGTGAGCGTGGACCTCCAATATATTTTGGACGAGTTCTTGCCATCGTGACGATCGCTTGTCCAACCTTTGGGTTCGACGGTCGAACGGGCACAGCGACGTGTTTTAAATGCATTCCGATCAACGTGAGGCCGATATCAACACCTGCGTCCGCCGCGATATGTTCAACGATGACACGCTCTTGCCCTTCTGAATAAGCATAAGCGGCCATCGCTCCACCAGCATGACGTACTGGTATTACGTTTACAATTGGAAGGTAATGAGCATTCGCGAACGACCGCGGTACAACGAGGGCTCGGTTAATATGCTCACACCCTTGGTACGCAGGAATTACCCCCGTCTCTGAACAGAATTGTTCAACCGCTTCTACGATAGCCTTGGCAATTTCTTCAGAGCCTTCTGTGCCAATGTGCTTTCCCGCAATTTCACTCGTACTTGCACCAATCACAAGTACGTCACCGCCTTGAAGTGACGCCTGATCATTTAACTCAGCGAGCAAGTCTCTGACCTCACTAGTGATTGTCATGTTTGATCGAGCTCCATCATCTTGTCAACACGACGTTGGTGACGTCCTCCTTCATACGGAGTATCGAGCCACTTTTCAACGATTGATGTTGCAAGACCAGGTCCAACAACGCGCTCACCCATGGCTAACACGTTCGAGTCATTGTGAAGACGTGTCATTTCTGCACTAAACAAATCATGAACGAGGGCGCAACGGATGCCTTTGACTTTGTTCGCAGCGATCGACATGCCAATTCCTGTTCCACAAATTAAAATGCCTCGCTCGTAATCTCCGCTTGCTACCGCTTCAGACACAGGTTTTGCAAAATCAGGGTAATCGACGCTGTCCATTTCGTGAGCACCAACATCTTCATATTCAATTCCCTTTTCATCTAACAGTGGTAAAATTTCTTTCTTTAAACGAAGACCCGCATGGTCTGATCCGATAATTACCTTCATGACTTTCCCTCCACTAATCTTGGTTTTGCAGCTTGTATTAGTCTTTCCATTTGTTCCTTTGCGATGCGGTACTGCTCTAAGCTTCCACCGAATGGATCCTGGATGTTCGCATCGGGTTCACCTGCAAATTCACCGAGAGTGAAAACCTTTTGCTTTTCGTTTGGGAAGATTGAAGCAATTGCATCTTGATGATTCGCAGTCATCGTCAATACAATATCTGCCCATCCTAGTAACGATTCATCGAGTTGTTGCGCTGAGTGATCGTCCAAACTTTGACCGAATTCCTTTGCGAGTATCGCTGAATGATCTGCCGCTTTTGAACCTGGAAATGCATGGATTCCCGCAGATTGAACGTCGACTGTTGCAGTATGGTGTTTGAGCAGTGCTTCAGCCATTGGGCTTCGACACGTGTTTCCGGTGCACACAAATAATACGCGCGTCACGCTATCCATCCCCTCATAAAAACTCTATACCACTATCATATGTTAAATAAATTGAAGAATAAAGGGATAGGCTGAATACACACCAAATAAAGAAAGAACAATTCCTGCTAATAGTTCACCGTAGTCTCCAATCCGGTTTCTAAACAAGCTTCCTAGGCTTAAACCAATTAGCGTCATAAGCATCGTTACGAAGCCGAATATGAGAATGACAGCTGTTGCCTCCGCACCAAGTGCGCCAAGTGATACTCCGACAGAAAAACTATCTAGGCTAACAATAAATGCAAAAAATAGCACACCGATCCCTCTTAATTGGAATGATTGCTCCTTTTTCCCGCTTACACTTGTGAAAATCATTTGTATACCGATCAACGCCAGAATAACTCCAGCAACAAAGCTCGCAACTCCTGCGCCATAAAAGTTAGAGATCCATGCACCGAGCGCCATTCCCGCAAGAGGCATAATCATATGAAACACACCGACACTCGTAGCAATTCGCCACATACCCGATCGATTAATGCCAGGACCAACACCAAAAACGAGCGCAATTGAAAATGCGTCCATACCTAGAGCAACTGCCATCACAATTAAACTAAACCACTCAAACATAAAAAACCCCCTTGTCTGTTGTACAAGGGTATGCAGACAAGCAGGGTTTTAGACTTTCGATGCAGCTTTATTCAATCGATTCATAATGGCTCTTCCGAGACCTTTGTCTTCAAACGTTTGAAAAACGAGGACATCAACATTCGGCACTACATCGTCTACTTCACGCAAGACACGATAAACATTGCTAGAAATCGCATGCAAATCTGATCCCGCTCCAAGCGTAAACACAACATCCGCTGTGATTTGTTCGCGCCATTCATCAATGACGGCAACTGCCGTACGTTTTCCTGATCGCTTCAAATCGTGGAGGACGTCGTTCGTATGCTCAAGCCCTGTCGTTAACACGAGCGCCGTGTTTGGGGCATAATGGCGATATTTCATTCCTGGCGATCGAGGGGCTTCCTCTTTCGAATTGATTGAACGATTCTGCTCAAATTTGAACCCTAATGCATCCTCCATCATTTCTTGAGTAACTCCACCTGGTCGCAAGATGACAGGTTTTTCACCACTTACATCAACAACCGTTGATTCAAGTCCATATCCTGTAGCACCACCATCAATAATGGCATCAATCCTGCCGTCAAGATCTGCTTTTACATGACTAGCACGAGTTGGACTAGGGCGACCAGACCGATTAGCACTCGGTGCAGCAATCGGTAAATTTACAGATTGCAATAACGTTAACGCTAATGGATGATCTGGCATACGAACAGCGACAGTATCAAGCCCTGCTGTCACAATATCTGGTACCCCGGGTTTTCGTTTCATGACTAACGTCAGCGGACCCGGCCAAAATGTTTCAACCAAAATAGTCGCCATTTCATTTACTTCAACAACCAATGTATCCAACTGTCCAATGTGTCCAATATGTAGAATGAGTGGATTATCACTCGGTCGCCCTTTTGCTTCGAAGATTTTAGCCACCGCTTCTGTGGATAACCCATTCGCCCCTAACCCATAAACCGTTTCTGTCGGAAAGGCGATAAGACCGCCTTTTTTCCATATATCCACTGCCTTTGAAACGCTTTCAGTATCTTGAAAGTTATTCACAGGCAACCAGTTTGTATGTTGGTAACTCACACGTATTTCTCCTTAAAATGTAAATTTCCCCTTTATAACAAGGCTTTTGACACTGTGTACACCGTTGCTTAGTTATCCACAATTCGAAGGGGTTTATCCACATAGGTGTTTGTTGTTGAGGATAACTCTTATGATTTTCCACCAAACCAATTGTCCCATAATTCTGCCACAAAAAATGTGAATTCCGGCTCTGAATTATCCCCAGTTTTGTCTACACCCTCTGTTGATAACTCAACTTCCTCTTCTTCTTTTTCTTCATCCGTTCCGATTCCTAAATCAGTCAAACAGAGTGGCGGGAACAAGACACACCACCAATTTTCTCCGTTTCCATCACCAATTTCAATGACGAGTGCTTCATATAATCCTGCCGGGTATACGAGTGGTCCATACACTTTTGTTGGGAACTCCACGTCTTCTGATAGTGAAACATCTACAGGTAGATTAAAACCATGCCGCTCGACGATGTCTTCTGCAATGTCTTCGATGTTTGTTAATTGCTCTGTAAATGTAGCTCTTGCCTCAGATTGCGTCGTCGCCCCTGTTAGCATTTCACGAGTATAAAGGGCAACTTCATCACGAACATCTCGTTTGATCTGTTGATGCACAAGTGCATCAGAATGCGAAAAGATTCGCAAACGGATTGCATCTTCAGGAATGCTATCTTCCGCCATCCAATATTGTTGTTGACTTTCCCACGTACCGACGACCATAAATAAACAGATAAATGTATAAATAAGTGCTTGTTTCATGATCATTCACTCTCCCTCTCTACTGTTAAGCTTGGTCAGAGGGAGGGAGAGATAAACTCGTTTTCGTCCGACAAATTTCTTATGTGATACTTATGATTCGATCTTTACCATTGAGGTCTTGATGTATGCGGACGTGAGCATGCGGAAATGCTTTTTCCATTAACGTAGAAACCGCAGGTCCTTGATCGTAACCAATCTCTAATAAGACGATCCCGTCTTCAGCTAATACACTCGGAAGTTCCTCTGCTAAGCGTACGTAAAACAGGAGTCCATCATCTCCACCCGCGAGCTAAATGAGGTTCTTGATTTTTGACATGCTCATGGAGTTTCTCCACTTCGGCAATCGGAATGTACGGTGGGTTACTGGCGATTACGTTATACGTCTCACCTACGAGCGGACCGGTCAAATCTCCTTCTAGAAAGGCTATACGGGTAGCTCCAAGCTTCTTTGCATTCCCACTGGCCACTTCAAGTGCGCGCTTTGAGATGTCTGTTGCTACAACTTTCGCTTCTTTACATTCCAAAGAGAGCGTCACTGAAATCGCTCCACTCCCAGTAGCAATGTCGCAATCTTCGGTGCACGAAAGTCTTTTTCTTGCATCAATTTGAGTGCAAGCTCAATAAGTTCTTCTGTTTCTGGTCTTGGAATGAGCACATGTTCGTTTACGTTAAACTTCCGACCATAAAAACTTGCTTGGCCACTAATGTATTGCACTGGCTCGCCCGCACTAAACCGTTCAATAGCCGCTTGATACGACGTTTTTTGGTCTTCTCTTAACTCCTCACGACGTTTCAGTTGAAATTCAATCCCCTCTACGCCAAGAAGGTCTTCCATAATCCAGACCGCAGCACGCGGTTCTTTTTCTTTAGACTCTAAAAAAGACGAAGCCCAATTTAGGGCTTCGTATACGTATGTTACGTCTTTCATTCGCTCGTATGCTCCATCATTTTTGCTTGCTCTTCAACAATGAGTTGATCAATAATCTCATTCAAGTTCCCTTGAAGAATTTGTTCTAGCTTTTGCAACGTTAATCCGATGCGATGGTCAGTAACACGACTTTGCGGGAAGTTATACGTACGAATACGTTCAGAACGGTCGCCCGTTCCAACCGCAGCTTTGCGGTTTTCTGCGTACTCATCTTGCGCTTCCTTTTGGAACTTATCATACACACGGGCTCGTAATACTTTCATGCTTTATCGCGGTTTTTGATTTGTGATTTCTCATCTTGGCAACTCACGACAATCCCAGTCGGCTCATGTGTAATTCGCACAGCAGACATCGTTGTGTTAACACTCTGACCTCCTGGACCACTTGAAGCAAATGTGTCCACTCGTAAGTCTTTATCGTGAATCTCTACTTCAACTTCTTCAGCTTCTGGAAGTACAGCTACCGTCGCTGTTGATGTATGAATTCGTCCACCCGACTCCGTGGATGGAATACGTTGCACACGGTGTGCGCCGTTTTCGTACTTCATCTTTGAATATGCACCGTCACCATTAATAGAGAAAATAATTTCTTTGAACCCACCAATGTCGGTCGCATGCGTCTCAATGATTTCCGTCTTCCAACGATTCTGCTCCGCAAAACGGCTATACATTTTGAATAAATCCCCTGCAAAAAGTGCCGCTTCGTCACCGCCTGCCGCACCACGAATTTCAATAATTACGTTCTTATCGTCGTTCGGGTCTTTAGGGATAAGGAGGATTTTCAGCCGTTCTTCAATTTCAACTTTACGTTCTTGAAGCTCTTCAATCTCCATTTTAACCATTTCAAGCATATCCGCATCAAGATCTTCTTCGTTCAACATCACTTTTGCATCGCTCAATTCAGATGATGTTGTTTTATATTCGCGGTACGCCTGTACAGTCTCTTCTATGTTCGATTGCTCTTTAGAATACTCACGTAGCTTGTTTGTATCACTTATGACTTCAGGATCACTTAACCATGCATTTAGCTGCTCGTAGCGATCTTCAACCGTTTGAAGTTTTTCAAGCACACTCTTCACCTCATTTTTCTTCTAAATTTAGTATAGTATAAGGAAGTAAGTTGGTCAAAACGGGTTCTGCTCTTGTTCCATGTGAAACATTACTAGGAGGGGTACGATGAAACGTTACGTCATTATCGGTGGAGATGCCGCAGGAATGAGCGCGGCAATGGAATTAGTACGAAATAGAGACAAAGAAGATACGATAATTACAACCATAGAGAAAGGTTCGATTTATTCTTATGCTCAATGTGGTCTTCCTTATGTGATTGAAGGAGCAATTGAACACGAAGATCATTTAATCGCTCGAGACGTCGAGACATTTCGAAGTCAATATGGCATCGATGCTCGCACGAATAGTGAGGTCACATCCATTGATTGTGAGAAGAAATTTGTTTACGTACGAAGTGAGAACAAACATGAAACAATTGATTACGATACACTTTTGATCGCCACGGGAGCGAGTCCGATTGTTCCTGACATTCCAGGCAAAGAGCTTAAAGGTACACATACATTAAAAACAATTCCAGATTTACAAAACTTACAAAAAGACCTTCCAGACGTGTCTCACATCACCATTGTTGGAGGCGGGTACATCGGCCTTGAGCTGACCGAAGCCCTCGTTACGCAAGGTTATGATATTTGTCTCATTCAAAGAAACGACCAGTTGGCTCCTGGTATTGACGACCAACTCGTCGAACACTTACATGAAGAAGCACGACTCCATAATGTTGATTTGCGATTATCAGAACAAATTGAAGCCGTCCAAGGCACAACGCGTGTGCATTCTGTGAAAACAGATCAAAGCGAGATATCAACTGATCTCGTCATTTTCGCAACAGGAATCGAGCCGAATACAACCTTTCTATCTGACTGCTCTGTTACACGCTCTAAAGAAGGAGCGATTTATGTAGATGAGTACTTGCAAACGAATGTGCCCGACGTATATGCTGCTGGCGACTGTGCCCTTCAATATCATCGACTAAAAGAAGAAGCTGATTACGCTCCATTAGGAACACATGCGAATAAACAAGGGCGTATTGCAGGAATCAACATGAGTGAGCGACTCCCTCTTCGTCGCTATGAAGGGATGACAGGTACGAGTATATTCCGCTTTTTTAACCTTGATGTAGCGATGACTGGCTTATCTGAAGAAGAAGCTACGGCTCTTGGACACGATGTTGGCACCGTTCACTATACCGGCTCTCATATTGCTGGTTATTTCGAAGAGAAGAAGCCGATTCACCTGAACCTTATCTACGATCATACGAGCGATCAATTTCTCGGTGCACAAATTATCGGTAAAGGCGTTGATAAACGTATTGATGTCGCAGCTACTGCACTTTATTCGAAGTTAACGTGTGAAGACATTGAGAATTTAGATCTCGCCTACGCTCCACCTTATAACGGTGTTTGGGACCCGTTACAACAAGCGCTTAGAAGGCGTGAACGCTAACAAGCAAGCCTTATGATAAGGCTTGCTTGTTCATCCTGATCCCATGTTTCCCCTAATGAAAATTTGCAGGCGTGGCATACGTCTACAAATGGAGGTTGTCATCCAACAACAATCTTTTTGATTGTGCACTATCATTTTGTCCGTGAGTGTTAGTTATCATGTTCGGGGATCTAAGGAAATTGAACAAAAAAAAGACAAGTGGGAGTCCCCCTGGCTTGTCTTGAACATTACATGTTGTATTTCTTTTTGAAGCGATCGATCCGACCACCAGCATCAGCAAGCTTCTGCTTACCTGTGTAGAACGGGTGAGAATCAGAGCTGATTTCAACTTTAATGACAGGATACGTGTTGCCGTCTTCCCATTCTGTTGTTTCAGCTGATGATTTCGTAGAACCACCTAGGAATTTGAAGCCCGTGCTTGTATCTAAGAAAACAACTTTTTGATATTGCGGATGAATTTCCGTTTTCATGAAGTATTCCCTCCTCCCTCTTACGCAGAGGTCTTTTCACACATAAAAAGATTATAACAATGGGACAGCTATTTTTCAAGTTCTACAATAAGACTTTTCAAAAATTGGCATTAAACGCCGGACTTTGTTTTTGTGCGTTGTCTCGCCTTGTCTTGTTCCATACGCTCAAAGAACTCTTCATTCGTCTTCGTATCCTTGATCCTACGGATGAAATGATCCACAAACTCTGGGGAATCACTCATCGTCTTACGCATCGCCCAAAGGCTTTCTAAGTGGCCTTTTGGTACGAGCAATTCTTCTTTACGAGTCGATGAGCGGCGGATATCAATGGATGGGAAGATGCGTCGTTCAGCAAGCTTACGGTCAAGATGTAGCTCCATGTTCCCTGTGCCTTTAAATTCCTCGTATATCACATCATCCATACGTGAACCTGTATCCACGAGAGCCGTTGCTAAAATGGTCATACTTCCACCTTCTTCAATGTTACGCGCAGCCCCGAAGAAACGTTTCGGACGGTGGAATGCTGCAGGGTCAATACCCCCGGACAACGTACGACCACTAGGAGGAATAACAAGGTTATAGGCTCGCGCAAGACGAGTTAAACTATCCATTAAGATGATTACGTCTTTACGTTGTTCTACAAGACGCATCGCTCTCTCTAAAACGAGCTCAGTCACTTTAATATGATTCTCTGGTACTTCATCAAACGTTGAGTGAACAACTTCACCTTGAACAGAGCGCTCAATGTCCGTTACTTCCTCTGGACGCTCATCAATCAGTAATACAATTAACTCTGCTTCAGGATGATTTTCAGAGATGCTATTTGCGACTTGCTTAAGTAAAGACGTTTTCCCTGCTTTTGGTGGGGCTACAATGAGTCCACGTTGTCCAAAGCCAACTGGCGTTACGATATCGATAATACGTGCAGATAATCGCCCAGGATTTGTTTCAAGTTGAATTTTCTTATTCGGAAACAAAGGCGTTAGTGCAGGGAAATGCGGGCGTTCTTTCGCATGGTCTGGCTCGTCCCCATTTACAGCCGACACTTGCAATAAACCGTGATAGCGCTCATTGTCTTTAGGCTTTCTTACTTTGCCTGAGACACGATCTCCATTTCTTAAGTCAAAACGACGAATTTGTGAGGCAGAAATGTAAATATCTTCTGAGCTCGGTAAATAGTTGATCGGACGTAAAAATCCATACCCTTCTGTCTGAATGATCTCTAGAACACCTTCCATAAACATGAGACCATCTTGTTCTGCTTGTCCTTTTAATATTGCAAAAACAAGCTCTTGCTTCGTTAATTTACTGTAGTAAGAGATCTTCAGCTCTTTTGCGAGCTTATATAAATCTCGAAGTGTCTTTTGCTCGAGTTCAGCTAATGAATAACTCAAACGTCTTCACCACTTTCTTAAGTTACTTATCATTTCAATTGAATTCATTGTTAGTTGTCTTGGGATCATTACGAAAGGCAGGACATTAGAAGGAAAACTTCGAATGTTATGGGAGGTTTGGAAAAACAGATAAAGCGAGAATTCGTTGTACCTAACGTACCATACTTTTGGACGAGTTGGGAACAACGAATTCCGAAGTATTAGTATTACGAATTAATTCTTCATGAAAAAATCGGGTTTCTTCGCAACGTTATGCTTACCATCAATAAAACGTACAGTTCCTGATTTCGCCCTCATAACAAGTGATTGAGTGGTTGCTTTTGTACTTTTATAATGAACACCTTTTAATAGTTCTCCATCGGTAACACCAGTCGCTGCAAAAATACAGTCATCTCCTCCGACGAGGTCGTCCATAAATAACACTTTCGATGTGTCCTCAATCCCCATTTGATGACACCTTGCTTCTTCCGCATCGTCTTTTGGTAATAGACGACCTTGGAATTCTCCCCCGAGACATTTCAATGCTACTGCAGAGATTACTCCTTCAGGAGCTCCCCCTGTTCCCATTAATAAATCCATACCTGTTTCATCAAATGCCGTATTAATTGCCGCTGCGACGTCACCGTCTTGAATGAGCTTAATTCTCGCTCCAGCTTGGCGAACCTCTTCTATTAACTGCTTATGACGATCACGTTGTAATATGCTGACGACGAGGTCCTCAACATCTTTGGATTTCGCTTTTGCGACCGCTTTCAAATTCTCTTCCACTGTTGCATCAAGACTAATGACTCCAACGGCCTCAGGCCCTACAGCAATTTTCTCCATATACATATCTGGAGCATGCAACAACATTCCGTCGTCGGCAACTGCCAAAACTGCAAGTGCGTTCCACGTGCCAGCAGCTACAATATTCGTACCTTCAACAGGATCGACGGCAACATCCACACGAGGTCCAAAACCATTTCCGAGCTTCTCCCCGATATAAAGCATTGGCGCTTCGTCTTTCTCGCCCTCACCGATGACGACGGTCCCTTTCATCGGGATGGTATCGAATACATCACGCATGGCGCTTGTGGCTGCATCATCCGCTTCTTCTTTCATTCCCCGCCCCATCCAGCGTGCTGCAGAAAGCGCTGCTGCTTCAGTAACACGCACGAGTTCCATGGATAAGCTACGTTCCATTGTATCATGCCCCTTTGTTATGAACTTTTTAGTTGCTCTTGCTCTTCCTCAGTCATCTTCTCCCGCCAAAGCTTTGCACCGAGTCCTTTTAATTTCTCTTCAAGAGATTCATAACCTCGATCGATATGATGAACGCCTGTAATTTCTGTAACGCCATCCGCCATAAGACCAGCAATAACTAGAGCAGCTCCTGCTCTAAGGTCGCTCGCTTTCACACGCGCACCTTCGAGGCGCTTCCCGCCGTTGATCATTGCTGAACGGCCTTCGACTTTAATGTCTGCACCCATTCGGCGTAACTCATCAATATGTTTAAAACGCGCATTGTAGATGGTGTCTGTAATAATACTCGTCCCCTGGGCCTTTGCTAACAATGAGGTAACCGGTTGTTGCAAATCTGTCGGAAAACCTGGATGTACGAGTGTTTTAATGTCGACACCCTTCAAACGATTGTTACTTCCTTTTACATAAACGGCATCGTCATCACTATCAACATCAACGCCCATTTCATCGAGCTTAGCGATTAATGATTCTAAATGATCAGGAATAACGTTTTGAACAGCTACATCTGAACCCATACAAGCTGCAGCAATAATATATGTTCCCGCTTCAATCCGGTCTGGGATAATGCTATGTGCACAACCTTTAAGCTTCTCCTTACCTTCAATACGGATTACATCGGTACCTGCACCTTTAATATCTGCACCCATGCTAGATAGAAGTGTCGCTACATCGATGATTTCAGGTTCTTTTGCGGCATTTTCGATGATCGTCTTCCCTTTGGCTTTCACAGCTGCAAGCATAATGTTAATCGTTGCACCAACGCTTACGACGTCAAGATAAATCTTCGCACCGACTAGCTCATTTGCTCGTAAGTAAATCGATCCTTGTTCGTTTGTTACGACAGCACCAAGTGCTTCAAATCCCTTGATATGTTGATCAATCGGTCGTGGACCTAAGTTACAGCCTCCAGGAAGACCAATCGAAGCTTTTTTAAAGCGTCCGAGCATTGCCCCCATCATATAGTACGATGCGCGCATCTGCTTAACTCGCCCGTTCGGAAGTGGCATTGGCATCACTTGTCTTGGATCAATCGTCATTGCATCACCGTTGTGGTTCACACGACCACCAATATGCTCAACGAGT
Source organism: Geomicrobium sp. JCM 19038 (assembly GCF_000698125.1). Taxonomy (GTDB): domain Bacteria; phylum Bacillota; class Bacilli; order Bacillales; family Marinococcaceae; genus Geomicrobium_A. Next base: position 124,002 of record NZ_BAXA01000002.1, on the reverse strand, counting down.
TCAGCTAATACTTCCACATCTGAAATATTCGGCAAATTGTCAATCGTCACTGGTGAGTCCGCTAAAAGCGCAGCCGGTATTAATGCGACCGCACTGTTCTTCGCTCCACCGATTTGAACTTCTCCATGTAGTGGATGCCCACCCTCAACCATTAACTTATCCATGTGCTGCGTCACTTCCTCATCCTTCGGTTTAAATCTTAATTTTTAAGCAACTGTCTATGAACGTAACCTTCCCCTCTTTCTAACTAGAATTGTCAAAAAGAGAGGAAGGTAGACATTATCCTTTTTGGTTTGTTACTTTTTCCCAGTCTGCTAAAAACTTCTCAATGCCTTGGTCTGTCAACGGATGTGCTGCAAGTTGCTCAATAACTTTATACGGGATCGTTGCAATGTCTGCACCGCGTTTTGCTGACTCTGTTACGTGAACAGGATGACGTACAGACGCTGCAATGATTTGTGTATCAATGTCATGTGTTGCGAAGATATCGGCAATCTCTTCAACAAGGTCTAAACCATTGCCACCAATATCATCAACGCGGCCTAAAAACGGCGATACATACGTCGCCCCAGCACGTGCTGCTAAAAGTGCTTGCACACTTGAGAAGATCAGCGTTACGTTCGTCTCAATGCCGAGTTCTTTAAACACTTTAACTGCTTTAAGTCCTTCAACTGTCATCGGGACTTTCACCGTAACATTCGGTGCTACAGCAGCTAACTCTTTCCCTTCTTCAATCATAGCATCTGCTTCAAGTGCGATCACTTCTGCACTGACAGAGCCGCTTACAAGGGACGTTATTTCTTTAAGACGTTCTTTAAAGTCAATGCCCTCTTTGGCTACAAGACTTGGGTTTGTCGTTACCCCATCAAGGATGCCAAGATCGTGGGCTTTTTTAATGTCTTCTAGGTTTGCTGTATCAATGAAAAATTTCATGCTCTCACACCTAACCTTTAGTTTGCTTTTCCTGCTGATCCAAAGTCGCGCATTTTACCTTTAACGGTTTCTTTAATTGCATCTCGTGCAGGTCCCATGTATTTTCTTGGGTCGTATTGGTTCGGACTGTTCTCGAACACTTCTTTAACGGCGTTCGTTGCAGCAATTTGGCTTTCTGTGTTTACGTTAACTTTCGCGTGACCGTACTCAATTGCACGCTTTACATCGTCAACTGGAAGACCTGTCCCTCCATGAAGCACGAGTGGTGTTAAACCAACAAGCTTGTTGATCTCTTCCATTTGCTTAAATCCAAGATTTGGTTCACCTTTGTAAGGACCATGAACCGATCCGAGTGCAGGAGCAAAGCAATCAACACCTGTTTCTTTAACAAGGCGCTCGCACTCTTCTGGAATCGCGTAGTTCGCTTCTGCTTCATCAACGACAATATCGTCTTCTTGACCACCAATGCGTCCAAGTTCCGCTTCAACAGAAACTCCGACTGCATGTGCCATTTCAACGACTTTCTTCGTTAAGGCAATGTTCTCTTCTAATGGGTAGTGAGAACCGTCAATCATAACGGATGTAAAACCTGCTTTGATTGCTTGAGCACACGTTTCAAAGCTTGATCCATGATCTAAGTGAATCGCTACAGGAACGGTTACATTGTAAGCTGTCATGTAGGATTTAACCATATTAACAACGGCTTCAAACCCTCCCATATATTTCGCGGCACCTTCTGAAACACCGCAAATAAGAGGAGACTTTTCCTCCTCGGCTGCTTGTAAAATGGCTTGTGTAAACTCCATGTTGTTTAAGTTGTATTGACCAACGGCATATTGGTTTTCCTTAGCCGTTTTCAGCATCTCTGTCATGGAAACTAATGGCATAAGAATGGTTCCTCCTTAGTGACTGTAAATGATTCTCCGCTATTATATCATATTCCAAATTCATTTCGATATCTTATGTAAGCATTGCCTTTTCGACCAATTGTCGAATAACGGTAATGTCAAACGGTTTAGCAATTGATGCTGTTACGCCTTGTTCGTGTAATTCCTTATCAAAATTCAACTCTTCATATGCGGTCATCATAATTACACGTACGTCTGATCCTTGTTTGCGAATTTTCTTAAGGACGTCGATGCCGCTTAACCCTGGAAGCTTCACATCCAACATCACGAGTTCAAATGTCATCTTCTCCATCGCTTCTAATGCTTGGTAGCCGTTACTTGCGAGATGAACATAATACCCTTCTTCCATTAGGACAGCTTCAATTAGTTTTCGAATTCCTGCTTCATCGTCTACGATTAATACTCTTTGCAACTTGCTCACCTCTGAACAAAAAATGATCTTTCTAACAATCACCTCTTAGCGTCTTCTCTTTGACATGGTTTCTAGACTTCAAAGTAATATCCTCTTTTTTGGTAATTGATAATCGGTTAGACTTGTGGAAAGGATATGCTAGAAAGGTGATCGTTCAATGTTAAAAATGTACACAACTCAGCTACAACGTGTGTTTACAAAAATTCAAGAACAAGAAGAACAAATCGATGAATGTGGAAGACTACTCGCCCAAGCGCTCGTTGGTGAAGGATCGATTTATGTAGTGGGGGGTACTCGCTACGATGCACTTGCTAAAGCGCTCGTATATAACCAAGATACAGTTACGCGTGTTGCTTCGTTAAATCTCCAAAAAGAATCATCACAGCTTACTTCTGTTGATCGATTAATTGTCATTACAGATGGAGAAGAGACGACGGAAGAAATTGAACAACTTCAAACAGCATTAAATCGTGAAACACCACTTGTATTCATTGGACCTACTGCACCGTCATTACACGATGTAAATGGGATGGAACCTCCGTTCCATATTACGATAGAATCGAGGGGCCTTATTCCGAACCTTGATGGTTCAAGAAGCGGGTACCCAGAAGAACTTGCAATCGTTTACACGTACCAGGCATTAATGTTTCAAATCCAAGAGTTGCTCGCTTAACGTTTAGAATCAGTGTACCACGAATCCATTAAAAAAAGCTGTTGAATTGCGATCCAATTCAACAGCTTTTTATTATTCTCCTAAGGAGCTCTTAATGAATTCTCTAAACAACGGTTGTGGACGTGTCGGTCTTGAGACGAATTCCGGATGGAACTGAGCAGCAACAAAGTACGGATGGTCGCTTAGCTCAACGATCTCAACGAGACGATTGTCAGGGCTCGTTCCAGAGAATACGAAACCAGCTTCTTCAAACGCTTCACGGTATGCGTTGTTAAACTCATAACGATGGCGGTGACGCTCATATACAACTTCTTCACCGTATGCACGGCGAGCAATTGTGCCTTCTTTAAGCTTACAAGGGTAAAGTCCAAGGCGTAGCGTTCCACCAAGGTCTTCTACATCTTTTTGTTCTGGCAACAAATCAATAATTGGATTCGTCGTCTCAGGGTTCATCTCTGCCGATGCAGCATCGTCGAGTCCTAGTGCATGTCTTGCAAACTCTACTGAAGCGAGTTGCATCCCTAAACAAATACCAAAGAACGGTACTTTGTTCTCACGAGCATAACGAATGGCTGTAATCTTGCCTTCAACCCCACGATGTCCGAAGCCGTAAGGTACTAGAACGCCATCTACGTCTTTTAGCTGATCATTTACATTTTCAGCAGTAACACCTTCTGAATCGATCCAACGAATCTCAATGTCAGCATCAAATGCATAACCGGCATGTTTCAACGACTCAGCAATTGAAAGATAGGCATCTGGTAACGATACATACTTTCCAACAAGGCCGATGGTCGTCTTTTTAGAAAGATGCTTCACTTTATTAACGAGCTCTTTCCATTCTTTCATATCTGCTTCTGGCTTTGGTGAGTCAATTTCAAGGTGCTTACAAACGATATCATCAAGCTTTTGGTCTTGAAGATCCAAAGCCACTTGATACAGTGGGTTTGCGTTGCGGGCTTCAATGACTGAGTTCTTGTTAATGTCGCAGAAAAGGGCAATCTTTTCTTTCATTTCTTCAGGAACCGGTTGTTCTGTACGAACGACAATTACATTTGGCTGAATACCAAGGCTACGAAGTTCTTTAACGCTATGTTGTGTCGGTTTAGATTCATCTCACCTGCTGCCGAAAGGTACGGAATCAACGTACAATGAATGTACATGACGTTTTCACGTCCAACATCACTTTTGATTTGGCGAATCGCTTCTAAGAAAGGAAGGCTTTCAATATCGCCTACCGTTCCCCCGATCTCAGTAATAACGACGTCAACGTTTGCTTCATTACCTGCACGGTACACACGGTCTTTAAGCTCATTTGTAACGTGTGGGATTACTTGAACCGTTCCACCTAAATAATCACCGCGACGCTCTTTACGGATCACAGAAGAATACACTTTACCTGTCGTTACGTTGCTGTTCTGATTTAAGTTAATGTCAATAAAACGTTCATAATGCCCAAGGTCTAAGTCTGTTTCTGCACCATCATCAGTGACAAAAACTTCGCCGTGCTGATAAGGCTCATAGTACCCGGGTCCACGTTGATGTATGGGTCAAATTTTTGTATGGTTACATTCAGTCCTCGATTTTTCAACAAACGTCCTAACGATGCAGCAGTAATCCCTTTTCCTAGTGAGGAAACAACACCGCCAGTAACAAAAATATACTTTACCGCCATTTAATGAGCCCCTTCCCAATCATTCATCTAATCAATAATTAAAATCCTCATTCAATAAAAAAAAGTGACACCTCCGCCAAAACTTGGGGGGCACACTTCTCGCTTGTTACTCATTAATATCTATCATTCAAAGAAAATTTATACGCAGTTTGGACAAGCCCAAAATTGATTCTACCTTCGCCTTATAGAAAAGTCAAGCAGTCGAAATAAGTTAATGAAATTGCCTTTTTTAACAACTTCTAGTTAAAAAGAACATGCTTTTATCGAACTTGGACATATAGTAAAAAGGTACGTCACGAAAAAGGAGTGAAAAAGATGAGACAACCATATCATTTGTGGAACCCAAAAAGAGATTGGATTCGAGATGGTGGTTATTACCATTCCAATCATTGTTCTCAACTTCCTTTTGAAATTGTCATTAACAACAACCTGATTAACGGTCCTGGTGTTGTAACGACTCCTCAAACAAACCCGATTGTTTTCTAAACAAATAAGGCGGCCCTTTGGCCGCCTTATTGAATTCATCAATCTAAAAGAGTTTAAAGAGACGTTAAGCAAGAGACTCTATTACGACTTATTATCTTCTTCGTCGTAATCTTCTTCGTCTTCCTCATCGCTTTCTTGATCATCGTCATCATCATATTCATCAAACTCTTCATCACTATCTTCATCATGATCGTCTTCGTTTGCAATTTCATCTAACTCATCTTCAATGTCTTCGAATTCACGATCTTCTTCGACTTCTTCTTCTGGAGCTTGGAATGTGTTGCTTAAATCTTCATCCGATTTATCAACCGGATACCATTCTTTTAGACCCCAGTGGTTGTTGCCGAGGTGTACGAAACGACCGTCGATATTTAACGTGGTGAACAATTTCGTACGGCGATCGTCGAGTTGAGATTTTGGGATTTTTTTCAAATCTGCAACATCATTAAAGAAAGTATGAAATTCCGCAGGATTGTTTTTGTCTTTCAACATCATATAGCTAATCTCTACGGCAGACATTTCAAGGATTTCATCATTGCTAAGTTCTTTAATGGTCAATGCAACCTACACCCTTTCGTAAGCGCTCGCTTCCTCATACCGTTAGCGGCGTGCATACCTACCATTATAAACATAAAAACAACCTTTATGCTATAAAAATTGACTTTCTTTCATAAACTCTTATTTCGGCGTTTTTAACGACCTCATTATCTCTTCTACTTGAAGGTCTGTATACTGTTCAAGCGTAAAATGTTTTCGAAGTGCCCAGCGGCGAAACGTCCACATATAGCCTTTGGTCATGATGTTCTCAGCAAGTAATTGTGCCTCTAGGTCTGATAACTCAATTTCACCATGTTCACGACATTCGATGAGCACCGATCGGATCCCTTCTGTCATACTACGGTCGCGGTTCAAAACATACGTTAGTGATTCTTTCGATAACGCTTTTGATTCTTGATACATAATCAATACTTCATCTTGTAATTCATCCATAACATGAATGAGACTACGCACGAGCTGTTCAATCCGCTTTCGACCAGGTAAGTTCCGATCGAGCATTTCAGTAAATCGCGTTTTTACACCGTCATGAATTGAGTCACATACGAGGTACAAGACATCTTCTTTCGATTCAATATACTCATACAACGTGCCGATGCTAAAACCAGCGGCTTTTGCAATTTCCCTCGTCGTCGTACGATGAAAACCTTTTTCTTGGAAAAGTTTCACAGCCGCTTTTACCATTTGCTCTCGTCGTTTCTTAATGAGTATTTCATCTTTGACCATTGCCGGAACGTAACGCTTTACCATCAGCACTCCTCCTTATTTGCCCGAGAGTAATCCTTTGCTGATCACAATTTTTTGGATTTCATTTGTACCTTCATAAATCTGAGTAATCTTAGCATCGCGCATGTAGCGCTCCACAGGATATTCTCGTGTATAACCATAGCCTCCAAACACTTGAACAGCTTCTGTCGTCACATCCATCGCAGCATCACCTGCATACAATTTCGATAGTGCAGAAGCATGACCGTAAGGCTCACCATGCTCTTCTAACCATGCCGCTTGATACGTCAGCAGCCTCGCTGCTTCGATTTTGGCAGCCATATCCGCTAACTTAAAAGAAATGCCTTGATGGTGGGCAATTGGCTTGCCAAACTGCTTGCGTTCCTTTGCATAATCCACCGCAGCATCGAGAGCTCCCTGTGCAATCCCAACCGCTTGTGCTGCAATGCCATTTCTACCGCCATCAAGTGTTTTCATCGCAATTTTAAACCCTTCACCACTATTGCCGAGTCGGTTTTCCTTAGGAACTCGACAATTCTCAAACATCACTTCCGTCGTTGGGGAAGAACGAATGCCTAGTTTTTCTTCTTTTTTACCGACATGAAATCCTTCATATCCACTTTCTACAATAAATGCGCTAATGCTTTTGTGATTTTCATCGGATTCCGTTTTGGCAAATGCAATATAAACGTCCGCTTCTCCGCCATTCGTAATAAAAATTTTTGATCCATTTAAGATGTAATCATTGCCATCTTCTTTGGCAGTCGTTTTCATTGACGCCACGTCTGAACCGGCTCCAGCTTCAGTTAGTGCAAATGCGCCTAAATATTTCCCTTCTGCGAGTGGCTTTAAGTATTTTTGCTTTTGTTCTTCATTACCAAAATGATGAATCGGCCAGCTAGCCAATGATAGGTGTGCCGAAAGTGTAACGCCAGTACTTGCACACACTCTAGAAAGTTCTTCAATCGCAAGAACATAACTTACATAGCCACTATCCGCACCACCATACTGTTCTGACCAAGGAAGCCCCGTCAAACCTAGTTCTGCCATCTTTTCAAAAATCTCCCGATCAAAACGCCCTTCATGATCTCGTTCAGCAGCCGTTGGTGCTACCACTTGTTTCGCAAAGTCACGGACGGTTTTTTGAATCATTTGTTGTTCTTCTGTTAGTTGAAAATTCATTGTTGACTCCCCCTCTAGTTGAGCAATTGTTTTGCAATAACCATACGTTGAATTTCGCTCGTTCCTTCATAAATCTCAGTAACTTTTGCATCTCGGAAATACCGTTCAATGCCATACTCTTTCATATAGCCATATCCCCCAAACAGTTGTAGCGCTTCGGTGGATACCGTTACTGCAGCTTTGGATGCAAGCAGTTTAGCAATCGAAACTTCCTTCTTACAATCAAGCCCACTCTCATATCGATTCGCCGCATGATAGACGAGGCACCTCGCCGCTTCAACTTGCGCTGCCAGTTCTGCTAATTTAAACGACACCCCTTGAAAATGATGGATTGGCTTTTGAAATTGCTCTCGACCTTTCGCATATTCAATCGCTAATTGTAACGCACCTTCTGCGATCCCAAGTGCCTGTGCGGCAATCCCAATTCGACCTGCATTTAAGTTCGCTAAAGCAATATTCAATCCTTTGTTTTCATCACCTAGACGGTTTTCTTTTGAGATCCGAACACTATCAAAGATTAGTTCGCTCGTGTTCGTACCGTGCATTCCCATTTTCTCTTCTTTTTTTCCGACAGTGAGCCCTGGTGTATTACGGTCTACGATAAATGCCGTAACCCCTCTACTCCCTCGGTCTGGTGCAGTTGACGCAAACACAACATATACCTCAGCCGCTCCTGCATTCGTAATGAACATTTTCGAACCCGATAGCACGTAATCGTCACCATCACGAACGGCTTTCATTTTTAAAGCACCTGCGTCAGAACCTGAACTTTCTTCGGTTAACGCAAATGCACCAATTTTGTTTCCTTGAGCAAGATCAGAAACGTACCGTTCCTTTTGATCATCCGTCCCAAATTTAACGATCGGCAGTGTACCGACTGACGTGTGTACAGAAAGAATGACACCGAGCGATGGCGACGCTTTAGAAATTTCGTGAATAGCCGTTATATAGGAGGTCATTCCCATACCAGCGCCACCATGCTTCTCTGGTACAGGGATCCCCATTAACCCGAGCGATCCCATTTTCTTAATCAATTCAAATGGAAATTGATTCTCTTCCATTGATGGAATCGCTCGTCTCACTTCTTGATCTACAAATCGTTGGACCGTTTGTTTCAATAAAGCATCTTGTTCTTTCACTCTTAAATCCACTCGGCGCCACTCCTTATACGTAAAATTCTGAGCGATCGCTCATTCTCGCTCCAAAGAAAGGTAACGTTTATATCAGTTAGTATGACGACGATGGAACTTTGATCATGATGGCGTCACCTTGACCGCCTCCACTACAAATTGCAGCAATTCCAATGCCACCACCACGTCTTCGCAGTTCATAAGCTAGGGTTAATACGATTCGATTCCCACTCGCTCCAATTGGATGACCAAGCGCAACCGCCCCACCGTTTACATTGAGTTTATCTTCTGGAATTCCACCAAGTTGCTTACCAACAAGAGCGACCATCGAAAAAGCTTCATTTAATTCAAACAAATCGACTTGCTCTACGTTGATGCCAGTTTTCTCGCATAACTTCTCAATGATTAAACCTGGAGTTTCTGGGAAACGTTCTGTTTCAACAGCAATTGCTGTATGTCCAATAATCTCAGCTAAAGGCTTCTTCCCACTTGCTTTAACGGACGCCTCATCCATTACCACAACAGCACTCGCTCCATCATTAACACCAGGAGCATTACCTGCTGTAATCGTTCCGTCTTTTCCAAAGACAGGTGAAAGCTTCTCTAATGCTTCAAGCTGAATGTCATGACGGATGGCTTCATCTTCTTTCACAACAACATCGCCACGTCTTGATTTCACAGTGACCTTTACAATTTCCTCCGCAAACTTGCCTGCTTCTTGCGCGTTCTTCGCACGCTTGTGAGATTCATACGCAAATCGATCTTGTTCTTCTCTACCAATCCCAAATTTCGTAGCACTTTCGTTTCCATACACACCCATGTGAACGCTTTCAAAAGAACACGTAAGTCCATCATGAACCATACTATCAATGAGCGATATGTCGCCCATCTTCTGACCAAAACGTACACTCTTTGTAAAATGAGGCGCTTGACTCATCGATTCCATTCCAGCGGCCACGATTTTAGAGCCATCACCGCTTCGAATAATTTGGTCAGCAAGTGTAATGCTTCTCATGCCAGAGGCACATACTTTGTTAATCGTCTCTGTCTTCACTTCCCATGGAATGAGTGCAACTCTAGCTGCTTGCCTTGATGTGAGTTGACCTTGTCCGCCTTGTAATACATGGCCGACAATCACTTCATCAACTTCATCTGCACGAAGCTCACTTCGACGCAATGCTTCTGCCATCGCACTGCCGCCAAGTTCCATTGCACTCATCGTGTGTAACGCCCCGCCCATGCGACCAAACGGTGTTCTTGCACCTTCCATAATGAACGACTTTTTCAACTTACTCACCCTCTTATCCTAAGGATTCCCGAACAGCCAAAGCCGTTCGGGATGAACAAGTTATGCAGATACAGTTTCGTTTTGTTTCACGCCAATAACTGAACGTTCTAGAATTTCAACGATATCTAATGTTTCAACGGATTCTTCGACTTCTTTGTCTTTCGTACCGTCACTTAGCATCGTTAAGCAATACGGACAAGCACTACCAATCATCGTTGGATCCACAGCAAGTGCTTGCTCCGTACGTGAGACGTTAACTCGTTGCCCAGCTTCTTCTTCCATCCACATCATACCGCCACCGGCTCCACAACACATACCGTCTTCACGGTTGCGATCCATTTCTACAACTTTAAGTCCTGGAATCGCACGTAGAATTTCGCGTGGTGGATCATAAACTCCGTTATAACGTCCTAAATAACAGGAGTCATGGTACGTAATCGTTTCATCTAATTCATGACTTGGATTAAGTCTCCCGTCTTTCACTAAGTCCATGAGTAACTCTGTATGGTGATACACTTCGACGTCTTCAAGCCCGAATTCCCCATACTCGTTTTTGAAAATATTATAAGCATGCGGGTCGATCGTGACGATTTTCTTCACGTCATTCTTTTGGAACTCAGCGATATTCGCTGTTGCAAGCTCTTGGAATAAAAATTCATTCCCAATTCGACGTGGTGTATCTCCAGAGTTCTTTTCTTTGTTCCCTAAAATTGCGAACTTCACGTCAGCTTCATTCATTAACTTCGCAAACGATGCAGCGATCTTCTGACTTCTCTTATCGTATGAACCCATACTTCCGACAAAGAACAAGTATTCGAACTCTTCATCGCGCTTCTTCATTTCTTTCACTGTCGGTGCATCGATATCTTCACGACTATCACGCCAGTTTTCACGTTCTTTCCGGTTAATCCCCACGGATTACCTTGTCGCTCAATGTTCGTCATCGCACGTTGAGCATCTGGGTTCATTTTCCCTTCAGTTAAAACAAGGTAACGACGCATGTCGATGATTTTGTCGACGTGTTCGTTCATAACTGGACATTGATCCTCACAATTACGGCACGTCGTACAAGCCCAAAGCTCTTCTTCTGTAATGACATCACCAATCAAGTTCACATCATAACTCGCTGCAGCTTCCTCACTACCTTTAGCTGCAAGCTGGTTTGCAGTTGCACCGCTAAATGCATAAGCCGGTAGCCAAGGGCTTTGTGAAGTAACAGCTGCACCTTTTTCTGTAAGGTGATCGCGCATCTTTAATAGAAGGTCCATTGGCGAAAGCATCTTCCCGCTTCCTGTTGCCGGACACATATTCGTACAACGACCGCACTCTACACAGGCGTATAAATCAAGAAGTTGCTTTTGATCGAAATCTTCAATCTTTCCTTTACCGAATACTTCTTTGCTTTCATCTTCGAAATCGATCGACTCGAGCTTGCCTGTAGGCTTCGTTGGTCCAAGCCATACATTTGCAGGTCCTGCAATTAAGTGAGCATGCTTCGATTGTGGAACGTACACTAAGAACGAAAGCAAGAAGAGTAAGTGCAACCACCAGAATACGTAGAACAGTGCAGTTGCGACATCTGGACCTACAAATGCCATCCCTTGAGCAATAGCGGAGGATGCAGGTTCAAATACAGACCAGCTTGCGTACCCTTGTACAATTTGATCCATCCCTTTAGTCATCAACTTAAAGACCATAACGCCTGACAAGAAGATGAGTACAAGGCCTGCTTTCCAATTGCGCTTCAATCTCACAATCTTCTCAATATAACGACGGTAAAACGCCCAAACAACCCCGAATAAAATCATAACTACAACGAGTTCTTGCGAAAGTGTAAACCACGGGTAAAGCGGTCCTAACGGAAGATGACTTCCCGGATTTAACCCTTTCCAAATCACATCAATTGCACTAAATTGAACAATTAGAAATCCGTAAAAGAAAATTACATGAATGATACCACTCTTCTTATCTTTCAGTAATTTCTTTTGCCCAAAAACATTCGTAAGTACTGCATCGCGTCTTTCTTTTGACGTAAGAATAAACTTTGCTTCTTGCCCAAGCTTAATAAAACCGATTCGCGTTGTTACTAATTTTGCGAATAAAAATACGGCATACGCTGTCACTAACAAGAAAGCGATTACATGAATCCAGTGAAAGACCTCCACGAATGACTCTCCTTTCCAAAACCTATGAATTTTCTTTCTACTATTAACAATTAGTATAACAAAAAAGCGACTGAATGACTATTCATTTGTAAATTTCATTCATGATTCCACTCACTTCGGGCAAAGTAACAGTAAAAGGAGTGACTGATATGGCTTTAACGATTTTCTTTTCTATTTTTTTCCTTTTCATCTTATTCGTCATCTTGGTCGTCCTCGATTTTCGTGGCGGTCGCTCCAAACATCAAGCACAAGCTACAGATGCCGTGATTACTTCGAAACGCAATGGAAAAGCCGAATTGATTGATGATGGACAAGTTTTTTTTAATACATTATTCCGAGATATTGAAACTGCTCACGACCATGTTCATTTGTCGTTTTTTATTTGGAAGGAAGGTCGGATCGGTGAACAACTGCTCGCACTTTGTGAACGTAAAGCAAGAGACGGTGTGCAAGTCCTCATTCTCGTTGATCGATTAGGAAGTGCGATTACAAAGCAAGTTAAAACAAGAGTCGAACAGTCTGGTGTTGTTTTCGCCTACACACATTCACCTAAATTCCCACATTGGTTTTATAATGCGAATCGACGTTACCACCGCAAAATTGCGGTGATTGACCAACGAACAGCTTATATAGGTGGCTTTAATGTGGGCGATGAATACATTGGCAAAAATCCGAAATATGGGTTCTGGCGCGATTTACACATTCGCATCGAAGGAACCATTTTAGATGACATTCAACAACGATTTTTAGACGACTGGGAAGGAGCGAGAGCACCTAAACCAAATCTCACAACAACACCTAGTGACAAAGTAGGGAAGGAGGTCTTCCAGCTTTTTTATTCGGAAGGCAAAGGGGTAATCGACAAATTAAATGAATGGTTTAATCGTGCTGAACATTCCATTACCATTGTTACCCCTTATTTTATCCCAAGCAAAGTCTTGCACCATACGCTTATGAGCAAAGCACGTAAAGGTATTTCGGTTAAAATACTCATTCCAGATATTGAGGACCATCCGTTCGTGAAATCAGCAGCCTATGCTTACTTGCCTTCTCTAATGGAAGCAGGTTGCAAATTCTATCGTTACACAGACGGGTTTTATCACGGAAAAGCGATTGTCATTGATGGAAAAGAAGCCCAAATTGGTTCTGCAAATTTTGATAAACGTAGCTTTCATTTAAACGATGAGCTTGACCTTGTTGTTCCTGGTGGATCTTTTGTGCAAACGATCGCAAAGACACTTCGAAAAGATATTGCAGGGGCTGTCCCTCTAACCCTTGAAGACGTCAAAAACCGTAGTGTTTTAAACAAAATTAAAACTAAGATTGCCGTTATGATTTCTGAATTTCTCTAAATAAAAAGATGCTGCCATTAGACAGCATCTTTTTATTCTAATTACTAAAGTCGAAGTTCTTGAGGTGTGTCAAACTCTTCGTCATTTTTGTAGCGGATCACGCTCGGTTTTAAGGCAAGAACTACAAATTCCTCATCTTCAGGACCTGAGTACTTTTCTGCTACTTTTTCTGACCATGCTTTTTGTTTTTCTGTGGCGTCCGTTACAATCGTAGCGGTCGCTTCAATTTCAACAAAGCTGTCGTTTTTTTCGTCATAACCGAGTAAAATATGAACATGGGCGTTTTCTTCAATGTCCTCGACTTTATGCGTATGTCTGCCTGTAGGTGTATAGAGCATTAATCCATCATGATAAAAGGTCATATAACGAGCGTATGGACGATCATCCTTCATCGTAGAAAGTACGCCAATTCGATTTTCTTTTAGCACCTCGATCACATGATCTTTTAATTGTTCGTGATTTGACATCCGCAGTAACCTCCTATGGTTTCATTTCATAGTTACCATTCCCTGCATGTCCGATTTTTACTCTTACAATAAAGGTGTGTTTTTATGAAGAAAAAACGCAAACCATTCTCCGTTTTACAGGGGAGTACGATCGGTTTGATTAGTCCATCAGGTCCCACGAAGCAAGAAAGTTTCAACAAAGCAACTGCGCTTTTGCAAAATTTAGGGTTTAATGTCACGACAGCTCGTCCTTTTCGTGAATACCCTGGCTATTTAGCTGGGTCAATTGAAGAGCGAGTTGAAGAGTTGCACACACTATTCGTCGACCCTGATGTTGATGCAATCCTTTCATTACGTGGTGGATACGGAAGTGCATCGCTCCTTCCCTATTTAGACTTTGATTTAATTGCTAGGCATCACAAACCGTTCTTAGGATATAGCGATGTAACTGCTTTGCATATCGCCCTTTGGCAAAAAGCGAAAATGATCACCTTCCATTCACCAATGGCAACTTCTGATCTACTTAAGGCACCACAATCATCCGTTAATCATCTCCTAGCTTCACTTAAAGCTGAAACGTATCCTGGGAGGATTATGAACCCAGAGAATTTACCATTAACAACGATGATGCCTGGGATTGCAGAAGGTGAATTAGTAGGTGGAAACTTATCGGTTTTAACGAGCTTAATTGGGACGCCATATGAATTGGATTTACGAGGAAAGATCTTATTTCTTGAAGACGTTGGTGAAGAACCGTATGCGATTGACCGAATGTTAACGCAATTGCATTTATCAGGGAAACTGCACGATGTGAGTGGCTTTCTAATCGGAACGTGGGAAGGTTGTGAGTCTGAAGATTACAAAGATGGAGATACCGTCGATGACGTTCTTACACGTATTCTTACACCGTATAAGAAACCGATGCTTTCTAATTTACAAGCTGGCCATAGCCGACTTCAATTGACTCTCCCACTCGGATCCCGAGTAAGAATCGATGCAACAGCTCAACACATTTATGTTTTAGAACAGGTGGTGCTTCCTTCATGACGTTAAAACGAGCAAACGAGTTGCTTCCTTGGCTCACTGCGATTCGACGGGATTTTCATGAACATCCCGAATTAAGTACACAAGAGTTTCGAACGATGGACCGCATTTGTCATTACTTAGATGAACTTGCCATTCCATATGAAAAAGGAATTTTTAATACAGGAGTGGTTGCCACCATTCAAGGAGCAAAGGAACATCCCGTTGTTGCACTTCGCGCAGACATGGATGCCTTACCGATTCACGAACAAAATGATGTTCCTTATCGCTCAAAAAACGATGGGGTCATGCATGCATGCGGTCATGATGCACATATGACCGTCCAACTTGGGGCAGCAAAGTTATTACAAGATGAGCGCAACCACTTAAATGGTACGATTAAACTGTTATTCCAACCAGCAGAAGAAACCGTAGGTGGGGCATTACCGATGATTGAAGAAGGTGCACTCGAAAACGTAGACGGCATTTTTGGTTTGCACGTAGCACCAGAGATTCCAGTCGGCAACGTCGGTGTGCGCTACGGACAAATGAACGCCGCCTCCGATGCTTTTTATATCACCATTCACGGTAATAGTTCACATGCAGCTTACCCTTCTTCAAGTGTTGATGCGATTGTCGTTGCAAGTTATGTCATTACTGCTCTTCAAACGATCGTAAGCCGCAATGTTGATGCTCGTGATAGCGCTGTACTATCATTTGGAATGATTCAAGGAGGGAACGCCCGAAATGTGATCGCGGACTCGGTTACGTTTGAAGGGACGTTACGAACGCTACTTCCAGAAACACGTGACTATGTCGTCTCTCGCATTAAAGAGACCGTTGAGCACGTTGCAAAAGGATTTGGAGCCAGCGCAACGATTAATCATGAACCAGGCTATCGTGCGCTTATTAACGATGACACGATGATTGACCACGTCAAAAAATCGGTCACAACACTCCTCGGAAACGATTATCTACAGAAGATTGAGAAACCAAGTTTAGGCGTTGAAGACTTTGCCTTTTTCGCAGCAGAAGTACCAGGTGCCTTCTATCGTCTAGGTGTTCGCAATGATACTCGTGGAATTATTCATGGCGGGCATACGAATCGTTTTGATGTTGATGAAGCTGCTCTAGCCATTGGTGCTGCCATTCAAGTCGAAGCGGTACGACAATTTTTAAATGACTAAACTTTCCTAACGCTTAGCTCTTATGCTAAGCGTTAGATTTCGATTTTGGATAGAAAACACCCGTCAAATGCTCAGAAACCTCAAACAAACGTATTGCACTTGCCTCGTCATATAACTCGTCTCCAATCGAATCAATAAACGGATCCCCGATTCGTCGTCGTTTTGAGTGAGGACCGACATATTCTCCACCATGAATCGACGGATGTAATGCCGCAAACAAAATTGATTTTGCTCCCCTTTGCGTTGATTGTGCAAAACGCTCTTGCATCAAATAGATAAGCCCTTTGGCTGAACGCTCCTCTCCCCGTGACAATAAATTTGACTTCGTAATCCCGGGGTGGCAAGCAACACTCTTAACGGCCCAATTGTTATCTTCAAATAACTTCTGCAAGCGGAGTGCAAATAGTAAATTAGCATACTTACTCTGGCGATAATATTGAAACGGACGATAATGCTTCGCTCCTTGAAGATCCTCAAAAAACATCGTTTTTTTGTGTGCTGCAAGACTACTAACCGTTACGACCCTTGCATGTGGCTCGTTTTTAGCATTGGCAACAACTGCCCAGTCAGTGCAAAATGCCCTAGATGGTTCACACCAAATTGCAGTTCAAACCGATCTTCGGTTAACTTATGAGGTGGCATCATCACACCGGCATTATTGATTAGAAGACTTAGTGACTCGTACTTTTTTTGAAATGCTTCCGCAAACTCTTTTACACTTTTGAGGCTTGCAAGGTTCAGATGCATGACATCGATCGGATTGGTACGTTTATCCTCTTGGAGCTGTCTAACTACTTTTTTCCCTTTGTCGACATTTCGAACGGCAATAATTACGTTTGCTTGTTGCTCTTTTGCAAGTGTACGCGCAGTTTCTAAGCCAAGACCACTGCTCCCACCTGTTACAATGACCGTCTTTCCCTTAAGCTCATTGCTCATAAATTGCACCTCACCCTCCTTTGGATCCGGAAAGGATTCTTAGATATTGATTAACTATTTATTTTAGAGTTCTTTTTGGTTCTATTTGGTATATTCATCGATTTTTAATTGATATTGCTCGTTCTCTTTTTGAATAGTTACCGGATGACGACAAAACTCAGAGAGCTGTTCAGATGTTAGCAGTTGTTCTGTTTTCCCTGCTCTAAACACCCTCCCCTCTCGCAATAAAAGGGTCGATTTGAATGCGGGTAGGATCTCGTCAACTTGATGTGTAATGTAGAGAATCGTAGTTTTTTGCTCTTCTGCTAATTTCTTTACGTTCTCAAGCAGCTGCGCTTTTGAAAAGAAATCCAGTCCATTGCACGGTTCATCGAGCATGAGTATTTCTGGTTCTGCCATGAGCGCTCGTCCGATTAAAACGCGCTGTTTCTCTCCTTGTGACATTTGCTCATACGGCTGCCGTTCAAGGTAATCGATCCCTAAATCACTTAAGATTTTATTAGCTTTATGCATTTGACGTTCGCTTGGATATGTATGTAAGCCAATGCTTGCATGCAGCCCACTTAACACGACTTCAATGCCGTAATTTTGGAGTTGATCATGCATCTTTTCTGAAAACGAAAAGCTGACGAGCCCGATTCTTTTTCGAAGCTCTTGCCAAGGGTACTGACCGAACTGCTTTCCAAATAAATAAACTTCACCACTAGATGGAAATTGATATCCACATATAATGTTTAATAGCGCTGTTTTTCCAGCCCCATTCATTCCGAGAATTGCCCAATGTTCTCCCCGTGCTACTTGCCAATTAATCGAATCTAAAATGACTTTATCTCGTTTGAAACTAACGTTTTCTAGCGTAATCATTCGTTCACACTCCTTTTCTTCTATATTATAGTAATTAGAATAGTAAAAAAAGTGAGGGCATAACGAAAAAGCTAACGTTGTCAGATTGTCGTTAGCTTTTTCACGAATCTATTCGATTTTCTCAATGACAATGCATACAAAGATTGTAGCCTAACGCGATTAACCCTTCATACTCCGCCGTACTCACGAGGAATTGCTGATTCTCTATGACAATTTGTTTATGTTCACACTGATCCGTCACGAATCGCGTACGGTGAATCACATACTTTCCATGGTCAATCATGTATTTAGACAAATAGACCGTGTCCCCTGCTTATGACGTTGACTCGTTGTTGCATCGCCCTAAATTAACCCTTCACTAACCCAATCTATGGTTCATCAACCATTTGTATGATTTATTAAGCATAAATCATACAAACGTCCCTAAGCTTCTACTCACAAACGCTCTGTAAATCGTTGAATGATATGGTTCAATTCTTTTGAACGTCTTGTCGGTACTTGGTGACCAACATCATCAATGTATGCGGTGTGAACTTCACCCTTTGCAACCTGCTCATAAAAGTTAATTTGGTACCCTTGAACGTAGCGATCATGAACGCCATAAATAAGCAACAGCGGGACTTCCAACTGGTGCAAGCGCCTAGTAAAGTCCGTTTGTTTTCCTGCTGAATACCACGTTCGTAACACATCAGATCGTACACTTCTAACGGTCGCTTGGATTTTTTTACGCGTTATATGATGTTTCGTATGAGAGTGGGACAACACGTATGCCATTAAAGACTGCCAATGGTGACTAGCCGCAAAAACACCAAGCTGAAATTCTCTCTCTAATAACAACGTATCAACGACCGGGAAACCACCGATTAAAATGATCGCTTTTGTACGGTTTGGGTAGGATAGTGCAAATTCAAGTGCTGGCAATCCACCGTAAGAATACCCGCACAAGACAACTGAGTGGTCTTTTTCAACGGTTGTAACGTCGTATGCATCCGCTGCCCATCTTTTAATCGTAAGTGGGACTTTACCGACCTCACTTAATCCATGTCCTCGTGCATTGAGCGCTACAAGCTTGTGTCCATTCGCTAATGGTTTTTGCTCTCTGAACACCGCTGCTCCGAGTGCAGGTGGATGGAAAAAATAAATAGGTACGCCTTCTCCAAGAGTAAAATAGTGCAACCATGTGCCATCTTCTGTTTTTATTCGTTTCATCTCTTCCACCTCTTACACTTACGATGCCCGCAATTTAATCAGCTTAGTAATGCCAATCTATACAAAAAAGCCTTGGCGCTAAGCAAAGTAATCAGCTTAACTTCCAAGGCTTCTTTTTTATTTACATTTTCTCTGGTGCGTGTACACCAATTAATGCAAGTCCGTTTCGTAAAACAGTCTGGGCTGCTTTAACGAGTGCCAATCGTACGTTCGTTAATTCTTTGTTCGACTCATCTACAATTCGTTCCGCATTGTAGTAACTATGGAACGTGGAGGCGAGTTCGTGTAAATAGTTCGGAATTCGGTGCTGTGCGTATTGATCTGCCGCACCTGCAATCACACTTGGGAACTCCCCAATCTTTTTAAGAAGCTCATAAGCTTTGTCTGAATCAATCAGCTCTAAATTAAGAGATTGTTCATCGTAGGTAATGCCTTTTTCTTCAGCTTGTTTAAACAAGCTACTAACACGGGCATGTGCATATTGGACGTAGTACACTGGGTTTTCATTAGACTGTTGCTCTGCAAGATCCATATCAAAATCTAAATGTGTATCAACGCTACGCATCGCGAAGAAATACCGAGTCGCATCAAGTCCAACTTCTTCCCATAGCTCTCGCATTGTTACTGCGTTACCCGTACGCTTACTCATCTTTACACGCTCACCGCTACGCATTAGATTCACGTTTTGACCAATTTGGAAAGAGAGCTTGTCTTTCGGGTAGCCAAGAGCTTGTACGGCTGCTTGCATACGAGGAATGTATCCATGATGATCTGCACCAAACAAGTCAACGAGATGATCAAATCCACGATCTAGCTTATCTTTATGGTAAGCGATGTCTGGAAGTAGATACGTATACGTTCCATCTTGTTTGACGAGTACACGGTCTTTATCATCACCGTAAGCCGATGACTTAAACCAAGTTGCGCCGTCTTGGTCGAAAGCTTCTCCGTTCTCACGAAGTGTTTCAAGTGTCTCAACGACTTTGCCCGACGTATAGAGTGATGTCTCAGAGAACCACGTATCAAAGCGAACTCTAAAATCGGCTAAATCTTGTTTTAGCTTTTCTAAAAGTTCTTGTAGTCCGAGCTCTCGAAATTTCCGTAGACGTTCAGATTCATCCATCTCGACAAATTCTGAACCGTATTGTTCAGAAATACGGTTTCCAATTTCGACAATATCCGCACCTTGGTAACCGTCTTCAGGAATTTCAGCTTCTTGACCTTGTGCTTGTAGGTACCGAACCTCTACAGACTTCGCTAGGTTATCAATTTGATTACCTGCATCGTTAATGTAGTATTCTCGCTCGACCTGATATCCTGCCATATCTAAAATGTTACTAAGCGCATCTCCAACCGCTGCTCCACGAGCATGGCCAAGGTGAAGCGTACCTGTCGGATTTGCTGAAACAAATTCGAGCAACACAGACGTCCCTTTTCCTGCATTTGACCTTCCGTACTCATGATTCTCTGTAAGAACAGCAGGTAACACATCGCGGAGAAAGCGTAAATCAAGGAACAAGTTGATAAAACCAGGTCCTGCAATATCCGCTTGCTTTACATAGGCTTTATCATGATCTAAATGATCCAAAATCGCTTGTGCAATCTCGCGGGGGTTTCGCTTCGCAATTTTCGTTAATTGCATGGCCACATTCGTTGCAAAATCCCCATGGTTTTTGTCTTTTGGCGTTTCTAATATGATGTCAGGTACTTGTTCACTACTTGCAAGCCCTGAAGAAACCACGGCTGCTTGAATGGCTTCTTTCATTTGTTCCTTCGCTTGGTCCAAGATGTTCATTGTTTACTGTTGCTCCTCCTTGATTTTTATCTTTACATCATAATGCCCCGCCAATTGTCCTTGCAACTCTAAATCATACGTAAAGGCCAATTGACCGAGCAATGCTTCCTCTTTAAACCATTTTATTTGGAGGTCTTCCGTTTTTGCTAACGTTTGAAAAGTTGCGTACGCGGTTTTATAAGACCCCTCGGTTTCTTTACCTGGTGTATATTCTTGGCGCATTGATACGGCTCCTTGCCGAAGCACCGTTAGACTGTCCGGCTGAATCTTAAGCACCGTCTTAACTTCACCGATGTCCTCAAGTTGTTCGTTCCACGTCACAAACGTGCTTTGACTCTTTTTGACGAGTTGTCCAGAGCCACTAACTGAGATCTCTTTCTTTTCGCCCGCTTGTTCTACGTTCGTCTCCATTGTAACAAATACTGGAATGCCTTGTTCACTCATTTCGGCCTCCCCTTTCCTATTAATGAGTGTATCCAATCTGACTTTGCTCTGCAATTGCTCTACAGTAACATTCGCCCTTTCTTCAGAAATCCCCGTCTCTAACTTTGTCTAAAGACATCGAAAAACGCGGAGGAATTCAATCCCCCGCGTTTGTTTAGTATTCCACTTTATCAATTTTACTTTTCCATTGTTCAAACGGCCGCTGATCATTTAAATCGAGTCGAACGAACGGGATCAGTCGTTCATTTTCAACTTTAGCAATTTCATCATAAATGAACGCGTCGTCAAAACCGATCTTTGCGGCATCGTCTTTGTTCATCGCATAGTACACATGTGTTGGGCGTGCCCAATAGATCGCCCCTAAACACATTGGACACGGTTCACAGCTTGAATAGATAATGCACCCGTCCAGCTGGAAAGTCCCTAAGTTTTTACACGCATCGCGAATGGCGGTTACTTCAGCATGAGCCGTCGGATCATTGTCTTTCGTTACGACATTTCCGCCTCGACCTACAATGCTCCCGTCTTTTACGACAATGGCTCCGAACGGTCCGCCACCGCTTTCTAAGTTTTCACAAGCAGCATTTATCGCTTCTTTAAGAAATCTCGAATGGTTTGTCATTGATTACACTCTCCAGTCTCTCTATATGTTGTGATCTTTGTAGGGTCACTCTCTTCGTCAAAAATCACGATCGTTCCTGCATATAAATTGAAAAACGGATTGAAGAACTATGTTCCTTACCACTTTGTTCCTGATTATTTGTGATTTCTAACCTAGAAATCACGTACAGTTTACTTGTAAACCTCTCCTTTTCTTTGTATTATTAAATTTCAGTGAAGGAGAGAGAGGCGGCGGCTGTATGAACGTATCGAAGGCTTCACTTATACCGGGAATACTTACAATTGGACTCCTGACCGCATGTGGTCAAGATTCCGCCCAAGAAGAACTTCTAGACTACTTAAATGGTCCTTATGATGAGTTTCTAGATATGTATGATGAACTTAGCTATATGTATGATGATTATGAAGACGCTGGTTCGCAAGGTGACGATGAACAAGTTCTTGAGATTATTCAAACAGATTTAATTCCTCAATACGATGAGATGTACGATCATTTAATGTCGCTTTCTTTTGAAGAGGCTGACATCGAAGCATTAAATGAACTGCTTATTGAAGAAACGAACTACAACCAAGAAGCTGTGCTTGCCGAAGAAGAAGCGTATCGGATCGTTCTTGAAAACGAAGAAAGTGCTGATGAGCTTTTTGATGAACGAGACGATTATTATGATCTTGCTGACGAAAAATTAATGGAATTTGATCAATTGTTAAATGAATTAATGGAAACGTATGACGTAGAATAATTTTTTTGCGATGAAACATGTGGTTTCATCGCTTTTCTAATTTGTGTCGGTTTTTTTCATAATTTCTCCTCTTACAATGAACCGAAACATCCATTATAATTACGAACGGAGTCGATTTTTAAATCTCGTTATTCGACAATAATGACCATCTATAACTAAATGGTTACATTGTGAAACGAAATCAATGGTTGATAGGAAGGACTAGATACTTCCAATGTCAACACGGTTATTGTTTCAAATTCGAACATTATACACAAATATGACAAACCACAACTTATAGTGGTTTGCTTTTATTTTCGACACAACAAGTTGTGGTTTAGGCGTAGATTTTCAGGGTAAATAATGCTAAGATAGAGTTAACAAAGAGGATTGGAAGTGGCAATACATGACGATCATAATGAAGCATGATGGCGCTCGTAAGATGCCTTTTGACAAAGAGCGCTTGTTTGCGTTTATTGATGAAGTAACAACCGACATTCGTATTACTAAATACGTTGATCAATATAAAGAGAAAATCGTAAAAACCATCGAAGCAAAAGAAGAATATGCAGCAGCGGACATCACCCAACTCTTACTTTTAACTGCCGCTGAGAACAATGACATCGCTGTGCCTGAATGGACATATGTTGCATCGAAAATCTTCCTTCGTGACCTCTACAAAAAAGCAGCATATAACCGTAGTTATGATGCAAAACAACGATACGGAAGCTTCTATGGCCTCCAAAAGCGTCTTGGTCAACTCGGCATTTATGATGTAACGATTTTACGCGATTACACACAAGATGAAATTGAAGAAGCTGCGAAGTTTATCGAGCCTGATCGCGACTACTTACTTACTTATGCTGGACTAAGAACATTAAGTGATCGTTACTTAGCGAAAGGCTATGACGGTAAGGAAGTCTATGAGTTACCACAAGAACGCTGGTTGACAATCGCAATGACTCTCATGTCTCAAGAAGACCGCTCCAAACGTTTATCGCTCGTAAAAGAAGCTTATTGGGCGCTCTCCAACCTCTACATGACCGTTGCAACACCAACACTCGCGAACGCTGGAAAGAAAGCAGGCCAACTTTCAAGCTGCTTTATTGATACGATTGATGACAGTCTTCAAGGCATTTATGATTCGAATACAGACATTGCAAACGTAAGTAAGTACGGTGGCGGTGTTGGGGTTTATATCGGAAAAGTACGTGCTGCAAACTCTGATATTCGTGGCTACAAAAACACTTCTTCTGGTGTCGTGCCATGGATCCGTCAAATTAACAACACAGCAGTTAGTGTCGACCAACTTGGAACACGTGCAGGAGCTGTTGCCGTCTATTTAGATGTGTGGCATGCAGACATCTTTGAATTTCTCGACCTTAGACTAAATAACGGTGATGAGCGTAAACGTGCACATGACATTTTTACAGGGGTTAACTTGCCTGATATTTTCATGGAAGCTGTTGAGTCACGCGGTGACTGGTATTTATTCGACCCACACGAAGTACGCCGAGTATTTGGTTGGTCACTCGAAGATAGTTACGATGAAGAACCTGGTAAAGGGACGTTCCGCGATCGTTATGAGATGTGTGTACAATCAACAGAACTTACGAGTCGCAAGAAAGTCAAAGCAATTGATGTCATGAAGCGAATCATGCAATCACAGCTTGAGACTGGAACGCCATATATGTTCTATCGTGATGAAGTAAACCGTATGAATGCGAACAAACATGAAGGTATTGTTTATAGCTCAAACCTTTGTACAGAAATTATGCAGAACATGTCAGAAACGGTTGTTATTGAACAAATTGAAGCCGACGGAGAGATCGTCGTTCGCAAAAAGCCAGGTGACTTTGTCGTCTGTAACCTTTCTTCAATTAACTTAGGACGTGCCGTACGTTCTGATGTGTTATCACGCTTGATCCCGATTCAAGTGCGTATGCTTGATAATGTAATCGATATTAACAACCTGCCTGTACTCCAAGCACAGATTACGAACAAGAAATACCGTGCAATTGGGTTAGGAACGTTCGGTTGGCATCACCTACTCGTTCAAAAGGAACTTTCATGGGATGATCCTAAAGCCGTGCAATTGGCCGATGAATTGTATGAGGAAATTGCTTATCGTACGATTCAAGCAAGTGCACAACTCGCAGAAGAAAAGGGAAGTTACCCTGCCTATGAAGGATCTGAGTGGAGCGACGGGAAATACTTTGAACGTCATGGCTACACTGAAGTTGACGAAGATAAAGCCTACTCCCACTATGAGCGTTGGCAAAAACTTGCAAAGCAAGTACAAGAAACAGGAATTCGTAACGGCTATTTAATGGCTGTAGCACCGAACAGTTCCACGGCCACGATTGCGGGTAGTACTGCAGGTATTGACCCAACATTTGGTCCAAGCTACGTGGAAGAGAAGAAAAATTATCGAATTACAGTAACTGCACCTGATATTACAGGCGAAAACTATAAATACTATGAGAAAACAGCCTTCCAACAAGATCAATTTGCAAGCATTGCTCATAACGCTGCTCGTCAAAAGCACGTAGATCAATCTCAGTCGTTTAACCTTTATGTACCAGCTTCAATTAAGGCAAAAACGTTACTTGACCTACACATTTCTGCTTGGAAAGCAGGACTTAAAACGACGTACTACGTACGAAGCAGTAAGATTAACATTCAAGAATGTGAATGGTGTGCGAGTTAATGAAGCATGTTTTAGTGCTACATGAATCGTTAAGTGGCAACACGAAACGTCTTGCGGACCTTGTAGCTGAACTTCTTAAACAACGAGAAGCGATTGTCGACGTACAATCGCTTCGCACCTTTTTAAATGAGCCTAAAGCGCGTACACAAATGCAGCTTGAGCAGTATGATAAAGTACTCATTGGCACGTACACTGATGATTCTCATCAACCTCCTGAACTGATTGAAGAGCTACTCGAAACGTACGACTTAACCGAGTATAATGTAGCAACTTTTGGCACCGGAGACACTCAGTGGGGAGACAGCTACTGCTATGCAGCCGATGTCGTTGCTAAAGAATCTCAATCAAAAGACCCTGTACTAAAAATTGAACAAATGCCTGCAAAAACTGACCTTGAAACAATTATTGAATGGCTGGAGGCGATTGGTAGTGAATAATATGATGCAAAAAGTAGCAATAATGGAACCGACCAACCCTGTTCGTTCAACAGGAATTATAAATGGCCGTTCAAGTGGAATTCTCAATTGGAACGACATTGCGTATCCTTCTTTTTACCGAACGTATCGAGAATTAATGTCTAATTTCTGGATTCCGCAAGAAGTCAACATGAGCCCGGATTCAAAGTCAATCGTTGACTTAACAGAAGAAGAATTACGTGCATACAAATTAACAATCGGTCTACTTGCAACGCTTGATACTCCTCAAGCTCGCCTCATTCATGGTGTAAGTGAGTACGTAAGTGACGATAGTGTACATGCAATTGCAGCAGTCATCGCGCAACAAGAAGTTGTACACAATGAAAGCTATTCTTATGCTCTTTCTTCCCTATTTAGTTATGAAGAGCAAAAACAAATCTTTGACGATGCACGCCAAAACAAAACAATCATTCAACGTAATGAGCGTGTTATGGCCGCATACGATGAATTTCTTAAAAACCCAACAGAACAAAACCTCGTGAAAGTTATTATCTATTCAATTATTCTTGAAGGTATTTTCTTCTACAGTGGGTTTGCATATTTCTACAACCTTGCACGCCAACAGAAAATGAACGCAACAGCTCAAATTATTAGCTTTATTAACCGTGATGAGCTCGTACACGGCAAGTTTATGTCTGAACTTTTACGTGCTGTACTCGGTGAAAACCCTCACTTAAACACAGAAGAATTAACAACATTTATCGAGCAAGAATTCCAATATGCTGTTGAATCTGAGATTGAGTGGTCAGAAGAGGTTTTACAAGGACTTGTCGGGATTGACCTTGATGAGATGAGCACCTACATTAAGTACCGTGCCAACAAAATGCTAAAAACACTTGGAATTGATCCGATCTATGAAGATGCTCATGACAATGGCATGCCATGGATTAAAGCTTTTGTCGATAACTTTGATGAAACAAAAACCGATTTCTTTGAAGCGAGAAATCGTAGTTATGAAAAAGTTGATGCTGATAACGGCTTTGA
Source organism: Geomicrobium sp. JCM 19038 (assembly GCF_000698125.1). Classification (GTDB taxonomy): domain Bacteria; phylum Bacillota; class Bacilli; order Bacillales; family Marinococcaceae; genus Geomicrobium_A. The sequence continues at coordinate 97,103 of NZ_BAXA01000002.1, read as the reverse complement.
CGAACTCTAAAACAAATCATGTCGTTATAAAACCCCCTGCGATTCCACATCAGGGGGTTATTTTACGTTCATATTTTGAAGGAAAATCGAGGATGATTTGAGTTTACAGAAGAAGAGCATACTGGTTTGGACTACTAAAAACGTCTTCCGCTTGTATTGTTCGCAGGGTTCGTAACGACCCCAGGACCGTTAATTAAGTTATTGTTGATTACGATTTCGCCACAGCCACATTCTTCAACAGGTGGCTGTGGTTGAGGGCGACGACGAGGACCTCTTGAACATCCACAATAGTTGCTTACCATGATGCATCTCACCTCCAGTACTACTCTATTGTATTGCGAACGAGTATTGCCTGTCACGACGCTTACCTATGCCCTGTCCTCCGCTTTTGCTGAAATTAAAAAACCACCCTCGAATTTTTTGAGAGGTGGCTTTGAACATCATCACCTTAACCAATAACTAAATAGTGTTGCAATGATGACGATAAAAAGAAAATAACAACTTGCAAACACTAAATTCCTGCGAATGATGCTGTATGGGTTCGCTTGAAGCTGCATCGCTAATATCGTTGGAGTAACGTTAAACGGACCAATCATGACCGTCCCCATTCCAACTCCAATCAATAAAATGCTCATCCCATACGGGTGATGTGCAATGGCCTCCGTTAAAAACGGTGAAATTAGGGCAATTGAGATCAAAGGATGGAAGCCAACGAGTGCAAGACTAAAAATACAAACCGCTACGAGCAAATAAAAAACGATTAATACGCCTTCTGTATACGTAAATACGAACAACGAGTTCATGTAATCGAACCAAATGGTGTATGGAAACACTTCCACGAAAAAACCCGCCGATAAAAACAAGAAAAACAACCCGTGGAGTTGCGTTGTGTTACCTCGTAAATACGTAAAACTTAGTTTTTTAAACCGTTTTAATCGTCCAATCGACAATGACCATAAAAAGGTGAAAGGCACAATTAAAATCGTGACTGTAAACAAAAACGATTGAGGATAAACCCATTAAACGTAAGCAAAACAACAATGAAACACGTAATAGCAATCCCTAATTGTAGTAGTTTTTTCCGAAGCGTCTCCCCATAATCTTCTGTTTCTTGAATGATGTTCAAATCTCGACCTTTTAATTGACGACTATGTAAAAACCAATCGACACTAATAAAGATAAAGCTAATCGTTAGAAGTGTCGGTAACAATAACAAGTAATTTGTGCCAGTCATATCAATGGTTGATGCAACAAGAATCTCTGTGGGGCTCCATAATAAGACGAGTGCATACGCTCTTAGAATGCTGTGCGCAAAAAAACGCTCAATAACTCCTTTGCCGAACTTCGTTAACTTGTTTTTGACCGTGGCTACAACAACGGGTACCGTCGCCACATTTAAAAATAACGTCAATAAGTACGACATAATCGACGTGCGTTTATACAATCGTACTAAGTTTGGTCTGGGCGGCATGCTGATCATTTTACTCAATGCCAAATCATATTTCCCTACTTTAATGATCGTACTCATAAACGGCAATACAAACAATAACGCTAGCAAGCCCGTCATCGAACCAAACAAATGAAAGAAATTTACTTCTTGTGGAACAGAAACAAAATAAAATACTAATCCGAGCACGAAGAAAGAAAGACCAGCCCATTTATAAAGTCGGCTGGCTTTCGTAACATTTAGAATAATAATAAGAAGGGCAATAACTCCAATAAACGTCTTTACAAGTGACATAGCAAAAATCTCATTAAGCATATAGAGCAAAACAATCATGAAGTATAAAATAAAAATCGCTTTCACCTACTTTTTAAGTGCGATCTCCTATATCGTAATCGATGATAATCGTTTTATTATATCACCTTTTTTTCAGTTAATTGTGTAATTTTGTTTGAATAACTTCTTTCCACCTCGCACAAATAAAAAAACTGCAGCTGTACATTCTCACAGCTACAGTTTCATTCTTCCATTACGCGCTCTACCACATCAAGAACAGTTTGTAGCTCTTCCATTGGAATTTGACCCGGAGCTGAACTCTCACTACCAACAGCAAACGTCATCGCTGATCCACATGCCCCGCCCATCATACGAGACAATGCACCTAATCGTCCCATAGACATTGTAACGATTGGAATGGGTAAACCTGCCGCTGCTTCTTGTGTTGCTTGCATGAGCGTTAGCACATCTTCTACAGATGTAGGCATCACGGCTACTTTACCAATATGAGCACCTTTTTCTTTCGCTTCGGTTAGCTTTTGCACAATTTCTTGTTTTGATGGTGTTCGTTCAAAGTTATGGTAAGACATCAGTACTTGAACACCATACACCTTCCCGAACTCCACCACACGGTCGATATTCGCTTGTTCTGAGCTTAATTCTACATCAATCGCCCATATGAAGCCCGTCTGAACGACAGCTTCATAAAGGTCGAATACTTCTTGTTCCGTTAGTGTGATGTTTTCTCCACCTTCACGACTCGACCGACGTGTAAACAGAAGCGGGATGTCCGCTGCGCGCTCATGAATTTCTTTAGTAACTTGCAATACGCCTGTTGTATCATGCAAATCAGTAAAAAAATCAATACGCCATTCGATAACATTAGGTTTTTTGTTAACGATCTCATCAAGTTGAGCCAGTAATTCATAACGATCTTTTCCTACGAGTGGTGTTACGATTAAAGGTCGACGTTGCTCATCTTTATTAATCGGTGTTAGTTGTCGTGAATTTTTCATCAAATGTCTCCTTCTGTAGAGTTGTAGAGTTCTTCTATAAGTAGTCATTAAACGAATACGTCCATCTATAATCAACTACTAGTATACATGTCGAGCTCCTTTTACAACACTGCACATCTATTGTATTCTTTTGTTACAATACAGAAGTAAAGAACGACCGACATTAACGAACAGAGGGGCAGTAATTACTTATGAGTTCTTATCGAGAAAAAAGCATTGTGTTCATTGGGTTCATGGGTTCTGGTAAAACCACAATCGGGGAACAAGTCGCTAAGAAACTTTATCGTGACTTTGTCGACATTGACGAAGAAATTGAAAAAGAATATGGCATGCCCGTTACTGATATTTTTAAAGTTCACGGTGAAGAAGCCTTTCGTTCAAAAGAAAAAGAGCTTATTAAAAGATACTGTGAGCGACCATTAAAGATTATCTCTGTCGGTGGCGGTGCGTTTATGAACGAAGAAATACGTGAAGTCTGTTTACAAAATTGCATCGTCTTTTTCCTTGATCTTTCGTTTGATGCCTGGAAAGAGCGATTGACATTATTATTGCCAAGCCGTCCAGTGCTACAAGGGAAATCAATTGAAGAAATTGAAGAGCTTTTCTACAAACGACAAGGCATCTATGCCGACCATAACTCAAAGTTTACGACGGACCACTTAGACATTGATGAAGTGAGTGATTATCTCATTGAGTCGTTGAAGACGTCTTGGGATTTATATAGTTAAAAAGTGATGGGGTAAAGGCTGATGGCCTTACTCCATCTCTTCAACTCGTTGTAGGAACAGATCATGATTAAGCGCTCCGTAAGCGACACGATCGACTCGTCCTTCTCGATCAATGAAATAAGTCGTTGGCATCACTTGCACAAGGTATTCATTTGCGACCTCTGCACTTGTATCAAGTGGGATCGGAAACGTTAATTGCAACTCATCGACGAACTCTTCTACGTTCTCTATGCTCGTCTCACTACTTGTCGTATTCACTGCAATAACTTCTACATCCGCTTCTGCATCTTCATGAATCTCCTGCATATCAGGCATTTCTGCACGGCACGGTGGCACCATGTTGCCCAGAAATTCAAGATCACTCTCTCCCCACGGTAATCCGATAATCGAATGGTTTCACCACTCATCGTCTCTAGCTCAAAGTTAGGGGCTTGATCTCCTGGACTTAAGCCAGTCTCAAGGTCTTCACCCGCTTCTTCTCCTTGGTCTATAATCACATACGAATCTTCTTGTGCACGAAACGTATCGTACATAACCCAAGCAACCATCCCGACTAAAACCGTAATTAATACCCAACGTTTCATGATCAGCCCCCTTTCATTTCTTTTCGCGACGACTTCACAACGTCAACCATTATCATCACGATCACAAACCCAATCATTGCTACAGGAAAACTCCAATGGATGACAACGTGAAACAAGAAAGGATTTTGAAAACCTACAATGGCAAAAAGCTGGAGGAATCCCCATAAACCGAGTCCAATCCATCCGGTCCATCGTTTCTGTATATGTTGAAAAATCATCCATAAAATCAGGGCAAATCCACTTAAATAAACGAGCGTTTCAACGCCCGTGGATTGCACCGTAACATAGACCATTTCTGCAGGAATTAAGACGAGTAATAACCCTATGAATATGCGCTGTAACGCATGTTGATGACGCCATGATGCATAGAGAAAATAAACCATAACAATGATGGTTGCTAACCATAACTCTTGCCTACCACTAGGATAAGCAATTGCAGATAACGGATCTGTCACGAGCAATTCTGGCCTCATAACAAGCGTTCCAAATTGCATCGTCACAAACAATGTTAACAAACCATTGTATATGACCTCCCGAATTGCTTTGTCGTCACGGTGTTGCATTGGAGAGAAATAGCGTAAGAAACTAACGCCTAGTGCTACAGAAATAAGCACGAGGAGCATTTCATATTGGATGACAAATGGTCCTAGTTGAAACATTTTAACCTCCACAAACATCTACTTGTTGCCGCGTGTTTCATGCTTTTCACGCCTTGCCGGCCTTAACTTCATCTTACAATCTATCGGTTAAACGTTTCTACTTCCAGCTATTCATCCCACCACGAACATTCACGACATTCGTAAACTGATTTTTCTTTAATTGTTTTGAAGCTTTTAAGCTACGCATGCCACTCTGACAGATCACAGCAATCTCTTTATCGTGTTCTAGTTTGTCCATACGGTTACTCAACGTGTGAAGTGGGATATTGATTGCTCCTCGAATGCTATGATTTGAAAACTCGCCTTCTGTTCTTACATCAACGAGTCGTAGATCTTTGTTTGAAGCTTTGCTTTTAATTCTTCTGTTGTAATTTGGCGGATGTTTCCTGGACTCATTTGCTTAATAACATACATGATCACAATTGCAAAGATTAGTATTACGACAATAGACATAGTTACCTCCATCGACCACTTTAAAATCTCGTAAACCATTTTTCATTTCTTGCGTTTTCTATACCATTATACAAATACCCACAAGGGTATGTAAACGAGCGACATCCCATTGTAAATTTTTCCTAACAGCGAGGTTTAAATTCTGTCATTTCTACCGACACTGTTTATAACTATAATTTACCAAATGAGGTGCTCGACGTGGAAGTCGCAACGAGACGTAGCCAAAGAAAAAAACGACGTAGGTTTTGGTTCCGATTTACCTTCCGTTCTACAATGGTTATCGCCATTCTATCGGTTCTTGCACTTCTTTGTATTTTTTCATATTCCTATTTACTAGGTCCTCCACCGATGCAAGTAGCACAATCAACGTATATTTATGATGATGATGGCAATGTTGTAAATGAAACTCAGCAAGGACATCAACGAAACTGGACGAACATTGATGATGTATCGCCTTTTGTTTTGGATGCCTTTGTTGCTATTGAAGATCGCAAATTCTATGATCATCACGGCTTTGATTACATGCGTATTGGGGCTGCGGTATTAAAAAACGTACAAACGATGTCTCGTAGCCAAGGGGCGAGTACGATTACCCAACAATATGCCCGCAATTTGTTTTTAAATCATGAGAAGACGTGGGATCGTAAAGCAAGGGAAGCACTCTATGCACTGCGACTAGAGTGGCACGTCCCGAAAGATGATATCTTAGAAGGTTATGTAAATACGATTAATTTTGGACATGGCGCTTACGGAATAGAACGAGCGGCACATCTGTATTTTGGAGTATCAGCAAAAGAACTTTCCCTCGAACAGGCTGCCTTACTCGCTGGCTTGCCACGAGGACCGTCTTATTATTCACCATATAACCATCCAGAACGAGCAAAAGATCGTCAAGAACTCATCCTTCTGAGATGAAAGACCAAGGTAAAATCACCGCTGAACAGTACGAAGAGGCACTCGCGACTGATATTGAATTCTCCGAAACTCAGCAAAGCCAAGAACGTGTCGCACCGTATTTCCAAGACGTAGTTGAACGTGAATTGTTAGAGCGTTACGACCTCGACCCTGCAATTGTTGAAGCTGGTGGGCTGAAAGTGTTCACAACGCTCGATGCGGACTTGCAAAAAGCGGCTGAAACGTACGTAGAGCAAGAAATGCCTGCAGATGAACCTCTACAAACGGCGGTTGTTAGTGTTGATCCAACGACAGGTGATGTAAAGGCCATGGTCGGAGGCGTGCATTATGATGAAAGTCCTTTTAACCGTGCATACGATGCGAGACGTTCGCCAGGATCTACGTTCAAACCGTTTTTATATTATGCAGCCTTAAAAAATGGCTTCACACCTGCAACACTTTTACGTAGTGAACCGACATCATTTCCACTTAACGAAGAAGGCGATTATTATGAGCCTGGCAATTACGGTGAAATTTACGCCAATGACTTTATTACGATGACCCAAGCACTCGCCTATTCAGACAATATTTACGCTGTAAAAACGCACGTTTTACAAGAGCCTGAAAGTCTAATTGAAACCGCTCAAGCTGCAGGTATTGAAAGTACGCTATCACCGAACTTATCACTTGCACTCGGCGCTTCAGACGTTGGGGTATTAGAGCTAACGGCAGCTTATAGTCCCTTTGCCAATGGTGGGGCTCGTGTTGAGCCGAGATTAATTGAGCGTGTCGAAGATGCTGAAGGCAACGTTTTAATTGACACAGAACCAGAAGTTGAACAAGCCTTTGATGAGCGACAGACGTACATGATGACTGAGATGATGCGTCATATGTTTAATAGTGAATTAAATGATTACACATCCGTAACAGGAAATTCCATTTCACATCTCATTACAAGACCGATGGCAGGTAAGAGTGGAAGTACACCGAACGACAATTGGATGATCGGCTATACTCCAAACCTCGTCACTGGTGTATGGGTCGGCTATGATGATAATACACCTCTCGACCACCGAAAACACGGTCAAATCGCCAAGAAAATCTGGGTTAAAACGTTAGAAAAAAGTCTCGAAGGTGAGCTGAAACATGAATTTCAGATGCCTCCCGGTGTTGAGAATGTCGACATCGATCTTGCGACCGGTTTACTCGCTGATGAAGCTTGCGGGAATGCCTACACTGCAGCTTTTGTTCGTAACACAGCACCAACTGAATCGTGTACCGAGTACTTGGAAAATGATGAACTAAATGCAGAAGAAGCAAAAGAAGAGATTAGCAAAGAAAAAGAAAAACTGTTCGATCGTTTAAAGCGATGGTTCTCGAGTAACGAAATTGACGGATAATTCATTTCACTCTTTAAAAGGATTCCAATAAAACGTTGGGGTCCTTTTCTTTATGGTACTAAAAGCAGGACTACCCATGAAATGGGGCGAATGTCTAACACATAAAGTCATCGTAACGGGGGGATTCATGTGAGTTCTGCAGTTGATATTTCAAAAAAGAGAAAGAAACGTTTGTGGCGTTATATCGGTATAGGGTTTGCCATCGTTGTTGTGTTGCTTATTGCGGTTGTCGCTTGGGGTTGGTCGCAAATCGGCGCTGGCGTCCCAACGACACAAGGCCAATACGAGTTCAACGAAATTAGTAATGAAGTAAATATTTATCGTGATGATTACGGAGTGCCTCATATCGAAGCCGAATCAGAATACGATCTTTATTATGCCCAAGGGTTTGTAACCGCACAAGATCGTATGTTTCAAATGGATTTGAGTCGTAGGCAAGCATCAGGAATGCTCAGTGAAGTCATTGGTGAGAGCGCACTCGATACTGACCGCTACTTTCGAACATTTGGCTTACGAAGAGCCGCGGATGCGTCCTATGATGAATACGGTGAAGATGCACAAGAAATACTGCATGCGTATGCCGATGGAGTTAATGCGTATTTAGCGCAAATGAATGAAAGCGGAGACATTCCAGTTGAATTTCGGTTACTCGGTTATTTGCCTGAACCGTGGGAACCGCTTGATTCATTAACGATCGGAAAATACATGGCTTATGATTTAGGAGGGACGTGGCAAGGACAAGCGTTTCGTTACTGGCTAGTAAACAACGTTTCTGAAGAAAAAGCCATCGACTTAATGCCCACATACAAAGAAGACGGACCCATCATTATGGACGTCGCCAAAAACACTGATGTAGATGTCTTGAGCGCATTCGAGGACGTGGCCGCGTACTTACCAGAACCATTTAACGGGAGCAATAATTGGGTCATATCTGGCGACCACACACAAAGCGGTGCACCACTTTTAGCAGATGATCCACACCTCGGCCTCGCCACACCTTCAATTTGGTATGAAACGCATTTACGTGGACCTGGTGTCGATGTAAATGGAGTGATATTTGCAGGGGTACCTGGAATCATTCTAGGACACAACGACGAGATTGCTTGGGGGGTCACAAATGTCGGGCCCGATGTACAAGAACTTTATTTAGAAAAACGAAATCCTGACGACCCTTATCAATTTCTGTATGAAGATGAATGGTACGATGCCGATGTAGTCATGGAAGAAATTGTCGTTGATGGGTATGATGAGCCCGTTCAACATGAAGTCGTTGTCACACGACACGGACCACTCCTTTCAGAATATAGTGATCCATTACAGCAAGAAGATGTGGCGATGGCCTTGCGTTGGACCGCCCATGACCCTACAAAAGAGCTTGAAGCGATACTGGAGATTAATAAAGCATCCAATTGGGAATCTTTTTTACATGCTTTAGAATCCTTTTCAGCACCTGCTCAAAACTTCGTCTATGCAGACCGTGATGGTAACATCGGTTACCGTGCTAATGGAAAGATTCCAATACGGGAACACAGCGATGCCCTGCTCCCTGTTGAAGGCTGGACGGGAGAACATGATTGGGAACGTTATATTCCTTTTGATGAACTGCCAACACTCTATAATCCTGATTCAGGGATGATTTCTACTGCAAACAATAAAATTGTGACGGACGACTATCCTTATCACCTTTCACATACCTGGGCACAGCCTTATCGTCATGAGCGAATTTTACAATTGCTCGACCAAGATGAGCCATTAACAAAAGAAGACATGATGCTCATGCAAATGGATGCGTATAACTTACATGCAAAAGAGTTCTTGCCTGAAATCGTTCCTCTACTTTTACAAGATGGACTACGAGAGATCGATCATTCTGCCATTGCGGTCATTCAACAATGGAACTATGAGGACGTTGTCGATGAAGGTGGTCCGCTTATTTTTCATTTATGGTTCCATGCTATTTCTAGTGTACTTTTTGAAGATACGATTCCAGAAGAAATGATGGCAATGTTTGAAGGGCGTACATCCATTATTGATCAGTTGCTTCGAGATGCGCTCGAAGGTGAACCTGGTCCTTGGGTTGAACACGCTGGTAGTCTAGAAGCTCTCTTAACGGAAAGTTCAAACGAGCCGTTGATCAAGCAAGTGAATTACAAGGAAATAAACCGGAGGAATGGTCTTGGGGAGAGTATCATCAAGTGACATTCGCTCACCCGTTAGGCGTGATGTCACCACTCGATTTGCTATTTAATCCAACACCGACACCTGTTGACGGAAGTCGGATTACGGTAATGGCAGCCGGCTATAATGATGAAACAGGAGCTACAAACCACGGGGCTGGTTGGAGAGGAGTCATGGATTTAGCTGACCTAACAGAGAGTTATCATATTGTCGGTCCAGGACAATCTGGTCACGTTCGAAGTGAACATTATGGCGATCAACTACTCGATTGGGTACACGGGGATTTTCATACAACGTCATTACAACCTGAAGTCTATCAATCTGGTGACCATCTGCAACTTTTGCCGGCTTCTCCTTAAAAGAAAAAAGACACTAAAACGCGCAGAGGTTCTGCATTCCTCTGCGCACTTTAGTGTCTTAGCCTTATAATAAGGTTTACATTCAGCCTACACATTATCGAATAAAAGTACAACCATTGACAATTCTTGTTCACAAATCGTTCATTTATTCCCCGAGTGCTGAACGAAGTTCTGAACTTGAATGATTCCAATAATCTTCACTAAAGCCTTTTAAATACTCTCTTAGCATATATAAGCTTTTGTCGTCCATACCTTTTACGATAACGCGGCCTTTTAATGCCTTATCCATGTTATTCACATGTTCTGGCATGCTCTTAAATCCTCGTTTAAATCGGCTGCCTTCTGGCGCCTCTTCCTCACGGTAAAAGCGGCATGCGCCAACTCCAAAGTACTTTGGTGATCCTTGATCTGTATGAGCAGTCGTCACCCAAACCATCCAATAAAGCTTCGGGTCATTTAGCTCTTCGAGCTGATCGAGCAATTTTACTTTTTTCTCAATCTCTGAACGGGCATGAATGGCACCCATATCAATAAAGACACGCTCTTCTACTGGATCGATAATAACAGGTGTAAGATTGTCTAGACTCAGAGACCCAACACCAAAACCGCCATGACCGTCTGTGGAATCTCCACTTAGAATATTAAAACCTGAGCCTTGCTTCTTCCCAGTGTTTTTATTAAATAAGTCCATGTGATCACTCCTTTTCCACCAATACACTTCTTACAGTGTATCACAAGCCTTAGGGATCTAAACAGTTTCGAGTCCTAAACGAAAAAACCGGATGAAAATCATCCGGTTAATGAGTAAACGTTGATTCGGCAATTGATTGCTTCCAACGAGCAATTAAAGCGTATGCCTCATTAATGTCTTCAAGTGAGTAGTTTTGTGTCTTCTTAAGTGTCCAAACCCGCTCTATCACTTCTTCTTTACTTGCGGGCTGCAAGTAGAGGATCGTTGCCGTTAACTCCAAAAACTTGGACGTACAGGCATTAAGCTCATCAACGACGACTTTCTCATCATGGCACGTCCAAGAACGCGCAGTTTTCGTTAAATATTCTCTGCCTGATTCCGCCAATTGATAGCGATATTGGCTATATCCTGAACATTCCTCATGAGTTTCACGTATGAATCCGAATTGCTTCAACTCGTCGAGTCGTATGGTTAGTTCCTCAGAATACGGACCATACATATGAAATCCATACTTTTCATGGAACGGCATGCCAAGCTGTTTTCCTATGTATACGACTTTCTGGAATTTCTTGCGACCAACAATTTCCTCAGCAGTTCCTAAAAGCGACATAATATGGACATGTTCCGTCAACATGCAAGCATCCTCCTCAACCGTGTAAAATCTTAATGATCGCCCGCTTTTCTTCAGAAAAACCAGGAGCGTCTAACACATCTTTTGGATAATACAATTTATGATCCGTTCTTTTCTTTCCTGAAATAGCTTCAACAACATCTGATTCTCTAGAAAGTTCTCGTAATCTGCCATTGCGATTTAAAAGATGAATCGGTAGCCTCTCTTCTTCTTCGCCAGGCCGATAAAAATCATAAGGCAAGTCAGACGAAAAATCAATGACAAGATAGTAATCAGGGTCAAGTCCAATTCGACGGAAACGTTCTTGTAAGTCGGACCATTCGTTTAAAATAAAATTCTGGTCAAATTCAACATACTGGAAAAGGTCTCTATGTAAAAAACGACGACATAAATCGGCAAGAATCACATCTTGCTCATCTTCCATACTTGAAAATAGTAGTAAATAATGGACTCGTCTAATTTCAAATAGTCTTGGGTGTTCATATTATTATTAAAGAATGGGGTAAAGTGATGAGGCGGTTGCGTAAACTGATATCCTTCAAGATAAAGCACTTTCGCCCTTCGTAAAATCTTATTCAGAATCACTTCCGCAGAACGAGTAACCGGGTGAAAGTACACTTGCCAGTACATTTGGTATCGACTCATAATATAATCTTCCACCGCGTGCATGCCTGTTTGTTTAATGACGACTTGATCTTCAGTTGGTCTCATTACCCGTAGAATACGTTCCATATCAAAGTGGCCATAACTTACTCCCGTGTAAAAAGCATCTCGTTGTAAATAATCCATACGATCCGCATCAATTTGACTCGAGATCATGCTAACGACTAGTTTGTTCGGATGCGTTTTCTCAATGACCTCTGATACTTCTTTTGGAAAATGATCGCCCATTCTCTTTAATACAGCATGGACTTCTGTATCTCCCATAATAATTGCTCGTGTCCATTCCTCATGATCCGTATCAAACACTTTCTCAAAAGAATGTGAGAATGGTCCATGACCAATATCGTGCAAAAGTGCCGCTGTTAAACATAATAGTCGGTTCTCATCGTTCCAATGTTGGCGACCTTCAAATACATTGACCATTCGACGCATGATTTCATAGACCCCAAGGGAATGGTTAAATCGGGTATGCTCTGCTCCATGAAACGTTAAAAACGTCGTGCCTAATTGCCGAATTCTTCTTAGACGTTGAAACTCTTTTGTCCCAATTAAGTCCCAAATTAATTGATCACGCACATGGATATAGCGATGGACAGGATCTTTGAATACTTTCTCTTCTTGCATGATTTCATTGCCTTGCATCTCAAATCCTGCCCTTCTTTAGGTTTTCATTCATTATACCGTTTCATCGGTTTATTAAAAAGAGGACAAGAGCAACTTAAATTACCTCTATCATAATCGAACATGTGTTCTTAGTCAATTCCTTTTACTTTCATGCCAAATGCTCGTACGAAAGCAGTAGCTTGATCTTCAGAGATTGTACAGCCGATTAACTCTTCTGCTGAGACGGTTAGTTGGTCAAACCTTGATGTGCTCAAATCGATCTCCTTTAGACTCGTGTTTGTAAATTGTACATCGTTTAAGCTCACATCATCAAACGTAACATTCGCAAAGTTTACCTCAACAAAGTCTGCATGATTGAGTAAAGAAGACTGAAAGCGCACATGCTTTAATGAACTGTGGCTAAAGTTACTATAAGGAAGTTGTGTATCCTCAAAACTCACATCTTGATAGAAACTATCAAAGCAGACAGCACCACTTAATTTGCACTCAAAAAACTTGACGCGGTGCATCGTCACTTGCGTCAAGTCAACATTTGATAAATCACATTTGTAAAATTCACAGTCGACCCATTCTGTTTGCTGTAACGAAGCTCCTAAGAAAAAGCATTGTTCAAAAACGGCCGCTTCAAACCGGCAATCGCGTAAGTCCTGTTGTTCAAATGTCTGTTTCCTAACGACAATCCGTTCATATCGCTCTTCTCGCTCCAGATGAATAGTTTCTTCAAGCGGTTCCTTAATCTTTGGGGATTGCAGTGTTCTTTTCTTCATTTTCTTGAATCATCTCCAAACGTCGGTTTGCAATCGCGGTTGTTCCTACTAGTAGTAACATAATTAGCGTGGAAATGATAATGTACGTCCAGTTCACTTGACCTGCGACGAGCGCTTGATAGCCAGCGACAATGATAAATTGGGCAATGAAAATTGTGAGTGCTACTGCCAGAATTCGCTTTGTCATTCGATTCATAAGTAACGCCTCCATAAGAATATCTTTTATGTTCTATACCTCTGAATCAATCATCATAAACACGTAGATATGCTATAATTGCAAGAGTTTATTGCCTGATGAATAGGAGTAAAACGATGACTGGACTAACTGAAATTAAACATGAGGCATGGCGTTATATGAACCGCATTCAAAGCGGTCAAAATGAAAATGCCTTATCCTCATTTGCATATGATGATACTTTTTGTGAAGCAGTTGGTGTATTAGAATCTGACCCTATTGTCCATACATGGGTTCATCAACCAACAATTGTACTTGGTACTCAAGACACGCGACTCCAAGATGTCTTCTTTGCGAAAGAACACCTAGAAAAAGCAGGATATACGATTATTGTTCGTAACTCTGGAGGGCTAGCAGTTATGCTCGATTCAGGTGTTTTGAACATTTCGCTTATCTTTAAAGACCAAAAATCTCTCAGCATTGATCCGACATACGAGCTGATGTTCAATCTTATTCACCAGATGTATTCTGACGCACCTTATCCTATAGAAGCAAAAGAAATTGTCGGATCTTATTGCCCGGGAAATTATGATTTGAGCATGCAAGGGAAGAAATTTGCAGGAATTAGCCAGCGCAGATTACGCAATGGAACTGCTGTGCAAATTTACTTAGCCATTACAGGCAGTGGTTCTGAACGTGCCACTACAATTCAACAGTTTTATTCACTAGCTGAACAAACATCGAGCGAAAAAACGATGACGATTGATCCGTCCACAATGGCATCTCTATCGGAACTTTATGGGCAGCCGTTAACTGTTCAAGACGGAGAAAACCGTTTAATTAACACATTTGACATGCTAGGAAAGACATTGCAACCCAAAGAGATTTCCGGTGATGAACAGCAACGTTTGACTAAACGACTGAAAATGGTCTATGAGCGAAACGATAAGATTCTCTATAAAAGCTGACCCGTGCGCAAGTGTTGCGTATGGGTTTTTTGTTAAAATGAATATTCATTCATTTTGTGATACACTACGTATAATTCATAAAAGATGGAGGGTTCTCTATGGAACTGAAACAAGAAACGGTTCTTTATGACGTTAACAATCAGATTGCAACCATCACGTTAAATCGCCCAAACGTCAAAAATGCTTTAAACGATGAAATGCACCACGAGCTTTTCGAGTCTTTTAAAGAAGCGGAGCGTGACTCTGACGTCTCTGTCATTGTTCTTCAAGGAGCAGGAGATGCTTTTTGTTCTGGTGCAGATTTAAAAAGTGCTTCTTTGAATGATCGAACTGCATTCGACTATGGAGATTCATTGCGAGATACTTACAACCGATTAATTCTTACAATTACGCAAATTCAAAAACCTATTGTTGCTCACATCAATGGGATTGCCGTTGGTGCTGGGTTAAGCATTGCGCTCGCTTGCGACTTCCGTGTTGCAGCTTACGACGCAAAAATGGCTCTTAGCTTCCTCAACATCGGACTTGTTCCAGACGCTGGTGCCTCTTACTTTTTACCGAGGATTGTCGGCTATGCAAAAGCCTAGAACTCGGGATGGGGCAAATGATTTCTGCTGAAGAAGCGTATCGCATCAACTTAATCAACCAAATCGGTACACCTGAAGAACTTGCAAAACAACTCACAGAAACTCCACTCGAAGCTTTTGGTTGATGAAGGCAACAATGCGAGAAAGTTATGAGCATTCTCTCTCTGAAATCCTAGAAAAAGAAGTCCAGGCCCAACGTTTAGCGGGTCAAACAGAAGATCATGCAAAAGCTGTTCAAAAGTTCTTAACGAAACGTTCTTGACGGCTTTGTGACGCCTTTTCTCTGCATTTCAAATCTAGGTATTGCTTATGCTATGATAAGGAAGAATGATTGTAGTGTGTAAGAGAGAAAGGAGCATGTCTCATGGCTGAACCAGCAGAAACGATTGATGGTTGGTATAGTCTGCACGACTTTCGTACCTTCGATTGGGCAGCGTGGAAGCGCGTACCTGCCGAGGAACGCGGGCAAATCGTAGCAGAATTTAAGGAAATGATCGAGGATTGGATGCATAATGAGGAACGAGGAGAAGGTAGCTATGCTCTTTACTCCATTGTTGGTCAAAAGGCTGACATTATGTTTATGCTTCTTCGTCCTACAATGCAAGAACTAAATGAAATTGAAAATGCGTTTAACCAAACGCGTTTTGCAGAATTTACGATTCCGTCTTATTCTTACGTCTCGGTTGTTGAACTTGGAAAGTACATGTACCGTGGCGATGGAGACCCATTAGATGATCCAGGAATTCGTGAGCGTGTTTTCCCTGTTCTTCCCAAATGGGAGCACATTTGCTTTTATCCAATGGATAAAAGCGCGAAGGCGACGATAACTGGTACATGACTCCAGCGAAAGAACGCGGGCAAATGATGTATTCACACGGTATGGTTGGCCGTAAGTACGCTGGCAAAGTGAAACAAGTGATTACCGGTTCTGTAGGTTTCGATGATTGGGAGTGGGGCGTAACGCTATTTGCCCACGACGTACTTCAATTTAAGAAACTCGTTTATGAAATGCGTTTTGATGAAGTATCCGCCCGTTTTGCTGATTTTGGATCTTTCTACGTTGGAAATGTGTTAACACTCGAAGATGTTGACTTCTATTTCAAAGCTAGATAAACCGTTAGGATATTTTGTTGATGAAAATCAACAAAATATCCTTTATTTCTTTTCAAGAGTGCAGTACCCTTAATGGAAGAAACATTTACATTTCACATAAAGATAGGAGGCCGATCTTGTGACAACTTCGTCATTAGGTTATCCAAGAATTGGAGAGCAAAGAGAGTGGAAAAAAGCATTAGAAGCGTATTGGTCAAACTCAATTTCTGAAGACGATTTACATGCACAGCTCAAAGAAATTCGTCTGAATCATCTGCGTAAACAGAAAAAAGCAGGCATTGACGTGATCCCTGTTGGTGATTTCACCTACTACGATCACATCCTAGATGCTAGTGTAATGTTCGGGCTAATTCCTAAGCGATATGACTATTCAGGTGGCCCTGTTTCAATTGATACGTATTTTGCCATGGCACGTGGAAATGCCGAGCTCCTGCCTGTGAAATGACAAAATGGTATAACACGAATTATCACTATATCGTACCTGAACTCCAAGATGCGACACCGACTGTCACTGAGAACCGACTGGTTACTCTTTATAAAGAAGCAAAAGACGAGCTTGGCATTGAGGGTAAACCTGTACTAATCGGTCCTTACTCGTTCCTTAAATTAGCAAAACATTACGACTTATCACAAACAGAAGACTGGTTAAAACAATTAACTGTTGTGTACAGTCAAGTATTGCGTGAGCTAGAAGAAGCAGGTGTACTATGGGTACAACTTGATGAGCCTTCACTCGTCACAAATGTAACTGATGAGGAAATGGCGTACGTCAAAGACATTTACGAAACGCTGCATGCGGATGTACCAAACTTACAAATTATCGTACAAACGTACTTTGATGCAGTCGAAAACTATGACCAAGTCGTCGAGCTTCCTGTTGCAGGAATAGGACTAGACTTCGTTCATGATGGCGGAAAGAACTTGCACGCCATTCAAACGAAAGGATTCCCTGGAGACAAAGTTCTTGCGGCTGGCGTCATTGACGGTCGCAACATTTGGAAAGCAAAAGTCGTCGATAAACTCGCATTGCTTGAGCAAGTTAAACAAGTTGTAAAGACTCCTGAACAGTTATGGATTCAACCTTCCTCAAGCTTGCTTCATACGCCTGTTACCGTACAAAATGAACCAGAACTAGACTCGGTATTAAAACGCGCATTATCGTTTGCCGATGAAAAACTAATTGAAGTTGTTACACTAAAAGAACTTCTTTATTCCGATCAATCAGCTGATCATACAGCCATTCGCGAAAATCAACAATTATTCAAAGACATTGAAGCGACTGGATGGCGCAAACAAGAACCAAATACTGAACCTTTCTCAGAAGTATCTCGTACGGCTTCTTATGAACAAAGACGACCGAAACAACTTGAGAAATGGAATTTGCCAATCCTACCAACTACAACGATCGGCTCCTTCCCACAAACGAAAGAAGTACGGCGATTACGTGCACAAGTTAAAAAAAGGCTCGATTACTGAAGAAGACTATAAAACTCAAATTAACGACTACATTTCGACATGGATTACGCACCAAGAAGAGATCGGGCTCGATGTTCTCGTTCACGGAGAATTTGAACGTAATGACATGGTAGAATTTTTCGGAGAGCGCTTAGAAGGATTTGCATTCACGAAGAATGCTTGGGTACAATCTTACGGTTCACGAGGCGTAAAACCACCAATTATTTATGGGGATGTTCGCTTTAAACAACCGATGACTGTAGAAGAAACCGTGTATGCTCAAACATTAACGTCAAAACCAGTAAAGGGCATGTTAACTGGACCTGTCACCATTTTAAACTGGTCATTTGAACGTGATGATTTACCAAAATTCCAAGTCGCTTTCCAAATTGCTGAAGCGATTAAAGAAGAAGTGAGTGCGCTTGAGAACGCAGGAATTGAAATGATTCAAATCGATGAACCTGCGCTTCGGGAAGGTCTCCCTCTAAAGGAGCAAGATTGGAAGACCTACTTGGATTGGGCTGTACATGCGTTTCGACTTAGCTCTTCCCACGTCCAAGATACGACGCAAATTCACACGCATATGTGCTATAGCGAGTTCCAAGATATCATTGACGCCATTCGCGCACTTGATGCTGACGTGATCTCAATTGAAACGTCTCGTAGTCAAGGAGATATTCTTTCAACATTTGAGGAGAATACGTATGAATTAGGCATTGGACTCGGCGTGTATGACATTCACAGTCCACGTGTTCCTTCTGAAGAAGAGATGTCGACCATTTTAAACCGCGCGCTAAAAGTATTGCCTGTTGAACGTTTTTGGGTAAACCCTGATTGCGGGTTAAAAACGAGAAAAGAAGAAGAAACTATCGCTGCACTAAAATTAATGGTGAACGCTGCCAAACACGCACGAAAGCAAGTAGCAACAACTTCATCGTAAACGAAAACCTCTGCATTGATTGCAGAGGTTTTTTTATTCTGTCATAACCCTAAATGGCTGGTCATAAGATGATGAAGGAGTATGTATAGGAGGTGCGCAGATGGCAGTTATAGCTGCAACGGATGAAGATGTTCAAATCTTGGCCCGGTTAATTCGCGCAGAAGCTGAAGGTGAAGGAAAGCAAGGCATGTTAAATGCCGGAAATGTCATGGTAAATCGAGTTCGATATGATTGCTCTGACTTTACAGACGTCCGAACGATTCCACAAATGGCATTTCAATCCCCAGGTGGCTTTGAAGCCGTTCAGAAAGGTTATTTTTATCAAAGAGCGAGGGATCAAGAGATCGAACTTGCAAGACGACTCATCCGTGGTGAGCTAATTCATCCTGGTGAACGGGCACTTTGGTTCTTCCGCCCAGACGCACCGTGTCCAGGAGAATGGTTTGGTCAGCCACTTGCTGGTCAATTTAAAGCTCACTGCTTCTACAATCCTACTTACAACGAATGCCCAAGTGTCTGGTGATTATTAATAAAGGAGTGATTGTCGTTGTTTAGAAACCCTTATTACGGTCATCCTCAGTTCATGCAACCGGTGTACCCTCAACAATACTATTATCCTCAACAATATGAACAAGAAGAACGTGGTGATGATCAAGAGGAACACGCTGAACCTCAATCTTATACATTTGCGCCACCACCAATGTATCGAACGCAACCACCATTTAACGGAAATCAAGATGGGCAAATGCTTCCAATTGAGCAATCTTATATTGAAAATATTCTACGCCTCAATTCAGGCAAGGAAGCTACCGTTTACATGACATTTGGAAGTGGAACGAATCAGCAAGTGCAAGTGTTTGAAGGGGTTATTCAAGAGGCGGGGCGTGATCACATTATCTTGCATGATACGTCAACGGGCCAGCATTATTTATTACTCATGGTTTATTTAGATTACATTGTCTTTAATGAACCGATTGAATATGAGTATCCTTTTGGCGGGGCTAATATGGGAACGTATTCCCCTAGATAATCCGTTCATACCCAAGGTCAATCGACCTTGGGTATTTTTAACGCAATCGGTTTGTTTTGACAGGTTCAAATTCCATTCAGTATGCTTTATAGAAGGTGAACTCGCACACAATAGCTTAAAAAGGGGCCAACGCGATGCATCAATCACAACTACATGAACAACCGCCAAAACAAAGCATCCGTACGATGTTTCGCGACCTCTTGCAGCGCGTAAAACGAAGTCGATTATTTATTGTACTTGCTATTTTTGCTGTTTTTATCGTTGCAATGATTGAGTTTTTTATTCCTCAAGCGATTCAATATACAATTGACGTAATTATTCCACAGCAGCTGGTAGATCAGTTAATTTGGGTGTTCGTGCTCGTAATTCTTGCAGCCCTCATGCTCATCGGCTTTCAATTTCTCGGAAGCTTTTTAATGGCCATTGTCGGTCAACGAGCGCTGTACGATTTAAGAAATGAATTATACGATCACTTGCAAAACCTCGATGTTGCTTTTTTTGACCGCAACCGTACTGGCGATTTAATGTCTCGCCTTACGAACGACGTTAACATGTTACAACAGTTACTTTCTTCAGGACTTTTAACATTACTTTCTGATCTATTCATCTTTTTGGCTATTAGTCTTTATATGTTTTATGTTAATTGGCAACTTGCTTTACTTATCTTGCTCACATTTCCTATTTTGTTTTTCGTAACACGTTTTTTTGCCCGTCGTATTCGAAGTGCCTTTCGTAACGTACAAGCTAGTCTTGCTGAAATCAACAATCATTTACAAGACTCTTTTTCTGGAATTCGTCTCGTCAAATCATTTGCAATGGAAAACTTTGAGAGCGAACGTTTTCAAAAACGGAATAAGATTAATCAAGAAGCGAACCTTAATGCAGCTAGGAACTTCTCTTTATTCGGTCCAATTGTAAGCTTTATTAATTACTTTGGCTTAGCTATTGTCGTTGCATTCGGTGCATGGCAAACGATCGGTGGTGAGATGACGATCGGTATGATCGCTACATTCCTCATCTACCTACGATTACTCCAAAACCCAATTCGACGTGTAAGTCGATTAATGAACACCATTCAACAAGCAGCTGCAGCGTATGACCGTATTCAATCTGTTCTTTCAGAGCGACCAAAGATTGTCTCAAAACCTGATGCAGCAACCTTAAACGTGACAAAAGGTGACATTTCATTCGATCACGTTACGTTCTCATATAACGATGACAAAGAAGCCCTAAAACAGGTGAACTTTAAGCTTGCAGGAGGGAAAACGACTGCACTCGTCGGCAAGTCCGGCTCAGGCAAGACGACAATCACGAACTTGTTAACGCGATTCTATTCACCCGATCACGGGACAATTTCAATTGATGACACTCCGATTGATCACGTTACTTTAGAATCTTTGCGTTCGCAGATCTCTGTCGTTTCCCAAGATATTTATCTAGTTAACGGTACGATTAGAGAGAACATTGCTTATGGTACACCCGAGATCGATGACCTTGCTGTAAAAAAAGCTGCAGCGATTGCAAAAGCAGATGAATTCATTGAGGAACTAACTGAAGGCTATGATACATCCGTAGGAGAACGAGGAATTAAATTGTCTGGTGGACAAAAGCAACGCATCAGTATTGCCCGGGCAATATTAAAAAATCCACGAATTATTTTATTAGATGAAGCAACTTCAGCTCTAGATACGGCATCTGAGAAGGCGATTCAAGAAGGGCTCGACGACTTGTTACGAAATCGTACGGCCTTAATTATTGCCCATCGCCTTTCAACGATTCAAAACGCGAACCACATCGTTGTCTTAGATAACGGTCATGTCGTTGAAGAAGGAACTCACGAACAATTACTTGCTCAAAAAGGGTATTATGAAAAGCTCCATTCACTACAACATGAAGCACTAGCAACCATATAAAAAAAGACCACAAGCAATAAGCTTGGGTCTTCCTCATGAAACAATTGTTTTATGTTTCTAACGTCTTCATTTTGGATCATCATCGTCAAGTATTGAATTCGTTTTGCCTTGTTCATTCCTACAGGAACCGGTATGCCATGGCGGTCCCGCTCATGATGAATGGCTGCTCTTGCACGACGAAGTAATGCCTTAACTGTTGTAACATTACATGCTAAAAGTTCTGCAATTTCTTGATCACGGTAACAAAACCCTTCTTTTAGCAAATACACGACTTGTTGTTTCTTTGTAAGAGTATGAACGAGTGTCTCAGCAATCATTAACGCTTGAAATCGGGCAAATGATACAGGCTCTTCGGTCGTTTTCTTAGGAGATTTTTGATCTTTACGATACGCATCAATCCATATCGTCTTTGCAGTACGTTTTGCATATGCTTTCGTAATTTCTTTCGGGTTTGTAGCGATAATTTTTGCAACTGCCTCTTGTGCAAGGTCTTTTCCTTTATCGCCTTTTTGAAGCGTTTGGCAATATTTTAATAAAGATTCATACGTTTCCTGCCATTCCATTGCAGCTACCCTCCATAAATGTGATCAATTAATCCATATTCCTTTGCTTCAAATGCATTCATGAAATGATCACGGTTAATATCTTTAGCCACTTGTTCTTCTGTTTGGCCCGTTCGCTCAGCCAATTGCTTTTGAATTAACGCTCGGTGCCTTTCAATGCGTTTCGCATAGATTAACATGTCAGAAGCTTGCCCTTTTGTACCACCTGAAGGTTGATGTATCATTATTTCTGCATTCGGGAGCGCATACCTCTTTCCTTTTGCTCCCATGGCCAAGATTTGTGCTCCCATTGAAGCTGCCATACCTGTACACAGTGTCGCAACGTCTGGCTTTATAACATTCATCGTGTCAATGATCGAGAAGCCTGCAGAAATTGAACCACCTGGAGATTGAATGTATAGCGAAATGTCTTTCTTCTCATCTTCAGATGCTAAAAAAAGAAGCTGGGCAACGACAGCATTCGCCATTTGGTCATGAATTTCCGTACCAATAAAAATGATTCGATCTTTTAAAAGTCGGGAATAAATATCGTAGGAACGTTCTGAAGTAGCAGTTTGTTCAATCACATAAGGTATCGTTTGCATAACATTACCTCCTCGGTTAATGATTTTCTCAATTTCCTAAACGTATATCGAATGCATTACGATACGGGTGGAAAAATAAAAATATTGCAGAGCATACAAACGCCTATACGTGCGAGAATATGTTACAATACATGACAGTTACTACGCTTCCCATTATCTAGATTTTTTTAGTACATCCCCTTATACACAAAAAAATATTTCGTTATAATGATTCTTATAGGGAGGTGAAAAAATGCCATTTGTCATTACGTCTGCCTGCAAAGAGGAGAAAAACGGTTCTTGTGTAGAAGTTTGTCCAGTCGATTGTATCGAAGAAGGAAAGGACATGTTCTACATTGACCCGGATATTTGCATAGATTGCGGAGCTTGTGAACCTGTATGTCCAGTCGAAGCGATTTACCCGGATGATGAGGTCCCAGAAGAGGAAGCTCAATATATTGAACTTAATGCTCAATATTTTAATCAGTAGCATTACTTACAAAAACGTAGCGTTGTTCAGATCGAATGGCGTCTACGTTTTTAGGGTGAATTGATATAATATTTAAATAGTTACCTTCATAACTTGCTGTATTAGATTTTTTTGTACTGCCATGTTATAAAGAGAAGATAACATTTTGACTATTTTTCAGCACTTTAGATCGCACTCTTGAACTTTGTCTATCTATACCGATAACCTTAATGTGTACTATACACGTTCAATTAACTCATCAGTAGGTGATCCGAGCACGTGGAAACAATCATTTATTTTCTTATTTTGTTAATCATGGCTGCAATACCTTTCCTTGAATACATGGTGGCGATTCCTGTCGGAATTCTTATTATGCCAATTCCAACAACGTCAGTTATTGTCGCTTCAATCATTGGAAATGTTATTACCGTCATTCTACTCATTATACTTGTAGAAAAAGTACGAGGTTGGATTATGAGCAAAACCGAAGAACCTGAACCTGTTAAAGATGAATTAGACACTACTGTGAACACTACACAGCCTGAACAAAACGACGCTTTGCACGATTCAACTGTAGAAGCAGATCAGGCAGAAGCAAACAAAATGGAAGAACCCTCAAATCCATCACGTTTTGAAAAGCAACGTGTTCGTGCAAAACGCTACTGGGATCGTTTCGGCTTAGCTGGACTATCAATCCTAGGTACGGGTTTACTCAGCAGTCACTTAACTGCTTTGCTTGCGTGCTCATTCGGTGCCAATCGTGCCAAGTTATCGCTTTGGATGATTATAAGTATTGTTCTATGGTCTGTGCTTTTAGGTGGCTTAATTCATTTCGGGGTGATTACGTTCTTCGAATAACAAAAAACGCTCAAGTCCAGGACTTGAGCGTTTTTTTATTCTCATTCTACATTAACGCGATGATGCTTTCCCCATTGTTCCATCTCTTTTAAGAGGGGAAAAATAGAACGCCCGTACTCTGTAATCGAATACTCTACTTTTGGTGGGACAACAGCATGTTCATATCGGGATATTAACTGGTCTTCTTCTAGTTCTTTTAATTGTTTGATTAACGTTTGATGATGAATCTCAGGAATACGTTTTTTAATCTCACTAAATCGCAATGAATCATCAAACAATTCAATCAGAATAATCCCTTTCCATTTCCCACATACAACTTTAAGTGTTGTTTTAATATTGTTCATTGTTTCTACTTTCAATGTTATGTTCTCCTCACCCAAAGTATATTTAAATATACTTCTTCACAATTTTACGAACAGCTTTAAAATAATAGTAGGCAGGAAGTATTAATCACAACCATACTATCTCATAAACTACAAAATTTTTCCACTCACGACTGAAAAGGGGGTGGAATACCGCTTATGACCTTGTTACACGACCTTCTTCAACAAGAATTTAAGAAAACCAAAGCACATCGTCCACATTGTAACGTTATGGACTGCTTGGCTGCCTACATAAAGCAACTTCAATTCTATGTTGAAAAGGAACCATCCGTATTAGAGGCAAAGAAGGACATCACTTCACTTGCCAAGTACCACGTAGAGCGTCTAAAAACATTTCGTCAACACACAACGTTCTATAAACGTCGTCAATCGTTGTATCGAATGATAATGGAAGCATTAGTAGGGGAGCTTGACGAGGGGTACTCGAATAAAAGCATTAATCAAACGATTTTTGAACAGATTGAACTGTACGAGCATACGTATGCAGAACAGTATCAATTAGAATTAGATTCGTATCTCCATCATCAGAATTCAACACTACTCTCGCTTGATAAAACGATTGCCGTTTGGCCAATTCAAGACCTTTATTATCAAACGAATCATAACTCTGCACTGTTCTCCGTTCTACAGGAGGTAAAGAGACGTAGAGTTCACGATCTAATCATCGACTTAACGGCTGTTAACCAATTAAGTGCCACAGCAACAAAACAATTCATTGATCAGTTAGTTACAGCACAATTAATTGGTGTAGAGATTTGTCTTACTGGCATTTTGCCAAACGTTTCCGAGTCGCTCGTTCTCTACGATCAAGATCACCTCGTTGATCGATTTAAGATTTTCCCAAGCCTACAAATTGCGTTGCTAGAGCTACAAAAAGGCGATGAGTAACGGTCATCGCCCTCTTAACGTTGCAATGGTCAGGCACAACCAACCGCTAATAAACGAAACACCACCAATTGGTGTAATCGCCCCAAGCCACGTCATACCGGTGAGCGCCATTACATAGAGACTGCCCGAGAATATCACGATACCAATGACTAAAAGTGAAGCAGAGACTTGAAGCAACTTCGAAGGTCCAGTCATACTGATTACGATTCCAATTACCAAAATACCTAGTGAATGAAACATATGATACTGAACACCAGTTTGATAGTTCTCTAACATATTATCCGTAATAGAACCTTCTAAACCATGTGCGCCAAAAGCGCCAATGGCAACGGCTAGCATCGCTAAAATTGCTCCTGTAGCGATCCATTGATTTTTCATCTTTATACCCCTCATTAGAAATCTAAAAGATTTCCTTCGATTTGTTGATTGGTAGATGGTATAGACTGAGTTACTGGCACTTGTGTATATCTTGGTTGCTGCGTCTGGGTAACTTGTGGTTTTACCCCTGTAGCCTTAACATCATCATCTATTGAACTGCTTTCTTCAATAAGCTCACTGTAAACTCGTACAATGCTCGCTTGTTTTTGAATGACCAACGAAGAAGCCCCACTTGCATGAAGGGATTGCAAGTCTTCGACAGCTTGATGTAATTTCTTAAGAATCGTTGATAATTGAACTGCCATGTAATCGCCCTTCCTTTTCTAACTTTCGTTTTCCACTTTTGTTAACTCATTATTCATCTTACCATAGATTACGACTGCGTTAGAAAGTGAGGCGACACTTATGATTCTAAAAAGAGCAAACCCGATGGTTCGCTCTTTAATTACTCGTACCTTCTTCTATTTTTGTGTATCCATAAGCTTCAATCTTCTCATAGTTTTCACTATCAATGATCCAGTAATTATTCTCCGTATCTTTAACAACTACTTCGTCTTTTTTTAAGGCATTCTTCGCATCTTCTTCATTATCATAACGCTGAGCCATAATTTGTAAGTCATCAATGATAATCATTTAACAAACACCTCCAAGTAGTGTTTATTTTCCCCGACGTTCATGCTCATAAACCAATCTTTATGTTACGATTTCTTTAACATCCATTTAAGAAAGTGTGGCAAAACGAGTAACACAACGACCATACGAATAATGTGAAGACTGGCGACTAATGATGGGTCCATCTTTAAAGATAATGCCGTTGAAGACATCTCTGGTGCGCCTGCTGGTACGGTACTAAGTAAACTCATCAAATAACTCATTGGTGTGAATAGATAGAAAATGAAAGCAATACAAATCGCCATGACCATATATAATCCGAGAATTTTAGCACTCGCTATGCCAATTTCACGCAATCGCTCTAACGTGGAACGTTCAAAACGAATCCCAACCATAGCACCAATCAACACTTGTCCAATGCCAGGAATATATGAAGGTAATGCTCCGAATGTAAAGACAAACTCACTCGCTACAAACCCAATCATAATTGCATAAATCAGGGTGGCACCGGCAAAGTTAAGCCATTTCGTTAACAACATCGTAAGAATTAGAATAACACTAAAATAAAGCACATGCTGGACTTCTAAACCACTTGCTGAAGTTGTAAATGTTTCTGAAGACCCTTGCCCATAAACCATTCCAACTCCAAAAGGAATGAGTAACACGAACATCGTAATCCTCGCTGTATGAAAAGAAGCGACAATCCGCTCATCCGCCCCATAATGACTCGATAATGCGATCACTTCTGAAGCACCACCAGGCACAGTACAGAAAAAGGCGGTCTTACGGTCTAGGCTCGTCCAACGATCTAGCAGAATGCCAAATAACAATCCACCTAAGAGTGTAATGCAGAGCGTCACAATTAATGGGAGAATGTATTGATGCAGATGAAGAAATAATTGTGGTTCCATCATCACACCAATATTTGCACCGACAAGGATCAATGCGACTTGGAATGGCCAACCATTAAATGAGTAACTCGTAACAAACAATCCATAAACAATTCCAGTGAAGATTGCACCGAGTAACCATCCTGCTGGTATTCCAATGGCTTGGAATGTTGCACCAACAACAAACGCAATCATTAGAAATGCAATTTTATTTAGCCACATACGATGCTCACACCTTTATCACTCATCCAAACACCACCGAACCGGTGATCTTCCTTGCTCTATTAGGAAAGTATTCGTTTTAGAAAAAGGACGACTCCCAAAGAAACCACGATAAGCCGCGAGAGGACTTGGATGTGTACTCATTACCTTACAGTGTCGATCGTCAATCATCGTGGCTTTTTTTTGCGCGTCTTTCCCCCACAAAAGGAACACGATCGGCTCTTCTTTCTGATTGAGTAACGAAATGATTGAATCTGTAAACTGTTCCCAACCTTTCTGACGGTGGGAGTTTGCTTCCCCTTCTTCAACCGTTAATACCGTATTTAATAGAAGTACACCTTGACTTGCCCAAGCAGTTAAATCTCCATGGGATGGAATGTTACATTGAAGATCTTCTTTAAGTTCTTTATACATATTCCGTAGCGATGGTGGAATCGCCACACTTTTTGACACGGAAAAACTTAAACC
This sequence comes from Geomicrobium sp. JCM 19038, assembly GCF_000698125.1. Taxonomy (GTDB): domain Bacteria; phylum Bacillota; class Bacilli; order Bacillales; family Marinococcaceae; genus Geomicrobium_A. The sequence goes on along the minus strand of NZ_BAXA01000002.1, from coordinate 69,261 downwards.
TTGTGCTTGTCCGAACCCATGATACGGGTCTTGCCCGAGCAATACAACATTCGCTTGCTGATAAGAGGTCAATTCTAACGCACGGAAAATATCTTCTCTCGGCGGAAAAATCGCTTTTTGACTATACGCTGTTTCTAAAAAGGCTTGCAACGAAGTAAAGTAAGACTTTTGAAATTCATCTTCTAGTAAATAATCCCAATCATTACCAATTGTTACGTTTTTCATGATGTTCTCTCCCTTGTTTCACGTGAAACGACCTATGTTTTTAGTTGCAAAAACAAAAAGATTAACACACCATAGAGGCGTTTCTGTTCTCTCTTTGACAGATCACGACGAAAATAAACGATATGATTCTCCATGTCACGAAACAACGTAGTATATTCATGTGGAAATCGACCTTGATAATACTCAGCCACAACATCACCGAATTGATTCTCAAAACGGAAGCTCCCCGTCAAGTCTGCCTTAATTGGCAATACTAATTGCCCGTCTTCATCTAATAAATTACCGCGAATGTTAAACATCCGTAAATCGTCTTGCACGTATGTACCGATATGGCTGCCTTTCTCATCTTTAATCGTTAGCGTCGACTTAATCCCCCAACCTGTCCGTTTAATTGCCATACATTTTTGATCCAGATGATCATAAATTGTATACGTCCAAGGGATAAATGTAAGTAAGTCGTTTTTAAACAAAACCGTAAACGGCCACATAAACCAAGAAATCTTACTTACTTTCGCCTTGCCTACATATTGACCTTTCTTCGTAAACAACAATAATTCCTTTATGTACGACACATTTGATTGAATGACAAGGTGATCCAAATGAATAAGGTGTTTATCCGCTTTCGGAACTTCTAGATTTTTTACTTTATTGTACTTTACATGAGATATAGGAATCATAATGGCGATTGCCAAAGTAATAAAATAAAATAAAAGATACTCAAACCATTCTTCTGTCGTTATTGGCCAATCAACGATGAGAAAAGTGGTAATGCTCGTTAAAAGAGCAAAAGTAAAGATATAAGAGAGATAAATTCTCCTCTTATACATCGTCTTTAACATCTGACTTTCACTCCTTACTTATGATACGGAGAACCTTTATTAATTTGCATAGCTCGATAAATTTGCTCGGTTAACATGAGCCTCATAAGTTGATGGGGAAATGTTAACGCTGAAAACGACCATTTTAAATCTGCACGTTGCAATAGTTCCTGACTCATACCGAGTGAACCACCTATAATAAACGTAATTGCACTCGTTCCATATGTAGGTAATGTTTCAAACCGTTCTGCAAGCTGTTCAGAACTTAACATCTTGCCTTGGCGCTCAAGTACGATTACATAGTCGCCTGCTTTAATTTTCTTATCAATTCGTTCTCCCTCTTTTTGTTTGATTTGTTCCATCTCTTTTTCGCTCAACCGCTCCGGTGCTTTTTCATCTGGTACCTCAATCACTTCAAATTTCACGTCGGTACGAAGACGCTTCGAAAACTCATCAATACCCGATTGAATGTACTTTTCTTTAATTTTCCCGACTGCAATGATGCTAACTTTCATGTTATCCACCCCTTTATCCACAGAAGTTATCCACATATTCACAGCTTCATTTTGAGTAAATGCCTAGTTCCACTCGTTATCCACTGTTTATAACTCTTTATTCACAAACGAGAAAGAGGGAAATCGGTTATGATTTCCCTCTCAAATCAGACGTTACATCGTTTCCTGTTGTTCATCGAGCGTGACTGTCGTTTGCATCTGTTCACCATTTCGATAGAACGTCACTTCCATTTCATCACCAATGTCCACGTCGGTATACAGGTGACGTCTCAGATCATGAGCCGCTTCAACATCTTCTCCATCTAGTGCTGTAATAACATCATATTGTTCCAACCCAGCATCTGCTGCAGGTGAATTCGGTACGATTTCATGGATAAACACACCTGTTACAATCTCTGGTGGTAAGTTCAGCGTTTCTTGCCAGTGATAACTTGGAATTTCTTCGAGAGAACCGATGATCACTCCCATTTCAGGGCGTCTTACTTCTCCATATTGCTCAATATCTTGAATTACAGGTAAAACGATTGTCGTCGGAATTGCAAATCCAATTCCTTCACCTTGAGCAAGCTTCATTGAGTTAATCCCAATCACTTCACTTTGAATATTTAAGAGAGCCCCACCGCTATTACCAGGTTAATGGCTGCATCTGTTTGCAACACTTCTGCATTCCAATCAATTTGCCCATCACCCGTGAGGTCAACCGGTACACTTCTTTCAGTCGCACTAATAATTCCTAATGTAACTGTGCGTGCAAAGCGAGGTCCCAATGGGTTTCCAATTGCAATCGCTGGTTCCCCAGCTCTTAGATTGTCTGAATTACCAAAATCAGCAACCGTATCGACGTTCTCAGCATCAATTGTCAAAACTGCCAAGTCCGTCCAAATATCTGAGCCAACAAGTTCTGCAGGCACTCTTTGTCCCTCACTTAAACTTACTTCGAGTTCGTCTGAACCTTGGATAACGTGCTCGTTCGTGACAACAAATGCACGGTCTCCTTCAACCTTATAAATCACTCCTGAGCCAGTGCCCGCTTCAACGCCTTCTTCTTGTTGACCAGCTGCACCGCCCCAAAAACTAGTATTTTGTAAATTAAACACGCCAACAACAGCATCACTAACTGCATCGACGACATGCGTTACGTCTGTCGTAACATCTAAATCGATGGTCTCTGATTCCGATGCAAAAAATTGCTCATCTTCTTGTTGATTCGTTTCGGCTTCCTCTTGCGCAGCCGATCCATCCAGATTCATCATCTGACCGACACTTATTATACCAAGTACGAGTACAGCCCCAATAATGACTCCAAGAAATATTGGTTTTCTTGATTTGCTTTTACGGCCTCTTGAAGAGTAATGATCGTCGTAGAAACCCATTGTTGCTCCACCTTTCTTTCTGTGTTGACGATGAACAGAATGTTGTGAGTACCTGCCCCCCAGGATTGTCCACAACATAGTTAGGAGAAAGCGACATGTCGTTGCATAGATTTACCATTAGTTTACGAATAAAATCTCTTTTCGTCCAGTTTTTTAGTCCAACGTCGTTGCTACAATGTTAAACTACCCACATTTCCCATCTTTCAACCATTATTGAGCCATTTATACAGTCTGTAGTGATGTAGGGTGATAAGGATCGGTATCATGAAGAAGCACACCGCCGGTTCCACACGTAACTCCTTCTTCAAGAAGCACTTGCTCTGCTGTCATTTTAGCAAGCTCTTTCATGTTATTATCTAAGCTCAAATGAGCAAGATAAATATGCCTTGTTTTATCTGTAATGATGTCCGCTAGTGCAAGTGCAGCATCCTCGTTTGATACGTGTCCCATATCCCCTAAAATCCGCCGCTTAACGTTCCAAGGATACCGACCCATACGTAACATGTTAATGTCGTGATTCGATTCAAATACGAGCGCATTCGCTTCTTTTAGTGTTCCTTTAATTCGATCACTTACATAGCCCATATCGGTTGCTAACGCTAGCTTGCGATTATTCTCGTGAAAAACAAAAAACATCGGATCAGCTGCATCATGAGAAACTCCAAAAGTTTCAACTGTTAAATCTTGAAACGACACATTCGAACCCGTTTCAAGGTGAAAACGCTGATCGGTTTGAACCGGTCCAATTGACGTCTCCATCGCTTTCCATGTCTTCTCATTTGCATAGATTGGTATATTGTATTTACGAGCAACAATGCCAACCCCTTTAATATGATCACTATGTTCGTGACTGACGAGGATGGCATCGACCTCTGATAATGATCGTCCGATCGTTTGGAACAACTCTTCCATCTTTTTTCCGCTTAATCCTGCATCGATTAGCAACTTGGTTCGTTCTGATTCAACGTACATTGCATTCCCAGTGCTACCACTGGCCAGAACACTAAATCTCATGTTCAATCATCCTTTTTAAGATTCATTGCTAAGTGCGTAAACGTTCCCACGATCCGCATTAACAATATAAGCCGGCGTTTCCCAATATGGAGGCATTTCTTCTTCATCGCTAAACGATTGGTTACTTGCATGAATGCGATAGGCCGGAATGTACCTTGCGTACTCACCGTCAGTAATATGACTGTGATACGCGAGTTCAATACGATGAATGGTTGCGTTCCTTGTAATGACTTGTGCTTCTCGCAAAGCAAGAATCGCGTCTTCTGGTGACATAACTTCAATGTCTTCCTCATGTGGCTTGATTTCAATAAATTGTTGCTCAATAATCGTAATTTCCCCGTCATTTACCGTCACAACGAGGTGAGCATCGCCACCACTTCCATACAACGTAAGTCCTTCATAATTCTTGAAGTAGTGAAACTCCATTTGATCACTATCACTACTCACAACTTCTCCACCAAAAACATATTCGGTTCCTTCATAGATGTTCTGGTCAATAAATTCACGGATGCTAGACAAAGGGCTTCCAGCGTCTAAATTGTAAGGAGAACTTAACAATAAAATTAACTCTTGTTGATCTTCAGCGACTTGATCCACAGATTGAAAATAATCGTTACTGTTGTAGAAACTACTTACTTCTTCAAAAGGAATCACTTCGGTTTCTATGTTCAGACGAGGAAGATCACGATATTCTGGTAGTTGCGTATCAACGATAATGTTCTCAGCTTCAACAATGTCCTCAAAGCTTTGCTCAAGACTACCTTGTTCGCTTGCATAGCTTTCAAAGGATTGTTTAGCAATTAGCTGGTACGTTAAAAACGCGTTTAACAGAAAGAAGGTAACGATAAAGATTGTCTTCGTTCTACTCCAATCCATTGTAATCCCCCTCTGACTGAAAGAGCTCTACACGATGCCATGCACCAGTCGTTGTCTGCACGTACCATGCGGGTGTAAATGTAATGAGCTCTGTAACTTCTTGCTCGTGGCTCATGTCGTACCCTATACGAACATCAACAACCTCATCGACATCGTAGTCCTCTGTAACTGCATCCCATACGACTTCACCTTCCGGAAGTGTTTCAGAAGCACTAAATTCCACATCAGTTCCAAGCGTATAAAGCGGTCTCGTATAGTTCGAGATCACTTGTTGGTGACTTCTCGTCACTTCAATCACTCCATGGTTGCCCGAACCGAGTACAGGAACACCGTTCTCAACAAGATGGAAACGAACCGCTTCATCTAAAGTAGGGTTATTCGTCGTGAAACGATATAGTTGGTAATTATCTGTAAAACCACCGTGGGAATTGACGTAATTAAAAGCCTGTAACGTCACGTGTTCAGGGTTCTCCCGCACGGAAGCTGGAGAAGTGGCATTAATATACTCCATAAATAAATTATTTGTTACACTCATCTGTTCAGAGCTGGCAATGTAATTCTCACGATCGACCTGAATCGTCTCATCTTCAAAAAGCAATTCTTCAAACGCACTTGGAGCAATATAATTACTACCATCAATTTCATAGCTACGACGCATAAAGTCAACTTGCTCTAATGGCAAATAAATCGGCTTTTCTAATCGACTGCCGTGTGGAGCGACCATTTCGCTATATACCGAAAATGTATCCTCATGATGATTGCTTAGTAAATAATCATTAATAAACACATTCATATTCAAATCAACATAAGCTTCCAAGTACAATTGAGGTTGAAACGATACGAATCTGGCAACAACTTCATCTCCACTAGCAAAAAGAAGAATTCGATCAAATTCTGTTGAAAGATCAACAAGGTCTAGCTCTTCTTCTCGGCCAACAAACGACTGCAACAACTCTGCTGGAATACCTGCGGGGTAAATCAATTCAATGTAATCTTGACCAGGATAGACATCTTCTTGATCATACACTTCATCAACAAGCACGAAATTCCATAAATCTAAGTTGTACAGATCATCAACGACTTCTTCCGTTAAATCATCTGCATTTCCGTACGACATACGCTTCTCATCACCAACGCTATACATGAGGTTGGAAGGGCGTACAACGTCTTCAAGTTGAATGGTGTCACCGATACTTTCCGTCGTGCTACTTGCTTCATCCAACTCTTCTAAATTCGGTTGGTATGTCCACAATTGCCACGTAAGTATAAGGCTCGTGGCAATCAACACGATTAGAACCAACGATTTAATTCGCTCTGTCACTCTTCCCACCTACTTTCCTCATAGATACTCGTATAAGGAAGTTGATGGTAATCATTGTACCTTGGCGCAATTCGCTCGATACGCCGATTGTACCTCCATGAGCTTCTACCATTTCCTTTGCAATTGCTAAGCCCAGTCCTGTTCCACCAAGGTTTCTTGCACGAGCTTTATCGACTCGATAAAAACGTTGGAAAATCTTATGTTGATTTTCTCGAGGAATTCCCATTCCTTCATCTTTTACGAAGATCGTGGCACCGTCTTCATGTAAATCGGTCCCAACAGTAATGGTTCCACCGTCTGGTGAGTATTTAATAGCATTAGAAATAATATTGTCGATCACTTGTGTCATTTTGTCGCGATCGATTTCAATTCGCACTGGGTATGTTGGCAACTTACGTACGAACTCAATATTCTTGTCTTTTACCATCATTTCAAAGCGATCGAGAACTTCATGCAACCAAGCAATTAAGTTGTAATGGTGTTTGTTTAATCTCACATCGTCACGATCCATCTTAGAAAGCTGTAGAAGGTCATTAACGAGACGAATCATTCGCTCAGTTTCCGTTTGAGCGACACCTAAAAACCGAGGAGCCAACTCTTGATCATGTAGCGCACCGTCTTCGAGTGCCTCCATGTAGCTCTTTAATGTGGTTAGTGGTGTACGCAGTTCATGAGATACGTTTGCAACGAATTCACGTCGTTCTTGTGCAATTTTCTCTTGTTCTGTTACATCGTGAAGAACGGTAATCAACCCAGTAATCGGTCCATCCTCATGACGAATGACCGAAAAGTTCGCTTCAAGCAAGTAACTTCCATCCCCATCACTGAAATCTAAGATCATTGACTCCGAGTAGTCATAGAGTTTACTTGGTGTTAAATGCTCAGATAACTTCAAGATCTCTGGAAGTGATTGACCCATTGCTTCCTCACTCGACATGCTTAATAAAATCTCTGCTTGTCGATTAAGCAAGATAATCCTTCCAAGTTCATCCGTCGCAATAACGCCATCTGTCATATGTGACAACACCGAACTAAGCTTCCTTCGTTCGCCTTCAGTCGTTGCGTTGGCCTCTTTTAAACTGAGTGTTAGTGTATTAAATGAAGTGGCTAATTTTCCGATTTCGTCACTTCCATACACACGCACTTGTCGGCTAAAGTCACCTTCACTCATACGACTTGCTTGTTTTTGCATATCAAGTACCGGTCTTGTAATCGTTCGTGAAAGCAAAATACCAATAATTGCAGTAATGATGAGTGCAATGACCGCACTCCACGTAAAGATACTACTAATTTCAGTTACTTCTTCATACGTACCCTCAAGCGATGCACGAATATGAGCAATGCCGATGATCTCATCATTGTTGCCTTCTATCTTCTCAATGATGACCCTCGTTCGGTCGCCGGTATCAGGGTTTTGAAACGTTTCTGGCGCTTGCTCATAACCTGCCATCGCTCGGTAAATCTGAATGTTGTTGTTCAAACGCCCAACAAGGTCAGAATCATGAGAGGTAATAATCGTGTAGTTATTGTCCACAATTTCAACGAACTCATTAATATCGCTAAACAATAAATTGACTTGGTCGTTCATTTCTTGACGGATTTGCAGCTGCACATCCCCATCTTCATCAGAGCGAGGCTCTGTTAGAATCTCAGCTGCATTGTTTGCAAGCAAACTTGCACGATCTTCAAGATAATCATTGTAATTCTGTATCGTTTGACTCTCTAAAGTCGTCATGAAAGTCGCGCCAATAATTTGCGTTGCAATAAGAAGAAGCAACACATAAATCGCAATCAGCTTGAATTGGAACGACTTAAAAAAGTTCCGGAACTTCTCCATCCACTACACTACTCCTGTTCAGGGTGACGCAAATAGTAACCGACTCCCCTTCTCGTAATTATCCAAAGTGGATAGCTAGGGTTGTCTTCAACTTTCTCTCTTAATCTTCGAACGGTAACGTCAACCGTACGAACATCTCCAAAATAATCATATCCCCATACTGACTGGAGCAGATGTTCACGAGTCATTACTTGTCCAAGATGACGAGCGAGGTAATGAATTAATTCAAACTCTCGGTGCGTAAGTTCAATTGGCTCTCCTCGTTTTCGTACGAGGTACGCTTCTGGATCAATCGTTAGACCACCGATTTCCATTTCGCCACTCTTTTGCTTATCGTTTTGAGGAACCGCTTGGAGGCGACGAATGTTCGCCTTCACGCGCGCGAGAAGCTCACGTGTACTAAATGGTTTCGTTACATAATCATCGGCACCTAGTTCAAGCCCAAGTACTTTGTCGATCTCTGAATCTTTAGCAGTAAGCATAATGATTGGCATGTCGTAATCTTTACGAACTTCCCGACAAACTTCCATCCCATCACGGTTTGGAAGCATAATATCTAATAAAATCAATTCTGGTTGAAAATCATGTACTTTTTGTAGGGCTTCGTCACCGTCGTAAGCCACTTCAACTTCAAATCCTTCTTTTTTCAAAGAGAACTCTAATATATCCGCAATTGGCTTTTCATCATCAACAACGAGTATTTTTTCGTTCATTATGATCGCCTCTATTCTTTCAATTGTAGTCATACTATACAAGTACGATTGGTATAAATGTTTCGCGCTTCTATTGTACCATAGCGCTTCAATTCAAATAAGAAAAAACCCCGAATTATACATTCGGGGTCTAGCTTAATACTGCTTCATAAGTTGTCGTAAGTGATTTGATTGAATATACGAATGACAGACAATCAAATGGTGGCTCGAGACGGAATCGAACCGCCGACACGTAGATTTTCAGTCTACTGCTCTACCAACTGAGCTATCGAGCCAATTAAAATGGCGGGCCTGACGGGAATCGAACCCGCGATCTCCTGCGTGACAGGCAGGCATGTTAACCGCTACACCACAGGCCCATATTTCAAAAAATAAGTGTCGAATCTCTTCAACTGCTTCGTTCGAGTTGTGTACTTGGTAATACACTTACTCTTTCCTTCTCGTAGCTGATCTGTTTACAATATGTAAATGGTGAGCCATGGAGGACTCGAACCTCCGACCCTCTGATTAAAAGTCAGATGCTCTACCAACTGAGCTAATGGCTCAACTACTTCCTATCGAAGGACAAGACTTATCTTAGCACGCCAAATAAATTTATGCAATGCTTTTTTTGAAGTTCTTTGTAGAACTTTGTTATAAGAGAGATTGCCCTTCTCACCACTATCATTATAACCAAATGCTAAGGGACTTATCCAGCTTGGAACAGATCTGTCGATAATTCTTGGGTCGCCGGTAGACGTCGCATTTTTTTGCTTAAAATCCAATATAGGGCGACACTGAGTAGCAACAATCCTGAAGTTACAATGACCACACCATAGCTAAACCAAGATCCAATAGCACCGCCAATTAAAGAACCGAGTGGGGCAATACCCGCAGCAATTCCCATGACCGCAGCCATAACTCTTCCAAGTAAATGTTCTTCTACAGCCGATTGGATCATCACAAAAGCAATGACGTTTATGCTACCAGCAGGAATGAATGCGAACACAAACAATAGCAATACGACAGCTGGATGGCCACCGATCGCCATCGCAATAAAACATAGACCAGTCACACTAAGAAGTGTTGCATATAAAATTGCAATTGGTACTCGTTGCAACTTGAAGAGTGACACACATGCCGCTCCAATAATTGTTCCTAGCCCACTAGCTGCGAGCAGCATACCATAGAAATCAACGTTACCATACGTAGAACTAAATCCAGGAAGAATCGCAAACACACCTGCAATCGCAAAGTTTACGACGAGAATTCCGATAAGTAGGCGGCTAAAGAACGATTGTTTTAGTACACGTAAACCTTCCCCTAATTGTTCACCATACCCTTTTACTAGCTGTTTAACTGTCCGCTGTTCATCGTTTTTATCTCGTTGCTTTTGCTTTGGTAAGCGTAATTGCATTAACAACAACGCAGAGAATAAAACGTTGCACTGTTTACATAGAATATTGCCACACCGCCAACAACTGCAATAATGATTCCTGCAAACGCGGTAAACAATACGTCTGTCCCTTGATAGGCGACTGAGAACAACGAGTTGCCCGTCGTAAGTTGGTCTTTCTTTAAAATCTTCGGAAGTAAGGTCAATTGTGCAGGATAGAGGAACTGATTACAAAGAGAGACGACTGGCATCACAGTCAAAACAAGTGCAACCGTTAAAAAACCAAAAGCATACGCGAGCGGTAAGACGAGTAGCATAAACACTTGAATGCATTGAGTGAATACGAGTAATTTCTTGAGTTGAAAACGATCAATGACTGGTCCAAGTACAATTTGTAGTAGCGCTGGCATTTGCGTTAAAAATAATGCAAGACCCGAGTACATTGACGAGCCACTCAATTCATATACGAGCCACATCGCAGCGATTGAATACAGACTGCTCCCAGCATTCGAAGCACATCGGCTCAACAATAAAATCATAAAATTAAAATTAGTAAGAATATTTTTCATGTGAATAACCTCTCTCGTTTTTATTTATTTACACCGTTCATTTTTATTGACCGTTGGGCTAAAACAAATGCCTATGCACGAACATAGGCTTTCAGGAGTTGTTGTCTTTTTTATACCAATCAACATGTAAAACGTATTCGGATAAATAAGGATCATCAGTAGAATATTCACCTAACGCATTTTGAAAATCATCGTTCACGCGTTTCATAAATTTCTCGAATGTTTCTTGGTCACCTCTAAACGTATTCGTCATACTTCCTTTAGATCGCAAATCACTCCCCCCGAAAAAGTCTAAAAGCTTATCGTCAACGATGTACGATTTTGCGACTGGTTGATAAAACTTCTGCATAATGCCATTTTTCTCTTCTCGACGCACAATTTCAATAATCCCATTCTTTTCGAGTTCATTTAAGTGATAATGGATTTTGGAACGTGAGATGTCTAATTTCTCCGCTAATTGTTGCCCCGTCAATGGTTGTGTACCGAAGTTCACTAACATTCGACTACGGAACGAATCACTAACGGCACGTACTTGCTCATACGTCGTCATTACAAATATTTCTTTCATTTACACATCACGCCTTTCTTACTCGGTCAACTTTATCTGACTGTATTTTATGCGAGTGACAAAGCATTTGTCAACACTTTTCAAAAAAATTCAATTTTACGTGCCGATATTTTTCTCTCGTCAATCGCTTTTTTCCGCGCTATACTTGTACGTAGTTTTCAAATGGGGAGTGCACATCATGATTAGACTTGCAGGAATGGAAGACCTCTCTGGTGTTGTTGCGATAGCCAAAAAAGCAACAAAGCTAATGAATGAAGAAGGAAGCGACCAATGGAATGAAGAGTACCCTACACTTCACCATTTTGCACAGGATATAAAGAAGAAGTCGCTTTATGTTTACGTCGAAGAACGAATTGAAGGGTTTATCGTTATCAATCAAGAGTTTGCCAAAGAGTACCATCAACTTTCGTGGCGCCATCTTGATACAGACTCTATTACGCTACATCGCCTCGCGGTTAACCCAACAGTACGCAACAAAGGTATTGCTGAAACACTCTTTCGTTTTGCAGAAACAGAAGCGTTAAATCAACAGCTAAAATCAATCAAAATCGATACGTATTCATTAAATACAAAAGCACAGAAGCTTTTCCAAAAACTTGGTTATTCTCAAGTAGGAGAACTCCAAACAGAAGCACGAGAAGAGCCGTTCTTCTACTATGAAAAAGCGATCTAAAAAACTCACCCGCCTTTTTCTAGGCGAGTGAGTTTTCTCTCATCCATTCATTAAATTTTTAGAGAGATGTACTTTGTTTCTATATATTCTTCTAATCCGTGATGTCCGCCTTCACGACCAATACCACTCTGTTTCCATCCTCCAAAAGGTGCCTGAGCAGTGGATGGACCACCATCGTTTAAACCGACAATTCCATATTCAAGGTCCTCACTTAAACGTACCGCCTTACCGATATCACTTGTAAATAAATACGCTGCAAGACCATAAATAGTATCGTTCGCTCTTTGGATTGCTTCTTCATCGGTCTTAAATGTAGCAATCGGGGCGAGTGGCCCGAACGTTTCGTCGTTCATACAAGCCATCTCTTCTGTTATCCCTGTCATAACTGTTGGTGTTAAGAATAACTTACCGATTTTCTCACCGCCAGTAATGACCTTCGCTCCTTGTGACTTTGCATCTTCAATTTGCGATAGCACTTTATCAACAGCATCTGAGTCAATGAGTGGTCCGATATCCGTCTCATCATCAAGACCGTCACCAACTTTTAGTTGTTCAACGAGCACTTTTAGTTTTTCAGTAAATTCTTTCTCGACGGACTCTGCAACGTAAATACGGTTTGCACATACACACGTCTGACCAGCGTTACGGAACTTCGACGCAACCGCTTGTTCAGCTGCATTATCTAAGTCAGCGTCTTCCAAAACGATGAGCGGGGCATGACCACCGAGCTCTAATGAGATTTTCTTAATGTTCTTTGACGCGCCCTCCATTAACGTACGGCCAACTTCTGTAGAACCTGTAAACGTTAATTTACGTACGCGCGTGTCATCTTGCCATACTTCAGAGATTTCACTCGACTTACCAGTGATAACATTGATTACACCTTTAGGAATCCCTGCTTCAACTGCCAGTTCAGCAAGTTTCAAAGCCGTCAATGGCGTTTGAGTTGCTGGTTTAATGACGACTGTACAACCTACAGCAAGTGCTGGTGCAACCTTTCTTGTGATCATTGCAGCTGGGAAGTTCCACGGAGTAATGACGGCCACAACCCCAACGGCTTGTTTCGTTACGAAAATGCGCTTGTTCTCAGCTGACGCTGGAATCGTTTCACCATAAACACGTTTTCCTTCTTCTGCGTACCATTTAATAAATGAATTTGCATAGCCAATCTCACCACGGGATTCTTTCATTGGCTTGCCTTGTTCCTTCGTCATCGTCGTTGCTAATTCTTCTTGATGTTTATCGATAAGATTATGCCACTTTTCAAGCTTCTCTGAACGTTCAGCTGCGGTTAACTTTGACCACGGGCGAAATGCCTCGTATGCTGCATCAACCGCTTGCTTTGCCTCATTTTTGCCACCCTTTGGAACGGTGTCTACAATCGTCCCATTTGCAGGGTTGGTTACATCAATTTGTTCAAGGTCTGCTCCTGTCCATTCGCCATTAATTAAATGCTTCATCTTATCTCTCCTCTCTACATCATACGTAGAGTATAACGCTAGTTTCACATGAAACAAAAGAAAAACGACCTTCGCAAAAGCGAAGGCCATTCATCATCATACGCCCCAAACACCGCGTACTTCATTTGTTTGTGTACGATCAGGTCCTACAGAGAAAATTGATAGTGGAATGTTCGTTAATTGGGAAACTCGTTCCGCATAGTGACGCGCATTTTCAGGAAGATCACTTAATGATTTCGCTCCTGTAATGTCCTCGCTCCACCCTGGCATTTCTTCATACACTGGTTTACATTCCGCTAACACATTAAGACTAGCTGGGAATTCTTCAAGGCGTTCCCCTTGGTACTCATAAGCCGTACAAATCTTCACCGTCTCAAGACCAGAAAGCACGTCTAAACAGTTGAGGGAGAGATCTGTAATCCCACTTACGCGACGTGCGTGGCGTACAACGACGGAATCAAACCAACCGACACGTCTTGGTCGCCTGTAGTCGTTCCATATTCGTTACCAATCTTACGAATGCGATCACCTATTTCATCCATAAGCTCTGTCGGGAATGGACCGTCTCCAACACGAGTCGTATATGCTTTTGAAACCCCAACAACTTTCTGAATTTTAGACGGTCCAACACCTGAACCGATCGCAACACCACCGGCAATAGGGTTTGATGATGTAACGAATGGATACGTTCCTTGATCAATATCAAGCATAACACCTTGGGCACCCTCGAATAATACACGTCGACCTTGATCAATCGCATCATTCAATACGACAGACGTATCACAAACGTATTGTTTTAACTTTTGACCATAATCAAAGTATTCTTCAAGAATCTCTTCTACTGTAAATCCGTTAGTCTCATAGAGTTTTTCCAATAGACGGTTTTTCTCGATCAAGTTACGTGAAAGCTTACTCTCGAATTCCGTCTTCTCTAGAAGATCAGCAATGCGAATACCGATCCGAGCAGCTTTGTCCATATAAGCTGGACCGATACCTTTTTTCGTCGTGCCGATTTTGCTTGCGCCTTTACTCTCTTCTTCCACAATATCTTGTTTTATATGATAAGGAAGGATCACATGCGCACGGTTGCTAATACGCAAATTGCTCGTATCAATGCCACGTTCTTGTAATCCAGTTAACTCTTCTACTAATGCTTTAGGATCGATGACCATGCCGTTTCCAATTACACAAATCTTATCATCATAGAAAATCCCTGACGGTACTAGGTGAAGCTTATACGTTTCTCCACCAAATTTAATCGTATGCCCTGCGTTGTTGCCACCTTGATAACGAGCAACGACTTCCGCGTTTTCTGATAAGTAATCTGTAATCTTCCCCTTGCCTTCGTCTCCCCATTGTGTACCTACAATTACGATGGATGACAAAAGACTCACCTCTTCCGATATAATTAAATCGTTCATTATTTATCTCTTTACCGTAGTCAATTCTATCAAAAGAAAGACTACAGGTCAAAATAAACCGAACATTTATATCAAAAAAAGGATATTCATTCGCCTTATTGTTATCTTTGCTAACAAAAAAGCGAAGGGAATTATCCCTTCGCTTACGCTACGCACCAGGTGGCGCCATGTTCTCATCATGCCTTCGATCAAGGTTGACGAACTTGTTGTATTCTTTTATAAATGCAAGTTCAACACTACCGACTGGACCGTTACGTTGTTTCGCAATAATAATTTCAATCATGTTCTGGTTTTCAGCATCATGATCATAATAATCTTCACGGAACAAAAACGAAACGATGTCCGCATCTTGCTCAATACTTCCTGACTCACGCAAGTCACTCATCATCGGACGCTTATCTTGACGCGACTCTACACTACGCGAGAGCTGAGACAAGGCAATGACCGGTACGTCAAGCTCACGTGCAATCCCTTTTAAGTTACGAGAAATCTCAGAGACTTCTTGTTGACGACTATCTGTTCCTCGCCCTTGAATGAGTTGAAGATAATCGATTAAGATCATGCCTAACCCTTTTTCCTGCTTAAGTCTTCTACACTTCGCACGAATGTCAGCAACACGAATTCCAGGCGAGTCATCGATATAAATGCCTGCTCTGGACAACGTTCCCATCGCCATTGCAAGCTTTTCCCAATCTTCTTCAATCAACTGTCCTGTACGAAGGCGTGTACCGTCGATATTGCCTTCGGCACAGAGCATTCGTTGCACAAGTTGCGATGCTCCCATCTCAAGACTAAAGATCGCAACATTTTCATCACTTTTTGTTGCGATGTTTTGTGCGATGTTTAACGCAAACGCCGTCTTTCCCATAGATGGACGTGCAGCAACGATAATTAAGTCACTGCGTTGAAACCCTGCTGTCATTCGATCAAGCTCTTGAAAGCCGCTTGAAACGCCCGTCAGTGCGTCGCCACGACCTTGTAACATTTCAATGTTGTCATACGTCTCCATTAACACGTCTTTGATGGACACGAATGCACCTGAAGAACGACGATTCGAGACTTCTAGAATCATGCGCTCTGCATCACTTAATACGTCATCGACTTCTTGCTCCGCCTCAAATCCATCTGTTGCAATCGTCGTTGCCGTTCGAATTAATCGACGAAGCAATGATTTTTCTTCGACCGTTCTCGCATAGTGCTGAACGTTTGATGCAGTCGGCACAGCGTTCGCTAAATCGGTTAAATAAGCAACGCCACCTGCTTCTTCAAGCCACTGGCGATTTTGAAGCTCAGAGGTGACTGTGACGAGGTCTACAGGCTCGCCTTTCTCAGAGAGCTCAACCATCGCACTAAAAATTCGTTGATGAGAAGCACGATAAAAGTCTTCAGGGCGCAAACGCTCGGTCGCAGAAACGAGGGATTCCTCTTGCAAGAAAATGGACCTAATACTGCTTGCTCTGCTTCGATATTTTGTGGAGGAAGTCGATCCTCTTGCCATCCTTCTGTCACCGTACCCTCACCTCATTTGCTTATTGTTCTTTTACGTGAATGTTAACTGTCGCTGTTACTTCAGGGTGAATCTTCACAGGCACTTTCGTAACTCCAAGTGTACGAATTGGCTCGCTAAGTTCAATTTTGCGTTTATCAACCTTAAAGCCTTTTTTCTTGAGCGCTTCATGAATTTGCTTTGTGGACACGGCTCCGAATAACTTACCGCCTTCACCTGCTTTAGCATTCATTTCAACGTCTGTACTTTCTAATTCGGCTTTTGTTTTTGCTGCTGCTTCACGTTCTTCTTGAAGCTTTTTATCATCACTTTTTTGCTTCGCTTGCAAATCTTTCATGTTACCGGTTGATGCTTCTACCGCTAAATCGTTCTTCAACAAATAGTTACGTGCGTATCCTTCAGACACGTCTTTCACTTCACCTTTTTTACCTTTACCTTTAACATCTTGCTTAAAAATTACTTTCATGTAGACTGACCTCCCATAGATTGATCCATTGCTTCTTTTAGTTGTTCTTCAACTTGTTCAATAGTCAGGTCATCAAACTGAGCAGCAGCGTTTGATAAATGTCCGCCACCACCCAACTTTTCCATTATTACTTGAACATTGATATCACCTAAAGAACGGGCACTCACACTCACCCGACCGTCATCCCGCTTCGATATGACGAACGAAGCCTTAACGTCATTCATCGTAAGTAACGTATCCGCTGCCTGTGCAATAAGAACAGGATGATAGGTTCGACCTTCTTCACCACGCGCAATGGCCATTCCACTGCCGTAAACCGTCGCACGTCCGATAATTCTTGATCGTTCAATATAGTTATCAAGGTCTTCTTTTAGAAGCAACTGTACCGCTGTTGTATCGGCTCCATTTGCTTTTAAGTAGGAAGCCGCATCAAACGTTCTTGAACCTGTGCGAATGCTAAAATGCTTCGTATCGACCATCATACCCGCAAGCATCGCCGTTGCTTCTAGCGATTCCATTTTCACTTTATTCGGTTGGTACTCTAACAACTCCGTTACTAGCTCTGACGCTGAAGAAGCATACGGTTCCATATACACGAGCGCAGCATTATCAATAAACTCTTCCCCACGACGATGATGATCAAGTACAACGACTCGGTGCACACGATCAAGAAGCTTCGGCTCAATAACAAGTGACGGTTTGTGGGTATCGACAACAACGAGAAGTGTCTGCTTCGTTAATTGTTCCAACGCTTCAGTAGGCGAAATAAACCTCGACCATAAATGCTCATGATGTTCAACTTCATCCATAAGCTTCTGAACGTCAGGACTCACTTGATCAGGATCAAGAACGATATACGCATCTTTGTTGTTCACTTCTGCGACTTTTAATACGCCGATACTTGCTCCAATCGCATCCATATCAGGCGTTTTATGCCCCATAACGATCACTTGATTACTCTCTCTTACAAAATCCCTTAAAGCATGAGAAATAACCCGTGCTCTTACACGTGTTCGCTTTTCTACCGCGTTCGTCTTTCCGCCATAAAAACGTACTTGCCCGCTTTTCTCTTTAATTGCTACTTGATCCCCACCACGACCTAAAGCAAGATCGAGTGAAGACTGTGCGAGGGATCCGAGATCACGGAGCGTTTTCTCTCCGGTTCCAATTCCAATACTTAGCGTAATCGCTACGCGATCCTTGGATGACTCTTCACGAATATCATCAACAATTTGGAAACGATTCATTTCCACTTCTTGAAGAGCCCGATGGTTAAAAACGGCCATAAAACGGTCATCATCAATGCTCCGAAGTAAAATGTCATGCTCATTTGCCCATTTGTTTAACATCGTTACGACTTTGTTTCGGAGACTACTCGTCACTTCGTCATCTAAGGTCTGTGTAACATCATCATAGTTATCTAAATAAATAAAGCCAATAACCGTTTGTTCCTCACGATATCGCTCTTTCGTTTCAATCGTTTCCGTCATATCAAAGAAATAAAGCAATCGCTCATCTGGTCGTTCATACACGTAATGCTCAAGATCGCCAAGTTTCAAGCGATGCTCGGTTTTTTTATCTTCAATATAGATCGGAAGATCTGATGAAATGATCGACAACGACTTCCCTAAATAATCTTCTCCGAGAAGATCACGAATATAAGGGTTCGCCCATTGAATTTCAAAGTTCTGGTCATACAACACAATTCCGACTGGTAAATTCGTAACCGCTTCTTCACCTGCTCGATTGACACGGTGGGAGAGTGTTGTAATGTATTGGCTTAACTCTTGTTGGAAATTCGAACGCGCATAGAAAAAAACAACACCGATGACAATGAGTGTCACATAACCTACAACAGCAAGCATCCAATTATAAAAAAGCAATACTGTCACACTCGCTGTTGTGACTGTAAACATAAAGATCATCGGATATAAATACCAATGTTGTTTTGTTATTTCGGGCATTCCATCAACCCCTATTTGAATCAGGCTTAATCCGGCTTCTTAAATCAAAACCAAGATCAATGATCCCTAAGATTCGTACAAAAAACGTAATAATCGGTATCACAAGTGCTGAGAACAAGATGATGATCGGTAGCGCCTTTGAGATCTTCTTCACATGGGCAAAATAAAACATAACCGCTGCACCTTGGACAATCATCGCAATCTCAAGTAAAGGTGTAACATTCATCATGAAAATTGAAAGTGCTGATCCTGGGTCGCTTACCCCAACAAGGCTAACGATAATACCGAGTAAATAAATCCAGATAAAAAATGTCGGCAATGACCACTCTCTAAGAGGTGGAAAACCGAACGGCTTATTCAACAATCTTCTTAAAATCGGATGCGCAATGACTTGCGTGATAAACGCGTACATCACACCTGTAAAAATCATAAGCATCGCAGACATTTGCGGAATCATATTTGCTAATTCCCGGTATGCAGTAATCGCTTCTTCGTCCGTTTCTGCACCAAAGTTCTGCATCAATTGTTCTGCCGAGTTCATCGATTCGATCATACCTGTGCGAATCGCTTCAAAAGGATGGATTCCCATCACAACATTCGAAAATACAAAGAGCACAAAAATTGCTAGAACGTAACTTACACTACCTGTAAATAAGGTCTGAAATGCCCCTCTACCTTTTGAATAGCTCACACCCATTACAAAACCGCCAATTCCAAACAACAGAATAATTGGCAATGCTAAAGCTGTGGCAAGCAGAAAGGTTATAAGCGTTGCAACTACTAATACGAGAGCCCCCGGCTTCATTCCGTGACGGATCGTATAAACCATCATCGGTAGCGGCAATAACCAAATCGTCAAAAGCGCTACAACAGGGATATATAGTGTCATAACCATAAGTATGGTAAACAGAGCAACAACGACGGCTCCTTCGGTAATTCTACGTGACTGATTCATTCAGAAAATAACCACCAATCTTAGGCTTCATACATATCTTACACTGATCTATTGTAGCCCATTCACACGTAAATTGAAAGGTAATGCTCTTTAAGTATACGTGAAAAAAGCCGCCATCTACTAATGAGATGACGGCTTCCTTGAACACATTCTTAAACTTCTTTCGCGTATGGAAGAAGTGCTGCTTGACGTGAACGCTTGATCGCGATCGTCAATTTGCGTTGATACTTCGCAGAAGTACCAGTCACACGACGAGGAAGAATTTTTCCTCGCTCTGAGATAAACTTACGGAGAAGATCAAGATCTTTGTAGTCGATGCGCTTGATCTTATTTACCGTGAAATAACATACCTTTCTACGCTTGCCTCTACGACGTGCCATGTGGTCTCGCTCCTTTCAATTTAAAATGGTAAATCGTCGTCCGATATATCGATCGGTTTTCCATCATTAGAAAATGGATCGTCGTTCAGGTTCGATGATTGACGTTGTGGTGGTTCTTGAGAGTAAGAACCATTCTGGCTGTAGCCTCCACCGCTTTGGCCGTAACCTCCGCCTTGTTGGAAACCACCGCCGCCTCCACCGCTCCCTTGGGAGTTTCTCGGTTCGAGGAACTGAACGCTTTCAGCCTGAACTTCCACAACTTTCACGCGCTTGCCTTCTTGGTTTTCAAAGCTGCGGCTTTGTAAGCGGCCATCAATCCCTGCCAAACTTCCTTTTTTCAAGTAGTTTGCCACGTTTTCTGCCTGCTTCCTCCACACAACACAGCTGAAAAAGTCCGCTTCACGCTCTCCTTGCTGGTTCGTAAACGGTCGATTCACAGCAATACTAAAGTTTGCAACTGCAACTCCATTCGGCGTGTAACGAAGCTCCGGGTCATGGGTGAGCCGGCCGACAAGCACAACGCGATTAATCATGCGTAACCCTCCCTTTTATCTATCAATTAGTCGTCTTCGCGAACGACAAGTGTACGAATAACATCATCAGTTAGCTTAACACGACGGTCAAACTCGTTTACCGCTGCTGCGTTAGCATTAACTTTTGTAATTACATAGTAGCCTTCTTTGAAATCGTTGATTTCGTAAGCAAGACGACGTCTTCCTTTTTCATCAACTGATGTGATTTCAGCACCGTTGTCTGTAAGGATCTTTTGGAAACGCTCATTAGCAGCTTTCACTGACTCCTCGTCCAACTGTGGGCTAAGAATGTAAAGAATTTCATATTTACGCATTCTAGTCACCTCCCTTTGGTCTAAACGGCCCTCACTTAATTAAGTAAGAGCAAGGAGCAATAAAACGGGTTATCCCATTTCTATACTCACAACAATCAATTCTATCAGGAAACGTGTGCAATCACAAGTTGGAATTTTTATATAGGTAAGAAGTGTTCGAGCGAGGTTGGGGGGCGCGGTTTAATTGGTTCGGGGCAATAAAATTTCAGCTATGTGGGGATTTTCATAATTTCAGTATCATTTTAAGGGTAAATCCCCTCAAAAAACGACTTTTGTTGCGATTTTGAAGGTTTATGCGGGGATTTAAACTTTCATCTTGTAATAAAACGTTTAAAATCCCCACATGGAGCTAAAATTCTCACGTTAGTGGCATCTTCAACTTATACTTTGTCTGCCTTTGTTTACAAAGCTGCCTTTCTGAAGCAACTCGTTCATTTCTCACACATAATAACGATCGTCTACTTCTAAAAACGTTCGTGCCTCAGCATTCGTTATCGTCACCTTGTTCAACATTGGATAGTCCTGCAAGCTTATAACGTAATTCTTACGTGTCTTTTCTCCACAGTGATAGCACGTCCAATACGCGTGCCACTTTTCTTTGTGAAGTGTAGATCCAAAACAACGTTCACAATACATTCCACTTCGAAGATTCCCAAATTCGAGACCAAACGACTTTAATGGGCTAAACCATGCTGGTAAATGATGATTTGCAACGATTCGAGCGAAGCGATACATTTCTTTCACTGTTATTAGACACTGGCTGTGTTGACGATTTAAGCTCTCAATTTTAGACACGACAGCTTCCCTCCGCCAAACTCGTTCTAGAACCATTTCTTTATAAGACTCAGATACACTTAAAATCGTTACATGTGACGTAAAAATAATACGACTGAATACGGGTAAATGTTCAGGTAAGTTGTAATGCTGAAGGAATGTTTTTAACAAGCGTTTTCGTCGAAGACATTGCTCAAGAGGATTTGGAAACATCACAATATTCGTGTCTACACGCATGAAATAATCATAGTCTCCGAAATGAACACATCCATGAATGTGTTTGACTTAAAGAATGAGTATTTAACTTAATGTAAACACCAAAAAATCGAGTTGAAACACCGATTCACTTACGAGGCGAGTGTTGTGGAGTACTAGATTAGGCTCCGGTTGGCTGTCTAAACTTTTGAGGTGAATTCCAAGTTGCCTTTCACCGGTATAACCTGCGTGTGCCGTCGCAGCCTATCTTCAACCTCAAGGATTATCCCGTTATTCTCTTGCGGTAACCGACGGGGTAACGCTTCAAACAACCAAACCTGTTCAGGCGTGCGCAACTCCTTTACATAGTCAATCAATGCATAGGTCCCTCCTTCTTATGAACAAGTTTTCGACATCAAACGATGAAAACCTGCCGTAACCCGAAATAATATTGACTTTTCAGACATTAGTATATATCTTTAAGATACATATCATAAAGATATAGAGGTGTAGAATGAAAACAGAAACAAAATGGATCATTTTAGGGATTATCACGTCCGAGTGCAAAACCGGATATGACATCAAAAACTTAATTGATGCCAGTTTTAGTCACTTTTGGAAAATGAGTTACGGTCAAATTTATCCTGCGCTGAAAACGTTAGTGGAAGATGGATACGCTACGCAATCTGTCATTAAAGCTGATGGAACACCTGAACGCAAAGAGTATACGATCACTACCGCCGGAAAAAAGAAGCTCAAAGAATGGCTTACTACTCCTGTAAATGAAACTGTTGTTATGCGTAATGAATTGCTTGTGAAATTATTTTTCGGGTTGGAGATGCAAAGAGAACAAGCGCTCGCGCACCTAGATAAACAAGAACAAATGCTAAGTGAAAAGCTCGAAGTCTATCACACCATTGAAGAGAACATCCAAACCCATAATGATTCTGAATTTTGGCTGTACACACTTAATTATGGCAAAGAAATTGCTCAAGCCGAACTACGTTGGTGCCAAAAAACAAAGGAGAGTATTCAATGCAAAAGCGAATAAGTACGCATAACGATCAAGACCTTGTCGTATTCATCATCGGAATGAGAATTAACAAATGGTGGAACGTAAAAAATTGGTGGCCAGTATTTATGGCCATGAGACCGATGCTTCAAGAGCTGTATGCAGATAAAAGTACAGGCTTCTTGTCACAAGACACTACACTTGGCGGTCGCACGATTGTCCTGACGCAATATTGGGAAAGCATCGATCAGCTCCTCGATTATGCACACGGTAAAACCCATAAAGAAGCGTGGATCAATTTCTACAAAAAGTCAGCAAAAAGCGAAGCCGTTGGCATTTTCCACGAAACATATGAGGTGAAAGCCGGTGCTTATGAATCCGTTTATTCGCGAATGAACAAGCCAAGAGGCATTTTAAAAGCAAGAGAAGCGCAAGCATTGACTGATGACTCTACAGCTAAGAGTCGCCTAACTCATCCTTAAAACTCATTACCGCACGAGTCGTTATTATAAAAAAAGCTCCCACACGGGAGCTTCTACACATTAAACCTAAAGTGAATAACATCGCCATCAAGCACGACGTAGTCTTTTCCTTCAAGACGGACTTTACCAGCTTCTTTTGCATTCGTCATTGAACCGAGTTCTTTAAGGTCTTCGTATGCGACCACTTCGGCACGGATGAATCCTCGCTCAAAGTCGGTATGGATGACGCCTGCGGCTTGTGGTGCCTTTGTGCCTTTACGAATCGTCCACGCGCGAACTTCTTGTTCTCCAGCAGTGAAGTATGTGGAGAGACCTAAAAGAGCGTAAGCTGCACGAATTAAGCGATCGAGTCCTGCTTCTTCAATGCCAAGATCAGCGAGGAAGCTTTGGCGATCGTCGCCTTCTAGTTCAGCAACTTCAGCTTCAATGCTTGCACAAATTGTAATTACTTCTGCGTTTTCTTCCGTTGCACGGGTACGAACTCGAGCGACGTACTCGTTATCTTCGTCAGACAAGAGATCTTCTTCGCTAACATTTGCGACATAAAGGACTGGTTTCAACGTTAACAGTTGAAAACCTTTAGCAAGCTTATGCTCCTCGTCGTCAAGATCGACTGAACGTGCT
This sequence comes from Geomicrobium sp. JCM 19038, assembly GCF_000698125.1. Taxonomy (GTDB): domain Bacteria; phylum Bacillota; class Bacilli; order Bacillales; family Marinococcaceae; genus Geomicrobium_A. The sequence continues at coordinate 45,297 of NZ_BAXA01000002.1, read as the reverse complement.
GGCTTTTCAGCCTCAAGTGCATCGACGATTTTTTGGAGAACAGATTGCTCAGCAATCGCTGTTTTGTCCTTCGTTTTGGCGAGCTTGTTTACTTTTTCAAGACGTTTTGAAATTGTTTCAAGGTCAGCAAGAATCAGCTCTAAGTTAATCACTTCCATGTCTCTTAGAGGATCAACACTTCCCGAAACGTGGGTGATGTCATCGTTATCAAAACAACGGACAACGTGAGTAATCGCATCAACTTCACGAATATGGGATAAAAATTTATTCCCAAGTCCTTCACCCTTGCTAGCACCTTCTACAATTCCAGCAATGTCCGTGAATTCAAATGTCGTTGGGACTGTTTTCTTTGGATTTACAAGTTCAGTAAGAACTTGTAAACGGTGATCAGGTACTTCAACGATTCCGACGTTCGGGTCGATTGTTGCGAATGGGTAGTTCGCTGCTTCAGCACCTGCTTGGGTAATTGCATTAAAAAGCGTTGACTTACCGACGTTTGGTAGGCCAACAATTCCTGTTGTTAAAGCCATCGTATAGTCACTTCCTTTACTCTGCTCGTTCAAGCACCTTTTTCATTTTACGGGCGAATGTCTTTCTCGGGATCATGACGCTATGATCACAACCTTCACATTTAATGCGAATGTCCATTCCCATACGAATAATCTTCCAACGGTTCGTCCCACACGGATGAGGTTTTTTCATTTCCACAATGTCTTTCAGTTGAAAATCAGTCTCCGTCAAGGCATTCGCCCCCTCTATTAAAGAATCATTACATACATATAGAAAAGCTTCCGAAGATCGGAAGCCTTTCGTATTATACCATAACTTGTAACCTTCGTTCTAGCGCAGTTTCGGTTGGTCATCTTGGAGAAAAGGGAAGAGCAAAACGGAGCCTAACAAGTATAAATTCAGCATCCCATAAAGAGGATACAAAAAACCAACCAATGTTGAGAATCCGAACGTTGTCATCGGGATCAAAGCAGTGACAATGACGAACGTTAACAGCCACCCAGGTGCAGTAAACAAATTTTTAAAGCGACTAATTAAACCTAAGATGTTGGCAGCAGCCGTTGTGAAGATGGCTGTCCATAAAAGGATCGTCATTGCAAAAATTAAAATCGACGGATAGGAACTTAAAATTGAGAATAACGGAATTTCATATAGCAGTAAATCATCCGCTACCCTAAGTAACGATTGATTATAAATTAATGACACTCCTCCTAAAATTAAACCGCTACCAATCGTAGCAATCCATACCTCACCTTTATGTTCAATCTTCGTTCCAATCGCTGATAGTACAGCGACAACGGGAAGTAAATTAAGAGCTGTAAACGTTAAAGCCGATGGCCAGTTGCTTTGTGCGCCCCATTCCAATGAAAAGCCGCCTTCGCTCGTCGATTGAAAGATAATCAAAATAACAACAAGGCAGATGATCAGCATTGGCGTCAAAAAATTGTTCACAGACGTTAACCCGTCCAAGTCCCAGATAAACAATATGACAAGTAAAATGCACATGAGGCCAATTCCAAACCAATAGGGAAGTTCGAACGTCTGAAGTGTTGCACCTCCACCAGAGATCATAATTCCAGTCGTAAGGAACAGATACAAGATAATGAGCTTGTCATACGCTTTTGCAAGCCGTTTTCCGAGCAATGCTTCTAAAACAACGACGTAGTTTTCCGCTTTCAAAGAAATGCTTAGCTTTAAGATTACATACGAGCAGATCATGAACAGTCCGCTGAATAATAGGATTGCAACGACGCTATCTGCGCCGAAAAATTGCCATATTTCTCGACCAGAAGCGTACCCTGCACCGATCATCGTTCCTGTTAATAAAAGCATCCACTTTATTCCACGACCGATCATACTATTCTCCCCTTATTCAACCCGTTGTATAGTCTTTGAAAAAAGTTCCTATACTGGGACTAGTATGTTTTGGGAGAAAGAGGTATGTCCATGAAGCTATCATTTTTTAAAGAAAAGATGTTTTCTTATCCATTTTACTTTGAAGAGCATCCGTCTAGTGATTCATTGGCACATCTGATGTGTGAGGAAATTCTATGCTCTACAAAACGACATACGATTGTCCTTCTTTGTATTGGTACTGATCGTTCCACAGGAGATGCGTTCGGACCTCTAGTTGGCACAATTATTAAAGAGAACAGCGAACGACGTATGCACGTATACGGGACACTAGAAAATCCTGTTCATGCGCTAAACCTTAAAGAAACCCTTGAAGACATCGAAAAAAAACACCCTCTTGCTTTGCTCATTGCGATCGATGCGAGCATGGGAAGAGCAGAAAACGTCGGACGGGTTACGTTTGCTTCTGGTCCGCTTCATCCCGGTAGTGCAGTACACAAACGTCTACCTGAAGCGGGTGATATGCATATGACGGGGACAGTCAATGTAAGCGGTATGATGGAACATGTAACGCTACAGAATACTCGATTGTACTTTGTGATGCAGATGGCCGAATGGGCTGCCAATGCGTTGCTTACGATGGACAGACTTCTCCATACCCACACGACAAGACCAACACGTACCGTCTTTACTACAGAAGCTTCACAGTTATTAACATCAAGCACAAACCAACACTAAAACGCTCAACATTCAATGTTGAGGCGTTTACTTACTCTTAAAGCTCAGCTTCAAACGCTGTAATGCCTGCGCTAAAGCGTTCTATCAGTCATCAATTTCAGGCTGAGTAATGATTAATGGTGGAGCTAACGGGATAATGTTAATGCCGTTCCCTCCAGAGGTTCGAACGAGCAGGCCTCGATCGAAGCAATGTTGGTACAATTTCTCAGCTGCATTATCTTGAGGGTCAAAGCGCTCAAATGACTTCGAATCTTTGAACAGTTCAATTGAACGTAGAAGACCCATCCCTCTCGTAAGACCGACAGATGTATGTTTAGTGACTAATTCTTCTAAACGATCACCGAAATACTCGCCCATCTCTTTCGCACGATCAACAAGTCCGTCGCGTTCAATAATTTCGATGTTTTTAAGGCCTACTGCACAAGCCATTGCATGACCGCTATACGTAAATCCATGTGCCAGTACGCCATCAAAATCATTAATCACTTTGCGAATTTTGTCGTGAATTAAGACACCACCAAGCTGAGCATAACCGCTTGTAATGCCTTTAGCAACTGACATGAAATCAGGAACAACATCCCAATGCTCGACAGCAAACATGCTTCCAGTACGTCCGAAACCACAAATCACTTCATCGGCAATAAAATGAATATCAAACTCATTACAAAGCTTACGCACTGCTTCCAAATAACCAGAAGGTGGCACGTAAATACCTCCAGCACCTTGGATCGGTTCAATAATTACGGCAGCAACGGTGTCTTTTCCTTCACGTTCGATAACACCTCGAATGCTTCGCTCATAATGATCCGCATCTTTGTTGCCTCGCTCACAATCCGTAAGGTGTGGCACTGCATGATACACATCATTCATGTGAGACCCTGAAAATGCATGAAACGCAGGTAAATGCGTCGCCGACTGCGCACCAATCGTCACACCATGATAGGAGCGTTCTAAGGCGATTATTTTTTTCTTTTCTGGTTTGCCAACTTGTTCCCAGTAGAAACGGGAAAGTTTAAATGCTGTATCATTTGATTCTGAGCCCCCAGAAGTAAAGAACACCGAATTTAATCCGTTTGGTGCAACTTCTGCTAACTTCTCAGAAAGGTTAATTGCTGAAGGATTTGAGTAACCTTTGAACGATGATGTATAAGCGAGTGTTTCCATTTGTTCAAAAGCTGTTTGTGCCAATTCCTTATTCCCATGTCCAACGTTAACATTCCACAAGCTTGAAAGCCCGTCGATGTAACGCTTGCCTTCAATATCCTCAAGGTAAATGCCTTGACCACGACGCAAAACAATCGATGCCCCAGATTTCGCTTGTTGTTTCGGATTCGAAGTCGGATGTAGAAAATGCTTTTGATCTTTCTTCAACAAATCTTTGTCAGTGTGCAATGCTTTATGCGCCATTCCCCAATCACTCCCAAAGTTACGAAAAGTAAGATTATTTTAATCATCTTTATTAGTTTATCATCCTTTTTACCGTAAGGATAGTGTTGTTAACGCTTTCAATAAAGATAACAACTACACGAATCATGTAGTCGTTAGGCAATTGGTGTAGCTTCCTGTCGAATTGATGTTGCATGATCTTGCCAACCTGCCACTTGCTTTCGCCAAAAAAATAATGACGATTGCATAACTGGACCAATTAGAAAGACCGACAAAAATGTACCGAATGCAACAGGTCCACCAATTAACCAACCGAGAAGGAGGGCACAACCTTCCAATATTGTTCGTACGGAGCGGATCGACCAACCTGAACGTTTCGCAACCGCTAGCGTCACACCGTCACGAGGACCCGCACCAAGACGCGTTGACACATACATTCCTGATCCTAGCCCGATCAACACAATACCGATAAATAACAAAATGACAAGCTGCCAAGTTGCACTCATCCACTCAGCAATTGGCAATAACAGCCACATATCAAGAAAAAGTCCGACTAGAATAATATTTAAAATACTTCCGACTTGTGGCCACTCCCGTTCCATCCAACAAGCAATCGCAATCATAATAATTCCAATGATTTGAACCCAAGCACCAATACTAAGTGGCGTTAAGTTCGTAAGTCCAATGTGTAACACGTCCCACGTAGCTGTCCCCATGGATGATTGGATCATCAAACTGCCTCCAAGTGCCATCACAAGTAGCCCTGCCAAAAATAAACCGAGACGTTTAAAAAAATATGTTCTCCCATACATCGAATAATCTGCGATGAGTTTCCCCATAACTAATCCTTCTTTCTCTCTTCCCCTTGCTATAAAACAAAAATAAAATAACTCTCCAAAAGAGAGCTATCCGTTCAAAAAACCTTCTTGCAATCAAAACACTCAGTCATTCTATTTATTAGTATACGCCTCATTGTAGTAATCTTCAATACGGGTATTCCATCACAGTTGCGACAAAAGATTCCTAAAAGGAATCTTTTGTAATGACCAGGTAAACCAAAATGATTTTTATACGTAATACAACACCGCAACACAGAGAAAAACAATCGGCAACGCTGGCAGTAAATTCGCAACCTTAATATGAAGTAAACCTAGAATTCTAAGCCCGATTGCAATAATCATAATGCCGCCAACAGCCGTCATTTCAAGAATAAAATGATCAAGCATTTCAGCAGGAACGACACGATCAATTTGACCGGCTAACAATGCAATCCCCCCCTGATACATGACAACCGGCACGAGTGAGAAGAGGACACCGATCCCAAAGATTGAAGAAAAGAGCACCGCTGTAAAACCATCTAGCATCGCCTTTGTATAAAGTAAACTATGATCTAAGCGCAATCCACTATCGAGTGCCCCAAGAACGGCCATGGCTCCAACGACGTAGACGAGAGATGCAGTTACAAATCCTTTAGCAAACTGTGACTCCCCGCCTTTTGGACCGACTTTTCGTTCAATCCAATCTCCAGCATCATTGAGACGTTGCTCAATCTGCCACCACTCCCCTAATATTGCACCGATGACTAAGCAACCGACCGTAATTAGAAATTGCTCGCCTTCAAGAGCCATCGAAATGCCAAGTATAACAATGGCCAAACCGAGCGCTTGCATGACAATTGTCTTCATGCGCTCTGGGATTTTCTTTAACATTAACCCGATTAGTGAACCGACTAAGATGGCTGCACCGTTTACTAACGTCCCAATAAGTACCATACTCTGTTCTCCATTCTAAAAAAAAAAAGAAACCATCGAGATCGATGGCTAATCAGTTTCCTCACCGAGTAACGAAAGAATTCTCGACAAATCATCGTCAGTGAGAAATTCGATTTCTATTTTTCCTTTATGTTTCCCCTTTTTAATCGAAACAGACGTTCCAAAGTACGTTTGTAACTCACGTTCCGTTTTCTCAATATGAAACGGCTTCTTTTGTTCTTTTTCAGGGGATTTATTTATCGTACCACGTTCGTTAAATTCTTGAACAAGCTTTTCCGTATTTCGAACATTTAACTCATCTCGTATAACGATCGCTGCCGCTTCTTGAATGTGCTCTTTAAGATTCATTCCGAGCAAAGCTCGACCATGTCCCATGGAAAGCTTACGTTCACGTATGAGTTCTTGCACACCATTTGGAAGTTGAAGCAAGCGCATATGGTTCGCAATGTAAGGACGACTTTTCCCGACTCTTTGCCCTAACTTCTCTTGCGTCATGCCAAGTTGCTCAATTAGCTTCTTATAAGCAATGGCTTCTTCTAAAGGATTAAGATCTTCTCGTTGTAAGTTCTCAATCAGCGCAATTTCCATCATGTCTTCATCGCTTAATTCCTTAACGATGACAGGAACATGTTGCATGTCCAAGCGTTTTGCCGCTCGAAATCGTCGTTCTCCTGCAACGATGTCATATCCTTTAATACCTTGTCGGACGATTAATGGTTGAACAATGCCATGCTCTCGAATCGATTGGGACAATTCTTCAATCGTTTCATCATGAAAAGACGACCGTGGTTGATAAGGGTTTGCTCGTAACTCCTTAATCGGTACACGTTGTACTTGTTCAAGATCGACGTCTTGTTCTTCATTCGGAAAAAGAGCCTGCAAACCTCGTCCCAAACCTTTAGGCACCTGTAACCACTTCCTTTGCAAGTTCTAAATAAACATCGGCTCCACGTGACTTCGGATCATATAATATAATTGGCATTCCGTGACTTGGTGCTTCGCCTAAGCGTACCGTTCTTGGCACAATCGTCTTAAACACCTTATCTTGAAAGTATTTCTTTACTTCTTCAATCACTTGTAAGCCAAGATTCGTTCTCGCATCAAGCATTGTTAGTAGTACGCCTTCAATTTCTAGTGAAGAATTTAAATGCTTTTGTACGAGACGTACCGTGTTTAATAACTGACTTAAACCTTCCAAAGCGTAGTACTCACACTGCACAGGAATAAGTACTGCATCAGCTGCGGTCAATGCGTTAATGGTTAATAATCCTAATGATGGTGGGCAATCAACAATAATATAATCAAATTGGTTCGCAATAGGAGCTAACCCCTTTTTCAAACGAACTTCTCGAGAAATTGTCGGAACAAGTTCAATTTCAGCGCCGGACAGCTGAATCGTTGCAGGAATAACGAATAAATTCTCAACGACTGTCGGGTGAATGAGCGTTTGTACATCATGATCGTCTACTAGTAAATTGTAGACACAATAATCAAGGTCGCCTTTTTCAATCCCAGTTCCACTCGTCGCATTTCCTTGAGGATCAATATCGACGAGAAGTACACGCTTTCCTATATAAGCAAGGCAAGCACTCAGATTAACCGAGCTTGTTGTCTTACCAACACCGCCTTGTTCGCAATCGCAATTACCTTCGCCAAACTGCCCACCACCCTCCACAAAAGAGATCATTTTCTTTTATTCTAGCATTGAACAAGAAAAGCGCAAGAAACCGAATAAAAAAGCAACCTACCATTACAGATAATGATAGATTACTTCTTGGGAATTCTGATCGTAAATTGATAATATTCATCGTGTTCCTCTTCGGAACTATCAACATTCATTCCTGATTTCTCAACCATTGAAAGTGACTCACGAATCGTATTCATAGCAATTCTCATGTCTTTAGGAAAATGTTGCTTTCGGGCGCGTTTTTTCTTAGGCTCGTCCGAAGGTTCTTTTGCTTCAAGTAACCGAACCGCTGCCTCTTCCGTTTGTTTCACATTGTAACCATGCTCCACAACTTCTTGAAGCAATTGTTCTTGAAGAACAGGATCTTCTTTTAAACGGATCAATGCCCGGGCATGGCGCTCACTAATCTGACGGTTTAATAGTGCTTGTTGTACAGATTCTGGCAACGACAACAGTCGCAATTTATTCGCAATCGTTGATTGACCTTTCCCTAATCGTTGGGCAAGGCTTTCTTGAGTAAGCGAATGCCAATCAATTAATTGTTTATATGCTCTCGCTTCTTCAATGACGGTTAATTCTTCACGCTGCAAGTTCTCAATTAAGGCAAGTGATGCCGTCTGTGCATCGTTAAACTCTTTAACGAGTGCCGGAATCTCGGTCCATTCTAATGATTGTACTGCACGCCAACGTCTTTCACCGGCAATGAGTTCAAACTTGCCCTCTCGCTCTCGCACAACAATTGGTTGCAAGATTCCATGGGTATGGATCGTTCTTGCAAGCTCTTCAATCTTCTCGTCAGAAAAAATCGTACGAGGTTGGAACGGATTCGGTACGATATCAGTGACTGGAATAAGACGGACCTCTTCATGGTGCCCTTTCTCATCCTTTATTTCTATTTCGCTGCTTTTAGACTCTTCACCAAAACCGAAAAAACGCTGAATAGAACTTTTCACCGTCTCCCCCCTCACGCTGTTCATCTCATTTCATTTTACCATGCAAACTCAAATTGTTCACACGTTTTGTGTCGAACTGATTACAATCCAAGAGGTTTTTTTGTAATTGTGCCGGCTTTACGCGGATAGGTTCTTGGAGTTACGTCTTTTTTTCCAACGACATATATTCTTCGTTCGCTAGATTCTGAAGGCAATTCAAAGTAATGGTGGTCCGTGACACTTCCTTGTAATAAACGAATCGCCTCTTGTGCTTCCTCAGCTTCTTCTTCACCACTTTTTCCTTTTAATGCAACCCAAACACCTTGTGGTTTAACGAAGGGTAGACAATATTCTGCAAGCACTGGCATCCGAGCAACTGCACGGGCAATTGCAACGTCATACTGGTCTCGATGGTTAACGTCTCTTGCACCATCTTCTGCCCTTGCGTGAACAAATGAAACACCGTCTATGTTCAATACGTCAGCTAAATGCTCTAGAAATTGGATACGCTTTTTAGACGAATCAAGTACAGTGAGCTTAATGTTTGGGTAAGCAATCTTTAAAGGCATCCCTGGAAATCCTGCTCCACCACCAACATCAATCATCGTTTCAACTTGGTCAAATTCATAACATTGACTTGCTAACAGTGAATCGTAAAAATGCTTTTCATAAATCTCATCTTTATCGGTAATTCGCGTTAAATTAACGTTTTTATTGTACTCGACGAGCTCATGAGCATAAGTTTCAAATTGCTGTTCTTGTTCTTTTGAAAGCGTCAGATTAAGTTCTTTCAACCATTTTTTCCACTGATTCATAAACATCCTCCTTTTTAGGCAAAACAGGCAGGCCGTTCAATACAGCCTGCCTCGTAATTACGACGTGCGCTTTTGCCTTCCTTGCTCTAAATAAACGAGTAAAATTGAAATATCAGCAGGGTTTACACCTGAAACACGAGACGCTTGACCGACTGATAATGGGCGTACTTCTTTAAGCTTTTGACGAGCTTCCATTGCAATCCCTTGAATGTCATCATAATCAATCCACTCAGGGATTCGCTTACGTTCCATCTTTTTAAGACGATCCACTTGTTCGAGTTGCTTCTTAATATAGCCTTCATACTTCGTTTGAATTTCTACTTGTTCTTTCACGTCTGCATCAAGAATTTCATCAACTCCGAGAATCGCTTCAATATCTTCATAAGCAAGTTGTGGTCGCTTCAACAGATGATCTGCAGATAATGCTTCTTTCATCGTTGTCGAACCTTTATTTTGAAGAACAACTTCAACTTTTTCACTCGGCTTAATAATCGTTTTTGACAGTCGTTTGCGTTCATTTGCAATCTGTTCTTTTTTGTTTTGTAGACGCTCAAAACGCTCATCGGAGATTAATCCAATTTCATGGCCAACATCTGTTAATCGTAAGTCAGCATTATCATGTCGTAGCAACAAACGATACTCTGCTCTTGACGTTAACAAACGGTATGGTTCATTCGTTCCTTTTGTAACGAGATCATCAATTAACACGCCAATATAGGCATCTGAGCGACCTAAAATAATTCCTTCTTTATCTTGCACACGTCTTGTTGCATTAATTCCTGCCATTAATCCTTGACCTGCAGCTTCTTCATAGCCAGATGTTCCGTTAATTTGACCCGCTGTAAACAGGCCACTAATTTTTTTCGTCTCAAGTGTTGGCCACAATTGTGTTGGGACAATTGCATCGTACTCAATTGCATATCCCGGTCGCATTAACCGCGCATTTTCAAGTCCCTTAATCGTCTTCAACATGTCATATTGCACATCTTCAGGTAACGATGTTGATAACCCTTGTACATAGACTTCATTCGTATTCCTGCCTTCTGGCTCTAAAAAGATTTGATGCTTATCTTTATCATGGAAACGAACGATCTTATCTTCAATGGATGGACAATATCTTGGTCCTGTCCCTTCAATCATTCCTGAGTACATCGGTGAACGAGTCAGGTTGTCATTAATTAATCCGTGCGTCGTTAAGTTCGTATACGTAAGCCAACAAGGCAATTGATCGGTAATATACTTTGTCGTCTCATACGAAAATGCCCGTGGAACATTATCTCCAGGTTGAATCTCAGTCATCGAGTAATCAATCGTATCACCGTTGATTCGTGGTGGCGTCCCCGTCTTAAATCGAACCATATCAAACCCTAGTTCCTGCAAGTGATAGGATAGTTGAATCGACGGTTGCATATTATTCGGTCCGCTTTCATACGCAAGGTCCCCGATAATGATTTTGCCTCGTAAATACGTTCCTGTCGTTACGATGACCGACTTCGCAAGGTAATGGGCGCCTGTGTTCGTGACGACCCCTTTACATTCACCATCTTCAACAATAAGACGCTCAACAAGCCCTTGACGGAGCGTTAAATTCTCTGTGTTTTCAAGAGTATTCTTCATTTCGTGCTGATACTCAAATTTATCTGCTTGTGCACGCAGAGCGCGTACGGCAGGACCCTTACCGGTATTTAACATTCTCATTTGAATGTGTGTTTTATCAATATTTCTAGCCATTTCACCACCGAGAGCATCAATCTCGCGAACGACGATGCCTTAGCAGGTCCTCCGACTGACGGGTTACATGGCATATAAGCGACTGCATCTAAGTTTAACGTTAACATTAATGTTGATGCACCCATTCGAGCAGCTGCAAGTCCAGCTTCAACGCCGGCATGCCCTGCACCAATGACAACAACATCATATTGTTGTTCAAAAGCCACTGATTTCTACCTCCTTATTTCCCCAAACAAAATTGTGAAAACAACTGATCAATTAATTGATCTGGCGCTGTCTCACCTACGATTTCACCGAGCTGTTCCCAAGCCCTTGTTACGTCAATTTGTACCATGTCTACAGGCATCATTGCTTCAGCTGCTGATTTGGCTTCTGCAATGGATGCTTTTGCTTGATTTAACAAAGCAATGTGCCGTGTATTTGAAACATAATTCATCTCAACGGCCTCGACACCTTCATGGAAAAAGCGTTGACTGATCGCTTGTTCTAGCTCATTAATTCCTTCTTCTTGAAGAAATGATGTCGTAATAACGGGTACGTCACCAATCCATTCTGTCAGTTGCTCTCGGTCAAGACGGCGTTCCAAATCCATTTTATTAAGAACGACAATCGTCTCAAATCCACGACTCGCTTCAATTAATGCTTGATCTTCTTTCGTTAGCGGTTCATTTGCATTAAACACAAGTAAAATTAACTCTGCATCTTGCAACGCCTGACGTGAACGTTCCACACCAATACGTTCAACAACATCTTCTGTCTCTCTAATTCCTGCTGTATCGATTAAACGTAACGGCACACCGTTTACGTTGACATACTCTTCAAGCACATCCCGAGTCGTTCCTGGAATATCTGTTACAATTGCCCTTGCATCTTGGACGAGAGTATTTAAAAGGGAGGACTTCCCGACATTTGGACGGCCAATAATTGCCGTTGCGAGACCTTCACGTAGTATTCTCCCTTGTTTTGCGGTTTGCAACAGCTCATCAATCTCACGATCAACAGCATGAATTTGTTCAAGCAAATGTTGTAATGTCACTGCATCCGCGTCATATTCTGGATAGTCGATGTTCACTTCAACACTTGCAATTCCTTCTAACAGTTGTTGTCGTAGGCGTTTAATCTGACCGGCTAAACGTCCTTCGACTTGTTTCATCGCGACATTCATCGCTCGGTCTGTTTTAGCACGAATCATGTCCATAACGCCTTCTGCTTGTGACAAATCGATGCGCCCATTTAAAAACGCTCGCTTCGTAAATTCACCAGGCTCAGCTAATCTCGCTCCTTGGCTTAAAACGAGCTGTAATATACGATCTGCGGATACGACTCCGCCGTGTACGTTAATTTCAATCATATCTTCACGAGTAAAAGTTCGCGGTGCACGAAGAACGCTCACCATTACTTCCTCGATTTTTACGTCTTGTTCTGGTTGGTAAAGGTGACCATAATGAATTGTATGAGATTCAACTGCTTGTAACTTGTTTTTCCCACGATACAAACGATCGCCAATCTCTACTGCTTGATCACCACTAACTCGAATAATTGCAATTGCACCTTCACCAGGAGGCGTTGATATTGCTGCAATTGTATCAAATTCCATCCATTCCACCTCCGTGAAAAAATAGTTATTCACATCTCCTAAGGATACCATAGGAGCGCGTAAATCTCTATCCTTGTGTGGACAACTTTCCGATACGGAGTTATCCACATGTGGGGAATCCCTCCTGCTTGTTACAGTTATCCCCAAATAAAGGTTCTTGTCGAAATAGACCAACGACTTTCTTTAGGAATGTCACAAAATGTCTCAGTCAACAAAGGATTTGGAAGGGCAGTATGATTTGATCCGTCACTGCACCACTTTCAAGTACAAGTCATGTCAAAGAGTACCCCGATATGTGGTGTACTGGTGAGCAAATTCTAATGCTCAGTCGCAATGTAGTCTACTAGCAGCTATTGCGCTTCGTTTCACTGCCATAGATTATGCCCTCATGAACGTTTTCCTAAAGGCTGATTATTGTTTGCCGATTTCTTTAGTATTGACGAAATGTCAGAAGCTTTAGACGCTATAAATTCACTATAAAGCCCAATAATCGTGGAAAATGCAGCTTTTTATCGTTAAGTTTAAAATGATTCATTGATTTGCTGTTTTGATTACTCAATTCCAGATTCTAAGGCGAAACCGATCCATGTCCGTTGTATAACCATAAAAAAAGACCACACCGTTTGGTATGGTCTTTTAAACTAGCGAACTTTAGGCGCAATAATAACATGGCGATGAGGCTCTTTACCGTCTGAAGTGGTCTCAATCGCTCTGTCTTTTTGGAGCGTTTGGTGAATAAGCTTACGCTCTTTCGCTTGCATCGGCTCAAGAACAACTTTTCGTTTTGTTTTCTTCGCTTTGTGGGCAAGTCGTAATGCTAAGTTCTCTAACGTTTGTTGTCTACGTTCACGATAGTTCTCTGCATCAAGTGTTATTCTGACGTATTTCGATGAATGTCGATTTGCCGCTAAGTTCGTCAAATACTGTAATGATTCCAGTGTTTGGCCACGTTTTCCAATAATAACTCCAACATCTTTTCCTTGAATGTCAAAGGTCGCTTCTTGGCTTTTGTGTTTCTCGACAGTTACCGTCAATGTCACATTCATCGATTTAAGAACGTCTTCTAAAAACGTTTTGGCTTCTTTAAACGGATCCGGCTTTACAGTAATTTCTAGTATTGCCGGCTTACTAAAAAGACCTAAAAAACCTTTCGTCGGTGACTGGATCTCCACGTAATTAACTTGCTCACGATTAACGTCTAATTGTGTAAGCCCATTTTCTAACGCTTCTTCAATCGTTTTCCCTGACACCGAAATGGTTTTCACGATTTTTTAGCTCCTCCCGCTTTCTTTTCTTCTTTTTTCCTTTGCGCTGAAGGTCCTGTAATGAAATACGTCTGAACGATCATAAAGATGTTACCGACTACCCAGTACAATGCAAGAGCTGACGGGAAGAAGAAGGCAAAGACCCCGATCATGATTGGCATCATGTACAGCAAAATTTGCATTTGCGGGTTCATGTTATTAACCATCATCATCTTCTGTTGTAAGAATGTCGTAATTGCAGCGATAATCGGTAGAATAAAGTCTGGCTCACCGAGTTGGAACCAAAGAAAATCGTGCAAACGAATTTCATGTGTACGCATGATCGCGTGATAAAAAGCAATCAGAATCGGCATTTGTATAAATAGAGGCAAACAACCTGCTAACGGGTTGATGCTGTTCTCTGTAAACAAATTCATCGTTTCTTGTTGCAGTTTTTGTTGGGTCTTTTGGTCTTTCGCACTGTATTTCTCTCTTAGCTTCAGCAATTCAGGTTGAATTTCCTGCATTGCCTTCGTACTTTTTGTTTGTTTAATCATGAGTGGCAAGATTAACAAGCGTAAAATTAATGTAACGACGATAATCGCTAAACCGTAATTCTCACCAGTCGCCCCTGCAATGTTTATGATGAGCCAATAGAGGGGAAATACGAAAAATGTGTCCCAAATTCCATCTGGATTTCCGTCCATCGGCTGGTCAAGGCTAAAACAACCCGTCATTAGAGCTGTAACCGCAATCAACATTGCTGCCAGCGTCAATTTCTTTCGCACCGTGCACATCCTCCTTGCTAAATACTCTATCTCTTAAGATATAAATAAATCTTCGTACTTGCAATGGTGTTAACTGTTTCTCCACACATTTGCTCTTTTTAGCACGTGGATTAAACTTTTTTCTGCGCTGATAAAGTCTGAATCAAGCAAAGCTTTTCGAGCAATAATGACATAATCTTTATCTTGGGAAATCTTTGTTGTATTCAAGCGGATCAGTTCTCGCATCTGTCTTTTTAGACGATTCCTCGTTACCGCATTGCCTACTTTTTTTCCAACCGTAAATCCAACTCGGAAATGTTCCTGTTCTGGCTTGTCTAATACGTAAACGACAAATTGACGGTTTGCTGATGTTTTCCCTTGTTTAAAGATCATCGCGAACTCGTCGCGGTCTTTGATTCGATAAGCTTTTTTCATAACGATCACAAAACCTCTTTATCAGTTTGATCCTAATCTATGTAATTTGAGAAGCCCTTTCTTCAAATGAGAAAAAAGACCACTGAAATCCAGTGGCCTTATGCGGAAAGAACTTTGCGTCCCTTTTGACGTCTACGCTTAAGAACGAGACGACCGTTTTTCGTGCTCATGCGAGAACGAAAACCGTGAACTTTCTTCCGCTTACGATTATTCGGTTGAAATGTTTTCTTTGACATCGTAAGCCACCTCCTCAAAATCAAATCCTTATTCAGGCATTCTAAAAAAGTATACAGACATACAGACGAATATGTCAAGCTCCGCAAAAATCCTTCTTTTTTTATTCTCGAAGCATTCGTTTTGTGCTCGTTTGCAGATTTCTGTTATCCACAGCCCTAAAAAATAACTTCGACAACACGTTGGTTTTTTCGACAATGTTACTGACAGCTTTTCCACATATACCACTCTGTGGACAACAGCTTGTGCACTTCATTTCTATTTTTGTGGATAACCTTTCTACTCACCGTTGCTACGCTTGTTTTTTTTTGATATGATTAACATGTTTTCTTGAAAAGTCCGGAAACGAAATATGCTCCATCCACAGCCTGTGTATAACTGTGTGGATAACATTCCACAGCCTTGAACAACTTTATGCACATCTTTGTGAAGGGTGTTGATAATTGTTGTAAAAGCTGTTATCTTCATTCATCTAGACCTGTGGATGAATGATACATGATTGACGTTATTTTTATGCTTCCTTCGCCTCATCTACTTTGTTTGTCGTGGGAAGCTTTTTTATTATAGTGGGGTTCGCAGTGAACGTACGTAAGGGAGGGGACGGTTAACATTGGAGCAACTGGCAGACCTATGGGAAAAAACGTTACAAACGGTTAAAGAACGTGTAAGTAAACCAAGCTATGAGACGTGGTTAAAAGCCACAGAGCCAATGCGTTTAGAAAACGATACACTCTTAATTGCAGCTCCAAATGAGTTTGCAAAAGATTGGTTGGAAGATCGGTATTCCGACATTATTGCCAATACGGTTGAAGAAATTACGGGGACTTCGTATAGTGTTAAATTTGTGATTCCAAGTGAACAAGTTTATGAAGATTCGACACCTAAAGAGCAAGAAACAAAGCAACCATCTGTGAAACAAACTGAACAAAATGATTCTAAACAAATGGTTCGAGAAGATGCGCCTTTAAATGAGAAATATACATTTAATACGTTTGTTATCGGTTCAGGGAACCGTTTTGCTCATGCAGCATCGTTAGCTGTTGCAGAAGCACCTGCAAAAGCTTATAACCCTCTGTTTATTTACGGGGGAGTAGGTCTTGGAAAGACCCACTTAATGCATGCAATTGGTCATTACGTTATTGAGCACAACCCAGGCGCACGAGTCGTTTATTTGTCATCTGAAAAATTTACGAATGAGTTCATTAATGCCATTCGTGACAATCGCGGTGACAACTTTCGAAATAAATATCGAAATGTCGATGTCTTACTGATCGATGATATTCAATTTTTAGCTGGAAAAGAACAGACTCAAGAAGAATTTTTCCATACGTTCAATGCTTTGCATGAGGATTCTAAGCAAATTGTTATCTCAAGTGATCGACCTCCAAAAGAAATTCCAACACTTGAAGACCGTCTGCGATCACGATTTGAATGGGGATTAATTACGGACATTACTCCACCAGATTTAGAAACTCGAATCGCAATTCTTCGTAAAAAAGCAAAAGCAGATATGTTAGATATTCCTAATGAAGTTATGCTTTACATTGCGAATCAAATTGATACGAACATCCGGGAATTAGAAGGGGCCCTCATACGGGTAGTCGCGTATTCATCGCTCATTAATGAAGATATGAATGCAGACTTAGCAGCGGAAGCTTTAAAAGACATCATCCCAAGCGCAAAACCTCGAATGATCGGCATTGAAGATATCCAATCTCATGTCGCAGCTTATTTTCAACTTAAAGTTGAAGAGCTTAAAGCGAAGAAACGAACCAAATCGATTGCTCATGCTAGACAAATCGCGATGTATTTGTCTCGAGAAATGACCGACTCATCTTTACCTAAAATCGGTGAGAAATTTGGGGGCCGTGATCATACAACAGTCATTCATGCTCATGAAAAAATATCAAAACTCTTCGCGAATGATACGCAAGTACAAGCTCAGATTAATGAACTGACCGACAAATTAAAACAATAGCTGTGTATAACTGCGTGTTTAACATCCCATTTATTCACATGCTTATCCACATGTGCAAAACCTAGTAACTCCAAAGGCTTTATTGATTTATCCACATTATACACACCCTATACTACTACTACGAACTTTTATTTATAATTACTAAATTAGAATTCATGATAAAAAGGAAGGAGCAGCGTAAGCGATGCTGCTTTTTTCTTCTACACAGGAGGAACCCCTTCATGCATATCTCAATTGAAACAGATAAATTTGTAACTGCGGTTCAATATGTAAGTAAAGCCGTCTCTTCGAGGACCACAATTCCAATTTTGACAGGGATTAAAATCGTTGCTACTCAAGAGGGCGTTACATTAACAGGTAGTGATTCTGATATCTCGATTGAAACGTTTATTCCACTTGGGAATGAAGAACGTGAATTTATGACAGTTTTCGAAGAAGGACAACTCGTACTTCAAGAACGATATTTTACAGATATCGTCAAAAAAATGCCTGGTGAAACCTTAACAATTCAACGTGACGGACAGATGGCAGCTACAATTGAGTCTGATACAGTCGTTTTTAATTTAAATGGGTACGATCCAGATGATTATCCAAAGCTCCCTGAACTTCCTGAAGAGGATCAGTTAATTCTTCCACAACATTTACTTAAAGATATGATCCGTCAAACGGTTTTTGCTGTATCAAACCAAGAAACGAGACCTGTTTTAACAGGAGTAAACTTTGATGTTGAGCACTTAAAACTAACAGCAACAGCAACAGACAGTCATCGTTTGGCGCTTAGAAGTGCAACCTTTGATGGGGATGAAGAACTTTCATTTACGAATATTATTATTCCAGGTAAGAGTCTTGTAGAACTAAGTCGAATTCTTAAAGATGACGAGACACCGGTAACAATCGTCATAACGAGTACTCAAGTTTTATTTAAGATGGAAAACCTTTTGTTCTTCTCTAGACTACTTGATGGGAAGTTCCCGTTAACAAACAACATGATTCCTACGAATGGTAAAACAACGATGGAGTTATCCACAAAAAAATTAAATCAAGCGCTCGATCGTGCAATGTTGCTGTCACGAGAAGCAAAAAACAACGTCATTCACATGAAAGCATCCACAGGTGGACAAGTTGAAATTACGTCCGTGTCCGCTGAGGCTGGAAAAGTACAAGAGCAATTACATGCGAATCATTTTGAAGGCGAAGAACTACGAATTGCCTTTAACGGAAAAAATATCTCCGATGCGTTAAAAGTCATCGACAGCGAAACAATCTCGATTATGTTCACAGGTTCAATGAGTCCATTTGTTGTCAGACCAACCGATCATGATCAAATGACGCACTTGTTTTCTCCTGTACGAACAAACTAGGAAAAGCTCTACAAGGACATTTTGTTCTTGAGAGCTTCTCTTTTTTTAATAAGACTATTCGTTGTACTTGAACGGATTGGCGCTAGACGTTTTTTTCTAGTAAAATAAAGAGAGGAATGAAATGTTCGTAGAGAGGAAGTTATGTGGGAGTGTTCATATTATGAAAGAAATCGTGAAGATATCGACAGAATTTATCACATTGGGCCAATTGCTAAAGGTGACTACTATTGCAAGTACGGGCGGCATGGTGAAAATGATCCTAGCTGAATACGACGTGTTTGTTAATGGAGAACTGGAATCTCGAAGAGGAAAGAAGCTTTATGATGGCGACGTGATCGAAGTAGAGGAAGTTGGCCAGTTTCAAATTGAACACGACCATAACACCGAGTAAAAGGGGCGATGAAGATTGCACGTTCAAAAGCTCTCTTTGAATGGGTATCGAAATCTTGAACCGTTAACGCTCACTTTTGATAACAGCGTCATACTTTTTCTCGGCGAGAATGCTCAAGGGAAAACGAACTTGATCGAATCGCTGTATATGCTCGGTTTTGCTAAGTCTCATCGAACATCCAAAGATCGTGAACTCATTGCATGGGGAGAAGAACATGCACGCATTCATGGAGAAATTGAAAAGCGTACAAGTTCGTTAACGTTAGACGTTCAATTTGCAAAGCAAGGCAGTAAACGAGCAAAGCTTAATGGCCTTGAGCAAGAACGGATTAGTCAATATATCGGTGCTCTTAATGTCGTTTTATTTGCTCCAGAAGATTTAAACCTCGTAAAAGGCGGTCCAAAAGAGCGTAGACGGTTTATCGACATGGAAATTGGGCAGATTAGTAATGTTTACCTACATGATCTTTCCCAATACTATAAAACACTCAAACAACGAAATCAGTTGCTGAAAGATTATTGGTCAAAAAAAGACCCAATAATGCTTGAAGTTTTAACAGAGCAATTGATTGCAGCAGCTGCAAAAGTAGTGTCTAGACGTTTTGTATTTTTAGATAAACTACAATCATGGGCAGCACCTATACATGAACAGATTAGTCGAGGTCTTGAAGATCTACGGCTCGACTATGTTTCTACTGCTGAGGTATCTCAAACCTCAGATTTGTCGACAATAGAAGAAAGATACAGAGAAGCTTTTCATAAAAAAGAAGAGCAAGAAATTCGCAGAGGTCTTAGTTTAGTCGGTCCCCATCGTGAGGACTTTGCTATTTTTGTTAATGAACGAGAAATTCAAGTGTATGGTTCTCAAGGACAGCAGCGAACAGCTGCTTTATCTTTGAAACTGGCAGAGATTGATTTAATTACAGAGGCAACGGCTGATCCACCGATCTTACTACTTGATGATGTATTGTCAGAGTTGGACGATTTTCGCCAATCGCATTTATTAAACGCGATTCAAGGTAAAGTTCAGACCTTTGTTACGACAACAAACGTTTCCGGAATTGAACACGAGACGCTAAATCAGGCAAAACGATTCTACGTAAACAGTGGAAAAGTGCGAACAGAACCATAACGGTAGTTTTCGAACTTAATGGAGGTGATTGTTTGTTTCTTCATCTAGGCGGAGATACCGTCATACGCTCCAAAGATGTTATTGCAATTCTTAATTATGACGGGAATGAATCTTCAACATATACCGAGGAGTTTCTTGCTCAGGCTGTTACTGAGTACGTCTCACATATTAATGACGAAGCAACGAAAGCGATCGTCGTTACGAATGACAAAGTCTATTATTCACCGATCTCCTCCATGACACTGATGAGACGTTCCCTTACAGAATTAGAAGCTTTACAAGACGATGAGCCAAGTGAGGGTTCAACGAACACTTAGGTTATTGAACGAGGCTTAAATTTAAGAAACTGATTGAACGTTGATCGGTTTAGGTAGAAAAACCCGACAGAAGTGAAGGTGAACAGATTGTCGATGGAACACTCTTACGATGCAAGTCAAATACAAGTACTAGAAGGATTAGATCCAGTCCGTAAACGTCCAGGCATGTACATTGGTTCAACTGGACCGAAGGGATTGCACCACCTCGTATGGGAAATTGTTGATAACAGTATCGACGAGGCGATGGCTGGCTATGCAGATGAGATTAACATTGTACTCGAAGAAGATAATAGCATTACGGTTACCGATAACGGCCGTGGTATTCCAGTAGATATTCAAGAGAAGACAGGAAGACCTGCGCTTGAAGTTATTATGACGGTTCTTCATGCTGGAGGTAAATTTGGTGCTGGAGGGTACAAGGTTTCTGGTGGTTTGCACGGGGTAGGTGCGTCAGTTGTTAACGCTTTATCCGAGCACTTAGAAGTTCATGTTTACCGTGATAACAAGGTTCATATGCAGTCATTTAAACAAGGAAATATTCAAAATGACATTGAAGTGATTGGTGAGACGGAATTAACAGGAACACGTGTTCATTTCAAGCCAGATCCACTTATCTTCACAGAAACGACAGAATATGATGCAGAGACTTTAAAAACGCGAATTCGCGAGCTCGCCTTTTTGAACAAAGGTTTACGTATTATTTTCACAGACATGCGTGAAGATGAGCCAGAGAAACATGAATATTTCTATGAGGGTGGTATTCGCTCTTTTGTAGAATATATAAACCGTTCCAAACAAGCGTTACATGAACCGCCGATCTTTATTGAAAGTGAACAAGATGGTATGACCGTTGAAGTAGCGGTTCAATACAATGATAGCTTTACGAGTAGCATTTATTCGTTTGCGAATAACATCAACACGCACGAAGGCGGAACACATGAGTCGGGGTTCAAAACAGCACTCACACGTGTAATAAATAACTATGCGCGTCAGCACCAGTTATTTAAAGACAACGACCCTAACCTTGTCGGTGAAGATGTTCGCGAAGGTTTAACGGCTATTATCTCAGTTAAGATTCCTGATCCTCAATTTGAAGGTCAAACGAAAACAAAACTTGGAAACAGTGAAGCTAGAACGGCTACTGATCAACAGTTTAGTCTGTTATTTGCACGTTTCTTGGCAGAAAATCCAGACACGGCAAGACTGATTGTTGAGAAGGGAATTACAGCTTCAAGAGCAAGAGAAGCAGCGAAGAAAGCCCGAGACCTAACGCGCCGTAAAAGTGCATTAGAAGTCGGGGCGCTCCCTGGTAAATTGGCGGATTGCTCGTCAAGGGATGCATCAATTAGTGAGCTTTACATCGTCGAGGGTGACTCTGCTGGTGGTTCAGCGAAGATGGGACGCGATCGTCACTTTCAAGCGATCTTGCCGTTACGTGGTAAAATCCTAAACGTTGAAAAAGCGAGACTAGATAAGATTTTAGCGAACAATGAAATTCGCACGATCATTACAGCATTAGGAACAGGGATTGCTGATGAGTTCAACATTGAGAAGGCTCGTTACCATAAGATCATGTTAATGACAGATGCGGACGTCGATGGTGCCCACATCCGAACATTGATTTTAACGTTTTTCTATCGCTTTATGAGGCCGCTGATCGAACATGGCTATGTGTACATTGCACAGCCACCATTGTTCCAAGTGAAGCAAGGTAAAAAAATTGCCTATGTGCACTCTGATAAACAATTAAAAGCGACTTTAGAAGAATGGCCAGAAACACCAAAACCAGATGTGCAGCGTTACAAAGGTCTTGGGGAAATGAACGCTGAACAACTTTGGGAAACAACGATGGATCCTGATGAGCGGACGCTATTACAGGTCACATTGGAAGACGCTATGCTTGCAGACCAAGTGTTTGAGACGTTGATGGGAGATCGTGTAGAACCAAGACGTGAATTTATCCAAGAGAACGCGGAGTATGTAAAGAACTTGGACGTGTAATTCAGTTTGGTTCGTTTAAGGAATTGGAGGTAAGAGGATGGCAGACCAGGAATCAAGAATTCATGAAATTAATATTAGTCAAGAGATGCAAACGTCATTTCTTGACTACGCAATGAGTGTAATCGTTAGCCGTGCACTTCCTGACGTTCGAGATGGTATGAAACCTGTTCATCGACGTATTCTCTACGCCATGAATGAATTAGGAATGACACCAGATAAGGCATACAAGAAATCAGCACGTATTGTCGGCGATGTCATCGGTAAATACCATCCACACGGAGACTCTGCTGTATACGAAGCGATGGTTCGTATGGCTCAAGACTTCAGCTATCGTTATATGCTCGTTGACGGACACGGAAACTTTGGATCGGTCGATGGTGATTCTGCAGCAGCGATGCGGTATACAGAAGCCAAAATGTCCAAGATTTCAACTGAACTCGTTCGTGATATTCGTAAAGATACGATCGACTATCAAGACAACTATGATGGTGCAGAACGTGAACCAGTCGTGTTACCAGCAAGATTCCCGAACTTACTCGTAAACGGAGCTTCAGGTATTGCCGTAGGTATGGCAACGAACATTCCTCCTCATCAACTCGGAGAAGTGATCGACGGATTGCTTGCTTATAGCAAAGATGAGGAGATTACGATTGAAGAATTAATGGAGTACATTCCAGGACCTGATTTCCCTACAGCTGGCTTAATTATGGGTAGAAGTGGAATCCGTAAAGCTTATCAAACAGGTCGAGGATCGATTACGCTTCGTGCTAACGTTCACATTGATACTAAACCGAGTGGTAAGGAAGAAATTATCGTTACGGAACTTCCTTATCAAGTGAACAAAGCACGCCTTGTTGAAAAAATTGCAGAGCTTGTACGAGAGAAAAAGATCGAAGGAATTACAGATCTTCGTGATGAGTCGGCTAGACAAGGTATGCGCATTGTCATTGAAGTTCGTAAGGATACCAATTCCAATGTGTTATTGAACAATCTCTATAAGCTCACGTCACTACAAACGACGTTTGGAATTAATATGCTAGCTCTCGTTGGCGGTCAGCCAAAAGTGTTGAACTTAAAAGAGACACTAAAGCATTACTTGGATCACCAAATTGAAGTCATTCGTCGTCGTACACAGTTTGATTTGAATAAAGCGGAAGCTAGAGCTCATATTCTCGAGGGACTTCGAATTGCTCTTGATCATATTGACGACATTATCGCGCTCATTCGTGGTTCTGAGACGACTGAAATTGCACGTAATGGCTTAATGGAAAGCTATGAACTTTCTTATGAACAAGCTCAAGCGATTTTAGATATGCGTCTTCAACGATTAACAGGTCTTGAACGAGACAAGATTGAGCAAGAGTATAACGAGTTAATCGCGAAAATTGCTGAGTTAAAAGCGATTCTTGCGGATGATGAGAAAGTACTTACGCTTATTCGTGAAGAGCTTGCTGAGGTAAGAGAACGTTATAATGATGAACGACGTACTGCGATTCATGCGAGTGAGAACGTTCTTGAAGATGAAGACTTAATTCCTCAAGAGAACATTGTTATTACGGTTACGCATGAAGGATACATTAAGCGCTTGCCGATTACAACATACAAGAGTCAACGTCGTGGTGGTCGTGGAATTCAGGGGATGGGAACGAATGATGGTGACTTTGTTGAGCATCTCTTTACGACGAATTCACACCAAACAATCCTTTTCTTTACGAATAAAGGGAAGGTGTATCGCTTAAAAGGATACGAAATTCCAGAACTTAGTCGTACAGCTAAGGGTATTCCAATCATAAATTTGCTTCAAATTGAAAAAGGCGAAGAAATTAGTACGGTCATTCCGATCGACGAATTTAGCGACGACAATTACCTGTTCTTCTTAACGAAGAAAGGCATTGCAAAACGTACACCGTTATCAGCATACGCAAACATTCGCAAAGGCGGACTCTTTGCCATTAATCTTCGTGATGATGATGAGCTTCATGGGGTTCGATTAACGAATGGTGACGATCATGTTATTATCGGTACTAAAAATGCAATGGCGATTCGATTTGAGGAAGAAGATGTCCGTTCTATGGGACGTACAGCTGGTGGTGTAAAAGCCATTAACCTTGATGAAAACGATCAAGTAGTTGGTATGGATATTGTCGGAACCGGTCAAAAGGTACTGATTGTGTCGAACAATGGATACGGAAAACGAACGAATGAAGATGAATTCCGTATTCAAAATCGAGGCGGAAAAGGGCTACGTGCTTCAACGCTAACGGAACGAACGGGGCACCTTGTTGCACTCCGTGTCATCTCCGATGATTATGATTTAATGTTAATCACAGCTAAGGGTGTTTTGATTCGAATTAAAGCTGACGAAATCTCAACACTCGGTCGTTATGCTCAAGGTGTTACGTTAATACGTGTAGCGGATGATGAAGAAGTGTCCTCTGTTGCACCTTTTGAGCCAGACGAAGAAGCCGAAGAAATAGAAGAAATGATCGAAGAGACTTCGAATGAAACATTAGAAGAAGTAACAAATGAATCACCAGAAGAAGGCGAATCTACATCAAGTGATGTTGATTCAAATGACTCCAACGATCAAAACGAATCTTAAATAACCAGTTAGACCCTCAACCATACAGTTGAGGGTCTTTTACATTGTTATGAGGCCCTTTAATGTTTCTTCACGAATTAACGTACGAATACGATTTCCTGCTTGTTGTAAATACAATTCAATCAAAGGCACGTCTTGAGACAAGCGACTTGTAATTAGTTCACCCCACCACTCACTCTCATAACGGCTAATCATGCTCAAGTTATATAACAGCATGTGGTGTGTAAGTAATTCAGGAACAATAGTCATGTTTTTCGGCGGGATCATTCGTGCATCGTGACGAATGATTGATTCCATATCGTGTAGTTGAATGAATAACTCGGACATTTTAAAACGTGTTCCTTCTTCGATGGTGAGCTGAAACATTTTTGAAGAAAGTAACGGAAAAAGCCCGTTGCGTTGTGTTTTTACTTCATCGTCAATAAAACGGTAATCTTTCTTTTTTCGTTTTCTCGTACTAAGTCCATGCGCAAGCACGGATGTTGTTTCTGGATAGGAAGGTTGGTAAAACAATATAATCGCTTTTAGAAACTCTGTAAATCCATAATAAAGAAGCAAAGGTTGAATGTGAAGATCAGCAGATTCTTGCGTATTTAAGAGTCGTTCTCCTTGTAAGAACCGATGAAGAAACGGTAGAGTATTTTGATAAGCGAAGGAATTAGCCTTTTTCTCTTCATGTCCAGTTCTTATGTAATAACGAAGAAGACTTTTCTGAAGAGGATCGACTGCTAGAAAAGGTCTGACATCATTTAGCGGTTCATACAAGTTTTTCCTTTCAATTTATTAGAAAGTTAGAACTTCTTGTTCGCACCTAAACATTGCGTAAAAACGTGATAAAATAGGAAAAATACATTCTACAATCTTTAGCATTACTATCCCCGTTTTAGCGAAGAATACACGTGAAATGACCAGAAAGGGTGAAGCTTCAATGATGAGAGAAGACAAGTTTGCCAAAGAAGGACTTACGTTCGATGACGTTTTGCTTGTACCGGCTAGATCGGAGATTCATCCGAGAAATGTAAACATTTCAACACAATTAACGAAGAAGCTTCCACTTAATGTGCCGATTATTAGTGCGGGAATGGACACAGTTACAGAAGCTGGTATGGCGATTGCCATGGCTCGTGAAGGCGGTTTAGGTGTTATTCACAAAAACATGAGTGTCGAAGAACAAGCAGAAATGGTAGACCGAGTAAAACGCTCGGAGAGCGGTGTAATTACCGATCCATTTTTCCTGACGCGTGATCGTCAAGTGTTTGACGCAGAACACTTAATGGGTAAATTCCGAATCTCTGGTGTTCCAATTGTTGATGAAGATCAGAAGCTAGTTGGGATTTTAACGAATCGTGATTTACGTTTTATCGAAGATTATGCGATTCTTATTGATGATGTTATGACGAAAGATAACCTTGTAACAGCACCAGTTGGAACGACACTTGATGAAGCAGAACAAATTCTACAAAAGCATAAAATTGAAAAGCTTCCTCTCGTTGATGAAGATATGACGTTAAAGGGACTTATTACGATTAAAGATATTGAGAAAGCGATTGAATTCCCTCACTCAGCGAAAGATTCAAAAGGTCGTTTGCTTGTAGCTGCAGCTGTTGGGGTATCTAAAGATACGAACGTTCGTGTTAAAGCTCTCGTTGAAGCAAGTGTCGATGCACTTGTTATCGATACGGCACACGGTCACTCTAAAGGAGTTCTTGATACGGTTTCTGAGATCCGTAATGAGTACCCGGATGTCACCTTGATTGTCGGTAATGTTGCAACGGCTGAAGGAACGAAAGACTTATTGAAGCTGGAGCTGATATTGTTAAGGTAGGTATTGGACCAGGATCAATCTGTACGACTCGTGTCGTCGCAGGTGTAGGTGTTCCACAAATTACAGCAGTTTACGATTGTGCAAGAGAAGCCGCTAAACACGACGTACCAATCATTGCTGATGGTGGAATTAAATACTCTGGAGATATCGTTAAAGCACTTGCAGCAGGCGCTTCAGCAGTTATGCTCGGAAGCATGCTTGCAGGGACAAGCGAGAGTCCAGGAGAAACAGAAATATACCAAGGTCGTCAATTTAAAGTATACCGAGGTATGGGTTCACTCGGAGCAATGGAAAAGGGAAGCAACGACCGTTACTTCCAAGAAGAAAACAAAAAGTTCGTTCCAGAAGGGATCGAGGGTCGTATTGCTTACAAAGGTCCTCTAGCGGATACCCTTTATCAAATGACGGGTGGAATGCGTGCTGGTATGGGTTACTGCGGTACAGAAAGCCTAGCAGCACTTCACGAACACGGTCAGTTCATCAAAATTACGAGTGCTTCTTTAAAAGAAAGTCATCCACATGATGTTCAAATTACGAAAGAAGCTCCGAATTATAGCGTATAGTTTTCATTTCCCGGAAATTTCCCGGGTCTTTTTTTGATTAAAAAGGGACAAATTAAGAACTGTCTACAGGCATCTATTTTTTACGGTTCATCTGTGGTAAAATTACGTCTGGATTAGACAAGATCACCAAGGGGTGTTAGTTAACGTGATAAGTACCTATATGAAACGATATACATATAAATCAATGACTGCATTAACCGCCGCAGCTTTACTCGCTACGGTTGCTATTACACCAGCATCAGCACAAGAACCGTCAATTGATGCAGAAGCATCAATTCTCGTTGATATGGAAAGCGGCGTACTATTATACGAAGACAATATTGATGAGCAATTACCAGTGGCAAGTATGTCTAAGATGATGACAGAATACCTTGTTAATCGTGCGATTGAAGCAGGGGAATTATCGTGGGATCAAGAGTTAACAGTAACCGATGAAGTAGCCTTATTATCACAAGACAGAACCTTATCAAACGTGTTTTTACGTACGGATACGACGTATACTGTAGAAGAAATGTATGAAGCGATGGCGATTTATTCAGCTAACGGCTCAACAATTGCATTAGCAGAAGCGGTTGCAGGTAGTGAAGCAGCCTTTGTTGATCTGATGAATGAAACGGCTGAAGAGTTAGGCCTTACAAATACACACTTTGTCAACTCAACAGGGTTAAACAATTCGAGTATGCAAGGATTTCACCCTGAGGGTACTGATGAGAATGCTGAGAATGAAATGTCAGCAAGAGACACGGCAACACTTGCTTACCACGTGATTACCGAGTATCCCGAAATTCTAGAAACAGCGAACATTCCTTCCTTGCCGTTCCGAGAAGGAACGAATGATTACGTTGAAATGACGAACTGGAATTGGATGTTACCTGGGCATTTATTTGAGTATGAAGGCGTAGATGGGTTAAAAACAGGCTCAACTTCGCGCGCAGGAAGTGCATTTACAGGAACGGTTGAGCAAGACGGAACTCGTTTATTGTCTGTTGTAATGCGAACAGAAGATAACTCAGCACGTTTCCAACAAACAAAAGTGCTCTATGATTATGGGTTTGATACGTATGAAACGGCTGAAATTGTAGAAGAGGGTCAACAGGATCCTGAAATGTTAACGATTGAAGTTCCAAGTGGACGAGATCAAGAAGTAGCGATCGCAACGGCTTCTAACATTGTAGTGCCCGTCTCATCTGGAGATGAAGAGAATTTTAATGTTGAATTTACGATTGCAGCAGATGTGCTTAATGAAGACGGCACGTTAGATGCACCTGTTGAAGCAGGAACAACTGTAGGGTATGCAACAATCTCTTATGCTGGTGAAGAAGACGTTGAGTACCTTAATGAAAAATTAGAAAATCAAAACCGAGTACCAGTTGTAACACAACAAGACGTTGAACGTTCCAATTGGTTCGTACTCTCCATGCGAGGCATCGGTGATTTCTTCTCGGGGCTTTGGGGACGTACAACTGACATGATTGGTGGATGGTTCTCGTAAATTTAAAATCATGCTATAATGAGTAAATCATGAACAAATGGTCTACACTATGAATAAAAACGTTGACGGGCAATAGTATTAAACGGAAGTTTCTCAGAGAGCCGGTGGTCGCTGCGAACCGGTAAACATTCGATTAAGAATCCAGCCTTGAGTGAAGAGCGGAACGAGGAGTGTTTGCTTCTTAACTAAGTTCTTTCGTATCCCCTACGTTATTGGGCTTGAGCTGGTTGGTCTTTTATGGACCAACAACGAGGGTGGCATCGCGGTTTAACCGTCCCTGTTTTTACAGGGGCGGTTTTTTATATTTTAAAGGAGGCATGACTATGTTAGACATGAAATACATTCGTCAACATGTAGAAGAAGTGAAAACCAACATCAAGTCTCAAGGTGGAAATCCAGAAGAAGTTGAGCGTACCATTGCGCTTGATGAGAAACGCCGAGAGTTAATCGTCAAAACGGAGGAACAAAAGCAAAGACGTAACGAAATTAGTAAGCAAGTTGCAGAGAGAAAACGTGCGAAAGAAAGCGCGGATGATTTGATAGCAACAACAAAAGAAATTAGTCAAGCAATGAAACAATTTGACGAAGAACTGCGAGGCGTCGAGGAAGAACTTAACCATTTACTGCTAACAATTCCGAACCTCGTTCATAAAACTGTACCGATCGGTGAAAGTGAAGAACAAAACGTAGAAGTAAAAACGTGGGGAGAGCCTAAAACGTTCGAATTTGAACCGAAGGCGCATTGGGACTTAGCAACAGAGCTTGATATTATTGACTTTGAACGAGCGGCGCGTACGACGGGAAGCCGATTCGCGTATTATAAACGTGGTGGAGCAAGATTAGAGCGTGCACTTATGCAATGGATGATGGACTTGCATGCAGATGAGCATGGGTATATTGAAACGCTACCACCGCAAATTGTTCATCGTGATAGCATGATTGGTTCTGGACAGTTGCCGAAATTTGAAGAGGATGCGTTTGCACTCGAAGATGGACCGTATTATTTAATTCCAACTGCAGAAGTACCGGTCGTAAACCTTCACCGTAATGAAATTCTACATGGTGATGACCTTGATCTTAAATATGTTGCCTATAGTCAATGTTTCCGAGCTGAAGCAGGCTCTGCAGGAAGAGATACACGTGGGATTATTCGTCAGCATCAGTTCAGTAAAGTCGAGCTCATTATGTATACGAAGCCTGAGGATTCTTACGAAGCGTTAACGAAGTTAACGGGGCATGCAGAGCGTGTATTACAAGAACTCGAACTTCCCTACCGTGTGTTAGATCTATGTTCTGGTGATATTGGTTTTACAGCTGCAAAAACGTACGATCTTGAAGTGTGGTTACCGAGCTATGGTAGCTATAAAGAAATCTCTTCTTGTAGTAACTGTGAAGACTATCAAGCGAGAAGAGCAAACATCAAATTTAAGCGAGAACCAAAGGCTCAAGCAGAGTACGTGCATACGTTAAATGGTTCTGGTCTTGCAGTTGGTCGTACGATTGCGGCAATTATTGAGAACTATCAGCAAGAGGACGGGACGATTCGTGTTCCGAACGTATTAATTCCATATATGGGTGGAAAAGAAACGATTTAACGGTAAGAGCGCACAAAAGTGTGCTCTTATTTAATATGAAAAAAGTCGTAGTTTAATAATCAGTATTGCCACGTTCTAAAGAAAATACTTGTATGAAAAAACCATTGCATAGATGGCTAGCACACCGTATAATAAGTCTAAATTATTCTACGAATTCAATAGAAGAAGTACTCTTTTCTAACGATTGCGTAGTGAATATTTAAAATAATATACGAAATCGATGTGATGGGCAGATGGAACTTGATACAATGGATTTTAGGATTTTGGCTCTTTTACAACAAAATGGAAAGCAGTCGTATAGCGAAATTGCCCGTCTTCTTGATGTTAGCGAAGGGACGGTTCGTTCTCGTGTCAATAAGATGCTAAAGGAGGATGTGTTTGAATTTATCATTCATACGAATCCGAACAAAGTAGGTTTAAACGTACAAGCAATCATTGGACTTGAGACGCGATTAGGAAAGCAAGATTCAATTGCTTGTCAATTGCAAGGTCATGGTTCTGTTCGATTTATCGGTGCGTTTTCTGGTAAACACGATCTAATCATCCAAGCTTACTTCAAAAATAACGATGAGCTCGTCTCATTTGTGAACCAAGATCTATCAGAAATTGAAGGGATTATTAGTGTTGATGTAAACGTTGAATTAAAGCAGTATAAAGATACGTTTTCGTATATTGATCGCTAAGATTGTTACGAATTGTGACAATATTATCTCAAAAATATTAAGAATAGACTAAATAAAACGTTGCATCATTGAAATCCTGCCCTTATAATGTTCAGTAGTTTCATTGTCATTCATACAAGGGCACTTGTTACACATTTATAATTATCTATCAATTCAATAAAGTGTAAAAATACATACAGATCTAACTGAATGGGGGTGCATGCTTTGGGGCAAGAAACAGTTATCGAACTTAAAGACGTAACGACATCGTTTTTCAGCCGTAAACAAGAACTAAGTGTCGTTGACCGCGTTAGTTTTTCAGTTGAAAAAGGAGAAACAGTAGCAATTGTAGGGGAATCAGGCTCGGGTAAGAGCATGACGTCGCTCTCAATTATGCAACTCGTTCCTGCACCAAATGGGAAGGTTACGAACGGAGAAATTATCTTTAATGGCGAAGACTTACTTAAGAAATCAAAAAAAGACATGCATAAAGTACGGGGAAACGACATTTCGATGATCTTCCAAGAACCGATGTCGTCGTTAAATCCGGTCTATACAATTGGCGAACAATTACGAGAACAACTCATGTATCATCAACCTTTATCCAAACGTGAAGCGCACGAAAAAGGAATTGAAATGTTAGAGATTGTGGGCTTTGCAAGAGCGCGGGAAATGATGCGTGAATATCCGCACCGTTTATCAGGAGGAATGAGGCAACGGGTTATGATTGCGATGGCACTGAGCAATAATCCTAAGTTACTCATTGCCGATGAGCCAACGACAGCATTGGATGTAACCGTACAAGCACAAATTCTTGATTTAATGAGAGGGCTATCCAAAGACTACGATTCATCGATCATTCTCATAACTCACGACCTCGGTGTCGTCGCTGAACTTGCACAACGTGTTGTTGTTATGTACGGGGGACAAGTGGTTGAAGAGGCGAAGATTGACGAAATTTTTGACAAACCTCTTCACCCGTATACAGAAGGACTTTTAAATTCTATGCCGAAACTAAACGAGGAGCAGACTCGTCTACAATCGATTCCTGGTTCGGTACCGACGCCTGATAACTTCCCCAAAGGATGCCGCTTTGTGACTCGTTGTCCATACGCGATGCAAGTGTGTACGGAAGAACAGCCAACATTACTAGAGAAAGAAACGAGACATAAAGTACGCTGTTTTCTACATGAGGAAGGAGTCGGTAAGGATGGGGACATCAATCGTCACTCAAAACAAACCCAATGAAAAAATTCAGCATTCTGAAAAAATTCTTGAAGTAAGGAATTTAAAAAAGTATTTTCCAATAAAGGCAGGAGTACTTCAACGTACTAAGGGTTATATCAAAGCCGTTGATGGTATTGATTTTTTTATCAGAAAAGGTGAAACTTTCGGTCTTGTTGGTGAGTCTGGTTGTGGTAAATCAACTGCGGGAAGAACAATAACTCGTCTGTACGAGCCAACAGAAGGAGAAATATTTTTTGAAGGGGAAAATATTACTTCAAAGAAAGAGAGACACTTGTTCAACTTACGGCGGAATATGCAAATGGTTTTTCAAGACCCTTATTCATCGTTAAACCCTAGAAAAACTGTAGGGACGACCTTAATTGAGCCATTGAAAGTACATCGAATGTATAAGACACACAAAGAATGTAGGGAGTATGCACAATCTATACTAGAAAGAGTGGGATTAAATCCATCGTTTATCAATCGTTATCCTCACGAGTTTTCAGGAGGTCAGCGACAACGTATTGGTATCGCTCGTTCACTAGTATTGAATCCAAAGTTAATTGTAGGTGACGAACCTGTATCGGCACTTGATGTGTCAATCCAATCACAAGTTCTGAATTTACTAAATGATTTACAAGATGAATTCGACCTTACGTATCTGTTTATCGCACATGATCTAAGTGTCGTTAAGCACTTTTCTGATCGAATTGGTGTGATGTATCTCGGAAATATGTCTGAGGTTGCAAATAAAAAAGATTTATATGATGAACCATTACATCCATATACTCAAGCATTATTATCGGCAGTTCCACGCTCACATCCTAGGGAAGTGAAAAAGGAACGTATTTTGTTAAAAGGAGATATTCCTAGTCCAGCTAATCCACCGACTGGTTGTGTATTCCATACACGTTGTCCATTTGTTATGGATCATTGTAAAGAAGTAATTCCAGAAATGAAAGAAGTACGTCCAGATCATTTTGTTGCTTGTCATTTGCATTAATGAAGCTTTATTCCATATGAGGGGGATCTTTCAACAACGTGAGGTCGTATGGTCGTTCAGAACTTATTATGATAATTTAAGGGGGATTTTAAGTGGTGAAGAAAACACAATGGTTGTTTTTGGTAATGATTTTCGCAATGGGGATGTTGCTTGCCGCTTGTGGAGGTAGTGATGAAGGCGCAGAAACTGGCGCTGATGAAGGAACTGAGCCTGATACAGAAGAAACAGATGGCGACAATGTAGAGGACAGCGACGGTGAGGATGGAGACTCCGCTGCAACTGGGGAACCAGTTGAAGGTGGCGAAATCATCGTTGGTTCAGATGCTGAACCAAATGGTTTAACACCTGCTACGGTTTCAGATACAGCTTCGCGTGATGCTCATGATCTTGTACATGCTGCTCTTTATCGTCAAACAGTAGAGGGGTTTGATGTAGAGCCAGACGTTGCAGTTGATTTACCGGAAGTTTCTGAAGACGGTTTAGAGCAAGTTATTCAACTACGTGATGATGTGTTTTTTAGTGACGGAGAACAAGTGACTGCAGATGATGTTGTCTTTACTGTAGGTATTTATCTTATGGAAGATTATGCAGGCACATCGACGACTCTCTTTGAGCGTGTTGAGGATGTAGAAGCAACTGATGAGTATGAAGTAACATTTACGATGAGCGAACCTGATGCAGCACTAACTGCTAACTTAGAGCAAGCTCCAATTGTGCCAGAGCACATTCTAGGAGATCTCGAGACTTATGCAGAGATCGAGGAGCATGAAGCGAGTACTACTGATGCAGTGATCGGTGCAGGTCCTTACGTAATGACGGACTGGACAGTAGGTCAATACATTAACTATGAAGCACGTGATGATTACCACAATGAAGGACCATACATTCAAAATATTACGTGGCGTATTGGGGATACAGATGCTCAACTTGCGATGCTACAAGCTGGAGAAATTGATATTATGAATGCTGCACCGCAAGATGTTGTGACTGTAGAAGCAATCGATGGTTACAATTTGGCAGAAGAGCCACAATTCGGCTATAACTACATTGGTTATAACCAACGTAATGAATTGTTCGAGTCGGCAAATGTTCGTCGTGCTTTAACGATGGCCATTGATCGTGAAGCAATTATTGAAGGAATTATGGATGGCCACGGAACCGTAGCAGAGTTCCCGCATAGCCAGAAGGTCCAATTTATTCTGATGAAATCGAGTCCATTCCTTTTGATCAAGAAGGAGCACTTGAACTCCTTGCAGAAGAAGGCTGGGAGCAAAATGATAGTGGACAACTCGCTAATGGTGATGGTGAAGTATTTGCATTTAGTCTATTAACAAACTCTGAGGCGCTTGTTCGTACAGACTGGATTGTAGCTGTACAACAAATGCTTGGAGAAATTGGTATCGAGGTAGAGACTGAAACAATGGAATTTGGTGCTTATTTGGATCGTATTAACCCTCCTAATTGGGACTTCGATGCCATTGCTGGTGCTTGGAGTTTATCGCTTGATCCAAACATGGAGTCATTGTTCCATTCTAGTAACATCGAATCAGGTCAAAATAACATCGCTTATGAGAGCGAAGAATTTGATGAGTTAGCAACAGATAACCGTGCAATCTTAGACGTTGATGAGCGTATGGAAACGTTGCAACAAGCAGCAATGCAAGTAGCAGAAGATCAAGTGTATACGTTTATGTATTACCCAACAGAATTCCAAGCGTATCGTGACAACATTCAAAACCATAGCTACAACTCTAGAGCAGGTCTATTCCGAGTTCAAGAATGGTGGATTGAGGAGTAAATCTTCATTCAAGAAGTGAAGAGGGGGAAGCCTCTCTTCACTTTTTTATAAAAGGAGATTTGAATCATGACTACATATATTATTAGAAGACTATTAATTACAATTCCACTGCTCATTGCAATTTCAATTA
The DNA here is from genome assembly GCF_000698125.1 of Geomicrobium sp. JCM 19038. Lineage (GTDB taxonomy): Bacteria > Bacillota > Bacilli > Bacillales > Marinococcaceae > Geomicrobium_A. The sequence continues at coordinate 10,020 of NZ_BAXA01000002.1, read as the reverse complement.
TCACGTTTGCACTCATGCAATTTGCACCAGGGAGCCCGGCAGTATTGGACGTTGATCCAAATGTTCCACCTGAGGCTCGTGAGGCGCAAATCGAAGCTATGGGATTAAATGAACCTTTACCTGTGCAATATGCCCGTTGGATAAGCGGGGTTGTCACAGGAGATTTCGGTAATTCTTATATTACGAAACGACCTGTTTCCGACATGCTTTTAGAACGATTGCCGAATACGTTAATTTTGATGACAGCGGCAACGATATTAGCCATTGTTATCGCAATACCAATCGGTATTATTTCAGCAGTGCGTCAATATACAAAGACTGATTATGCAATTACACTCGTCTCATTTGCCGGAGTAGCTGTTCCGAACTTTTGGATCGGTTTAATGCTTATCATGTTTTTAAGTGTTCAGTTCGGGTGGTTTCCTGTGGGTGGTGTACAAACACTCAATGCAGATTTTGATATTATGGACCGATTGCATCACTTATTTTTACCTGCACTTGTTTTGGCCACTGCCGATACAGCACAACTCACACGGTATACGAGAACGAGTATGTTAGAAGTGAAAAATCAAGATTATATTCGTACAGCGAGAGCGAAAGGGTTTAAGGAAAGTAAAGTAATACTCAAGCACGGTCTTAGAAATGCCTTATTACCACTCATTACGCTAATTGCAATTATGCTACCGACGTTAATAGGTGGATCTGTTGTCGTAGAGAGCGTGTTTTCATGGCCAGGATTAGGAGATTTATTTATGACGAGTGTTAACCAACGAGATTATCCAGTTATTATGATTATTACGATGTTAACAGCCGTTCTTGTTGTTATCGGTAACCTTATTGCCGACATTCTATATGCAATCGTTGATCCACGGATCGAGTATAGGGAGGATTAAAGACTATGGACCAATTACAACATCGAAAACCTGAACCAATGACCCCTAATAATAATCATGATAATCTCGGAAAACATCGATCGATGCTTGGAATATTCGTTGTGAAGTTTTTTCAAAATAAATTGGCGGTCTTTGGCTTAGTGATGCTCTTACTCATTATCGGTTCAGCAGTATTTGCACCATTACTTGCGCCACATGATCCAAACTATCAAACGTTAGTAGCTCGTCTACATGAACCAAGTGCTGAATATCCGCTCGGGGCAGATCAATTAGGGCGAGATTTACTTAGTCGATTATTATATGCTGGACAAATGTCCTTACTTGTTGGTTTTGCTGCAATGGCAAGTGCAACATTTATTGGCGCAACGATGGGGGCGATTGCTGGTTATTTTGGTGGTATTATTGATAGCATTATCATGAGAATTGTAGATATTCTATTTTCGTTTCCGAATATCTTTCTTATGATTACGTTAGTAGCATTGTTCCGTCCAAGCCCTTTTTGGCTGATTGTCTCTTTTGCCGTATTAGGGTGGATGAGTACGGCAAGGTTAATTCGTGGTGAAATGCTATCTCTTAAAAAACGAGAATTCGTACTAGCTGCAAGAACGCTAGGCATCTCGAAATGGCGCATCATTTTTAATCACATCATGCCAAATGCCATTGGGCCATTAATTGTTGCGGCGACATTAGCTGTAGGGCAATTTATTATTGCTGAATCAACGCTAAGTTTCCTTGGTATTGGAATCAGTCCACCAACGGCTACGTGGGGGAATATGTTAACTGCAGCACAAAACTTGACGATTTTCCAAACGGCATGGTGGTACCCGCTTTTCCCTGGTCTTATGATCTTCCTTACCGTTCTTAGTTTTAACTTTGTTGGAGACGGTTTGCGAGATGCACTAGACCCTCGTGTTGTTGAGAAATAAACACCATCTTTCACTTACAATGCTTTGAAAGAAGCGTTGTAAGTGATTTTTATATGGTTAAATCCCTAAATAAAAACCCGTAACTAACTCTACTAGTTACGGGTTTTTGTTATTTGACGGCTAATTTTTGTTTGGCCTCTTTTCTTCGTTGATGAAGAATTGGTTCCGTGTAGCCGCTCGGTTGTTCTTTTCCTTTGAAGACGAGATCACATGCAGCCTGGAATGCAACAGAGTCTTCGAAGTTTGGTGCCATATTACGGTATGCTGGATCGTCGGCATTTTGTTCATCAACGACTTTGGCCATCCGCTTCATCGTCTCCATTACTTGTTCTTCATTTGTTAAGCCGTGATAAAGCCAGTTGCACATGTGCTGACTAGAGATACGAAGTGTCGCACGGTCTTCCATTAAACCGACATTATTAATGTCTGGAACAGTAGAACAGCCAACACCGTGTTCAACCCAACGGACGACATAACCGAGAATACCTTGTGCGTTGTTGTTCAGTTCTTGTTGAATGTTTTCTTGGCTATACGTCTCTTTTGTTGTTGGGATTTGTAAAATGTCTTCTAGATAATCGGTATGGTCATCTAGTAATATTTCTTGAATGGATTGAACGTCAATTTGATGGTAATGCATCGCATGCAACGTAGCTGCAGTAGGGGAAGGAACCCAAGCTGTATTTGCGCCTGCGCGTAGTTGACCGCCTTTTTGTTCGATCATCGCGTTCATTAGGTTGGGCATTGCCACATTCCTTTGCCGATTTGGGCCTTTCCTTGGAAACCACTATTTAACCCGTGTTGCACGTTTGATTTCTCATACGAGTTTAACCATGTGCTTCCTTTCATTGCGGCTTTTGGAATGACAGCTCCTGCTTCCATCGACGTATGAATCTCATCTCCAGTACGATCTAGGAAACCTGTGTTAATAAAGACCGTTCGTTCTTTAGCAGCTTGAATACAAGCTTTTAGATTCAAAGATGTTCGACGTTCTTCATCCATAATCCCTACTTTAAGTGTGTAGCGATCTAAGTTTAGAATATCTTCGATACGATTAAAGAGGCTATTCGTAAAGGCAACTTCTTTTGATCCGTGCATTTTCGGCTTTACGATATAAACCGAACCAGTTCTGGAGTTTTGGAAAGCGTTTGTTTTTTTGAGATCATGGAGCGCAATAAGGCTCGTAATCATTCCGTCCATGATGCCTTCAGGTGTTTCATTGTCATGTTCATCTAAAATTGCGTCAGTTGTCATGAGGTGACCGACGTTTCTAATAAATAATAAGGAACGACCGTGCAATGAAAGCGTTGCGCCATTTGGACTCGTATAATTCCGATCATTGTTTAACTTACGAGTGATCGATTTCCCGTCTTTCTCAAATGTCGTCTCTAAAGTACCTTTCATTAGACCGAGCCAGTTGCGGTAAACGAGTACTTTATCTTCTGCATCTACAGCGGTTACAGAATCTTCGCAGTCGATAATCGTCGTAATTGCCGATTCCAAAATAACATCTTTAAGTCCAGATAAATCAGATTTTCCGATTGGATGATTTCGATCGATTTGAAGCTCAAGATGATTGTTGTTATTAAGGAATAATAGAGAAGAAGGGTCTTCTTCTGTTCCATTGAACCCAATGAACTGTGATGGTGTCTTTAACGGGACTTGTTTTGATGCCGTCGTAGCAACGACTTGTTGTTCTAAAATGCTGTAAGATGTAACGTCTTTATGGCTTCCATCTTGCAAAGGCAGTGCTTGATCGAGGAATGACTTTGCGTAATCAACGACTTTCTCGCCTCGTACAGGATTATATGAAGAACCTTGAGTAGCCCCATTTTCTTCCGAGATAATATCGCTTCCATAAAGAGCATCATATAAGCTTCCAAAACGAGCGTTGGCAGCATTTAACGCATAACGAGCGTTGTTAACAGGGACGACTAGCTGTGGCCCAGCTTGGTTTGTAATTTCCGTGTCGACATTTTTAGTTGTAATTTCAATAGGAGCAGTTAGCTCTTCAAGGTAGCCAATGTCTTTAAGGAAATTGACGTATTCACTGGAGTGCTCTTTACCGGAGTTTTGTTTGTGCCAGTCGTTTATCTTCTGTTGTAATGTTTCTCGCTCTTGCAGTAAGCTTTTGTTTTCAGCTTGGTACTCACTGAGTAAAAGATCGTATTGTTGCCAAAAGTATTCAGCAGTCATTCCAGTTCCGGGAATTACGTCTTCATTTACAAATCGGTAAAGTTGATCGTCTATTTTTATATTTCCGACTACTTTGTACGTCATAATTTCCTCTCCTTTAGCTTCAAGTATGTACCTTTAGTGTATCGTCTGTTATTCAATAACGGAAATACATATTTGGAATGAACAATATGCTTGTTAGTTATAGTCGATGTAAAGTAAGACATAACACAAATGTGTTATGTCTTACTTTCTGACTCTGCAATTTCATTCGCAACGTCTTCAGCTTTGCTACGACGAATCACGATTCGTTCGTCAATCTCATAAAAGGTCTGATCTAATGAGCGTTGATCATTTTCATCGATGAGAGCGATAATAAATGGATTTTCTGCTTCAATGCTATCTAATTTCCCATCAATGATTTTACTTTGATCATTGATTTTGTCTCCTGTAACAACAGCACCGATGAGTGATCCGATTCCACCACCTAGTAGAACCCCAAAAGGGCCACCTAGAATTCCAACAACGGCACCGATCATTCCGCCTTTAAACCAGTCGTTGCTATGTTCTTGTTCTGTCGTAAATCCATCTTTATAGACCATATCGTCATTAATGCTCTTTTCAACGACAGCAGCTTGTACAATGCGATGTTCTGGGCCTTGGGAACGCTTTTTTAGCTCAGATAGTGCCTCATATGCTTGACTTTGTTCTGGGAATTTAACAAACAGTAACGACTGATTCTCAAGGTCTTTCTTGGCCATTTTATGAGCCCCTTTCTTTAATTATAGTGCTATAGTTCCCGCGTAATGAAGTTATAAACATGTAAATGCGAGTCGTTTATGACAACTGTGTGATCAGTTATGTATACTAGGCTTAGACAACATCCTTAGTAGGAGTTGTACTTTTAGTGAAGAATTGTTTTTTCTTTGGCCAAAAACATTTAACTTGGACCATTAATGATGGAGAAAACCGTTCAAAGGAGCAAGCGATGTACCGTTATATGATGAAGGCCAAATTGCATAAAGCGACCGTTACGGAAGCGAATCTGCACTATGTTGGCAGCATTACAATCGATGAAGATTTACTTGATGCCGTTGATCTTGTCGAAAATGAAAAAGTACAAGTCGTGAACAATAACAATGGTGAGCGACTAGAAACGTATATTATAGCTGGTGAGCGCGGGAGTGGTGTGTTCTGTTTAAATGGGGCTGCTGCAAGACTTGTTCAACCTGGAGATGTTATTATTGTTATTGGGTATACAATGATTGAACAAACCGAATGTAAAGGTTATCAACCAAAAGTGGCTATACTAGATGAATCAAACAAGATTATTGAGCTAACAGGTACTGAACCTGCACATACAATTAAGTAAGAAGTATATCGTTATGGTAAAATGGGCAGAACAGAGATGTTATGTGCAGTAGAAAAAGTTTTTCAAAAGAAATTCTTAAAAACTATTGCATTTCTCTATCTGTCCGTGATACTATAATTTTTGTCGGACACGTTGTATCACACACGGAGGAGTACCCAAGTCCGGCTGAAGGGAGCGGTCTTGAAAACCGCCAGGGGGTTAACGCCCCGCGGGGGTTCGAATCCCTCCTCCTCCGCCATATTTTTAAAACACGACCTACTTTATGATGAAGTGGTCTTTTTTTATGTCTAAATTCAAAAGAAAAGAGTTGTTTCATATGGAACAACAAAAACGTGACGAATACTTTATGGGTTTGGCGATTAAAGAAGCGAAAAAGGCGGAAGCGATTGATGAGGTGCCGATTGGTGCTGTCCTCGTTTATGAAGATGAGGTCATTGGTCGCGCTCATAATCGCCGTGAACATGATCAACATACGTTTACCCATGCAGAGTGTATGGCTATTTTGGAAGGGAATCGTGTAATTGGGTCTTGGCGTCTTGAAGAATGCACGTTGTATGTAACGTTAGAGCCTTGTCCGATGTGTGCAGGTGCGATTGTGCAAGCGCGGATTCCTCGCGTTGTCTATGGAGCGAAAGATCCGAAGGCGGGTTACGCCGGGACACTCGGCAATGTGCTTCAAGATGAACGCTTAAACCATCAGTGCGTTGTAAGCCTGATGTACTTGGTCATGAATGCAGCGATTTATTGACGAACTTTTTCAAAAAGCTTCGGATGAGAAAGAAATTAAACAAGTCCATTGATTTCTAGTAACTGATCAGATATACTTTAACATGCCGTGCTAGGTGGGGAATTAGCGGTGCCCTGTACTTGCAATCCGCTATAGCAAGACTGAATCCCTTCCCGAGGTTTATGCGCTGCGAGGTCTGCCCTTTGTAAGTAGTGTTGACGTTTGGGTTCTACGCAACGGAAACATGTGAACCCTGTCAGGTCCGGAAGGAAGCAGCAGTAAGCATGACCTTTCGTGTGCCGTGGAGTTGCCTGAATCGAGCCAACTGCTTAGGTAACGCTTGTGGTGCATAGATCGACGGAAGGTGCGCGGTTACATAACATAGCTATTGAAGTCTCTCTTTACTAGAGGGGCTTTTTTCATTTTGAAAAAGACACTTTAAAACAGTATAATAGAAACAAAGCGTCAAAGGACTGGAAAGGAGGGGGCAGAAGCTATGAGCTATCAAGCATTATATCGCGTTTGGAGACCGAAGCGACTTGAAGATGTCGCGGGTCAAAATCACATCACGAAAACATTGCAAAACGCCCTCATCCAACAAAAGGTAGCGCACGCCTACTTGTTTAGTGGTCCGAGAGGAACGGGGAAAACGAGCGCTGCAAAAATTATGGCGAAAGCTGTGAACTGTGAGCATGCGCCGGTTGCTGAGCCATGTGATACGTGTGATGCTTGCAAAGGGATCCAGAGTGGAGCGGTCGTTGACGTAATAGAAATTGATGCAGCGTCGAACAATGGTGTAGATGAAATTCGCTACATTCGTGATAATGTCATCGCAGCACCTCGAGATGTAAAGTATAAGGTATATATTATTGACGAGGTTCACATGCTCTCTACAGGAGCATTTAACGCATTACTTAAAACGCTCGAAGAGCCTCCAGCTCATGCGATCTTTATTTTAGCAACAACAGAATCTCATAAAATTCCGTTGACGATCATCTCAAGAACACAACGATTTGATTTTAAGCGAATTGGTCCGGAGACATTAATCAAGCGTATGTCTTACATTCTTGAACAAGTAGGAGCAGAATGTGAAGAGGATGCTTTGCACCTTATTTCTCGAGTAGCAGAAGGCGGGATGCGTGATGCATTGAGTCTGCTTGATCAAGCATTATCATTTTCAGAAGATAACACGATTCGTACAGAAGATGTGCTTGCAATTACTGGAGCGGTATCTCAAGGTTTCTTGGCGGACGCTGTAGAGGCTATTATTGATGGAGATGCTGAAAAAGCTGTTCAAGCTGCGGATGCATTAATTCGAGAGGGGAAAGATCCTCTTCGTTTTATGGAAGACTTAATTTACTATTTACGTGATTTAATGCTTTATAAAACCGCACCGTCTCTTAATACACTATTAGATCGTGTTCAAGCTGATGATGCATTTGTATCGATGGCAGAGCGAGTGGAGAGCACATGGTGTATGATAGCATTGAACGTCTTCACGGAGAGTTACGTGAAATGAAAGGATCATCTCATCCGAAGATTTTTCTTGAGATGGCGTTAATTCATGCAGCGAAAGCAGGCGGGAGTACAACCGCACCAGCGTTTGACCAAGGTGAAGTATCTCAACTTAAAGAGCAACTATCCCAGTTGCAAAAAGAACTTCATTCTGTGAAAACACAATCACCTGCAGCTTCTGGAGAAGAACAACATCAAAAAGCTCCTCCGAAACGAAGGCCACAGCCAACGGCACAAAACGGGGCGTCCGTTAAACAAGCCGCACGAATGCTTCAACAAGCATCAAAAGAAGAGCGAGCGAAAGTTGAAAGCAAGTGGCAGATGTCTTGCGCACGATAAAGCAAGAAAGTGTTCCTGCTTCTGCGTGGATCAATGATGCAAAGCCGGTAGCTGCTAGTACAGATGCAATGATTCTCGTTTTTCAAAATGAAATGCATCGTGGAATGATCGATGACAAATTTCGAACATTGACGGAAAGGGCTATTGCATCTAATAATGATCATAGCTACCAAATTATTACGCTTTTAAATCATCAATGGGAAGAGCTCAAATCGAACTTTAGATCTAACCAATCTGATGAAGATCAGAACTCGACGCAAGAAACAGAGCAAGCAGAAGTGAAAGAGGAAGAAGATCGCCTAATTACAGAGGCGCATAAACTTGTCGGTGAAGAGTTTGTGCATGTCATTGACGACTCGCCGTCCAATTCTTAAGGAGGATTTTACGATGAAAAACATGGGTAACATGATGAAGCAAATGCAAAAAATGCAAAAGCAAATGGCTGAGGCGCAAGAGAAACTAAAAGAAAAGACTGTTGAAGCAACAGCTGGAGGCGGGGCTGTTAAAGTTGTTGCTTCTGGGGATAAGCGTATCTTGGAAGTTATCATGGATGAGGAAGTTGTCGATCCTGAAGACGTAGAAATGCTACAAGACCTCGTACTTGCTGCAACAAATGACGCTTTGCAACAAGTAGACAAGCTTGTTGAGGAAGATTTAGGTAAGTTCACGAAGGGAATGAATATTCCTGGCCTAATGTAGGAGGAATGAATTCGTGCAATACCCTGCACCGATTTCTAAGTTAATCGAAGGATTTATGAAATTGCCAGGCATTGGTCCGAAAACGGCGAGTCGCTTGGCGTTTCATGTTTTGAATATGAAAGAAGACGATGTTCTTGAATTTGCAAAGGCGCTCGTCAATGCAAAGCGAGATCTCACGCATTGTTCTGTTTGTTACTATATTACAGATAAAGACCCTTGCTTGATTTGTGATGATAGTCAGCGGGATCGTTCAGTCATCTGTGTTGTCGAAGACTCTAAAGATGTGATGGCTCTTGAGAAAATGCAAGAGTATCGTGGTCAATACCACGTTTTACATGGAGCCATTTCACCAATGGATGGTATTGGGCCTGAAGATATACGCATGGCAGAATTAATTAAGCGTCTGCAAGATGATACGATTAAAGAAGTTATGGTTGCCACAAACCCTTCAATAGAAGGAGAAGCAACAGCGATGTATTTATCAAGAATGATTAAACCAACAGGAATACGTGTAACAAGACTTGCGCATGGCTTACCTGTCGGTGGAGATTTAGAGTATGCAGATGAAGTGACACTGTCTAGAGCAGTGGAAGGACGTCGAGAACTTTGAAGCAAAAGAAAAAGGTTTATAAACGAGAAAAAGCACGAATCTACCATTTACTTGAACAACAAAAAGAAAAACTTCATAGACAGAAGAAACATATTGAGAAAAGTATCGATCCAAGTCATGAAGCACTCACGTATGTGAAAGTAGAAGAAACGAAGTATCGTTTATATTTAAAAGAAGCGAGAAGAATGACGTAAGAAGAGCCGATTCCAAGGTTCTTCTTTTTTATTAGAAACAAGGAAAGTCTAAACGAGTACAAGCATACAATGGTGAAAACTAGAAAGAAAGAGGGGATATAAAGATGGAACCCATTGTACTTGTATCGATTATTGGAGTGGCAGTTTTTATATTAATGTTTGTAGGAGTCTCGTTAAAACCAGTGAAATGGATTGGTAATGGAGCGATCCGATTGGTATTAGGGGCAGTTGCTTTGTTTCTTATAAACTTATTCGGAAACTTAGCTGGCATTCACATGCCTATCAACTTGTTCACAGCCTCTATCGCTGGATTCCTTGGTATACCAGGAGTTCTAATGCTTTTTGCCGTTCATTTTTTCGTGCTTCCATTTTAAAAATAGGAGCACGAAATATTTTTAAAAAATATTACTAGATTTGTTGACAGTCTAATAGAACCCTGATAATATACTAAGAGTCGCCGCAAGAGATCGCGAAACACAAACGATCACAACGAAAACTTTTTAAAAAAAGTTATTGACGCGGACGGCAAGAGATGATAAGATAATAAAGTCGCTGTCACAACGACAGCAACAG
>NZ_BAXA01000003.1 GCF_000698125.1 Geomicrobium sp. JCM 19038 | reverse complement strand
CTCTTACGGTCGAGCGTTTTCTTCCTTTTGAAGAAGGCGACTTTCTTGCTTTTGAATTTCGTTTCTCCGTTCGCGAATATCGTTTTCGGCTTCGGATCGAATGCGGTAAGCTTCGTCTTTCGCTTCGAGGATCGATTCCTTCTTGCTAGCTTCAGAGTCGCGCTCCGCTTCTTCTATCATCTTCTTAGCAGCTTGTTCGGCACTAGAGATCTTTGCTCGGCAATCTTCTTACGGATGATATAACCGATGAACCCACCGACAACTATCAGCAAAATGGAGATGATCACAAATACTGGATCGTTACCCATCAAGGATACACCTCCTTTGCTATAAAGTTGTTTCAATTCTTGCGGGCTTGCCGACGAAAAACGGAGAGAGCAGCTAGATCGGTGTTGGTCTTACATTTGGGTTTCATCTCATTGTCGTACCAAATGTTTCCATCTGCTTCCATCATTCATCATCATTTGTGCTATGAATGGATCATATATGAACAAAACTTGTTCAAGTTTATGAAAGAATGAAGAACTATATGCCGCTTGGATAATCTGTCAATAAATCAAACCTATAATGTACGGCGGCGACAAGCACTTTATTCATTCCATTTAATTGTATACTTCAATTCTTACAAATGTCAACAAACCTTTGCTCTAAAAACCGTTAAAACCCTTGCTATTAAAAAGAAAAGCAAGGGGTCGCTACCCCTTGCTCCTCGAACGTTTACTCTTGTTCTAAGTTCAACGCCATCTCTTCTTCTTTGTCGACTTCTGCTTCTTTTTCTTTCGAACCGTTCAGCTCAAAATGATCGCGAATCTTAAGCTCAATCTCAGAAGCTACATCTTCATTCTCTTTCAAGTATTGCTTGGCGTTCTCACGGCCTTGACCGAGTCGCTCACCTTCGTACGCATACCAAGCACCGCTCTTGTCGACAATTTCAATGTCAGTCGCAATATCAAGCAACGAACCTTCTCTAGAGATTCCCTCACCGTACATAATGTCCACTTCCGCTTGACGGAACGGTGGCGCTACTTTGTTCTTCACGACTTTAAGACGTGTCTTATTCCCGACGATGTCATTGCCTTGTTTCAATGCTTCAGCACGACGCACTTCAAGTCGAACAGAAGAATAGAACTTAAGTGCACGTCCACCTGGTGTCGTCTCAGGATTTCCAAACATCACTCCGACTTTCTCACGGATCTGGTTAATGAAGACAGCAATCGCATTCGATTTACTAATCGCACCTGACAACTTACGAAGTGCTTGCGACATGAGACGCGCTTGCAAACCGACGTGCGTATCTCCCATGTCACCTTCGATCTCAGCTTTCGGTGTGAGTGCAGCAACAGAGTCAATAATTAAGATGTCAATCGCACCGCTTCGAATTAACGCTTCAGCAATCTCTAATCCTTGCTCTCCTGTATCCGGCTGTGAAAGAAGTAGTTCATCCGTATTCACCCCAAGGTTCCGCGCATAAACAGGGTCAAGGGCATGCTCTGCATCGATAAATGCAGCTTGGCCACCGTTACGTTGTACTTCTGCAATCGCATGAAGGGCAACTGTCGTCTTACCTGAAGATTCTGGTCCATACACTTCGACGATTCGGCCACGAGGATACCCACCTACTCCAAGTGCAATGTCTAAAGCAAGTGCACCACTTGAGATCGTGGAAACTCGTCGTTCAGACTCTTCACCAAGCTTCATAATTGAACCTTTACCAAATTGTTTCTCAATGTTTCGAAGCGCTTGATCCAGCGCGGCTTTACGATCATTCATTCTATTCGTCTCCTTTATATCTAAAAAATCACGTCGACTTTATCATCAATTCTCTACTAATTTCCCTCTGCTCACATCATAACGAACTTTTTTTCGTTTGCCAAGCAAAAATACGAACATTTATTCGATTTTTTTCGTCCCACAAGAAAAAGCCGTAAACATCACGTTACGGCTCTTTTCTATTTACGCTTTTGATGGGTTAGGCTTTCTGTTCTCTCGTTTCGGACGAGGTTTTGCTGGTTCTAAGTTCACTCTTGCGCCGTTTAAGCGTGAGTGGCGTAACCCTTCGTACACAAATGGAGCTACGGCTTCTGGCACTTCAATGAACGTAAAGTTCTCAAAAATATCAATGCGTCCGATTGATTTACCTGGAATGCCAACAGCATTTGCTACTTCTTCAATTAAGATCTTCGGCGTCATGTTGACGTTTCGTCCGACGTTAATGAAGAAACGCACCATGCCTTTAGCAGCACCTGTGTCGCCAAAGCTATAGCCTTCCTCAGACAAATTGTTCTCCGTTTGGTAGTTCATTGAGAGAAGCGCTTGAATGATGTCTCGCTCATTGAACTCTTGCAACAGTTCATCGGTTAGGTCATCAAAGATCGATACGTCGTCTTTCGCCGAAATGACATTCGTAATTTGTGTTTTCCATGCGTCTTGTTGTTTCTCAACGACTTCTTCAATCGTCGGAATCTCACGCGTTGGAATTTGCATCTTAATTTCTTGTTCAATTGAACGAAGGTGCTTCATTTCACGCGGTGTGACGAGCGTTAACGCTTGCCCTGTCTTTCCAGCACGTCCTGTACGTCCAATACGGTGTACGTAGGATTCTGGGTCTTGTGGAATATCGTAGTTGATAACGTGACTGACGTTATCAACGTCAATTCCCCTTGCAGCAACGTCTGTTGCGATTAAGAATTCAATGGAACTATCACGGAACTTACGCATAACTGCATCACGTTGGGATTGTGTTAAATCACCGTGTAGTCCATCTGCGAAATAGCCTCTCGCTTGAAGGGACTCCGTTAGTTCCGCTACACCTTTTTTCGTCCGAGAGAAAATAATTGCAAGTTCAGGGCTATAACGATCAATAATCCGGCACAGAGATTCTAACTTGTTTCGTTCAAGTACTTTGAAGTACAATTGCTCGATGCTCGGTGCCGTCACTTCACTTTTAGAAATTGAAACGGTTTTTGGCTCATTCATATAACGACGAGACAATTTACGAATTGGTCCTGGCATCGTCGCTGAGAAAAGCAGCGTCTGACGGTATTTGTTCGTCTGCTTTAAGATTGATTCAATGTCTTCAATAAAGCCCATATCAAGCATTTCATCGGCTTCATCTAAAACAAACGTTTCCACTTGATCGAGCTTTAACGTTTTACGACGCAAGTGGTCTTGAATACGTCCAGGTGTTCCAATAACGACTTGTACTCCTCGTTTTAACGCTTTGATTTGATGGCCAATCGATTGACCACCATAAATCGGCAACGTCGTAAGTTTCATATGTGCAGAAAGCTTCTGAAGCTCTCCAGCAACTTGAATCGCAAGTTCTCGTGTTGGTGTTAAGACGATCGCTTGAACGTCAGAATTCGCTTGAATTTTATTGAGAAGCGGAATCCCAAAAGCCGCTGTTTTCCCTGTTCCTGTTTGAGCTTGACCGACAACGTCGTTTCCTTCTAGAACGATCGGAATCGCTTTTTCTTGAATTGGTGACGGCTCTTCAAAGCCCATGTCTTTAATTGCTTTTTTTAGTTGAGGTTTAATTGCTTCATGGTCGAATACATTCATCTATTAATCACCTTTTTTCTTTTGTAACAGTAGTACGTGACACGCTTCTTTCGCTGCACGCCTACGGATTGTTTCTCTCGTACCACTTAATACTCGCTTAAAGACTGCAGTCTCGTTTCCATCTGCAATACCGATGAACAACGTTCCGACAGGATGCCCTTCGAGCTCATCAGGCCCTGCAACACCGGTTAATGCAATACCCATCGTTGATCCGCACCGGTCGCGCACGCCTTCTGCCATTTGTTTTGCACATTGTTCGCTAACAGCACCATATGCGTCAATCGTTTCCTGACGAACGCCTAACTGCGATACTTTCGCATCGTTGCTATACGTAACAAAACCACCGACAACGACTTGTGACGCACCTTTGATTGACGTCAAACTTGTGGCCAACCCGCCACCTGTAATGCTTTCTGCAGTCGCAATCGTACTCTTCGTGCGAGCAAGTTCTTCTAATGCTTTTGAATAAAGACTATCATTGTCAAAACCGTATAAATATTTGCCCACTCGAGCATAAATTTCTCGTTCCGTTTCGTCTAATAACGCCTTTGCTCGCGCTGTATTCGTCTCGGTAACCGTCAGTCGGAGCGTGACCTCATCTTCCCCTGCGAGCGGGGCTATCGTTGGGTTCGTTTGTGCAGAGATTAAGTCTTGCAGTTTAGCTTCTAAACTGGATTCCCCAATTCCATAAAAACGAAGCACGCGTGACTCAAAGAAATTACCCGACGTATTCATCGTTGCTAAATACGGTTCCAATTCTCGCTCTACCATCATCCGCATTTCTCTTGGAGGACCTGGTAGTAAACAATAAAGAACTCCTTCGTGCTCCAATGCCGAACCACATGCAAGTCCGGCATGATTATGAAACACGTCTGCACCTTCAAACGTGAGTGCTTGTTTTTTGTTAGCTTCACTTACAGTTCTTCCACTTGACGAAAAAAACTGCTCCACATGCTCAAGTGCCGCCTCATCATAGATGAGGGGAACTTGAATTAATTCTGATAATGCTTCACGCGTTAAATCATCTTCCGTCGGCCCGAGACCTCCGGTAAAAATAATCAGATCGTGGTGTTTTCTTGCTTCGATAATCGCCTGTTGTATTCGTTTTTTATTGTCACCGACGACCGTATGTTTGTATACATTTACTCCGTGATTTGCAAGTCGGCTAGAGATGTGCTGACCGTTTGTGTTCGCAATTTGACCGAGTAGTAGTTCCGTTCCAACTGCAATAATTTCAGCATTCATTCAGCATGCCTCCTTCAATTAGGCATCTTTAAAAATGTGTTTGTTCTTCCAGAAATAATCGATTCCAGAAACAATCGTCAAAATGACGGCAATCCACATCAATAGATCTGCGAGTGGGAATCCCATCCCTTCAAACGGTACGTTATGAACCATAAGAAAGAAGATCGCAACCATTTGAAAAACTGTTTTCCATTTCCCAAGTGGACTTGCCGCAATCACGGTTCCATCTGCAGCTGCAACGAGGCGCATACCGGTTACCGCAAATTCGCGAGTTAAAATAACAACCGCCATCCACGCAGGTAGCATATCAAGCTCAATGAGCGAGAGTAAAGCCGCAGTGACGAGTAATTTATCCGCTAAAGGATCTAGAAATTTGCCGAAGTTACTAATTAGGTTTCGGCTCCTAGCTATGTATCCATCTACCCAATCGGTAAGCGCCGCAATGGCATAAATCAATGCCGCTACGAGATGATTAACTGGAATTTCGGAATCAAAAACAGAAACCGTTCCCCAATCAAATGGATATAAAAAGACAAACATAAAAATAGGAATAAATGCGATTCGTGCGAGCGTAATCTGATTCGGTAAGTTCAAAACCGATCCTCCTTTTGCAAACACGCTTATAGTTTAACAGAAAAGCAAGTTAATCGAAAACAGGCGTCTTTATAGTCTACCGAAATGTAAGTCGATTGAAAAGAAAAACATAAAGTCTGCTACCGTCAAGTAGCAGACCGTACTCATTATTCTTCTAACTCTAATGTAATAAAGTGATGATGCGTATCCACTGGATATTCTAATTCTTCGCCATTGACCGTAATCGTCACACCATACGTATTCCCGACGTTCATTGTAATGGAATCTTGATCATCAACTTCAAATGATTCATCACTTGAGAAAACGCCGTCCATGCCAATGACCGTTCCGTTACGCTCGTCTAGAATTTGAATGTAACTCTCTCCATCAAATTCAAGATCAATTGCGAATGAATCACCAGTTACCGTAAACAATGACTCGTTGTTGTTCGTCTCTCCAAACGTCAACGTCTCGTCCGTTGATGGCTCGTCTTCGTCTTCGTTTTGAGCTTCATCGTCTTCTTCAGTCGTGCCTTCGGTTGAAGATGTGTCTTCTTCGCCTTCATCATCGCCCACTTCGTCGTCTTCTTCCTCATCAGGTGTCGTTCCGACGATATTCATCGACTCTTCTTCTTCAGGAGCCGCTTCATCTGTTCCAGATGGAAACGCCATAATCGCCCAAACCCCTGCCACAATGGCAATCAAGAACAATCCGATGAAAATAGCGGGCATGTAATTGCTTTTCTTCTTCCGTTCTTTCGTTCGTGTCTTTTGCTGTTCAACCCGTGAAGGCAGATCAACAGCTTCTTGTTTTGGCTTCGGTAAATCCGATTCAAATTGCTGGAACACTTCATCTGGTTCAAGTCCGAGTGCTTCTGAGTAGCTTTTAATGAAGGCTCGGGCATAAAATGCACCGGGCAAATCTCCATAGTCGCCAGACTCAATGGCTAACAAGTAACGCTTCTGAATTTTCGTACGCTTTTGAACTTCTTCTAAATCCCAGCCAAACTCTTCACGCTTTGACTGCAAAAACTGACCTAATTCTGTCATCTTACCACCTTCTACCTAGCTAATATCAAAAGAGGAGAAACCTGACTCTACCATTTCATATGTGATCTTCTCTTTATCATTGTTCCTAAGTTCAATAATACAATCGAAATCTTGTAACGTATACGCAGTTTCACGAACAAATATGTCTGGATGCTCAACAACTTTTACAGCTGGCAATTGCATAATTTCATTCACTAAATTGCGATGCTGTTCGTTTGCTCTCATCGTCGTGACAATCCCATCAATGATGTAGACGAGATTTTCACCCCGTTCATCATCCGCAAGCTTCGAACGAACGGTTTGTCTAAGTAAAGTCGATGAAATAAACGACCAATGTTTGTTCGCACAAACACTTGCTGCAACGATTGATTCGGTTTTTCCAACTCGTGGCATCCCACGAATTCCAACGAGATAATGACGTTCTTCTTTAAACAATTCAGCCATAAAATCAACGAGCAAGCCGAGTTCATCACGAACGAATCGATACGTTTTCTTATCATCCGCATCACGTTCAATATAACGACCGTGCATCACCGCCAAACGGTCTCGTAAGCGCGGTTGTCGAATCTTCATTAACGTAATAATTTGCATCGTTTCTAATATGTCACGCAAGCGCGCGATGTTATCATCATTTGCAGAGCGAATGAGCATTCCTCGTCGGTTGTTCTCAACACCGTTAATCGTTACGATATTGATCGATAACATACCGAGTAGAGAGGAGATATCCCCAAGAAGACCGGGTCGGTTTTGATGAATTTGATATTCGAAATACCATTCTTTCTTTTCCGCCATAAATAGTGGCCTCCTTTAACTATATACATATATTGGTTAAGTATACATCTGTCATTTTACGTTATTTTCAACCATTTGAATAGTATTTTGTCTACAAACAAAAAAACGCACCGACCAATGTTGGGATCGGTGCGCTTAACGTTTAATGTTTTTGTACGAGTTTGACCATCATGTTCGCAATCGCATGTTGTTCAGACTCGTCTGCGACTTTCCACATATCCGCTAGCACTCGTTCTTGTTCGTTTTGTGGTTCTACTTGATTCGCTAAATAATCGCCAACTTCAAATGCAACGTCAGAAACGACACTTTCGTTTAAGCCGTCGTGTTGTGCAGATTCTAGCGATCGCCTAAAAACGATTTCCAGTGGTCCCAATTCTCAAGAACAGACATGATCTTCCTCCTCCATTCATAAGTCACTACACGTGTAGTGTGAATCAAAGCGAGAAAATTATACATGTCTAGCCGTTAAAGCCTCCATTGATGGAGAATACGTGACCATTTACGTATGCCGCTTCTTCGGTAAGTAAGTACGCGCATGCTGAAGCGATCTGTTCTGGCGTTCCGAACACTCCTGCTGGGATTCTTGAAGTGAGTTCTTCTTTGTCATCAGCTGAAAACGAAGCCATCATGTTCGTTTCAACGACCCCAGGTGAGACGGCATTGACAGTAATCCCTGAGATTGCGACTTCTTTCGCTAACGCTTTAACAAACGCCAGCTGAGCTCCTTTTGCCGTCGAATACAGCACTTCCATTGACGCCCCAACCTCACCCCAAATTGAGGAGATCAGAATAATTCGTCCTGATTTGTTTTCGATCATCGTTGGTAACACTCGTTTTGCAATCGCCATCGCCGAATAGATGTGATGGTGCATAAGGGCATCCCGTTCTTCATCCGTATAATCGGTATACAATCCATATAAATCGTGACCACTTGCGTGAATAAAAGCGTCGATCGGCACTTTAAGTTCATTAATAAAAGCCGACGTACTAGGCGACGACGTTAAATCACCTTGAATCAACGTCACTTCGCTACCGCTCGCTTCACAGATTTGTTTTAGCTTTACAGCACGTTCTTTTCCTTTAAAATAATGCAGGAACAAATGTGTCCCTGCATTCGAAAGTGACGTAGCGATCGCTTGACCGATTCCGCCACTCGCTCCAGTAATTAAAACGCTCTGTTTCACTTTGGCAATACCTTCATGATTGAGCTATGATCATCAACGAAGTGACGCTGAAGAACCTTTTCTAGATCATCAAGTGTTAACGCCTCAAGTTTAGGAACGACTTCAAACAAATCATCATTATTCATTTCGTAGCGAGTGAATTGCGTCGCAATAAATTCCGAGCTGTTTAATTGTTTAAGGAAAGAACCAATTTTACGCTTTTTCGTAATCGCCATTTCCTCTTCACTTAATGCTTTTTGTTTGTAAGAGCGGATCGTCTCACGCACTTTCTTTACGAGAGCGTCTGGATCTTTCGTGTCGCCACCGATCGCTGAGAACCCAAACGAGCGTTCCATCGTAAAGTCTGTCGAAAATGAACTATCGATAATCCCTTCACGATACATTTCTTCGTACGCCTCTGAGCTCGGTCCGAACATGATGTCTAAAAGCATTTGCATTGCGAGCTCATAGCTTAACCCTTCAAGTGGATACTCATCATTGGCTTCTTTAAATCCGAGCAACACTTTTGGCGTTTGCACGTTCATGTGAAGTGTATCTTCTTTTTTGTAGCTCGTTTCGGGCTCATCACCATAAATGCGTGTAATTTCCCCTTGCTCTTTGAACGTTTTTCCGGCTTGGTTTTCTTTTACGAGCGTTAGCATTTCGTCTGGATCAACAGGGCCGACGATAAAGAGCACCATGTTCGATGGGTGGTAAAACGTCTCATAACATTGATACAACATATCTTTTGTAATGTCTTGAATGGATGAGACCGTACCGGCAATATCTACGCGTACGGTGCTTTTCTCATAAAGAGCCGCAATCAATCCGAAAAACAAGCGCCAGTCTGCGTCGTCTTCATACATACGGATTTCTTGTTCGATAATGCCCTGCTCTTTCGCGACAGATTCCTTAGTGAAATACGGCTTTTGCACGAAATCAATGAGTGTTTTTACGTTGTCTTTGACGCCACTCGTGCTTGAGAACAAATACGCCGTTCTCGTAAAACTCGTAAACGCATTCGTCTGCGCCCCGCGACGGGAAAACGTGTCGAACACATCTCCTTCTTCGTCTTCAAACAACTTGTGCTCAAGAAAATGTGCGATGCCATCAGGAACATTTACGACTTCATCTTCATTCATTGGCGTAAATTGATCATCAATCGAGCCGTAATTCGTCGTGAAGATGGAAAATGTTTTGTTGTTTTCTTGACGTGGCAAGATGTAGACCTTTAGGCCATTGTCGAGCGTTTCTTTATATAACGTTTCGCCGAGCTGATCGTAATGTAGTTTTTCCATTATGCACGCTCCTCCTTACCCGTTAACAAGTACACAGTATCTAATTCAATCGCTTTCGAGACGCGTTCAACGTCTTCACGCGTAACTGCATCAATTTCACTCACTCGCTCTTCAACAGAGCGTTCACGACCTGTGAGGACATTTTGATACATTAAATCAATATTGCCCCGTGCAGTATCGACTTGTTCTAGAATCTGATTTTTAATCATTAGCTTGGTTGTCGTTAGTTCATCTTCGGTGAAATCACCAGCTTTTAAAGCGTCAAGTTGTTCCGTCATAATTTTTGTGGCTTTTTCAAACTGCTCAAAACCGATTCCAGCCATTGCAAAAATTAAGCCTTTATACGGTTCATAACGGGACGCCGCATAATACGCCAAGCTTTCCTTTTCTCGCACGTTTACGAATAGCTTTGAGTGTGGAAACGCACCGAAGATCCCGTTCGCAACAAGAACAGTTGCATACTCCGCATCACTTGCCGTATACGGTACACGAAAACCTAAGTGAAGTTTTGCTTGTTGCAAGTCTTGGTGTTCGATGACTTCACGACCGTTGTTCGTTGGACCGTTCACCGTTGTGCTCGTTTTAACCGCTCGACTTTTAAACGATGCTTTTCTCTCATTTAAAACGGGCGTTAATTCATCCACTTTCCCTGGTCCAGTAATAAATAAATCAAATTGATCGTTTTCAAGCAGTGATTCATACGCTTGTTCTAAGTCTTGTGTAGTAAGTGCTTCGACTTCATCGTACGAACCATAAGGGTGAATGCCATACGTTTCGTCTTTGCACATTTCTTCAATAAGGCGACCGTTCGCATAGCGCACTTTATCGTCTGCGATATTTTTGATTTTACTTTTGAGTGCTTGCTTTTCTTCATGAACAATGCTTTCTTTAAACGTTCCGTTTTCACGCACTGGCTCTAAGAGCGCCGACGTTAAAAACGAGAGCGCCTTCTTCACGAGTGGTTCGTCTTCTTGTTGTAAAAACTTCTCGTGAGGCACTTCCATGAAAAACGTGAGAAAGTGCTGCTCACCTTTTTTACTGACATCACCGCCAAATGATGCCCCGTATAAAGAGTCTAGGTGCTTACGAATCGCACGTCTTGACGGGAATTTATTCGTTCCAGCTTGTAACACTTGCATAAGAAGTGCACGAGAAGCAGCTGAACCTTTTGCTAATGGCGCTTTAATTTGCAAGACAAACGTCGTCGTTTTGTATTTCTTACTCGGTTGAAAATGAACATTCATGCTACCGATTTGAAATGTTTCTACTTCTGCCATGTACATCACCTTTTTCTATTTACTTCGCATCTGTCATATCTTCTGAATCCATTCGTTTTAATACTTCTCGTGGTTTCTTACCTTCATAAGGTCCGACAATTCCTTGTGCTTCCATTTCATCAACGAGTCGTGCTGCTCTCGTATACCCAATTCTAAATCTACGTTGTAGCATTGAGACCGATGCGGTGTTCATTTGCATCACGAGGTCGACTGCATCGTAAAACAGTTCATCGGTTGGTTCTTCGTGCGTCTCAACGACATCGTCTGGCGTCATTTCTTCTTCGTATTGTGCTTTTTGTTGATCAATGACAAAGTTAACGATCTCTTCTACTTCATCATCTGAAATAAACGCGCCTTGTATTCTCGTTGACTTGTTAGCACCGACTGGTAAAAACAACATATCTCCTCGGCCGAGTAACTTCTCCGCACCTGACGAATCAAGAATCGTTCTTGAATCGGTCGAACTCGAGACGCCAAACGCTATACGTGATGGGATGTTCGCTTTAATGACACCCGTGATGACATCGACAGAAGGGCGCTGCGTTGCAATAATCATATGAATGCCTGCAGCACGAGCCATTTGCGCTAGGCGCGTAATCGCGTCTTCCACATCGCTTGAAGCGACCATCATTAAGTCAGCAAGCTCATCGACAATCACGACGATATAAGGTAAAAGAGGCTTTTCCTCTTCTTCGTCTTTCTCATTGTGCTTCCGGACCATCGCATTATACCCTTCAATGTTCCGACTCCCGCTATGAGAGAACAAATCGTAACGACGCTCCATTTCAGAGACGACCTTTTTTAACGCTTGGGCGGCTTTTTTCGGTTCCGTCACGACCGGTGTTAATAGATGTGGAATGCCGTTGTACACATTCAGTTCAACCATTTTCGGGTCAATCATCATCAATTTCACTTCATGAGGCTTTGCTCGCATTAATATACTCGTAACAATGCCGTTAATGCAGACACTTTTTCCGCTACCTGTTGCACCTGCAACGAGAAGGTGCGGCATTTTGTTCAATTCTGCCATCATCGGCTCGCCTGAAATGTCGCGACCAAGTCCGACAGATAAGACACTGTCGCTTTTTGAGCCTTCGATTACTTCACGCAAGGTTACCATTGCTACATCTTGGTTTGGTACTTCAATTCCGACGGCAGATTTCCCTGGTATTGGCGCTTCAATTCGAATGTCTTTGGCCGCAAGAGCAAGGCAATGTCATCGGTTAAACTGACAATCTTACTGACTTTTACGCCAACCGCAGGTTGTACTTCGTATTTGGTTACAGCAGGTCCTAAATGAACTTCGTTTACTTGAGCTTGTACACCAAAGCTCTTTAACGTATCTTCAAGTTTCTTCGCGTTCGTAGACACTTGATTACGATCACTCGTTTGATGATTTTGTACCGGTGATTGTAACAAATCGATCGCTGGAAGCTGATAATCTTCATTTGAGCGTTCGGTCGTAACGAGCGGTGCCATTTCATCGTCTTGGTCGTCTTTTTTCTCTGACGCTCTTCTAGGTTTCGCTTCTTCCTTCGCATACGTATTCTCTTGGAAGTTATGGATCACAGGACGCTCATGATCTGTGGTTGCTTGCTTTTGCTCTTTCACTGATGGTTCGCCTTTGTTCTCTGCAACTGGCTTTGTCTTCGTTGCTGGCTGTTGTTGATTCGACGTTGCGGTTTGGTTCGTTTTCACTTTCGTCTGAATACCTTTTGCAGCGTTCCAAACGACTCCTGCTCCGTAACGAACTTTAGACGAAGCATAGTCGTACACATCGCGAATCGACTTGCCACTGAGTAAAATAAATGAAACGACAAATAAAATAATCCCGACTGCAAAGGTTCCTTCAACATCAAACAAAAACGTCCCCGTCGCATACCCGAGTGCACCGAGCATTCCTCCACCGAGGTCATCCGCTTGTCCGAGCAAATCCATGCGATAAAGTTCTAACGTGTTGATTAACACGGAACCGTTCGAAAAAGGACCAACACTTTGTAAGTTCTCAAACAAACTTAAGTGTGTATATAAAAGGACCGTAAACATCGCTAAATAGAGACCTGTAAGTCGTTTTGTCCAAACTTTAGGTAACACTCGTTTAAAAATTAACGTGAGCGCAAACAAATACAACAAGAAGGTGATAAAGTGATACCATTCCCCTGCAAAAAACCGAAACAACTGAATGAGAATCGTACCTACTGAACCAAAATTAAACGTCGCAATGAGTGCGAGCATGACAATCGCAATTCCGCTCAACTCAAACTTCAATTGCGTCGTCCAATCTTGTTGCTTTTTCTTTTTCTTCTTTTTCTTCCCCACTGCACTCCTCCCCCTAACAAAAATCAAACATGGTCAGAGATGGCATTGCTGGTTTATTATAACATAAACCGCTTCTTTCAAAGCTTACAAACGTCTTACATCGCTTGCGATCATAAAAAAGATGAGCAACATATCGTTGTTCATCTTAGCTGTTCCAACGTGTACCCGGTTCGTATTTCGGGTCTAAATAATCACTCGGGTTCGGACTGATCAATTTTCCGACCACCCATTCACCTTCAATGTTTTTCTCAAGCATAACGACACCTGTTTCAGTTTCTACGTAACATGATTCAGTTCCTTCTTCATTCGGAAAAATTTCTTCATAAGCGAGTGGGGTATATAAAATCATTGCAAAGGCGCCTCGCCTTCATCGATCAATTGTCGTAATTTCTGAATTGCAGGTCCTAGCCCGCCTACCTCATCAATCAATCCGTATTTAACCGCATCTTGGCCGACAACATTCGTACCAATATCTCTCGTTAAATTTCCTTTGTCGAACATTAATTCTTTGAACAAATCATTTTTAATGTTGGAGTGACCCGTCACAAATTGAATGACACGCTCTTGCATTTTCTCAAGGTATTCAAACGTTTGTGGCACACCGATGACTAGTCCATTTAAACGCACAGGGTGAATCGTCATTGTTGCCGTTTCTGCAATAAATGCGTAGTCTGCTGCAACCGCGACGGGTACACCAATTGAATGACCACCACCAAGAACAATCGTTACGGTCGGCTTGCTCATGCTTGCAACCATTTCTGCAATCGCAAGTCCTGCCTCCACGTCACCACCGACGGTATTTAAAACGAGCAATAATCCTTTAATTTTAGGGTTTTGTTCCGTAGCCACGAGTTGAGGCAAGATGTGCTCGTACTTTGTCGTTTTATTTTGTGGGGGGAGTTGCATATGACCTTCAATTTGTCCGATGATCGTGATGCAATGAATGTCTGATTGCTCTGCGGTCGGCACACTTGTTTGACCGAACGCTTGGATTTTGTCGACCACACTATCAGATTTCTTCCCTTTATCGATCGCAGGTTGTTCTTCAGGCATAAAAAAACCTCCTTTTCCCACTTAGTATTGATCTCATCGAACGGTTTATACACCAAAAAAACACCCACTGACGGATCAGTGGGTGTTCATCATTACACTTCCATAATAATAGGTAAAATCATCGGACGGCGTTTCGTTTTGTCATAAAGGAAACGACTTAATACGTCACGCACGTTGCTTTTAAGTGAAGACCATTCGTTTACGTTGTCACTCATACACGTTTTTAACGTGTCGGAGACTTTTTGTTTTGCTTCTTCAAGCAGTTCTTCAGACTCTCTCACGTAGACGAACCCACGAGAAATAATGTCTGGTCCTGAAACGAATTCGCTCGTCTTCTTGTTTAGTGTCACAACGACGACGAGAATTCCGTCTTTAGAAAGCAAACGACGATCACGTAATACGATGTTTCCAACATCACCGATTCCTAGTCCATCAATTAAGACGTTCCCGGCAGGTACTTTTGACGCTTTGATTGCTTTTTTGTCTTCAAACATAAGCACGTCACCGTTATCCACGATATGAATACGATCGCGATGAACACCTGTCGTCTGTGCAAGTTGCGCGTGGGCAAATTGCATGCGAAACTCACCTTGAATTGGCATAAAATGTCTCGGTTTCATGAGGTTAAGCATGAACATGAGTTCTTCTTGGCTCGCGTGACCAGAAACGTTTACTTGCGGGTACTTCGTAACAACTTCTGCACCTAGTTTGTACAACTGATCAACGACACGTCCAACCGACTTCTCATTGCTCGGTGATGGGCTTGCAGAAATAATTACCGTATCTTTCGGCAAAATCGATAGTTGACGATCGCTACCCTTAGCCATTCGGTGAAGTGCAGATACGGGCTCGCCTAAACTTCCGGTACAAAGTACCGCAACTTCATCGGTATTGTATTTACTAAGTTCATCTACAGAAATGACGAGGTTTTTAGGCACACGTAAATAGTTTAAGCGTTTTGAAATATCAATGACCTTCATCATTGAATCTCCAACGATCGCAAGCTTACGCTTCGTTTCATTTGCCGCATCGATGACTTGTTGAATACGATACACATTTGAAGAATACGTACTAACAATGACGCGTCCTTCTGCTTCACGGAACACGCTCTTAATTCCTGCTTCTGTGTCTTTTTCAGACGGTGTTGTACCCGGCACTTCAGCATTCGTACTATCTGAAAGCAATACGAGTACGCCTTTTTTACCGTAATCGGTCATGCGACCAATATCTGAGAATTTGCGGTCTGGTGGGGTTTGGTCAATCTTAAAGTCACCCGTGTACACGACATACCCTTGCGGTGTCTGAATGGCAATCCCTAAACAATCAGGAATGCTGTGGTTCACTCGGAAAAACTCAACGCGAATTTTCCCTGCTTTCATGTTGCCGCCCGGTGAAACGACCTTTAACTTCGTTTTATCGGATGGGTTTTTCGCTTTAAGATCATCTTCAATAAGTCCGATTGTTAACTTTGAACCGTATACAGGGACTTGCAGTTTATCAATAATGTAGGCAAGCGCACCTGTGTGATCTTCGTGTCCGTGTGATAACACGATGGCTTTTACTCGGTCTTTATGTTGTACCAAATAAGAAATATCAGGAATTACGACATCGATTCCGAGCATATCATCTTGTGGAATCATTTGACCTGCATCTAGTACAATCATTTCTTCATCAACTTCTACAACGTACATGTTCTTGCCCGTTTCCCCGAGTCCGCCCAGGGCAAACACACGTACTCGACTTTGTGTCTCTTCTTGCTTAGACATGTGTTCCTCCTACTTCATCTATTCTAGTTGTTGTCGCTTTTCCGTCTAAGCGACCTGTCCGTCTATAATCGCAAAAACACGCTACATGCTTATGCACCTTAACCGAACGAATGAACTGCTAGTAGTATAACTCAATACGTCGGGATAAAACAAGTCAGAACAAGGCAAATATAGGCATAGAAAAGCCTAATGACCTTAAATCATTAGGACTTTGTAGATGTTTATTACGAGTTCTGTTCTTCTGCAAGTCTGAACATATGATGCAATGCGTTTACTGCTAAGTCCATTTCATCTTCACGTACGAGTACCCAAATCGTCGTATGTGAATCGGTCGCTTGAAGAATTTCAATCTCTTCTTGATGTAGTGCTGTCGTAATCTTTGAGACGACCCCAGGAACGCCAGTCATCCCAGCACCGACAGCACTTACTTTCGCACATCGTGGCAAAAGATTAGCTTTATAACCGAGCGTTTTTACCGCTTCTTGCACATGCTGTTCTTTATGCATAGGCACGGTAAAGACGACCTCATAACGACTAATGTTAATAAAGTCTACGCTAATCCCCTCAGCAGCAAGCTTCGTAAAGATTAAAGATGCTGCTGCGTGGTCATCTTCAGCTTTTTGAACAGTTACTTGCGATATATCTTTGACATACGTAATGCCTGTGACGAGCCGCTCTTCCACGTCGCTACCAGGAAGTTGATCTCTAGACATCGTAATGAGCGTTCCCGTTGAATCAGACTGCAAAGAGCGAATGCGGAGTGGGATCTTTGCGTACATCGCAATCTCAACCGCTCTTGGATGAATCACTTTAGCCCCTTGGTATGCCATGTTGCTCACTTCTGAGTATGTGAGCGTCTTTAAAGGCTTCGCATCATTTACGATGCGAGGGTCAGCCGTCATAATGCCATCCACATCGGTGAAAATATCGACATACTTCGCATTTAATGCCGCCCCAAGTGCTGTCGCTGACGTATCACTTCCGCCTCGTCCAAGCGTCGTTAATTCGCCTTTCGTTGATTCGCCTTGGAAACCAGCGACAACTAAAACGTCACTTTCTTTGAACCGTTCAAGAATCGCATCGGTTTTCATTTCAGTAATACGCGCATTTCCAAACGTGTCGTTCGTTACAAACCCGGCCTGCTTGCCTGTAAGCGCACTCGCTTTCAAACCTTGACCGATAAGAAGGTTCGTAAACACGACACTTGAAATAATCTCTCCACACGATTGCAACAAATCTTGCTCACGCTTAGGAACGTGCGCATCGTTTCCATCGATTAACCCGAGCAACGTGTCTGTACTGTACGGGTCGTTACTGCGCCCCATCGCAGAGACAACAGCGACAACTTTGTGTCCACTTTCAACAGCAGAACGCACGTGCTGAGCTGCGATTTCTCGCAACTCAGCCGATTGTACGCTCGTTCCGCCAAACTTTTGAACGACGATTGTATGATGATTGTCCTTCTTTAACAATACCTAGCTTGATCAGGCTTTCTGCAATTTGCACTGAGTTATACGCAGCTCCTTTTAACAAATTGTCAGAAACGATCCACATGTGGTACGCATTGTTTTTGTCTAGGTCTTTACGAATACGTCCGACAAATACGTCTGGCAATCCTACAGATGTTGTCGCTAACGGATACGTTTGCGTTGATGGATCGTCTTGAAGCGTAATACCAGCACCTTCTGAAAGGATCGCTTGAATTTCTTTTACGCTTTTTCCTTCTCCATCTGTCTCGATGTAAACGGACTCCGAGTGACCTGTCTCAACTGGAAGTCTTACACAAGTAGCAGCTACTTCTAGTGCATCATCATGCATAATTTTCTTCGTTTCATTGATCATTTTCATTTCTTCAAACGTATATCCGTTCTCTTCAAAAAGATCAATTTGTGGGACCGCGTTAAAGGCGATTTGATAGTGTTTCTTATCACCAGACACTGGCAACACTTTAGGATCAATTTCTTTTCCTTCAAGAACATCCTTCGATTGTTCTCTCATTTCTTCAATCGCATCAAGACCCGCACCTGAAACGGCTTGGTATGTTGACACGATCACTTTCTTTAACCCGAGCGCTTTCTTGATTGGCTCGAGCGCTACGACCATTTGAATCGTCGAACAGTTCGGGTTCGCAATGATTCCGTTGTGACCCTTTAAGTCTTCTTCATTTACTTCTGGTACAACGAGTGGGACATTTTCGTCCATACGAAACGCACTCGTATTATCGATAACAATGGCGCCACGCTTGACAGCTTCTGGAGCCAGTTTCTTTGAAATTGAACCGCCTGCTGAAAACAGGGCAATTTGCATACCTTCAAACTGCTCGGGAGCAGCTTCTTCAACCGTATACGTCTTGCCTTTAAATACAATCTCTTTTCCAGCGGAGCGAGGTGATGATAATAATTTAAGAGAGCGAACCGGGAAGTCTTTTTCTTCGAGTGTTTTTAGCATTTGTTGTCCGACTGCACCTGTGGCGCCGACAACGGCTACGTTATAACCTGTGTGTTCTGTCATTTGTTTAGTTCCTCCTCAAGTCATTCAACAATGTGCATTGATTCGCAATGTCACATGCTACTATTTACGATATAAGAGTCTAGTAAATTAATCAACAGCCATTACACGTCAATCGTTATATTTATCGATTAAGAGCGGTTGGTATTGACGACCTTCTAATGCTTCTTCAATTGTTGACGGGATTGCTTCCATTCTCGCAACAAGTGAAGTAGGCTTCTTGACCGGATCGTCTTGACCAAATGGCACGAGAAAGACTTGCTTCATCGTTAGAAGTGTCGCTAAATTCTTCGCATTAAGTCCGAGTGCATCGTTCGTGGAAATCGCCGCAACAACGGGTGAACCGTTTCGAAGCGTTGCTTTTGCAGCCATTAAAACCGGAGAATCTGTTAACGCATTTGCAAATTTGCTTAAGCTGTTACCCGTCATCGGTGAAATGAGCATACAATCAAGTGGTGTTCTTGGGCCGTATGGCTCTGCTTTCACAATTGAATTAATCACTTCATGGTCTGCTGCCTTCTCAATCTCTGAAATCCAATGCGCGGACTTACCGAACTTCGTATCTGTCGACTGCACCGTCCAGCTTACAAATGGTACAACTTCTGCACCTTTAGATCTCAGTGTATTAATTAGCGGAATAACCTCTTCTAACGTACAGTGAGAACCTGTTAAACCGAACCCTATTCTTTTCCCATTAAGATCCATGCCGAAACTCCTTTTCTAAGATCTTCCTCGTCGCTTCACCGAGAATTTCTCCTGCTGTTCGTGGGGCAACTCTCCCTGGTAAACCCGGTACGTTCATGACGATATTGGACAAGGAGGTTACATCTTCTTTTAAAAACGCTCCTGGCTTGCTGCTAATATCTAGTAAAAACGCTGACGCTTTAATTGTTGCAACACGTTAGGTGTAAACACATGCGCCGGAATCGTATTAATCACAATGTCAAACGAAGCTAGTGACTGTTCAAATTCAGCAAACAATAACGTTTGGAACCCTCTTTGAGCCGCTCGAGCCTCTTCTTTCTCAACCAAAGTCGTAACGGTCACGTTCGCGCCAACACCTTTAAAAACGTCTGCAATCGTTTGCCCACATCTTCCGTAGCCAAATACACAGACTTGTGATCCGTGAATGGTGTGATCTGTCTTTTCAATCGCTAATTGAAGACAACCTTCAGCGGTAGGAATGGAATTTAAAATCGCGACGTCTTCACGATCGAGAAAGCTCATGACTTTCCGATCTTTAATCTTTTGTAAAAAACCCGTTCGAACACCAGTAATCCAGATACATTCTTTATTTGTACGTTCAACATGAGTAGTTGATAATTGTTCGCTTCGACCATTTAAAACATCAATTGAACCGTCGTCTCCTATTCCTTGAACCGGAACAATGACCGCAGACAATTGTTCAAAAGGGATGTTTTCCAAGCTGCTTCGTACGACGTTTACATTGTCAGCTAGTTCATCAAACCCAACTGTATACAACGTATCAACATAGGCAGAAAGTGTCTCAATTAACGCGAGAAAACGACGATCTCCACCGAGTATGGCAACATGCAGCATGAACACCTTCCCCCCTTTACTAATTCCACACATGTTTAGATTATGAGCGTCCAGACAATTCGGTGACCATAGTTACGAAATGACTGGGGACTGTCCCCTAATGCGTTAATACTGCACTCTTGTGGGGGACTGTCCCCCATCTCGGTAATACGTTACTTTACCGGGGACTGTCCCCACAAAAAAAGCTGTTTGGGCGTTTTTGCCCAAACAGCTTATGGTTTATTTAGTTCGATCGACGATGATCATGTCTTCTCCGATCGTATGGATGTGTCGCCAGTGGATTTCTAGCATGTCTTCGGACCGTCGAAATGGTGTCCAGCGATTTGTCGGAAACAAAAATGCATGAATTTCACCTGTCGTCTCATCGATCCTCGCATCTAGGCGTCCTGGAACACCGAGACGTTCACCCTGTTCATAATCAACGATTTCCTTTGCACTCATTTCACTAAGTCTCACAAGAACGCCTCCTTTTCATTGTAGTTTATGAAAGAGTAGGGGCGTTCAGAACGTTAACTCGGTGCTTTTCCTTCTTGGCTAATAAGAGAAAGGGCAACCGGACTGTTGTACACCGATTCAGCAAACAATCTCACCTGATCGTGTGTCACACTTTCAATTCGTTCCGTCAATTCATCAAGCGTTTGGTGTTCACCAATAGCTAGCTCATTACGACCATTACGATTCATTCGACTACTCGGACTCTCAAGACTTAAAACAGTACTCCCTAATACGTGTGCTTTTGCATCTTCTACATCGGTTGCAGTAATTTCATCGGTCACAGCGAATTTTTTAACGGTATCAATAATAGCATGATAAGATTCATCTAACGATGAGTTGCTGTTCCCGCATACACAGTTAGAAGACCGGTGTCTTGGTATGACGTATGATACGAATAAACGGAATAGGCGAGTGCTTTTTGTTCACGAATTTCTTGGAACAATCGGCTGCTCATGCCACCCCCGAG
Organism: Geomicrobium sp. JCM 19038; assembly: GCF_000698125.1. GTDB lineage: Bacteria > Bacillota > Bacilli > Bacillales > Marinococcaceae > Geomicrobium_A. Next base: position 275,739 of record NZ_BAXA01000003.1, on the reverse strand, counting down.
TAAATGGTTGTAGAGTACACTTGCATAAATGTTGTCTTCAACTAATGGAACCCCTTGGAACCCTAAACATAAATGCGCTTGCTCAACTGCTTTTTTGCGGATGAGGTGTTTCGGCTGAATCAACGCCGGAGCAGAGTCGCATGTCTTACGTTCGCCCCTCTTGTGGTGAGAAAAAGCTTCTTCAATAACAGCTAATAGCTTCTCATTTATTCTACCGGCAATTGAAATGACGATGTTCTCTGGTCGATATTCCCGCTCCATAAAATTGAGTAAATCTTCCCTCGTAAATGATTGATAGAAGCTTCTGTCCCGAGGATCGGGCGACCAATTGAATGCTCGCCAAATGCTGCAACGTCTAAAAGGTCATGGACAACATCATCAGCGGTATCTTCAACCATGCGAATCTCTTCAATGATGACTTGGCGTTCTCGCTCAATCTCTTCTTCTAGAAACTCCGAACGAAAAAACATGTCTGTTAAAAGGCTCACCGCTTCTTCAGCATGACGCTCTAATACTTTCGTATAAAAGCACGTATACTCTTTCGATGTAAACGCATTCACATGCCCACCGAACCGATCAAAGCGAACGGCGATGTCTTGTGCATTCATCGTGTCTGTCCCTTTAAAGAGCATATGCTCAATGAAATGGGCGATTCCGTTTTCCTTTGCTGTCTCATTTCTAGAACCGGCATTTATCCATATACCGATTGAAGTCGAATGGACGTGTGCCATTTCCTCTGTTACGATTCGAACGCCGTTCGGTAATGTTTTGCATTGAACCAATGCTCTCCCTCCTCAACACTTTCAATCTGTGGTCCTGTTGCTCTTTGCTCGCTCATGACGGAGGAAACCGGTGCAATCTCTAATCCTTGTTCGCGAATTTGAACGATCATCTCGTCAATTCCCTCAGCTGTCGGTTTTGTCGGATGCATGAGCACCGTTGCACCCGGATGGATGTTTGTGACGACTCGCTCCACCATCGTATCGGTTGATGGATTTTGCCAATCAATGGTGTCTACTGTCCATAATACGGTATACATTCCCATATCACTAGCAATTTCGACAACTTTATCATTAAAACTTCCTGATGGAGGGGTAAACCACGTTGGTGTCACATCCAATGTCGCTTCAATCATGTTGTTCGTTCGCTCTAATTGATCTTTGATTTCTTCTTCAGATAACGTGGCCATGTCTGGATGATTGTACGCGTGATTGCCGATTTCGTGACCTTCTTCTTGAATCATTCGAGCTAATCTCGGTTGACTTTTTGTCCACGAACCATCAAGGAAAAACGTTGCTTTTACGTCGTGTTCGTTTAACTTGTTTATGATTTCTGGAAGATGCTCATTTCCCCACGCCACATTAATTAAAAAAGCAACTTGAGGCTTGTTCGGATGTGCTTTGTAAAATGGTGTCACATCAAGATCAGCCATACCAATTTCCGGGGCTACCTCATCAAATACAAGTAACTCTTCAATGTAGCGTTCTTCATCTTCCATGTTTTTGAGCGATGCTTCAACGTCCACCACTCGACCGTTATAACCTGGTATGCCTTTCCAGACCGGATCAATTACCGCATCAATTGGCAATTCATCAAATTCTGCTTTTGCCTGTTTAATCTTTTCTATGATCTCTTCATTCGTTTCTGTCGTTGTCATCGTTTCTACTTCTTCATTCCACGTATCTACCGTTTCGTCGGTAAAATGAGGAATTTGAAATGCAGTAAAGCCTATGAACACGACTGTTATTCCAACGATAAATTGAATAAATCGTATACGTTTCATCCGTGCATTCCTCCCTTGTCCTTATTTTATGCACAAGGGCTTCGAGAATGACTGGAATTAATCGCTCTTATGTAAGTGCTCATCACGAAGATAAAATAAAAAAACTTGGTAGTGGACCAAGTTTTTCAGTTATTCGCTTTTATTTTCAACCGGCTTCTCTTTTGTTTCTTCTTTTTCTTCATCTTTCAGAAGAACTTTATGAGAAAGGTTCACACGGCCTTGGTTATCAATCTCCGTAACTTTCACTTCAAGTCGATCCCCAATTTTGACGATGTCTTCGACTTTATTCACACGCTCTTTTGCAAGCTGTGAAATGTGAACGAGACCATCTTTGCCTTTGAATAGCTCAACAAACGCGCCAAATTTCTCGATGCGTTTAACTTTACCGTTGTAAATTTCTCCAACTTCAACTTCACGAACGATGTCTTCAATAAGACGTTTCGCAGCTTCGTTTTCAGTAGCATCTGTAGAAGAAATGTACACTGTACCGTCTTGTTCAATGTCAATCTTAACACCAGTGTCTTCGATGATTTGATTGATCACTTTACCACTCGGTCCAATCACATCACGAATTTTGTCTGGTTTAATTGACATCGTCATAATCTTCGGCGCATAAGCAGATAGCTCAGGACGAGATGTCTGGATGACATCAAGCATGCTGTTTAAGATGTGTAACCTTGCTTTTCTTGCTTGCTCTAATGCTTCAACAAGAATGTCGCGGTTAATACCTGAAATCTTCATGTCCATCTGAAGAGCGGTAATTCCTTCACCTGTACCGGCAACTTTAAAGTCCATGTCCCCAAGTGCATCTTCCATTCCTTGAATGTCAGTGAGCACGGTTACATAGTCATCTTCTTTGACAAGACCCATTGCAATCCCTGCAACTGGAGCTTTAATCGGTACACCGGCATCCATCATCGCAAGTGTACTTGCACAAATACTTGCTTGAGACGTTGAACCGTTTGACTCTAACACTTCAGATACGAGGCGAATCGTGTATGGGAACGACTGCTCATCTGGAATCACGCGTTCTAATGCACGTTCTCCAAGTGCTCCGTGTCCAATTTCACGACGACCTGGCGCACGAATCGGTCCAGTTTCTCCGACACTAAATTGCGGGAAGTTGTAATGATGCATGAAACGTTTCGATTCTTCTTGTCCCAATCCATCAATAATTTGAACTTCACCTAATGCACCAAGCGTACAAACGCTCATCGCTTGTGTTTGTCCACGCGTGAAAAGACCTGAACCGTGCGTTCTCGGAAGAAGTTGAACTTCTGAAGCTAGCGGACGAATTTCTTCTGGGCCACGACCGTCTGGACGAATCTTTTCTTTCGTGATCAGCCTTCTGAATTCTTCTTTCGTTAGCTTATGTAAAATTTCTTTTACATCTCCGTGCATCTCTTCATCTTCATATTGCTCAAGAATGTCTGCTTCAACGACTTTTAGAGCTGCTTCTCGTTCATGCTTCTCTTTAACAAGTACAGCATCTTTAAGTTTACCTTCAGATAGTGCACGAACTTGTGCTTCTATATCTTGGTTAACCGTTGCTAAAACGACGTCCATTTTCTCTTTGCCAACTTGGGCAATGATGTCTTCTTGGACAGCGATAATCGCTTTGATTTCCTCGTGACCGAAAAGAATTGCTTCGAGCATTTTCTCTTCTGACACTTCGTCTGCTCCGGCTTCAACCATGTTGATGCCTTCCTTCGTACCTGCAACCGTTAAGTCCATAATGCTTGCTTTCGACTGTTCATGTGTTGGATTGACGACAAATTCACCATCAATTAATCCAATCTGTACACCTGCAATTGGACCTGCAAACGGAATGTCTGAAATTCCTAGTGCAAGTGAAGAACCAATCATAGCTGCCATCTCAGATGAAGCATCTGGGTCAGCACTCATTACGGTGTTAATAACTTGTACATCATTACGGAATCCATCTGGGAATAAGGGACGAATCGGACGGTCAATCAAACGACTTGTAAGCACCGCATGTTCAGATGGGCGGCCTTCACGCTTAATGAAACCTCCTGGAATCTTACCTGCTGCGTACAGACGCTCTTCATAATTAACCGTTAGTGGGAAAAATGGAAGGTCTTTTGGTTCTTTTGAGCCTGTTGCTGCTGTTAATACGGCGCTATCACCGTAGCGTACGAGCACTGCTCCACTAGCTTGCTTTGCAAATTTACCAATCTCAAATGACATTTCACGCCCACCGACGGTGAGTGAAAATGTTTGGGGTTCACCTGTCATAAAAAACGGTTCCCTCCTTTAAAACGAATTTAGTTACATATCTTATAGATTTTAAAAAAAGCGGGAAATATCCCCGCTTTTCTCGTTAACGACGTAATCCTAGCTTTTGAATGATCTCACGGTAACGCGTGACATCTTTGTTACGCAAATACGTGAGTAAGTTACGACGCTTACCAACCATCTTCAAGAGACCACGACGTGAGTGGTGATCTTTCTTGTGTGTACGTAAGTGATCGTTTAACTCGTTAATTTGCTCAGTTAGGATAGCGATTTGAACTTCTGGTGAACCAGTGTCCGTATCGTGAGTTTTGAACTCCTCAACGATTTGTTGTTTACGCTCTAGACTTAGTGCCATCCTTTCCACCTCCTTTTCTTCTATATCCTTAGTCCTCGCAAATCGCCGGTGGAGCGTACCTGCCAAGAATAAGGTGTGTCGTCTCATCTAAGTGACAGACTACATGTGATAGAATACCTGTTTTCAAACAAAAATGCAAGAGATTCAGCTGATTTTAAAGTATTCTAACGCTTTTTTTTCATCATCTTTCATTTGAGCAACGAGTGCATCGGCTGATGAGAATTTCACGTCATCTCGAAGTTTCTTATAGAACTGGACGATCATCGTCTCCTCATACAAATCTCCGTCAAAGTCGAGTAAGTACACTTCAATACTCACTTCTTTACGATCATCAAAGAACGTTGGTAGGTAGCCGACATTGCATAGCGCAGGGTACACACGACCCTGTACGATCGCATCTACGACGTAAACACCAGTACTTGGCGTAATGAACGGTACGTCTAATGAGAGATTCGCAGTTGGAAAGCCGAGTTCGCGTCCACGTTGGTCTCCGCGTATAACTTTACCATCGATTTGATATGGTCTCGTGAGTAACGATTGTGCAAGCCTCATCTGACCGTCTTTAATCGCTTGGCGAATGCGAGTCGAACTTACTTTCTCGCCTTCTTGTTCCCATTTCTCTACAACAGACGTCGTAAAGCGTCCTTTGCTATGCTCTGGCATCGTCTCCATAGAACCTTTGCCGAACTTGCCATAGGAATAATCAAAACCCGCGACAACGTGCACAGCATGAATTGGAATAAGATAAGTATCGACAAATTGTTGAGGAGATAAACTCGAAAGTTCTCGGTCAAACGTGACGACAAACACATGATCAACACCGACTGACTCAATCGCTTTGATTTTCTGTTCAAGCGGCGTAATCTCATCGTATACATCGACAGGGTCGTTTCCGAGTACCGTTTTTGGGTGAGGGTGGAACGTAAGCACCGCACTTTCGACGCCTCGTTCTTTTGCTTTTGCTTTCGCTTCTTGAATGACTCGCTGATGCCCTTGATGAACACCATCAAAATATCCAAGCGCAACGCTAACCGCAGGGTTGTCGTTACGTTCTTCTTCACTTCGCCCTTTTGTTAGGTAATGGATTTGCATACGCGTCACTCTTTCTTTTTAAGAAGGTCTTCGTAACATTACATTTGGTTTAATCTTCGAAGGCTTGTTCGGATGATGCTCGTAGATCGCAACGAGTGTGTCTTGGTACGTAAACACAAGCTTTTGCTCAAACGGAACCGATACATCCGATTCATCAAGCACCGCACCGTTTTTCACCAAGTTAAACAGCGTGTCACTTAATTCCATATGTGGAAGATGTTGAAGCGTTTCACTGATGGGTAGAAGATAAGACATCCGCTCTTCAAGAGAAGCTGCCTCCATTTGCTCCACCGTTACACATTGAGAGTCTTTAACTCCAGCGCTCATCGTCCGTGTTAAAGAATGTAAGTGTGCCGGAAACCCAAGCGCCTGCCCGACATCAACTGCAAACGTTCGTATGTACGTACCTTTTGAACACATTACAGAAATTGGAAAATGTGCAGAGGTACCGTTTAGGCTAATCTCTCCCGTACGCTTTGCATCGTAAATCGTCACTTGACGTTTCGGCCTTTCAACTTCAATGCCTTCTCTTGCGTATTCGTATAAGCGCTTTCCTTTTACTTTTACAGCCGAATACATCGGAGGGGTTTGTGTAATCTCGCCGTTGAATTGCTTCAAAACGTGATCAACGGCTTCTTCTGTTGGCGTGTCGTGAAGCTCGACCTTGTCAAGAATCTCACCTTCAGCATCTTCAGTCGTCGTTGTTGATCCGAGTGACACAATACCTTCATAAGCTTTCGGGCGCTCCATTAACATTGGAACGAGCTTTGTCGCTCTTCCAATGCATAGAAGCAAAACGCCAGTCACAGCAGGATCAAGCGTTCCTGTGTGACCGACTTCTTTTGTTTGTAGCCATTTCCGAGCTTTAACGACCATATCGTGTGACGTATGGCCTGCTGGCTTGTACAAAGGTAATATTCCGCTTTGCATAGGCGTACTAATCCCCTTTATCTATATCTTTCAATAGCTCTTCAATGCGATTACCGTAGGCAATCGACTCATCAAATTCGAAGTCAAGCTCAGGCGTTTTACGTAGCTGGATCCGCTTGCCAATTTCAGAACGAACAAACCCTTTCGCCTTTTTCAATGCAGCTAGCGCCTGGCTTTTCTCTTCATCTGAACCTAATACGGTGACATAAACGGTTGCTTGTTGTAAATCACCCGTTACATCTACACCTGTTACGGTTACAAATTGTACACGTGGGTCTTTGACGCCTCGCATTAAGATGTCGCTTAACTCTTTTTTCATTTGTTCACCAACACGTTGTGCACGCATTTGACTCATATTTCCACCTCAATCGTTATTCGATTAGGTGTTATAACCATTCAAACGATATTGAGATGCACTCAATATCTTCGTGCATCTCAATCATGTTCTCTAGCACACGCAATTCTTTCTCAATGACGGTTTTATCATTGCTCACACAAGCTGCAGATAACACCGTACGTTGCCATGCATCTTGTTTATCCATTTCGGATATAGACAAATTGCGCTTTTTAGCTCGCGTAAGAATGCTTTGTAACACCGATCGTTTCTCTTTTAGAGAATGTGAGTCTGGCAACGAGCATTCAAGATGAATGACGCCTATCACGTTCTTGGAACTTCAACCATCTTGTAAGGCTCAATGATGTCGCCTTCTTTGACATCGTTAAAGTTCTCAAGTGTAACCCCACATTCGTAGTTTGTTGCAACTTCTTTAACATCATCTTTGAAACGTTTTAATACATCCACTTTACCGTCGTAAACGATCACACCGTCACGAATTACACGAACGCTACTATCACGAGTGATTTTTCCTTCGAGAACGTAACTTCCGGCAATTGTACCGATTTTCGATACTTTAAACGTTTGACGAACTTCCACTTGCCCGAGTACTTTTTCTTCGAACTCTGGATCAAGCATTCCCTTCATCGCTGACTCAATCTCTTCGATTGCATCATAAATCACACGGTGAAGGCGAACGTCTACTTTCTCAGAATCAGCTGTACGTTTCGCGTTCACATCTGGGCGAACGTTAAATCCGACGATAATTGCGTTTGAAGCCGATGCTAAAATAACGTCAGACTCTGAAATCGCACCAACTGCTGTATGAATGATGTTTACTTTCACACCTTCAACGTCAATCTTTTCTAGTGAGCCTTTAACTGCTTCAGCAGAACCTTGAACGTCGGCTTTAATGATGACGTTGATTTCTTTAAGTTCCCCTTCTTGGATCTGATTAAACAGATCATCAAGGCTAACTTTAGAAGACTGTTTACGTTCAGCCTCTTTTGCTCTTGCTTGACGGCCTTCACCGACTTGGCGAGCTTTTTTCTCATCTTCAAAGACGAGGAATTGATCTCCTGCTTGAGGCACATCACTTAGTCCTGTAATTTCTACTGGCGTAGATGGACCAGCAGTTTTCACGCGGCGTCCTAAGTCGTTGACCATTGCACGAATTCGACCGAATGTGTTACCGACAACAATCGGGTCACCGACGTTCATCGTACCGTTTTGAACGAGCAACGTAGCAACCGGTCCACGTCCTTTGTCAAGTTCAGCCTCAACGACTGTACCTTGCGCACGCTTATCAGGGTTTGCTTTGAATTCCTCTACTTCAGAAACGAGTAGAATCATCTCTAGCAATTCATCAATGCCTTCGCCTTTGACAGCAGAAACGTTAACGAAGATCGTTTCTCCACCCCAGGCTTCAGGAACGAGCTGATGCTCTGTTAACTCTTGCATAACGCGATCAGGATTGGCGTTTTCTTTATCCATTTTGTTAACCGCTACAATAATTGGTACTTCCGCTGCTTTAGCGTGGTTAAGTGCTTCAACCGTTTGTGGCATAACACCATCATCTGCTGCAACAACGAGAATCGTAATGTCAGTAACTTGTGCACCACGCGCACGCATCGTCGTAAATGCGGCGTGACCAGGTGTATCGAGGAACGTTACTTTCTTGCCGTTCTCTTCAACTTGGTATGCACCGATGTGCTGTGTGATTCCGCCTGCTTCAGTGTCCGTTACTTTCGTTTTACGAATCGCATCAAGAAGCGTCGTTTTCCCGTGGTCAACGTGTCCCATAATCGTTACGACTGGAGGACGAACGCCTAAGTCAGCTGGTGCGTCTTCTTCTTCGTATAGATCCATATCAAGGACATCAACGATTTCTTCTTCTTCAACTTCAACACCGAAGTCTTCACAAAGGAGTTGGATTGTCGTGACGTCAAGCTCTTCGTTCTTTGTCGCCATTACGCCCATACCCATAAGCTTCTTAATGATTTCTGCTGATTCTTTTCTTAACTTTTCAGCGAGTTCAGCAACAGATAAACTTCCTGAAATCTTGATTTTGTCTGGCGTCTTAGCCATTTCTTTCGGACGATTCTTCTTGCTCTTTCCACGTCTACCTGGTCCACGGTTACCTCTTAAATGTGGTGGACGTTGGTTTTGTTGTGGTGATTGCTTACGATTTCTCGTAGAGTTATCCACTTTCTTCGCTGGTTTCTTTGCATTGGCAGATTGCCCTTGCTGATTATCTTTTTTCTGCATACTCCCATCCTTACTCTCCGCTGATTCACTCTCTAGCTGTTTGATGGCATGATCATCAATCACGGACATATGGTTGTTAACTTCTATATTTTTGGCCTTTAAGGCGTTGACAATATCTTTACTGGACTTATTAACGGTTTTAGCGTATTCATATACTCGCATTTTAGGCATAGACATAACCTCCAGCTTCTAATCATCGATCATCGATGTCAGTTTTTTGGCGAACCCTTTGTCTGTTATGCCAAGTACAACCCTCTCCTGCTTTCCGATTGCTCTACCTAGATGTTCTCTTGTTCCTGCTGTTTTAATCGGTGTGTTGTATGATTGACACTTCGCATGAAACAATTTCTCTGTATTGTTAGACGCATCGTTTGAGATGAGTACTAAATCGACTTTGCGATCACGAACGAGTCGAAGAACCGTATCTTCCCCACTGACAAGTTTACCAGCGCGCATACACAACCCTAAAAAGCGATAAAAAGCTTCATCGGTCATGAATCGTTCCCTCTACTTTCTTCAATTAATCGTTCGTAATCTTCTGTTGTGACTTTTACTTTTAAATGACGAGATAATAAATCCTTATCCTTCAACTTCAGAAAGCTTTCACGATCGTTTGTAATGTAAGCACCTCGACCGTTTTTTTTGCCCGTGAGGTCGACTGCAACATGACCTTCACTGTCACGCACAAGGCGTGTTAAATCTTTCTTCGGCTTCATCTCATTGGAGACGATGCATTTGCGCATCGGGACTTTGCGTTGCTTCATTCTTCTTCTTGCTCCTCAACCTGACCGTCAAAGTCAGACTCTTCGTTCGAAGGTTCCCCAGGTACGCGAGCCGTACTCGGATCATAGATTCCAAGTTCTTCTGCTTCTGATTGAGACTTAATGTCAATCTTCCAGCCTGTTAACTTCGCTGCTAGACGTGCGTTTTGTCCACGCTTACCGATCGCAAGTGAAAGTTGGTAATCTGGCACGATGACGAGTGTGCTTTTTTCCTCTTCATTCACTTGAACATCGAGTACTTTTGATGGACTTAATGCGTTACCTACGTAATTAACCGGGCTCTCTGAGTACTCAACGATATCGATCTTCTCGCCTTTAAGCTCGTTTACGATCGTCTGAACACGTCCACCTCTTGGGCCGACACATGAACCGACAGGATCAACTTCTGGGTCTTGTGCAAACACAGAAATCTTAGAACGATCTCCTGCTTCACGAGCAACGGAACGAATCTCTACAGTTCCATCATAAATCTCTGGAACTTCTAATTCAAACAAACGCTTTAGAAGACCTGGGTGAGTTCTTGAAATCATAATTTGTGGACCTTTAGTCGTTTTTTCTACTTTCGTAATATACGACTTAATACGGTCGTTGTGTTTGTATTCCTCATTTGGCATTTGCTCATTTTGAGGCAAGATCGCTTCAACTTTCCCAAGATCAACGTAAATAAAACGGTGGTCTTGGCGTTGAACAATCCCTGTCATAATATCTTCTTCACGGTCAATGAAATCAGAATAAATGATGCTTCTCTCTGCTTCACGTACACGTTGTGTAACGACTTGTTTTGCGGTTTGGGCCGCAATACGACCGAAGTCTTTCGGCGTTACTTCGATTTCAACGATGTCATCTAACTCGTAGGAAACACGAATTTCCTTTGCTGACTCAATTGAAATTTCAAGTCTTGGATCAAACACTTCTTCAACGACTTGCTTTCTTGCAAAAACTTTAATCTCACCATTATCTCGGTTAATGTCAACACGGACATTTGGAGCTTGGCTAAAATTACGTTTGTATGCAGAAATAAGTGCTGCTTCTATCGCTTCTAACACGATTTCCTTTTCGATGCCTTTATCTTCTTCTAGCGTCGTTAAAGCATCTAGAAAGTCGCTGTTCATAACGGAACATATCCCCCTTCAAGTAGTACTACGGCTTAGAGTACAGATAGCCTTGCTGTAGCAATTTTTTCTCGTGGAATCGTGATCGTTTTCGCTTGTGCCTTCACACGAATCGCAATCGTTAATGTTTCATTTTCATAGCTTGTCAAATTGCCTTCGAATTCCTTTTGACCGTCCAGTTGCTCATACGTTTTCACGTAAACGTTTTTGCCAACCGCCTCGACAAAGTCTTTCTCTTTCTTGAGCGGTCGTTCAGCACCTGGCGAGCTTACTTCTAAATAATAAAATCCTTCAATTGGATCTTCACGGTCTAACGCTTCGCTCACTCGCTCACTTACGAGGCTACATTCATCGAGTCCAATTCCGTCTGGATGGTCGATGAACAAACGTAAAAACCAGTTTTTACCTTCTTTTTTGTACTCGATATCAACGAGTTCCATTCCAAGTTCTTGAAGGATCGGTTCGGTAATTTCTGAAACGGCGGTTTGAATGTTTTGTGACATCGTTTCCCTCCTTGCTGCGACAATCATTACTTTATCGGAATCGACTTATTACATACAAGAAAGAGTGGGGAAGCCCCACTCTTTCATAAAAACTTATCCGTTTGTCACCGATAATAACGATAGCACATATTCCCAGACATTGCAAATGCCTTAAGATTACGGATTAGAACAGTGACAGCTGGTTGGAATCTGGCAAGCCTTCAAGCGCTCCGCTTTGGTCGAGGTGTTCGATGACCGTTTTGGTCGCTTTGCTTCGTTGTTGAAGATCTTCTTTAGAAAGGAACTCGCCGTCTACTCGTGCTTCAACAATGGACTTGGCCGCGTTTGCACCGACTCCTTCAAGTGCGCCAAACGGTGGAATCAACCCGTCGTCTTCTACGAGGAATGCCGTCGCTTCAGAACGATACAAGTCAACATCTTTAAATTCAAAGCCACGTTCACACATTTCAAGGGCAAGTTCTAGCACGGTAACTAAGTTTTTCTCTTTAGGCGATGCGTCAAAACCTTTGGCGTTAATTTCTTCAATTCGTGCACGAATTGCGGCTCCGCCTTTTTGCATCGTGTCAATTTCAAAATCACTCGCCCGTACGCTGAAATACGCTGCGTAAAAAAGAATCGGATGATGAACTTTGAAATAGGCAATACGTACTGCCATGAGTACGTAGGCCGCAGCATGGGCTTTCGGGAACATGTACTTAATCTTTAAACAAGAGTTAATGTACCACTCTGGCACGTCATGCTTTCGCATCTCTTCAATCCACTCTTCTTGCAACCCTTTTCCTTTACGTACGAACTCGGTAATCTTAAAGGCAAGACCGGCTCAAGCCCTTTGTAGATCAGGTTTACCATAATGTTATCACGAAGACCAATCACGTCTTTTAACTCACAAATGCCATCACGAATTAACTCTTCAGCATTTCCTAGCCACACGTCTGCGCCGTGTGAAAGACCTGAGATTTGCAGTAGCTCTGAGAATGTCTTCGGCTTTGTTTCTTCAAGCATTTGACGAACGAAGCGTGTTCCAAACTCAGGAATACCATATGTTCCAGTCTTACACATAATTTGGTCTTTCGTAACACCTAACACTTCTGGTCCTTCAAAGATTTTCATAACTTCTTTGTCATCAAGTGGAATGTCCTTTGGATCCATCCCACTTAAGTCTTGCAACATACGAATAACGGTCGGATCATCGTGTCCGAGTATATCGAGTTTTAACAAGTTGTCATGAATGGAATGAAAATCAAAGTGCGTCGTCTTCCACGTCGCATTTTTGTCATCTGCCGGGAATTGCACTGGGCTAAAATCATGCACATCGTATTCTTCGGGAACGACGATAATTCCACCTGGGTGTTGCCCCGTCGTTCGCTTAACTCCTGTACAGCCCGAAACGAGTCGGTCAACTTCTGCACCACGGTAATAAAGGCCGTGATCGTTTTGGTATCCGCGAACGTAGCCGTAAGCGGTCTTTTCCGCTACGGTACCGATTGTACCGGCACGATAGACATTTTCTTCACCGAACAAATCCCGTGTATACGCGTGTGCCCGTGGTTGATACTCTCCTGAGAAGTTCAAGTCAATATCGGGAACTTTATCTCCTTTAAATCCGAGGAACGTCTCAAACGGAATGTCTTGCCCATCACGGTCGTAATTCGCTCCGCATTTCTCACACTCTTTTTTCGGTAAGTCGTACCCAGATGCGACTGAACCGTCATCAAAGAAGATCGAATGCGTACATTTCGGACAGACGTAATGCGGCGGTAACGGGTTCACTTCTGTAATCTCTGACATCGTTGCAACGAACGATGATCCGACTGAACCCCTCGAACCTACAAGGTAGCCATCTTCAAGCGAACGCTTTACGAGCTTTTGGGAAATTAAATAGATGACCGCAAAACCGTGACCGATAATGCTGTCGAGTTCTTTCTTAAGTCGCGCTTCAACAATTTCAGGCAACTCTTCACCGTAGATTTCTTTCGCCTTGCCGTACGTAATGTCACGCATTTCATCTTCGGCACCTTCAATTGTCGGTGTATACAACTCGCTCGGAATTGGCTGCACGTCATCTGCAAGATCAACGAGGTTGTTCGGCTCGACGATGACGGCTCGCTTCGCAGCTTCTTCACCTAAAAACGAGAGCTCTTCTACATTTCATTCGTCGTTCTAAAATGCGCTTTCGGTAACGTTTGGTTGTTAAGGGGGTTTGCACCGCCTTGAGAACCGATTAAAATTTTGCGGTACACCGAATCTCTTTGTTCCAAGTAATGAACATTGCCCGTTGCAATGACCGGTTTATCCAACTTTTCTCCGAGACTGTGCACTTTACGCAACACATCATACAACTGCGCTTCTGTGCGAATGATTTCTTTTTCAACGAGGTGCATGTACAACGCAGGTGGTTGAATTTCGATGTAATCATAAAACTGTGCGACCTTCTCCGCCTCTTCAAGAGACTTTTGCATCGCGGTCTCAAACACTTCGCCTTTCTCACATCCAGAACCGATAAATAATCCCTCTCGGTGTTGCTTTAATTTAGAACGAGGGATTCTCGGAGTGCGGTGGAAGTAATGCATGTGCGAAAGTGAAACGAGCTTGTACAAATTCTTTAAACCGGTTTGATTTAATACGTGGATCGTCACGTGTGACGGTCGGTTTTTATAGAAATCACCTTGACCCATGTTGTCATTCAACTGATTGTGATAATCAATCTCTTTTTCTTGAGCGTCCTTCGCAAGCTTTGAATACAAGTATGCCGTTGCTTCTGTATCATAAATTGCACGGTGATGACTCACAAGTTCAATATCAAACGTCTTACAAAGTGTATTCAGACGATGATTTCTAAGGTTAGGGTGTAAAAACCTTGCTAATTCTAACGTATCAACGACTGGGTTTGTAACTTCAGGCCAACCGAGCTTTTTGTATCCAGCATTAATAAATCCAATATCGAAGCTCGCGTTGTGGGCGACAAGACCACAATCACCGACAAAATCACGAAACTCTTCTAAGAGTTGACTTACTTCTTTGGCGTCTTCTAGCATTTTGTCCGTAATGCCTGTAAGCTCTGTAATTTTTGCGGTTAATGGAACGTGAGGATTTGCAAACGATTCATAACGCTCCACAATCTCGCCGTTTACGACCTTTACAGCAGCAAGCTCAATAATCGTATCATAGACCGCTGAAAGCCCTGTCGTCTCAACGTCAAATACGACAAACGTGTCTTCAAGCAAATGACGTTTCGCTTCATTGTACGCGATTGGAACTCCGTCATCGACTAAATTGGCTTCCATGCCATAAATCGCTTTAATGCCATGCTTTTTCGCAGCAGAGTACGTTTCAGGAAACGCTTGAACGACGCCATGGTCCGTAATTCCTACCGCACGGTGACCCCACTTGGCGGCTTGTTCAATGAGCTGTGAGCTTGTAATGGTTGCATCCATCTGACTCATCACTGTATGCGCGTGAAGTTCGACTCGACGTTCGTCTTCTGGTGCATCATCGATCCGTTCAGACATGGAGATTTCTGTAATGTCATTAGCAATCATGACGAGGTCGCGAACGAACGTGTCGTTTTGAATGCTTCCTCGAGCCTTAATCCACATCCCCTTTTTTAATTGTTGCATCATCGGGATGTCTTCTTTGTCTCTTGAGAACATTTTCACGAGCAACGAGTCGCTATAATCGGTCACTTTGCACGTAAGTAGCAGTCGACCGCTTCTAAGTTCACGTGTTTCGACGTCAAATACGTACCCTTGAACAGTTACCCGTCGTTCTTCATCTTGAATCGATGTTAATTGCATCGGATCTTCTTTGATTGGATAACCGAGTTGTAGAGGTGCATTCTTTACGCTGTTCTCTGCATTTTTCTCTTGTTTTTGTCGCTCCATCATCGCTTCAATGACTTTAGACTGTTCTTCTTCTTTTTTCTTTTCTTGAAATCGTTGTGTTTCTTCTTCATCCGCACCGACATACGTATACACATTGATTCGCTCAAAACCACATTCAAGAAGTGCTGTTTCAATAACGGGCTTTGCTTGTCGCTCTAAAGACGTTGCTTCTGCATCACTCAAGCTACGAATCCCAAGTCCTTTGCTTGATACGTGAGGCTTCAAACGCTCTAGTTTAAGTTGAATATGGTCAGGGAGGTCTTTTGTTTTCCTTACGATCGCAGGCCAAAACGACTCAACATTGTCCAAGTTCAGTGCACCTGTTTTGTAAGACACTGTAAATCCAACGGATGCAATCTCGCGAAATGCAAAGACGAGTTTTTCTTCAAGCATTTCAAAGACGAGTGGCGTTACGGGCGATGGGAGTTGAATGTAAAATTGCCAATGACGTCGCTCTCGATTGACTTCTAATCGTTCGATCGAGCCTTCGCGAAGCTCTTTCTCTTTAATTTCTTCTGGAATACCGATCTGTTCTAGTAATAGCTGAAATCTTTCTTGCCTTACGTGATCGCTCACTGACGTGCACACCTTCTTTCAAATCCTATCATGAAAAAGAGAGAGACGATTCCTCGCACCCTCTCTCACCTTGCATTTATCTTTTCAAAAACGCTGCAAGCTCGTCCACATGTACTTCATGAACAACACCCGTTTTGCGCTCTTTCACTTCAACAATTCCTTCACTCGCTCGTTTACCAACGGCAATGCGTAATGGCAAACCGAACAAATCACTATCTTTGAACTTCACACCTGCTCGTTCTTTACGATCATCATACAATACGTCATAACCGTCTTGTTGAAGGGTTTCGTAAAGCTTCTCACTTAGCTCAACTTGCTCGTCGGCTTTTGCATTTAAAACGAGTAAGTGCAAGTCGAACGGTGTGACTTCCTGTGGCCATACGATGCCGTTTTCATCATGGTGCTGCTCAATAATCGCTGCAAGCGTACGTGAAACCCCAATGCCATAACAACCCATCTTCAATGGTTGACTACGACCATTCTCATCAAGAACTTCAGCCTTTAACACTTCGGAATACTTCGTACCAAGCTTAAATACTTGCCCGACTTCAATACCTTGTGCGAATTGAATGGTACCAACTCCGTCTGGAGAAGCATCGCCTTCCTTAATCATGCGAAGGTCAACAAGATCAGCGTCCGTTAAATCACGCGAGATCGATACGTTCGTAACGTATTGCCCTTGAGCATTTGCACCTGTTGTTGCGTTTTTCACGTGTGTTAATCCGTGATCTACAACGATTGTTAGACCTTCATCTGCATGAAGTGGGCCTACATATGCTTGTTCAACACCAAAGAGTGCTTCAACTTCTTTTGACGATGCTTCTTGAACCGCAAGCGTCTTGAAGTGTCCACTAAGCTTCACATCACTAATCATGTCTTCAGCTTTCGAAACGACAAGCACAGGCTTTTCATCTACGAAAAACAGTGTGTTTCGTAGTTCAATTGAATTGCCAGAAACCGCAGCAGCTAGATTGTCTGCTGAGATTTCTTTCAGGTCTTGTTCAACACCAACCGCTTCTTCAGTCGGTGCTGCTGTTGCTGCAATTTCAATGTTCGCTGCAAAGGTTGATGTATCCGAGTACGCAATCGTGTCTTCACCAATCGCTGCGAGCGCTTGGAATTCATGCGTTTCACCAGCAGAACCACTAATCGCACCACCGTCTGCTTTAACCGCACGAAAATCGAGTCCACAGCGCTTGAAGATTCGTTCATACGTTTTGTACATTGACTCGTACGTTTCATTTAGCTCATCATCTGACACGCTAAATGAATACGCATCTTTCATAATAAATTCACGTCCGCGAAGCAACCCAAAGCGCGGACGGCGCTCATCGCGGTACTTCGTTTGAATTTGATACAAGTTCACTGGTAAGCGTTTGTACGACGCAATGCCGTCACGCACGAGTGTGGTAATTACTTCTTCATGCGTCGGCCCGAGTACGAATTCACGATCATGACGATCATTCAGTCGCATTAGTTCAGGTCCGTAATCCCCGAGGCGTCCTGATTCTTCCCAAAGCTCTGAAGGTTGAATGGCAGGCATCAATAGTTCTTGTGCACCTGAGGCATTCATCTCTTCGCGAATGATGCTTGGATTTTTTGAATCATGCGAAGTCCGAGTGGTAAATACGAGTAGATTCCCGATGCCGTTTGACGCATAAGTCCAGCTCGTAACATGAGTTGATGACTTATCGCCTCAGCATCAGAAGGCACATCACGCATCGTTGGACTAAAAAATAATTGTTGTCTCATCGCGTTCATCTCGCTTTATTAGTAGTTGATTTATAAGAACAATCGAGTAATGTCATTCCATGTTACCATGAGAACGAGCAACATGAGTAAGGCAAATCCTACAAAATGTGCCATTCCTTCTTTATTCGGGTCAAGAGGCTTTCCACGAATCGCCTCAATTCCAATAAAGACGAGGCGCCCACCATCTAGTGCTGGAATTGGAAGTAAGTTCACGATCCCGATGTTTACACTTAACATTCCTGCCCATAAAAATAGCATTTCATAGCCGAGTGCAACAACGTCTCCGGTCACATCATAAATCCCTACAGGTCCAGCTAACATGTCAATAGAGAATTCGCCTGTGAAGATTAATGACAACACATCAAAAATTAATTCTACGACTTCATATGTTTGAATGAAACTGTTTTGGATGACGAGTAAAACACCGTTATCTCGCTCAGGTATAATTCCGATTTGTCCGATGTCTCGGTCCCAAGGTTCGTGGTACACAGCAGTCGGTGTAATCGAGATCGTTTCAACGGAGCTGTCTCGCTCTATGCTAAATGCAATCGCCTCATCTGGGCTATTCTGGATATATTCTTGGACTTCTCGCCAGTCACTCATCTCTTGTCCATCAAGCGCTAAAATGGTATCGCCATTTTGAAGACCAACTTCTTCAGCAGGTGATGTTTCAGCCACTTCACCTACTTCTGGAACCGGCACGCCGTCGATAAATCCGTATCCTATGAATAGAACAATCGCTAAGACGAAGTTCATAAACGGCCCTGCAAAAATCGCGACCGCTTTTTGCCACGGTTTTTTAGAACCGAACTGGCGGTCCCACGGTGCAATTTGATTCCGTTCTTCGTCGACGATTAAGTCTGCTTTCGGGTCAATCTCATACGTTTGTAATCCTTCTTCTTCGTCGCCGTATGCATCAATCTTTAGTTGATGTTCAAGGTCAATACGTTCAACGCTAACGACTTTCGCTTCGGGGTGTTTCGCTTTGTTGTTGACAATAATTTCTTTAACTTTGTCTTGATCATTAAACGTTAGTCCAATTTCATAGCCTGGTTTAATTTGAACCGTTTCTGGATCTTCACCGGCCATGCGTACAAACCCACCGATCGGAAAAAGACGGATCGTATAGAGGGTTTCATTTTTCTTTTTGGAATACAATTTCGGTCCGAAGCCAATGGCAAACTCTCGGCAGAGAATGCCCATTTTCTTCGCAAAGTAAAGATGTCCCCATTCGTGTATGGCTACGATTAAGCCAAAAATAATGATGACGGCTATTAACGTTTGCACGTGCGTCCCACCTTCTCTGTCATTGCGCTGCTACACGTTGACGAGTCTCTTCATCGACCTGAAGAACTTCTTCAATCGAAGGGTGAGAGATGTGCGTATGCGTTGCGAGCGCTTTTTCTACAGTTTCTGCTATTTCTAAGAACGACAATTCTTCTTTCAAAAACTTCTCAACCGCAATTTCATTCGCCGCATTCATTACCGTCGGCATTGAACCGCCTTTTCTCCCTGCTTCAATGGCAAGATCTAAACAACGGTGTCGGTCTTTGTCGGTTGGCTCAAAATGAAGCTTGCCTACTTCCAACAAGTTTAACCTTTCTGTACCGTGGAGTTCAAGTCGATTCGGATACGTCATGGCGTATTGAATCGCAACTTTCATGTCTGGTGATCCGAGTTGCGCCATGACGCTCTTGTCTTTGTACTCTACGAGCGAATGAATAATGCTCTCGCGGTGGATTAAAACGTCAATATGATCGTAATCAATATCAAACAACCAACGTGCTTCAATAACTTCAAGACCTTTGTTCATCATCGTCGCTGAATCAATCGTCACTTTTTGTCCCATCGACCAGTTCGGATGTTTAAGGGCATCTTGAAGCGTTGCATTTTTCAGCTCATCATACGACCAATCTCTAAAACTTCCTCCAGACGCAGTCACGATGATTCGTTCCACTTCGCTCATTTGGTTGCCTCGTAAGCTTTGCAAAATGGCTGAGTGCTCACTATCAACGGCAATTAATTCAGCACCGTATTTCTTGCACGCATCCGTTACGATGTGTCCAGCGGTAACGAGCGTTTCTTTATTTGCGATTCCGATCGTCTTTCCAGCTTTAATCGCACTCATCGTCGGCTTTAAGCCTCGCGCCCCGACCATTGCATTCATTACAAAATCAATACTCGGTGACATTAATGCTTCTAACATTGCTGCTTCACCAGCGTATGCTTTTGCCTGTCCTAAATGGCCTTCTAAACGTGAAAGGTCTTCTTTACGTTCAATTAAGACGATTTTCGGTTGAAATTCTGCAATTTGTTCTTTTAAAAGTGAAATATTTCGTCCACATGCGAGTAGTTCTACTGTGAACTGATCACGATGCTCACGGATCACGTCTAACGTTTGCGTACCAATAGACCCAGTTGATCCTATGATGGCAACTCTTTTCATATGCTTATCCCCCTAAAATGACCGATACAACATAAAGCAACGGAAAGACGAATAGAAGACTGTCGAAGCGGTCGAGCACCCCTCCATGTCCTGGTAGAATTCGCCCAGAATCTTTCACATCGTAATAGCGCTTAAACGCTGATTCAACTAAATCCCCACACTGTCCAGCAACAGAGATGACAATCAATGCTACAATCGTGACGAAAAGTGATTCATAAGGTGGTAAAAAGAGACTGTAAACAACCCCTACGATGAGCGCTAATAATAAGCCTCCTGTCGCACCTTCAATCGTTTTATTCGGTGAAATATGTGGTGATAGTTTCGTTTTTCCGAATTTCTTTCCGAATAAATAAGCGCCTGTGTCTGTTGCCCAAATGGCAAGCAACACAAAAAATATGTATGGTAAACCAAATTCAATGCGAGCAGCATAGAAGAAATGAAAACCGATCCCTACGTACAACGCTGAAAACGCAACAAACGCAACAGCACCAAAATGGTAGCGGTTGTTTGAAAGAAACGTTGTGAGTAGCAGCAACATAAAGATGACAATCAACCATGCCAATGTCGTCTCATTGCTAAAGCGTTCTAAGTTCGGTCCTGTAAGTAATAAAACGAGGGCAGCACTAACTCCAAGTGCTGCAGGAATTGATAGAATTGGTATTTTGTTCATACGAAGCAACTCAAAAAACCCAACGACGGTCATTGCTGCGACGAGGGCAAGAAAAAGCGGTCCACCAACAATCAGTGGAATTAATAAAACGACGAGTCCTACAACTGCTGTTAACACTCTAAGCTTCATAAGAAATCTCCTTATAGACTGCCGTATCGACGCTTGCGCGCTTGATAGACGTCAATCGCTTCTAAGAAGTCTTTTTTTGAGAAATCGGGCCATAATACATCCGTAAATACGAATTCACTATAAGCCATCTGCCAAAGCATGAAATTACTCAAACGGATTTCTCCACTCGTGCGAATGAAGAGGTCAGGATCTGGGTAATGGTGACTAAATAAGCTCTCTGTAATGTCTTGTTCGGTAATACTGTTGGCGTCACGTTTCCCCTCATCCACTTCAAGACAAAGCTTCTGTACAGCTCGAGTAATGTCGGCTCGACCTCCATAGTTCAAGGCCAAATTCAATACGATTCCATCGTTAGTTGCCGTTTCATTCACTGCTTTTTGTACCGCATTTATCGTGTGCTGCGGAAGACCCTCATTTGATCCCATCATTTTGACTTGTACGTTGTTTTTCATTAACTTTGGTAACTCGCTTTCAATAAAGCGTTCTGGCAAACGTAAAATGAAATCAACTTCAGTTTGTGGCCGACCCCAATTTTCAGTAGAAAACGCAAACATCGTAAGGATTTTCACCCCGATATCATCTGCACTTTCTGTGATTTCATGAATTCTTTTCATTCCTTCACGATGACCGATGTTCCGAGGAAGGCCACGTTTCGTTGCCCATCTCCCGTTCCCATCCATGACGATCGCTACGTGCTCTGGGACGTGGAGAAATGTCCCCGCCTCTTGAGATTCATTTTGCTTTTTTAAAAACCTCTCCAACATTGTACGCACCAGCCTCGTGTTCGTAAAATACTACAAAAGTAAACAACCTACCGTTTACTTTTATTGGTTGCGGAAGGTTTAATTTTAATATATTTTTCGTGCAAGTACAAGATAAAACCCTCTGCAAATAGAGGGTTTTATCTGCATGGAGTGACTTACACTTCCATAATTTCTTTCTCTTTCGCTTCCGCGATACTGTCAATCTCTTTAACGTGATCGTTCGTTACTTTTTGGATATCATCTTGACCACGACGTGACTCGTCTTCAGTGATGTCGCCATCTTTCTCTTGCTTTTTTAGAGAATCGTTTGCATCACGACGAATGTTACGTACAGATACACGAGCATCTTCTGCGTATTTACGAACAAGCTTTGCAAGCTCTTTACGACGCTCTTCAGTAAGCGCTGGAATCGCAATACGAATAACTGAACCATCATTGTTCGGTGTAAGACCGAGATCTGCTTTTAAAATTGCTTTTTCAATTTCAGCAATGGATGACTTATCAAATGGTGAAACAACGAGTAAACGTCCTTCTGGGACGCTCACAGTAGCCACTTGATTGAGTGGTGTATCCATACCGTAATAACTTACTAATACTTTATCAAGAAGGGCTGGGTTCGCACGTCCTGCACGTAGTGTTGCAAGCTCACGGTTTAGAGATTCGATTGACTTTGTCATTTTTGCTTTCGCATCTTGCATAATTTCTGCTGACATTAAGATTTCCCCCTCACAATCGTTCCGATTTTTTCACCTTCAACCGCCCGTTTAATGTTGCCTTCTTCTGTAATTGAGAAGACGAGTAACGGGATGTCGTTATCCATACAGAGTGAAGAAGCGGTAGAATCCATCACTCCAAGACCATCTTTCAATACGTCTAAATAGGATAGTTCTTCGTATTTCACTGCCGTATCATCTTTGAAAGGATCAGCACTATACACACCGTCGACTTTGTTTTTCGCCATGAGAATGACGTCAGCTTCAATTTCTGCAGCGCGAAGCGCAGCCGTCGTGTCAGTTGTGAAGTAAGGGTTACCTGTACCGGCTGCAAAAATAACGACGCGCTTTTTCTCCAAGTGGCGAATCGCTTTACGACGTATGTAAGGCTCAGCAACTTGTCTCATTTCAATACTTGTTTGTACGCGACTTTCTACTTCAATATCTTCCAAACTGTCTTGTAGTGCGAGCGCGTTCATAACTGTTGCAAGCATTCCCATATAGTCAGCCGTCGCACGATCCATCCCTTGCGAACTTCCTGCCATACCACGCCAAATGTTTCCTGCGCCTACGACAATCGCTACTTCCGTTCCTAAGCCTACGACGTCTTTGATTTGTTTTGCAATTGATTGAATGACATTAGGATCAATGCCATACCCTTGATCTCCTGCAAGTGCTTCCCCACTTAATTTCAATATGACACGATTGTATGTGTGCATGTGTTGCTCCTCCAATTAACAATTTGTTGCGTGTTTAAAACATTTAGGTTGTAAAATAGGGAACACAATGTGTTCCCTACATCTGTACTTACTTCTTCACTTGAGACATTACTTCGTCTGCAAAGTTATCTTCACGCTTTTCAATACCTTCGCCTACTTCGTAACGTACGAAAGTTTTTACAGTAGCATTGTTCGCTTTAAGGAATTTCTCAACCGTTTGGTCACCGTCTTTAACGAATGGTTGGTCAATAAGAACAACTTGTTCGAAGAATTTCTTCAAACGACCTTCAACCATTTTCTCAACGATGTTTTCAGGCTTTCCTTCGTTAAGCGCTTGTTGCTTAAGAATTTCACGCTCTTTGTTTGTTTCTTCTTCAGGTACACCGTCACGGTTTACATATTTCGGGTTAATTGCAGCAACATGCATTGAGATGTCTTTTGCAATTTGCTCATCTGTTGTTCCTTCAACAACTGAAAGAACACCGATCTTACCACCCATGTGCAAGTAAGCACCGAATGCACTGTTGTCGTCTTTTTCAGCGATTGTGAAACGACGAAGTGAAATCTTCTCACCGATTTTAGCAATTTGGTCAGTAATGTAGTTCTCAAGCGTACCGCCATTTGCCATTTCTGTTTGAAGTGCTGCTTCAACATCTTTAGGCTCAGTTGCAAGCAGGTGATCCGCGATTGTATCAACGAGGTTCAAGAACCCTTCGTTTTTCGCAACAAAGTCAGTTTCAGCGTTGATTTCAACGATGACTGCTTTGTTTCCTTTAATTTCAACTTTTGTTAACCCTTCAGCAGCAACACGGTCTGCTTTCTTAGCTGCTTTTGCAATGCCTTTTTCACGAAGGTATGCAACGGCTTCTTCCATGTCACCGTTTGTTTCTGTAAGAGCTTTCTTACAATCCATCATACCTGCGCCAGTTTTTTCACGTAGTTCTTTTACGAGTTTAGCTGAGATTGCCATACACATTCATCCTCCTTATTGATCCTAAGACTAACAACTGTTTAAAAAAGGGGTGCAAGGGTATTCCCCTTGTCACCCCAGTAAATGAACCGTATATTATTCTTCGTTTGCAGTAACTGCTTCTTCTTTAACTTCTTCTTCAACAACTTCTTCAGTTTGAGTCGCCTCAACAACTGCATCAGCCATCTTAGAAGTTAACAGACGTACAGCACGGATTGCATCGTCGTTACCAGGAATCACATAGTCGATTTCATCTGGGTCACAGTTCGTGTCAACGATTGAGATAATTGGAATGTTTAGTTTGTGCGCTTCTGCAACTGCAATGCGCTCTTTACGTGGGTCTACGATGAAGATCGCATCCGGTAAAGATTTCATTTCTTTAATTCCACCAAGGAATTTCTCTAAACGGTCCATTTCCTTTTGAAGAAGGATAACTTCTTTCTTAGGAAGAACTTCAAATGTACCGTCTTCTTGCATTTTTTCAAGATCTTTAAGGCGCTTAATACGCTTTCTGATCGTTTCAAAGTTCGTTAATGTACCACCTAACCAACGTTGGTTAATGTAGTATTGTCCAGCACGAAGAGCTTCCTCTTTAACTGAATCTTGAGCTTGCTTTTTCGTACCTACAAATAGAATCTTTCCTCCGTCAGCAGCAAGGTCGCGAACGTACTTGTAGCACTCGTCCACTTTCTTAACTGTCTTTTGAAGATCAATAATGTAGATCCCATTTCTTTCTGTGAAGATGTAGCGATCCATTTTCGGGTTCCAACGACGTGTTTGGTGACCGAAATGAACACCTGCTTCGAGCAATTGCTTCATTGAAATAACTGCCATGATGTATTTCCTCCTTCGGTTTTTTCCTCCGCATTGCATCATCTTCAAACCTGACCGCCTTAGGGCACCGAAGTTTGAATCCGCAAGCGTGTGTATTAACACCGTCAGTAAATATACCACATCTTTAAGAAGAAGAGCAAGGGTGTTATGAAGAATCATTGAGAAATTTTGTCGTTTTGCTGAAGTTTAAGAAGAAGTTGCACTTCTCCTGTCCCCATTTCTAATTGTTTGGCAATGTATTCAGCTTTATAACCTTCATTCGCCAACTGTACTATTTTAGCTTCTTTTGAGTCACTAATAACGCCTTCCTCAGGCTGTTTGTCATAGTTTGGCGTGACTTCTTGTAGCACTTCTTCAAATGAAGGTTTGTTCTGAATCACTCTTAAAACGTGTTTGTTGTCTTCTTTCATCTTATTCGTATAACGGATGAGCAATTGTTCAATTTCATCCACATCTTCACGGGTGTGTCCTTTAGGTTTCGTGTACACAAGATAGATGATAACCGCAATTGTAATAAGATGAAGAAAAAGGCTGACAACGACAAAAGTAGACATTGTCTCGCTCCCCTCGTGCATCGATCCTATCATGTTTGGATAACAATTTCACCGTCATGTAGTCGAAACGTTACTGATTTACGGTCTTTCGTAACTGAGCGTCGATACTTCCCGAAATGAGCGACTGTGTTCATATGTGTTAGTTTGTCGACGACAATTCTGACAGAATCGCTATAAACGTGATCTTGTTCTTCAATCTCATTAACTTTATCGTGAGCAAGATAGATCTTCGTTAACCAGTCTTCAATGGAGCTTCGAATTCTTAAAAGCAACACACGATCCTTCACATCTAAGCTTCCTTGCTTCAATTCCTTCGCAGAAAGGGCGGTTTTTAACTTTTGCAATTTCGCTAATTCCGATTTGCCCGTTTTAATCATTTCTTTTGATTGAATTTCTTTAGTAAGCCGTTGTTCTGATAATCCTATATACAGACTCGTCGGTGTGTTGAGTTGGTTTCCAGACTCACGGACGTGAATATGCCTTCCTGCTGAACATTTACCGCCAATCACATTTCCCCGCCCTTTGTAGCAAAAAAGCGAGTGACCTGCATCCACTCGACTATGAATGATGCTTTGGGTAACCATAATGTTGTTCCCAGCCGTAACAACGCCTTGATTAATGTACTCACATTGGACATCATATTCTGCGGTTACTGAGCCTTTTCCCTGCGCTGCAATGCCTTTACCAATATATACAGAACCACCCGCTTGAATCGTTGCCCCTTCAACAATCCCTGTCACTCGGACGTCTCCGTCTGCTTTAATTTCATATCCTGCAGGAACAGAACCACGAATGACAACATTGCCATTAAACGAAATGTTGCCGGTTTCAAGAGATAAGTCACCGTTTACTTCGTAGACTGGAAAAACGTGAATTCGTTTGCCTTCTATACTCATTTGCCCGCTTACACTAGCAATGATTTTATTGTCTTGTACGGTCGTATTTTTGCCATTTCTTAAGACAAAGTCATGTCCTACCATTCCTGGTAACACTCGTCCAGTTACAGTTTTTCCTTCTGCCCCTCTGGTTGCCGCGACCTTTTTACCGATCATTTCACCTTGAACAGCCATCGGGATCACTGTTACATTGCGAAGGTTTTTTGGTAAACGTTCATCGATTTGATCACCTTGTTGTTGTTCGACGGGTAGTAAATAGGCCGCTTCCCCCTTCGTCGGCTTTGTTCCTTGTGCAAGAACTAGAGGAAATGAAACAAGTCTTGGCTGTTCCGTCAGCTTTTGTAGTACATCTTCTTTTACGCCGAAATTTATGTTTGACTTTTCTAAAAATAACAGTATTTCAGATCGTGTGAACGTTGTTTGTTCATTGATTGTTGCGGTTTTGTAGCAACTCGCTGTCATCTGATCATCGCTCATTTGCAAACGTAAACAGTCTTCAGGCTTCATTTTCTCTCCCCCCAATCGAATCTCTAACACATTATTTTATGTAAAAACTGCTGTGTACGAATGATTAGTACACAGCTGTGCTTTTCTTAAATGCAGTTCTTAATCTAAAGAGCGCTTTTGAGTGAATCTGAGAAATTCTTGACGTTGACAGACGCAATGTTTTACCGATTTCAGTTAAGGTAAGTTCTTCGAAATAAAAAAGAGAGATCACGAGTTTTTCGTTTTCATTAAGTAAGGAAATACGCTCTTGCAATTGCTCGTACACGAGTTTCTTCTCAAGTTTCTCATGTGGAATTTCGTTATTTTCATCTTTTAAGATCGTCTGAAAAGCGTCTTCATAATCATTCTCTGGCTTTGTCTCTTGGTCAATGGATAAGAAGTTAGCGATATAACCATCCATCGTTGTTTTTAGAACTTCATCACTCGATAAACCAAGTTCAAGTGCCACTTCAACTTCACTTACGTGGCGACCTAGACGTTGTTCTAAATGCTCTGTTGCTTCTTCGATGCGTTTCATTTTCTCTCTCGTCGAACGAGGTAACCAATCTTCTTTACGTAAACTGTCAATAATGGCACCACGAACACGGAACGACGCATACGTATCAAATTTCAATTCTCGTTCGTGATCAAACTTTTGCAATGCATCATAAAGCCCCATTAAACCGTGTGAACGTAACTCGTCACGTTCCATATTTTTCGGCAATGCAATGAGGATTCGGTGAACGTGGTAGTCTACTAAAGGAAGGTATGCTTGAATGAGTTGGTTTGCAGCGTCTTTGTCACGACTCGTAATCCATTGTTTCCACGCTTCTTCTAACCGTTCCTTAGCCATTGTTCTCCTCCCACTCTTTTTAATAAGTTGTTAATTGATCGCCTTTCGTGCGAATGGTTAGTTGTTTTGTCGTCGCATGGAATCGAACGGTCCGCCCGGTTGTTCCACCAGTTTCTTCAGCTACGAGTTCAATTCCTAAATCAACTAACATTTTCTTAATAACAGCAACGTTACGCATTCCAATTTGCAGCCGATCTTCAACATCACGAAGGACCGCGAACATTTGCGCACCACCAACGATTTTTGCTCGACAATCGGATAAGGGTACGTTGTAGCGACTTGTAAGTATACGAACCATATATGGAATAGCGATATCAGCATATTTGACAGGCTTTGACAAGCTTGGTTCTTGTCCACGACTTTTATATTCGGGTAAAACGACATGACCGAGTAACGCGATGTTCTTCTTATTGCTATACAAACAGACTGCGACACAAGAACCTAGGCTCGAAACGTGAAGAACGTCCTCATTAAACCCCATCACTACTTCACCCATTCCAGCACTCAACATCCGCGGTTGCTCTACCCTCATGACTCGACCACCCATTCGTCGCTTAAGTTAAAATAATTAAGTCCATTGTACCACGAACATACTTTATTTAGGAAAAAACGAACAGAAAAAAGAGTAAAGTCCTATAAAATCCGAAGCGCTTTTAGCATTTCAGTAGCCATTTGCTTTGCAGGAACGACATAATCTGCAAGACCTGTATCAATGACTGCTTTTGGCATTCCATAAACGACCGCTGATTGCTTTGATTCAGCAATGACCATAACCTCTTGTTCTTTCTTTAATAACGTCAACCCGTTCATTCCATCGTTACCCATTCCTGTCAACACGACAGCCAAGACATTTGTCTTCTCAATCGTTGCTAACGAGTAAAATAGACTATTAACTGACGGTTGATGAATGTCGCGCCCAAAAGGCGAGTCGACTCGTAGTTCAATTGTTTTAGTACCTGACTTCAGTTCTTTTATGAGCATATGCCGGTCTCCTGGAGCAACATAGACGACACCGTTCTTCACACGCTCACCGTCTGTCGCTTCTTTTACTGGCATCTTACAAATCCGGTCGAGTCGCTGAGCGAACGTCTCCGTAAAAGTTTTTGGCATGTGTTGAACAATGAAAATGGGAACATCAAGTGGAGGCAGTCGCTCTAGTACGTGTTGCAACACCCTTGGTCCCCCTGTTGAAGCACCAATTGCAATGACTTTTTTTGTCGCTGAGCGGTTGATCTCATCGCTTACACTTGCGTTTGGTCGAACTCTCTCAGAATCTGTGCTTTGTACGTTCGCTTGTTTCGCTAAGCGAATCTTCGTAAACAGCTCTTCTTCAACGAGCTCCATATTTAAGGAGATGGCCCCTGATGGCTTTTGCACGAAATCAAACGCACCGAGCGTTAATGCACGAATTGTCTCAGTCGCACCTTGACGGGTTAACGTACTCACCATAATAATTGGTGTCGGGTTTTGTTTCATAATGACTTCTACTGCTTCTAAACCATCAATTACTGGCATCTCAACGTCCATCGTAATCACATCAACAGAAATCGTACCTTTAGTGATCAATTCAATCGCTTGTTTGCCATTTTTGGCAATCGCAACGACTTGCAAATCTTCTTGCTGATTGATCGCATCACTCATCCACTTGCGCATAAAAGCAGAATCATCTACGACGAGTATAGAAATCATGGGGCACCCCGTTCTTTAATCAATGTGTGACACACATCTTCAATGTCTTGGATGTCACGCAACGATCTACTAAAACGAACATTCACGTTTAAATACGTCTCAGACGTCTCAATGATGTTTTGTACAAGTTGTAACGATTCGTCTTTGGCAGTTGAGACGAGCACATACTGTGAAACGTTCACCAACTGATTACAATAACGCTTCATTCGTCGGTACAGCTGCAATAAATGCGCTTGTTCAAAGGCACATATAACTAGCACGGCAAAATGTTCGTCGCCAGTAATACGGTCATTAAAACGAACATCATATGACAAATCCACGCCTTCGTGAAAATTGTCATCACTCGTGATCATTGCAAAAGTGGCTGATTCATGGTCTACAAATGCGTTCATTTGTTTTCGCAAATTCTCCGCTTGATCTCTCACATTCATCTTCCTTTTTGCATGAACTTTATGATCGTTGATAAATCAAACATCGCTAAGTCTTCTGGCACATCTTGTCCATTCCCTATGAAGGCAATCGGTTTGTTTAGTTCATTTGTTACATTTAATAAACTTCCGTACGTATTCGTTTCATCTAACTTTGTGAAAACGAGCTGATGAATAGGGAAATCTCGAAACTGCTCCAACAATTGATCAAGATCAGTTTCTTTCGTCGTTAAGGATAAGGTAAGGAGGTATTCTGTGTGTTCATTCGTTTGCTTAACAATTGCCTCTAATGTTGCAACATGGTCTGAAACGAGATAATTTCTTCCTGCCGTATCGACAAAGATAATGTCTACATGCGAAAGCTTCTCAAGTGCTTGTTTATAATCGTCTGCACTATACGCCACTTCAATCGGAACGTTTAAGATTTTGCTATACGTCATTAACTGCTCAACAGCTGCAATTCGATACGTATCTAACGTAATAAAACCGATGGTTTTGTTTTGCTTTAATTTGTACATGGCAGCAACTTTTGCAATCGTCGTCGTTTTCCCGACACCCGTAGGTCCTAGAAAAACGGCGATTTTTGATGATTCTTTCAAGCGACCGACATTTAATGGATCATTGAAAAAGGGAGATAAGCTCGTCTTTAATAATTCATCAAGGCTTTGACGTTCACTTTGCTGATAATACTGTTTTAACGCTTCTTCAATGACGACATTCACGAGCCGTTCTTTGACCCCTTGTCGCTCTAATAATGACTTCATTTGAATAATGACTTCAGGCAAGTGATGGTCAAATGAACTCGGTAAAATTGGCTTTGTGACGTCTACGCTTTGATCGATGATCCGTTCTTTTTTTTTGTTCCGCTTGTTTCGTAGGCTCAAGACTAAGCGCTGCGATGACTTCAATTTCAGATACATTCCTCAAACCAAACCACCGTTTTTCTTCGACGGTTTTTTATGGAGAATGACCGCGTTTGCCCCAAAGGCCTGCCTCACTTTTTTCATTGCTTCAGCAGTCGTTTTGCCCCGAAATTTCTTTACGTTCACGCGACATTCACCACCCCTACACTTTGAATCTCTAAATCAGGTTCTAATTCATTGTACGACAACACTGGTACGTGAGGCATAAAGCGCTCAATAAGTTGCTTCACGTGCATTCGAACTGCCGGTGAACAGAGAACGACTGGCGACTGACCCATTTGCGTCAACTTGACGACTTCTTCTTGAATCGACATCATCATTTTTTGTGACTGGTCTGGGGTGAGTGACAAGTAAGACCCGTGTTCTGTCTGTTGCAAAGCGTCTGCAATCGCTTTTTCAGTAGAGCCGCTTAACGTGACTACATACAGTGGGCCTCCTTGCACCGGCTTAACTGCTTTTGTAATTTGTCGCGACAATGACTGACGTGCATATTCCGCCATCATTTGCGGATCTTTAAACATTGAACCATAATCCGCCAACGTCTCAAAAATAACAGGCAAGTTACGGATGCTTACTTTTTCTTTAAGCAAATGTTTTAACACCTTCTGAACATCACCTAGACTTAGTGGATTCGGTGTGACTTCTTCAACGAGTGTTGGATGCGTTTCTTTTATATGTTCAACGAGCTGTTTCGTTTCTTCTCTCGTTAGAAGCTCATGTGCATAGTTTTTGAGTACTTCTGTTAAGTGGGTCGACACGACAGAAGGAGGATCAACGACTGTGTAACCCGACAATTCCGCTTCATCTTTCATTAAATCATCGACCCAAAGCGCTTTTAATCCAAATGCCGGTTCTACGGTTTCGATTCCAGTAATTGACTCATCATCAACACCAGGACTCATCGCCATGTAATGATCAAGCAATAATTCACTTCGACTCACTTCATTACCACGAATTTTTATGACGTATTCGTTTGGCTTTAATTGAATGTTATCCCGAATACGAATAACTGGAACGATCATCCCTAACTCAAGGGCAAGTTGACGCCTGATCATCACGACGCGATCTAACAAGTCTCCACCTTGATTGGAGTCCGCAAGAGGAATAAGACCGTAACCGAACTCAAATTCAACAGGATCAATCGTGAGAAGATCGGTGACATTGTTCGGTGTTGTTGGTTCTTCCTCCGGTTCTTCAATCGGCTTCTCTTCTTCGACTTCCGGTGCTTTTCGATCAAGCACATAGCCGCCAATCCCTAAAAACAACGCAATTGGCATCGTCAAAAGAATTGGAATTGGGGTAAACACGCCGAGCAAGAAAATTGCAGCTGCTGCAATGTATAACAATTTCGGATACGCGAGCATTTGCTTACTAATATCTGAACCGAGTGTGCCATCAGAAGCTGCTCTCGTAACGACAATCCCTGTTGCGGTAGCATGAGAAGTGCTGGAATTTGAGTCACTAACCCATCACCAACAGTTAATAATGTGTATGTACTGGCTGCTTCTTGGAAGCTCATGCCCATTTGTGCCATTCCAATAATGAAGCCAAAAATAATGTTAATGAGGACGATCACGATCACGACGATCGCATCCCCTTTTACGAACTTGCTCGCACCGTCCATCGATCCATAGAAGTCCGCTTCTTTTTCGATTTTCTCTCTTCGTTTCTTTGCTTCTTGGTCGGTAATCATGCCTGCATTTAAGTCAGCGTCAATACTCATCTGCTTACCAGGCATCGCATCAAGGGTAAAACGTGCACCAACCTCTGAAACACGTTCTGCTCCTTTTACAATGACGATGAACTGAATGACGACGAGGATTAAAAAGACGACAAACCCAACGAGCGGATTCGATCCAACTACAAAGTTCCCGAACGTGTCAATGACTTCACCAGCTTCCGCACGACCGAGGATTGCTCGTGTCGTCGAAACACTAATGCCGACGCGAAATAATGTTGCTAAAAGTAGCACCGTTGGGAAGATCGAGAAATCGAGTGGCTCTTTCATATTCATTGCCACAAGAATAATCATTAAAGAAAGTGAAATATTGACGATAATAAGAACATCAATCATTGGAGACGGCAAAGGAATAATAAGCATCGCCACGATTAAGATTACGAATATGAGTATAAATAAATCACGGAATCGCATGCGCTAGTTCCCCCTTTGTTTCGTCTCGTTTTCTAAACGGTAGACGTACGCAAGTACTTCAGCAACCGCTCGAAATAAATCTTCTGGAACTTCGTCATCAACGTCGGTTCCATCGTACAACGCCCGCGCTAACGGACGATTTTCTACGATCGCTATGTCGTGATCCGTTGCGATCTTTCGTATTCTTAAAGCCATGTAATCGACACCTTTGCCGATTACTTTCGGTGCAGTCATTGAAGAATCATCATATTTTAAAGCGACGGCGTAATGGGTTGGGTTCGTGATTACGACGTCTGCTTTAGGAACTTCTTGCATCATCCGCTGCATCGCTAAATCTTGCGCTTTTTGCCGGCGTTTTGCTTTGATGAGAGGATCCCCTTCCATTTTCTTGAACTCATCTTTCACGTCGTGCTTTGACATTCGTATTTGTTTTTCATGATCAAATCGTTGATAGACAAGGTCAGGAATTGCAAGAATGAGCAATAAAATCGCAGAAGCAACACCGATCATTCCGGTCAATAGACTCACAACATAATATCCGTCTAACACATCATATAAGCCAAGCATTAAAAGATCATCGCGAAACATCCACAAAATCCCGAAAGCTAGCGTACCGACGAGGATGATTTTGAGAAGTGCTTTTACGAGTTCAACGAGCGCCCTTGCCGAGAAGATTCGCTTAAACCCTTTTAGCGGGTTAATCTTTGATAGTTTCGGTTTGATGACTTCTGGTGCGAACAACACACCGACTTGAACCATACTAGCAACCACACCAGTAAGCGCTGCGACGAGTAAAATAGGGAGAATGACAACGCCCATCTGAATCACAATTCCTTGAAACATACCCATCGTATCTTCAACGGTAAATGAAAGGGACGCATAGTTGATGTACGTTTCATAAAACAAATCTTGCATGAATTTTGCTGGAACCGCAGCATACACGAATAAAAAAATAAAAACGATCAATAAAATGAGTGCTGTATTAATGTCTGTACTTTTAGGTACTTGACCTTTTTTTCGGGTATCTTGACGTTTTTTCGGTGTTGCTTTTTCCGTTTTCTCACCTGAAAAGTATTGGAGATCCATTGATAACATGCTAGGCACCTCCAAACAATTGCATCATCGTTCGCATCGCAATCGCCATTTCTTCGGTTAGGTTTCGTAGTAAGTAAAAGAACGCTGGCATCGTAATCATCATAATTGGTAGACCGATAATAATCTTAAGCGGTAGACCGACGACAAAAACGTTCATTTGCGGCACGGCTCTTGACATCATTCCGAGCGCCACATCAACAAGAAACAATGATCCTACGATTGGGAACGACATGAGAAACGCGATTAAAAACATCGTCACAAACGCTTCAACGGCGGTCTCTAGAACAGAGGAAGTCGTAATGTTAATGCTACTTACTTCAATGGGTACGTACGAAAAGCTATAAAACATCCCATCCAAAAGCAAATGATGCCCGTTGCTCGCAAGTAAGAACAATATCGCAAACGCGTATAAGAAACCACCCGTTAATGGCGACTGTGCTCCTGTTTGTGGATCAATTACATTCGCAACGAGAAAACCGATCTTCAAATCGATAAACGCACCGGCAACTTGTATTGCATAAAATAACATCGATGCAATCAGACCGAGCAAGAGTCCAACCATTACTTCTTTGATAATTAAAAGAAAGTAAGAGCCATCCAGACTTATATCTGGAACGTCAATTGTTAGTAACACGATGAGTGCAAAAAAGAACGACAACCCAATTTTGAAGTACGACGGAACGTTTCGGTATGAGAAAACAGGAATCGTTGCCATAAAGCGATAAGCCGGACAAAAATTAATAAAAACGCGGGTAAGCTGTTGATTACATCCATGTGATCATCAACCTATGTAATGATGTAAATTCGTATAAATCTGCTCAGTAAAAAAGATCAATTCATTTAACATCCATGCACCAAAAATAACAATGCCAACGAGAACGGCGACGATTTTCGGGATAAATGCTAACGTTTGCTCTTGAATTTGTGTTGTTGCTTGGAAAATGGCCACCCCGAGCCCGATGACGAGTGCTAAGAGCAGCAATGGACCTGCAATCATTATTATGACCATGACGCTACGCTCAGCGAGACTGAGTACCGTTTCTTGAGACACGCGACACCATTCCTTTATCTAAAAACTAATCAACAGAGACTGGACGACTAAATACCAACCGTCTACTAAGACGAACAACAACACTTTAAATGGCAATGAAATCATAACTGGCGGCAACATCATCATCCCCATCGACATGAGTACACTTGCAATGATCATATCAATGACGAGAAAAGGAATAAAAATGAGAAAGCCAATTTGAAACGCCGTTTGCAATTCGCTAATCGCAAATGCTGGCACGAGCGCCGTTAACGGCACATCATCGAGCGATTCTGGCGTCTCCATTCCTGCATAACCCATAAATAACGCCAAGTCTTTCTCTCGTGTATGTTCGGCCATAAATTCTTTTATCGGTGCACTTGCTAACTCAAACGCTTCTTCTTGATCAATTTCCCCGTTTAAAAACGGCGTAACTGCTTCATCGTTCACTTCTAGAAGCACAGGACCCATTATGAAAAAGGTTAAGAAAAGCGCGAGGCCAATTAACACTTGAGTCGGTGGCATTTGTTGGGTGGCAAGCCCCATTCGTACAAAGCCGAGTACAACAATGATTCTCGTAAAACAGGTCATCATAATCAAAAATGCAGGTGCTAAACTTAATACGGTTAGTAATAACACGAGTCGAAGGGTCGTTGCGACACCTTCTGGTTCATCCGTTAACCAATCTGCATCAATTCCTGGGATCGCCACTACAAAATCAATCATCGGCGCACTCCTAACCGTTCAACATCTTTCGTTTTCTCACGATCAACGTCTTCTAAGTGATCGTTTAACGTATCGTAAATGTTGATGTCTTTTTCAGGCGTCCGCTTCATCGATTTAAGTTTTTGCAGCCAGTCCGCTGAAGAGGTTTGCTCGTCTTTTTGATTAAGAATACGCTCAATTTCATCCTCATCACGTATTTCATCTAACAGCGCGATGTTCTCTCCAACACCTACGACCAACAACCGATCGCCAATACGTACAATTTGAACGGATTTATTTTGTCCAAGAGGAATGCCCCCGATATTTTGCATCGTATTCGATGATTGCATTTGATAGTTTTTTCTGCCGAGCAGTCGCAACAATACGTACATCAATGCGATGACGACGAAAAGGGCAAGAAAGAGTTTGACCAAAACGCTCCACACACTCTCACTTGCTGCTGCATTTTCGCCGACGACTGAAAGCTCGTCCCCTGTTTCTGTAACGCCACTTTCACCCCGAAATGTATCTGCGACAGAAGAATCGGCAAACACATGGGCGCTGCCATTAAAAAACATGATAATGGCAATCGTCGTAGCAACGACCCATGGTTTGACTAGACTCATAACCGTCTTCCCCCTTACGCTAACGTCTTTTTCACTGCATCAATGACTCGGTCCGCTTGGAATGGCTTAACAACGAAGTCTTTAGCCCCTGCTTGAATAGCGTCAATGACCATCGCTTGTTGTCCCATGGCAGAGCACATAATGATTTTCGCAGATGGGTCGAACTCACGAATGACTTTGAGTGCTTCAATCCCATCCATCTCGGGCATCGTAATGTCCATCGTCACAAACGTCGGTTCCGTTTCTTTGTACTTTTCAATCGCTTCACGACCATTTTCTGCTTCACCGACAACGATGTAATTGTTTTTCTCTAAAATGTCTCGAATCATCATTCTCATAAACGAAGCATCGTCTACAATCAATACTCGATTTGTCATGGTTGGTCCCACCTATCCTTATTTTAAGTGTTCGATTCTCTTCGAACGGCTAACGATATCTGTCACACGAACGCCGAAGTTTTCATCAATAACGACAACCTCGCCTTTGGCAACGAGGCGCTGATTTACGAGGATGTCCACCGGTTCACCAGCGAGCTTATCTAACTCAATAATCGAACCTTGCGTAAAGTTTAAGATGTCACGAATCGAACGGCGCGTTTTGCCGAGCTGTACGGTTACATCTAGCGGGATGTCCATTAGAATGTCTAGATTGCGACTTTGTTCACTCTGTTCAGAGCCACCTTCAAAATTAGCAAATTCAGCAGGTTGGATCGTTTTCTGTACCGCTTTTGGTTCGGTTCTTGATTCAGGTACGGCTACTGGCTCTGGTGTTGGTGTTGACACATGTCTTTCTACAGGAGTGTCAAGCGTTTGCTGTTCCGTAGGTTCAACATCATTTGTATGGAACATGACCGGTGCCGTTTCTTCTTGAATTGGAGGTGCTGCATCCATCGTAGGTGCCATTTCAAGTGCTGGATTCATTAATTTCTCTACGAGCTCTTTTGCGAACTCTACAGTAATGAGTTGCATAATAATTGAGTCAATGAGCTCTCCAATTTTCAAACGAAACGACACTTTAATAATCGTGCCTTCTTGTGGCAAATACTCTAAGCCTGAGCCTTTTTCTAAATCAAGCATATTAATGCCTGGTGGGGAAATATCGACTCTCGTATTAAAAATCGTTGACAGTGATGTTGATGAACTTCCCATCATTTGGTTCATCGCTTCTTGGACTGCACTAATATGAATTTCTTCAAGTTGTTCTGGTGGCTTCGTACCGTCTCCACCGAGCATTAGATCCGCAATAATTTGCGCGTCGTGCTGTTTAATGACGAGAACATTGGCCCCTTTGAAGCCTTGTTTGTATTCCACATGAATGGATACGTGTGGATTTGGAAATTCTTCATGCAATAACTCTGCCTTAACCGCATCAACGACTGGTGTCGTAATTGACACTTTTTGATTTAACAGTTGTGATAGCGTTGTGGAAGCTGTACCGAACGAAATGTTACCGATCTCTCCAATTGCATCTTTCTCAATTTCTGTAAGAAATTGAGTTACATTCGTTGATGCTTTAGAAGGCGCTGGTGGGTACACATCATCACTCGAGCTCGCATCTTTCTCTTCTTCCAACCCAGCAAGTAGCTGGTTAATTTCCTCTTGGGAGAGCGGCTCATCATTCATCGTCTGCATCCTCCTTTATTTCTTCAATAATTTGTACAGCTATTCTTTGTTTTTTTCGTCCTGGCTGCACTGAATATTTAGGTTTTCCTCCGACTTTTGTCATTAAAGGAGTATGTATACTTTGGTTCAACTCTAAAACATCGCCAATTTGTAGGTCTTTAAGCTCAGAAACTGTCATTTCTGATGTTCCGAGAATTGTCTCAACATCGATCATCGCTTGCCTTACCGAGCGTCGAATATCTTTTACTTCGTTTTCATCACGCTCTTTGTTTGGCGATTGCATCCAATAATGAGCAGATAACTTCGGAAGCAATTCTTCTAATACGACGTAAGGCAAACAGACGTTAATCATGCCAGACGTTTCATTAATCGTCGTCGATAAACTAATGACAACGACGGTCTCATTAGGGCTTTGCAATTGAACGAATTGGGGATTTACTTCTAAATCTTCCATGACTGGTTGCAAATCTATGATGCTCGTCCATGCTTGTTGAAAGCTATCGAGCATATGGTTAAACAGCTGAGAAAGAATTCTCGACTCGATTTCGGTTAACGTTTCCACTTTGTTCATTCCTGTGCCTCGTCCACCTAAAATGCGGTCGACCATTGCGTAACCAATGTTCGGGTTTACTTCAATTAAGAACCGTCCTTCTAACGGATACGCATCAAAAATACTTAATAGCGTCGTCGAAGGAATCGAACGGATAAACTCTTCATATGGCAGTTGATCAACAGAGGTCACATGAATTTGCACGAACGTTCTCAGCTGCGCTGAAAAGACCGTCGTAAGCAAACGAGCGAAGTTCTCATGAATGCGCGATAGCGAGCGAACTTGATCCTTCGAAAATCGAAGGGCACGTTTAAAATCATAATTCGTAATCCGTTTCGCTTCGTCTTCTTTTATCAGGTCTTCAACGTCCATCTCACCTGTGGACAGCGCAGATAAGAGAGCATCAATTTCCCCTTGTGACAATACATCTGCCATTTTGCTTCACCTCATTCATTGAATCACTCGTTCCGTCGTATACACATTGGTGACCGAGCCGTCCTCAAGCATGTTCGTAATGTCTTCTTTTAACGTTTGTTCAAGTTCTCGCAATCCTTCTGAGTCTTGCAGTTGATCCGCTTCCATCCCAGCAAGACGGTGAATAATTGCATTTTTAATTTGAAAGTCGCGCTTTTCAATTTCTATTCGCGTCTCTTCACGATCGCCTTCAATGCGAAATGACGCACGAATAATATGATCGCTACTTAAATTCGTCGTTAATTGTTCGGTATCCCAAGAATTGCTCACAATTTCATCAATCGTCGGTCCTTCTGAACCTTCCACGGATTCGGCTTCGTCTCCAAAAAAGACATACCAAGAAAAAGCGGCAATCACGACGAGAAGTAGGCTAAACGTTGCACCGATAAAAGCTTTTTTCATACGTCTTCCTCCTGTTTTGATGCTGCAGCGACACCGTACATCATTAGCTTTGCCTCAATCGCTTCGTTAACCTCAGGAAGCGATTCTCTAACGACGAGCTTGCGATTGCCTACGAGCGTAATCGTCGTATCTGGAAGCTCCTCAACCGTCACAATGTGAACGAGTTGCAGATAAAACGGTTGTCCATCAAGGCGTGTAAGTGGAATCATAGAATTATTCGGGTCACAACAACCGTGACCCGACCTCCTTTACTATTTCAAGTTCAAGAGCTCTTGCAACACTTCATCTGATGTTGTAATAATTCGCGTGTTCGCTTGCAAACCACGCTGCGCGGTAATCATCTCAACGAACTCTTCTGAAAGGTCAACGTTTGACATTTCTAGTGTGCCGGCAGCGATTTGGCCACGGCCTCCCTCACCAGGGACACCACCGTTCACTGGATTTTCAACGCCAGAGTTGTCAGTTGTTCTATAAAGATTACCTCCGACTTTTTCTAGTCCTTCAGGGTTTGGGAAGGTTGCAAGTGAAATTTGGTGTTCTTCAGCATCAGTTCCCCCAACAATCGTAACTGTCCCGTCGGCGCCAATACTAAAACCTTCAGCATCCGTTGGGATATTAATTCTGTTACCACTTGTATTTAGAAGATAATATCCATTCGAATTCACAATGTCCCCATTGTTATCGCGATAAAAATCTCCGGCTCTCGTATAGAAAACTTCGGCAGGAGTTCCCCCATCACTCACTCTAAAATACCCATCCCCTGCAATCCCAAGGTCTAACTCACGTCCTGTCGGTTGCAACGCTCCTTGCGTATGGATGTTCGTAATTGAGCCCGTAGATGAACCGAGGCCAATTTGTCGAGGGTTTGTACCGCCTAAATCACCAGTTCCTGCGCTTGCGCCTTGTACTTGCTGACTGAGCATATCTTCAAACGTGTAGCGGCCTTTTTTGAAGCCGTACGTATTGACGT
The DNA here is from genome assembly GCF_000698125.1 of Geomicrobium sp. JCM 19038. Taxonomy (GTDB): domain Bacteria; phylum Bacillota; class Bacilli; order Bacillales; family Marinococcaceae; genus Geomicrobium_A. Next base: position 235,415 of record NZ_BAXA01000003.1, on the reverse strand, counting down.
TGGCGATGTTGTTGCCAATGACGTCTAGTTTTTGTTGGTGGTTTTGTAAGCCTGTAATGCCTGAGTACATGGATCGAATCATTTGTAGCTCCTCCTTTTAATCGTCTGCATCAATCGGTCAGCAGACGGTTCGCCTCCTCTTACAGGTCCAGCGATGGTTTGACGATAATCGTTCCGTCAATGTTCGAAATAATTCGGTCGTTCATTTCACTTTGTGCCATTGCCGTGACGACCGTATGGTTTTGCCACTAACGATCAGTGCGGCATTGTCGGTAATTACGAGTGGTTGATTGATGCCTTTCGTATGGGCTTCTTTCACTTTTTCAGAGACTCGCAACCAGTCTTGGTCACTAATCGTAATGCCACGTTCTTCAATGCGTGTTTTTGCATGTTTACTAATTGTGATCGGGTTCGTCTTTTGTGCATCTTGCAAAGCTGTTTGAAACGAAGTTCCTTCAGAAGTGCGGTTTTGTTCATTTGTCGCTGTTGCTCGTGTTTTTGCAGGTAATGCGTGGGGAAGTTGATGCCACGTTACGTTCACGACGATTCTTCCTCATTCGCTGCTTCTTCAGCTGGTGTTACTTCTGTAATTTGACTGCTACTAATCCAGCGACCACTGTCTACTTGAACCTCTATTACGCCATTTTCTGAGCGACGCACGCTCGTCACAACGTTATCGTCGTACACTTTTTTCGGAAACCCGTTTGCATCTTCAATTTCACGGTAATACGTCACGTTTTTACCGATTAATTCACTATGCTGCACGAGCGCTGCTGATTCTTGCTGGTTAGAAAGCTTTTGCATCGCAGCATTCATGTTCGTCATCTGCTCGAGTGAAGAAAACTGAGCCATCTGTGCGATAAATTCTCGATCGTCCATCGGATCTAGTGGGTCTTGATTTTGCAACTGTGCAATTAACAGTTTCAAAAAATCATCTTTTCCTAACATCGTTGAGTCCGTCGTAGCGACCGGAACACCATGAATTTGATTGCGTTCTTGAATGCCGTTCATTACATTTACATTCATGTGGACGTTGTTCCTCCTTACTCTTCGTTCATACTTTCTCGTAGCCACTCTTCAAAGCTTAAAAAAGTTCCTTCTTCTGTTTCTTCACGTTCTTGGTCTCGTTCGTTTCCAGTTGCATGACCTTCATTTGATTCTTCCTCGTCATGTTGAGACTGCGCGTCTTCAATCGTCACTTTCTCGACTTGTAACTGTTGCGTCACAAATGCTTGTCGAAGTGCAGGGAGTTGAGCTTCTACAATGTCTCTAGCTGCCTTTGTTGCCGTTGTTACTGTCGCTTCGAGTTGCCCTTGATGAATCGTTAATGCGATGTTCATCTTCCCTAAATGCTCAGGTCTTAGTTGAACGGTAAGTGTCTGTGCGGCACCATTGCGTTGCAGATGAGATTTCGCTAGGATACTTTGAAACTGTTTCATAAATTGCTGTTCGATCGTTCGGTTAGAAGCGTGTTGTCCTAATTGAATGACGTGTTGTTCTGTCGCTGTAAGGCGTTGTTGTGTTTGTTGCATCATCAACTCTGGTTGACTCATGACGTGTTGTTCTCGACCAGGTAGCACACTCGGAAATGTGTACGAACGGTTCGGTTGTTGTTCTTCAACGGTGACGTTGTTGGACGGTGCTTGTACAGTTTGCAGCACTGTTTCTAGCCGTTCTACGACACGGATGATGTTCTTTTCCACGTTTGTGCTTTGTTTAGTATGTAATCGCCTGAACGTCTCAACTCGCTCTTCAAGTACACGAATACTTCTTTCAAGTACCGCTACGATCTCTATCCTATTTGTAAAAAAAGGGTCAACACTTTGGACAACACGGTCTGGATGTTGTAAAAGCTGTTCTGCATTACGTAGCAACGATTCAAGATGCTCTACGAGTTCAAGACTGTTCTCCTCTGATTGTTCAGATTCGAGAGGCTTATGTTCTTCTACTAACTGCAGCAATTGCTCGATGCTTTGTAGCAATTGTTCAGGCATAACGATTCGTTCGCTGCTATTTTCTTGAACATAGGCTAACGGCTGAAACGGTGAACGAAGCGACTCACTGCCTTGTTCTTCTGCATGGTGGTCATTTCGGCTCTCCACGATACCGTGCAACAGTTGTTCAAATGAAAATGGGGTCTGTTCATTTGTGCCATGATCTGACGACTTCTGGTCCACTCGTTCATGTTGCTTTGGGATCTCCATTTGAGGTAACAAATGAGATGCAATCACGTTTTCGTTTCACCTCCTTTCAATTAAGACGATGTCGTAGCCAGCGCTGTCATCACTTCAGCCGCACGTTCTGGTTCCATATGTTGAATAATAGCCGCACGTTCATTCTCTTTAATGACGGACATATGACTCACCAAATCCTCAAGCGACAGTTCATTCATAATATCTGCTGCTCGTCTTGGATTCATGGATTCATAGACGTTCGCTGCTTGTTTTAAGGCGTCACTTTCTTCTTCACTCGATTTAGGGGGATTTTCAGCAACAAAGGCTTGATCCATTTCAATTTGATTCAGCTCTCGCTCAAGTGAAGCGATCTGTTCGTCTTTTGCAATGAGTTGTTGTTCTAATTCATATACGCGCTCTTCTAGCAACTCGTCTGTTTCTTCTTCCGCCACTTCACTCGCAAAAAAAGTTTGCGCGGTTTTGATTGGGTTAACGTCTAGTAAATAGAGAAAGATGGCACCGATGGTGAGGAGGGTAATGAATGGTATAAGAAAAACGAACAAAAACGTTTGACCAGATCGTTTTTCCCGATGTGATCCCGTCTTTTTAATTCCCATGCCAATCCCCCTTAATTTTGTCGTATGTATAAAAGCGTTGCTGTTTCATCAAGTTGTTGTTGCTCATAGAGCTTTTCTTCTTGCCTATACGTTTCATGTTGCTTCACTTTTTAGCTTTTCTAATTTCTTTAGTTCAATCGTTGCATGATGGAGCGCATCTTTTTGCACATTCATTTTTGCTCGTGCATCGTTTGCAAGCCCTTGAACATGAACAATTTCTTTTTCCATCCGCTCACTTGCCATCTGTGCTGTTTGCAATGCAGCGATTGTCGTACCAGACGTGGCATACCCTTCAACTCCGACAATCATTTGTTCCCGGTCGCGCAGCAAATGGTACAGCCGATATCCAGCTTCTTCGAACTGCTTACGAGACACTTCGAAGTGCTTTTGTTGTTCATCTCGCTCTTTTTCTTTCACTTGCAATAACTTCTGAAGTGAAAAGGAAAACGTCATAGTAGTCTCCTTTCATCTACACTTGGTGTAACGATTCAATCGCTTCTTCGTATGTAGGTGCTTCATCATTTTGTTGTCTTAAAAATTGCTTAATCGCTGCATTCGTGTCAACCGCGTGATCGACGGCGTGATCATTGCCTTTTTTATAGGCCCCCACTTGGATTAAATCCACGGTTTCTTCATAAATCGCTAATCGACTTCGTACGTCTTGCGCTTGATCACGATGTTTTGTTGATACGATCTGATTCATTAATCGACTGACGCTTTTTAGGACGTTGATTGCTGGAAAATGCCCTTGATTCGCGAGTTCTCGATCGAGAACAATATGACCGTCTAAAATCCCCCGCACCGCATCTGCGATCGGTTCATTTAAATCATCGCCATCTACGAGTACCGTATAAAACGCAGTAATCGCTCCTGATTCATTCGTACCTGAGCGTTCCAATACTCTCGGTAACATTGAAAATACCGACGGTGTGTATCCTTTTGTTGTTGGTGGTTCTCCGGTCGCAAGACCGATTTCTCGTTGCGCCATCGCATAGCGCGTGACCGAGTCCATCATTAAGTTTACGATTTTCCCTCGATCGCGGAAGTATTCCGCAATTGCCGTTGCCGTCTCAGCGCCTTTAATTCGAACGAGTGCTGGCTGGTCTGATGTCGCAACAATGACGATGGTGTTTTTCATTCCCTGTTCACCGAGATCCTTTTCTAAGAAGTCTTTCACTTCTCGGCCACGCTCACCGATGAGCGCAATCACATTCACGTCCGCTTGAGAAGAACGAGCAATCATGGAAAGAAGCGTACTTTTACCGACACCACTTCCGGCAAAAATCCCGACCCGTTGACCGACACCCATCGTTAGCAGTCCATCAATTGCCCGCACGCCTAAAGGAAGGACGTCTGTAATCGCTGGCCTCGTAAGCGGGTTTGGTGCTTCTTTGTCAACAGGAATACGCTGCAGGCCTTTTGGTAGCTCTTGACCGTCTAACGGTTCACCAAGACCGTCTAACACTTTGCCAATTAATGCGTCACCAACTTGAATTTGTAGCGAATGTCGCGTGTTTTTTACGATGCTTCCCGGTTGAATGCGAGCCGTTTTTGAAAAAGGCATAAGCAGTAATATGTTTTCTTTAAAACCGACAACTTCCGCACGAACATGCTTTCCGTCTGATTGGATAATCTCGCACACTTCACCAACTGCCGCTTTTGGTCCGTTCGCTTCAATCGTCAGTCCAACGACACGTTTCACCGTTCCGTACCATTGAAAGCGGTCAATTGATGAGAGCTTCGGCAACAGATCAATCGCTTTCATTCGTAGACCCCTGTCCCTCTTCTAGAAGTGCTGTTAGCTCAGTTTTCAAGCGATGGAGTTGCGTCGTAATGCTTGCATCCATCCGCCTTTCGGAGTTAGAATCACACATCCATCTTCCTCTACATTCGGATCTGGGAAGAAACGAATTCGTTCAGCTACTGTAAACAACGCTTCGTATTCTGATCGCCTTTGAATCGTTGCTTCGTAATGGCTCGGATGAACGTGGATGAGCACTTCCGTTTCCTCATGAACTTCTTGAATTGCTTTTTTCAAAAACGATGCATACCCCTCTTGTTCTTGCATCGTGACGTTCATCATTTCTTTTGCCAAAGCACAAGCAAGATCTAAGATGTCTACTTCTGCATGGCGCAAATACGCGTCATAATCCACTCTTGCTGACTGGACAACCTCTGTAGCTTGGACAATTTGCTCAGCATACTCGTTGTGACCTTTTGCAAGTCCGTCACGATACCCTTCTTCTTCTCCGCTTCTTCTTGCTTGTTCATGTAGTCGTTTTGCTTCTTCTTCAGCAGCGAGTCGCTCATTTTGAATCGCTGTTTTGGCCGCTTCGATTTCTGCGTTGGCTTCATCAAGCAAGCGTTTCGCTTCTGTTCGAGCATTTTGAACGAGTGAATCTGTTTGAGCTTTTACTGTTTCGTTCATCTCGACGAGCGGTTCGTCATCACGCTCTTTGTGAAAGGTGTGGAGCAGCAATGTATACGGAGATTGATAGTCTGTTTGGTCACTTTGTTTAATGATCCTAGACAACGATATCATCTCCTCCACCACGTGCGATGACAATTTCACCCGCTTCTTCGAGGCGACGAACAGCGTTCACGATTCTCGTTTGGGCATCTTCAACATCTTTCAAACGTACAGGTCCCATGAATTCCATTTCTTCACGGAACGTTTCGGCCATTCGTTGCGACATGTTGCTAAAGAGAATCTCCCGAACTTCTTCACTTGCCACCTTAAGTGACAACTGTAGATCTTCGTTATCAACATCACGGATAATACGCTGAATGGATCGATTGTCGAGCGTGACAATATCTTCAAAGACGAACATCCGCTTTTTGATTTCTTCTGCAAGCTCAGGATCTTGAATTTCTAAGCTATCTAAAATCGTTCGTTCTGTACTACGGTCCACACTGTTTAACACTTCAACGACTGACTCGATGCCACCAGCTTCGGTGTAATCGTGCGTGAACGTAGAGGCAAGCTTTTGTTCTAGCACACTTTCCACTTCGCTAATAATTTCTGGTGACGTCCGGTCCATCGTAGCGATTCGTTTCGCAACATCAGCTTGTAAATCTGAAGGCAATTCAGACAAGATCTGTCCACTTTGATCAGGATCTAAATACGATAAGACGAGTGCGATCGTTTGTGGATGTTCGTTTTGAATAAAGTTCAAGACTTGTACAGGTTCAGACTTTCTCGCAAAGTCGAACGGACGCACTTGCAACGTTGACGTAAGTCTAGAGATAATCGCCATCGCTTCATCGTTTCCTAACGCTTTTTCTAACACGTCACGGGCGTAACCTATTCCACCTTGGGTCATGTAATCTTGAGCGACCGCTAACTGGTGAAACTCTTTAATAAGGGATTCTTTGATGTCGTTTTCGACTTTGCGTACATTTGCGATTTCTAGTGTTAATTGTTCAATCTCTTCTTGTTGCAAATGTTTATACACTTGTGCTGAAACGTCTGGGCCGAGTGATATGAGCAATGCAGCTGCTTTTTGTTACCGGTAATTTCTTTTTTGTTTTGACCATTGGTATGTGTGCCCCCTAGTCTTCTGAAAGCCACGTACGAAGCAACTTCGAAAATTCTTCTGGTCGCTCCCTTGCGAGTTGTTCCAATTTCTTTTTACGTTCCGCGCTTGGCGTTAAATCTTCTGTTGGAATTTCTTCAATTTCTTCGTCATACGTCAATTCTTCAACTTCTTCATACTCTTCTCTGTTTCGTCTGAGCAACAACACAATACCAATAATCAGAGCGATGATCCCGACTGCTGTTACGACATACGCCCATGTAGGGATCGTAAAGCTTGACGTCGGTTCTGTGTCAGCTTTGCCGTATAGCGGCTGTGATGTAACGAGAATCTTCTCTGAGACTGTGCCGTCCATCTCTTCTAAAAGCGGTTGATCAATGCTCGTCATCACGACTGACTCTAACATGGATTCAATTTCGCTCAGTGCTTGAGGTGGTAAAGACATCGGGTCGTCTGCAACTGGTGGCTCAACGACGACTTGTACACCTAAGTCACGAATCTTATAAGGACTTTCTTGAATTTGACGGTGGATTCGATTCACATCGTAATTGATGCGATCTTCCATTCGTTCATAATCACCGTCACCACCAGGAACGACACCTGGGTAATTTGCAATATCATCTTCACCTGTACCTGCAACACCTTCGTCATTTGGGGCTTGTCCCTCGTAATACTCAGACACACGCTCAGCACTGATGGCGATTCCTTCGGTTGCATCTTCATCTACAGGCTCAATGAGTTCTTCTTCACGATATTCTTGAGTGAAATCAACATCGGCTGTCACGGATACAACGACTTTGTCTTGGCCCATCATTAAGCCAAGCATTTGTTGCAAACGTTGCTGCAAGTCATTTTCAATCGTTCGACGGACTTCACGCTGCTGGTCATACGCTTGCATATTTTGCATGCCTTCTTGACTTTCATAAAAATAACTATTAAACAATTGATCGGTAATGACGATATTATCGGTAGGCAGGTTCGGTATACTTTTGGAAACTAAGTTGTACAGTGCTTGAACATTGCCTTGGTCAAGTGTCATCCCTGGCGCAAGCGTGACGACGACAGAAGCTTGAGCTGTCCCTTCTTCATCGCTTAACCAAATCGTCTCTTCTGGTAATTGGATCATTACCGTAGCGCCTTGCACGCCATCAATCGTTTGGATTAACGTTTCTAATTCAGATTGCATTGCCGCTTTTTCCATGACTGAAAACTCGTTGTCAGTCATTCCGAACCCTAAGCTATCACGGAAATCATCATATGTAATTGAACCTGTGGCTGGTAAGCCTTCCGCTGCAAGTTCTACCTTTATGTTATCGACGAGTTCTTCAGGTACGAAAATGGTCGTTCCATTATCTCGAATTTCGTTTGGGACACCACGACTATCCAATGTCTCCTTAATCTGACCCGTTTCGCTCACAGACATGTTGCTATATAGCGGAGCGTAACTCGTTCTAAATGTAAAAAAGATGATTAACATAATGACGACGAGAATGAGTACGAAGGAAGCAACAAAGATTCCTTGTTCTTTTCTCGTTTTTGACGTCCAAAAACCTGTTATTTTGTCTCGATACTGTATGAGTCGCTCATTCATGAACTGCCTCTCCTATTTCCTAACATTCATTACACTTGCATTCGCATCATCGTCTCATATGCTTCGACGACTTTATTTCGTACTTCAACTGTTGCTTGTAATGCGATTCCTGCTTTCTCAGAAGCAATCATTACATCATGCAATGATTCAACGTCTCCATTTACGAGCCGCGTCGTCATCTCTTGTGAATGCTGTTGCTCGTTGTTTACAGATTGAATGGCTTGTTGTAACGTCGTTGCAAACGACTCGTGTGCGTCAGAAGTCGTACGCTCGACACGGGGTTGGATTGTCTCCTGTGCAATCGATTGCACAGGCGCAAACATCGATGTGTGCTGGATCGTCACGTTCATTCACCTCTACTTTTAGTTTCTATTACCCTCGTCCAATTTCTAATGCTTTCATCATCATACTTTTGTGTGCATCAAAAACCGTTACATTTGCTTCATACGAACGTGTTGCCCCCATGATATCGACCATTTCTTTTAGAGGATCAACATTTGGCATGTGTAGATTGCCAGCTTCATCAGCATCAGGATGTCCTGGCTGATAGATCGTTTTACCTGGCGTTTGGTCAGCAGTAATCGATGTAACTTTCACACCATCTGCGTTTGAAACGCTTTGATTTCTCTGCTCTGATAAAATTGACGCAAAGCTTTCGTTTTTGTTCGGTGAAAGTGTGACGACTTTTCGTTCATAAGGTTGCCATTCTCCGTCTACCATCGTAGCCCTCGTCGTTTCTGCATTTGCCATATTGCTCGCTGCAACGTCCATACGTAAGCGCTGTGCGGTTAACGCAGATGATGTTGCGTTCATTCCAGTAAATAATGACAACCTAGCTTCCTCCTCGAATTGCTGTCTTTAATGAACTAAACTGACCGTTTAAACGATCACTAACTGCTTGATAGTAAACTTGATTGTTCGCCATCTTGGCCATTTCTTTGTCGAGATCGACACTGTTGCCACTATGGGAGTACATCACATTTCGTGGGTTTACTTGTTTCATTTGTTCAGAGTGATATGTAAAAGGTACGTGACGCTCATCGGTTCTATGTGCCAAAAGCTCTCCCTTGGCTTCGCTTAAAACGTCTTTAAACTGCACTTGTTTTGCTTTATAATTCGGTGTGTCCACATTCGCTATGTTTGATGCGATCGCTTGTTGTTGCATCATTGAGGCATTCATGCCCCGTTCAAGCGACGAGATCGTCGTTGAAAATAGTGCCATTTTGAACCTCCTCGTCCATTTGATGGCTTAAATCATGACAAAGCTTCTAATCGCTCAGAAACATTTGTTACTTCCGTAATACGCTAATCGTCTCTTTAATTGTATTCACTTTTGGGAAGTTTTTCTATAAAAAAACAGGTTTTACTACGAATTTCACTAATATAGAACTATAAATTACAGGTTTCGACAAATAAGTAAGGTCTATAATACCAATTAGTCTGAAAAATAAGTAGTCTTTTAGAATCACACGAAGATGGTAGAAAGGTAGTTTTATAGTCTATTTGAATCAGTCCTTTTCTTATTTCGATATTACATATTTTGTAAAAACGACAAAATCCCCTTCGAACGATTATTATCTTAATAATAGGAATAAATAATTTATCTTATTTATAGTTCTTTATAACCAGAATTTAAGACGTGAATCTGAGTCATTCCGAGCTTTATAATTTCGCTTTTCACTTTCGTTTAGGAAGTAAGACACATCGACTTTGACTAGCAGTTTCTATGAACTACATGGCAACCTAACACAAAAAAGCATCGCAAATGTGAGAACTCACATTTGCGATGCTTTTATTTATAGATTCTACTCTTCACGAAGACGCTCGAGTTCGTTTAAGAATTTACCGTTAAGAACTTTAATATACGTACCCTTCATACCGAGTGAACGAGATTCAATAACTCCCGCGCTCTCAAGCTTACGAAGTGCGTTTACGATGACAGAACGAGTAATTCCTACGCGGTCAGCAATTTTACTTGCAACGAGTAGACCTTCTTTGCCATCCAGTTCTTCGAAGATGTGCTCAACAGCTTCAAGCTCACTATATGAGAGAGAACTAATTGCCATTTGAACGACAGCTTTGCTACGTGCTTCTTCTTCGATCTCTTGAGCCTTCTCATGAAGGATCTCCATACCAACTACTGTTGCACCATATTCAGCAAGAATTAAATCATCATCGTTAAACGAGTCGTTAAGTCTAGCAAGAATAAGTGTACCAATACGTTGGCCACCACCGTTGATTGGAACAATGGTCGTAAGTCCTGTTTTGAATAGTTCTCTGTTTTCAACAGGGAAAGCTGTATATTTGCTGTCAATGTCAAGGTTTGACGAAGTGTCCGCCACCGAGAAAAGTCCTTCTGTGTATTCTTCAGGGAATTGACGCTCTTCTAAAATACGATCAATGCGATCGTGCTCAATTTCCTGTTGAATTGAATAACCGAGAAGCTTCCCTCTTCGACTTACAACAAAGATATTTGCAGAAATTACGTCACGTAATGTTTCTGCCATGTCCTTAAAATCGACATGTTGACCTGCTGATTTTTGTAGCATTTCGTTGATCTTTCTAGATTTCGTTAATAGTTCCATCTCCTGTAGATCCTCCTAATCATAAATTACAAGATATAGTGGCTGGTATCCTCATTGCCTGCAACATCTGCTAGTTTCTCATTGACATAACTTGCGGTAATAGTGATTGTTTCTAACGTGACATCGGATGCTTCAAACGACAGATCTTCTAACAATCGTTCCAACAACGTATGCAGTCTTCTTGCACCGATATTCTCAGTCGTTTGATTTACCTGCTCTGCTAACTCAGCCAATCTAACTACAGCTTCGTCAGAAAATTCAACGTTTATACCTTCAGTTTCCAAAAGAGCAGAATATTGTTTTAAAAGTGCATTATCAGGCTCACGAAGTATTCGCACAAAATCGTCTTTACTTAAGTTGTTCAGCTCTACCCGAATTGGGAAGCGCCCTTGAAGCTCTGGAATTAAATCCGACGGTCTTGATACGTGAAATGCACCCGCTGCGATAAACAAAATGTGATCGGTTTGCACGGGGCCATACTTCGTCGTCACTGTTGACCCTTCAACGATCGGCAATATATCTCTTTGTACGCCTTCTCGTGAAACGTCTACAGAACTTGACTGTTGTTTACCAGCAACTTTATCAATCTCATCAATAAAAATCATACCAAGTTGTTCTGTCTTCTCAACAGCTAACTGGCCGACTTCATCCATGTCAACGAGCTTTTGTGCTTCATCGTCAATAAGAACTTGCCTTGCTTCGCGCACAGGCAGCTTACGCTTTTTCTTTTTCTTTGGCATCATACTACCGAGCATATCCTGCATCATGCCCATCTGTTCCATGCCAGATCCAGAAAGCATATCCATAAGCCCTTGTTGTTGCTCTTCAACTTCAACCGTAACGAGTTCATCTTCTAATTCACCATTGGCCAATTGAGAAGCCGTTTTAGTACGGCGTTCTTTGATTGAATCACGTTGCTCTGACTCATCATCCAAGTCTACATCTTGATTCATGTTTCCTTGGGAATTAAAAAACATCTCGAGCGGGTTTTTGTACGCTTGGCTTTTCTTTTTCGAAGGAACAAGTAGCTCAACGAGACGCTCATTCGCTAAATCTTTTGCTTCTGGTTGTACGCCTTTCATCTTCTCTTCTTTGACGAGACGAACGGCAACTTCCACTAGATCACGAACCATCGATTCAACATCACGACCGACGTAACCAACTTCAGTAAACTTCGTTGCTTCCACTTTCACAAATGGAGCTCCTACGAGTTTGGATAAACGTCTTGCGATTTCAGTCTTCCCGACACCTGTCGGTCCGATCATTAAAATGTTCTTCGGTGTGATCTCATCACGAATGTTCTCCGCTACTTTGCTTCGTCGATAACGATTACGAAGCGCAACAGCTACGGCACGCTTTGCACCATTTTGACCAACAATATATTGATCAAGCTTATTAACAATTTGCTTTGGTGTTTGATTGGCATGTTCCAAAAGCCATCACCTATCCTTCATTCTTAGAATGATACTAAGCCGTTAAATTTCTTCAATGATTCGCTCATGGTTTGTGTACACACAAATGTCCCCAGCGGTCTTAAGTGCTTCTTCAGCGATCTCCTTTGCAGAAAGAGCTGAATGTTTCGCAAGCACACGTCCCGCTGCTAAGGCGTAAAAACCTCCAGAACCGATCGCAATCATGCCATCATCAGGTTCAATGATTTCACCAGTCCCTGCGACAAGAAGAAGTTTATCTTCGTTCATGACAAGAAGCATCGCTTCCAGCTTGCGAAGCACTTTGTCATTACGCCATTCCTTTGCGAGATTAATAGCAGCCCGGTCCAATTGTCCGCTCGCTTCTTGCAACTTGCCTTCAAACATCTCAAAGAGCGTAAACGCATCTGCAACAGAACCTGCAAATCCTGCAAGAACTTTACCGTTGTAAATTCTGCGAATCTTCTTAGCTGAGTGCTTCATGACTGTCGCTTGACCGAACGTTACCTGTCCATCACCTGCCATTGCACCTTTACCGTTATGTCGGATTGCAAAAATTGTCGTAGCATGGAATGAATGTTCCATGTTGCCTCCTTTCAGGCACGTGGGTGTGCACCTTTGTATACGTGACGAAGACGATCTGTCGTTACGTGCGTATACTTCTGCGTCGTACGGAGGTTCTCATGACCGAGAAGTTCTTGTACTGAACGCAGATCAGCACCTTCATTCAACAGATGAGTTGCAAACGTATGCCTTAGACTATGCGGAGAGATTCGCAAAGTGTGCGAAGCTTCCTGTACACGTTTCGTTAATGTATGACGTAAACCACGATCAGTAAGGGGAAGACCACGAAAATTTAGAAACACACGCTGTGCTTCTTCGCGCATTAAACGCTTTCGTCCATCTTCAAAATACCTCTCGAGTGCATCAATCGCAAAAGCGCCGATTGGAACGTATCGTTCTTTACGTCCTTTCCCTAAGACATGAACGGTTTCTGTCACGAAATCAAGATCCGTCATCTTCAAATTCGTGCATTCACTCACTCGTATTCCCGTTGCATACAGCAACTCTATGATCGCAAGATCTCTTTGTTTTAGTGGGTCATCTCCACGACAAACTTCAAATAGGGATTGAAGCTCCTCTTCATAGAGGAAGCGTGGCAGTCGATTGGGCTGCGAAGGAAAGTGTGTAAACGATGTTGGATTCTCAAGAATCATTGATTCCCGTTTTAAGAAGCGATAAAACGTCCGTAATACCGAGAGCTCGCGAGCAATACTCGTTCGCTGTAACCCTTTATTGTGCATTGCCGTCAAGTAAAGTCGTACGTGGAGACGCTCAGCATTCAAGCACCCTGCATCCACGCCTTCTTCGTTTAAGAATTCCTTCCAATCACTTAACCCACGAGTGTAGGCAGTAAGTGTATTGGGAGAGGCATTTTTCTCCACTTGCAGATATTGAAAAAACTTCTGATAAGGATCTTGTGCGTTTGTACACATGATCATTCACCTCAATAAAGCGACTAAATCGTACCACATAACTTTGTTGATATCAACCTAAACGCCTTGTTTTTTCATAAAATTCTGAATGGACTCCAGTGCTACTTGTCCGAGGTACTCATAGCGTTCTTTTTTCTTCATTTTCTCGGCTGGTCTAGGAACGAGACCGAAGTTAGCGTTAATTGGTTGGAAATGATCAGGGTCAGCTGTTGTTATATATTGCGCCATCGCACCGATCATTGTCTCTTTCGGGAAGACAATTAATTCTTCACCTAATACTTGCTTTGCAGCATTTGTGCCGGCAATAAGTCCTGCAGCTGCTGATTCTACGTACTTCCACGCCTGTCATTTGTCCTGCAAAGAATAAATCATCACGATCTTTGTATTGATACGTTGGACGCAGTAAACGGGGGCTGTTCATAAATGTGTTGCGGTGCATCACGCCGTAACGGACGATATCTGCGTTTTCCAAACCAGGAATTAGACGAATAACTTCCTTCTGTGGACCCCATTTCATATGTGTCTGAAATCCGACAATATTGTAAAGCGTGCCTTCTACGTTGTCTTGGCGAAGTTGAACGACGGCATATGGACGCTTCCCTGTTCTTGGATCTTCTAATCCTACTGGCTTCATCGGTCCGAACAATAACGTTTTTCGGCCACGACCGGCCATGACTTCAACAGGCATACAACCTTCAAAAAACATTTTCTTCTCAAATTCTTTTAGTGGAACTGTTTCGGCAGCAACGAGCGCATCATAAAACGTATTAAATTCATCTTCTGTCATCGGACAGTTAATATACGCCGCTTCACCTTTATCATAACGAGACTTGTAGTAGACTTTATCCATATCGATTGAATCGGTTTCAAGAATGGGCGCAGCTGCATCGTAAAAGTACAATTCTTCTTCACCGGTTAACCCGATAATGCTATCCGATAAGGCTGAAGAAGTTAGAGGACCCGTTGCAATAATTGTCGGACCACTTGGAATTTCGCTAATCTCTTCTCGCACGACATTCACAAGAGGGTGCGCGTGCAATCGCTCGGTCACTTTCCCAGCGAAATCATGACGATCTACCGCAAGAGCGCCTCCAGCAGGTACCGCACTTTCATCTGCTGAAGAGATAATAATTGAATCGAGTTTACGCATTTCTTCCTTTAATACACCGACCGCGTTCGCTAAAGAATTCCCACGTAATGAGTTCGTACAAACAAGCTCTGCAAATTGTTCAGTATGATGAGCTGGTGTCTTCTTTACCGGTCTCATCTCATATAAGTTAACAGGCACGCCTCGCTTACAATTTGCCAAGCCGCTTCACTACCTGCAAGTCCTGCACCAACTACGTTTACTGCTTGCTTAGTTGTCATCGCCATCTCCCTTTCAAAAGTCTCCCACTCTTCTTACTATCTAGTATAAATGATAACCCTCTTTGAAGAATAACAAACATTCAGTGACAATCTATGTATTTTCTTTTTTTTTAGCATTCTTTGACATGCAAACGCCCTTTTATCGAAAAGGGGCGCTGTAACAATATACCGATTTTTTCTCGTTCTTACAAGCTTTTTAATTCGGATCTTCTTCATAGTCACAATTTGTACACTGTACACGGACTTCTTTTTTCACTTTTTTCTCAACGAGCATGTGTTCACAACGAGGACACGGACGGGCGATTGGTTTATCCCAAGAGACGAAATCACATTCAGGATATTGATCACAGCCGTAGAACGTACGCTGTTTCTTACTCTTACGCTCGACGACGTCACCTTTTTTACACGTCGGACAATCAACACCGATTTTTTTGACGATCGCTTTCGTATTGCGACAATCCGGAAAGTTTGAGCAAGCCATGAACTTTCCATAACGCCCCATTTTAATGACCATCGCATTCCCGCACAGTTCACAATCTTCACCGGCAGGTTCGTCTTTAATCTCGACTTCTTGCATTTCTTTCTCAGCAACTTCGAGACGTTTTTCGAAATCTTGATAGAAGCGATCAATAATCATAATCCAATTCTGATCTCCCGCTTCAATTTCATCGAGATCTGTTTCCATTTTAGCTGTGAATTTCACATTTAAAATTTCCGGGAAAAACTCAACGATCAAGTCTAAAACAATTTCACCAAGTTCAGTCGGTACGAATCGACGGTCTTCCATCGCTACATAGCCACGACGTTGAATTGTATCGAGTGTCGGTGCGTACGTGGATGGACGGCCAATGCCTAATTCTTCCATCGTACGAACGAGTCTCGCCTCAGTGTAACGCGGAGGTGGCTGTGTGAAGTGTTGATTCTCATTCAACTCATCACGCGTCGCAGTTTTGCCTTCTTCTAAATTTGGTAGAAAAGAGTTTTCTTCTTCTTTTCCATCGTCATTTCCTTCAATATATACTTTCATAAAACCAGGGAATTTAACTTTAGACCCTGTCGCTCGGAAAATGACACCTTCGTTCGTCAAGTCTACTGACATCGTATCCATGATTGCAGGCGCCATACGACTTGCGACCATACGTTCCCATATCAAACGATACAAGCGAAGTTGATCTCTTGAGAGATAAGACTTTAATTCTTTCGGCTCTCTAGAAACCGTCGTCGGTCGAATCGCTTCGTGAGCGTCTTGACTGTTTTCATTTTGTTTTTTCGGCTTTATATCTTGACCAACATAGTCACTGCCGTACTTTTCTTCAATGAACGTTTTCGCATCACCTTTAGCTGTATCGGAAATACGAGTGGAGTCTGTACGCATATACGTAATTAAACCGACGGTCCCTTCTTTTCCAAGGTCCACACCTTCATACAACTGTTGTGCAAGCATCATCGTTTTCTTCGCTCTGAAATTAAGCTTACGTGCAGCTTCTTGCTGTAATGATGAAGTCGTAAACGGCTGAACCGGGTTTCGCTTACGCTCTTTCTTCGTCACGCTATCGATGAGGAATTCATCACCTTTTAGCTGACCTAATACAGCTTTAACATCATCTTCAGAGGAAAGTGGTTGCTTCTTTGATTTTTCTTTGTTATCTTTCGTACCGTAAAAATTCGCTTCGAACGTTTCTTTTCCATACGAAAACCGTCCTGTAATGGACCAATATTCTTCTGGTATAAATTCTTGAATCTCTTTTTCCCGATCATTAATCATCTTCACAGCGACCGATTGAACTCGTCCTGCACTTAACCCTTTTTTCACTTTCTTCCATAATAGAGGGCTAATGTTATAACCAACAAGGCGATCTAGAATTCGTCTCGCTTGTTGTGCATCAACTAAGTCCATGTTAATCGGACGCGGGTGTTTGAATGCGTCTTTGATTGCGGTTTTTGTAATTTCGTTAAATACTACACGACATTCTGACTCTGTGTCGATGTCGAGGCTATGCGCCAAGTGCCACGCAATCGCTTCCCCTTCGCGGTCGGGGTCGGCAGCGAGATAGATGCGTTTGGCTTTCTTAGCCGCCTGTTTCAAATCTTTTAAAACAGGGCCTTTTCCTCGAATGGTAATGTATTTCGGGTCATAATTCTGTTCCACATCAACGCCCATTTGGGATTTAGGTAAATCACGGACATGGCCCATGGATGCTTTTACTGCATATTTTTTGCCCAAATACTTTCCAATGGTTTTCGCTTTTGCGGGAGATTCAACGATTACTAGGTAATCTGCCATCTCGAGTTTCCTCCCCCTTCTTTGTAAATGTAAACCTTCCCTATTATTGAACATGAATTTACAATTTGTCAAACATCCTATGTTTTTAATCGGTGAAATTTTTTGATTTTATGCAGTAAAAATGGTTTATTCCTGAAATAATAAGTCGGTCGCAGACAAGACCATCTGGGCACCATCAAAGATCATTTGGTTCGTTCCTTTTGACGTTGACTCATCGATATTTCCAGGTAGAGCATAGACGTCTTTACCTTGTTCTAATGCACAATCGACGGTAATTTGTGTGCCTGATCGTACACCAGCTTCAACGACAAACAATCGGTCACAAAGACCGCTAATAATTCGATTTCGTTCAGGGAAATGCCACTTTTCTGGGGGTTGGGTTGGAAAGTATTCGGAGAGAATGAGATGTTTCGTAGCCATTAGATTTGCGATGCCTCTATTTTCTTTTGGATAAATATGGTTCAGTCCTCCTGCAATGACTGCGATCGTTGTTCCATTTTTGCCGATCGCGAGCTTATGGGCGTACGTATCAATCCCTCTCGCTAAACCACTGACGATGACGGCACCTTGTTGTATAACAGGTTCAAGTAAATTTGGCATAACAGTTTCTGCATAACGGCTCGGTGAACGCGTTCCTATAACGGCTAACAGATGTTGCGCATGTATTAAATGAAGGTTTCCGGAATAATAAAGTACTGGGGGAAGATCTGGTAATTCATACAGGCGGCGGGGATACTCTTGATCAAAGAGCGTAATGGCAGGGATTTCGGGTGGTTTAAAGTCTGAATACGGATGTTCTTTCCAATGCTTTGTCCACGTATTCACCGTGTCTGTTTTTGCTTTCGTGAGAAAAGCTAATGAAGCCACATCTAGCGTATGGATTTCTTCTACACGTACGTGTCTAATAAGCGACAATAAGTGCTTAGACGATAACTTCCTCGTACTGTGTAAGTAAAGCAGACGATTTCGTTTTGTGTTCATGTAACACCTCCGTAATCGTATTATAAAAAAAGCCCTTGTTTGTCACAAGGGCTTTTCCTTAATTACTTTACTTCGTGCGTTAAGCAAGCTTCGTAAAGGTTTTGTTCTTTAAGAACGTTAATGAGCGTTTCGCCAATTACTGCTGGAGTTTCAGCAACTTCAATTCCGCATGCGCGAAGTGTCTTTTGCTTTTCTTCAGCTGTTCCTTTACCGCCAGAGATGATTGCACCAGCATGTCCCATACGCTTCCCTGGAGGTGCAGTAGCGCCACCAATGAAACCGACAACTGGCTTCGTCATGTTATCTCTAACCCATTCAGCAGCTTCTTCTTCAGCTGTACCACCGATTTCACCGATCATGATAACCGCTTTTGTATCTTCATCTTCGTTGAAGAGTTTAAGCGTATCAATGAAATCTGTACCGTTAACTGGGTCTCCACCGATTCCAACTGCTGTTGATTGACCGATGCCGTTACTTGAAAGTTGCTCTACCGCTTCATACGTTAATGTACCAGAACGGGAAACAACCCCAACGTGACCTTTATGGTGAATGTATCCTGGCATAATACCAATTTTACATTCTTCAGGTGTAATTACTCCTGGACAGTTCGGTCCAACGAGACGAGTCTTCTTGCCTTCCATATAACGCTTAACATTAAGCATGTCAAGGACTGGAATACCTTCTGTAATACAGATTGCAAGATCTAATTCTGCGTCTACAGCTTCCATAATTGCATCTGCTGCAAATGCAGGTGGAACATAGATTACTGTTGCGTTTGCGCCAGTTGCTTCAACAGCTTCTGACACTGTGTTAAATACAGGAACTCCTTCAATCTCGGTGCCACCTTTTTTCGGTGTTACACCGCCAACGATGTTTGTTCCATATTCAATCGCTTGTTTTGTATGGAATAGTCCAGTACTGCCCGTGATTCCTTGGACAATAACCTTCGTATCTTTATTAATTAAGATACTCATTGTACTTGGCCCCGCCTTTCTATTTAACTAAAGCTACGATTTTTTCTGCACCATCAGCCATCGTATCTGCAGATGTGATGTTAAGCCCTGATTCTTCGAGAATCTTCTTACCTTCTTTTACGTTTGTACCTTCAAGACGTACAACGAGTGGAATTTCAAGTCCAACTTCTTTCGTTGCTGTAACGACACCTTCTGCGATAACGTCACACTTCATAATTCCACCAAAGATGTTTACGAAGATTCCTTTCACGTGCTCATCAGAAAGGATAATCTTGAACGCTGCTGTAACTTTCTCAGCAGTCGCACCGCCCCCAACGTCAAGGAAGTTCGCGGGTTCGCCGCCTTTGTACTTAATAATGTCCATCGTAGCCATCGCAAGGCCGGCTCCGTTAACCATACAACCGATGTTACCATCAAGCGCAATGTAGCTTAAGTCGTACTTAGAAGCTTCGATTTCTTTTGCATCTTCTTCGTCAAGGTCACGGTATTCTGTGATTCCTTTTTGACGGTAAAGAGCGTTGCTATCAAAGTTAAGCTTCGCATCAAGAGCGAGTACGTCGCCTTGCTTTGTTGTAACGAGTGGGTTGATCTCAGCAATTGAGCAGTCGTTTTCAACAAATGCTTGGTAAAGGCTTCCCATAAATTTAACCGCTTTTCCGAGTGAATCTTGCGGAATGTTCATGTTAAAAGCAAGACGTCTTGCTTGGAATCCTTGTAAACCTACTGCAGGATCAATATACTCTCTAAAGATCTTCTCTGGAGTCGCTTCTGCAACTTCCTCGATCTCAGTTCCACCTTCTTCAGAACCCATAAGGACAACACGGGATGTACTACGATCTAGCACAAGGCCGATGTAGTATTCTTGATCAATATCGCAGCCCTCTTCAATAAGAAGACGCTTAACTTCTTTACCTTCTGGACCTGTTTGGTGAGTCACGAGTGTTTTACCAAGAATGTCGTCTGCGTATGTACGCACTTCATCAAGGTTTTTCGCGACTTTAACACCGCCAGCTTTTCCGCGTCCACCTGCGTGGATTTGTGCTTTTACTACGGTTACGGCTGTACCTAATGAAGACGCTTTTTCAACGGCTTCATCGACCGTAAAAGCAACGTGCCCGTTCGGTACAGCAACGCCGTACTTGCGGAGCAATTCTTTACTCTGGTACTCATGAATATTCATGTTATTTCCATCCTCCTATGAGTACAATCGGTTACATCAGATGTGTCCTAGACAAGCAATCTGCTTGTCATAAGTTCATTTCACACATTTTTTATCATAGCATAAAACGTTTTCTACTAAAGGTTAAAGTACCGAAAATGTCGAAAAACGTCTTACGTAACAAATTTACTCATGAGAACGTCTTCAACGTATGAGCCGTCACTCTCTTTACGGTGACGTGGTTTTTGACCTTCAACCGTGAATCCTAGCCGTTTGTACAAAGCAATTGCTCGCTCGTTGTGCGCATAAACCTCTAATGAGACCTTCTCGATTGCCGGGTCATTATTGGCAAATAGTAACAATTCGTATAACAGCTTGTGACCGAGTCCTTGATTTGTATAACGTTCTTGTATACTCATCCCGAACATTCCGCAATGAGAATAATGCGGTCTTGATGGCCTGTTGAACGTGAGCATACCGATGACTTCATCACAATGTATGGCAACGAGCATTAAACCTGTTTCATTTTGATGCTTTCGGATCCTTGCTAGCTCATGCTCTACAATCGGTTGATATTCCTTTGCGGTTCGTCCCATAAATGAAGCATTCTCTTGCAAGACAACCTGTTTGTGTCGAATAATATCAACGACATCTGTAACGACGGCTTGACGGATTGTAATCTTGTTGTTCATAATCTTCCCCCTTAACGAATGAAGAAGCGCGAGTAGGTGACATCCCTGAAAATCAATGGGCTTCGTCAGCTTCCCGCGCTACTGATGAGTTGGATCAATTAGACAGTTAAAGCTTTGAATTGGCTCATAACGAGATCATAATATTTGCCTTCTCGTTTCATTAATTGTTCATGATTTCCATTTTCTAGAACATTTCCTTGCTCTAATACGATAATATTATCTGCCTCACGAATAGTCGATAATCGGTGTGCAATCATAATTGACGTTCGCCCGTGCAATAACGTTTTTAATGCTTGTTGAATTTTAACTTCGGTTTCAGTATCAATGCTTGCGGTTGCTTCATCTAGAATAATAATCTTCGGATCTGCCAATAGCGTTCTAGCAAATGATAATAACTGTCGTTCACCGACACTAAGCACGTTTCCTCGCTCTTCTACTTCCGTTTCATATCCATTTTGTAATTTTTCAATAAATTGATTCGCTCCAATTGCCTTTGCCGCTTGCTCCACTTCTTCATCCGTTGCATTTGGTTTCCCAAAGCGTATGTTCTCTCGGATCGTTCCTGAGAAGATGAACGTGTCTTGCAATACCGTGCTTACTTCTTCACGTAAACGATGGAGCTTGTAATCTTTTAAATCGATGCCATCAAGCATAATGCGACCATCTGTAGGATCGTAATAACGAGAAATTAAGTTCGCAATGGTTGATTTCCCAGACCCTGTATGACCAACGAGTGCGATCGTCTGTCCTTTTGGAATTGATAGGCTAATACGGTTTAACGCTTTACGACTTTCATCATAAGCAAACGTGACCGCTTCAAATTGAATTTCCCCTTTAAGATTCGTTGCTTCATTGCCATCGTGTTTTGATTTCACGTTCGGTTCTTCATCGAGAAACTCGAAGATTCGTTCTGAAGACGCCATCGCAACGAGTAGTTGATTGTACACTTGACCGAGTCTAGAAATGGGCTCCCAAAACATCCCAAGGAAAAATGCGAAAGAAACGAGAACACCAAATCCGATTGAACCTGTCATAACAAGATACGCCCCGTACCAAATTAAAACGGCAGAACCGAGTGCGTTTGCCATTTCTACAAATGGGCGGAAAACCGCACTTTTCTTAGATGCTTCGTCCCATGCATCGTAATTTTCTTTGTTCACACCTTTAAAAAAGGCCATGTTGTTTTCTTCTTGTGAAAACGATTGGGTGACTCTAACACCTTGAATGCTTTCATTTAAATGAGAGTTTAATTTCGATTGACGAATTCTTACCGTTTGCCAAGACCGTCTAATGTTACGACGTAGTTTCGTCGAAATGAAAAACATAATAGGCAGTACAATCAGCACAGCAAGTGCAAGTGGTGGGCTTAACGAAAACAGAATGATTACGATACTAATGAGCATGATAATGTCCATTAACATGTTAATAATTCCGTTTGTGAAAAGCTCTTGCAATGCATTCACATCATTGACGACTCTTACGAGAATTGAGCCTGCTGAGCGGTTATCAAAGAACCGGTTAGATAACCCTTGGATGTGGTTAAACAATTGCTTTCTCAGCGCATGAATTGCATTTTGTCCAATTTCGTTCGTCCATTTAATTCGTAGTCGGTTTGCAAACAATGAAAAAATATAAAGAAACAATGCAAGTACGGCTAGTTGTAGCATAAGCCCGTAATCTTCATTTGCTAGTGCAAAATCTAAAGCCCATTGACCGATAATGAGAGGGACGATCAATCGTACAGTTGTCGTAATCAGCATCGCAACGATCGCTTTTACGATTAAAGAACCACTTTCTTTCATGTAATGAAGTAAGCGTGTTAACTTTTCCCAATTGAACGGTTTTTCAATGGCTGTATCTTGACTATATCGAAAACGCTCCATTACCCTCGTTGTTGGCATTGACACTTTCCCCCCTTTCACCGTATGGACTCTTCTTGGATCGTTTGCAAATCTTGATATTGAATATCATAGATTCGTTTATACATGCCGCCTGCTTTAAGTAACTCACTGTGCTTCCCACGTTCTTTCATTTTCCCGTTTTCTAACACAAAAATTTGATCTGCATGTTGAACGCTTGATATACGGTGAGCGATAATGAACGTTGTGCGCCCTTTCATAAGTTCCCGAAACGCTTTTTGAATTTTTACTTCTGTTTGCATATCAACCGCACTCGTAGCGTCATCTAAAATTAAAATACTTGGGTTAACTAACAATGCTCTTGCGATTGAAATTCGTTGTTTTTGTCCACCAGAAAGCCCCATTCCCCGCTCACCTAAAACGGTGTCATAACCATTTGGTAATGCTTCAATGAATTCATGGGCATCTGCTCGTTTTGCGGCTTCCACAATCTCTTCAAGTTCGGCTTCTGGACGTCCGTAAGAAATATTGTCTCGGATTGAAGATGAAAACAAAAACGGTTCTTGTAGAACAAACCCAATATTTTCTCGTAACGTTTTAATTGTGTACTCTTGTACTGCTTTTCCATCAATCTTAACTTGCCCATGAGTGGCTTCGTAAAAGCGAGCAATAAGTTGTGTAACACTTGATTTACCTGCCCCTGTTTGACCCATGAGACCAATTGTCTCACCATGCTTCACTTGAAACGAGACATGTTGTAATGCTGGTTTTTCTTCTTTAGGATAATAAAAGGATACGTCTTCAAACGACACATCACCGGTAAGTCGTCCTGCATCAATCGCTGTATCATGGTTCTTTATATCTTCTGGTTCATTTAACACTTCAAGCAAACGCTCACCAGAAGCTTTTGATTGACTAAACGTATTAATGATAAAACCTAAATTCATTAAAGGTCCCATAATGTACCAGACAAGGCTAAAAAATGCGACAAACGCTCCGGGCGTTAGGGTGCCATAAATTGCTAGATAGCCACCGTAAGCAAGTAAGAGCACTACCGCAACGTTTCCGATAAATTCCATAACCGGAAAATATTTTGACCAAATGCTTGACGTGTACAAGTAACGATCGCGATAATGGGAGTTCTTCTCATCAAATCGATCTTTCTCGAACTCTTCTTTTGACAATGATTTTACTGTGTTCATGCCACTAACATTTTCTTGAACACGCGTATTTAAGCTTGCCATTGAAATACGAATTTCTTTAAATGCAGGGTGCACAAATTTATCAAAACGCTGTACCGTAATTGCTAAAATCGGCATCATAAAAAGAGTAATCAGTGCGAGTTGAGGTGAATAATAAAACATTACAATAAGAGAAAAAACGATGATCATTACGAAGTTAAACAATTGTGCAAACCCAAATGACAAGAAGAACCTGAAGCCTTCCACATCAGCGGTTAGTCTTGACATTAAATCCCCTGTTCGAGCGTTATCGTAATAGCGAAAAGGTAAATATTGCAACTTTTCATACAATGCTTTACGTAATTCATAAACGGTTTTGATCCCGAAAACATCGCCCCAATACTGATGGAAAAAGGCAGCTAAGCCTTTGAACATCATGACGATAATAAAACCGATTGCTAGCATAGGAATGAGGTCATAGTTTTGGTTTACAATTCCTTCATCAATGGCTAATTGCAGGAAAATCGGGTAGACGACCGTGAAGCCAGTCACAAATACTAAAAAGAAAATAGATCCTAAAAAATAACGTCGATACGGCCAATAGTACTGTCTTAAAGCCTTAAATATTTGCAAAATTACACCTACTTTCAAGCGAAGTTCAGAAAACAGTCACCAAGTAAATATAACGCTTTTCGAAATAAATTTCCAGTGAATATTCGGAAAAATTTTAAAAAACATAAATAAACGTTCAAGAGATGGAGAGTTTAGACTTTCCACCTCTTGAACGTTTACTTAATCATTCTTTTTATTTTTTTCTTCTTGGATCGTTTTTGTCATATCTTTTGCTTTGGCATCTTGTTCTTGCACACTATGGTGTACACCAAACTCATGCGCCATTTCTTCTTTGTACTGATTAATCATGTCTGATGCACCTTGAACATCAAGTAAATTCTTCTTATTTGCCATGAGTCGAACCCCCTTTGTCAGTAACATTCCCAACTTCGTGAATTTCTTTCATTTCACGATCAATTTTATAGACAAAGGCAAATACTTCAGCGACCACTTCATAC
The DNA here is from genome assembly GCF_000698125.1 of Geomicrobium sp. JCM 19038. GTDB lineage: Bacteria > Bacillota > Bacilli > Bacillales > Marinococcaceae > Geomicrobium_A. Next base: position 210,418 of record NZ_BAXA01000003.1, on the reverse strand, counting down.
AGCTCAGACGGAATCGGCGCTTCAACATGTAAGTGCGTCATCAGTTCTGCGAGTGCTTCATCTACAACAACAGGGGTATCTGACTCATTTGCAATTTGTTCAATTTTTTCTGCGACGGTACCGTGACCTTTTGCTGTTACGACCGGTGCATGATCGCTTTTTGCATCATGCCGAAGTGCAGCTGCAAATTTTCGTTTCGATTTCATACGCGCACGTCCAATCGATGATTCGTCGTCATCTCTTGATTTGAACTTTTTAACACCGGTAGTTGTTCATTTGCTCGTAACCATTCAAATGAAGTTAAGGAAAATCCGAGTTCTTTTAGCTTCTCTTTAAAAGGTGGCACTAAAATCGGTTTCATCCAGTGAGGTTCATCCATTTGATTATAAATGGTAATCGCTAGTTGCTGCTTTTGACGACGCACATCTACGACTGTATCTTGCAAATGCGGTAATGTTAAAAAAAATAACACTCTTTCTGTTTCTTCAAGCTGTTCTTTAGGGTCGTCCAGCATAATAAGCACATCTAAAAATGTGTCATTCACATGCATCGGTACGATGATTGGTTGCGTTTGTGACTCATGGAAGAGCGTTGCACCAACAACTTGTTGAAACACCGTTGCTAACTGTGCTTTTTGTTGCACCGGTAATTCAGATGAAACGCCTGCCTGAAGTAGTGCTCTCAAGGATACATGATTTTCACCACGTATAAAGTCACGTACTTGAGTGGCTTGAATACGTTCTTCTTTAAAGAGTTGTTGTAATACGAAACGCTCTTCCTTAGTAAGACCTTTTGCGTGTAACAGTTGACTCATCGTAGAGGCTTGCTCTTTTTGACTCATCTGTACTAGCTTTGACTCGAACGTTCGTGCATGTTCGACGTCTGTCATCGTCCCTCGTTCAACATTGTAGCCTTGATAGTAGTTCAGTCGCTCCTTGTTGTCTGACACCTTCTCCACGAGTCGCATCATGTATAATCTGTTGCAAACGAGAAACTTGCAACAATTCACGGTTGCCAACATCACGCGAAGTAGAAGCGTGTTCTAACAACTGTAGAAAACGCGTCGTAGATTCTGATTGCGTATGTAATTGTTGTAATTGCTGTTTGAGCGTATGTAAACGTTCACCAAGTGTCAGAGAAGACGTTTGAAACGTATGCAATGCGTCAAAACGTTGCTTTTGTCGCCGGAAACTGACGCTCTTGCATGAGCGTCATCGTTTGCAATGCATTTGGCTTAACCGTGCCCGCTTCCTTTAACAGCGACGCTAATTGTTGCATCTGCTCTTTCGTAAAAGCTACCTCATGTTTTACAAAATGATGGAAAAGCGCTCGCTCAAAACGATCTGCACGCTTTCCTAACGTTTCGTTAACATTAACTTGATTCGTTTGTTGGATAACTTTTAGTTGAATCTCGCGACCGGTCTGCTTTACTTGAAAGACGTAACGTTTGTTCGCTTCAAGCGCCGCTTCCAGACGCGCAACAAATGAACCGTTCTTCGACTCAATCGCCGCGAACTGTCCATTATAGATGGTCTTCACCTTTCCGCTAAACCACTCTCCTACCCGAAGACCATGAAATGATGACGTCTGCTGTGTACGGTTCTCAGTGCTATGTAGTGGACCACTGACATTCACTTTGACTTCACCTTCTTTAATATATACGATCTGCTACAGGACGAAAACTCCTGCGATGCACAGGCAACACTCCGTATTCATCCATCGCTTGTAAATGCGCACTTGTCCCATAACCAACGTGTTGATCAAACCCATACTGTGGGTACTGTTCGTGTAACGTTTTCATGTATTCGTCCCGCGTTTCCTTTGCGATCACAGATGCTGCCGCAATGCTCATACTTCTTGAATCACCTTTAATAAGTGATGTCTGACGAATCGTGACTGGGAGCGTCATCGCATCAACGAGCAAATGATCTGGTGTCGTTTTTAGTCCAGTGACTGCACGTACCATCGCTAACTTTGTAGCTTCATAAATGTTGAACTCATCAATTTCTTCAACACTTGCCTCACCAATGCTTACGGTACAGCGGCTCATAATTTCATCGTAGAAATACGCACGATCTCGTTTACTTAACTTTTTGGAGTCCGTAAGACCTGGAAGAAAAACGTCTTCTGGAATCATGACCGCAGCTGTAGTCACTGGTCCTGCAAGTGGCCCTCGACCGACTTCATCAAGACCTGCGATCTGCCACGTATTGCACATTTGAAACTCTTCATTTCTTTTATCGGTATAGGATTGCATTTTTTCACGTAGAAGCTGTTGTTTTTGCTCATAACTCTTTAGTAAATTCTGGACACCTGTTCGTGAATCTGCGCGAAGTTCTTCAAGTCTGGTTGCTTCGATCGTTTCCCCTGTTAACTCTGATTTAATGTCTTTAATCGTTGCTTTTTTCATGATTAGCCCTCTCTATGACGAAAACTAGGGATCCTTCGTCAGACGCCCCGCTTATTGCTCAGGTCGTTCAAGCGAAATTCTCCCTAGTTTTTCAGAACGATATTCTCGTAAAATCAATTCTGCAGTTGCATCAAAATCAATGTCTCCGCCTCCCATGAGGCATCCGCGCTTTCGGCCAATCTCTTCAAACCAGCCAACATCATGTTCTGGTTCTTCTTGAAGCTTGTACCGTTCTAACAAAGATTTTGGGTAGTATTCTTTCATATAACGAATCAAATAGAGTACAACATCTGAAAAATCAAGTCGCTCATCTTTAATTGCACCAGTCGCTGCTAAACGCAAACCGACCGTTTGATCTTCAAATTTCGGCCACAGAATTCCTGGCGTATCCAATAGCTCTAGCTTTTTGCCGACTTTTAGCCATTGGTTCTTTCTCGTCACCCCTGGCTTATTGCCAGTTGTTGCTTGATTCTTTCCTACGAGACGATTGATTAGTGTGGACTTTCCTACGTTAGGAATACCAACAATCATCGCTCGTACACTTCTGTGTTGAATGCCTTTTTTACGAAGCTTTTCCATTTTTGGTTCTGCAAGCTCTGTAACAGCAGCAATTAGCTCAGAGATTCCAATGTTCTTCTTAGCATCAATGGTCAGTGCTGTTTGACCAAGGTCACGATAATGTTGTAGCCATTGTTTCGTAACATTAGGATCAGCCATATCTGGTTTCATCAATACGAGAACACGGGGTTGGTCTGTAACGGTTTCATCAAGCACTGGATTTCGCGAGGATTCTGGAATCCGTGCATCGACCAGCTCAATGACCACATCCACTTGGTTTAAAGATTCTTTGATTAGGCGAATCGCTTTCGCCATATGTCCTGGAAACCACTGAATTGTCATCGTCTTCCCTACTTTCCTTACGAACTATAAATAAAAAGGAGCCTGACCAATGGCAAGCTCCTTTTGAACATCTTTAGTTGCTACGAAGTTCTTTAACTCTTGCAGCTTTACCTTGAAGCTTGCGCAAGTAGTAAAGTCTCGCTTGACGTACACGTCCACGACGCTTCACTTCGATCTTATCGATTCTTGGTGAATGTACTGGGAACGTACGCTCAATACCAACACCTGAAGAGATCTTACGTACTGTAAACGTTTCGCTAATTGAGCTTCCACGGCGCTTTAATACAAGACCTTGGAATACTTGGATACGCTCGCGCGTACCTTCAACTACCTTTACGTGAACAGCTACTGTATCTCCAGGACGAAAGCTAGGTACGTCACTCTTAAGTTGAGCTTTGTTAATTTCGTTAATGAGATTAGTCATTGGGTGTTTCCTCCTTCCTTCTCGGATGCTCTTACGGGATTACCACAGCGGAACATCGGATTCAACGGCTTTCGCCACAACTGCTATCATAGCATACCGATTAATAGAGTTCAATCGTTGTTCTTAAATTCATTTAACCATTTTTCTTCTTGGTCCGACTGATCATAGTCTTCTAGAAGATCAGGTCTTCGTTCATACGTCCTGCGAAGGGATTCTTTCTTTCGCCACTCTTCGATATTTCTGTGATGACCTGAGAGAAGAACATCTGGCACTTTCATTCCACGAAACTCTGCCGGTCTTGTGTAATGAGGGTGTTCAAGCAATCCCGTTTGAAACGAATCTTCTTTGGCTGATTGCTCATTACCAAGAACGCCAGATTGCAAACGAATAACGCTATCTGCAATTACCATCGAGGCGAGCTCTCCACCGGTTAACACGTAATCACCGATTGAAATTTCGTCTGTTGCAAGGGAACGAATGCGCTCGTCATATCCTTCATAGTGCCCACAAATGAAGACAATCTCTTCAGCTGACGCTAGTTGTTCGGCTTTCTCTTGCGTGTGTGGTTCCCCCTGTGGACAAAGGAGCACAACACGTGCGTCTTTGGAAAGCTGTATGCTTTCAATCGCATCATAGATCGGTTGAGCACGAAGCACCATGCCTGCACCGCCACCAAACGGATAGTCATCGACTTTGTTATGCTTGTTGTCAGCATACTGACGAAAATCTGTAACGGAATAGGTTACTTGCCCTTTCTCTTCTGCTTGCTTCCAAATCGATGACGAAAAAACTCCTTGATACATCTCCGGAAACAAACTTAAAAACGTGAGCTTCATTCGTCAAGCAACCCTTCCATTAATGTTACGGTTACCGTTTGGGAATTCAAATCGACTTGCTTAACCACTTCATCTATATAAGGTAGCAAGACGTCTTTTTTCTTCGGTTCCGTCCGCTTAACGACCCAAACGTCGTTCGCTCCTGGTGCGAGAATCTCTTTTACAAACCCGAGTTCTACGCCGTCTGTCGTAACGACTTTCAAACCGATAATATCATTGTAATAAAAGTCACCATCGGACAAATCATCTCGTTCATCTGCAGTAACTTCTAAAACCCCGTCGCGAAGCTTGTCTGCTTCGTCTTTGTTAGTAATGCCTTCAAACGTTAATAATTGGAACTGTTTATGCGCTCTGGAACTCGTAATCGTAAGGCGCTGACGATTACCGTTTTTATACTTGACAGATAATTCATTGCCAACCTTAAAACGCTTTTTTGGAAAGTCCGTCGTTGAAACGACACGAACTTCTCCTTTTACGCCGTGAGTATTCACGATTGTTCCAACATTAAAGTATTCAATGTTTGACGTCATGTGAAGCGTGATCTCCTTTAGTACGGATCTCTTTAATGACTCCATCTTCTACGATAATTTCGTCTTCAAGTTTATGATCAGCCCAACGATCCCCTACTTGAATGTCTGTATACCGTTTGACAGTGTCACCTGTAACTAGAGATCCTTCTGGCAACGTGCGGATTTTGTTCTCACGGAACGTGATGCTTTCTACCCGTTGCGTTCGTTTATTAATCTCTGCGTTAAAGCGTGTTTTTATGAGTGCTTTGTTTTTCGCATCTGTTTGCTCTTTCGCTTGCTTTTGAGCTTGAAAACGGAGTTGCTCCACTTCATTGGTTAGTCGATCTTTTTCTTGATCCATCTTTGTGAGCAACTTTTTGCGGTAATCTTCTGTAAGTACGTGACGTACGAGTACATTCTTTTCAATCCTCATAAAATCCACCTCATCCTCTAGATAGTATGTATATGTAAAAATCGTAGCATTGATAAAAGAAAAAGGGAAGGCTTAGCCTCCCCTCAACACGTCCTTAATCAGCAATCTTGAGACGAACTTTGCCGCTCTCACGATTGGCAGCAGCAAGTAATGAACGCATCGAACTTGCAACTTTACCATTTTTGCCGATGACTTTACCGACATCGTCCTTATGGACCGACAGCGTTAATAACGTTGTTCCATCGTGCTCTGTCTCTTCAACAGTCACATCGTCAGGATGATCCACAAGTGCTTTGGCAACGGTCAAGACGAGTGTTTGTAGCATCCGTATTCCTGCTTACTTGCTGTTCTTTGCTTCATGGACTTTCTCCATGAGGCCAGCAGTTGAGAATAGGTTACGTACTGTGTCAGATGGCTTAGCACCGTCAAGCATCCACTTTACAGCACGGTCTTCTTTTACTGTAAATGAGTTATCTGTAACAAGTGGGTTGTACGTTCCAATCTCTTCGATGAAACGACCATCACGTGGTGAGCGAGAATCCGCAACTACGACACGGTAGTAAGGTCTTTTCTTTGATCCCATTCTTTTAAGACGAATTTTTGTAGCCATAATTCATTACCTCCAACTTATATGTTGTAAATTTTTTATGATGACAAGTGGTCACCTATAACTTCACGATCATGGTGAAATCATCGCACATTAGCCTATTATAGACAAAATGTTTGAGTGTGTAAAGGGTTTTTCCTTTTCAGTGCATAAATCGCTTAAATTACTTCATAAACGGAAACTGCATGCCGCCTTTTCCTTTGCGTTTACCAGCTTTTCCGCCCATTTGTGACGTCATTTGCTTCATCATCTTCTTCATATCTTCAAACTGTTTAAGAAGCTTATTGACATCTTGAACGGTCGTACCGCTTCCTTTTGCAATTCGACGCTTTCGACTTGCATTTATAATCTTCGGTTCGACCTTTTCTTGCTTAGTCATTGAACGAACAATCGCTTCGACTTTGCCAATTTGGCTGTCGTCGACTTGCATGTTCTTCATGCCCTTCATCTTGTTGGCACCTGGCAACATGCCAAGCAAGTCTTCAAGAGGCCCATGCTTTTCACTTGATCAATTTGTTCTAGAAAATCATCAAACGTGAGGTCTGCATTACGAAGCTTTGCTTCAAGTTCCTTCGCCTTCTCTTCATCAACGTTCGTTTGTGCTTTCTCAATGAGTGAAAGCACATCGCCCATGCCGAGAATTCGTGAAGCCATTCGCTCTGGATGGAACGGTTCAAGTTGGTCAATCTTCTCACCCATACCGGCAAATTTAATCGGCTTCTCGGTTACAGCACGGATTGAAAGTGCTGCACCACCTCTCGTGTCACCGTCAAGTTTCGTAAGAACGACACCTGATATTTCAAGAAGTTCATTAAATTGCTCCGAAACGTTTACCGCATCTTGTCCGGTCATCGCATCAACGACGAGTAAAATTTCGTCAGGATTCACAGAAGCTTTCATTTCCTTTAGCTCATCCATTAAGTTCTCGTCAACGTGCAATCGTCCCGCAGTATCGAGAATGACTGTGTCGTGATGCTCTTCCTTCGCCTTTTCAACACCGCGTTTGACGATATCTACCGGGCTTACATCGGTTCCTTCAGAGTACACGGGCATATCCAGTTGTTTACCGAGTGTGTTTAACTGGTCAATCGCTGCTGGACGATAAATGTCCGCTGCAACGAGCATGGGTGTTTTATTCTTTTTCTTACGTAAATAATTCGCAAGCTTTGCCGTCGTCGTCGTTTTACCGGCCCCTTGCAAACCGACCATCATAATGACCGTCGGTGGTTTCGGTGCCGTTTCAATCTTGCTTTCTTCAGAGCCCATTAACGCAGTCAATTCTTCATTAACCACTTTAATGACTTGTTGACCTGGCGTAAGACTCTTCATCACTTCTTGTCCTACCGCACGTTCTTTTACGCGGTTTACAAATTGTTTAACCACTTTAAAGTTAACATCGGCTTCTAGCAAAGCAAGACGAACTTCACGCGCCATTTCTTTGACGTCGGCTTCACTTACTTTCCCTTTACCTTTTATCTTTTGCATCGTTTGCTGAAGTCGTTCAGCTAAACTTTCAAAGGCGATGGTCATCTCCCCCTTACTCTTCCGTACTTTCTAACTCTGTTACAAGAGCGATTACTTCACTGTCTTCAGACGCTAGTCGAAGTTTCTTGTAAAGCTCTTCTCTCAAACGATAACGGCTGAACAATTGAAGCTTCTCTTCATATTGTTCAAGCATAAGTTCACTACGCCTAATGTTATCATAAACGGCTTGACGACTCACATCGTATAACTCAGAAATTTCTCCGAGGGAATAATCATCGTAGTAGTACAATTGCAAGTAATTCCGTTGTTTGTCTGTTAATAATGCATGATAAAAATCAAACAATGCGTTCATTCTCATTGTTTTCTCGAGCATTGTACTTCACCCTTACTGTTAAGTGAATAACCTTTACAATTAGAATGGTACAATTCCCCTTGGATTGTGTCAAGAAACAGCCGAGAGTTTCTATAAAAACTCTCGGACATTTTAAGATCTAATTCTAGACGTATGACAAGCGTCCTGCTCATAATTTCAATCCATGAACTTACACGAAGTTATTCGCTCCTTCTCACTTACTTCTCTTCAACAAGTGTTTGGAACAAACCATACGTAAACTGTTCTGCATCAAACGGTTGTAAGTCATCGACTTTTTCACCAAGGCCGACAAACTTCACCGGAATGTCGAGTTCATTCCGAATCGCAAGTACGATTCCACCCTTTGCTGTACCGTCAAGCTTTGTTAAGACAATCCCTGAAACGTCTGTCGCTTCTTTAAATTGCTTCGCTTGTGCCATAGCGTTTTGTCCAGTCGTCGCATCTAAAACGAGCAACACTTCATGTGGTGCACTCGGCACTTCGCGCTGAATGACTCGTTTCACTTTCTCAAGTTCTTTCATAAGGTTCACTTTGTTTTGTAAGCGACCTGCGGTGTCACAAAGAAGTACGTCGGCGCCTCTAGATTTTGCAGCATGGATCGCATCATACATAACAGCCGCAGGATCTGAACCTTCTGCTTGCTTTATGACGTCAACGCCAACACGATCGCCCCATACACCTAGCTGTTCAATCGCACCCGCTCTAAACGTATCTCCAGCAGCTAGCACGACCTTTTTATCTTGCTCTTTAAAATGGTGAGCGAGTTTCCCGATTGTTGTCGTTTTCCCTACGCCGTTAACGCCGACGAATAAAATGACCGTCATGCCTTCTTGATTCATCGAAAGCTCGGAATCCTCTCCTGTGAAATCCAGCTTCTCGGTTAATTTCTCACTAATGACTGGTAAAATATCCGCACTGTTTTTCACATTTTCAAGCTTTGCAGTTTCACGAAGCTCATCCACGAGCTCCATAACCGTATTTACACCAACATCTGCTGAAATCAGTAGCTCTTCAAGCTCCTCAAAGAAATCCTCATCAACTGTGCGGTATTTTGCTGCTAACGTGTTCATCTTCTCAGAAAAAGAATCTCTCGTTTTTTGGAGACCATCTTTAAATTTCGTTGTAACCGAATCTGTTTGATTTGTTACGCGATCTTTTAACTTTTTAAAAAAACTCATTCGCTAAAATCCTACCTCTCTTATTTGCTCGTTGACATCGCTGGCTCAAGCATTTCTGCTTCCTCTAATCTTACAGAGACGAGTCTTGACACACCTGACTCTTCCATCGTCACACCATACAGTGAGTCACTCGCTGCCATCGTGCCTTTACGGTGGGTAATTACAATAAACTGAGTTTGTGCAGAAAAGCGTTGCAAGTAGTCCGCAAACCGTTTGACATTCGCTTCATCAAGCGCCGCTTCGACTTCGTCTAAAATGCAAAACGGAACAGGGCGAACGTTTAAGATCGCAAACAATAGCGCAATCGCTGTTAATGACTTCTCGCCACCAGACAATAACGACAACGCTTGTTTTTTCTTACCCGGCGGTCTTGCAAATATATCAATGCCTGTTTCTAGAAGGTCATCTGGTTCACTTAGAACGAGATCGGCTTCACCGCCGCCAAACATGACACGATACGTTTCTTTAAACTGTTCACGAATTTGCACGAACGTCTCTCGAAACTTGCGCGTCATCTCTTCATCCATTTCACGGATGGCTTCAACGAGCGTTTGTCTAGCTTCACGCAAATCTTCTTGTTGCGTTTTTAGAAACTGATAACGCTCAGACACGCGTTCATATTCTTCAATCGCCCCTAAATTTACGTAACCGAGTTCTTCAATGCCACGCTCTAATAACTTGAGCCGCTTTCTAGCGTCTTCAACCGGAAGCTCACGATCACGTTTCTTTTTGGCTGCTTCGTACGTTAACTCGTATTCTCCTTGTAAACGATCAAGAAGATGATCAAGCTCAACATCGAGTCGCTCTGTGACGAGCTCAATGTGCTGTCTTTGTTGATCGGTCTCGCGGTACTCGCTATCGAACCTCGTAACGGCTTGTTCAACTAAACCAAGCTTTTCGTTTGTTTCTTCACGCTCTTTACGTTTCGCTTCAACATACGTGTGCCACTTTTCTTTGCTTTCACGTGTCTTTTCAATGTCTTCATCAATCGTTGACGACCCACCTGAAACGTCTTCAAGACGGTACGTCAATGCCTCGCGTTCTTCTTTAATGTTAACTAACTCTCGCTGTTGCTCGCTCACCTCAGTTTGCAATCGTTTTACAGTCTGTTTTTGATGGTCGAGTTGTTCTTTTTGCTTGGCGCGTTCAATTCGAAGCAACGTCACTTGCTCTTGCATTTCTTTCTCTGAAAGTGCTTGTCGTTTTTTCTCAGCTTCTTTTTCATTAATCTCTTGCTCTAACGACGTGGAGCGTTCTGAGAGCTCAATCGCTTTTTGTTCATTCGTTTCCTTCTCTTCTGTCCATTGTAAAAGCTCTTGGTCAAGCACGCTTTTTTCTTTTACATACAAGGAGTGTTCAGATTGCTTTTGTTGCAGCCCTTGTCTTTGGAGATGCAACTCTTCTTTCGCTCGTTGTAGTGAATCGACTAGTTCTTCAAGCGTTAACTCTTTTGTTTGCAACAACTGCATGGCTTCATTATATTCGTTCGTTTTATCTTTTACGTTTTGTTCCAAGTCAGAGATTGCGGCTTCAATATCACGCTTTTTCTCAAGCAATTCTCCTTGCTCACGTTTGCGACCGAGTAACTCTTGGCCTTTTTTCTTTTCACTACCTCCGGTCATTGAACCGCCTGGGTTAATGACGTCGCCGTCTAACGTTACGATGCGGTGCCTAAACTCACTCACTTTAGCAATTGCTTGTCCACTCTCTAAGTCACTTGCAATGATAATGCCACCTAATAAGTGGTCAATGACGTTTTGAACGTGGTGCTCATTTGAAACCGCTGCAGTTGCTACACACTCAAATCCAGGTTGTTGCTCAAGTTTTTTTAGCGTGCTCGATTGAACAAACCTTGGCTTCATAACATTTTGAGGTAAGAACGTTGCTCTTCCTTGCTTTTTAGCTTTTAAGTAAGCAATTGCTTTTCGTCCATTTTGATCGGTGTCTACGACAATATGTTGTAGCGCCCCACCAAGTGCAGTCTCGATTGCAAGTTCGAATTTCTTCGTAGCATGAATGAGTGAAGCGACTGGACCGAGTACACCTGAGAGTTGACCGTGTTCTCTACCTTGCATGACAGCCTTTACCCCTTGGAAAAACCCTGCGTGTTCTTGTTCCATTCTCTCAAGTAAGTCAATCCGTGCTTTCACATCTTCATAACTTCGGTAGCCACGATGAAGATGATCGCTTTGTTTCTGTTTATGTTCTTGGATCTTCTCAACGTGTTGCTTTGACTCTTCCACGTCTTCAAGAACGGTTTGTTGCTTCGTTTCTAGTGATTCGATTTGCTTTTGCAAGTGATCGAAATTCGTTTGTTTTTCTTCAAGCGAATCCTTGGCACCTGAATGTTCTTCATCAAGTGTATCCATTCGCCGCTTGACTTTTTCCTGTTGTTCTTTTCGATAACGCATTTCGTTTTTTAGTGCAGCTTGTTCATTTAACACATCGATATACGTCGTTTTAAGCGCTTCAAGCTCTGTCTCGAAATCTTCTTGTGTTTTGCTCATTTCTTTTTGTATCGTGTTCCAACGCTTTTCGAGCTTTGCATCATTTGCTTCTTTATCTTCAAGTTGTTTTGCTTCAGCATCAAGTGATTTCTTGGACTCTTGCCAACTCGTCTCAATTGCCATCATTCTTTGCTCGAGTTCCTCAAGCCTCACGTGTGCGTTTGAACCTCGCTCATTCATGAGCTCACGATGACCTTCTAATTGAGTTAAACGCTCACTCACTTCTAGAAGTTCTTTTTGACTCTCTTCTAATTGTTGGTCAATTTGTTTGAGCAATGCTTTTACATCGTCTTGTTCTTGAACGCTTTTTTCAAGTTGTGCACCTTTTGTCTCTAAAGTTGCTTGTAAGGTTTGGAGTTTGTTTTTTTTACTCGTCCATTGCCCATGTTTATCATCAATATCAAAACTAAGTAACGAGATGTCTAACTTCTCGTATTCCTCACGCTTTTCGACGTACTCTTTTGCAGTAGATGCTTGACGCTCAAGGGGTTCGATTTGTTGTTCAAGTTCACTTAATATATCTTCAACACGCTGAAGATTATCTTTCGTCTCCGTAAGTTTTTTCTCTGATTGTTGTTTTCTTGATTTGTATTTCAAAACGCCAGCAGCATCTTCAAACATGACGCGACGTTCTTCTGGTTTTGAAGAGAGGATCTTTTCAACTTCTCCTTGTCCAATCATCGAATACGCTTCTTTACCGAGTCCTGAATCGATGAGTAGATCAAGTAAGTCTTTGCGACGGCAGGCGGTGCCGTTCAAATAGTATTCACTCTCACCTGTTCGAAACAACCGTCTCGTCATACTAATCTCAGCGTACTCAGAGCTCATATGTCCGTCTTCGTTATCCAAAACAAGCGTTACTTCTGCAAGGTTCACTTTCTTTCTCGATTCACTACCTGCAAAAATAATGTCTTCCATTTTTGATCCGCGCAACTGTTTCGCAGATTGTTCGCCAAGTACCCAGCGGACCCCGTCCGAAACGTTGCTTTTTCCGCTCCCGTTTGGCCCTACAATCGCTGTCACTCCCGGGTCTAGATCAATCTTTAACGGAGTTGCAAATGATTTGAACCCTGATATTTCTAGCCTTTTTAAATACATGGCTTTACCCTCAATTCTTTCTAACGTCGTGCTTATTCTCGTTCCATCTGACGACTTTTTTGTAATCTCACCTTTTCAAACATGAAAATCGCCTCTAAAATAGAATGGAAAGGGAGGCCATCCATGACGAATTTAGATCATGCTACACATGAGAATTTGACTTACATGTTTGAAAAGTTGCAGGAACGACTAAAAGTAGTAAACCGAGTTGTTCTTGATCCTGAGTACTACTCACTTAATCAATACGAAGACATTAAAGACGTGTATGACTATGTTGTTAGTCATCCGAATTTAAGCGTAAGAGAAATTGATGCACTCGTATCAGAACTCGGGGCAATTAAAGCAAAAAAATAGGTCAACCGTACAATCACCTTAAACCATTACGTTTTAAGGTGATTGTCATTTATTCGCTACTTTTTTACTTAATAAAGTTAGTGCTTTTTGTGCAGCGTGTTGTTCTGCAGCTTTTTTAGTCTTTCCTGTACCTTCACCGTAACTCGTTTCGTTTATGAACACTTTTGCGACAAATTCACGGTTGTGGGCAGGTCCTTGCTCAGCAACAATTTGGTAACTAATCCGTCCGCTACTTTCTTGTTGCACAAATTCTTGCAATTGGCTTTTAAAGTCCATGACGTCCGTGTAACTACCCGTTTCAATCTTTAGATAGACGGTTTCTTCAAGAAATGCGTATACTGCATCCATCCCTTGGTCTAAATACAACGCACCGACAAACGCTTCAAAAACGTCTGCAAGCATTGCAGGTCGATTGCGACCGCCACTCATCTCTTCACCTTTACCGAGGAAAATTAATGATCCGAACTCAAGTCGCTCAGCAAGCTCAAACAATGAAGGTTCGCACACAACAGCAGCTCTTAGCTTCGTCATTTCTCCTTCTTGCATGAGTGGAAAACGCTTGAATAAATGTTGAGATACTGCAAGCTCTAACACCGCATCCCCTAAAAACTCTAACCGTTCGTTATCTTGGTCTGCACGAAAGCGTTGTTCATTCACGTACGAAGAATGTGTAAATGCTTGATACAGCAATTGTTGATCAATAAACGTAACCGATAGGGAACTTAGCATCGTTTGGAACTTTTTCGCATGCGCATCACTTACACTGTATTTCTTCTCAGCCTTTCGTTTACGCCCTGACTGTTGACTCATTTTCATCTACTCCTTTAAAAAGTTCAATCAGAAAACGGGAAAAACAAGCTCTGCGATGTGCAGAACTTGTCTGAAAGGAAAGGGTTACTGTGCATCTATGTAGTTGACGACATCAGCAACCGTCGCAATCTTCTCCGCTTCCTCATCTGAGATCTCAAGGTCAAACTCATCTTCAAGTTCCATTACAAGTTCAACAACATCAAGTGAATCTGCACCTAGATCTTCTTTAAACGTTGACTCCATTTTCACTTCTGACTCTTCCACACTTAGACGATCAACGATGATTTTCGTTACGCGCTCTAATGTATTTGTTTCTGCCATGATAATTCCTCCTAGACTTTCATTCGTGTTTTTAATTCGATTGTTTATTTAATTGAATGTAACCATTGTCATTATAGATGATTTTCTAGTAAAAAACTAGAGAGGTTTGTCTTACCCCATATACATGCCGCCATCAACATGCAACGTTTGTCCTGTCATATAGCGACTATCCTCTCCACATAAAAAGGATACAACACGTGCAACATCTTCTGGCTCACCAAGTGTAGCAAGTGGGATTTGTTCAAGTAATGCTGATTTTGTTTCATCTTGCAATTCATCCGTCATTTCAGTTGCAATAAAGCCTGGTGCAACAGCATTCACACGAATGTTACGACTTGCGAACTCTTTCGCAAGCGTTTTTGTCAATCCGACAACACCTGCTTTTGCCGCAACGTAGTTCGCTTGACCTGGATTTCCAATTGACCCAACGACAGAGGCGATGTTGACAATAACACCTTCGCGTTGCTTCATCATCGGTCTAGATGCCGCCTTCGAGCAGAGAAACACCCCCTTTACGTTCGTGTTCATCACGTCATCCCAATCTTCTGATTTCATACGCATAACCAGATTGTCACGTGTAATCCCCGCATTGTTAATGAGTAAATCAATGCGTTCGAATTCATCCGTGACCGTTTTGAACATTTCTTTCACTTGTGTTTCATCAGAAACATCTGCTTGAATTGTAATCGCTCGTACACCGTGAGCTTCACAGCTTGCCTTTGTTTCTTCTGCCTTCGCTTGATTGCCTGAATAGTTAATCGCTACATCGGCACCTAGACTTGCCAGTTGAATCGCAATTGCTCGCCCAATTCCTCTAGATGCGCCGGTGACTAATGCCTTTTTTCCTTGCAATTTCAATAGATTAAACCTCCTGAAGTAACGCGTTTAGTTTCTCTACATCGTCGTTCGTATGCAAAGAGACAACGTCCACACTTTTGCGGTCAATTTTGCGCACAAGTCCTGATAGTACTTGTCCACTTCCTACTTCAACAAATGTATTGACGCCTTCACCAATCATATAGCGAATCGAGTCTTCCCAAAGAACAGGGGATGTCATTTGCTTGACGAGTCCTGCTTTTAACCGTTCGCCTGATTGTTCTCCTGTTGCGGATACATTTGTAATGACTGGAATGGTTGCATCTCGAAATGGAATGCTAGCTAACTCTTTTTCCAGCTCATTTGCAGCAGGTTCCATCAATTCAGAGTGGAATGGCCCACTCACATTCAATGGGATCGTACGCTTCGCACCTTTTTCTTTCATTCGTTCACCGACCGTCTTCACACCCGCCGTCGTCCCTGAAATAACGACTTGACCAGGTGCGTTAACATTTGCCATTTGCACTGCTTCACCATCAGCAGTTACCGCTTCACAGACCGCTTTTAAATCCTCGCGCGTACCACCCATAACTGCTGCCATCGTACCTGTTCCGTTCGGAACTGCTGCTTCCATGAACTGTCCACGCTTACGAACGACCGCAACCGCATCTTCAAACGTTAAAACACCTGCGGCAACGAGAGCGCTGTACTCTCCTAAACTATGACCTGCTACAAACGACGGGGTAACATTGAGCCCCTTAACAAGTTGCAAAGCAGCAATGCTCGTCGTAACAAGCGCTGGTTGTGCATTTGACGTTTGCTTTAGTTCCTCTTCAGGTCCTTCTTCCATGAGCTTCGAAAGTGGAAATTGTAACACACGATCAGCAACATCCACGACGTTTTTCGATGATTCATTCGTCTGTTTCGCATCTAGTCCCATTCCAATGACTTGAGACCCTTGTCCAGGAAACAAAAACGCAAACTTCCGCATGTGAATCACTCCTTCTCTGACGTATCGCTTAATTCTTTTGCGATGACTTCTGGAACTTTTTCTTCGATCATTTGCATAGCTTGCCTTACTGCGTGATAAATCGCTGTATGGTCTGATGAGCCGTGAGCTTTAATGACTGGCGCTTTAAGCCCGAACAATCCAGCACCACCATAGTGAGAATAACTCATCTTCTCTTTTATATTTTTAAACGAAGGCTTCAAAACTCCTGCTGCTAATTTGTTCATTGTCGTTGAGGTTAGCTCTGCCTTTAAGATCGTGAACAATGATTCAGCAGTTCCTTCAATCGTTTTTAGAAGGATGTTCCCCGAGAATCCATCACAGACAACAACGTCACAAACACCGTTTAATACGTCTCTTGCTTCAACGTTGCCAACGAATTCGAACTTTCCGCCTTGCAGTTGTTCAAAGGCAGCCTTTGCTAACTCGTTGCCTTTTCCTTCTTCTGTTCCAACGTTTAATAAACCGATGCGAGGCGTTTTACGATTTTTCACTTGTCGTAAATAAACGTCACCCATAACACCGTACTGATACAAGTGTTCCGCTCTCGCTTCAATGTTCGCACCAACGTCTAAAAGCAAGAATCCTTCGCCATCAATCGTCGGTAACATCGGCGCAAGTGCTGGACGCTCCACCCCGTCAATTCGCCCAACGTGAAGAAGTCCTGCCGTCATAAGCGCACCTGTGTTGCCTGCAGAAATACATGCATCACAGCGGCCTTCCCGTACTTCCCGAACAGCAAGAACCATTGATGAGTTCTTTTTACGACGCACCGCACGCGTTGGTGCATCTTCGTTTGTAATGACTTCATCGGTATGCAAAATTTCAATTCTTGGATGCGCATTTAAATGTTCGTTAATTTGCGCCTCGTCACCGACGAGAACAATCGAAATTTGGTCAAATGCTTTAACAGCTGCCATTGCGCCAGCCACTTGAGCTTTAGGGGCGTTGTCACCGCCCATAGCGTCTACTGCAATCTTCATGCTTTAAGCTCCTTTTATCAGTTCAACCTTCATCACTTTAGTCTTGATGTCCTCTTGCCATTTGAAATTCCCCAGAAAATACTCGTCGTTGATCGACATAACTTTCAACGATTACGGTTGTCCATTTGTCGTCTTGAGCGGTAACTTTTGCTTTGGCAACGACTCGTTCTGTTGCTTTTACTGGTTTTGAAAAACGTACATTAGCACGACCTGTTACGACGAAATCATCGTTAATGATGGCCACAGCTAGTGAATTTGCTTGTGCAAACAAATGATGCCCACGAGCAATTCCATTTCTCGTAAATACATGTTCTTCTCGAATTTCCATGATTGAAATCGCTGTCTCATCAAGTTGTAAATCAATGACTTCACCGATTACTTCTTCATCTGTTAACGCTTTTACTTCATCATGGTGTTGTCTTGCGACGTCTTTTAATCGCTCACGAAGTTCTGGTATACCAAGTTCTAAGCGATCTAGTCGAATTGTTTGAATGCTAACATTAAAGGACGTAGCCAATGCTTCGTCTGTGATGAATGGATTGTTTTGAATCGTTTCCTTCAGTTCAGCTTTACGAACATGCTTTGGTTTTCTCATGAATAATAAGCACCGCATTTCTATGACTAGGTCCTAATAGTAGTTTGCAACAATCTGGAGAGAAAATCAACAAATCTTTAATCGAGTTTCTCTCCAGAAAGCGCTCCTGTATCGGATAAATAGTTACGTAACGCCTCGTACTCAGCGTCGGCCCAAAACGCATCGGACTGTATGAGCGTTTGTGCGTCTTGTCTTGCTGTCTCAAGGGCTCGGTAATCATGGACAGGATCTGCTAAACGGAAGTGAGGCATACCGCTCTGTTTCTTACCAAGTAAGTCACCAGGACCTCGAAGCTTTAAATCTTCTTCTGCTAACACAAAACCATCTGTTGTTTCGGTCATAATCTTCATTCGTTCTTTTCCTGTTTCAGACGTTGGATCTGATAGCAAAATGCAGTACGATTGCGCATCTCCACGACCGACTCGACCTCTTAGCTGGTGCAGCTGGGCTAATCCAAAGCGATCCGCATCATAAATCAGCATACAAGTCGCATTCGGAACGTTTACACCGACTTCAACGACCGTTGTAGAAACGAGCAATTGTACGTGATTACTAAAAAACCGTTCCATCGTGCCGTTTTTCTCATCGTTTGAGAGACGACCGTGCACGAGTCCAACGGAAACGCTAGGAAGAATCTGTTGCAATTGCTCATACAAATCTATGGCATTTTGTACGTCTAGTTGCTCTGACTCCTCAATTAATGGACAAATTACATATGCTTGACGTCCGGCACGAATTTCTTTTTCTATAAACGTAATGACTCGCTCGAACATATCATGCTTCGCCCAATACGTTTCTACCGGTTTACGCCCTACGGGTTGCTCATCAATTCTTGATACGTCCATATCACCAAATGCTGTAATCGCAAGCGTTCTCGGAATGGGCGTTGCGGTCATGAACAACACATCTGGGCTGCCTTTTTCTTTCAATGCACGTCTTTGATTCACGCCAAATCGATGTTGTTCATCGGTTACGACGAGCCCGAGATTTGGAATTGGGACGTCAGGTTGAATGAGCGCGTGGGTTCCAATTACTAAATTCACCTGACCTGCTTCTAATGCTTCAATCGTTTGTTTTCGTTCAGACTTCTTCGTGGAGCCCGTCAGCAAACGAATTGAAACGTCGAATTCACGAAAGAGTTCTTGAAGCGATTCATAATGTTGCTCAGCTAGAATCTCCGTTGGCACCATTAATGCTGTCGTTTTCCCCGCAGTAATAACTGCATATATTGCAATCGCTGCCACGACTGTTTTACCAGAACCTACGTCCCCTTGTAGTAAGCGATTCATTCGATACGGTTGGTGCAAATCATGAACAATTTCATCAAGTGAGCGCTTTTGTGCCTGTGTAAGCGCAAATGGCAAAGTCTCCATAAACGCCTTTACTTTAGCTACATCCTCTTGAAGTGGTGTTGCCTGTTCATGTTGACGTACTGAACGTTTATACGCTTGCATGCGCAGTTGAAACAGCAGAAACTCTTCGTATATGTAACGTCTTCTTGCATGTTTTAAAGATTCTTTGTCCGTCGGTCGATGCAATTGTTGAATCGTATCGATGATCGCCGGTAATTTATATCGCTCTAACAAAGCCTCTGGCAATCGCTCTGGCGGAAACGCATCGGTCATCGCTAGCGCATCATCTGTCCATTGCGTCAGCTGGCGTGTCGTTAATCTTCCAGATAAGGCGTAGATTGGGGCATACGGCCTTTTCTTTTCTACTTGTCCAACTTCAATGGATTGAGCGGTAATTTGAGCTCGGTGCCGATTCCACTTCCCTGACACAGTAATTGCGACTTCGTTTTGCAATTTGCTTTTTAAAAAGGCACGGTTAAACGCTACAACGTTCAACACGTGTCCCCCGCTGTTCATTTTAAAATTCAATCGGTTTTTCTTTCTTCCGTAGTAACTTACTCTCGCTTCACCGATTACAACTCCTTCAACGGTCACATTGTCATCATGAACGAGCTGTTCAACCGGTTGTGCTTCTTTGTTTTCATAGCGATAAGGAAGATGTGCTAGAAGATCAGAAATAAAGAAAATGCCAAGGCGCTCGAGGTCTTTGGCACTTTCTTTACCGATTCCTTTTAGCGAGGAGACGGGTGTTTTCATCATGTACGCTCAGCAGAAAGGTCAAAAATCTGTGATTCGAGCGCTTTGCCTGTAGGTGTCGCAGCAAGCCCACCTAAAGCAGTTTCTTTTAACGTTTCTGACATACTCTCACCGATGCGATACATCGCATCAATTACTTCGTCACAAGGTATGCGGCTTTCGATTCCGGCAAGCGCCATATCAGCTGCTACCATTGCAATCGACGCACCTGCTGCGTTTCGTTTGACACAAGGTACTTCAACGAGTCCTGCAACCGGGTCGCAAACGAGTCCTAGCATATTTTTAAGTGCCATTGCCATTGCTTCAGCAGATTGCTTCGGTGTACCGCCTGCAAGCTCTACAGCAGCTGCCGCTGCCATACCTGCTGCAGAACCGACTTCTGCTTGACAACCACCCGCAGCTCCCGAAATCGAAGCATTGTTCGCAACGACAAGACCAAATGCACCTGAAGTCAATAAATAGCGTTGCATCGCTTCACGAGTTGGGTTTAATTTGTCTTTAAGACTAAACAACGTTCCTGGGACGACTCCAGCGGAGCCGGCTGTTGGTGTCGCACAAATCATTCCCATTGCTGCATTCACTTCGTTTGTTGCCATTGCACGACTCACTGCGCGTAAAAGTGTATCACCGCTTAGACCGTTGCCATTTTCGATATACTTCTCAAGCTTCTTTCCGTCTCCACCGGTGAGTCCTGAAACAGATTTCACATCTTCTTCAATGCCACGTCTTACGGCTTCTTCCATAATCGTGAGCTTCTCATCCATATCCGTTAAGACGGCTTCCCTTGAACGACCTGTCACCTCGGTCTCTTGTTGAATCATACTTCTGAAATGGAGATTCCATCTCTATTAGTCAATTCGATTAACTCTGCGACGTTTCGAAACATGAACGTCCACCTCTCAATCATTTATTCGTGAAGTTTTGCGACTTGGTCTACATGCTCAAGTTTTTCAAGTGATGTCATAATCTCATCTGTGACCGTTTGATCAACTTCAATGACCATGAGAGCTTCTCGCCCTTTTTCTTTTCGTGAGACTTTCATATGACCAATGTTCACTTTATGAAGCGCTAGTACGTTTGCCACATTTGCAATGACTCCGTACCGGTCTTGATGAACAATTAGAAGTGCTGGATGATGTCCGGTTAATTGTAAAGCAAATCCGTTTAACTCAATAATCTCAATCTTACCGCCACCGATTGAAATTCCAACAAGTTCCATCGCATTGTCGTCGGATTCAAGGCGTAGCTTGACCGTATTTGGATGGTCAGGAATGGCTTCTTCTTCATGAAAGCGTACACGCATGTTTGCATTGCTTGCATGTTCCTTTGCATCGCGAATTCGCTCATCAAACGTATCAAAGTCGAGCAATCCACCGATTAACGCCACGTCAGTACCGTGACCTTTGTACGTTTTCGCAAATGAGCCGTATAAATGAATGTTCACACGCTTCGGTTGACCATCAAAAAGCAGTCTTGCAAGACGTCCGATTCTAGCAGCACCTGCAGTATGTGAGCTGGACGGTCCAACCATGATTGGACCAATAATCTCTGTAACACTACGATATTTCATAACAATCCCCTTACGCTTTTGTAGGAGTGACCATCACGGCAACAGTTCCCGGACCAACATGAGTACCAATTACCGCACCGATTTCTGTCTTAACTGTCGATTGAGTGTTTAACCGAGCTTTAATTTCTTCTAAAACCGTGTCGCCAACTTCAGGAGCAACCGCATGACTTAATCCGATGTCTACCGGTTGGTCTTTGTATGTTTCTTGTAACGTTTCTACAATTTTATCGATTGCTTTTTTACGGCCACGAGCTTTTTCAAACGGGTAGACTTCTCCTTCTTTCGAAAGAGATAAAATCGGTTTCATTTTTAATAAGGATCCAATAAGTGCTTGTGCTTTACCGATTCTACCGTTTTTTTGTAAATACTCAAGTGTTTCAACCATAAAGTATACCGATGTTTCATTTAGCAGAACGTCAATACGGTCTTGAATTGCCTTTTGATCAGCGCCTTCAATAGCAAGCTTCGCAACATCAGCGACGATGATGCCAATAGAATAGCTCGCTCGTTTTGAATCAATCACATGCACGTTAATTTTGTCTTCTACTTCTGAGGCAGCGATCGTTGCAGCTTGATACGTACCGCTCAATTTAGAAGACAGATGAATGGAAAATATGACGGTATCTTCTTCTGATTCATCGTAGATTTCGCTGTAAAGCTTTTCAAAATCATACGGTGAAGGTTGAGAAGTTGTTGGCATTTGATTCGCTTGTTGTAACTTCTCATAAAAGGCAGTCGGACTTAATTCAATTCCATCAAGATACGTCTCATCCGCTGAAAAGTTTACTTTTAGTGGAATAACGGTAATGTCTAGTTCTTCAGCGAGCGCGTTCGGAATATCAGCCGTACTGTCCGTAACAATCTTTACACGTGTCATATCATCCATCCCCTCTTATCTTTTATTCAGCAGCAATAATGTAATGGTAAAGCGGTTGTTTCCCTTCATGCACTTCGGTCTCAACTTCTGGAAACTTCTCTTCGATGTACGAGACGAGCGCATCCGTACAAGACGCTTCTGCTTCTTCACCACTAATGATCGTTACCATCTCTGTATCGTTGTCTACCATTTGGCTTGTCACAGAAATGAGTGTCTCTTCTAAAGAGTCTCCTGAGCTTACAATTTTGTTCTCAACAAGGCCCATGATGTCGTCTTTCTTAATGTCTATGCCATCAATCGCTGTGTCACGAATTGATTTTGTAATTTGACCGCTTTTCACTTGAGAAATGCTCTCCGTCATTTCTTTTTGGTTGCGATCGGCATCGTTCATTGCATTAAACGAAAACAGCGCGCTTAATCCTTGAGGAACAGACTTCGTAGGGATGACACGAACATCACGATCACTCACTTCAGCTGCTTGCTCGGCTGTCATAATGATGTTGCTGTTGTTTGGAATTAAAAACACATGCTTTGCGTGTGTTTCTTTAATTGCATTCGTCAACTGCTCCGTACTCGGGTTCATCGTTTGACCACCTTCGATCACGATGTCTACACCGACACTCTTGAATAGATCACGAATTCCTTCACCCATGGCAACGGCAATCATAGCAAACTCAGCTTCTTCTTGAGTTTTTTCGGAACGGGCGGTTCAGTTTTCTTAGGTTCATTTGAAAGTGCAGCATGCTGGTCACGCATGTTGTCCACTTTAACGTGAATAAGATCCCCGTACTTTTGTGCCTCGTTCATGATGAAACCTGGATGTTCAGCATGAATATGAATCTTAATAATATCTTCATCACTTACGACTAGAAGAGAATCGCCGTATTGGCTTAACGTATTGCGGAAATCTTCTTCAACGTAGGGTGACTCGTTCGTTTTGTCATCGCTAAAGCGAACCATCACTTCAGTACAGTATCCAAATTCAATATCCTCTGGATTCATGTCACCTTGAATGTTGTGGTGTTCAACATGAACGAGCTCTTCCATCGTCGCTTGCTCTGGAGCGTCATCTGCTGTCGTTTCTCCGCGCATTGCACGTAGCATACCTTCATAGATGTAGACGAGTCCTTGACCGCCTGAATCGACGACACCTACTTCTTTGAGTACAGGAAGTAAATCAGGTGTGCGCTCAAGTGAAGCTTTCGCTTCTTCAATCGCATCGACAAGTACTTGTTCTGCATCCTTCGTTTTCTTTGCAGACTTGGTCGCTTTCTCAGCTGCATCTTTAGCAACCGTTAAGATTGTCCCCTCAACAGGTTTCATAACCGCTTTATAAGCCGTCTGAACGCCTCCGTCGAACGCTTTAGCAAGCGCTTGTCCGTCAAGCACTTGATCATGCTCAATGCCTTTTGCAAAACCACGGAATAGCTGTGACAAAATGACACCCGAATTTCCACGTGCTCCCATTAATAAACCTTTAGAGAACGTTTTTGCAACTTGGTTTGCACTCGTTGCATCTTGCTGTTTCATTTCTTTCACGCCAGATCGAATTGTAAGGCTCATATTCGTTCCAGTATCACCATCTGGTACAGGAAAGACATTTAGAGCGTCAACTCGCTTTGCGTGTTTCTCTAAAGCGACTGCTCCCTCATTAAACATGGCCAGAAGCATCTGGCCGTTAATTGTATTTGACACTTATACACACCTCATTTAGTCCAACCGTTACGGATTAGAAACGCGAACACCTTGAACGAAGATATTCACAGATTCTACTTGTAGTCCCAGTAATTTTTCTAGTTGATATTTCACTTTTGATTGTACGTTGTAAGCAACTTCAGAGATCTTAGTGCCATAGCTTACGATGATATACATATCAATCATAAGATCTCCCTCGTTTTCACGGATGACAACCCCACGTGAGAAATTGTCACGCTTTAAAAGCTCAGAGATTCCGTCTTTGATCTGCTTTTGAGAGGCCATGCCTACAATCCCATAACAGTCTGTTGCTGCACCTCCTGCAACGGTTGCAACTACTTCTTTTGAGATGTCAATGGAACCTAGTTGAGAATTCATTTCTAAGGCCATAGCCATCCTCCTTTCATCCATCAGTAATGATAACTATCGACAGTTTACTATATTTTTCAGCTTTTATAAAGCAACTGTTCATAAATCTATATTGATTTCTTCCATATTTTTATGCTAAGATGTTCGAGTGCAAGTAAGGGAGAAGTAAATAAAGGAGGGATTCTGATGGCACGTAAATGTTTTGTTACGGGTCGTGGACCATCAAGCGGTAATAACCGTTCCCACGCGAACAACTCGTCAAAACGCCGTTGGGGCGCAAATGTCCAAAAGGTTCGTATTCTAGTTGACGGGAAACCTAAACGAGTATATGTATCTGCAAAAGCGTTGAAAGCCGGTAAAGTAGAGCGCGTCTAAGCGCTACTTACCGGTTTTTATAAAATGAAAAAAAGAAAAAGCTCCGCTTAGCGGTGCTTTTCTTTTTTGGGGGTTACTCTTTTTTAAATGAGTTCAGCATCGCGCGAACAACCCCACCTAAAAACTTCGGAAGCTTAATCGTATAAAATTTCATTCCAATTCCTCCTTGAAGGCCAGCTTTTTCCGAAGACAAACACTGACGGGCACATACGGATTCTTCTATATGTATATTCACCCAGAAGGAAATAGTACATCGTTTTTATAAAAAATTACTCGGTTATGCTTTTAAGCCGTTCCACCGCCTGCTTGCGGTCACTTTGTTTATAAATGTGTGAACCTGCCACGAGCAAATTTGCTCCGTGTTCTACACATTGTTTTGCCGTTTCTTCGTTAACGCCTCCGTCAACTTCAATAAGCAACTCTTCGTTCACTTCATTTGCAAATTTACGTACTTCAGCAATCTTAGGTAACACAGCTTGAATAAAACTTTGCCCACCAAACCCAGGGTTAACCGTCATTAACAAGACGAGGTCTACGTCTTCAATCACATGTTGAATCATCGCTACTGGAGTATGTGGATTTAAAGCAACCCCCGCTTTAACACCATGGCTTTTAATGAGTTGAATCGTCCGGTGCAAGTGAGTACATGCTTCTACATGAACCGTAATGATGTCTGCGCCGGCTTTGACAAAGTCTTCAACGTACCGATCTGGATCTTCAATCATTAAATGAACATCAAGTGGTAGTGATGTTGAGCGTTTTGCCGCATCAACAATGAGAGGACCAATTGTAATGTTAGGAACGAACTTTCCGTCCATTACGTCTACATGGATATAGTCCGCATTGCTCACTGCCTCGATGTCGTTGCCTAGTTGTTTAAAATCCGCTGAAAGGATTGACGGTGCGATCATTGCCATTGTGTTAAAACCTCCGCTTTTCTTCTTCTTCTTTTTCGTTGTAAAATGCCAAATAATTGTCGTATCGATACGGTGCAATTTCATCGGTTTCAACCGCAGCCTTTACTGCACAACCATCTTCTCTGCGATGCGTACAGCCTCGGTACTTACAATCTTTGGACACCTCATAGATTTCAAGAAAGCTATCTGCCAAAACATCAAGGTCAATCCCCGTAAAATCAAGGGAGCTAAAGCCGGGAGTATCTGCGACTTGACCTCCACACGTTTGCAATAACTCAACGTGACGCGTCGTATGTTTCCCCCTTGATAATTGTTGCGAGATTTCACCTGTTTGCAGGTCTAATGAGACATCAACACGATTTAATAGCGTTGATTTACCAACGCCAGACTGCCCCGCAACGACGGTGGTGCGGTTTTTCAATTGTTCTCGAATAACGTCAAGATCGTCATCACCTGGCGTATAAACGACTGTATAACCGAGTGATTCATATCGACTTGCTTTGCTTTGAACTTCTCGCTTTATTTCTTCACTTGCAAGGTCCATTTTCGAAATGATGATGACCGATTCAACTTCCATCGCTTCTGTATGGACGAGCAATCGATCTAGTAAATACGTACTAAACTCCGGTTTCGTCGAAGACATAACGAGTAGTGCTTGATTGACATTGGCAATCGGTGGACGATGCATCTCATTTGATCTCGATTCGACCGTTTGAACATATTCCTCTTCAAACGTGACAAAGTCACCAACGAGCGGTTTAATCTTCTGCTTACGAAACAATCCACGTGCCCGACAACGCGTAACCTCTCCATCATGTAAAACATCGTAGAATCCACCGACGGCTTTTATAATTTGGCCTGCTTGCAACGAATCTCCTCCTTAGTCTTCTTCGAACTCTAGCGTATTGGATTGCATTTCTTCGTCGTTAATATACAACGCGTACGTCCCCGGTATACTCTTGCTCACTTCAAAAGGAACGAGATATTCGGTCGATTCTGTTATCTCTTCCTCAACGAAAATTTCTGGGTCGTCCCCTGTCGTTCTATCTGTAAATTCAATGCGAATGTCATACGACTGTCCAGCTTCTGGGTCGGTCACATTTACGGGGATCTCCGCATAGCGAGTTTGCGTTTCTTCCTCTTCGACAGGCGGTTCACCATTAGAAATCACGAATGTCACGTCAGACCCTTCATCAATCGTAACGTACGGTCCTGGCTCATGAGTAATCACTTGCCCTTCTGGCACAGTTTCTGAGTATTCACGATCAAATGAACCTGACAATTGATGAGATTCAAGGTAATTACGCACCGCTTGCTCACTCGATCCTGTAAGGTCTCCGAGTGTCATTTGTGGTGTTTCACTGTATACGAGTTGAACCGATAGCTCGTCTTGAATGACCTCATCACCAGCCTCAGGTGTCTGGCTGATGACGTACCCTGGTGGTTGCTCATCAGAAGGCTCACTCGTCATCTCAACGTCTATGTCTAGTTCTTCAAGAAGATCAAGCGCATCCTCTACACTCATTCCTGTTAAGTCTTGCATTTCAACCGTTTCCGGACCATCACTCACTCGAAGTGTAATCGCACTTTCAACTTTCACATTTCTTCCCGCTCTTGGGTCTTGGTAATAGACAACATCACGTTCAACTTCATCGTGATATTCTCGCTCAATTGTAACGATTAGTTCATGCTCTTCTAACAACTGTTCTGCTTCTTCGTAATTCGTACCAACAACATCAGGCACTTGCACTTCGTCTACAGCAAACCAAGACGGAATGACCATAAATCCTAGCACGAGCGCTGTCGGTACAATGATTAGAAATGCGAGTAATGGAAACAACCAACGCTTACGTTTTGACTTTTTCTTAGGCTCATTTGCTTTTGTATCATTTTCTTGTTGGTCTGTTTGTTCACTTGGAGCGACAATTGTTTCTTCAGAAGATTGTTGATCGCTTAATACGGGTAGCACTTTTGTTTCTTCTTCACTTTGATCATCAAGTTCAAGTGGCGCCTCATTCATCCGTTCTGGTAACAACGCCGTTTTTGCATCATGCAACATGTCGTGTACCGTCTCATAACGCAACAACGGATCTTTCGCAGTCGCTCTACGAATGATATTGTTCATGCTCTCTGGTAAATCAGGGCGCAACGCTTTTGCGTTCGGAATCTTCTCTTGCAAATGTTTGAGTGCAATTGAAACCGCAGAATCTGCATCAAACGGCAATGTCCCGGTAATCATTTCATAAAGCACAACGCCTAAAGCATAAATGTCCGCTTTTAACGTAACCGCCCCACCACGTGCTTGTTCAGGAGATAAATAATGAACAGAACCGAGGACAGAATTCGTATGTGTAATCGTCGCCGCTGAGGCCGCTCTTGCAATCCCAAAATCCGTTACTTTTACCGTGCCATCTTCATCAAGAAGGATGTTGTGTGGCTTAACGTCACGGTGAACAATTCCTTGGTCATGGGCATACGCAATCGCTGAAGAAATTTGATCAAAGATTTGGAGTACTTCTTGAAACGGAAGTGCACCTTCTCGAACTATTTTTTCTTTTAATGTACTGCCACCAACGTATTCCATCACGATGTAAAACGTTTGATCTTCTTCACCAACATCATAAATGTCAACAACGTTGGATGAATTAAGCTGGTCGCCGCCTGAGCTTCACGTCTAAACCTACGTATAAATGCTTCGTCGTGTGTATATTGAGGTTGTAAAACCTTCACAGCAACATCACGCTCTAAAATAACATCTCGCGCTCGGTAAACGTTTGCCATTCCGCCACCACCGATGGCTTCAATGACTTCATAACGACCGTCAATCCGTGACCCTATCATAGTTCGTTCGCTCCCTTGTCTATGAGAATGAACGTAATGTTGTCTTCGCCACCACGGTCAAGAGCAAGTTGCAATAGTTGATCGGCTTTATCTTCTAAACGATTATCTTGATTTAAGACAACGTCGAAATCATCGTTTGATAGCTTGTCGCTAAGCCCATCCGAACACAAAATAATGGTGTCCGTATCGCTTAATTCATGCTGCAACACATCAATGTTACACTGGTTCTCTGTGCCGAGTGCGCGTGTGACGACATTTTTTTGTGGGTGATTTTTGGCTTCTTCTTCTGAAATCTGACCTTGACGGTAAAGTTCATTTACGAGTGTATGGTCATGAGTCACTTGTGAGATATGGTGTTCTTTTTTTACGTATAAGCGGCTATCACCAACGTGAGCACTAATCATTTCAGATTCGGTTATGAGTGCACAGACAATCGTCGTACCCATGCCACGCATTTCTGTATTCGTCAGCGATTGCTCATAGATGCGTTTATTTGCGTCTGTAATCGTATGAAGAAGCCATGATGTCATGGCTTCTTCTGTTGCATGTGGTGCTTGTTTCTTCCATGCTTCTCTTAACGTTTGAATGGCAAGTTCACTCGCAACATCTCCAGCTTTATGGCCACCCATGCCATCAGCTACAACTGCGAGAAGAAGATCATCTGAGAGAAAATAATCACATACATCTTCATTATGTTCTCTCATCTTACCTACATCACTTCGAAGCTCAACTTTCACACTCACACCTTCGTTTCTTCAGCGCGTTCTTTTGCGCGTAATTGTCCGCAAGCAGCATCAATATCATGCCCTTGTTCACGACGGATTGTGACGAGTACTCCTTTTTCTTTTAACGTACGTTCAAATTCAAAAATATCTTCGCGGCTCGTACGCACATAATCACGCTCAACAACGTCATTAACCGGAATGAGGTTCACGTGACATTTAAGGTCTTTAATGAGCTCAGCTAACTCTTCAGCATGCTCAACTTGGTCGTTCACCTTACCAAATAGACCGTACTCAAATGTAACACGACGCTTCGTCGTCTTTTGGTAATACTTAATTGACTCCATTAGCTTTTTCACTGGGAATGCTTTGTTAATCGGCATTAAGCGACCGCGGATTTCATCGTTTGGCGCATGGAGGGAAATCGCAAAATTGATTTGCATTCCTTCATCAGCAAATTTGTAGATTTTAGGCACCATTCCACTCGTTGAGACCGTAATGTGACGAGCACCAATGTTAAGTCCTTCATCATGATTCACTGCTCTAAGAAAGCCCATTAGATTCTCATAGTTATCAAATGGCTCACCAATACCCATCACGACAATTGAGTCGACTCGCTCACCTTTTGCATCAAGGGCACGTTGCACGTCTAATACTTGTGCTGTAATTTCACCCGCTTCAAGATTTCGCTTTAAGCCACCGAGAGTTGATGCACAAAACGTACACCCAAGACGACACCCAACTTGTGTTGTTACACAAATGCTGTTTCCGTAATCATGACGCATTAATACAGTCTCGATTGAGTATCCATCGTGTAACTCAAAAAGAAACTTTTCTGTACCGTCAACAGATGTTTGACGAAGCACTTCTTTTAACCTCGTAAATCGAAATTCTTCTTTTAGTTTATCTCGAAGTGTAATCGATAGATTGGTCATTTCATCAATTGATTCGACACGCTTCCGATACAACCATTCAAAAATTTGCTTTGCACGGAACTTTGGTTCTTTGTTTTCTTTCATCCATTCTTCCCATTGCTCAAACGTTAATGAAAGAATTGATCGTTTTCCATCTGTTGCTGTTTTCGTAATATCTCGCTTTTTAGTTCTCGTTTCCATGACGAGCACTTCCCTTCTTCATTGCACAAATAAAAAATCCGTCACTGCCATATTGATGTGGCAAGATCGTTGTATATCCTTGATTTTTACTTTGTATCTTTATTCGTTCTTGTAATGATTCATCGTGAGTAAAGTCTTCATTGTTCTTTAGAAACTCTTGAACGACGTGTTCGTTCTCTTCTGGCAAAATCGTACACGTGCTATATACGAGCACTCCGTCATCTTTAAGCAGTTTGGACGCAGCGTTTAGAATATCAAGCTGTAATGCTGGCAATTTCCGAATCTCTTTTTCATCTGTATTCCATTTAATGTCTGGCTTACTTCGAAGCACGCCAAGTCCACTACACGGGGCATCAACTAAAATACGATCAAACCGCACATCTTGATACGTTTTAGCAAGATTCACCGCGTCTTCAGTCGTTGCATGAACAATTGAAAGTTGCAGTCGGTTTGCTTCTTTTTCAATCAGACGCTTTTTATGAGCATGCACATCATTGGCAATAATCTCGCCTCATCGTTCATTAATTCGGCAGCATGCATCGTTTTACCGCCTGGAGCTGCACACGTATCCAACATCTTCATCGAAGGTTTTGGGTTTAGTGCTCTTGCCACGAGCATGGAGCTTTCATCTTGAATGCTAAGTCGTCCTTCTTTGAACGCGGCACTTTTTGTGACGACGCCCTTTGTGACGATCAAGCTCTCTGTCGCTAGTTCACCTTTAACCGTTTCAATTCCTTCTTCCAAAAGCTCTGTTTGAACAGCTTCTACAGTCGTAACCCTTAAATTCACTCGAATCGTCGTTTTACCCCGTTCGCTGTTCGTTGCACATAAACGCATCGTTTCTTCTTCACCGTAAGCGTTGATCCAACGGTTAACGAGCCATTCTGGGTGAGATGTTTCAATCGCAATTCGTTTAGAACTTGGTGTAATGGAAGAAAAGTCAGGAAGCCCTTGTCTTGACAACGAACGTAAAACGCCGTTGATTAAACCTTTAAGACCAACTCTCCCCCATTGTTTTGAAAGCTCAACTGCTTCGTGAATTGCTGCTCGTTCGGGAATGCGATCCAAATAAAACATTTGGTAAACTGCCATTCGTAGAATGACTTGAATTCGTTGATCACTTTTGTGGACTTTGTTTTTCATTACACCATTTAAAAGATAATCAATCGTATTCAATCGTTTTATCGTACCATAAACCACCTCTGTTACAAACCGTTGATCCACAGCCGATAACTGATGGGTTTTAAGTTGTTCATCAAGTGCTAGATGCTATAGGCCCCTTTGAAGAACACGGCTTGGAGCGTTTTTGCTGCCACGTAACGTGGGTTTTCATTCTTTGTCATCTTTGAGTACATCTCCAACGTTTAAGGATTGGCCTTTTCCTCTAAGAAAATCAGAGGCTTCCATGGCTTTTTTGCCTGCTGGTTGGACGAGAAGTAACTTTACCCCTTGATGGTCTCCCGCCACAACGGTAAATGAATCTTGCTCACGTTCCACAACCGTTCCAGGATTTGCATCAAAGTTGTGATCACTAAGCTCAGACTTCCATAATTTAAGCGACTGACCATTCCACGTCGTAAAAGCAACCGGCCATGGGTTCATACCACGAATTTGGTTATGAACAGCTTGGGCAGATTTCGTCCAATCAATACGTTCTGCACCACGAGCGATGTTCGGTGCATACGTTACCTTTTCTTCATCTTGTTGTACCGGTTGAACCGTTCCATTTTCAAGATGTGGCAACGTTTCTTTTAAGAGCTTCGCACCGAGCGCACTTAGCTTGTCATGCATCGTTCCAACTGTATCGTCTTCTTCAATGTTGATGGCTTCTTGAAGAAGCATATCTCCTGCATCCAATCGCTTCACCATATACATGATGGTCACGCCAGTTTCTTTTTGTCCATCGATGATGGACTGATGGATCGGAGCGCCTCCACGATAAGCCGGCAACAGTGAAGCGTGAACGTTCACCGCACCGTATTTTGGAGCTGTTAAAATCGACTCTGGCAAAAGTTGACCGTAAGCAGCAGTTACAATCAAATCAGGATTTCCTTCGATGGCTTGTTCTACCGCTTCTTTATCACGAAGTTTCTCTGGTTGAAACACCGGGATGTCATGTTGCTCAGCTTCAACTTTCACAGGCGTTTTAATGAGCTCTCTTTTGCGTCCCTTCGGACGATCGGGTTGAGTGACGACACGGATGACATTATGACCTTCTTCAACGAGCATAGAAAGCACAGGTACAGCAAAATCAGGTGTTCCCATAAAAACGATTTTCATACTTATCTATCCTTTCAAACCTTACTGTCGTGCAAAAACCCCCAACGTTGTGGGGGCTACATGAATATGTTTGGATGGCGATCAATGGCCATAAAACGACTATCTTTGTGCACTTCTTGTTGGTAATGAGTAAATAGTTCGCTGAGAATCTCCGAAAAATTAGGTTCTCGTTTGTATTTTATCATGCATTGCGTCCGATATCTATCATTGATCCGACTAATTGGTGACGGAGTCGGCCCTAAGATGACCGATTGATCACTTAGACGCTCCTTTAGAAAACGAGTCGCTCGTTCAGCAGCTTTCATCGCCGTGAGCAATTCTTCATGCGAAAATGTAATTAAACAGATGAAATAATACGGCGGGTACCCTGCTTGTCGCCTTTGTTGCATCTCATACGCAAAAAAACCTTCAAAATCATGGCTTTTTGCGTGCTGGATCGCATAATGTTCTGGGGTGTACGTTTGGATGACGACTTCTCCTTCACGCTTGTCTCGCCCCGCTCGGCCACCGAGTTGCGTTAACAACTGAAACGTTCGTTCAGGTGCTCTGAAATCTGGTAAGTTCAAGAGCGTATCCGCAGTTAAGACGCCTGCCAATGTAATTTTTGGGAAATCCAAGCCTTTGGCAATCATCTGCGTACCGAGTAGAATATCTGCCTCGTGATTACCAAATCGCTTTAACAGTGCTTCATGCGAACCTTTCTTACGTGTCGTATCGTTGTCCATTCGTATGATTCGCGCTTCTGGTAATAGCTTTTGCAATTCCTCTTCGACTTTTTGCGTTCCTGTTCCAAAGAAGCGAATGTGCTCACTTTCACACGCTGGACACTCCTCATACATCGTCTCTTCATGTCCACAATAATGACACTTCAACTGGTTACCCCGTTGATGATACGTAAGGGAGATTTCACAGTGCGGGCAATCTCCAACGTACCCACAACTTCTACACATCACAAACGTCGAGAACCCACGCCGGTTCAAAAACAAGACAATCTGCTCTTCTTTCGCTAACCGGTCTTTCACTTTATCTAGCAACTGACTAGAAAATACCGACCGATTGCCACCACGAAGCTCGTCTCTCATATCAATTAGTTCAATGGCAGGAAGCGGTTTTTTATTTACACGCTCTGGCAATGAAAGTAACGTATAGACGTCTTTTTTTGCTCTAGCGAAGCTTTCCATAGAAGGTGTTGCACTACCGAGAACGACAGGACACTCGTGCGTTTGGCTACGATAAATGGCCACTTCTCGAGCATGATAACGGGGATAATCTTCTTGTTTGTAACTACTTTCATGCTCTTCATCAATAATGATTAAACCAATGTTGTTAAAGGGCGCAAACACGGCAGACCGTGCTCCAACAACGACTTGCACTTCGTTACGGTGAATCTTCATCCACTCGTCATACCGCTCTCCGCTTGAGAGCGCACTATGCATCACGGCAACGTGGTCTCCGAATCGCCGCTTAAACCGTTCAACCATTTGTGGCGTTAGTGAAATCTCGGGGACGAGCACAATCGCTTCTCGTCCTTCTTTTAGCACTTGTTCAATCGCTTGCAAATACACTTCCGTCTTACCGCTACCGGTAATTCCATGCAACAGCATCGGTTTCGATGATCGTTCTTCAACTGCGTCACGAATTGATTCATACGCAACGTGTTGATCATGGGTGAGCGTTCGCTTCGCTTCCCGCCCATCGCCAGCTTGGCGTTCATAGGGATTGCGTTCAATAACGATTTGATGCTCCTCAAGAAATTCATTTTTGATGAGCGTTTGAATCGTTGAGCGACTGAGTCCATGATCATTAATAAGTGTGGCGACTGGAACAGCGCCAGAATCTGCTACTCGCTCAATCGTCGCTAGTGTCTCTTGTTGTTTCGTCGTTTTCGGTTGTTGCGCGCTTTGTAACGTTGTTACTGCCTTTTGCTCCTTATGCTTTGCACCGTCTTTTAGCTCATAATACACTGACAGAACATTTTCCTGAATCCCTCTAGAAACGGCCTTTAAAATCGTTTTATCCTCCGGAATTTCTTTGAATGGAATTTTGATTCGTTGGCCGAACAGCGCTTGAACAGAAACGTCAACGTGATTTGCTTTCTCGTTTAAAACGAGAAATTTTTGTGCTTTTGCTCTCATCGCCGCAGGAATCATTGCAAACAGTGCTGTGATTTGGAAACACGTCGTTTCTTTAGCAAGCCAACTCCCTAAATCTAGAAGTTCTGGACTAAGAACTGGTGTGACGTCTAACAGTTCACTAATAGACTTGACGTTTTTCACGGATGCTGTGTCGGATAATTCAACGATAATTCCTGTTAGTTTACGTTTCCCGAACGGGACGAGCACACGCATCCCCGGTGCTGCTACGCCAAGATGAGCGTCTTTTAAACGATAGTCAAACGGTCGATCGACACCTCCCGCAGCGACATCAACGATGACTTTCGCGTACACGGTGATTCTCCTCACGTAAAAGCTTCGATGCGTTTTCTAAAATCGTATATGCTAACGTTTCTTTCTTCTGTTGATCAACTCGGTTTACGCCACCTTCACGATCAATCAATAACACACGGTTTTCATCACTTTCAAAACCAATTGAGCGGTCCGAAACATCATTCGCTACAATTAAGTCCAGTCGTTTTCTTTCAAGCTTTTCTTTTGCGTACGTTTCTACATCTTGCGTTTCTGCCGCAAAACCTACAAGCACTTGATGATGTTTATTTTCTCCGAGTGTCCGAAGAATGTC
This sequence comes from Geomicrobium sp. JCM 19038, assembly GCF_000698125.1. GTDB lineage: Bacteria > Bacillota > Bacilli > Bacillales > Marinococcaceae > Geomicrobium_A. The sequence continues at coordinate 175,162 of NZ_BAXA01000003.1, read as the reverse complement.
TTTCGTCCGCTCCATTTCAATCGTCAGGTTGCCTGCTTGTTTCTTCACTTTATGCGCTTCTACCTTTGTTGGTCGATAATCAGAAACTGCAGCGGTTTTAATGACAAAGTCTGCATCATCAAAGTGCTTCATCACTTGTTCATACATCTCCTCTGCGCTCGTTACCGAAATGAGCGTGACGCCTTGCGGCGCCTCCAAGTGCACAGGTCCACTAACGAGTGTCACCTTCGCTCCTAAATCAATAGCTGCTTTGGCAATTGCATAACCCATCTTCCCTGTCGAACGATTGCTCAGAAACCGTACAGGGTCAATGACTTCTCTTGTTGGACCAGCGGTTATGAGGACGTTTTTACCCTTTAGTGTCTTTTCTTTTTGTTCACTGAATTCGCCGTGTAAAAAATTCAGGATATCTTCTGGCTCGGCTAATCGTCCCTTGCCAATCCACCCACACGCTAAGTAGCCCGCACCTGGTTCAATAAATGTCACACCGCGGTTCATCAATGTTTCGAGGTTTTGGATCACGGCTGGATGGTCATACATGTTCACATTCATTGCCGGTGCAACGTATACAGGAGCTTTTGTCGCAAGCAACGTGGACGTTAACATGTCATCTGCAATCCCATTTGCATATTTCCCAATGAAATTTGCGGTCGCAGGCACGATCACAAACGCATCTGCCCAATCAGCAACGTCGATATGAGCAATCTTTGAGACATCTTCTTCTACAAACGTATTGTCATAAACCCGGTCCCTCGTGAGCGCTTGAAACGTTAGTGGTGTAACAAATTCTTTGCTACTTTCTGTCATGATCGTCTTTACACTCGCTCCAGCTTGTTTCAATTTCGAAGCAAGGGCGGCTGCTTTAAAAGCTGCAACTCCTCCGGTTACACCGAGCACGATTTTCTTACCGTCCATACGTCCTACACCCTTCCGCACTGTTCTTTTTGCTATTTATTATAGCAAATTCCTATGTAAATAAAAAAAGACTGCCTGTAAATAGACAGCCTCTTTAACCGTTACGCTTTGATGTTTAAGTAGCCTTCTTGAATTTCTTCAAGTGCAACACCGACATTCTTTTTTGATACTGGCTTGTTCACTCCAGAAGTTCTGTCTTCTTGCTCTTGAAGTGCACGTGCGCGTTGCGCTGAAATTGTAACGAGTGAATACTTACTATCAATCTTCTTTAACAATGAATCAATCGATGGGTATAACATCTTATTCACTTCCCTCTACTAAATTACGATAATAATCGATCACACGCTCTTGACGGAGATGCTCTGCATCAATGATCGTTTGAACTTTACTTACAGCATTGTCGACCTGATCATTTTCAACAACATAATCGTATTGCGCCATCATTTCAATTTCAGCTTTCGCAACATTCATGCGTTGGTTAATTAGATCAGAATCTTCCGTTCCTCGCCCTTCAATTCGTTTTCTAAGCTCATCTAAGTTTGGCGGAGCTAGGAATATAAAAACACCATCTGGGTATTTCTCTTTTACTTTGGCAGCACCTTGAACTTCAATCTCCAAAATAATATCTTGTCCTTCACGGAGCTGTTCTTTTACATAGTGTAGTGGTGTTCCATAATAATTATCAACATACTTTGCCCATTCTAAAAGCTCATCATTTGCGATCATTTCTTCAAAGACTTCTTTTGTCTTATAGAAATAATTGACGCCTTCTTGCTCACCTTCTCTAGGAGAGCGGGTCGTTGCAGACACGGAGTAAGAAATTCGATCATTCACGCCTCTTAATGCGTTACAAACTGTACCTTTCCCAACTCCTGCAGGCCCTGATAAAACAATTAATAACCCTTTGTCCTTTTTCAACATCGGTTCACTCCTACACTTATGATTCTTCTTCGCCTTCGTCTTTTGAATGCAATCGTTGAGCAACGGTCTCTGGTTGGACCGCTGACAGTATAACATGGTCACTATCTGAAATAATAACCGCTCGCGTTCTTCTTCCATATGTAGCATCGATCAGCATGTTACGATCGCGACCTTCTTGAATAATTCGTTTAATCGGTGCAGATTCAGGACTTACAATGGTAATAATTCGATTTGCTGAAACCATATTTCCAAAACCGATATTAATGAGTTTCACGTTCATTATGTTACCCTCCTTTTCTGCACGTCGTTTATTCGATATTTTGCGCTTGTTCGCGTAACTTTTCAAGCTCAGCTTTGAACGAAACGACACTTTTGGAGATTTCTGCATGGTTGGCTTTAGAGCCAATTGTATTTATTTCACGATTCATTTCTTGAAGAATAAACTCCAGCTTACGACCCATCGGGGGTTGTTCAGTAAGCGTTTGTAAAAACTGCAATCGGTGCGAATGTAGTCTCGTTAATTCTTCTGTAATATCACTCTTATCAAGTAAAAAGGCAATTTCCTGATGCAACCGCTCATCGTGTTCATTTAATGATCTATACGACTCACTTAGCTTTGACTCTAAGCGTTCACGATACATCGTTTCTACTTCAGGTACATACCCTTTTATCTTAAGCTCCATCTGTTCGAGCTCGAGCAATCGCTCATAAACATCACCGTACAAATACTCTCCTTCTGTTTCTCTCATGCTTAATAGCTGAACGAGAGCGTCCTTCGATGTGTTTAGAACAAGTTCCTCCAAACCGTTTGTCGTCGACTCATCATCAACGACTTCAATGATCCCTAAATCAATTAAGCTTGAATCGAGTGAAATCTTCTGTTCAACATTCTCCGTTTTCATAAATCTACGCATTGTTTTGATGTAATCATCATACAATGTTTCATTCACTTGGAGTTTTTTTAGACGACCTCGATTCTCTTCAATCTCAACTTTCAGATCAAACTTCCCTCGGTTTACCCGAGACTTTATAAGCTTTAGAAGGTCTTGTTCTATGTGTCTTAGTGAAGTAGGCAACTGCATATGAACATCTAAAAAACGATGATTTACGGTACGCATTTCGACGAGTAACTTTCCACCTATAAATGTCAGTTCTGCTCGTCCAAAACCAGTCATACTATTTACCATTCGATTCACTCCATCATTTTATTTTATACGTTTTTGCTTTAGACAACAAGTAGTTCACCGTTGTCTTTCAAAAGAGAACCGCGAAATTTGCTGAAAAGAAGTCGGATTTTCGTTGTCGTTTTTTACTATTACATATATTACAAGGTGGGAATTTATGGTACATTATAAGTAGAAAAGATGTGAAACTTTTCCCAATTTGAAACGTCTATACTACGACCAAGTTTTATGGAGGGGAATTGTATGAAACCGTTACGTTTATTGCCTATTGTAGGACTATTCGTACTAAGTAGTGCTTGTGGTGCTGATGAAGAAGTGATGGCAAGCGCTCCTGTATTTGGAGAAAAATCTCTTCACGAATTACGTGAAACTCCAACTCATAAAGTGAGTGTTTATGACGAAAATGATGAAGATTTTCATGTAGAATTTACGCGAGATGAATTGCAAGAAGATGAGCTACGCTCTTTTGCAAAAGAACTTGCCCGTGGCGAGAACGGTTATGATCAATCAATGAAAACCCCTAAGAACATCGACGGTCAAGTCGAAGGTGGCCAAGACCAAGTGATCTTAGACGAAAATGCTCTTGTTGAGAATATATTGAATCATTCGTATTATCATGATTCTATTAAACTACCGATCGAAGTAACGTCTCCTAACGTTACTGACGATGATCTACAAGCTATCTCCGATGAGACTATTGGTTCATTTTCAACGTCTTTTGATGCGAGCACAACGGGAAGAGTTGAGAACATTCGTTTATCAACCGAAAGTATCCACCGCTCTGTTCTAGGTCCTGGCGACCGCTTTTCGTTCCATGAAGTCGTCGGACCTGCGACTGCAGAACGAGGCTATCAAGAAGCCAATGTAATCGTCGATGGGGAGTTTACCAATGGTATGGGTGGTGGTATTTGCCAAACGTCCACAACCCTTTACAATGCTGTAGAACGTGCAGGACTGGACATTGTTGAACGTCATCACCATTCATTGCCGATCAGTTATGTCCCAGAAGGTGACGATGCAATGGTAAGTTGGGGATGGGCAGACTTTAAGTTTGAAAACGGTCACGACTTCCCTGTTATGATTACTGGTTCTGTTGATGCATCTAGCGGGCAAGTCACGTTTGAAGTTACGGCTGCCGAAAGCATTTAAGGTGAGGTTAAGAAAGCGAGATTCTCAGGAATCTCGCTTTCTTTGTTCAATCACGTAAATTCTTTTTGTTTACTTTTCCAGTTCGTTCGTACGGAAGCTTTGAACGAAAGGTTATTTTTTTTGGCATTAATTCTCGTCTTGCTTGTTCTTTTAACCAACGTCGCAACTCTTCTTCTGTTAACGCGCTAACTTTAGGCTCGATAAAGGCATGTAGACGCTCACCAAAACGCTCATCAGGGATACCGACAACAGCCACTCGTTCAACTTGTTCATGTTCATGTAACAGTTGTTCTAATTCAATTGGATAGACGCTAATTCCTCCCGATATGATTTGTTCATCTTCTCTTCCTCGGCTATAATAACGTCCTTTTTCGTCTTTCACTACAAGATCTCCAGTTGAATACCAGCTTTGTTTCACCTTTTCCATACCGCTCTTCGTTAGGATTTGCAATGACCCAGCCTCTTGACTGTTCGCCACCTTGCCTCTTGTGTCTACAACTCTTGCTTTCATCCTTTAATTGGTTTGCCTAACGCTCTTGGGTCCTGTCGTAAATCGTTTGGAGTTGCGATGAAATTTAACCCTGTTTCTGTCGTACCGAATAAATTGTGCACAACGGGGCCAAACAACACGGTAGCACGCTGAATCAGTGGTTCATTTAACGGCGCGCCACCTGAAGCGATGCACTGAATCGTTAGCTTTTTTGCTGCTTTGACTTGGACAAGATCGTGTAGCATCGTCGGTGTCACAATTAAGAGATGAACGTTGTGATCTGTCATTCGCTTCATCACGAGGTTTGCGTTAAACCGTTCATCAACAATTACTTCTTTCCCTGCAGCAACACACAATAAAAAAACCGCAAACCCGTAGCCATGGTACATCGGTGTTGCGATGTAAACGTGTTGATGATGCTTCATGTTTAGGGTCGTTATACATGCACGAAAAGGAGCCAAATAATTCGTCAATGAAGGTTTGTGCGCGATCGCTTTTGCTTTGCCTGTGGATCCTCCTGAAGGAATAATCACACGATTAACCCGTGCCCTACCAGGACGTTTCTTAGCTGCTTTTATTTGCTCAATCTCTTGGACAGTAAGTGCTGCCACGTTGTCCGTAGATGAGTATGTACTGTCGTGAATGACGGCTTTTATGTTATTTTCCGTGCAAAAAGCATGAAGCTGCTTCGTAGACAACGACGGGTTCATCAAAAACACATCAGCTCCTATCGACGTACAAGCAAATAGCAACGTCGTAAAAGACGTATTGTTCGTTACGACGAGAGCCACCCGATCTCCTGATTTTATGTCAACTTCATGGTTGCTCAGTTTACGAGCAGTGATGAGTACTTTCTCATACAAATCTTCGAAACTCCACACAACGCCATCACTTCTAACCATCGGAGCGTGTCGATACGTTCGTTTTGCAAATTCTAACAACGCCATAACGTTAACGCCTCGACGTACACAGGAGTACAAGAGCGTAGCTAGTGCTTTTGGATGTAGTAAACGAATGTTATGTAGTGCTTTCAATAATTGAATCAATGGTTGCTACTCCCCTTTTACAACTCGATCACTTTATAAACTCACTTTTCTTGAACTATAAAGCTTCGCAAATGTAAGCCACCACGGCTCATAACGTTTTTTCTGTTTAATCGTCGCATCAATAATTTTTATTGCCGCTTGTTCTGGCGACATTGCAGGCATTTTCTCGTAGCGTTTTGTAGGGGCAATCATCGGCGTTCGAACGAGCGGCAAATAGATGCTCGTTACGTTCATTCCACGCTTCTTTACTTCTGGTGTGACCGAGCGAAGCCACGTATCAAACGCACTTTTTGATGCTTGGTAAGCGGCAAAGTGAGACATCGGAGGTAATTGGCAATTAATCGTAGACACATTCACGATCTGGCCACCACGTTTCTCTAGTAGCGGCAGCATCGACATAACAATTGCAGCAGGTGCTTCATAGTTAATGTTCAGCGTTCGCTTTACATCATGGAAGCGATTCAATGATTCATAGATCGACCGTCGAATTGACAATCCAGCATTTGATAGCAATACATCAATACCGTCCGTCTCTTTTTGAATCGTATGTAAAAAGTGCTCGCGTGCTGATTCATCACGTAAATCGAGTGCATAAATGGACACAGTAGCGTTTTGTTTTTGTTCAACCACTCGTTTTACCTCGTCCAATCGTTCATGGTCTCTTGCTACTAAGAGAAGATGGCACGTCGCATTAGCAAATAGGAATGCCATCTCTTTACCAATACCGGAGCTTGCACCTGTAATGAGAACGGTTTTCTTGTTGAATGCTTTTGCTATTTGTCTTTCGTTAAGAGAGGTTTTCGGAAAGAGAAATGCTTCTACCAGTTGGTTCATGTTAATCACCCGGATCCAGTTTACCATATAATGTGAATATTGTTAGTTTACATAATTATTTTACTGTAAATTGAACGTTCTTTTCATCGTTGTTTTATGAAAACGACGTCTGTTCATATGACCCACTTTTGTGATTTCATAACAAAAAAATTGCCCTAAAAGATCTTAAGCCGACCTTTTAGAGCAACGCTTCATGCTATTCTCCTTTTTTAAGACCAGACCAACTTAATGCAACGGTTGGAATGGCTGCGAGACCGACAATGAGGAACCATTCGTTTAAGCTAAGTGCTGTTGTATAGAAAATTGGTTGTAAGAATGGTACGTAAATCACGGCTAACATCATGACGAATGAAAGAACGACGGCAACGACGAGCGCTTTGTTACTAAACGGATTTCTGTGGAACACCGAGTATTCGCTACGACAATCAAACACATGAATCAATTGTGCGACAACGAGCGTAGTAAAGGCTACTGTCTGCGCCTTCGTTAAATCTGGAATACCGGTAGTTCCATACAATGTGACGACAAAGCCGATGAGGGTAACCGCTCCGATTAGAAAGCCTCGTGTAATAATTTTAACTCCGAGACCTCTTGCGAAAATTCCTTCTCTCGGATGCTTGGCGCCCGTTTCATCACATCATTTTCAGCTCGGTCAACTCCGAGTGCCATCGCTGGTAGGCCATCCGTAACGAGGTTAATCCATAAAATTTGAATCGCAACGAGTGGCAACGGTAAACCGAGTAAAAGTGCAAACAACATGACTAGAATTTCCCCGACGTTTGAAGCAAGCATATAACGAATAAACTTCCGAATATTATCATAAATCGTACGGCCTTCTGCAATGGCAGCTTTGATCGTTGAAAAGTGGTCATCCGCTAGAACGAGTGCAGCAGCCTCTTTAGCTACGTCCGTTCCCGTCTTACCCATCGCAACGCCAATATCTGCCGCTTTTAATGCCGGTGCATCATTTACACCATCACCTGTCATCGCAACGACGTGCCCGTTTTGTTGCATCGCTTGTACGATGCGAAGCTTATGTTCAGGTGTGACACGAGCAAATACGTACGTTTTGCCGACGTGTTTGTTTAGTTCACCATCGTTTAACTGATCTAGCTGGCTGCCAGTCATAACAGAGCCGTGTTCTGGAAGCATATCTAGACTCTGTGCAACTGCTTTTGCTGTGTCCACATGGTCACCGGTAATCATAACGGTCTTAATGCCAGCTTCACGGCATTCTTTAATGGCATCTTTCACATCAGGTCTTGGCGGGTCCATCATCGCTTGTAAACCGATTAACGTCATGTCTTGTTCAATGTCTACACCTACGGTCGCCCCTTCAGGTAATGGTCGAACGGCTACTGCGATCGTCCGCAATGCTTTTTTTGCCATACGACTTACCGTTTGGTCCCATTTGGAGCGCATCGTCATTGAAAGTGACTTCACTTCACCGCTTACTTGTACACTCGTACACCGAGAGATTAAGACGTCTGGTGCACCTTTTGTAATGACAAACTTTTGTCCTTCGCGATTTCGAACGATAACGGTCATGCGTTTACGATTTGAATCAAAAGGAATCTCATCAAGTCGAATCCACTCATTCGTTAATTGCTGTTGATAGACGTTGTGCCTTGCTGCTGAAACGGCTAGTGCTACTTCTGTTGGTTCCCCACTTACGGTAAACTGATCTGAAGATTTCACATGTTGCTTGCGGTCACTCGTCTCAAGTTGTAGTTCTGCATTGTTACACAGCAGTCCATAGGTGAGTAAATCTTCACTGTCCTTTTGAACCTTAGTTGGCTTTTGGTTACTTAAGAACTTGCCTTCGACCCCTTCGCCTTCAACTTGTACATGCTGTGAGAATGTCCAAAGTTCTGTTACTGTCATATCATTTTTCGTTAACGTTCCCGTTTTATCCGAACAGATGACGGAAGCACAACCGAGTGTTTCGACTGCTGGCAAACGTCTTACGATCGCCTTATGACGGATCATTCGCTGTACACCGAGCGCTAATGCAACAGTCACAATCGCTGGTAGCCCTTCAGGAATTGCAGCTACCGCAAGCGATACACCTGCTAAGAACATTTCATATGCAGGTTGTCCTTGCATAATACCGAGTAGAACGACTAGAATTGTTAAGAAAATCGCACCGACAATGAGGATTTTACCTAACTGCTCTAGACGACGCTGTAGCGGAGTGGAGACACTTTCAGTGGATTGCAACAAATGCGCAATTTTCCCCATCTCCGTTTTCATTCCTGTATGAACGATGACACCTTTCCCGCGTCCTCTCGTCACCATCGTGCCGGCAAATGCCATATTGTGTTGGTCTGCAAGAGCTGCCTCACTGTTTGAAACAATGTGCTCATTTTTCTCAGAAGCGACAGATTCACCCGTTAACGATGATTCTTCAATAGCAAGTCTCATCGTCTCGATTAAGCGGATATCTGCACTAATACGATCTCCGTTTTCTAGTTGTACGATATCTCCGGGGACGGCATATTGAGAAGCAATGTTCGTCCATTTCCCATCTCTAAATACGGTAATTTCTGGAGCAGATAATTCTTTTAACGCTTTTAACGATCGTTCAGCCTTTCTCTCTTGTACAAAACCGAGAATGGCGTTGACGAGAACGATCCCCATGATGACGAGGGCATCAATGTATTCGCCCAGTAAGCCTGATACGAACGTTGCGACAAGCAAAATAATAACCATAAAATCTTTAAACTGTTCTAAGAACAAAATCGGCCATGGAGTTGCTTTTTCTTCTTGTAGTTTATTCTGACCATGGATGTGTAGTCGTTCTTCTGCTTCTTTTTCCGACAAACCGGTCGTTACTTCCGTGTTTAACTTCTTATAGACCGTAAGCGGATCGATTTGATGCCATTTCATCTCTTCCCACCCCACAGCTTGGACTTCTCAATCCATCCTATTCAGTGAGTCTAGAAAACATGCTATACTGTTGAGGTTAGAAAGGGTGAAATTATGTCTTACGATGGATTTGTACTTCGTTCTGTCCTAAACGAGTGGCAAGAAAAACTTGTTGGTGGCAGAATTACGAAAATCAAACAACCGAGCGCAACCGATATTTATATGACGATTCGAAATCAACGTCAAAATATAACCGTACTTCTTTCCATTCACCCAAGCTTTGCTCGCATGCATGAAAGCACGAGTCCTGCGGGCGATCATCAAGAACCACCAATGTTTTGCCGAATGCTAAGAAAGCATCTTGAAGGTGGATTCATTAAACGGATTGAACAAACGGATCTAGAACGAGTGGCAACATTTACTATTGAATCAACTGATGAGATTGGCGATCGTGAAGAGAAGAAACTCATTGCTGAGATTATGGGTAAGCATAGCAACTTAGTCTTAGTTGCAGCGAATGGTAATATCATTGATGCGATTAAACATATTTCTCCAGCAGTAAACCGTCACCGAACGCTTTTACCAGGTCAAACGTATACGAGCCCTCCACAACAAGAAAAGCAAAATCCTTTGTCTGCAATGACTGATGATGTCTACCGGGCAATTGATTGGAACAGTGGCAAAATCGATAAGCAACTCGTTAGTCGTTTTTCAGGAATGTCTCCCCTCTTAGCAAAAGAAATTGTTGAGCAAGCAGGCATTGGCGATCGATCAACCCTTGCGAAATCTTTCTTAGACATGATGGAAAGGCTCAAGACACACACGATTCAACCGACGATCCATCAGTCTCCTCAAAATAAAGAGTACTTCTATCTTTTACCACTCTCACATATTGGCGGAGAGAAGACGACGTTTACGTCAACAAACGAAATGATTGCGCAGTTCTATAGTGGAAAAGCAGAACGAGATCGCGTAAAGCAGCAAGCGCACGATTTAGAACGTTTCTTAAAAACTCAGCGCCAAAAAAACGAGCGCAAGAAAAAGAAACTCCAACAAACTGAACAATCTTCATTAAAAGGATTAGAAAATCAAAAGCTCGGGGAGTTACTCACCGCTCACATGCATCTTATGAAACTAGGAGACCGTGACGTGGAAGTCGTTGATTATTACGACCCTGAAGGTCAAACGTTAACGATTGCACTTAACCCTGAAAAAAGTCCAGCTGACAACGCGCAGCATTACTTTAAGTTGTACAACAAAGCGAAAAGTGCCCAACACGCGGTAAAAGAACAACTTAAACAAACGGATGAAGAAATTCTTTACTTTGACAACTTAATTCAACAAATGGATTACATTTCTCAACATGAAGTCCAAGACATCCGAGACGAACTTGAAGAAGAAGGTTACTTGAAGCAGAAACATCGTGGCAAAAAGAAAAACAAGCCGCAAAAGCCAAAACCAGAGCGTTATGAATCAAGTGAAGGAATCGAAATTTTTGTTGGCAAAAACAATAAACAAAACGAATTTCTCACGATGCGTTTTTCAAATCGCAACGACACGTGGTTGCACACGAAAGACATTCCAGGCTCCCACGTTGTCATTCGAAGCGACAACTTCCAAGAAGAAACACTTCACGAAGCCGCTCAACTTGCAGCTTACTTCTCGAAAGCACGAGAATCTGGGAGTGTCCCAGTTGACTATACATTAATACGACATGTGAAAAAGCCGAGCGGTGCCAAGCCTGGTTTTGTTACGTATGACGAACAAAAAACATTGTTCGTCACACCAGAAGAACACGTCGTAAGGAAACTGAAGAAATAGGGGGAAACTTGCTTTGAAGTTAATTTTGAAACTGCTTCTAGGTGTTATCGGGGGTATTGTTGTTGGTCTTATCGCTGTTTCACTTCCGTCTTGGGTAATGGATGCGATCGTGACCTTCCAGATGATCTTTGGCCAATTTCTAGGCTTTATCATTCCTTTTGTTATTTTATTTTTTATTACGAGTGGCGTTGCGAGCATGGGCGCAGGTTCTGGCAAAACCCTTGGTCTTACGACGGGAATCGCGTATACTTCTTCGGTTCTGGCAGGTGTATTCGCACTTGTTATTGCTCTTGTCGTCTTACCATTATTCATTACTGAATCTGTTCCTATGGTCGGAGAAGAAGCAGGCTTCACTCCGTTATTTGAATTAGAAATTGATCCTGCACTCGGTGTAATTACCGCACTTGTGATGGCGTTTGTGTTCGGAATTGGTATTGCACGAACGAATTCACCGACATTAAAGTCATTTTTCGATGAAGGAAAAAACATCATTGAAAAGTTGCTTTGGAAAGTCGTTATTCCGTTCTTACCATTTTACATTGCAAGTATCTTTGCTGAAATGGCTGCAGACGGTACAGTTTGGGAAACACTTTCGTCATTTGCTCTCGTGTTAGTTTTAGCGATTGCTACGCATTGGTTATATTTAATTGGCGCCTTTACGATTGCCGGGTCTGTTGCTGGTCAAAATCCATTTTCAGCGCTTAAAAACATGCTACCAGCCTACTTTACAGGGGTCGGTACGATGTCTAGTGCAGCGACAATTCCAGTAACCGTCGAAGCAACGAAGAAGAACCGTGTTCGAGAAAGCATGGCAGAAACGGTCATTCCACTCGGCGCAAATATCCATTTAGCAGGTAGTACCATTACTATCGTATTAGCTGCAACAACGGTCATGATGATGTACGGCGATTTAGCAACACCAACTGTATTAGGGATGTTGCCATTCATCTTTGCCCTTGCCGTCATTATGATTGCAGCTCCTGGTGTTCCAGGTGGTGCGGTCATTGCTTCACTCGGATTACTCACGACGATGCTCGGATTTACTGAAGCTGCGGTCGGTATTATGATCGCCCTTTATATGGCACAAGACAGCTTCGGTACAGCAACGAACGTAACTGGCGACGGTGCGATTGCACTCCTCGTTGATCGCTTTGTTAACGGAAAACATTCTTAATTAGACTGTCAAAAGCCGTCTACGATTGAGATCGTAGACGGCTTTTTTATGCAATAACGGAACTTCTCCGCTCCATCATCACTGTACTTCGCCACTCCCCATTAAGCTTGGCGATATTCTCTCTTACACCAATATGTCGAAACCCACACTGCTCATGAATATGTATGCTCGCTTTGTTCTCACTAAGAATGACTGATTGCAACGTCCAGATCCCATGTTCTTCTGAACGTTCTATAAGTTCATTGATTAGCGTCTTACCAATTCCTTTGCCGTGCTGCGATTCGTCTACATACACGCTCACTTCTGCAACGCCTCGATATGCGTGACGTTTTGAGACCGGCGCAAGAGCCGCAAAGCCAACGACCCGTTCGTCAGTCACTGCCACACAACGACTATGGTTATGGTGTTTTTCATCCCATTCGGACCAAGAAGGCACCGTTGTTTCAAACGTTGCTAACAAAGAGTCAATTCCTGCTTGATAGATCGGCTGCATATGTTCATAATCTGATTGTACCATGTCACGAATCCTCAACAATAACTCCTCCTACAAAAAAGAAACCACAACTGTGGTCTCTATCGCCAATTTTCTGGCGTTTTTTGCCATTGCTTTAATTGTACTTGTTCTTCTCCTTGAATGACACCTTTTTTAATCGCTTGTTCAATCAATGTTTGAAAGTCTGTTAACGTATTGTGCGAGATGTTATGTTCAGCGAAGTTCTTCATACCAATCTTTAAACCGTAAGAAAAGATCGCTACGACACCAACAACGACGCCACCAGCTTCTTGAATTGCATTGGCAACATCAATGGAACTTTTACCGGTTGAAATAAGATCTTCAACGACGACAACACGATCACCTTTAGACAGCTTACCTTCAATTAAATTGCCTTTCCCGTGCTTCTTTGCACTTCCTCGTACGTAGATCATCGGCAATTCTAAGCGATCACTTACGATTGCTGCGTGTGGAATTCCAGCTGTTGCTGTTCCTGCAATCACATCACAATCAGCGTAGTTTTCAGCAATGACGTCCTTAAATCCTTCTGCAATCTCACTACGAAGTGACGGGTGTGATAGCGTAAGGCGGTTATCACAATAGATCGGCGCTTGTAATCCTGATGACCACGTAAAGGGGTCGTTCGGTTTTAAACTAACGGCTTCAATGTCTAATAACTCACTTGCAAGTTGTTGTTTACGATTCATGATGAAACACTCATTCCTTTCCATTGTGAAAGCATGGCTTCATAAGCTATGCGAGGATCGTTATGCTCAGTAATGGCACGTCCAACAACGATGGCGCTACTCCCTGAAATTTTTGCTTCTTCAGCTGTTGCTGCACGCTTTTGGTCATGCAAATTACTGTCATGATTACGAATTCCTGGTGTTAGTGTATAAAGATCATGCCCGAAAGTTTTCCTGAGCATCGCAACTTCGTGGACAGAACAAACGACTCCATCAAGTCCTGCTTCTACCGTTCGAGTCGTATAGTGATGAACCATCTGTTTAAGATTCTCTTGAATTAATAAGTCTTGTTTTAACATGTGTTCTGTCGTACTCGTCAGTGCAGTGACTGCAATGAGTTTTGGTCGATTTGCGCCTGCTGGTGTACCGGCTTCAATGCCTTCCCTTGCTGCTACTAACATTTCTTTTCCACCGATCGCATGAGTCGTAATCACATCCACGCCGAAAGATGCCAGTTGCTTCATCGTTTTGCCTACGGTTGTCGGAATGTCATGACATTTCACATCCAAAAACAGATGATGCCCTCGTTCTTTAAGATCGTGTACGAGCTTTGGTCCAGCTGAATAAAACAATTCCATCCCGACTTTAAGATCTGGTCTTACATCTTCGAATCTCTCTAAAAAATCCATCGCTGTTTTTTCATTATTCATGTCCAAGGCTATGAAAAGCGGTGCATGTGTCACAGTACCACACCTCTTCTCTGTAACTCTGACACTTGATTTACATTAAGCTGATCTAACCACGTTGGTAGTTCGTCAATAATTTCAATACAAGCAAACGGATTCGTAAAGTTCGCGGTACCGACAGCGACTGCATCAGCACCTGCGATCAAAAATTCAATCACGTCTTTCGCTGATTCAATTCCACCCATACCAATAATCGGTAAGTCTGTAACTTGCCTTACGTCGTAAACCATTCGAAGTGCAACCGGTTTTACCGCCGGACCTGATAAGCCGCCTTTTTCATTTGCTAAAATCGGCTTTTTCGTTCGCCAATCAAAGCGCATGCCGATGAGCGTATTAATCAGTGATAATCCGTCTGCTCCTGCATGTTCTACCGCTTTGGCTATTGCCGTAATGTCCGTGACGTTCGGCGATAGCTTCACGTACACAGGTTTGTTTGTCGCTTCTTTAATTAAGTTCGTTAGCATCGCTGCCTGTTCAGGATCCGTCCCGAACTGTATGCCACCCGTTTTCACGTTCGGGCACGAGATGTTAACTTCAAAAGCCCCAACATTACTGGACTCATTAAGGGTGTTGACAACCTTTACGTATTCTTCTGGAGAAGAACCGGATACATTCGCTAGAATCGGAACATCAAATTGTTCAAGAAACGGAAGTTCTTTGTCACGAACCGCTTGTGCACCAGGGTTTTGTAGCCCGATGCTATTGAGCATTCCTGACGGACTTTCTGCAACACGGGGCGTGTTGTTTCCAAAGCGTTGTTCACCAGTCGTTCCTTTAATCGCAATCGCACCGAGTAAACTTAAATCATAGAGCTCACTGAACTCTCGACCAAACCCAAAGCACCCTGATGCGGGCATGATTGGATTTTTCATCGATAAACCAGGCAAATTCACCGCTAAACGTTCGCTCATAGTAACACCTCGTTTGATTGGAATACAGGACCGTCCGTACAAATCTTGACATACGACGTTTCATCTTCAGTTTTGCACACGCAAGCGAAACAAGCCCCGATGCCACAGCCCATATGTTCTTCTAATGATACGTACACGGTTGTATCATGATGCGCGGCAGCTTTAACCGCTTTTAACATCCCTCTTGGCCCACACGTATAGATGTAAGTGGATGGTTGTTCGAGATTTTGCAAGGCATCAATGACAGTGCCCTTCTCTCCATAACTTCCGTCATCCGTCATAATCGTCACGTCCGTTGCTCGTAACTGCCTAAACGCCTCTTCATAAAAGACAGCGGCTTCGTTCTGAAAACCGAGAATGACTCGAAATGGTATGTTACGTTCTGAGAGACTACGGGCTGCAAAATACATTGGTGGTACTCCGACACCGCCACCGATCAGGGTTACTCCCTGATCGGTTGACGGTTCTTCTGTTGGAAACCCTTGCCCCCCAAGCGGTCCTAGCACTTGCAAACAATCGTTCGGTCGCACGTTCGTTAACGCCCTCGTCCCTTCACCTGTGCATTTGTAGACGAGTGTGCACGTACCGAGCTCTTGATTTACTGAGGCGATGCTGATAGGACGACGCAAAACGTGATGGCTAGAAGGAACTTTAATATGGAGAAACGTCCCAGGGCGATTCATTTCTTGAACGAGTTCACCACTTAAGATCATTTCATACGTCTCTTCAGCAATTTCTTGATTTCTTACGACCTTTAGAGGAACTGATTTCATACGTGTACCTCCTCTTTTGATGTTGCTTGCTGCAGTTTTGGCACTGGCTCTGTCGCAAAGCTCATCATTTCAAGCACGTGGAGAAGTGCAAATGCTGTATCCATTGATGTGAGACAAATGATTTCATGTTCGACCGCTTCACGGCGAATTCTAAATCCGTCTCTCGCTGGTTGCTTGCCTTTTGTAAACGTGTTGATGACAAGTTGGGCACCACCTTCACGGATGATCGATGAAATGTCTTGTTTGCCTTCACCAATCTTATGAACGTTTTGTACGGAGATGCCTTCGTTTTGTAAAACGTCCGCGGTTCCTTTCGTTGCGAGCAGTTGGAATCCGAGTCGGTCGAAGCGATGAGCCAATTTGATCGCTTCATCTTTATCTTTATCTGCAATCGTGAACAAGACGTTGCCTTTTCTAGGAATGTTCATCCCTGAAGCGACTAAGCCTTTGTATAACGCTTTTTCTAATGTTAAATCGCGACCGAGCACCTCACCTGTTGATTTCATTTCAGGTCCTAAATGAATGTCAACTCGGCGCAACTTCGCAAAGGAGAACACAGGTGCTTTTACCGCTACACGATCCGGCTCAGTGTGATATACCTCATCGTAACCGAGTTCTTTTAACGTTTTTCCTAAAATGACGTGTGTTGCAATTTGTGCCATCGGTACGCCTGTCATCTTACTTAAGAACGGAACTGTGCGACTCGCTCTAGGGTTCACTTCAATGACATACACTTTGTCGTTATAAAGAACGAATTGGATGTTGAGTAGACCAACAATGTCTAAGCCTCGAGCTAACTTTACCGTCTGATCAATGACTTCTTGTTTCGTTGTCGCAGACAACGATTGCGGAGGATAAACTGCAATCGAGTCACCAGAGTGAACACCTGCACGTTCAATGTGCTCCATCATACCTGGTATAAAGACGTGTTCACCATCCGAAATGGCACCAACTTCTATTTCTTTTCCGTAGAAGTAACGATCGATCAACACCGGGTGCTCGCTATGCACGTGAACTGCTTCTTCCATGTACGTGCGCAGCTCATTTTCATGTTCAACAATTTCCATCGCCCGACCCCCAAGTACGTACGACGGACGAACGAGCACTGGGTAGCCTAATGTGTTCGCAGCAACGACTGCCTCTTCCACTGACGTTGCCGTTTTCCCTGGTGGCATCGGTACATCAAGTGCTTTTAATGCGCGCTCAAATTTATCACGATCTTCTGCTGTGTCCATCGCTTCAAGCGACGTTCCTAAAATCTTCACGCCCGCATTGGCCAGTTTCTCCGCAAGGTTGATCGCTGTTTGACCTCCGAATTGAACGACGACTCCTTCAGGCTGTTCTAAATCAATGACGTTCATTACTTCCTCAAACGTTAATGGTTCAAAGTAAAGCTTATCTGACATACTGAAATCCGTTGAGACCGTCTCAGGATTGTTATTAATGATGATCGATTCATAGCCTGCTTGCTGAATCGCCCAAACTGCGTGAACTGTTGCATAGTCAAACTCAACACCTTGACCGATTCGGATTGGACCTGATCCTAAGACGAGAACGGACGGTCGATCGGTTTTGAATGATTCATTTTCTCGCTCATACGTACTGTAGTAGTACGGCGTTTTTGATTCAAATTCTGCGGCGCACGTATCGACCATTTTGAAAACTGGTGCCAATTGATGTGATTTTCTTACGTCTCGAACGTCCATCTCTGACACGTTCCAAAGTGAAGCGATCACTTTATCTGAGAAGCCATTCTCTTTTGCGACAGCTAAAACCTCTTTATCATTCGGTTTCGCTTCGATCGCTTTGTGGAGTTGCACGAGTCCTTCAATGTGCATGAGGAAAAACTCATCGATTTTTGAGTGCTTATGCAATTGGGCAATTGTATACCCTCTTCTAAATCCTTCTGCTACCGCATAAAGCCTTTCATCATCAGCAACTTCCCATTGCTCGATCAGCTCTTGATCACTTTTTTGTTCGTAGCGGGGTACTAAGAGATGATCTTCTTTCATGTCTAAGGAGCGAATGCCTTTAAGTAGCGATTCCCCAAACGTACGTCCGATTGACATGATCTCACCGGTCGCTTTCATTTGTGTACCGAGCTTACGGTTTGCAGACGAAAACTTGTCAAATGGCCAACGAGGGATTTTCGTTACGATATAGTCTAATGCTGGTTCAAAGCTTGCATAGGTTCGTTCCGTCACGGGGTTTTTAAGCTCTTGCAAATAGTAACCAACAGCGATTTTTGTCGCTAGTTTAGCAATTGGATACCCAGTCGCTTTTGATGCAAGCGCGGAAGAACGACTCACTCGAGGATTTACTTCAATCACGTAGTATTCATCACGATCAGGGTCATGTGCAAATTGCACGTTGCAACCCCCTTCAATACCAAGGGCGCGGATAATCGTTAACGAGGCATCACGCAGTCGTTGGTAGTCACGATCGTTTAACGTTTGTGAAGGGGCTACAACGATTGAGTCTCCCGTGTGCACCCCGACAGGGTCAATGTTTTCCATGTTACAAACGACGATCGCATCGTCATTTGCATCACGCATCACTTCGTATTCGACTTCTTTCATTCCGGCAATGCTTTGTTCAACGAGGCATTGATTCACTGGGCTGTAGGAGAGGCCTGACTCAAGTGTCTCCGCTAGCTCTTCAAACGTCTTCGCAATTCCCCCACCCGTTCCACCGAGTGTGTAAGCTGGACGAACGATAACCGGCAAGCCAACGGTCTTCGCAAATGCCATCCCGTCATCGATGGTATGAACGATCTCACTTGCAGGAACTGGTTGGCCGAGTTCGTGCATGAGTGAGCGGAATGCTTCACGATCTTCTGCTTTTTCAATTGCTACGAGGTCTGTCCCGAGTAATTCTGTTCCATACTGTTCTAGAACACCGTGATTGTTTAGTTCCATCGCTAAGTTTAAAGCTGTTTGACCACCCATTGTCGCAATTAAACCGTCTGGTCTCTCTTGGCGAATAATTCGAGAGACGAACTCAAACGTCAACGGCTCAATGTACACTTTATCTGCCATATTCGTATCAGTCATAATCGTTGCAGGGTTTGAGTTAATCAGCACCGTCTCGTACCCTTCTTCTTTTAACGCTTGGCAAGCTTGTGTCCCTGAATAATCAAACTCTGCCGCTTGACCGATTACGATGGGTCCTGATCCGAGTACGAGTACTTTTTGAATATCTTGACGTTTAGGCATTTTTCGTCATCTCCTACTGGTTGTAAGATTCGGTTCATAAATTGATCAAACAAATCGTTTGCGTCCATTGGGCCTGGTGCTGCTTCTGGATGATATTGCACACTAAATGCACTTTGATCTTTCAGTTCTACGCCTTCTACAGAACCATCGTTTACTGCCACATGCGTTACGATTAGCGGTGTGTTTTCAAGTGACTCTCGTTTAATCGCAAACCCGTGATTTTGCGCAGTCATCGTTACTTTCCCAGTTGGAATATGTTTAACGGGATGATTGGAACCACGGTGTCCGAACTTCATTTTTTCCGCTTCGGCTCCGAGGGCAAGACACAGCAGTTGATGCCCGAGCAAATACCGAAGATCTTCGTCTTGCCGACGAGTGCTTTTACCGTTTCAACGGCCTCTTTGACATCTCTTGGATCTCCTGGTCCGTTTGAGAGCATTACTCCATCAGGATTTTCTGCTAACACATCTTCTGCTGAGACATTAAACGGAACGACTTTTACTTCACAACCGCGCTTTAGTAGTTCTCTCATAATATTCTGTTTCGCTCCGTAGTCGATTAAGACAACCTTTGGTCCTCCTCCACCTGGAACGGTATATGTATTTTTAGTAGAAACACTTTCCACTTGATTCGTAAGGGGCGCTTTTGATTTTAGGCGATTGATGACGTCTTCTTCATTTACTTCACCGTTGCAAATGATCGCACGAACGGTTCCTTTTTCACGAATACGCTTCGTTAATTCACGAGTGTCAATTCCTTCAATTCCTGGAATGTCAAAGCGTGTTAGTAATTCATCAAACGATTCTTCACTCTTCCAGTGATTTGGATAAGGTGAACGAGATTTCACAACAACACCTTTTACAGCAGGAACGAGCGTTTCAAAGTCTGAACGATTGACTCCGTAGTTACCGATCAAAGGGTACGTAAAGGTAATGATTTGGCCTGCATAGGACGGGTCTGACATAATTTCTTGATAACCAGTCATTCCAGTATTAAAGACAATCTCCCCACTCTGTTCTTTGTCACTTCCAAATCCTGTGCCCGTGAATACAATCCCATCTTCTAAAATTAATTTGCGTACCATTTACATCACTCCTTTAAGTTCCTGAACTAAATTTGCACGTACCACTGCATTGATTATTGCCATTCTACAAAATACTCCGTTTTCCACTTGCGTAAAAATTCTTGATTTATGACACTCTACGAGCTCTGAGGCAATCTCAACGTCTCGATTAAACGGCCCTGGATGCATGATAATGCTCGTTTCTTTCATCGTTTCTGCCCGCTCAACTGTTAGTCCGTAAGCTTCGTGATAATTTCTCATATCAAGCGTTTCAACATGACGTTCATGTTGAACTCGAAGCATCATGACAACGTCGGCGTTTGCGACTGCTTCATCTACCGTCATCACGTTCAGTGATTGATCCACTCGCTTCGTCCATTCACTAGGTCCAGCGACAATCACTTCTGCACCGAGTTTCTGAAGAGCGCTAATATTCGAACCAGCAACTCTGCTGTGTAACACGTCTCCGATGATTGCAACGCGAACACCTTGAAAGGTACCAAACTCTTCGTAAATCGTGAACATATCAAGAAGAGATTGCGACGGGTGTTGACCACTTCCGTCGCCTCCATTAATGATTGGTATCGATATGTCTTGTAATTGATTGTAATAATTGTTTTCAGGGTGTCTGATAACAACAGCCGCTGCTCCAAGAGCTTGAAGCGTTCGAACCGTGTCGTACAGCGATTCACCTTTTTGAATGCTTGAGTGGTCACAATCGACATTTAGCGGTGTATAACCCAGTCGTTTTTCAGCAGCTTCAAATGACAATTTCGTTCGAGTACTCGGTTCATAAAACACATTTGCAATAAACGCTTCGGATGATGCTTTGAATCCATTTTGTTTTTTGCAACGCTTTGCTTCCTCAAGTAACTCATAAATGTCCTGCTTTTCTAACTGCTCCATCGTTGTAAAGTGACGCATCGTTGACCACTCCTCACTAAAATTGTGTTAGCCGTTGTTTTGATCGTCTTCAACACTTTCGAACAATTGACCATTTCCGTAACCGATCGTTTTATTCGGTAATACTCCGTGTAAGATCATGCCGATAAACGTTGCTAGTGCCATAGAAGGAATCACTAGGTCTTCTGTAATTTCAATGAACGCTCCGCCAATTCCAATGACGAGTATAGTAGAAGCGATGACTAAGTTTCTGTTCTCTGACATGTCCAAACGATTTTCTACGATCAGACGAAGACCAGATGAAGCGATAATCCCAAAGAGCAAGATGGAGACACCACCCATGACTGATACAGGAATACTTGCGATTAAGGCTTCAATTTTTCCGGAGAAGCCGAACACGATCGCAAACACGGCTGCACCACCGATAACAAATACGCTAAACACTTTCGTAATCGCGAGCACTCCGATATTCTCCCCGTACGTCGTATTTGGTGGACCCCCGACGAAACTGGCAATGACTGAGGCGATCCCATCACCGAGTAGTGAACGATGAAGACCTGGGTCTTTCAAAAAGTTGCGCCCTGTAATTTTACTTAGTACCATTTGATCTCCGATGTGTTCTGCCATCGTCACAAGGGCAATCGGTGCCATAATCCCGATAATCGCAAGTGAGTAAATCGGATCAACCGTAATGTACGGAATTGCAAAGTCTGGAATGTGGAACCACGGAGCTTGTTGGACCGGCGTTAAGTCGACAAGCCCAGCAAAAATGCTAATCACATAGCCTGTTACGAGTCCGATCAAGACCGGGATGAGTCGTAAGAAACCTTTAAAGAAGACCGATGAGACAATCGTTACTGTAAGCGTAATGAGTGCGATCGTAAAGTGTAATGCCGTATCGACATATTCACCTGTACTTGCGTCATAATTCATCGCCATCTCGATGGCCGTTGATGCAAGTCCTAAACCGATAACCATAATGACGGGCCCGACGACGATTGGAGGTAAAAGCTTTAGTAACCAGTTCACACCAAATGCCATAATAAGTAGTGATGTGAGTCCGTAAACAATTCCGGCTGAGAACGTTCCGAGCATGACCGCACCAGGTCCACCAAACGTCATCGCACTTATGAGCGGGCTAATGAATGCGAATGATGATCCGACGTAAGCAGGAATCTTTCCTCTCGTCGTGATCAAGTAAGCGATTGTCCCGAGACCACTCGAAACGAGGGCAACGGAAGGACTTAAACCGGTTAATACCGGGACTAAGATTGTGGCGCCAAACATGGCGAATAAGTGCTGCATGCTAAGAATGATCCATTTTGCGAGTTTAGGGCGTTCGTGTATGTCTAATACTGGCTTCATGTTTACCTCCATAAAAAATCTCTTTACCCGGCGGCAAAGAGATGGACCTTGAGTTACACGTAGCCATATGAGCTAATTTGAGTGTAAACAAGGTAAACCTCTTCTCAGCCTCTCGGGACTGGGTTAAAGAGTATTCATTATTAGTTTGTAATGCTAACGAGATCGACTTGATCACTTTCTTCTAACTGTACCTGAATCGTCTCACTGGACGACGTCGGTATGTTCTTTCCTACAAAGTCTGCTCGTATCGGTAGTTCTCGATGCCCTCGATCAATCAATACTGCTAATTGAATTTGCGAAGGTCTCCCTATATCCATCAATGCATCCATCGCTGCTCGTACAGTACGTCCTGTATACAAGACATCATCCACAAGAATAACGCGTTTACCATCAACCGATACTGGCAAATCAACGTGATGAATCTCTGGTTCTTCTTTCTTTTGCGTTAAGTCATCTCGGTACAACGTAATGTCCATGGAACCTACTGGAACTTCAATGCCTTCAATACGTTTTAAATTGCTTGCTAAACGCTGTGCTAGTGGATATCCTCTCGTTCTGATCCCGACTAAAAGTACGTCTTCCATTCCTTTGTTCTTCTCGAGCATCTCATGAGAAATCCGTGTTAATGCTCTTCGCATTGCCGCTTCATCAAATAGTGTCTGTGTCCGGGTTGTCATGAAAGAATCTCCTTTCGCCCTACATATAAAAAACCCCTGCTCCGTAATAGAGAGGGGTTGAGTATACATATTCAGAAAACAGACGTCACCTAGGACGTGTCTTCTACGTATCCTTCTCAGCCTCTCTGGACTGTGTTAAAGGGCTATTTTATTTCTACCGTTATTATTTCATTGAACGTATTTTTTGTCAATGCTCTGATGAATGTTCTAAATTGTAGATTAATTGCTCCATATCATCAGGAAGTTCTGCGGTTACAGTTACTGTCTCTTCAGTCGCTGGATGAATAAATGAGAGTTCCTTTGCGTGTAGTGCTTGCCCTTCAATTGGCAATGTCTTCTTTGGACCGTATTTCGGGTCCCCAGCAATTGGATGGTCAATGTATTCCATATGAACACGGATTTGGTGCGTTCTTCCTGTCTCTAGTTGACATTCTACGCGCGTGTAATTTTTGTACCGTTTGATGACGGTAAAATGTGTAATTGCTTCACGTGAGTGGGCGTCTGTTACCGTCATCTTTTGACGATCGTGGTGATGACGCCCAATCGGTGCATCAATCGTTCCAAATTCGTGTGCAATCACACCGTGAACGATCGTTTCATACGTACGCTTTAACGTACGCCCTTGCAATTGTTGCACAAGATGTTGATGCGCTTGATCCGTTTTTGCAACGATCAATAGCCCGCTCGTATCTTTATCAATTCGATGAACGATACCCGGTCGCATTTCCTCATTCAACGTCGACAATTGCATTTTTAAACCGAGCAAAGCATTGACGACAGTACCGCTTGGATGCCCTGGTGCAGGGTGAACGACCATGCCTCTTGGTTTGTTGATCACGAGAACATGCTCATCTTCATAGCGGATGTCGAGTGGAATGTCTTCTGGGACTGCCTCAAGTTGTTCTTTTTCTTTTGGAATTACAGTGACACGATCACCGTCTTGTACTTTGTAGTTGCTTTTCACATTCGCACCGTTTACCGTTACGTGATTTTCATTAATCCAGTCCTGAATTGTCGTTCTAGATTCTCCTGTTCTTGTAACGATAACTTTGTCTATACGGGTTCCCGCTTCTTCGATAACCCATTCGAATTTACTCATGACTACTTTGCTCCTTTTTCTCTTTCCGATCTTGCATAAACATTAAAATGAGCAAGAAAATCACACCAAGAGTTAATGCTGCGTCTGCGACATTAAAAATTGGAAAGCTATAACTTCCAATGTACACATCGACAAAATCAACAACTTCACCTCTAAACAACCGGTCAATAAAGTTACCGATCGTTCCGCCTAATAAAACACCAAGCGCTATACCGTATCCGCGATGTTCTTTAATAAGCTTAGGCATGTAATAAATGATTCCGACGACAACGACCGCAGTTACGATAAAAAACAACCACATTTGCCCTTGTAAAATTCCAAATGCTGCCCCCATATTTCGATGTGAGGTAATATGTAACACTTGTTCAATGATCGGAATCGATTCCCCAATTTCCATGTTGCGATCGACAATAATTTTAGTTAGCTGATCAAGTCCGATAATGACTAACGCAATCAGATAGTATAATGCGATCAACTTTGTCTCTCCTTTACAAGGAAAATGGCGGCAGATAATTACTGCCGCTCTTCTCCTTCAATTTCATTTGTAAAGTCATCGTCTGGAGGCTTGACGACGTGTACGTGTTCCGCTCCATGATACCCTTCGATCCCAGTACTTGCATAGCGCTCAAACTCCTCAGTAAATCCAGCTCTTTCTCAACCCAAAAGTCGCTCGTCGCGCTTTCATGATAACTCTGATCTTCAGTCGTATTCATCAGTGCTTCCCACATATCTACTCCGTCAGAAGCGACCTGACCACCACTATACGGACTCGGATTTCCTTGTGCCGTTCCAAGAAAGACGCCGCTTTGATCTGCAGGTTTCTCCGGATTCACAACTGTACGCGCCGTTGGATTGGCTAGAAGTCGTTCTTTAGGAATCTCAGCACCTGTCTCTTCACAGATCCCATACGTACCGTTTTCAAATTTCTTTAAGGCATGAACAATTTCTTCGTGTTCAACGTGGCGATGCATATGAAGCGCATCATCTTTACTTGCCTCATAAAAAATATCCGCAGAATCGGCAGGATGATTGTCAAACACCGACAATTCATTATCCCGCCCATCTTCTTCGTGGGCATGTTCTCGTCGCTCAATGTCTTTTTTGCGTTCTTCTAAATCATGCTTTATTTGTTCCATCCAAGACACGTAAATTCCTCCCTACAAAGTTAGTTTCTCTTCATAGGGAGCCATTTAACCGAGGCTTATTTTGCCGTTTCTTCCAAAATCGCAGGGTCATACGTCTTTACAACATCTGCACAACGTGTACAAAGTGTGTTGAAGCTTTCATCTTCACCCACATCTTCTTTCACGTGCCAACAACGTTCACACGCATCACCTTCAGCTTTTTGTACGGAAACATTCGTTTCTTCGCCTTTAACAAGCTCAAGTTGCGAAACGATAAATAACTTCTCAGGGTGACTCATCTCGTTTAACATTGCATAAGCTGTTTCATCCACAGTAAGAACGAGCTTTGCTTCTAATGATTTACCAATGACTTTGTCTGCCCTTGCTTCCTCTAATGCCTTTAGCACAACGGTACGGACGTTTAACAAGTGTGCCCAGCGTGCTTCGCGTTCGCTTTCGTTCTCAATCGTAAATACGTCAGGCATCTCTGTAAGTTGAACATAGTCTGTTTCACGATCTTTAATGAAACACCATGCTTCTTCAGCCGTGTATGGTGTAATTGGTGCAAGTAATTTTGTAAGTGCAACAACGCTATCGTAAAGCACTGTTTGCATCGCTCTTCTTTCGGCATCATTTTCATGATCACAATACAATGCATCTTTGGCAACATCCATATAGAATGCACTTAAATCGATTGAACAGAAATGATGCAACGCTTGATACGTCGTCCCAAAAGCATACTCCCGATACCCTTTCTGAGCACGTGAAATGACATCATTCAGACGTTGATACATGAACAAATCCACGTCATTCATGTCGCTCATCTTAACCCGATCGGTTGCTGGATCAAAGTCACTTAAGTTTCCGAGCATAAAGCGAAGTGTGTTACGAATTTTACGGTACGTTTCAGACACTTGTTTCAAAATGTCATCGGATACACGAACATCCGATTGGAAGTCTGTTGAAGACACCCACAAACGTAAAATATCAGCACCGAGTTGCTTCATCACTTTCGCAGGATCAATAACATTCCCGAGTGATTTCGACATCTTTTCGCCTTTACCGTCAAGCGTAAAGCCGTGGCTCAATACCTTTTTGTACGGTGCATCACCTGTTACGGCAACGCTCGTTATGAGGATGAGTTGAACCATCCACGGTATTGGTCACTACCTTCAAAGTAAAGATCAGCAGGACGGTGCTGGTCGTCACGTTCTTCTAAAACACCTTGGTGTGAAGAACCTGAGTCGAACCAAACGTCCATAATATCTGTTTCACGCGTGTAGTTACCATTTGGGCTTTTCTCAGAGGAATAACCGCTCGGCATTAAGTCTTTTGTCTCCCAATCAAACCAAATGTTTGATCCGTGTTCACGGAACAAATCAGCCACATGTGCAATTGTCTCATCTGTAATAATTGGAGAACCGTCTTCTTCGTAGAAGACCGGAATTGGAACGCCCCAAACTCGTTGACGGCTAATACACCAATCACCACGGTCGCGAATCATATTATGAAGACGTACTTCTCCCCACTTCGGTTGCCAATCCACACGTGCAATCGCGTCTAAAAGTTCTTGACGCATGTTCTCAACAGAGACAAACCATTGCTCAGTCGCACGGTAAATTACTGGCTTTTTCGTACGCCAGTCGTGTGGGTAAGAGTGAGTGATGAACTTCAATTTAAGCAACGCGCCGGTCTCATCCAGCTTTTCTGTGATTGGCTTGTTCGCCTCATCATAGAAAATACCTGCAAATCCCGGAGCCTCTTCGGTCATAACGCCCTTATTGTCTACAGGACAAAGCGGTTCTAAGCCGTACTGTTGACCAATAATAAAGTCATCTTCCCGTGTCCTGGTGCAGTATGAACAGCGCCGGTACCTGCATCAAGTGTTACATGCTGTCCTGTCATAACAAGGGAGTCACGATCGTAAAACGGATGTGCAGCAACGACTTGATCAAGCTCAGCACCTTTAACCGTCTTAACAATCTTAGCGTCTTCCCATTCTAACGTTTCGCTTACTTCATCGAACAATTTACTCGCAATAACGAACGTTCGATCAGCGACAGAAACAAGCGCATAGTCATAATCTGGATGCACAGAAATACCGAGGTTTGCTGGCAATGTCCAAGGTGTTGTTGTCCAGATGATGAACTCTGAACCGTTGTCGATAACCCCTTTACCATTGGTTACTTTCATCGCTACGTAAATCGAAGGTGAACGCTTGTCATGATATTCAATCTCTGCTTCAGCAAGTGCCGATTCAGAGGAAGGTGACCAATACACAGGCTTTTTCCCTTGATAAACGTGACCCGCTTTAGCCATTTCACCGAACACTTTAATTTGGTTCGCTTCAAAGTCTGGTGTTAATGTGACATACGGGTTATCAAAGTCACCGATCATACCAAGACGCTTAAACTGTTCTTTTTGCGTTTC
Organism: Geomicrobium sp. JCM 19038; assembly: GCF_000698125.1. Taxonomy (GTDB): domain Bacteria; phylum Bacillota; class Bacilli; order Bacillales; family Marinococcaceae; genus Geomicrobium_A. The sequence continues at coordinate 147,275 of NZ_BAXA01000003.1, read as the reverse complement.
AACTTGATCCCACGCGTACGCTTCACACGCCGCTCGGAATTCAGAAACGGACATTTTCTTACGATCAACTTTTTTTGTTTTCGTGAGCGCCGTTTCAATCGGCAATCCGTGCGCATCCCAACCTGGAACAAACGGTGCTTTAAAGCCATCCATGTTGCGATGACGAACGATCATGTCTTTTACGATTCGGTTCATTGCATGTCCAACGTGAATGTTTCCATTTGCATAAATCGGTCCATCATGAAGCACATACATCGGTTTATCAGCATTTTTCGTCATCACTTGTTCGTAAAGCTTTGCTTCTTCCATTCACCTTGCCATACGGGTTCGCGATTTGGAAGGTTTCCTCTCATCGGGAATTCCGTTTGTGGCATTCGTAGCGTTTTTTTGAAATTCATATCTTTCCTCCTAAGTCAGTACAAAATAAAAAAACCCCATCCCACTCATAGGGACGAGGTTTACCCGCGGTACCACCCTGATAGCTCATAAGCCACTCAGTCTAATTATCGCTTTAGTCACGCCAAACTCTACTCACGTCCTATTCGAACGCTTTCTGTTCGGTAGCTCCTGGGTGATCTTCGTGAATCAACTCTTTACGAGGCTCACACCCTCCCTCGCTCGCTCAAAAAGTTTATTGATCACTACTGTCCCAATCAACGCCTACATTTAGTTAGTATTGCTAAAAGTATAGTCGATCTCTACATGAACGTCAAGTCAGCGACTTTTTTGGTCTTCGTATGTATGACTTGTATGTTCCTCTTCTTCATCTTCTACACCGTTTGTTAGGCTATCCCAATCTTCATCATCTAAAAGCTCTAGTTGTGCTTCAATTAGCATCTTAAATCGCATCCGGTACACGGCTGCTTGTTTTTTGAGTTCTTCAAGCTCTAGCGCAATCTTACGCGATTTCGAAAGAGCATCGTTAATAATGCGATCAGCGTTTTTCTCAGACTCTTTAATGATAAGCTGCGACTCTTTTTTTGAACTACGCTTGAGTTCTTCTGCTGATTCTTGCGCAACAAGGATTGATTTGCTTAACGTTTCCTCAATGTTTGAGAAATGATTCAAACGCTCTTCAAGCTCATTAACTTTAGAAAACAGCTCTTCTTTCTCACGAATGACGGTTTCATAATCCTTGATGACTTGATCAAGAAACTCATTCACTTCGTCTTCATCATAGCCTCGGAACCCTTTAGCAAATTGCTTATTGTGAATGTCCATCGGTGTTAATGCCAAGAAAGCCACCTCCATAGTTATTTCTTCAAACCATAGGTTACACGTAAATTGCCTTTCTTCGTTTCACTATCGATTGAAAAAGCTTTCTACGTCCATGCTTTTGAAGTGATAATGTATCGCCAGTTTGGATTTGAAAACTCGGATCCTCCACCGTTCTCCAATTCACTTTAACCCGGCTATTCTCTATATATGCCTTTGCTTTCGTTCTCGACAAGTTGTACATCTCTGAAATAGCAGTATCTAGTCTAAGCGATGAGATGAATCCTGTCTTTTCTTCCCACTCATCAGTTATATCATACGCATTATGTAGCGGAAGTGTCGAAAGTCTTAACGGCGTATTCCCTGCACCTTCAAGATTCATCAGAATAAAGTCTTGCATTTCTTCTGTTGCGAACCATTGAACCTTGCCTTGTAAAACGTGAATGTCTCCAAACATCTCTCGCTTTACACCTAAAGCCATTAATGCGCCAAGAAGATCGCGGTGTGAGACAGTTGAGAATTTCGGGTCAAATGCCCCGTGAAACATAACAATGTTGTACCGCTCAGGCGACACTTCTTCAAAAAAAGGATAGATGAGCGCTCGTTTACGCTCAACACCTTCAATCCCTCCAAAAAAAGCAACCTTAACGGTTTCATCGGCTCCGATCACCGACTGTACAATGTCAACTTCCCTCGGATTTAAAAAACCAGTGAGCTTTGCTTCGTACGTCGTTTCAACAGCATCTTTTATGTCTTGTACTTGTACAATCCATTCGTGCTCTTCCTTACGAAAATGTTGAAAGATATCCATCGATTAGAAGAAGATTGCAATTACACCTTGTCGCGCTAATGCCAAAGCAATCAATGCTACGATTGGTGAAATGTCAATCATACCTAAATTCGGGATAATTCTACGAAACGGTTCTAGATACGGTTCAACAATGGTTGCTAATGCTTGTCCAAAGCCTGATTCACGCAATCCAGGTAACCAACTAGAAAGAACATAAATAATTACTGCAATTTGATAAAGCGACATCGCCATTAATACGATCTGGCCGATCATTGCCATAAAACCACTCACCCCAACCTCTTCTAATCAAAATCTTGTTGCATGAGCTCCGAGATTGCCCCTGAAATCTCTACATTGTCTGGTGTACACAAAAAGATGTTCCCACCAATCTTTTGAATGTCACCGCCAATGGCATAAACCGTGCCACTTAGAAAATCAACAATCCGTTTGGCTTGGTCTTTTTGAATGCGCTGCATATTCAAAATCACCGATCGTCGATTTTTCAAATGATCGGCAACATCTTGAGCTTCTTCATACGTTCTCGGTTCAATTAAAACCATCTTGGCAGACTGCTGAATGCTTTGCAAGCTTACGACATTTTGAGTACGATCTTTTTGCTCACTGTCAGACTTTGACTCTTCAACAGGAGCATCTAATTCTTCCTCAACATAATCTTCGTCAACATCAAAAAAACGTTTAAAGCGAGATTTTATGCTCAATATGAACGAACCTCCTTTACGCTAAATTGCTGCGCTCATCTCCAACAAGACGAGAGCCTACTCGAATGAATGTCGCACCTTCTTCGATTGCGACTGTATAATCATTGGACATCCCCATCGATAACTCATGACACGGAGCATGTGCAAACTCACGTTTTACAATCTCTTGTTGCAATTCTTTGAGCTTTTTAAAATGCGGCCTCGTATCTTCAGGTACACTTTCATACGGTGCCATCGTCATAAGTCCAACGACTTCAATTGCATCATACGCTTGCAATTGCTCAATAAAGCTCATAACACCTTCAGGCGTTAATCCAGACTTCGACTCTTCACCTGAGACGTTCACTTGTACGAAGCACTTTACAGTCCCGTCTCCTTTGTATCGCTTTTGAATCTCTTTGGCAAGCGATATGCGGTCAAGCGAATGAAGATAATCACATTCATGGATCACATCTTTCACTTTCCGGCTTTGAAGCTGACCGATAAAATGCCACGTAGCAGCACCAGTGATCGCCTCGCGTTTTTCTAGGAGTCCTTCTGCTCGACTTTCACCAAGGTGCTTCACACCAGACGCCACAGCTTCTTCTGCACGCTCATGTGACACATACTTCGTCACTGCAACGATGTTAATCTCTTCTTGATGCCTACCTACGCGCTCACAAGCTTGTTTAATTTCTTGATTTATGTTCAGTAAATTGTCGCTCACTACAACCATGACGCTCAACTCCCACTTGATCTCATAATATACGCTGCCATACGCCCCGTTTTACTGCCGTCTCGACGATGGGAATAAAACAGGTCCGGCTCACTCGCTGTACAATAACCACTTACTGTTATTTGACGACGAGGAACACCCGCTTGCTCAATTAAAAGAGCATTTGTCAGTTTGAGATCAAGCTCATATTGACCGTCGCTTACACGATTCCAAGTCGCAACATCACTTGGCAAAACCGCTTTTAACTGGTCAATCACACGATCATCTACAACATATTTTTCTTTCCCAATGGAAGGCCCAACATATGCATGAATACTCGTCACATCAACGTTCTCACTTTCAACCCATTGACGGACAAGTTCACCGCCAATGTTACCAGCAGTCCCTTTCCATCCCGCATGTGCAGTTCCTACAATTGTGCCACGGTCCCCAGTAAAAAGAAGAGGCACACAATCCGCATAAAGCGTCGCTAAAACAACCTGCTCATCTCGAGTGTACAAACCATCAGCGTGAGATACGACAGATTCCATACTCTTCGTGCCAAGGCCCCGCTCAATTGTCGTGACTTTCTGAACGATATTGTTATGCACTTGTTCACAGTAGACAAAGTCATCAAGACTTACGCCTAATTTTGCACTCAAACGCTCTCGATTGCTGATCACATCATCGTGATCGTCACCAACATGTAATCCGAGGTTCGCTTCGTTATACGGAGCACGACTAACACCTTCGTTACGACTCGTAAAACCAGCAACAATCCGCTGATCTATAGGTTCTAAATGAAATAGCTTATCGACTGGATTATACACAAACGGTTCTTTCCCCATGAAACGCCTTCCTTTATAGCAGTCTTTCATTATATTTTAGCACATATCGAGCGTTTGACGGTAGTTTTGCAGAAAAATGTCAAGAGTTATTGCCATAAACATAGACAAGGATTACATCCGTTCCAATCTTAGCAATCTGACTCCAAGGAATAATCAATTCCTCTTCCTTTCCAAACATATTAAGCATCCGATTATTTCCCGTCACGACCAAAGATTCAATCATCCCAGTCGATAAATTAATATCCACATCACCAAGCGTCCCGAGCCGCTTACCCGTTTGCACATTCACAACCTCTTTTACTTGTAAATCGGTTATTTTAAGCATCACTTGGACTCCTTTCTAATTAAAGCATCCCTTGCTTATCCATATGATGACTTGGAAGGTTTTATCGCTTTATTTTCGATCGAAGTTAGGAGGGCTGTGGGTTAATTATTGTTGAAGGTGTTGTGTTATGTAATTATGGTACGTGAAATTTCGATTGTTGATCATGGGTTGAACAGGGCCTTATTTCCGGTACGTGAAATTAAAGAGGGGTTTTCAGCTAGATGTCGAATTACTCCAACAGGAGGTGTCATATTGCTTATTAATGAAACATTGCTTCAACTGCAAGCACTAGAAAAACGCTGCTTCGATTACGTACCCGCTCTACATTCTGACATTGAAAAATTTAAAGCTGGTTTAAATGGTGAAACACAACTCTACAATCTTCTAAACGCCATTCAACTCCCTCATTGGCAAGTGCTCCACAACAAACGACTCCCCAGTTACGAACCGTATTACTTTCAACTCGACCTCATCGTACTCACATCTGACACCGTTTATCTTTTTGATACGAAACAGATGAAAGGACACATTCATTTTCACGACGATGAAACCGTCACAAAAACATCTGGTAATGAAACCGAAACGTTAAACAATCCGATTCATCAGGTCAAACGCCACGAACGGTTATTTCAAACGTTCCTCCATCAACAGCGCATTACAACCTCGATCACCATTCGTCCTTATGTCGTTTTAACCTCTCCTTACACCGAACTTTCTTATCCCCCTAGACTGCAAGAAGAAATTCAACGCTATGTAATTCGTGCAGAAGCTATTCCAAAACTTTTATCCAACGTTCATGATCCAATGACAGGTAATGGCAAAATAGCCAAAATGACATCACTCATAAACACAAATCATCGACCAAAGTGGCGAAATTTATTGCATGATTATAATCTTACGTATGCCAACTTACGTCTCGGCGTCCCTTGTACGCAATGTAATTATATTCCAGTGGAACGAGCGTCTAATCACATACGCTTCTATTGTAAAAAATGTCAGACTTATTCTTATGAAAATATTCAAGCGGGGCTTGTTGATTATGCCCTACTCATCAATCACTATTGCACAAACAAAGAAGCCAGGCAATTTTTAAGCATACAAGATCGACATACAATGCTACGATCATTACAAAAAATGTCTCATTACACCCGCTATACAAATAATAAAACCTGTTATCGATTGATATTACCATGGGAACAAAAATGACTGCATATTAATTTCAGTATGCAATACATTATATCGTTTTCTAGCTACAGTGAGTAGCGCCCCCGCTTACTACACCCTCGCTATCCCCTTGCTACACTCTCGCATCCGCTTGCTACACCCTCGCATCCGCTTGCTACACCCTCGCATCCGCTTGCTACACTCTCGCATCCACTAGCTACACCACCCCACCACCACCAAAAAACCCACCGCATTTTCGCGGTGGGTTCGGCTCACACATTTATCGGGTGTGTTTATTCATTTCTTGAATTGCGGCTTTTTCGAGTCGGGATACTTGGGCTTGGGATATGCCGATTTCTTCGGCGACTTCCATTTGTGTTTTCCCTTGGAAAAAGCGCATGTCTAGTATTTTCTTTTCCCGTTCGTTTAGACGGATCATTGCTTCTTGGATGGCAATGTGCTCGACCCATGTGGAGTCTTTTTCTTTTTCGTCGCTAATTTGGTCGAGGACGTAGATTGGGTCGCCACCATCATTGTAGATTGGCTCGAATAATGAGACGGGGTCTTGAATGGCGTCTAATGCGTAGACGACTTCTTCTTTTGGTAGGTCTAATTCTTTTGCTATTTCCAGTACGGTCGGTTCGGTCGTGCGGTCTTTTTCTGCCATGAGTCGGTCTCTGACTTGTAATGCTTTGTACGCGGTGTCACGTAATGAACGCGAAACGCGAATCGGATTGTTGTCGCGTAAGTAGCGGCGGATTTCTCCGATAATCATCGGGACGGCGTACGTTGAAAACTTGACGTTGTGGCCTAAGTCGAAATTATCGATGGATTTCATCAGTCCTATGCAGCCGACTTGGAATAGATCGTCGACATATTCGCCACGGTTGTTAAAACGTTGAATGACGCTAAGTACGAGTCGTAAATTTCCGTTTACGAGTGTTTCTCGTGCAGATTCTTCTCCGGATTGGAGCTTTTGGAAAAGGATACGCATTTCATCGTTTTTAAGTACAGGTAATTTAGACGTATCAACTCCGCAGATCTCAACTTTGTTGCGTGTCACATATGTTCCCTCCCACGGCGTCATCGCAGTGAACGGTTCGTTCTTCCTGCTCACGTTCAGTATGTCCGCGGGAGGACTTTTTATGCGATCAATCTTTTCGTTTTATCTTTTAGATAGACAATAAATGGTATAAAAATGGCGGTAATCCTTCGCTTTTTCATTAAACCATTTTATTAAATTCTTTTCTTAGGCGGCGAATAATTCGTTTTTCCAGTCTTGAAATATAAGATTGAGAAATTCCTAACATATCTGCGACGTCTTTTTGTGTCTTCTCTTTCGTACCCGCAAGTCCAAATCGCAGTTCCATAATTTGTTTTTCACGGGGATTGAGTGTCGTTAATGCGCGGCGCAATAATGATTTATCTACTTTATCTTCAAGGTCTCGTGTAATGATATCTTCCTCGGTTCCCATAACATCGGATAATAACAATTCATTGCCGTCCCAATCAACATTTAACGGTTCATCAAAAGAAATTTCAGAACGGGTTTTGTTGTTGCGTCGCAAATACATGAGAATCTCATTTTCGATACACCGCGATGCGTATGTTGCTAGTTTGATCTTTTTCTCGGGATTAAATGTGTTCACAGCTTTAATAAGGCCAATCGTTCCTATGCTAATCAAATCTTCAATATTAATGCCGGTGTTTTCGAACTTCCGAGCGATGTAGACGACAAGGCGTAAGTTCCGTTCAATGAGTCGACTGCGTACTTCAGGGTCTCCGTTTGGAAGCTTTTCTAGAAGCTCTGCTTCTTCTTCTTTGCTAAGAGGTGGAGGCAACGCTTCGCTACCGCCGATGTAGTACACTTCGTCGGGTTTAATGCCTAGTTTTTGGAGTAGCTTATACCAATGAATCGTAAGTTTCATCTTTGATTTCTTCCACAATGTAAATCCCCCTCCGTTCGGCTTTATTCAGCTGGCACCATTTCAGGTGGATGATGCATTGAAAACGATCTTCTGATGATACGGCACGGGTTTCAAATGCGATCAATGCTCGATTTAAAATGTGAGACGAGTCACCACTTACCATTTCAATTTCTGCTGCTTGGATCGCAAATAAAAATCCGTGTTCTTTGCCGATCGCTTGATATGGGATAATTCGAACATTTTCATTCCAAGGATTTTCTCCTTTTGTACCTTCAGCGCTCAACCATGTTGAGAAGCTTTCGAGTGATTCATTCGTTAAAACAGATTCAAGAACGGAAAGAGTCGCGACCATTACTGGCTTTCTCGTAATGGGATCTTTCAAGTGGTTTCCGGTGTCGATGAGTGCTTTTGCATAAACGGATTCAACGTTACCGTCCATTTGAATGCGAACGTTTATGATTTTATTTTCATTGCGTTTCTCTTCTTTTAGTGAGTGTTTTGTAATTTGCGTTAAGAGAATCACAACGGGTAATGTGGATAAGACGAGCAGCCCGTGCATATGATCTAACGTAGCCCAGCTTGACGTCTGTTTCCACGTGTGTAGTAACTGTGATGATTGCCAAAACCACGTCATCGCAATAACGGCCCCGCCAGATAACAATGAAATGACATAAAACGTAAACGTCGTTTTAATGAACCGCGCGAATCGCTTAAAACCAAAAGCAAGGTATACAGTACAGATACAAACGATTACTTGGCTCACTGGATGCAATAACATTGCACCGTAGTCGGTTAACCATAGAAATAGCGGTAAGCTCGTAATGAGTGCAACAAACAATACTCTGAAAAGAGAGAATTCATATCCTTGCCATTTGCCAGTCATGTAAAGGAGACTAGCAGTAACGACCGTATTTAATCCATAGATGACATCTATGTATAAGGTCAATGAACGCCCACTCCCTCCTCTCTAGACGGTTTCTGTTTTTCCTTGATTACTAGTATAGAGAGAATCGATTTCGAAGTATGTCATTTTCTCAGAGCATGTCTCTTACTCTTTTTACACGTTTACGTATAAATGTGTCGAAATCCACGGCGACGTTGTAAGGAACGTCTGATTAATCACGATTTCACCATTCGACAATGCAAACATAAAAAAATAAGAGTCCAATAATTGGACTCTTATTTCTTATCTTCTTCTTCGACGATTGCGTAGAAACGCTGGTACATCGATCGATTCGTCTTCTTGTTGTGGCTCTGGTTGTGGCGGCTCCTCGTAAACCGGTTGTTGCCGTTGCTCGCGCGTCGGCTCCACTTCTTCACGTGATGCTTGTTGGCGTGGCATTGATGAACCGCGAACTTTTTGTTGTTTCGCTTTCTTATCAGCAACGTCATCAAAACCAGTCGCGATAACCGTTACGACGATTTCTTCTTTCAGATTTTCATTGATTACGGAACCGAAAATCATGTTTACTTCTGGATCCGAGGCATCGGAGACAATCTCCGCTGCTTCATGAACTTCAAACAAGCTTAAGTTCGAACCACCTGTAATGTTCATGAGCACCCCTTGCGCTCCATCTACAGACGTTTCAAGGAGTGGGCTTGATATGGCCTTTTTGGCCGCTTCTGCTGCACGATTCTCACCGGTTGCAATACCAATACCCATAAGTGCTGAACCTTTTTCACTCATGACTGTCTTCACGTCGGCAAAGTCAAGGTTGATTAAACCAGGAGTAGCAATTAAATCCGAGATCCCTTGTACACCTTGACGAAGAACGTTATCTGCTTCACGGAATGCTTCAAGCATTGGCGTGTTCTTGTCAACAATCTCAAGCAAGCGATCGTTTGGAATGACGATTAGTGTATCGACTTTTTCCTTGAGTGCTTCAATTCCGTCCTTTGCATGAGTCGAACGTTTCTTTCCTTCAAAAGAAAATGGCCGAGTTACGACACCTACCGTTAGCGCGCCGATTTCTTTAGCAACTTCTGCGATTACTGGTGCAGCTCCTGTTCCAGTACCTCCACCCATTCCAGCGGTGATAAATACCATATCAGCACCTGTTAAACATTCTTCGAGCTGCTCTTTGCTTTCTTCAGCTGCTTTCTTCCCAATCTCTGGGTTCGCTCCTGCACCTAAACCACGCGTCAACTTTCCACCTAGTTGTAGTTTCGTTTCAGCTTGTGATAATTGCAATGCTTGAGCATCTGTATTTACAGCAATAAATTCTACGCCTTGTAGACCGTTTTCAATCATTCGATTTACCGCGTTGGAACCGCCGCCTCCGACCCCAATAACTTTAATTTGGGCGAGTTGGTCCATGTCCATTTCAAACTCTAGCATCTCAGGTCCCCCTCATCAGTCAAATGTGCCTGTCCTATTCAAAAAACACTTTAAAGAAGTTACGTACGCGTTTTTTTACGCCAGGGCTATCTTCATTCGATTCTTCTAGTTCATTCGCAGAATGTCTTGATTTGCGATTTTGTTCTACTTTTGGTTGTGCGGATTCAGTTGTCGCAGCGACCATCTCTTTATTATGCATTTTAACATGCTTGTGAGCAAATTCAATGAGTCCAACTGCATTTGTATACCGTGGTTCTCTGACACCGATATAATCTGGAATCGCCATCCGGACGTTTCGACCGAGTACATCACGAGCAAGCTCGAGTGTGCCAGGAAGCATCACTCCACCACCTGTGAGTACGACTCCTCCAGGAATATCACCTTCTGCGTCTAACGTTTCGTTTACGAGTTCGAAGATTTCTTCCATACGAGGCTCAATGATGTGAGCAAGATCTCGTTGAGAATATTCTTCGCCACTACCTTGACCCATCGGCGTAATTGTCGTAGTGACTTCATCACTACTGTCATCAATAAATGCATGACCGTGTTCCGTTTTCAATTGTTCAGCTTGTGTCATTGTCGTGCGCAACCCAACAGATAAATCATTGGTGACGTGTGATCCGCCAATTGGCATCACGTACGTTGAGTGCAAACCACCGTTCTTAAAATAAGAAATGGTCGTTTGGCCACCACCAATGTCTACGAGTGCAACACCGAGCATTCTTTCATCGCTTGATACAGCAATTTCACCTGCAGCAAGTGGCTGCAAGAAGATGTCTGTAATTTCAAGGTTTGCTTTTTCAACGCATCGAAGTAAGTTATGTAAAACGGTTTTTGATCCTGTGACCAATAACCCTTCCATTTCCAAACGAACTCCGATCATCCCAGTTGGATCTGTAATCCCGTCATACCCATCAACGATGTATTGTAAGGTACGATATCAACAATTTCACGATCGTGAGGAATGCTCACGACTGAAGCTGCATCGGTAACGCGATCAATATCTTCTGCTGTAATTTCTTTGTTTGGACTTGATACAGCTACGATTCCGTGTGTTTGATGGAGATCAATGTGGTTTCCGTTAATGCCGACAACCACTTGTTTAATTGACATCCCTACCATTCGCTCTGCTTTATCGACGGCTTCTCGAATTGCATTTACAGTGGCATCTATGTCAACGACTGCACCTTTTTTAATTCCAGTAGAAGCTGCATTGCCTACTCCAATAATGTTCAACATTCCTGCTGACATTTCCCCGATCATGACACGTACCTCGGCTGTACCAATATCAAGACTGACATAAATTGTGTTGTTGTCCATGAACGGTACCTCCTACTTGTAATGAAACGGCTTCGTTTCTATTACATTTCTTCTTAGTAATGAACCGAAATAAAATGACTACCGTTCTTCTTTAATTCGATTCGGGGATGTGAAAATCCTTTATCAGTTGTGAAAAAGAATTACTATGTACAAGTCTACACTAGAATTGATAAGGAGGAAAGCGAAAAACGCTCTAGATAAACGCTAGCACGAAAGCCACAGTTCCCAAATGGGAACTGTGTCCATTAGATCAGTTATTTTCTCCTTCTTCAATGGGCTCTTCTGTAACTGAATCTTCCTCAGTTTCTAGCCCACCATCACCCGTATCAATGTGCTCTTCATGAATCTCCCCGGCATACTCTTCAGGATTAAACGCTTCAAAGTAAGGGCTCATTTTCATGTGTAAAATTCCGTCCGAAGGCTCTGAGATTTGCCTTGCAACCGTTGGATAAGGCGCCATGTAGCTTGCGAAGTTTTCAATCGTCGTTTCAACTTCAATTCCATCATTCATGAATAAGCGAAGAAGTGTAGGATCGTCATCACTCGGATGAATCTCCGATATGTGATTGATCATTCCGCTACCAAGCTTGTCCAATTCAACGAAAAACGCTTCTAACAGCTCTTCGTTTTGCCAGTTAAAAATAATTGGTGCATCACTTGGATAGGTGTCGAGCGATTGTTCTTCCATTAATTGACCGTTCCCATAGACGGGAATAAATTGATCATTACTATGCAAATAAGCCGTACGATCCCGTTCTTGGACAATAATTCGTAATGTTGTCGGGAGGATCGTTCAATTGTCGCTTCTTCAATGTATGGAATTTGTTCAACTCGCTCTTTTGCACTACTGAGCGATTGTGACCATATGCTCTCACCACTTACGAGAGCACTTTGATCAATAATCTCACGAGTTTCTCCAGTGTAATTTCCTTCAACTTGGATTTGCTGTACATGACTTAGAGGAGATTGAAAGTAGACGACGATCCCAATAAGGATAAAGAAGATACTTAAATAAAAAATGAGACGGCGGTTGGCTCGCTTTTTCCTCTGTTCTTTTAACGCTGGTATTCGGTCGCTCACAGAGACGACATTTTGTTTGTCTGCCATAGAAATGTCCTCCTACCGTCCTGCTGTTATTCTTTGATTAATGTTTGGATGACTTTGATAAAACGATCACTCGCATCAGGTGTTCCTGCTTTTTGTGCAGCAAGCTTCATGTTGCTTTGCGTTTCTCCGTCAAAAATGTTGCGTAAGTCAGAAGCAAGCTGTTCTGATCCCCATTCATTTTCTTTACGAACAATTGCTGCACCTGCTTTTTCAAGCGCTCGTGCATTGTGTTCTTGATGGTTGTTTGTTACATACGGACTGGGAATCAGAATTGATGGAATCCCAATTGCTGTAATTTCTGAGAGGGTCGTTGCACCAGCACGACTAACAATTGCGTCGACACTTTTTAAAACGCTCGGCATATCTGAAATAAATGGACGAATCACGACGTGTTGATTCGTCTCAATCGTTTCTAGTTGCTCTTTCACTTTATCATAATGAACGTCGCCCGTAACATAGAGAAATTGACAGATTTTGTCTTTTAACTGCGGAAGTGCTTCCAAAAACGCTTCATGAATCGGTCTTGCGCCTCGACTACCTCCGACAATCAATACAGTAGGTACATTCGCATCCAGTCCATATTCATTTTGTAAATCGACGTTGTCTGCACGCAACGCTTCTTGGGCTCTTGGATTTCCAGTGTATACCGTCTTCTCTTTTGGAAAATAGTTCGTCGCTTCATCAAAACACGTCGCGACACGATCGACGTATCGACTTAAAAATTTATTCGTAAGCCCAGGAACACTGTTTTGTTCATGAATGATCGTTGGAACGTTTAACTTCGCTGCCGCATACATCACAGGACCCGCAACGTAGCCACCTGTTCCAATCGCCACATCTGGTTGAAACGAACGAATCAATGATTTCGCTCGTTTCGTACCCGTTAAAAAGCGCTTAATCGTTTTCACATTTTCGAAGGAAAGCTTTCGCTTAAATCCACTAATCTCAATTGTTTCAAACGGCAATGGGTGGTTTGGAACGATGTTTGCTTCTAAACCATTGGACGTACCTATATATAAGAAATGAGCGTCTGGGTACTGACGTTTAATTTCATTTGCAAGGGCAAGTGCAGGGTAAATGTGACCGCCTGTACCTCCACCAGTTAATAATACTTTCATTTTCCCACCTAATTTCAAAATATTAAACGCTTCTTGCGTGAGCGCTAATGTTTAATAGAATACCTAAAGCAACAAGCATGAGCGTAAGCGACGAGCCACCATAACTTAAGAGTGGCAGCGTAATCCCTGTTACTGGAATTAAGCCAATAACAACGCCAATGTTGATCGCTACTTGTACGAAAAGCATACCAACAATTCCGACCGCAAGATATGTGCCGAATGAATCAGGAGCAAGCAAAGCAGCTCGAATCCCTCTCCATAAGATGACTGTAAACAAGAAGATTACCATGCTCCTGCAATAAAGCCACCTTCTTCTGCAATCACGGCAAATATAAAATCCGTTTGAGGCTCGGGTAAGTAAAAATACTTTTGTCTACTTTCACCAAAACCCATTCCAAACAATCCGCCTGGTCCAATCGCATAAAGTGATTGAATAATTTGAAACCCTGTTCCGAGTGGATCACTCCACGGATCTAAAAACGATGTGATTCGGTCAATACGGTAAGGTGCAGATGCTATCAACCCTACAAATCCTAATACGCCAATCCCACCGAGGACAGCAAAGTGCTTAATCCTGCTCCCGCAACGAATAAAATGATAAATGATGTTGCCACCATGACTGCTCCAGTACCTAAATCAGGTTGCAACATAATCATGCCAAACGCTACGAAGATCGTTGCAAGCAGTGGCAAAAGCCCTTTTTTAAAGGACGACAGCAGTTGATTGTTGTTGGAAAGCCAATGTGCCAAAAACCCAATCATCGCAAGTTTCATAAACTCTGACGGTTGAATGGAGAAAGCACCTACACCAATCCAACTCTGAGCACCACCACGAATTAAGCCGACGCAGGAATGAGCACGAGAATAAGTAAACCAAAGCAGACAAAAAGTGCCGGTACGACATACCTTCTCATCTTCCAATAGTCAAAGTGCATCATAATGACGAGGCCAATGACACCGACAAATGCAAAGAGCGCTTGTCGCTTGGAGAAATAGAACGGATCGTTAAAACGATATTCCCCCCAAGCGGCACTCGCACTGTACACCATAATAACCCCGATAATTAGCAATGCACCAATGGCAAATAATAATAAACCATCGACCGGTTGTTTTGTATTTTTCACAGTTTCACCCCGTCACAACGCTGATTATGCTGTTCTTATTTGAACAGTCCTACTACAGCTTATGACGCGTGTTGCCGTAACATGTCCACCCTTTACTGAATTGCTTCAACAGCTTTCAAAAATGCTTCTCCACGCTCTTCAAAGGTTTTAAACTGATCCCAACTCGCACAAGCTGGAGACAATAAAATAACGTCACCTTCGTCAGAGGCTTCATACGCTTGTTCAACCGCTTCTTCAATCGTTTCATGTAAACCAATCGACTGAACACCTGCCTTTTGACCAGCACGCTTTAACTTCTCTTTCGTCTCACCATACGTTATAAGTGCTTTCACACTCGTTAAACTGGAAACGAGTTCATCAAACTCATTGCCACGATCCAATCCGCCTGCAATGAGTACAATTGGCTCGTTAAAGGCGCGTAGCGCTTTGTCAGTCGCTAATATGTTCGTCGCTTTACTATCGTTATAGACTCTTCGTCCATTCAATTCTTTAACGAATTGCAATCGATGTTCAACACCACTAAATGACATTAACACGTGAGCAATCGCTTCTTTGTTAATGTTGCATGTCGTAGCGACCGCGATCGCTGCGAGGATGTTCTCCAAATTGTGCATACCTGGGAGCACGATCTTGTCAATGGCAATGATCGGCTCACCATCAACTTGAATGACTTTCTTATTTTCATCTAAACTCACACCGTATGATAACGTGGACTGGAGTGAAAATGGTAGCGGTTTTGCTTTTGAACGGCTTGCAATTTCCTTTACCGTTGGATCATCTTCATTGTAGACGAGCACGTCAGTAGCAACTTGAAAAGCGGTTACGTTCGCTTTTGAATCGACATAATCGTCTTTTGTACCATGATAATCCAAATGAGCGTCAAAGATGTTTAACAAGACAGCAACCTCTGGCTTAAAGTTAATCGTTCCTTTTAACTGGAAACTAGACACTTCTGTGACCATATAGTCGTCTTCTTGAACCTTCTCTGCCACTTCACAAGCTGGCAAACCGATGTTTCCTGCTAAAAACGCTCGTTTATCATCTGCAGCTATCATTTCTTCGATTAACTTTGTCGTTGTCGTTTTACCATTCGAACCTGTAATCGCAATGAGTGTTCCGTTAAGAATCTCACCCGCGAGCTCTACTTCAGTTACAACTGGAATGTTTTGTTGAATAGCTCCAAGAACGATTGGATTATCATAACGAATGCCCGGATTTTTTACGATAAAAGCTGGATTTTGTTCAAGAAGGTACGGGGGATGCCCTCCGGTTACGAACGTAACCCCGAGGGCTTCTAATGCTTCAACGTTGTTTAACTCTTCTTTTGGCTTGTATTCATTAACGACAACGTTTGCACCATGCTTTATAAGAAGGCGCGCAGCCGCTTCTCCGCTTCTAGCAAGCCCTAAAATTAAAACGTATTTATCTTGCAATTGATCCATCATCATAAATCTAACACCCCAATGTATACGCCAAGAACCGCAAAGATTAATCCAGCGATCCAAAAGACGATAACCACTTTCCATTCAGACCAACCGACAAGCTCGTAATGATGATGGAGTGGACTCATCTTAAATACTCGCTTCTTCGTTAGCTTATAAGACGTTACTTGAATGATGACAGAAAGCGTCTCAATGACGAACACAGCACCAATTAAGACGAGAAGAATTTCCATCTCAATCAAAATTGCAATCGCCGCAATCGCACCACCTAATGCGAGCGACCCTGTGTCACCCATAAATACTTTAGCTGGATGCGCATTAAAGACGAGAAATCCGAGAACTGCACCAACAACAGCCGCTGAGAAGATCGCAACTTCTGTAAATCCGGCAGCCCATGCGAGCACGGTGAACGCACCAAATGCAATTGCAGATGTACCTGCAAGTAGTCCATCTAGGCCGTCCGTTAAATTCACAGCATTGGAAGCGCGACGAGCATCACTGCAACGAGCAGCAAGTACAACCAACCGATATCAATTGATAGTGAAGTAGCTGGAATGTGCACACTCGTAGAAAATTCATATTGACGAAGTACGAAATAGAAGATCGCAGCAACGACAAGTTGTGCTAGAAGTTTTTGTTTTGAATTTAAACCGAGGTTTCGTTTCATGACAACTTTAATAAAGTCATCAAGAAATCCGACGAGACCAAAGGCTACGGTTACGAGTAACAATAACCATATGCGGTAATCGAGCTCTAGTTGAGGTACAAACGCAATGACGATAAACACCGTCAAAACGATACTAATGAGTACAACGATGCCTCCCATCGTTGGCGTACCACTTTTCTTTTGATGACTTTTTGGTCCTTCGTCGCGAATGCTTTGCCCAAACTTCATGCGGTGAAGCATTGGAATAAACAATGGGGAAAGAGCAACGCATAAAACAAATGCAGTTGCAATCGCGATGAGTATAACGGGTTCAAACATGTAAGCTCTCTCCTTTCACCATTGTTTACGCTTGGCTTAACCGTTTCATAATCGCTTCTTTCGCAACTTCACGATCGTCAAAATCATGAAATACGCCGTTTACTTCTTGATACGTTTCGTGACCTTTACCAGCAATGACAATCACGTCATCTTTCGTTGCTTTAGAAATCGCATAATCAATCGCTTCCGTTCGGTTTACGATCACTTCATAACGATTTGTTTGTACACCTGCAACCATGTCACGCAAAATATGTTCTGGATCTTCAGATCTCGGGTTGTCACTCGTGAAAATCGCGAGATCTGCAAAGCTCTCAGCAATTCTAGCCATTTCTGGACGTTTCGTACGATCACGATCGCCACCACAACCAACAACGACGTAGACATTTTTCGTTGCAAGGTCCTTAACGGTTTGCATAATGTTGTCAAGGCTGTCTGCAGTATGAGCATAATCAACAATGACGGCATAATCTTGGCCTAGGTTCACCGTTTCAAATCGACCTGGAATTGGCTTACTTGCTTCTAAGCTTGATTTAATCGTCTCTAGGGAAATCCCTGAAACGTACGCTGCACTTGCTGCCGCTAACGCATTATAGACGTTAAACCTTCCGACCATTTTAAGATCGAGGTCGATCGATTGATCACCAATTTCTAACGTAAAAAATGTACCAGATGGTGTTTGACGTAGGTTCTTCCCACAAACATCCGCTTTATCACTTAGTCCATACGTAATGACTGGGGCTGCTGTTGCTTGCATGAGTTCTGCACTCACTGGGTCATCGATGTTTAAAACGGCAGCTTTTAACTCATCCGCGTATCGGTTCCCGAGTTGAGAGAATAATAAACTCTTTGCGTGCTTATAATTGTCAATGGTTTCATGATAGTCTAAGTGGTCAGCAGTCAGGTTCGTAAAGACAGCTACGTTAAAGTCCGTCCCACGAACACGACCGAGTGCGAGCGCTTGTGAACTCACTTCCATTGCCACATCTGTGACGTCTGCATCAGCCATGTCACGGAAGGTTTTTTGTAATAGCAATGATTCTGGCGTTGTGTTCTTTGATTCAAATGTCTCGTTTGCATACTTTGTATACAATGTCCCGATTAAACCTAATGAGCGTTTTGCTTCGTTAAAGATGTTTTCAATTAAGTGTGTTGTTGTTGTCTTTCCGTTCGTTCCTGTTACTCCGATCACATTTAATTGTTTTGTCGGATCATCATAAAACTTCGCCGCGATTTGTGCCAAGGCACGATACGAATCTTTCACGACAATAACTGGAATCGAAACGTTAAGTACCTCTTCAGCGATAATCGCACTTGCACCTTTTTGCTCGGCTTGTTCGGCGAACTGATGACCGTCCACTGTAAAGCCTCGAAGTGCAACGAAGAGCGACCCTGATTGAATTTTTCTAGAGTCCATTTCTACAGATGTAATTGTAGGGTTATGTGAAGTTGATTTTTGGAAGACGAGTAGGTCTTCGGTTAGATCATTTAATTTCATTTTTACCACTCACTTTCATTCTCACAAGCAATTATTATATCATTAATAGCTTCTTATATGGTTACAATTTCTAAGTACACGCAAAAAACTTACGAAAGACTCTTATGTATAAGCAATCAGCCAAGGAAATTAGTCCCTTGGCTGTTCTTCATCCCCCATAAAGATCCGGACTGTAGATCCTTCTTCCACTCGTTCGCCTGCTACTGGTGATTGACGTTGGATAAATTCACCATTTCCTTGAATATCAAGTTCTAACGGATAACTTGCATCGTGAATGTCTCGAAGGTCAATCCAGTTAGGTCAGGAACTTCTAAAACCGGTACATCCGTCCACGTTAATTTCTTCTCGATTTGATCCTCTCGCTTAGGCACACCGATTGCTTCTAAACTATCGCCAATAATCTTACCTGCAATCGGTGCCGAAACAACGCCACCGAACTGAACCGTGTTTTTCGGATTGTCTACAGCAACGTAGACGACGATTTGTGGATCGTCTGCTGGGGCAAATCCGATAAATGAAACGATATGATTGTTTTCCAAGTATCGACCACCAGAAGCCTTTTGAGCGGTACCTGTTTTCCCACCTACTCGGTACCCATCAACAAATGCTTTTCCACCTGTGCCTTGAGCGACTACGTTCTCAAGGGCACGACGCACTTCTTTAGACGTCTCTTCTGAGATGACGTTACGTTTTGCAATTGGCATCTGACTGTCAATCACCATATCTGTATCAGGGTTAATCCAATCTTTTGCAATAAACGGTTGGTATAACGTTCCACCATTTACAGCTGCGGCAACGGCGGCAACTTGTTGAATCGGTGTAACGGCAACCCCTTGACCGAATGCGGTCGTCGCACGTTCGAGCGGACCGACGTTTTCTTCTTTAAATAGAATGCCAGATCCTTCGCCGTCCATATCAATGCCTGTCTCTTCACCGAAACCAAAAGCTCGAATGTAATCAAATAACTTCTCTGTACCTAAGCGCTCCCCAAGAACAACAAAGCCTGGGTTACAAGAGTTTTGTACAACTTCTAGAAACGTTTGACTGCCATGCCCACCTTTTTTCCAACAGCGAAGCCGATGTCCTGCCACTTCAATTGACCCACTGTCGTAATAATGATCGTTATCTAGGTCAACTTTATTCTCTTCTAGTGCAGCTGCAAGCGTTATGATCTTAAACGTTGACCCGGGTTCATACTGCGCCCAAATCGGGCGGTTCTGATTGTAAATCTCTGGTGATACGGATTGATAATCGTCTGGGTTAAAGTGAGGGCGACTAGACATGCCAAGGATTTCTCCAGATTGTGGATCCATTGCAATTGCGAGCGCACCGTCTGGGTTGTACGTTGCTTCTGCATTATCAAGCTCACGTTCAATAATCGTTTGCACCCGATCGTCGATCGTTAACTTTACGTCCATTCCATTTTGTGGCGGTTGGTATTGATCAGCCATGTCTGGAAGACGACGACCTTGTGCATCTGAGAAGAAGGATACGTGACCACTTTGTCCAGCCAATTTCTCATCATAAAAACTTTCCAAACCGACTAAGCCTTGATTATCAATACCTGCGAAGCCGAGTACGTGTGCAAGGTGTTCTCCTTGTGGATAGTGACGCTTATTGTCTTCCACAATATACACGCCTGAATGGCGCATTTTACGAATATCACTAGCCACCTCTTGATCAATCTTTCGACCATCTGGATTAATTCTTACGATTGAGCTCTTCTCAGTCACTTGACGGTAAATTCGCTCTTTGTCTCCGTCTAGTAAATCTGCAAGCATTGCCGCCGTTTCTTCAGGATGATCAATTTGCCGTGGCACGACGAGCACGGACGGTGCACTAACATTCGTCGCTAGCACTTCTCCATTTCGATCCAAGATCTCTCCTCGTTCTGCTTCAAAAGGTAAATCACGCTCCATGAATCTTCAGCAGCTCCTGTAAGCCAGCCACCAAGACCAAACTGTACATACCCTAGTCTTGCCATTAATACAATTGCCAAAACGAGGCCAATGATTAAAAAGAAAAAGAGGCGTTTACGTACGAGCGTTTTTGTTATTTTTGACATAAAAGGGCCACCTTTAACGAGAGGTTCAAAAAAAGGAGGGCTAATGTGTAGCGTATACGTTCGACGCTTTTCAAAAGTCCTCCGATTACGGTCTGTCCCTTTTACAATATGCTTGTACGGTTCTAATCAGAACTGCAAACGATTATTCTACTGGTTCCTCTTCTTCTTGTGATTCTTCTACTTCTTCTGTTGGTGACTCTTCAGATGACTCTTCCGCTTCATCTGGCGACGATTCTTCTTCATCGTCTAAAGCACTTCGGTCTGTTGTAAATGCAACGTCAATCGTTTCTACTCCTGATAATGACGCCCCAGGTTCTAATGATTGATTCATTGCAAAACCGTTGCCTTCAACATGAATGTTAAGGTCTGCAACGACACCAAACTTCATCACATCTCGTTGCGACCATCCTGTAAAGTCAGGCATGATACTTTCGCCACCGGTATGAAGAAAGATCTTTTCACCTGCTAAAACTTTCTCGTGGGCGTCAGGGTATTGTTTTTCAACCCGGTTGCCATCACCTATTACAACTGCGTCAAGGTTATGCTCTTGCAACTCTTCCACAGCACGATTAATTCTTGATCCTGTCACATCGGTCACTTCAATACCTTCTGGTTGATACTCATCAGCATCAAGATCATATGACGTTAAATTCAAGTATTGGATACTCTGTTTTAACACCGTATTAAAAATCTCAGCGACAGCTCCGTTACCACTTCTACCATCAGGCATATTCGGTCGATCTACAGCAACGTAAACGATAAGTTCAGGATCGTCATACGGGGCCATCCCTAAAAAGGAAAAGATGTTCTGATTATGACCGTTCAAATATCCACCTTCACTCGGAATTTGTGCCGTACCCGTCTTCCCTGCAACTTCAATTCCTTCTACTTGATACGGTTGACCCGTACCAATATCACTGTACACAACATCGCGTAATTGACTTTTCACTTGGTTTGCTGTTTCTTCAGAGATCGGCTGACCTGAAAGCTCAGGTTCATGTTCATACGTGACGTCTCCTGTGTTCGGGTTAACGATTTTGTCGATTAAATATGGCTGAACCATATCGCCACCGTTGGCGATTGCCGTTGCCGCTTGAACCTGTTGAATCGGTGTAACGGCCGATGCTTGTCCAAATCCTGAATAGATGGCCCCTAAGTCATTTTCAGACATTAAGCCTGAAGCCTCCATCGGCAAACCAATTCCAGTCGGTCTTCCAAATCCGAAGCGTTCCATATATTCATAGAATCGGTCTGCACCGAGCTTGTCATTAACAATTCTTGCAAAAGCAGTGTTTGCCGACCTCGGCATCGCTTCTTTATAGGGAATGTCTCCCCAACCTCGTCCTTGATTGTGGTCACGAATGTGCGGGGTATCACTATATCCAGTGCTATACGTTCCCGATTGAAAATATTCTTCGTCATCGTATACGCCTTCTTCAATCGCTGCAGCCATCGTAAACATCTTCATCGTCGAGCCTGGTTCGAAATGGTCAGACACGGTAAAGTTCATATGGTTCGAGATCGATTGATAATAATTTGGATTAAACGACGGACGATTACTCATCGCGAGTACTTCACCTGTTTTCGGATCCGCAACGATTGCCATCATGCGCTCAGGATCGTAAAGCGTTTCAGCAACCGTTAGTGCTTGTTCAACGGCAAGTTGAATGTGCGAATGCAACGTCAAGTAGACGTCTTGTCCGTGATACGCTTCTTCCATCTCGCGCGCCTCACCAGGCAATGGCACACCGTTTCGTGCACGTAAATAACTATACGAGCCTCCACTTCCAAGGAGATACTCATCTAACGAAGATTCCAACCCCATGGCTGGTTCATCCTCGCTTCGATCAAAGTATCCAACGACATGAGAAGCAAAGTCTTGGTTCGGATAATATCGTCTTGGCTCCGTTTTGAATTCAATACCCGCAAGTTCTAAGTCCTCAATGTTCTCTTTTTCTTCATACGTTAATTGACGAGACCCGCTTCCTAGTTCAACTTGGAAACGATCTGCATCGACACCTCTTTGCAACATATCTCTTAATTCGTTCGTTTCAAGACCAATATAAGGCGCTAACTGCTCAGCAGTGTGATCAATGTCTTCGACAGCTTCATAGCCATAATCATCTTTAAGAATGGCTTGGACTGAATAAGAAGACACTTCTTCTGCAACGGCACTTCCGTTACTCGTGTAAATCGTTCCCCTTTCACCATGTAACGGTTGCTCACTCGTCCACTGACTTTCTGCATACGCCATATAGTCGTGCTCGCTCGTCCCTTTTGCTACTTGTACATATAAAAAACGTCCGCCAATTACTGCCAAAAAAAGCGCAGCAACGGCGAACACGGTTAACGCTCGGTATACGATCGTTGTACGTTTCACAACACCACCACCTTGCTCAATGCGTACTATTCGTTACCTGTTACAACCTGCACATTGGCTTCATTTAACTCCATACCATGCTCCTGTGCTAAGTGTAGAATTCGCTCAGGGTCACTTAATTCCGCGACTTGTAAATCCAATCCAGCATTACGCTCTTGTTGAGCTGCAATGTCACGCTCCAACGTGTCAATGCTACTGTTTTGACCGTAAATGGTCGCGTAGTTGGAGATCATAAAAAGGGCAGTCGTCACAACAATGGCAAGAATCATGAACATGATGCATTTTTCACCAAGAGTAATTCGTTTTTGAATACGCTTTTTTACGGTACGTACATCTTGACTTTGATGATGCTCTTCAACATGTTGATGTTTATGTGCGAATTGACTCATTGCTGCCTCCCTCGATTTGATTACTTTATTTTTTCTACGACGCGAAGACGAGCAGAACGGGCTCTACGGTTGTGTTCAATTTCTTCGTCACTCGGTAAAATTGGTTTCTTTTTCACCCAGCGCATCGATGGTTCTAATTCTTCCGGGATAACTGGTAAACCTGGCGGAAGCTTTGGTAAGCGACAAAATTCGTCTAATGTTGACTTCGTTAAGCGATCTTCTAATGAATGAAACGTAATGACCGCAATGCGTCCATTCAAGTTCATCATAGATACAAAATCGGATAACGCACGCTCAAACGATTGCAATTCATCATTAACTGCAATCCGAATCGCTTGAAACGTTCGCTTAGCAGGATGTCCCCCAGTCCTTCTCGCTGCAGCTGGAATTCCTTCTTTAATGAGCTCAACGAGTTGGTCGGTCGTTTCGATTGGCTCTTTTATCCGTGCTCTTTCAATCGCGCGTGCAATTTGCTTTGCAAATTTCTCTTCCCCGTAGCGATAAATCATCTGTGATAATTGTTCAAAACTCCACTCGTTAACGACTTCTTTCGCTGACAACGGTTGACGCCTGTCCATTCTCATATCAAGCGGAGCATCCCCTTGGTAACTAAACCCTCGGGATTTATCATCAAATTGCGGTGAAGAAACACCAAGATCGAACAAAACGCCATCGATCTGTTCAACGCCTAGTGAACGAAGCGTCGGTACCGCCTCTTTAAAGTTGACGTGAGTAAGTATTAAACGTGGTTCATCTGCGAATCGTTCTTTCGCTGACAAAATCGCTTCCTCATCTGCATCAAAAGCGTACAGCCTACCTTGATCATTTAACTGTTCTAAGATGTGCGATGAGTGTCCTCCCCTGCCAAAAGTACAATCGACATAGACACCATCGGGTTTGATATCCAAATAGTCAACGGCTTCTTGTAGAAGCACAGTTTCATGCTTAAAAATCGTTGCACGCTCCTTTCTTTAGAAATCAAGATCTTCCATTGATTCAGCAATCTCGCTAAACGATTCTTCGGACTCAGTAAAGTAGGCTTCCCAAATAGAAGAATTCCAAATCTCAACTCTTCTTGAAACACCAATAATGGCACATTCCTTCTCTAAATTCGCATAGGTTCGAAGCGGTAGCGGGATGTTGACTCTCCCCTGTTTATCAAAAGATGTCTCTTGAGCACCCGAAAAGAAAAAACGGGTA
Organism: Geomicrobium sp. JCM 19038; assembly: GCF_000698125.1. Taxonomy (GTDB): domain Bacteria; phylum Bacillota; class Bacilli; order Bacillales; family Marinococcaceae; genus Geomicrobium_A. The sequence continues at coordinate 122,630 of NZ_BAXA01000003.1, read as the reverse complement.
AACGCTCTGGCATCCTTTTTAGTAAATGGCAATGATTTTAACTTCTGTTCAAGCAGGTCCCATTCAGATCTAGGGTATACGAAGACACACTGGTCCATTCCTCTCGTTACGACAAACTGGTCCCCCAATTGTTCGCGAAACTTTGATGGAATAATGAGCCGTCCTTTTTCATCGATGGCGTGGGTATACTCTCCCATGAACATGTTCGCCATCCCCCTCCACTTGATATTTTTAACTTACCACAATCCCCCACTTTACACCACGTTTTATACTCGATTTTTTTACGTCAATTTCTTTACAGTTTTATTACCTTATGAAATGACGCTAATTTTGTCGCGATTACAAACGAGAATAAGCACGGGAAAACCTTGACAAATCAGGCTTTCCCGTGCTCTTATAACTACAGTTTTCACTTATTCAGTAAATATATCACTATTATCAATCTCACTACGCGCTAAATACCGTGAAAAATGGCGTAAACTTCACGGGGCATTTCACTCGATGTCGAGGATCGTTTCATTCCTGCTGTAAGTTTTGACGGGCTCTGTCTAATTAGACGTTTCTTCCGACGGATTCTACATTCTTCAGACATCGCTTTTTTCATTGCCTTACGATAAAAGACAAATAATTCAATCAATAAAAATAAAAAAAACGGCGTTTTCCTTCCACTTAGAAGAAAAACACCGGCTTAATCGATTAACCCACTCTACTCGTGGGGACAAGTGGGGGATTTATTCGTAATAGACGAGATGTTGATACTCTTCAAACGTTGCACTAAACAAGAGGGTTCGTAAACGTTCAATTCCAATCTCATTTATTACTTGGACGATCGTTAACATTCGCTCTTGTGGTTTACCGTTAGGCGATAAGTGAGCTCCGCATGAGTGAGTTTGTTAATGTCAACGTCCGCTTTGTGGTACTGCCAGCTGTCGATTCTGTCTCGCATCGACTCAAATGTTCGTTTCATTTCATTTAAACGACGATCACTATATCGTTCTTCGCTTCTAGAAAATGAAAGAAGCGCTTCTCTCATTTCTTTCTCCGCTTCTTCTAGAAGGCTGACACTGCGTTCATACAGTTTCTCACTGTCCACTTTATGGTACAGCTCTTTTAGCTCTTCTCTTCTTGCTCGTGTACCTTCTGAAACGATTTCTAAAGGCGTTTTTTGGCTAACGCGAATGCCCTTTTCGCTACGTCGGTTTACAAACGTTTGTTGTAAGCGCAAGGTGACAGGAGGAACTTTGCGGTTAAATTGATGGAAAAATGGCTTAAGCATCGACCAATATTTAATTTCACCTGGACCTGCTACAAAATACAATACAGGCAACATCTGCTCTTGTACAAACGGTCTCGTAAATACGTTGCTACTAAAGCGCTCAGGATATTCTTGAGCTTCTTTTGCCCATTGTTTCGACGATTGATTAAAGCGATGATCACTAATTGAAAGCGTTCCGTCTTCATTTGCAACGAGCTTCTCTCGATAGCCGTCGATATGGTAAAACAGATGAGCATGATCTTTGGAAAGGGTAATAAACGGTTCTTCCCCTTGCTCTTCCATACGCTCACTGCTTTTCACAAAGCTTTGGCGTACATCTTCATTTTGCAAAAGCAGCGCTTCAAATATGTTCCCCATCATCTTTCTAAAAATTGGTTCTTCAGGGTCAATGAGCACAAGCCCTTCATCTTTAAAGATCCAAGACATCATCTCAGCAAAGAAATGAGTGAACGTGCTAGAACGTGCCGCGAACTGTTGCAGCTTGTCACGCAATGATTTCGTGTGGTCCGTTTCACCAAGCGCGATTAGAATCTCATCAATCATCTTCTCTATCGCTTCACGTTCAAGAGGCTGATGCGTCACTGGCGCCCCTGCTTTCGTCTCTCCAGTATACTTCACTCGCTTTACACTACCCGTTGTGCTGTGTACATACACGTGGTTCACTTCATCAATATCATGATCTTCTCCAGCGATCCAAAAAACCGGAATTACTGGCGTTTGCAGACGCTCTTGTTCGACCTTCGCTTTTTGGATGATCGTTAAGGCTTTAGCAATTGTATAGATCGGTCCAGTAAAAAGACCTGCTTGCTGTCCCCCTACGATGACCGTAGCGTTTTGATCTTTTAATTTCTCAATTTGCGCTAACTGCATGTCATTGTATTCAAATTGCTGATGATATTCGCGCAGCGCCTGACGCAAATCATCGTGGTTTAACTGATAACTCTTTAATTCTTCAAAGCGTTCGGTTGAATGACCGATCGGTCGATAATCAAACAAACATTGAACTTCATCATCGCCACTTGCGTATCCACTCAACCATTTATCCAAATTCATTGAATATCTTTCTATTGTCATGATTCCCGACCTTTCTTGACGAGTTCGTGCGTTCACATCAAGCTTATGCTGTGAAATATGTAGTTACACTCGAAAGGATTCCGATGCATAACAACGTAACATAAATCGGCACTAAAACGATAAAATACGTTCGCCAAATCGCTGTAAATAACTTTCTACCGTAAAGATCGCCGAACTTCTTCCACTGGGCAAATGTTAACCACATACCAATGAATAAAAACACCAAGCAATCCAAATAAAGCCGATCGTAAACAGTTCATACCAAATCATCATTACTGCAAAAAAGAAAAACGGCACACTACAATCTGCAGCAATTTTTAACGCCCTCGTTTTATTGCTCATAAAACGTACAAGCAAAACTGATAGTAACAAAAAAACGACGAGCGGAAAAGTAATAAGCACTGTAAGTAAAGTAATCATCGTCAAGTCTCGCTACAACTCCCTTCGAGCAGCAGCAAAGGTGTCTATTCTTTTGGTGTACGCAGCCCATTCTCTACTACCCAGTTTAGCATAACCCAATAAAGAAATGCTTAACTGTCTTTCAATGATTTTTGTCGTCACCTACGACAAAAATGTTAATTTATAGTAGTATAGAATTGTAATACAGACAGCGAAGGAGGCACTTCATTGGACGTACAAATTGAGCAACTCCGAATTAATTACAAAACACTTGAGGATTTTAAAGCATTCCGGGAAGTTGGCATTCAAGAACTTTCTATGAAAGAAGAATTAGAGCAAGATATGATTGAAAATAACAGCAAGTCTCCTTTTTTCGGCATTTACATCGGGGACAGGCTCGTAGCGAGAATGTGTTTATATGAGATTGACAAGGCATATGACTTATATTTCTCCCCAGCACAAAAATACTTAGAGCTTTGGAAACTCGAAGTTCTTGAACCTTATCGTAACCAACGTTTTGGTAAAGCACTCGTTGAACACGCGAAATCATTTGGTTATCCAGTTAAAACAAATGCACGCCAAGGATCTGATCAGTTTTGGCTAAATATGAAATTTGATGCGGTACATTACGATGAAATTCGTGATCGTGGAGAGAACCCTTACGTTTGGTACCCATCTAATGTAAAAGCACAAACCTTACAAAAAGACGAGTCGCAATAATTGCGACCCGTCTTTTTTTATATTCGCGAATGACTTTTCGCTTTTTCTAGAAGTGAGATAAACGATTGGTAATCATGTTGAACAGCTTTTAGTTCTCGTTCTACTTTCGTAAGCTTTAAGACGAGCGCTTCGTTTTCTAATTGCTTTTTCTGTAATTCACTCTCAATCCTCTTTGTGTACAACTCTGATTCATCGAGTGTTTGCAAGTAATCAATTACATCTTTCATGCTACTTAACGTAGAACTTGTTTTAGTTGTTACATCCGCTACACTTGCTACTTCTGCATGCGCTTGTTCATAATGACGATTCTCTTTTGCTGCCTCAATTTCTTTCGTATATTGCTTTCGAATGGTCGCATTCCAGCGAAAGCCACACGCAGCTGCCGTTCGCTTTAAGCGACTGCCTACTTCTTCAAAAGCTTGTAATTGTGTTTTTCCTTCTCGAATGTGAGCTAATACGAGATCACTTAGTAACTGATCTTCCTCTTGGCTCCAGGCGTCTTGACGAATTGCTGTCATTTCCATCCCTCCAACCCTCATAGTAAGTAGAATCCGATATGTACTTTTATGCAAGAATTCGTAAGTCTATGATTCATAAGAGAAATTAAAAAAAGCCCCTCTATCATATTGATAAAGGGACTTCCTTACTGTTTACGCTTCTACAACACTTTCACCTTTGTACGTTCCGCATGATTTACATACGCGGTGTGAACGCTTAAGCTCTCCACATTCCGGGCATTTTGTCATACCTGGTACAGCAAGTTTTACGTGCGTACGGCGTTTGTTTTTACGAGTACTAGATGTTTTTCTTTTAGGTACTGCCATGTCTCTTGCCACCTCCTTTAACAAATCGATACTACCTTAAACATTATCCATTTCAACATGCATGAAGCTACGCGCAACCATCTATGATCATCTTCATTATTGATCGTTTTGAAAATACTTAGCTAAGTCTTTCAAACGGGGATCAATGGCGTTTTGATCATCATCATTCTCTTGGCTTTGCTTTTCGCTTAATTCCCAACCGTTTCCAGATGTTAGTCCATCTTTTTTAAGGTCTTCATCTTCATTAATGACACGAATTGGAATTACAAGTAGAATGTTCTCCTTAATATATGGGAGAAGATCAACATAACCATTTTCCGGTTCATGCAGCGTTTCATCTTCATCATCAGTTACTGGCAAACCATCAATTCGAAATCGCTCAATAATGTCAATTTCAAATGGAGACGTTGTATCGACCAACGTGCGAGCGCAAGGCAACACGAACGTACCTGTCGCTGTAAACTGAAAGGTCGCATACTGGCTAGTAATCTGAACAAAACCTTTGATATGAACAGGTGAGATATCACGCAGTTCTTGATCGCGTTCTACAAGTTCAGATACGTTCACATCCTTCTCGAAAGGGATTGTATCTTGACGGCTTGTTAGAAGCTGTTGAATCGTCCAGCGCATTATTTATCACCTCAAAGCAACAAAAGTAATTATAGCTGTCATTATGCTTGTTTGTCAACATTTTTTCTTTACATTATACTGTAAGCGAACGATGATTTCACATTCAAATTACGAAAGAAGGGTGATTATGAAAGCAATTGGGCTTATCGTGGAATACAACCCTTTTCATAACGGTCATCTCTATCATTTACAAACCTCAAAAAAACATGCGAAAGCAGACGTCGTCGTTTGTGTCATGAGTGGGTATTTTTTACAACGAGGCGAACCTGCAAGTTATTCGCGACAAACGCGTACGAAGCTCGCCCTTGATGCAGGTGCTGATCTAGTCGTTGAACTCCCCTACGCTTATTCTAGTCAACATGCAAGCTTGTTTGCTCGAGGAAGCGTTTCAATTCTTAACGACTTACTCATCGACTCGTTTTACTTTGGTAGTGAATACGGTGACATTGATGCTTTTAAGGAATTAGATCAGTTTATGCAACAACATGAACAAACGCTAGAATCGCACGTAAAAAAACGCATGAATGAAGGAGCGTCATACCCTAGAGCACAGTCTGAAGCATTTCTTGAATTAACACCACCTACGACGTTCCCAGATTTAAGTCAACCGAATAACATTCTAGGTTATCAGTACGTGAAATCCGCAAGGGAATTAAACGCTTCGATTCAGCCTGAAACAATTCAGCGCACCGGAAGTGGATACCATAGCGAAGACCTTGAAGAAAAAAGTGCAATCGCCAGCGCAACTGCAATTAGACGGGCACTGTCAAACGATGAACTTGAAGACATTCGCCCTTTCGTGCCAAATGAAACGTACGCTGCACTAACCGAGCATCCACTCGTGTCGTGGGATGACTATTACAAGTACTTACAACATGAATTATTAACGACTGACATCACAGTTCTTGCTTCTTACTATGACGTTCAAGAAGGATTAGAATATCGGCTAGTCAACGCAGCAAAAAAAGCTGACAGCTTCCAATCGTTTATGAATCTCGTAAAAACAAAACGATACACCTGGGTTCGAATTCAACGTACACTCGTCCACATTTTAACAAAAACGACGAAAGCGAGCATGGCTGACGCATTAGGTGCGAACCGTCAACCGTCTGCGGTTCGTTTGTTAGGATTTTCTAAGGTGGGTCAAGCCTATTTAAGCAAAGTTAAGAAAGAAACAACACTTCAACTGTACGACCGTCCGCCGAGGCAAAAAAACGCACAAATGCGACTCGATGAAAAAGCCGCATTTGCTTATTGGAGCTATTTACCAACTTCAACCAGGCCTGACTTCTACCAACGCGAATACGAGAAACCGATCGTTTTAAGCGACAGAACGTAAATAGTCAATCGCTTCTTCAAGTGTAGAAATTGGGACGACTTGCATGTCGGTATTGATGTCTTCTGCTGCTTCTATGGCTTGTTGATAGTTTGAAAGTTCACCAAGCTCTTCATCATTAGGTGCAAAGAAAATGTCGATGCCGGCTTGATCTGCAGCAACGATCTTTTGAGAAATGCCTCCGATTCTGCCAACATTTCCGTCTTCATCAATGGATCCTGTGCCTGCTACGTTAAGTCCTCGTGTAATATCATCCTCTTGCAATTGATTATAGATTTCTAACGAGAACATTAACCCTGCAGAAGGGCCACCAATGGCTCCTGCCTCAATCGTAACTTCCGGATCAAATGTCACGGTGCGGTCATTAACAGGATAGATAATCCCTAACCCGACTGCATCCTCTGGCTGACCATTCTCTTCTCCTGCATTCGGGAATGTTTGCATTTCAACATCAACTTGTATTTGTTCCCCTTCACGAATGACGCTTAACACCGCTTCTTCACCTTCCATTTTCTCAGACAATGCTTCGGTTAGTTCTGTGAAATTAAGAATCGTTTGCTCATCGACGCCAATGATTAAATCACCGGCTTCTAGTACATCTACTGCACCCATTCCATCAACAAACTGAGTAACAAAAACCCCATTTTCTTCGATATCTACACTTGCTCCCGCTGCTCGGTAGGCTGCAATTTTTGCAGCATCTTGAGATTGCCTCATCGACTCGACTTGGCGATGGTGGTATTCTTCATCACTTTCGTTCTCGGTCATAATCATCTCTTCTGGTGTTAACACGCGGTACGGGCTTAAAAACGACCATAAATACAAAAAGGGGTTGGCTCGACTTTGCAAAATTGTCGTTAAGTAAAACTCTCCCTCTTCAAGGTCTGAACCCCCTTCAACCGTAATGATTTCTTGAAGACCAGTGGCATCTCCAGGTTGAGAATAATAATAACCAATTGGGATCTGTTGAATCAAAAGTACAGCGAGTAAGCTAATTGCTATGATCCACAGCGTCTTTGTAGGTTTACTTCGGTTGTTCTTCTCGCTCATCGCTTCTCCTCCCAATTCAATATGCGCCGTCTTATGTCTTCTACGTAATGACTGGCTTCTACTCTCCCTTGTTCAACGAGTGCTTCAATTTCTTGAAAAGCGACAGTACTATGCTGCTTCAAAATCGGTCGCATCAGCACATCAGCTTGGAGCCATTTGCTTTCCACGATCTCTCTTCCCATAATTTCCATACTTTGCATTATCACATCATAAATCGACGTAATCGGTGGGTCCTTTGGAAAAAATGAAACATCAACCGCAATCACGATATCTGCGCCCATGTTGCGAACCGCTTGAATCGGAACACGATCAACAATCCCACCATCAACGAGAATCTTGCCATCATATTGTACGGGTACAAAAATGCCAGGAATTGAAATGCTCGCTCGAACGGCTTTTGAAATGCTACCCGAATCTAGAATGACTGATCTCCCTTTTTGCAAATCCGTCGTAACGATTGAGAGTGGGACCTCTAAGTCTTCGATATTTTTGCCTTGAGTGAGCATATAAATTAATTCTTCAATTCGCTTCCCATTGATGAGCCCCATTTTCGGAACCGTAAAATCAACAAAGTACTTTCGTTTAAACAATGATGCTAATTCTTCCAAATCAGTCGCTGAATGTCCAAGCGCAAATAGCGCACCAACGAGTGAACCCATACTACTGCCTGCAATATAATCAATCGGAATATTTTCTTTCTCAAATACGTCAAGGACTCCGACGTGAGCAATTCCCCGCGCTCCGCCAGAACCTAAAGCAAGACCAACTTTCGGTTTTCGTTGTTCCACATTTCACTCCTCCGTTTAATACCAAAGAAATGACTTCTATGATAGCTTACCAGTCTTTCGAGACTCATTCCTAATTTTAAAAGAAAACGAGAGCTCGTTCTATTTTTGTGAACGAAACGTAATTATGAAAGTACAATGCCTTGTCCTGAGTCCACCAATGAGGAGGCTGTTCTTTTGTCACTTTCAAAATGGAATTCTCTTTTTCTAGCTTGTTCTGTACTTTTAATGGCAGCCTCATTAATGCTCTTCCCTCAACATTCATTGGATGCATCATTACGAGGGTTATCGATTTGGTGGGACGTCGTTTTTCCGTCGTTACTACCGTTTTTTATAATTTCTGAGCTTCTCATCGCCTTTGGCGTCGTTAGTTTTCTAGGCGCCTATATGGAACCATTAATGAGACCGTTATTTCGTGTGCCAGGCACTGGTGGTTTTGTATGGGCAATGGGACTTGCCAGTGGCTATCCAGCAGGTGCAAAACTTACGGCACGCCTTTGGAAAGACAAACGAATCACGACGATTGAAGCTGAACGTCTCGTTGCATTTACGAACTCTTCAAACCCACTATTTCTGTTCGGGGCAATTGCGATCGGTTTTTTTCATGACCCTGCTCTCGGAATTGTTCTCGCGTTTGCCCATTACGGAGGCAACGTCCTCGTCGGAATGATGATGCGATTTCACGGGGGAAATCACATTCAGACGAGGCAAAAAAAGAAACGCTTTCCTTCCTTAAAAGAAGCTTTTCACATGTTACATGAAGAACGTCTTCAAGATACGAGACCGATTGGACAAAAACTTGGCGATGCCGTTCAATCATCGGTACAGACGCTATTAATGATCGGTGGTTTCATTATTCTATTCTCTGTGTTAAATGAAGTTCTTTCTTTGCTGCACATTACGCAATGGTTGGCACTGATCGTGACATTGGCATTAATGATCTTCCAATTCCCGACCGAGTTAAGCGTACCAATTATTTCGGGACTTTTTGAAATGACGCTTGGTAGTCAGCTTGTCAGCACAACGACAGGAGCAACACTAAAAGAGCAAGCCATCATCGTTAGTTTCTTACTCGCATTTGCAGGGTTTTCCGCTCAAGCACAAGCTGCAAGCATTCTCGCTGCTACCGATATTCGATTTAAACCATTCTTTTTTGCAAGGGTCATGCAAGGTGTCTTCGCTGCAATATTAACGTTTTTCGTATTTGATTGGCTGTATCAACCTCGTGTACAAGAAACGGCGTCTGGAGGCGCGTCACAAAACTTCCTTGCAACGTTCATGGATGCCTTTTACACGTGGGGTCCGATCGTTACACTCGTTACATTGCTCATCTCTATTGTCATTTGGCACCAAAGACTGATCACAAATCGTTAACGTTGATATTTTTCACGTAGCGCACGCTCCACAGGAGGTGGCACGAGGTCTTCTGCATTTCGCCCATATCGAGCCACTTCTTTTACGATGCTTGAACTTAAGTAAGAGTAATTGTTATTTGTCATCATGAAAAACGTCTCAACTGACGATTCTAACTTTCGATTGATTGAGGCGTTTTGCATTTCATATTCAAAGTCACTAACCGCTCGTAACCCTCTCACAATGACACTTGCATTCTTCTCTTTAACATAGTCAACGAGCAAACCTTGAAACGAGTCAACGGATACGTTGTTAATATGTGTTAACGACTCTTCTAACAATTGCACACGCTCTTCTACTGAAAACAATGGTGTTTTTCGTTGATTGTTTAAAACAGCGACGATAATTTCGTCAAAAACTTTTGCGCCGCGCTCAATAATATCAATATGTCCATTCGTAACAGGGTCAAAACTGCCTGGATAAACTGCGATCGTCGTCATATCCTTATTCCTCACTTTCACTCATTCGATACATCGTAATTGTCGTATCTCGGTAGCGTTTTTCATGGACGGTTTCAAGCGACTCGATCTCTTTAGGTAACGTGACACTCGAATCATGTTCACATACAATTACACCATCTGGATGCAAGAGAGTACCGCCTACAATCGCTTGAATATCTTCTTCAATCATTTGCTGTTTGTAAGGTGGATCGATATAAATAAAATCAAATTGAATACGTTCACTGCTAAAACGTTTAAGTACTGATTGCGCACGTCCTTGATGAATGGTTAAGCGTTGGTCGACACGGCAATGTTTCGCATTTTTCGTAATCGTTGTAATCGCTTCTTTTGAAAGTTCTACAATGTGCATTCGTTCCATGCCACGACTGATCGCCTCAATCGATATGGCTCCACTTCCCCCATAAAGATCAAGACCAATGCCTCCATCAAAGTAAGGTCCAAGTCGATGAAATAACGCTTCGCGAACTTTATCAGCAGTCGGCCTCGTTGTATTTCCTTTTACAGCTTGTAATCGCATCCCCCGCTGTTCTCCTGCTATGACACGCATCGTTAACTTCCTTTCTATCTTGCATTCATAAAACCCTTTTAGTTTATCATACCTTGAAAGTGACAATTCAAGAAAAAGATTCACATCGGTTTGTATATTCTTGCACGTTTACGGACATGATAGAGTTAGCAACATGATCCCATGTTGCAAGTAACCGCGGAGAACGCTTACGTTTCCCCATAAGCGCTTCCTCCGGTTTCTCCTCTCCCATTGCCTGTCGATAACAACAGGCTCCGCGTGTCCATATGGGCGCGCGGCTTTTTTTGTATAAAAGAAGCTTGAGTATGAGTACTCAAGCCATTAAGTATGCAAATGTTCATTTGTTCTTTCCAATTGAGTGTCGTCTTCGAAATTCAAATCAAGTTCCCTTCGAACCGACCATTCTATGTTGTGGACAAAATTCAATCGTCCAATTTGTTCGGATACACTGTTGGCATCGTCGACATTGCAATATAAGACAACATATTTCATTTTCTTAGATACGTATTGGACGTGTCCATACTTGCGTAAATGTCTGACGTGTTTTAACGATTGTACCCAGACTACTAGTCCTTGTCTTTGTTGATACATAGGTACCGCCCCTTACGGTAAAACCGGAATGTTATTCCATTAGTTTATCATGGGAACAAGTTAGTGACAACGCCGTCACAACGTTGCCATCGTTTGTACTCATGACTCTATTCAAAAACAAGAGTGATGACTACTCAGTTTCCATGAAAAAGCAACGAAGTCTCACGCCTTTGTGCTTGCATGCCTATGGAGAAAATGATATTATATGTTCACTTTCATATGTACGTTAATGATCGAAATGCGATGACAGGACAAGTAAAAGGACGTTATGCCACAGAGAGCGAAGCAACCGCTGAAACCTTCGCGCCACTAACTCCTTTGAAACCTACCTTGAGCAGTCAGTTAACCGCTGACCGTTTACTCTGCGATAAAGAGTACAAGTGAACCACATCGCTGTGGTTAATCAAGGTGGTACCGCGGAAAAGCTCCTATTTCGTCCTTAATACGGATGAAATAGGAGCTTTTTTTCGATTGAGGTGACGAACATGAACACAAAACGCATCGTCATAAAAATTGGCAGTAGCTCACTGGCAAAGCGTGATGGTGGAATTGCTCACGAACGAATCATTCACTATAGTCGTGCCATTGGTGAACTACACCAACGAGGGTACGAAATTATTCTTATATCTTCAGGCGCCGTGGCTGCAGGCTTTCAAAAAATTGGCTACCGAACACGACCGACGACGACTGCCAAAAAACAAGCAGCCGCAGCAGTTGGTCAAGGGTTGTTAATGGAAGCTTACGAAAAAGCATTCTTACAGCAATCGATTGCTGTAGCGCAATTGCTATTAACGAGAAGCACGTTTTCCCACGAAGAGCAATACAACAATGCCTACCAAACATTGGCTGAGCTTCTCAGGAGACGAGTCATTCCTATTATTAATGAAAATGACTCCATCGCCATTGAAGAACTAACGTTTGGTGATAATGACTGGCTTTCAAGTCTTGTTGCAGGTCTATTAAACGCCGATCAACTGCTTCTACTTACGGATGTTGATGGCGTTTATAACGCCCATCCAAGTCAACCTGACGCAAAAAGAATTGAGCATTTAACTGTCATTACCGATTCATTTATTAATGAGATGGATGACAAACGATCGAGCCTTGGAACTGGTGGTATGAAATCGAAGCTAGAGGCTGCTAAACGAGCGCAATCGCTAGGAATAAATACGTTTATTGGTCGTGCAGAAAGTGAAGAGGAATTAATCCGAGCAGTCAATGGAAACGGCAAAGGAACGTACGTTGAGCGTCAACCGAATACGTGGACGAAAAACCGACAATGGGTCGGTCTTCATTCGGAAATTGAAGGGCGTATTATGATTGATGATGGAGCAAAGGATGCGATGCTCTACCGTGGTAAGAGCTTACTAGCGGTTGGAATTAAAAAAGTCGAAGCATCATTTGAAAAAGGTGCAATTATTGCAGTCTACGATCGTGACGGGTTACTCGTCGGTAAAGGTCGTTCTTCATTATCTTCAAATGAATTAGGAACAGCAAACGAGACTTCAATCGTTTGTATTCATAGAGATCATTGGGTAAGCCATCAGAAAGGACGGATGATTGATGAGTCTAACAAAACAACAAGCGATCGCTTGTAAACGAGCGAGTAACGCTATTGCAAACGCAAGCCTTGAAAAGAGAAATGAAGTATTACGTCTGATTGCACAAGGTTTAGATGAAGCGAAAGACGTCATTCATGATGCGAACTTAAAAGACATCGATGATGCCGTACAAAACGGAATCTCAAATGAATTAATTGATCGCTTAACGTTAACGCCAGATCGAATTGAATCGATGAAAGAAGGGTTATTCACTCTCATTGACCAACCGGACCCATTACGAAAAGAAACCGAACAATCGTGGACACGAGAAGACGGACTCGTCATTAAAAACGTCCGCTCTCCGTTAGGCGTTATAGCAATGGTGTATGAAGCCCGTCCAAATGTCACAATTGACGCAGGAAGCCTTTGTCTAAAAGCAGGTAACGCTTGTTTACTAAGAGGAAGTTCATCAGCGAAACGTTCAAATGAAGTGCTCGTAACGGTGATGCAAGATGCCCTTACGAAAGCAAACTTATCCCGAGACATCGTTCAACTCATCTCTCCAGATTCAAGGGAGAGTGTGAATGAACTCGGTCAATTACGAGGACTTGTTGACGTGATGATCCCTAGAGGAAGCGCCTCACTGATCCAAACCGTTCTCCGTCAATCGATCGTACCGGTGATTGAAACTGGCGAAGGCAACTGCCACCTCTATATTGAAGGAACAGCCGATAAACAAATGGCCATTGACCTTGCCATCGATAGCAAAACCGATCGCCCTTCTGTCTGTAATTCAGTCGAAACGATTCTCGTAGACCGTGAATGGGCGACCCTTCACGGTCATGACTTGATTCACGCGTTAATTGATAAAGGCGTGACCATCTATGGTGATAGCACATTGCAAGCCTTAAACGAAAACGTCTTACCTGTCACCGAAGAACACTTTGAAACGGAGTTTCTTGATTACGTCGTTGCAATGAAAACCGTTAACGATAGCGGAGAAGCGATCCGTCACATTGATCAGTATAGTAGTCATCATTCAGAATCGATTGTCTCGAACAATGAAGCGATCGTGGAGCGTTTTCAACAATTGATTGACTCAGCTGCTGTGTACCATAACGCTTCGACTCGCTTTACGGATGGTGGAGAATTCGGATTCGGTGCAGAGATTGGCATTAGTACGCAAAAGCTTCATGCAAGAGGACCTCTTGGTCTTGAAGCACTCACAACGAACAAGTACGTCATCCAAGGAAGTGGACAAACGAAAGGAGTTCAATATAGTCATGAAACCTAATCTGTTGTTTGTTGGAGCCGGGGCTATGGCTGAAGCGATCATCGCTGGTGTGCGTGCGACTGATCAAACGAAACAAACGACGATCAAAGCGATGAATAAATCCAATCAAGAACGCTTAGCGTATATGAAAGAACGCTATGAGATCGAAACATTAACCGATGTTAAGGAAGCAATGGACGAAAGTGACGTTGTCGTGCTGGCAATGAAACCAAAAGACATTGAATCTGCGATCATTCAACTACGACCTTTTGTAACGAAACATCATGTATTTTATTCTGTACTTGCAGGAACAAAAACGGACTATATTTCTTCATTACTCGGTACGAAAAATGCCGTGATACGAGCTATGCCGAACACTTCCGCAACGGTCATGCAATCAGCAACTGCGATTTGTAAAGGTGAATATGCAACGGATGAAGACGTTGAACTTGCACGATCGTTGTTTTTACACGTCGGTACTGTAACGACGGTAACGGAGACACAAATGGATGCCGTTACCGGCATTTCTGGAAGTGGTCCTGCGTACATGTACTATGTTATTGAAGGCTTGATGGAATCAGCAGAACGCGCCGGTATTGGCTCTGATGAAGCGAAACGATTAATCGTTCAGACGATGATCGGTGCTGCCACTCGCTTTAGTCACACTGAACAAACACCAAAAGAGCTCTATAAAGAAGTGATGAGTCCTGGTGGGACGACTGAAGCCGCATTTAAGCATCTCGAAATGTTTCAAGTGAAAGAACACATTGCTAAAGGTGCCGATGCGGCCATCGGTCGATCTAAGCAACTTGGCGACTACGATGTGGATCATACTTCAATCGGAGGTTAAGTGATACGTGAGCTCAGATAAACATTGGCGCCTCAAACTTCAAGACTTCGTTGAGCATCGCTTTTTTACGATTGTCGTGATGCTCTTTATCTTTGTTAATGCGGTCATCGTCGGTCTTGAAACGTACCCAGAACTGTACATTCCTTATCAAGAATGGTTCTACATTGCTGACCGTGTGTTGCTTTGGATTTTCACCGTTGAAATTGTGTTACGACTCATTGCAAGCGTTCCATTTTATACGTTTTTCAAGAGCGGTTGGAACTGGTTTGACTTCTTGATTATCTTAGCCGGTCACTTATTTGCAGGTGCACACTTCGTGACGGTACTCCGAGTGCTTCGTGTACTTCGAGTGCTTCGTGCGATCTCTGTCATTCCGTCATTACGAAGACTCGTTGATGCACTCATGCGCACAATCCCTTCCCTCTTCAACATTATGTTTTTAATGAGTCTCGTCTTTTATATCTTTGCTGTCATCGGTACGATGTTATTTGCGTCAATCTCTCCGGAGTATTTCGGAAGCCTCGGGCGCTCTGTATTGACGCTCTTCCAAATTGTAACGCTGGATTCATGGACAGAAGCGGTCATGCGACCGATTTTAGAGATTGAGCCATGGAGTTGGATTTACTTTATTGCGTTCGTTTTAGTTGGTACGTTTATTATCTTTAACTTATTCATCGGGGTGATCGTAAACAACGTTGAAAAGGCAAATGAAGAAGACACCGCAAAACATAGTACCGAAGAAACAGACTATCAAAAGCTTCACAACGAATTACAAGAAGTAAAACAAATGCTTCGAGACATAAAAAACTCGGATCCAAAATAGGATCCGAGTTTTTGTTATTGGGTTACTTTAGCGAAGAATTCTTTGTACAATGCTTGTAATGCATCATCGGCTTCACGTTCTTTTACTCCAAACGTAAGTGATACTTCTGAGGAGCCTTGATTAATCATTTCTAAGTTAACACCTGCACCTGATATTGCTTGCGTTGCTCTTGACGCAAGACCGACGGTCTCGTGCATGCCTTCTCCTACAACCATTACCATCGCAAACCCGTGTTCAATGTAGCAGTCATCGACACCGAGTTCATTTTGAATGCGATTAATAAGGCGATTCTCGCTATCAATAGAGAACTGAGATGTTCTTAAGATGACTGACGTATCATCAATTCCAGAAGGTAAATGTTCATAAGATAGTCCTTCTTCTTCAACCATTTCTAAAAGCCTACGTCCAAATCCAATCTCGCGGTTCATTAAATATTTTCGAACGTAAATAATACTAAACCCTTTATCAGCAGCAATTCCGGTTACAGGAAAGTACGTATTCTCTTCTTTACGACGAGCGGTAATTAATGTCCCTTCACTTGATGGGTTATTCGTATTCTTAATGCTTACTGGAACGTCATGTTGAAATGCTGGAATTAACGCAACATCATGAAAAACTGAAAAACCAGCATACGAAAGCTCACGCATTTCCCGATACGTCATATGGTGGATCTCTTCTGGATTTTCAATGACATTTGGATTTGCTACATAAACCGAATCAACATCTGTGAAATTCTCATAGAGAGAGGCCTTTACACCAGCAGCTACAATAGCACCTGTAATGTCTGAACCACCTCTTGGGAATGTCGTTAAGATCCCTTCCTCGGTATACCCGAAAAAGCCTGGGAATACGATCACGCGCTCTTCATCACGTAATGCTTTTAATTGTTCGTAAGCTTCTGGAATCACACTAGCGTCCCCTGGTTCGCCTTCAACGAGAAGTCCAGCTACTTTCGGATTCATATAAACTGCATCAATGCCTACATTCGAAAAGTGTGCTGCGATTAATTTCGCATTATTGTCCTCGCCTGCGGCTTTCATTTGATCCATAAATTGATCCTCATTGTCCGCTTTGCTATAAAAGTCAACGCGAGCGTGAAGGTCTTGTTCTACTTCTTCAATCGCTTCACTAGGCAATGCGAGCTCTTTTGCAATCGATTGATAGCGCTCAATCACTGCTGCAAGCGCATCGTCTGTTGATTGACCTTTACTACACTTCTCACCTAAGTCAATCAGCATATCTGTTACTTTAATGTCGTCTTTCGTTCGTTTTCCCGGTGCTGAAACGACAATAATTCTTCGTTCAGCATCTTCTTGTACGATATTCGTAAGCTTTTCAATTTGTGGCCCACTCGCCACTGATGTTCCGCCAAATTTTACAACTTTCATTTACTCTCTCTCCCTTTTTCTTGGTGTACATTCATAGCTATAGGCGGTCTTCTTCCGACCATTGTTGTTCTCCTAGTCCAAATAATTGCAGCATCGCGAAAAAGATGGGGACGTCTGATTGGGTGTAAAAATCAGTGGAGCATGAAGACTCTGCATCATAATCCAACGATTTGGCATGGCCAAACGTCGTCTCTTGAAGGAAGTTCGTCATTTCTGCTTCATCAAAACACGAAGGAGCTGCATACGTTTGTGTCGTATGATCAATGATCGTGCGAGTATCACTCGGGCACTCACGCTGATCGGCACAAACATTCCACCGATAATAAGAATTGCAACAACAGATAATAGCGTAATGACAATTTTTTTATCCTTGCGTTTCATATACAATCCCTTTCGTTCCTATATCTTCTTTTATTATACTTAGATTCTTAATTAGAATCTAGGAATATCCTTTATTGAGACCGCTAAACGTCGTTCATTTCTTGACAATTTTTCAAGGAACTTCTACGATAATACATAAGATTGTAAAAGTAATGTGTTCATTTTTCTTCACTCGTAAGGGGATCTGATGTTATGACGCTCAACGTTTTGAAAAATCGTCAACTGATGACGAAAGAAATTAATGATCTAATCGTCTCTCACGAAAAAGTTGCACACGTTCAACTAGAGAACCGACTTGATCATGCATTACTTGTTCTCATTAAATCGGGATATACAGCCGTACCTGTACTTGATCGTGACTACCGAGTGAAAGGTCAGATTAGTAAGACAGAAATCTTAGACTCTATTCTCGGGTTAGAGCAATTGGAGATGGAACGCCTTCATGATATTACTGTGGAGACGGCCATGAACAAAAACATCCCACGATTACGCACGGACGCTACATTCCAAAAAGCATTAACGACGTCAATTAATCATCCGTTCATATGTATTGTTGACGAAGACGATGCCTTCGTCGGAATTTTAACGAGACGATCAATTCTCGCCTTGGTTCACAGATATTTGCAATAAAGAAAAGCTATTAAGAATCAACTGTTCTTAATAGCTTTTTTATGGAATCAACTACAGCTACAGCTCCCACCTGATCCGCATCCCCCACTACAAGACGAGGAGTCAAAGTAAGGATTTGAAGAAGGAACTTTAATAAACGGCGACACTGAGCTTGCCAGTAGCTCACCAATCGAAGATAACAACTTCTCTAAGTCCCGTTCTGCTTTCCGAAATGCAGCGACTGTTTCACACATGTCCATTTCGCGCTTTGCTAGTCGCATAGCTTTCGTTACTGTATGATAATCTGGATGGTATTTACCAAACCGTTGAACTTCTTCAAAACGCACCTTTTCATCATTAAAGGCTACGATACAAGACGTTGCGTAAGCATCTTCGTTCATTTCTCTTTTTGTATCGAGATAAGTAGTGTACACATCACTACGAGTGATCATAAAAGAAAGTTCTTCGGAAACATCCAACAGGTCAACAGGTGTTGATACGACACTTTGCACTGTAAAACACCTCCAAACCCCAGTATAACATGCGTAGAGTTACAATTGAATGGTTTCCTCATATTCATGTAGTAACGAACCTTTTTCATCATAGAGTTCGATGACTAATTGGTGCTTCCCACTCGGAACGTCTTTAAGCATAAATGCGGCTTGCTCGACTTTTTCTTTTTCCCCATCAAGAGTGACGATGAAATAGCCTTTTGGTCGTTCCTCATCATGACGATTAAACGTCACTTCTGGAACATACGTTTCAACATAGATCGTACTCCCAATTTGGTGCGTTTGTATTTTTGTTTCAGTATTCTCAGTAGACACTTCTTGAATGGCTGGCAACGGTTCAATCGTTATATCGCTTTGCACGAAAGGTGACATGAGTAGCATAATCATCCATACGGACATAAAAACGACCTCCTTTGTCTTATTATGCCAAAGAAGGCCTAAAACTATGCTACCTACGGAACATGCTTAACAAACTCATCGTCATCCCAAGTCCTTGGTTTACTTTAGCTACTCGTTGGGGCCACGTTTGACCGTTGAATACTTTCGCTTCTTTCTCCATGTCAACGAGCTGTTCAGGATGCCGTGCGAGCTTACGGTACCATGTCGGTTCTGCACGTAAATAGCGCTTAAGATCTGGACGACTCCGAATGTATTCCATTACGTCACTTCTCATCGTATCAACCGCCTTTTAAAACCCTCTAAAGGAAAACGGATTATCCCTCGTGCTGCTACGAACTGGAGCACCTGTATTTTGGAACTGCCCCATTAGTTGTTGCACGTTGTTCATCACACCACTAAATTGACCTAAATAACCTTGAAGCTCGTTTACGTTCATTTGACCAAGTTTGGAGACGACAGAGGCAACGGTTGGGTTGTTATCAAGTAAGCCTTGTAAATTGCTCGAAGCTCCCCTTGTGTCTGTACTAGTTGCTTCTTGATGTCCACCAGTTCCTACTTGTTCAGTTGGAGCTGCAGTCGTACGCGCAAATCCTTGCCAGCTTTGATCGTCTGATCCTAAAATACTCCAATCTTGATATAACGCATTCCATGAACGGCGTCCTTCACGGACTTCCTGAATTAACCCTGGATGATTTTTGACAAATGCCTTAAAATCAATCACCGAAGGTCCATGTGCTCATCTGGCATGATACCCCCTCCTTTTGCTTTTACATTACGCATCCACTCTTGTCTATGTTCATCAAAATTCCTTATGCTAGCAATTGCATATTTAAGCGTTTTTCTATAAAATAAAGAATGGATTGAGCCTTTTAGGAGGGAACGGGATGAAAATAACAGACTTCAACTTTCCAGACAAAGAATTGAAATTTGGAAACTTGCTTCCAGTCATGGACAAGCACGGATTTATCCACGCAGAACAATGGGATTACGAACGTGTTACCTTTGATTATGAAATGAAAGACGAACGCGAAGGTGCCACATACTTCTTACGAGTACCTGCCTACGCAATCGACGGAGATATTCCAGGGGAAGATACGGTCGTTAAATTAATGACGCCGATTCTCGGTAGACATTATTACCCACACGGTGTCGAGTACGATGAAGAGTTCCCAGACAAAATCGTTTCAAAAGTGAAGTCTAAACTTCAAGGCGTTGAAGAAGGATTAACAGACTTCTAAATTGTTAAGACAGCTGTATACTCAGCTGTTTTTCTTTTTACGAAAAAAGCGAGAACGCATGAATAGCGTACTCGCTTTTTTGTCATTAGCCGTAATAAGGTGAGATCATAATGTAGATTAGTACACCTGTAATACTCACATAAAGCCAAAGCGGCATCGTCCAACGAACAATCTTCTTATGTTTTGTTACTTGATTAGTCATACCCCAAATGACTGAAAACAGTACGAGTGGCACGATAATGGCTGCGAGTGGAATGTGTGTAAGTAGAATAAAGTAATAAATCCCTGCCATAATCCCTTCGCCACCGTAAGGTGTCGAGTCTGCAAGTAAATGGTGTGCCACATACGTTACGAGGAACAACGTTGTTGTCGATAAAGCTGCATAAATAAACCTACGATGTACTTTTACGTTGCGCTTTATAATTGCATAGAGTGCTGCAAGCAAGAACACCGTCGTAAAACTGTTATAGATGGCGTTCATCATCGGTAAAATCGTCACATCAAACGACGCTTCAGCGCCTAGCCCGTCCATAAAAAACAATAGAGCGATTAAACCATTAATTACGATGGTTAACGTGACGACAATCCACGTGTAATTTTTGTTCGTTTTCGGTACATAATCTGCGTTTCCCAAAGAAAACAACCTCCTGTCGTTTCCATTATACTGCAACGACTACTCACACTCAAAACGTCTCCTTGACGATTATATGACAAAAGAGCGACCGAATTTGGCCGCTCTTTCTTGTCACTTAGTATTTCGTTACACCGATTAGAAGCATTAACGCAACAATCGTAGGAATAACGAGTACGATTCCGGACACAATAAACGTATTCGGCCAACCGTGGTCTTTATCCTTTAAGTGCATGAAATAGTAAAGTTGTAAAAACAACTGGATCCCTGCTAAACCTAGAATAAACGGAATCGCAAATGATCCTGGAACGACATCAGCACCAACAGCAATAAATGCAAGCAGTGTGATTGCGATCATAAAACCAAATGCAATCGTTTGAATTCGTTGCTCCCGATTAATCTTTCTAATTTCTTCAGGAGTCATTGAGCTTTTCTCAAACGGTTGAGATAAATTTTCACCCATTTATGATCAACCTCCGATTCCCATTAGGTAGACAACCGTGAAGATGAAAATCCACACGACGTCGATAAAGTGCCAGTAAAGACTAGCTACGTAAAACTTTGGAGCATTCGTAAGCGTAATTCCCGATTTGTTGTAACGGATTAATAACAAACTAATCCAACATAAACCGAACAATACGTGGGCTCCGTGCAAACCTACTAGTGCGTAGAAAGATGATGCAAATGCACTCGTCGTAAATCCAAGTCCATAATGTACATATTCCACAAACTCATAGATTTCAAAACCTAAGAATGCAGTACCGAGAGCAACCGTGACCCACATCCAAATCTTCATCTTCTTAAATTGATTTTTCTTCATCGCAAACATTGCGAACACACTCGTTAACGAGCTTGTAAGAAGAATCATCGTCATAATAAAGACGAGTGGCAGTGAGAAAATATCCGCCGCTTCCGGACCAGAACCTGTTCCGTTACGTAAACCTAAGTACGTTCCAAAGAACGTGGCAAACATCGTTGTTTCACCGGCAAGGAACACCCAGAAGCCAAGAAACTTGTTCTTGCCTTCTAAGGTTGCCTTTTCCGGGTGGGAAGGAAGTCCTTTGGATAAATCAGTTGTTTCAGCCATTCGTTCCCACCTCTTTCTCCATCTGCTCAACGGTTTCTTTCGAAATATGATAACCGTGGTCTTCTTTCACAGAATGCAAGGCCATTGAGCCGAATGTAATAATTCCACCGACAGCAATTACAATCCAAGGACTAATAATCGCATTTTCCATGTTTAACATAATGAAACCAAATCCGGCGAAGAATAGTCCAAGACTAATCGTAAACGGATAGATTGAACCGTTTGGCATGTGAATGTCACCAATTGGCTCTGCTGGCTTCATCGTTCCATCACCATGAATCTTTTCATAGAATAATGGATCAAGAGAACGAACTTGTGGTGTTTGAGCAAAGTTGTATTCAGGTACTGGTGTTGGTGTCGCCCACTCAAGTGTACGACCATCCCAAGGATCTCCACCTTCGCGAGGTGATTTCATTGCAGAATATACAACGTTAATTACGAGCAAGATAATTGCCGCACTCATTACAAATGCACCAATCGTAGAGATCATGTTCATCGTGTCCATCCCTTGACCTTCAAGGTATGTATACACACGACGTGGCATACCGATGAGTCCAAGAATGTGTTGAACGAAGAATGTTAAATGGAAACCAACATAGAACATCCAGAACATAATTTTACCTAAAGTTTCATTAAGCTTATGACCGAACATCTTCGGATACCAGTAGAACGTTGCACCGATGAGTCCTAGAACGATACCACCTAATATGATGTAGTGGAAGTGGGCAACAACGAAATACGTATCGTGGTACAAGTGGTCAACTGGTGCCATTGCAAGCATAACCCCTGTTACACCACCGAGTACGAACGTCGGTACGAATGACGACGCACAAAGCATTGCCGTATTAAATGTGAGCTTACCGCCCCACATCGTAAAGAGCCAGTTAAAGATCTTAATACCGGTAGGTATACCGATAATCATCGTAGCAATCGCAAACACAGAGTTTGCAATCGGACCAATGCCGACGGTAAACATGTGGTGCATCCATACCATGAAACCGAGGAAACCGATGATTAGTGTTGCAAATACCATTGCTGTATAACCGAAAAGACGTTTCTTAGAGAATGTCGGGATAATTTCAGAAATCATACCGAACGCTGGTAATACGAGAATGTATACTTCCGGGTGTCCGAAGATCCAGAAGATGTGTTGCCAAATGACAACATTACCACCCTCACCAGGGATAAAGAACATACCATCAAACATACGGTCTAGCATAAGAAGTGCAAGACCAGCTGCAAGTGGTGTAAATGCAAATACGATTAAGATTGATGTAACGAGCGTCGTCCAACAGAAAAGTGGCATACGCATCATCGTCATACCAGGTGCACGCATGTTGATGATCGTTACGATAAAGTTAATCCCCGATACGAGTGTACCAATACCGGACACTTGTAAACCGAGTACGTAGAAGTCAATTCCAAGTCCACCGTAATCACGGCTTGCGAGCGGAACGTACGACGTCCACCCTGCATCTGGTGCTCCTCCGAAGAACCAACTCAAACTTACGAGTATTCCCCCGAAGAAGAACAACCAGAAACCGAGGGCGTTCACGAACGGAAACGCGACGTCTCGTGCACCGATTTGCAGTGGCACGATGTAGTTCATAAACGCGAATAATAGTGGTGTTGCTGCTAAGAATAGCATGATCGTACCATGCATCGTAATAAATTCATTAAATGTCTGACCACTTAAAAAGTCATTCATCGGGAACATCAATTGAATTCTCATAAAGACGGCCATTAGGCCGGCTTTTAAGAAGAACAATGTACCCGAGATGAGATATAAGACGGCCAGCTTTTTATGGTCGACAGTCGTCAACCAATCCCAAAGCACACTCTTTTGGAGCGTGTTTGTAGCCTCTCTTACCACGTGGATTAGCCTCCTTTATGCATACCCTTAAGCGATTAGTCTCGCTCAAGCCCTTCTTTCGTTTCTGGGTCTAATTTCTCTAACTGATTTAAATAAGCTACAAGGGCGTCAAGCTCTTCATCGCTTAAATCTGGATAAGCAGGCATGTTGTTCCCTTGCTTTAATGATTGAGGATCTTGAATCCAAGCTTTCAAGTTCTCATCCGTCACTTCAAGGTAGTTCGCGATTGTCTCACGATCTCCAAAGTTCGCAAGTGATGGACCCATTGCGCCTCCGTCTCCATCTACTGCGTGACATTGCAAGCAGCTTTGCTCTTCAAAGAGTTCACGACCTTCGTTTGCAAGTGATTCAGTTGGAGCTTCCTCTTCTTCTTGCATTGCAGTTGCCCACTCGTCGAACTCATCTTGCTCAAGAGCGATCAATCTGAAGTCCATTAGCGCGTGTGATGGACCACAAAGCTCTGCACATTTTCCTTTGTATACACCTGGCTCACTTGCTTCAAGCCACATGTAGTTCTCAATTCCAGGAATGTTATCGACTTTACCCGCAAGTGCAGGCACCCAGAATGAGTGCATAACGTCTTCTGCTTCTAAGACGAATGCAACTTTCGTGTCAACAGGCACGTATACTTCGTTACCGGCTGTAAATGAGTCATCACCAAAGTCATAATCAAACTGCCACCAGAACTGATGTCCAGTCGCTGTAATCTTCATGACATCGTCGCCAAGCTCTTCAGCACTTTCAGCGTCCAATTCTTCTTCATCAACCTCTTCTTCATTCTCAGCTTCTTGAGCTTCAAGACCAGTGTTTGATAAGTAAAATTGTCCAGTTACTGTAGGTACAGCTAAAATAGCTAATAAAAATAGCGGAATTACTGTCCAAGCCACTTCTAGCTTTGTACTTCCGTGAACTTGTTCAGGGTATTCATTGTCTCCTTCTTTATGACGGAAACGAGCAACTACGATAAAGAACAGTACGAAGACGACAATAATAACGATCGCCATGACGTAAAGACTTAAAATCATGTTGTCATAAATCCATTGCGACTGAGGACCCATTGGGTCTAAAGCCGTCAATCTTCGCTCACCACAGCCTGCCAAGAACAGGAAGACTGCCATAAACGGCGCAAACTTGAAAAGTCTTCTCAAACCATTCATGAGAGATTTTACCCCACTTTCTTTCTGTTGCTGATAATACAAGTGTAACCGTTGACTCGTAAATTCATGTAAGAACATGATCGAATTCACATCAGACTTAATCCTTCGTATAAATCAAGCGAACACACGGAACGCTTATTATTATACGAAGTAAGCTAAATGGGTATCCAAGTACATACAGCATGTTTTTGCCCGCCTTACAGTGACGAGCGTGGTTCAAAACGAATTACAATTGCCGGTTGAATATACTGAGGAAACGTACAACTTACACATCTAAAGTGAGCGCTATACGGTCACACCAACCGTAAACAAGTTGGTGTTACTGACAAACGGTAGTAGTCGTATTCATTCTTTGTCGGACATAAACGGTACAATCATTATTATGTAACTACTTGATCACACCATTTGCGAACTCGAAGCGTCATAGCGAGTACTCCTCAACCAAGTGCGGCAAAGCCCCGTTTATCGCTAACCGTGTCACCCCCTTTAAATCGTAAGAATGGCAATCAAGTACATTCACTTGAACCAATCAAACCTACTACAGTCTACTACAAAAGTCATATAGAGCGTAGAGGTTATCATTTTAATGCTATTATAGCCTAAAATTAAAATGGTTTCATCAAGTATCACCAATCTGATGAATATTTCACATGAATTGCCACGAAATGTTCACTGAACGTAAATTGACTTATGATGTTAAAGTTCTTTACTATTTACATGAGTGGTTCTTTACGTGTCGAAACATGTCGCTCGTAATAGCCTATTTTACGTAATCATACTCTATTTGTTTTGTCAACAGGTTTTACCCTACTTATGAAAAGGTGATCATCTTGAACAGAGGTTTGAAGTTTTTTGGGATTCTTACTTCAATCGGTATGATTATTGTACTTTTACAAGGTGCAATTGTCACGAAAACCGATTCTGGTGACGGCTGCGGCGAAACGTGGCCATTATGTTTTGGAGAAGTACTCCCAAGCAACATGGTATTTGCAACAATTGTCGAATATAGCCACCGTCTTGTCTCAGGAATTGTCGGGTTGCTCGTTATTATCTTGGCGATTTGGTCGTGGCGAAAGCTTCGTCACACTCAGGAAACGAAGTTCTGGGCGTTAATGGCCGTCTTGTTCATTGTTTTCCAAGGGATGATGGGTGCGGCTGCGGTCGTGTTCGGTCATTCGAATATCGTCCTTGCGCTACACTTTGGTATTTCAGCCATTTCTCTAGCAACTGTTGTCATCTTAACGATTCTATCATTTGAGAACGACAACCGACCACAGCCTCGAGTCACGAAAGGCTTTAGAAATTACGTATTTGGTGTACTCGTTTACGCCTATGCGGTCATTTACACTGGCGCTTACGTAAAACATACCGGCTCGACTTATGGCTGTACGAGTTTTCCATTTTGCGATGCTGCCTCATCGTCGATTAATTTTCAAGCACTCGTACAAATCATTCACCGCTCTGCGGCAATCTTACTCGTCGTTCTACTCGTGATTTTAGCAATCAAAGCAATGAAGTTTAAGAGCGAAAGTAAAACATTATCGATTAGTGCGTGGACAGTCGTTGCTCTCGTCCTCATTCAAGCTACTGCTGGGATTTTAATTGTTTATTTCCCAGATCAATACATGACGTTTGCACTCATTCACTCACTTGTCGTTTCAATTATGTTCACAATGATTTGCTACATTGCCACAATCATTGTAAGACGACCTGCTTATTAACAAAAAGCCCTCTCGATCGAGGGCTTTTTGTTTTTAGAATGCATCCAACAAGTTTGGCTTATACTTCGGTATTGCCCGCTCTAACAACTGTGCAGTATCATCGCTGATTGATAGCTGCCCGCGTTCTCTAAGGATTGAAAGATCAATATAACGAAACAACAACGGCACGAGTGTGCGAATATCTACAGTGATTGCATCATGACGTGGATCAGCTAGCGTTTCAACGTGTGTGCGTTCAACGTAATAACTGCCATTGTTCCACTCAGCGAACTCATCCGTAATCGCAAACGTCATGCTTTCACCATCTTCTAATTGAAAGGGAAACTGCTCTAAAAACCGCTGTGCATCGACGATACGTGCCATAAAAAATGGTTTCCGCTCTTCTTTCACTTGAGGGTTATCCAAATAAAATTGCCACGGTGTTTGCGATAATTGTCGCATTTTAATCGTCTCTGCCATCGAATCATGGTCTGCAATAAATCGCCATAGCTGTTCATAGGCTTCTTCGTTCAACGCAACAAACTCTGGCACGATCAGTTCATTTTCTTTTATCTTATAAAAAAGATAGCCTCGGTCTTCACCATGCTGGTCTACGTAAATGATCGCACGATATGTTTTAGTGAAATGATTAAACTTACGGTTTAACCACCACCATTCATCCCGATTAATCATCCCGGTGTAACGTGTCGCTAATTGCTGATAGACATCTTGCAGCCTTTGCCAATCTTCTTTTGTAACGTGATCAAAACTTCCAGTACCGTTTTTTGATGGTTTCGGAAACTGTTCTTTACTCGTAAAAACTGCTGTCGAGTGATCACAATACAACTCCCAACCGAATTTTCTGTAATACCCGACAGAGAAGGGGTCAAGTAGAGAAAGTGTTTGACCTTTCTCTACCATATCCGTCAGGGCATGTTTTATTAACGTACGAACGAGCCCCCCTCGCCGATGCTCTGGCCACGTCGATACGCCTGTAATCCCACAGGCTTTCATCGCTACGCCTTGAACGTATACATTCATCGGTAACATCGACACTTTCGAAGCAAGCCGCTCACCTTCAAAAGCGCCCCAAATGTTTGAAGGTTCAATACGAGAGCGGATATCATCTCGATCTTCTTTCGAAAAGTTGCCTTGGAAAGCAAATTCACCAAGTTCGATCACTTGGTCTATTTCATTGTCATTCAACCTACGAATTTCCATTGACTACTCCTTCATTAGCTCTCGAACTCTAGCAGTAAATCACCTGCTTCAATCGCTTCATTATTGCTTATATGAACCGATTTAATTCTGCCGTCCTTTGGAGCCTGTACTGTTGTCTCCATCTTCATCGCCTCCGTAATAATCAGGTGATCTCCTTTTTTCACGTCTTCACCTTCTTTTACGATCACGTTTAAAATGGTCCCTGGCATCGTTGCTGCGATATGTGCAGGGTTTTTCTTGTCAGCTTTAGCTTTTTCTCTGACGTTCGTTTTAATACTACGATCTTTAATCACGACTTCACGTGGTTGACCATTTAATTCGTAATAAACAATTCGATCTGCTTTTTCGTTTGGCTCTGATACTGAAATCAATTTAACGATTAATGTCTTTCCTTCTTCAATGACGACTTCAATCTCTTCACCTAAACGAAGCCCGTAAAAGAACGTTCCTGTATCAAGAACCGATACGTCACCAAAGCGGTTTCTAAACTGCTCAAATTCCTCAAACACTTTCGGATACATCGTATGATTTAATACGTCATGTGCCGTTACTTCTCGTTCAAGTGATTCGAACAGTTCTTTCTCTACTTGTTCAAAATCAACCGGGTCCATATGCTTTCCTGGACGATCTTTTAGTGGTTCACGGTTTTTTAAGATGATCTTCTGAAGCTCTTCTGGAAATCCACCGTGAGGTTGTCCAATTTCACCTCTGAAAAGCTCGATCACTGATTCCGGAAAATCAAGCGACTCTCCTTTTTCAAAAATGTCTTCTTCTGTTAGCTCGTTTTTGACCATGTAAAGTGCCATGTCTCCAACAACTTTCGAAGAAGGCGTCACTTTTACAATATCGCCAAACATTTCATTGACTCGCTTATACATGTCTTTCACGTGATCCCATTGGTTTTTCAAACCGACTGCTTTTGCTTGCTGTTGCAAATTACTATACTGCCCGCCTGGCATTTCATGTTCATAAATCTCAGGATGAGGCGCGAGCAAGCCATTCTCAAAGCCTTTGTAATAGTGACGGACGTCTTCCCAGTATCCCGTGAGTCTTTTCACGTCTGTCACATTCATTTGAGGTTCTTTATTCGTACCCTTCAGGGCATAATAGAGACTTTCCATACTCGGTTGTGAAGTTGAGCCTGCCATCGAACTAATGGCCGTATCTACAACGTCGACACCTGCATCGATCGCCCGGCTATACGTAAATACCCATTTCCGCTCGTATCATGCATATGCAAATGAATTGGCAGCGAAGTTGCTGATTTTAGCTCTCCGATCAATTCAAACGCAGCTTCAGGTTTCAAAAGACCTGCCATATCTTTAATCGCCAAAATATGTGCGCCTTCACGCTCAAGTTCTTTGGCAAGGTTCAAGTAATAATCCAAGTTGTATTTCGTTTGTTTCCCTTCGAGTAAATCTCCTGAATAACAAATCGCTGCTTCTGCGAGTTTACCACTCTCTCGAACGGCTTTTATTGCAGGTTTCATTCCTTCTAGCCAGTTTAATGAATCAAACACACGGAACACATCGATGCCCGCTTCTGCTGATCTCTTCACAAACTCTTCGATAACATTGTCAGGATAGTTTTTGTAACCGACCGCATTAGCCCCACGTAACAACATTTGGAACATCACGTTTGGAATTTTTTCACGTAACGTGACGAGTCGTTCCCACGGGTCTTCATGCAAGAAGCGCATCGACACATCGTACGTTGCTCCTCCCCACAACTCTAGAGAGAATAAGTCAGGCATGAGCCTCGCCGTTTGATCAGCAATCGCTTTTAGGTCGTGTGTTCGTACACGTGTAGCTAAAAGTGACTGGTGCGCGTCTCTATACGTCGTATCTGTAATTAACGTACGCTCTTCTTTTTTTAGCCACTCAACAAACCCGTCAGCTCCTAGTTCATCAAGACGTTGTTTGGTCCCCGCTTTAGGAGTCTTTGTTAAATCAACTTCTGGAATTCGAGGGGCCAAATAAATTGGCTTCTTCTGCTTTTCTAAATCTGGGTAGCCATTCACAATCGTTTCACCAATGAACGTCAACATCTTCGTTCCCCGGTCTTTCTTTCTAGGAAATACGAATAATTCTGGTGTCTGATCAATAAATGACGTATTGTACTCCCCATTTAAAAACGAAGGATGTGTAACGACATTTTCTAAAAATGAAATATTCGTTTTAATCCCTCTAATTCGAAACTCTCGTAAATTTCGGAGCATTTTCTGTGCAGCAACTTCAAACGTTGTTGCCCACGTAGAAACTTTTACGAGTAACGAATCATAATGGGCACTAATGACCGCTCCTTGAAAACCGTTACCAGCGTCAAGTCGCACACCAAATCCACCACTTGAACGGTACGCATTAATTCTACCTGTATCTGGCATAAAGCCGTTCTCAGGATCTTCTGTCGTCACACGCGACTGAATCGCAAATCCGTGCAACGTAACTTGATCTTGTTTAGGTAACGCGAGTTCTTTCCCGAAAAGCGTCGCACCGTCTGCAATGTACAATTGTGCATGAACAATGTCTACACCTGTAACCATTTCAGTAATCGTATGTTCCACTTGAATCCTTGGGTTGACTTCAATAAAATAAAATTCTCCATCAGCGCCTACTAAAAACTCGACCGTACCTGCGTTATAATAATTGACACTTTTCGCAAGTTGCACCGCTGATTCACAAATTCGTTCACGTAACTCATCTTCTAAGTTAATGCTCGGCGCAATTTCTACGACTTTCTGATGACGTCGTTGGACTGAACAATCACGCTCATACAAATGCAAGATGTTCTCACTATGATCACCGAGAATTTGAACTTCGATATGCTTAGGGTTTTCAATCAGCTTCTCAACGTAAACTTCATCGTTGCCAAATGCACTTAGCGCCTCTGATTTGGCACGTTCGTACGACTCTTTTAACTCTTTAGCTTCCCTTACAATCCGCATCCCGCGGCCTCCGCCACCTAAGCTCGCTTTTATAATAAGCGGATAGCCGTGTTCGCTCGCAAACGCTTCCACTTCGTCCAAACTTAAAACCGCACCGTCACTTCCTGGAATCACAGGGATGTTTGCGTTAATTGCTGCTGTCCGCGCGCGAATTTTGTCACCGAACATTTCTAAGTGTTCTGACTTTGGACCTATGAATACAATCCCTTCTTGTTCACAACGCTTCGCAAATTCTGTATTCTCTGCTAGAAATCCATATCCTGGATGAATCGCATCTACACCGATTCGCTTTGCGAGTTTTATCATCGCTTCAATATCTAAGTAAGCCTCAATCGGCTTTTTATCTTCGCCTATTAAGTAGGCTCATCTGCTTTATAACGGTGAAACGCTCCTGAATCTTCTTTCGAGTACACCGCAACAGTACGTATTTCGAGCTCCGTACAAGCTCTAAAAATACGAATCGCTATTTCTCCACGGTTTGCAACGAGTACTTTAGAAATCGTTTTTAATTTACTCATCGAAGTTCCTCCCACCAAATATGTATTTCTCATTCTAGATGTATATCATATCACGTTCATTTCTAGGTCGGCTACTAATAGGCACATGATTGTGTCGAATGTACTCGTAAAAACACTAAAAAAAGCCATTCTATGTAGATAGAATGGCTCTATTTATTCACGACAGTTGCATCATGTAACGCGGCTAATTTACGTTCTAGTTCTGACAATATGTTCTTTCCATTCGCCTCATCAATAAGATTCAATCGAATCGCAAAATCAATTTCACGAGACAACCCATACATCTGTGTATCGAGTACTTCCTCATACAATGGGCATTGCGGCATCGTTAGGTTATCCATCTGCACTTCGATCAATTGCCTGATCTTCTCAGCATCTGCTTTTAGGATGGCGAAGGCCTGCTCTCTGCTGTCCATCACTGTCTCCATCTGCACATGCATCCCTCCAGTTTGAACTCTCTTACCATCATATCGGCTACAGCTAGAAAATGCAAGTTGATTCCTACAAGTAACCGCTTAAAAAATGCTAAGATCGTAATTTTGTGAAATTCGTTTTAAAAGTTCAATGCCAACAACGCTATTTCCCTTCTCATCTAACGCCGGACTGTAGATGCCTATGCCTATGCCACCAGGTAAAGTACCTAAAATTGCACCAGACACACCACTTTTTGAGGGAATGCCTGCTTCGATCGCTAATTGCCCTGAGCTGTTGTACATGCCGCACGTCACCATAAACGTCTTAACGAGCTGAGCAATCCTCGGTGAAACTAGCTCTTTTTCATGTAGTGTACTATATCCCCTGTTTCCGAGCACTTGACCGATTCTAGCAAGGTGACAACAACTCATCTCAATTGAACATTGCTTCGTATAAATATCAATCACTTCATCAATGTCGCCTTCTAGAATGTTGTTCGCCTTTAAATAATAAGCGAGTGCTCGATTTTTGTCTGTTGTGTCATATTCACTTTGCGCAACGTCTTCGTTGTACGTAATGTCTTCATCGTCGGCAAGTTCACGTATAAAATGCAAAATCCGCTCAAACTTCTCTTCTTTTGTATTGCCTTTAATCATTGATGTAATCGTGAGTGCCCCGGCGTTAATCATTGGGTTAAGTGGCTTTGATTGGTCGGTTAGCTCAAGCCTTGCCATTGAATAGTACGGATCCCCTGTAGGTTCCATGCCCACGCGTTCAAATACATACTCTTTCCCACGATCTTCAATCGCTAATGCGAGCGTCAACACTTTTGACACGCTTTGAATCGTAAACGTTGTCCCGACGTCACCAAACCGATGACAAGCACCGTCTTTTGTAAAGATCGAGCAGGCAACCATCGACGGGTCGCTTTTTTTCAGTGCAGGTATGTAATCAGCAACATTCCCAGTTAATGAAAGCGGGCGAACTTCTTCAATTGTTTTTTTCATTTCTCTTACAAAATTCTCAGTTAACATAGACTACCGCCTCCTATTTTGTAAGTTGCCCTTTCTCTTCTATTATCATCATAATAAAGTAGCATAAACGAAGACAAGCTGTTACGATTATTGATGTAGGAATTAGAGGAGGATTCAAATGGATCAACACATACTTACACTATCGGGAGAAAGTAAATTCACGATTACCATCGACCCAACGGTATGGATCTTTGATAATCGCAAACTCGATGTGGACCAACACTTTAACGATCAATCAGAACAAGATAAGCCAGAAGAGCCAGAATTCGGACCGAGAAGATGGCAAACGAATCAAATCCGCACAAAAAAAGAAGCCCTCATTGAAGGCTCCTATGGGATGGTTCTTAAACCTTTTATTGAAAATGCTGAACCGACAGACCAAGCGAAGACGCTCGTTGCAATTCGCAGAAACGGTGAAGAATACAGTGCGCCTATTGACGTTGCGAAAGAATGGATCGCAGTATTCTCTGAAAACGGTCAAGTCATTAAAACGAGTGGTCCTCTTCATATTTATTATGGTGACGGTTCCAATCGCGAAAATCCGATCACTGATGTTGTCGGGCTTCGACTTGATGCATAGCGAAGATCATCTCTTAAAGAAGATCTGCTGCTAATTGGGCTAGTGCTGAGCGCTCGCCCTTTTCTAATGCTGTATGACCGCTAATTGAAACGTTTTTAAAACGTTCAATTACATACGTCAGTCCATTGTTATACGCATCCAAATACGGATGGTCAATTTGCTCTGGATCTCCAACGAGAACGACCTTACTGTTTTCTCCGACACGTGTAAGAATGGTCTTGGCTTCGTGTTTCGTTAAGTTTTGCGCTTCATCAATAATGATAAATTGATTTGGCAAACTACGACCGCGAATATACGTTAAAGCTTCCACTTGAATACCACCCATGCCAGCTAAAATATGATCGAGTTCCTCTGGCTTGTTCGTATTAAACAAGTACTCCAAATTATCGTAAATCGGTTGCATCCATGGGCGAAGCTTTTCTTCTTTCTCCCCTGGTAAATACCCGATATCTTTCCCTAGTGGCACGACAGGTCTTGCTACGAGTAGCTTTTTGTAACGTCCTAAATCTTCAGCTTGATATAGTCCCGCTGCAATCGAAAGCAACGTCTTGCCTGTCCCTGCCTTTCCAGCAAGAGTGACGAGTGGCAATTGTGGATCAAGCAACAATTCAATCGCCATTTTCTGCTGAACATTTCTCGGTTTCACTCCCCAAATGTGCTCACGCTCATAGCGGAGTGGTTCTATATGCGTTGCAGAGTGGTTCACTTTTGCTAATCCTGAGACAGAAGGTTGCAGTCGATTCTTTAACACTAAAAACGTATTTGGCTCTAGCTCACCACATTTCAATTCGTGAACAGGCAATGTTTGATTTCCATAGAAACTCTCAAGTACTGTTCCATCAACTTCAAGACGGCGATAACCTTTATACAATTCGTCATTCACGACAACACGATCATACAGAAAATCTTCCGCAGTTAAGCCAAATGCTTCGGATTTAATTCGAACGAGCGCATCTTTTGAGACGACAATGACTTTTCTTGCTTGCTCAGCCGCTTGTTGTTCCACGTTTAAATTTAATGCTACTGCAATTAAACGATTATCATTCGTTACATCCGGAAGAGTCACACCAACGGTTTTGTATGAGCTATGATTTAATTCCACTCGTACAAAACAATCGCTTCCAACTTTAATACCTTTATGAAGCGGTCCTTCTTCTCGCAACTTATCAAGAATCCTAGCCACTTCTCTTGCATTTTTCCCTAGTTCATCCATGTTCTTTTTTTTCGCATCAAGCTCTTCTAATACGACAGCTGGAATAACAACATCATGAGGCTTAAAGGAAAACAGCGCGTATGGATCTTGCAAAAGAACATTGGTATCAAGAACGTAAATATTCTTCAATCGATTACCTCCCGGCATTGAGGGTCCCCATCCGTCATGCATTGATCCTCTACTACTTTTTTATGCACAGAGAGCTTCAATGTTGACAAGTCTTTCAATTTCATTGCACGATTACTATATGAAAAACGATTTTTATCTTTTTTGAACGAGGTGAATGAAACGTGCGAGCGAAATGCTTACTATGTGATCGCGTTGATTCTCTAAACGACGAAGACCCACAAACAAAGAAGTTACGTAACCGACCGATTCATACGTACACGTGTAAAGATTGCTATGAGCGCATTGCTAAACGAACAGAAGAGCGACTTGCGACGGGCAATTATCACATCCCCCATCATAAAAACAATCCATAAAAGAAAAAACGGTACAGGTGAGCGCGCTCACCTGTACCGTTTTAATTTGTCTGTTCTTTTTGCGGTTTGCTCCGTTTGTGCATTCGTAATCGGATTCGGTAAATCCCGAGTATAAGACCAGCTACAATGAGTGATTCAACGACTGGATAGAACACGCCAAAGAACGCAATAATTAATGAGCCTATTAAAAGCGCTGCATAAACGACGATGTTTTTTAAAAGCGGTAGTTTTCTTGCAAACCCAAGGTTAAACACGACAATTGAAAGGATTACGACTGTCAAATATAACAACCAAAACCCTAATGCAATGTTTTCGTGTAAATTAAATAATCCCGCTGCAAAAGACACATCATCTACAGTCATCTCTCGACCTTCCACGATCGATTCCTCCTTTTCCTAATCAAAGGTTACGAGGTTTTCTTTTTACGTTTCGTTTCACGTTCACGCATCGCCGTATTTAACGTCTTCTTACGTAAACGAATTGAATCAGGTGTTAATTCACAGTACTCATCATCACCTAAATACTCTAATGCTTCTTCAAGTGTGTGAATGCGAGGTCGTTTTAACGTTGTTGTTTGTTCTTTGTTTGCTGAACGAATGTTGTTTGCTGCTTTTTCTTTCGTAATGTTTACAGCAAGATCGTTGTCACGATTGTGTTCACCAACAACCATTCCTTCATATACTTCAGTACCTGGTTCGATAAACATGACACCACGATCTTCAAGTTGAGTCATGCTGTACGTCGTTGCTTTTCCTTTATCATTCGAAATTAAGACACCTTCACGACGCCCTGCGATGCGACCGTCAAAAGCAGGTTGATACGAATCGAACGAGTGGTTAATGATTCCGTAACCTTTTGTTTGACTCATAAATTCTGTACTGTACCCTACGAGCCCTCTAGATGGGATCTTAAACTCAAGACGAACTTGTCCATCCCCTTGTTGCTCCATGTTGAGCATCTCGCCTTTACGTGCACCAAGTGCCTCCATAACAGAACCTGTATATTGGTCTGGAACGTCTACTTGAACGTGCTCGTACGGCTCACATTTTACACCGTCAATTTCTTTAATAATAACTTCTGGCTTTGATACTTGTAGCTCATAACCTTCACGTCTCATGTTCTCAATGAGAATCGACAAGTGCAATTCACCACGACCAGAAACTGTCCAAGCATCAGGAGATTCCGTTTGCTCAACTTTCAAACTAACATCTGTTTCTAATTGACGGAACAGACGCTCTTCTAATTTACGGCTCGTCACATGGCTGCCTTCAAGTCCTGCAAATGGACTGTTGTTCGTAAGGAACGTCATTTGTAGTGTCGGCTCATCAATTCGAACGAGCGGTAGCGGGTCGATGTTGTCTTCATGACAAACCGTCTCCCCTACGTTAATGTCATCAATACCGGCAATGGCAATAATGTCTCCAGCAGAGGCATGTTCAATTTCAACCTTCTCTAAACCGTGGAAACCGAACATTTTACTCACGCGGAACGATTGCTCTTTCCCGTCACGTTTTACAACGACACAACGATCACCTTTGTTCAGTGAACCTCGGAAAATACGCCCAACACCAATACGGCCTAAGAAATCGTTGTACTCAAGCATCGTTACTTGGAATTGTAATCCTTCGTCACTGTTTTCAACCGGTGCAGGAACTTCTTTTACGATCGTTTCAAAGAGAACTTCCATACCGCTATCCTTTTCGTCTTCTGGACGTTTAGAGATTCCTTGAATCGCTGATGCGTACACAACAGGGAAATCAATTTGCTCATCTGTCGCCCCGAGCTCAATGAAAAGATCTAGCACTTCATCAACAACTTCGTCTGGACGTGCGTTCTCACGATCAATCTTGTTTACAACAACAACAGGCGTTAATTCTTGTGCTAATGCTTTCTTTAATACGAAGCGTGTCTGTGGCATACAGCCTTCGTAAGCATCAACGACGAGAAGTACACCGTCTACCATCTTCAAGATTCGTTCAACTTCACCACCGAAGTCGGCGTGTCCAGGTGTATCTAGAATGTTAACTTTCGTATCGTTGTATTGAATGGCTGTGTTTTTTGCGAGAATCGTAATGCCTCGTTCTTTCTCAAGATCATTCGAATCCATCGCTCGCTCAGCGACTTGCTCATGCTCTTTAAATGTCCCTGATTGCTTTAATAATTCGTCTACAAGTGTCGTTTTTCCATGGTCTACGTGTGCGATAATCGCTATATTTCTTAATTCATGTTTATTGTTCACTAGATGACTTCTCCCCTTATAATCCGTTACTTATACTGTTCAACTTTTCTATTTTAGCACATCTCTCTTGACAACTCCACTTCATAAAGTGCCTTTCCAATTACGACAATTTCCGTTACACTAAATGTAGAATAATAAAAGCAGGTGAAAATGTTGAAGAATATTCATTGGCCCGTGTTGCTTTTAGCCGTCCTTGCTGTATTAGGTATTGCCACATACGGTGTTGCTGTTGCTGAACGCAGTTTCTTGATTGCCATCTTGGCAACTGTTATGGTCGTTATTGCCTTTATGGGTTCTTCCAAATATCGATCCCGTAATACTGCTTCTTAAACGTTAAAGAGCGTTCCACATCGGAACGCTCTTTTTATTATTGTAATCGACTCAAAAACTCTTGGCTAACGTTTGGCACAGCAGCTAAGTACGTACTCTGGTCTTCAATAGAGATTGGTGAACCATCAACTTTTACGCATTCACAGCCGGTTTCTTCTAACAATACTTTAGCCGCAGCGAAATCCCACGGCGATAGACGTAAGCTCATATAGCCGTCTAGTCGCCCTGCAGCAACATACGCACTTTCAAGAGCTGCTGAACCATATGAACGTACTGCACGTACGTCTCGTACAATCGTCTGAAACCCTTGTTTTAATGATTCGTCAGCTTTACCGACGAGCCACCTTGCGTTAAAACCTAAAATCGCTTGCTCAAATGGCACCGACGCTCTTTTTGGCAATCTCTTCCCGTTCATGTACGCCCCGAGACCGCGGACCGCCGTAAACCACTCTTCACTTTTCACATCATAAACGATCCCAACATATCCAATGCCTCGTTGATAAATTCCAACGGATACGCAATAGTTCATCGATTGATGAACGAAATTGGTTGTCCCATCAATTGGATCAATAATCCACGTAATCGTGTCGTCGTTATGAACATCGTCATGATCTCCTTCTTCCCCGACAATACGATGCGTAGGATAGAACTTTCGAATTTGATCGGTCATCAGGCGTTGTATTTCAATATCTTTATCTGTCACTAAGTCATCTGCATCTTCTTTCGTATCTATATGTAAGGATTCACGCTCCACATCGACAATGCGGGTTGCTGCAGTTTTTACAAAAGATACCGCCTCGTCTTTTAAAGCTGACCAGTTCATTTGTTGCGTCTCCAATTCACTCGCTCCTTCTCCCAGCCATCCATTTCTCTTCCACTTAGTTTAGCTTACATGACATTGAAAGTAAAAAAAAAGCGGGCTTCTGCCCGCTAAAAACTCCCTGTATGATTATCCTTCAAGCCTTAACAGTTCCTGTGTGAGTTTCTTCAATTTAAGCTTCACTTGTTCTATTCCCTTTTCATCATTCGCTACCATATAATCGTGTAGGGTGACCAATTCATAATCAATCTCTAGACGTACAACAGGAATTCGTTTCTCAGCGTCGTTTCTCTTCATCGCTTGAATCACTTGTTCCATTACATACACCCCTCATTTTTTGTCCGAAAAACTTAGGGCCGCCTATGAACTTGGCGGATGGCCAAGCCTTTCGATCACCTGCGACACATGATTAAAAATTCTGATTTCGGATATTATATCATATGCGCTTCGATTTTCAAATGACATTCTAATTCGATGTTTTAGGTAAATGCACGTACACGAATTGTGACTCATTGTATGACAAGACACCTTCAACTTAGTACAATATATATAGAAAGGGGATTATTATGGAGAAAACAGGATTTAAACCTTCGGACTTTGACGTATTTACAATTGACGGCCTCGAAAATCGTATGGAAGCATTGCGAGAGCAAATTCAGCCTAAGTTTAAAGAAATTGGAGACGAGCTCACTGCTGAGTTAAATCGTCTTACCGGTGAAGACATGCATCTACACATTGCTAAGCATTTAAGAAGAACAACCAATCCACCGAATGACTCGTGGCTCGCTGTTGCCCCAAACAAGCGAGGTTATAAAAAGCTGCCACATTTTCAACTCGGGCTTTTTGATGATCATTTATTTATCTGGCTTGCGTACATTTATGAACTACCGAATAAATCAGATATTGGTCAAGCATTCTTAAACGAGATCGAAGAACTTAAATCGTTACCTGGAGAGTTTGCAATTTCTACAGATCACACGAAAAAAAAGTGCTGAGAAACTTCAAGACTTGGATGAAAAAGCACTACGTGAAAAAATAGAACGGTTTAGAGACGTAAAAAAAGGTGAGTTCTTAATTGGCTTACAACTCAATCGCGGGGATGCACGCGTTGAAAACTACGAACGTCTAAAAGAAACAGCGATTACCACGTATGAAACGTTATTGCCGTTGTATCGCCATAGCTTAAACATCTAAAAAAGGACAAAGAGACATTCTCTTTGTCCTTTTTTATTACAATTTTACTTTCTCATCAGGCTCTACTGCTTTTGCTTTTTGAATGACCGAATAAGTCGACGTGTCAGCTTGTTCATCATACTCTTGAAACGTCTTCTTTTCTTCACTTTTAGATGGAACGACCGATTTAAATTGTTTATAAGCTGCTAAAACTTCACTCGCTTGTTTCCCTTGGTCATACACTTGCTCAATGACCGAAAAGAAATTTGCGACCGCAACAATTTCTTCTTGAGACCAATCTGGAGATAGCGGAATTGAAACTTCATCTTTTGCCATTCTCATTTCCTCCTTTAAACCACACTACAATATGTGCACGTCATCGCGCACATATTGTACCAAATCGTAGACGTGTAAGACAAAGGTAAGTGAACAAACTTCCCAACCACTCATACGACACGCTTAGCTCGTTTTCGTCGAGCGAATTGTATAACACAATACAAACAAAACTC
This sequence comes from Geomicrobium sp. JCM 19038, assembly GCF_000698125.1. Classification (GTDB taxonomy): domain Bacteria; phylum Bacillota; class Bacilli; order Bacillales; family Marinococcaceae; genus Geomicrobium_A. The sequence continues at coordinate 82,606 of NZ_BAXA01000003.1, read as the reverse complement.
CCTTCAAAGGAGCAGCTTTGAAGGGAGCGTATGATCTTACTTCTTTTTCTTTTTGCTTTTGCACTCGTTACAGCTACTATATAGTGTGCTTATTTTCTCACCTTGGTAATGTTCAATTGTACAATTGCACGTTCCACAAATAATTATTGACATCTTCAACACTCCTTGTAAGCGTTTTATTACTGTTAATACTATAATATGATGTCATATTTGTCTTGTCAACGATTATTTGTATAACACATTTATTTTTTTCACACAAAAAAGCACACTAGATTAACATCTACGTGTGCTTTTCTTTATAATTGTATAACTTATTCATCTTCAAGAGCGATTTCATCAGGATGAATAAAGCGATAACCTTTCTCTTCTATACCTAAAACAATATCTTCAAGAGCATCTTTCGTCCATTCGCGGTCGTGCATGAGTAGGTTTGCACCGTTACGTAATAGTTCAGTGTTAACCATAACGTCAGCGAGTGGCTCTGCTTCTAAATAATCACTTTCCCAATCATATCCATATGTCCAGTTCATCAACAACATCTCTTCGTCTTTTGCAAGCTCTCTCGTATAGTCTGTATTCAAACCAAATGGAGCTCTAAAGAAGTCTGGACGCTCACCGCTAATGTCTTCAATGACATCATTGAGCCCTACGATTTCTTCATATTGCTCTTCTTCAGAGAGCGTTTGTAAGTCTGGGTGACCCATCGTATGATTTCCGATTGCATGGCCATAATCAATAATTTGCAGTAGCTCTTCTTCTTGTTCTTCTGTAGTTAGAAAATGTCCATTCACAAAGAAAATTGCACTTACATCAAGATTATGTAAAATCTCTGCCATTTCAACTGCATGATTGTCAGGAGCATCATCGATCGTTAATAGTACCGCTTCACTCTGTGCATCTCCTATGCTTTCAAAGACACCTGCTTCTTGGTTCCACGTATATTGCGGTTCAAGATCTTCTGGTTCTTCTTCAACTTCTTCGTCAGCATTGTCATTCTCATCATCAGATTCCAGCTCATCATCTACGTCATCTTCAATATCTGTTTCCACTTCTTCTACTGGCTCATCCGTTCCATCGACTTCTGCTGCTGTTTCTTCCGATTCGTTGTCACCACAGGCGCTTAACACGAGCAACGGCAGGGCTCCCAAGGCAATTAGCATTTTAGGCTTATTCATACGTCCACCTCCATTTAATTCCATTCATTTTCCATAGTACAGGAATCGACACAAAATGAGAAATATTTTCCTACCAAAAAGGACAACTTATTTGTTAAGATAAATACTTATGAGAAATCTAGAAGGCAATTATTGGCTTTCATTTACTCATTGCAATTCTATTAGGAAGTTGGTAGCTAGTATGAAACGACTTACACCTGTGTTTTACATCTCCGTGGTCGTTGCCGCCCTATTTATTCTTTGGGGCTCAATAGGAACTGAGCATATGATGGACACGTTGTCATCATTACAAGCGGCAATTTCCACACAACTTGGCTGGTATTATATGTTAACCGCATCAGCCTTCGTACTTCTCTCTATTTTTCTTGTCGTCAGTCCTTTTGGACGAATTCGACTAGGGAAACCTGACGAACGACCTGAATACAATTATTTTACTTGGTTCGCATTTTTATTTACAGCTGGTATGGGCATTGGGCTCGTCTTCTGGGGAGCAGCAGAACCACTCAATCACTACTACAACCCAGCAACTGCTGAAGGTGAATCGAGCCGCGCGGCCGCCGAGGCTCTTCAATATTCTTTCTTCCACTGGGGATTTCACCCTTGGGCAATTTATTCAGTCGTCGCACTTGCGCTTGCGTACTTCGGGTTCAGGCATAATGCCCCAGGCGTTGTAAGTGCAGCATTCCGCCCTCTGATTGGCGATAAAGCAGATGGTTGGATTGGAACTCTCATTAACTTCATCGTTGTATTTGCTACTATTTTTGGAGTCGCAACCTCTCTTGGTCTAGGAACTGCACAAGTTGGCGCTGGACTATCACAACTCTTCCCAGTGCAAAACAGCACGACATTACAACTTTGGATTATCGCCGTTGTCACGGTAATTTATATCGCATCAGCCGCAACTGGGATTAATAAGGGAATTAAAATACTTAGTATGGCGAATATCGCGTTAGCCTTTGCGCTTTTACTTTTCGTATTAGTTGTAGGTCCAACTGTAATGTCTTTAAGTGCGTTTACGCAAACTGTAGGAAGTTACTTACAGAACCTCCCTTACATGAGTTTTAGGCTTGCAGCATTTGACGATGAAACGGCAACGAGTTGGGTCAATGACTGGACCTTATTTTACTGGGCTTGGTGGATTTCTTGGGCACCATTTGTCGGAACATTTATTGCTCGCGTCTCAAGAGGACGTACGATTCGTGAATTTGTGCTAGGTGTAATCTTAGCTCCAACTGCCGTTAGTGCCTTGTGGTTTGCGACGTTTGGTACAGCTGCAATGGACCTGGATAATCAAACTGGCGGAGCGATATTTTCCTTAATCTCAGATCCTGCTAATGGTGAAGAAATGGCGTTGTTTGCGCTCCTTGAACAATACCCGTTAGCGACGATTATGACAGGTCTTTCTGTTCTATTAATTGCATCGTTCTTCGTGACATCGGCCGACTCAGCCACATTCGTTCTAGGTATGCAAACAACAGGTGGAAGTATGAACCCACCGATGTCAGTCAAAGCCGTATGGGGTATAATTCAATCGGCAGCAGCTGCATTTTACTCTTAGCTGGGGGATTGGATGCCCTGCAAACAGCAGCAATCATTGCAGCATTACCGTTCTCAGTAATTATGATTCTTATGACTGTCTCACTTATAAAATCGTTAATTCAAGAACGTAAAGCAATTGATCAAAAAGAAGCTCGAAATCGAAAAGAAATGAACGAGGAATTAAAACTTATTAAAGAAGAACGAGAACAATTACGAAAAGAACGGAAACGACTTCGTGAACAAGAAAAAGCAAGGAAAAAAGAAGAACAACAACAAAAACGAAAACAAACGACTGATGCGAAAGCTACAAATCCACAAAACAAAGATGACAACCAAAACAAGTAGCAGTTGGTATGTTTTTCCTGCTTTATAACAAACGCATCACAGAACTTTCGTTACGTTTACAACTATGGGAAATATAGTCTTTTCATCTACCTTTAATGATATGATCTATTCAAGGCTGATGAAAGGATGCGTGAAATGTTAACGAAACTAAAATTAACTTCACTTGTTCTATGTAGTTTTCTATTCATTGCATGTTCTATAAACCATCACCCATCTAGCCATGCTAATAACTTGGAAAACCGCGAACGACCAAACGTATTTTTTATTTACGATGATGATAATCACGATAGTGAACGAAATTACCTTGAGGCAATAAGTACGTTTCATTCAGAACATCCAGAGACAGAAGTACAACTCGTTGATAAATATGATGAACAAGCACTTGTTGATGAACTAAATTTAACGGAGTTCCCAGCATTGGTATTTCAAGATACTGGAAGCTACTACGTACGAGCTTCCGGTCCAACTTCGAAAGAAATTATATTACATCATTTACGTAGTGATTATGATCGCTATAGCTTACATCAACCAAACAGACCGTAATCCTTTATCGTAGGATTACGGTCTGTTTTTATTACAGTTAACTACGACGTTGTTTAAGTCCTGTCATAAAATCAAGCATCACGTGCACGGCCGCTTTTAACGTTTGTTTCTCAACATCTTTACTATAATCAATACAGACAAGATCCATCGCATTCGCTTTCGGATGACGTCCAGCTTCCATCACCGCTTCAAAAAGTTCATCTGTTCTCATACCACCTGGTGTAGACGCAGGTGCTCCTGGCCCGAAGGCTGAATCAAGCACATCCATATCAACGGTTACGTAAATCATGTCGACAGTCTGGTCTAGTAAGTCTAGTGCCTTAGAGACGGTTTGCCTAACTCCAATTTCACGAGCTTGTTTTAAAGTTGTGTAGTTCACTTCATGAACATCAGCATAATTCTTTAATGATTTGGCGTTAAAGTAACCGTGCAACCCAATCGTATGGACGTTACTTCCTTTTACGATTCCGCCCTCGATGAGCTGTCGAATTGGTGTACCATTTGCCGGACCAATTACACTTGGGTCCCTTAAATCGAAATGAGTATCAAATTGTAACACGCCAATCGTTTTCGTATCATGAACCTGTTTATAACCTTTGATTAATTGTGCAGTAATGCTATGATCACCACCCATAATGATCGGTATTCCATGAGGGTGATACGTTTGCATCGAAATCATCATCTGTTTTATTTGCTCGTGACTATAGTCAATATCGGTAATCGCTTGTTTTGTATCTCCAAGATCAATGACCTTTAAAGACGATAAATCTACATTTTCATCTAAATTATATGGGTTAAATGATTTCCAAAGCTTACGTAATTCATTAGGGGTTTCACTAGCAAACGATGCACTAATACTCGACTTAGATAATGGAGCACCGGCTAGTACAACATCAGCTTTTTTTAGTAATTGTTGAAGATGTTCGTTACGATCGTTATCAAGCGTTTGAATCCATTCATGTACTTTTGAATCTTCCGTCATTTTCTTTTTCGTATAGATCCATTCTGGTCGATTTAACTGAGGATAAGGATACACGTTATCATTCTCCTTTAACTAAAGTAATTTATGCAAAAAATGATGATCGGTAAAGAAATAAAATCTATAAGAAAAGCTCCTACAATTGGAACAATTAAAAACGCTTGTTTAGAATGTCCATACTTTTGTGTAATCGCATCCATATTTGCCATTGCAGTCGGTACAGCCCCTACTCCATGGCCCGCGAACCCACCAATCATTACGGCTGCATCATAATCCCTACCGAGAATTGGGAATAAAAGGAAAATACCAATTATAATGACAACAATTACTTGAATGAGGGCAATCGTTAACAATGGCAATGCAAGATCTACAATTTCCCAAAGCTTAATACTCATTAACGCCATTGCTAGAAAGACCCCTAAAGCAACTCCGCCGATTAACGCAATTAATCCATTTGAAAACTGCGTCGTGTCATTCGTTTGATAGCGATCCAATAAATTTCGTGCGATAACAGCAATCACCATTGCTCCAACATAATTCGGAAGCACAAATCCTGTCCAGTCGGTGAATGCGTCACCTAAATAACTTCCTACACTCATACAAAACGTAATGAGACCAAGGTGTAAGAAAATACGATGTGCTGTTAATGTAGATTCATGAACTTCTTTTTCCTTCGTTTGTTCAGGTTTTATTTCCTCTACTGTTGCAGTGCCCTGAGATAGATTATTTTTTTTAATCAAGTACCGGACCATCGGGCCACCAATAATACCCCCAACGACTAATCCAAATGTCGCTGTTGCGATTCCTGCGGTTATCGCACCTTCAACACCTAAAGATTCAATCGTTCCTCCAAAAGCCGCCGCAGCGCCGTGTCCTCCTAACATCGACACAGATCCTGTCATTACACCAATTAAAGGATCCAATCCAAAAAGTCTAGCCATTGAGATTCCGATTACGTTTTGCAACAAAGCTAGCACACCAACGATCGCCCAATATATGAGCAAAAGCTTTCCACCTTTTTTAATGAGTGCAAAGCTAGCGCTCAATCCAACCGTTGTATAGAATACGAGCATAAAAATTTCTTGAAGTGTTGTATCAAAAACAATCTGTATCACGTCAGATTGATGAAGCATAAAAACTAAGCTCGCAACGAGTAAACCTCCAACAACCGGGGCGGGTATTGAGTAACGATCTAAAACTTTAACTTTAGAAACAATCCAATTTCCAATGATTAATAATAAAATTGCTAGAAAAAATGTCGTAATATAGTGAATTTCCAAATGACTCAACCTCCTTATACATGATTTCTCTGTCTAGTATGATTATATACATGTATAATAATAGTTTATAATACTAATATTCAATTACTTGATAGGTTTTGCCTATAGAGGAGGGAGTTCGTATCGATTTCAGAAAACTGTCGTACTTCCAAGAGTTAAGTGATACGAGAAATTTTACGAAAGCTGCGAATAACTTAAATATCTCTCAACCTTCACTAACTCAAGCCATTAAGAAATTAGAAGATGAAATTGGTTTTTTACTTTTTGAACGTTCTAAGAGGAGAGTTACGCTTACAGAGTCAGGAGAGCGGTTTTACGAAGCAAATCGAGAATTAATGAAGCGACACAATGCATTAACGATTGAAGTGAACGCCATTCGTGAAGGCGGTTCTGGCAAGGTAGTCATCGGTATGATTGAATCAACGAAAAATTGGATGGCTTCCGTTATTATGGAGCACTATGCACTTTATCCATCATTGAATTATCAATTTCAAGAAATTCTACGTAAAGAGGACGTCATTCAAGCAGTACAACGGTACGATACTCATGTGTGCATTACAAATTATTTCATCAACACAGAAGACATTGCTAGCCAACCATTATATAAGGAAGATATCGTTGCAGTTTCAAAACAACCCTTATCAACGACAGAAGCGATCGCTATGAAAACTTTAGGAACCATACCACTCATATTGCCCCCAAAAGAGTACCAAACACATAAAGACATCTTAGATGCATTTACAATTGCTGAAACCGAGCCACTCATAAAATTTGAAGTAGAAAGATTTGAAACAGCATTAGCTTTTGTAAATCGTGGTTTAGGAGTGGCGATGGTACCTAAACGGTATGTATCCTATTCCGAGCAATTCACGAATCTCTATATCTACACACTGACTGACCCTACACCTACAAGGATGGTCTATGTAAGTTATCATTTGCACCGATATTTACCTGCAGCAATAACTAAACTTATTTCACTAACATTAGATTTCAATCATCATCAGTTAGATGACACACCATAAAACTCTGTGTTATAGATCACAGAGGTTTTTGGAACGTTTTACTTAATATGAATTGGTGTGCCGATTGCAACTTCTGCTGCTTCCATCGTAATCTCACCAAGTGTTGGGTGAGCATGAATTGTCATTGCAACATCTTCAGCTGTCATACCTGCTTCAATTGCAAGACCGATTTCAGCAATCATATCAGATGCGCTTGGTCCAGCTACTTGTGCACCGATAATTAGTCCGTCATCTTTACGAGTAATGAGCTTCATGAAGCCATCAGAGTCGTTAAGTGATAATGCACGGCCATTTGCTTGGAATGGGAATTTAGAAGCTTTCGCTTCAAATCCTGCTTCTTTCGCGCTTTCCTCAGTGTGTCCAACAGATGCAAGCTCAGGCTCTGTAAAGGCAACGAGTGGAATACCGAGGTAATCGATTTCGCTTGCTTCTCCAGAGATAACCTCTGCTGCAATTTTACCTTCATAAGACGCTTTGTGTGCAAGTTGTGGGCCATCAACGATGTCACCAATTGCAAAAATGTTGTCAACGCTCGTACGAAGTTTCTTGTCCGTCTTAATAAGACCGCGATCTGTTACGTCTACACCGATTTGCTCAAGACCGAGCTCATCTGTGTTTGGACGACGTCCAACAGATACGAGCAAGTAATCCGCTTCGATTTTTTGCTCTTCGCCTTTAACATCTACAGATACTGTAATGCCCTCATCTGTCTCTTCAACGCCTGAAGCTTTGGCTTGAGTAATAAACTCAACACCCTTGCTCTTTAAGCGACGTTGTACGAGCTGAGCCATTTGCTTTTCAAATCCAGTAAGAATACGCTTCTCACCTTCAAGTACAGTCACTTGGCTACCGAGGTTTGCATACGCACCTGCAAGCTCAACACCGATGTAACCTCCACCAATAACGACGAGACGCTTTGGTACTTCTTCAAGTGCTAGAGCACCTGTTGACGTTCCTACACGGTCGCTTAGTGGGAACGGAGGAAGTTCAATTGGACGAGATCCTGTTGCAATGATACAGTTTTTGAATTTGTACGATTGTGAGTTGTAGTTCTCACCAGAAACTCTTACTGTATCTTTGGCAGAAAAGTAAGCTTCACCTTTGACGATGTTTACTTTGTTGCCCTTAAGAAGTCCTTCGACTCCTCCGGTTAACTTTTTAACAACGCCTGATTTCCATTCTTGAACTTTAGAGAAATCAAGTGTTGCGTTTTCTGTCGTAATTCCCATTTCGTCAGTACCTTGAGCTTTCTCAAAACGGTGACCCGCTTCAATTAAAGCTTTAGAAGGAATACAACCAACGTTTAGACAAACGCCACCCACGTTCTCGCGTTCTACGATCGTTACTTTTTGTCCGAGTTGTGCGGCACGGATTGCTGCAACGTATCCCCCTGGGCCAGACCCAATAATCAGCGTGTCTACTTCTTCTGCTAAATCTCCTACTACCATGAATTACCCCTCCATTATTATGCGCTCTGGATCGTTAAGCAAACGCTTCACGTGATTCAGTGCATTTTGTGCAGTAACACCATCAATAAGACGATGATCATAACTTAATGATAATGCAAGCATCGGTCTTACGACAACTTCTCCGTTTTCGACAACGCTTTTTCTTCAATTCGACCGATACCGAGAATAGCAACTTCTGGATGATTAATAACTGGTGTAAACCAAGCACCACTTGCAGAGCCGACGTTTGAAATCGTGCTCGTACCACCTTGCATTTCACCACTCGTTAATTTTCCATCGCGAGCTTTAATTGCAAGTTCAGTAATCTCTGATGCAAGCATAAATACTGATTTACGATCTGTATCACGAACAACAGGAACAACTAGACCACGATCTGTATCCGCTGCGATTCCAACGTTGAATCGTTTCTTGTAAACAATCTCTTCATTTTCATCGTCAATTGAAGCATTCAATGCAGGATAAGCGCGAAGTGCAGACGTGTAGGCTTTGACGACGTACGGCAAGTACGTAAGCTTAATGTCTTGTTCAGCTGCAACCGGCTTGAACTTCTTACGGTTTTCAACGAGTGCACTCACTTCAACTTCATCCATGTGTGTTACGTGAGGAGCTGTGTGCTTACTGTTTACCATTGCTTTAGCAATCGCTTTACGCACACCTTTAAGTGGTACACGCTCTTCAGTGACGGTAGACTCTGTTGATGTCGTTTGCTTCGTTTCAGTCGTTGTGCTTTCATCTGTTTGCTCATCGCTAGAAGCGTCAGCAGATGGCTGGTCGCCACTTACGAATGAATCGATATCTTCTTTTAGAACGCGACCATTCTTGCCACTACCTGTGACTTGTTGAATGTTTACATCGTTCTCACGCGCATATTTGCGGACTGTCGGCATCGCAATCACACGCTTATCGTCAGCTGAATCAGCTTGATCTTCTTTAGATGAAGAGCTTGTCGTTTCTTTTTCACTCTTCTCTTCGCTTGCTTTTGTTTCTTCTTTAGATGATGATTCTTCTTCTTTTACTTCTTCTTCCTCATCATCTTCACTACCGTCATCGATTGTTAGAATGACTTCACCGACCGTAGTCGTTGTGTTTTCGTCAACTTTAATCTCTAATACTGTACCCTCAACTGGAGATGGGATCTCAACAACGGCCTTGTCGTTTTGCACCTCGCAAAGAACATCGTCCTCTTCGACTTTGTCTCCCTCTTTAACGAACCACTTAACAATTTCACCTTCATGGATGCCTTCTCCAATATCAGGAAGCTTAAATTTGTAAGCCATAAGTTGCTACCTCCTTTTCGTGAACGCTCGTTTAAAATTCAATCGTTTCTTTCGCTTTTTCATAGATGTCTTCAGCATTTGGAAGCCAAGCATCTTCATCAGAAGCAAAAGCATATACTGTATCCGGTGCTGCAATACGAGCAATTGGTGCTTCTAAGTGTAAGATTGCACGTTCGCTAATTTCAGCAACAATAGTTGCACCGACGCCCGCTTGACGCTGTGCTTCTTGAATGACAACTACGCGGTTTGTTTTCTTAACAGATTCTAAAATCGTATCAAGATCCAATGGACTTACAGTACGAAGGTCAATGACTTCAGCACTGACGTCTTCTTTTTCTAAACGGTCTGCAGCTTTAAGCGCTTCATGCACCATAGCGCCGTAGGCAATGAGTGTAACGTCTTTACCTTCACGCTTAATGTCTGCTTTGCCGAGTGGAATTGTATATTCTTCGTCAGGAACTTCTCCCTTAAAAGAACGGTAAAGCTTCATATGCTCTAGGAAAACGACAGGGTCATTGCTTCTAATTGCTGAAATTAGAAGCCCTTTTGCGTCATATGGAGTGGAAGGAATTACAACGCTAATCCCTGGCGTTTGTGCAATAAGACCTTCTAAGCTATCAGAGTGAAGCTCAGGCGTTTTTACACCGCCACCAAAAGGCGCGCGAATTGTAATCGGGCTACTATAGTGTCCACCAGAACGATAGTGAGTACGAGACATCTGCCCTGCGACTCCGTCCATTACTTCAAAAAGGAATCCGAAGAACTGAATTTCCATAATTGGTCTAAATCCAGTTAACCCGAGTCCGATTGCAAGACCACCAATTCCTGATTCAGCGAGTGGTGTATCAAAGACACGCTCTTCACCGAATTCTGCTTGAAGACCTTGTGTGGCACGGAATACACCACCGTAATGACCGACGTCTTCACCGAATAACAAGACGTTTTCATCATTTTTTAGTTCCGTGCGCATGGCTTCAGTAATTGCTTGAATCATTGTCATTTCTGCCATTATTCATTCGACTCCTTCGCACGATAGTATTCGAGTTGCTCTTCAAGGTTAGAACTGAGGTCATTACCCATGATCTCAATGAGTTCACTTACCTTTTGATGAGGCGTCTCGTCTGCTTCTTTAATTGCAGCTTTAACGTCCGCTTTCGCTTGCTCAACAACTTCGTTCTCTTGTTCTTCTGACCAAAGTCCTTTTTCCTCAAGGAACTTGCGGAAACGAACGAGTGGATCTTTCTTCTCCCAAGGATCGTCTTGATCTTCAGTACGATATCTCGTTGGATCATCACCAGAAAGGGAGTGTGGCCCGTAGCGATAACAAAGCGTTTCTATTAGCGTAGGACCGTTTCCTGAAATCGCGTTATCACGAGCTTTCTTTGTTGCAGCATAAACGGCCAAAACGTCCATTCCGTCTACTTGTACGCCTTCAATTCCGGCAGCAACTGCTTTTTGTGCAATCGTACCTGCTGCTGTTTGCTTTTCAGCTGGTACAGAAATCGCAAATTGGTTGTTTTGAACGATAAAGATCGCTGGTGCATTAAATGCTCCTGCAAAGTTCATTCCTTCATAGAAGTCACCTTGAGATGAACCACCATCACCTGTATACGTAATGACGACGTTTTCTTTTTGTTTTTTCTTAAGTCCAAGTGCAATTCCTGCAGCTTGTACGATTTGCGCACCGATGATGATTTGTGGCATCAACACATTAATGCCTTCCATCTGTCCGCCTTTATAGTGGCCTCTTGAGAATAAGTACGCCTTTGATAACGGGTACCCGTGCCAAATCAATTGTGGAATGTCACGATAACCTGGTGCAATCCAATCTTCTTTATCTAGAGCAAAATGAGAACCGAGCATTGACGCTTCTTGTCCTGCAACTGGCGCATAAAAACCTAAACGACCTTGACGTCCTAAAGAAACGGCACGTTGGTCAGCGACACGTGTGTAGACCATTCGTTTCATAAGTTCCTTAAGTTGATCATCACTTAAGTCTGGTAGTGCATCTTCGTTTACGACTTTACCGTCTTCGTTTAGTACCTGAAAAGTTTCAAACTTGTCTTCTACTGCTTCAATCGTCTTTTCAGCCAAAGCGGCTCACCTCTTTCATTTATTATCAGGCATTGTGTAACATGCCTTGTTGAGCGAACAAACTTGAGTGATTACCTAATGATTAACGTACCCTGAATCACTACTTTTCAATCTCACATATGAGCTGAATCTGTTTCATGGACACTCATCTAAAAACTAATACACAACATTTCAATAACAGCATACATGAATAGTAAATCATTCGTCAATCCTTACGGCTATATATTCATTTTCTAATCGATACATTTTTAAAATTGACGAACAACTCTAATCTGTTATATATCATCTTGTGATTTTGACGATTATATAATGATACAGATTGATTTCTTACGCGTATCACAAACGAGTTTCCCCTAAACAACATCGTTCATTCAGACATAAAAAGAAAACGAACTACCCTAAGTCCGTTTTCTAATTTGTCGTATGCTTTGCTTATTATGTTTATTTAATGATGAGTACATCTTCTGTTCTCCATTACGCTTCTAGCAGTTCAGCAGACTCGTAAAACTGTTCTTTTGCTTCATTAAAACGTTCTGTCTGATCATTAAATGCTTCTTTGTTTTCATTAATCGTACGATACAATTCATTTACGTCATTGATCTGTTCTTCAAGTTCTTCAAATGATAAATCTTCATTCAAGAACATCGTATACAGCTCTTCGTCTAAAGCAATTGCTTGTAAGTAATTGTCATACAATTCCTTATGAACCTCATAACGACCTTGCATTGCTTCAAACACAGCCTTTACCTCATCTTGACGTGCTGACTCAACTTCTTCAATCATCTCTTCGCCTTCCATCAACTGAGCATACGCTGACTCAATGCTCTCACGTTCAGTTTCAATTCGTTCTTTACGCTCTGAGGCAAGCTCAAGTGCTTCATTAACTTTCTCTTCAATCTCATCCATCTCACCTAAACCTAATTGCACCATCTCTTCAAACAATTCATATTCTCGTTCTTCAGCCTCAACTAACGGTTCTTGTTGTTGTTCGAATTCAAGCTCTAATGCGATCGCCTCTTCAATATGTTCGAACAGTTCTTCTTCAGCGGAGTTCCCGCAAGCGGATACGATGAGCAATAGTCCGAGCATCGTTGCCCATATCATCATGCGTTTTGTCATCAAATGTCCTCCCTGACTTTCGTCTTCATTTATCATATAAGAACAAAGTAGCATTTGCAAAGTATATTTGGTAATTGTTAACAAGGCACCTTTGCTTTTTTTTAGGCAAAAATCCAAACCATTTCCTCACGCTTTGCATACTCTGTAAAGGTAACGCGTAAAGCGAATACAAAAGGAGGTATTCTCCATGTCATATGGTTATGGCGGTTATAGCGGCTACGGTGGTTATGGTTACGGCAACTACGGTGGTGGCGGTGGATTCGGAGCAGGGAAAGGCTTCGCACTCATCGTTGTACTTTTCATTCTTTTAATCATCGTTGGTGCTTGTTACGGAGATAAAAAATAACAGCTTTTCCCTTTATAGCAGTCACACAATGTGACTGCTATTTTTCTTGATTGCTTTGTCTAAATCCATGTACATCTGCTATACTTTACGAAGTATCTTATTCCCGTAAACAACGATTTATGTACTCATACATCAAGGTTTTACACATAAGGAGGAACAATGGATGATTACGATGGACAGAATTGTCCGTGAAGGACACCCTGTTTTAAGAGAAGTCGCGAAAGATGTCGCGCTTCCTCCAAGTAACGAAGACCTCGCGGTCCTTAAAGAAATGCACGAGTATTTAACGAACAGTCAAGACCAAGCAATTGCAGAAGAATACGATTTACGACCTGGTAGTGGCCTCGCAGCCCCTCAAATCGGTGTAGCAAAACGAATGTTCGCTATTCACACGACAGATGAGAAAGATAACCTACACAGTTACGGTTTTATTAACCCTAAAATTGTTAGTCATTCTGTTGAAGAAACGAGTCTTGAGAACGGTGAAGGGTGTTTGTCTGTTGATCGACCAGTTGAGGGTCTCGTACCGCGTCATGCGCGTATTACCCTTGACGCACACACGTTGGACGGAGAGCACATTCGGATGCGTTTTCGTGGTTATATCGCGATCGTAATTCAACATGAAATGGACCACTTAAACGGCATTATGTTTTATGACCGTATTGAAGAATACGATGGACCACACAAACGACCACTACCTGTTTAATGCATGAGAAAGCGCGACGAGGAAAATTCCTCGTCGCGCTTTTTATGTCTATGACAGCAGTGCCAGCTTTTTGAGCCCTTCATAAATTCCTTCATCGTCTACATGTGTTGTCGTAAAATCAGCTACACTTTTAACGATGTCTTTTCCATTTCCCATTGCTACTCCAGTTCCAGCTGCTTGGAGCATTTCAATATCATTAAGACCGTCACCAAACGCAATCGTATCTTTCAGATCGATGTGCAAGAGATCCGCAACTTTCTTAATGCCAACAGCCTTTGATCCACCGTTCGGAATAAGATCAAGCGATAATTCATGCCAACGTACGAAATCGAACTGTGGATAATGATCTTCGTAGCCGTGTGCTTCCTCAATTTTAGAAAACAGCAACCCTTGATAAATCTCACCTTCAAATGGATCGTTGACAACATTCGGATAAGGAAGATGCAAGCTATCCATACACTCTCGAATTCGATCACTTGCAGCGATGTTTGTTCTTGCTCCTAAATGGTCCATGACAACCATTGGATGACCCTTTTCATGAGCGTCTGAGCGAATCGCTTTTAACGCATCTTTATCGAGTGATTTCGCTAGTACAACTTGATCTTCAAGTACGACATAAGAGCCGTTAAAGCCGATATGTGTTGTAATGTTTAGCTCTTTTTTAAGCTCATTGTACATAAAAGGAGCGCGCCCGGTTGCAATAACAACATGATGCCCTTGTTCTTGAAGCTGTCTTACTGCATGCTTTGTAGCTTTTGACATTTTTTTCTCTTCATTGTAAATCGTTCCGTCTATGTCTAAAAAAACGATCTTTTGGTTCATACTCTCACTCCTCATTGCCCTATTCTTCTATTATTATGTCGGATAAGTTTATGACTGAAAACCCTCTAGAATGTTTTAACTGCTTTTTTTCTGTCTAAACTATTGGGTACACTACAAGCTGGACGGCTTAAGACGAGGAATTATATGGTAGGTTTATTTGCGAACAAGCAGGAAATACGCTAAAATAAAGAGACTGTCTGCTGGGTTTATTTTTTCGTGGCAGTGCCCTCCCCTTTTGGAATCTCATCGGCCGAGCATTGGATATTCTTTAAGGGACCACTACTACTAGATAAACCCCGATCATGAACGGAATGTCTGTAAAGTTCAGAGATAACAGTACAGATAACAACGATTAAGTAGAATACACGATGCTACTTCATAATAAACGTTGTACTTTTGTGAGAATAAGGAGAGATATAAATGATTTATAAAGTAATGTATCAAACGAAAGCATCTGAAGTACCTGTACGCGAAAAAACAGAAGCGTTATACATTGAAGCACAAGATGAGCGCGACGTACGTCGTAAACTTGCTGCCGATAACTATAACATTGAATTTATTCAACCGTTAACAGGTGCACATTTGGAATATGAGCAAAGTCGTCCAGACTTTAAATTGGAGAATAAGTAATGAAGCAATTGCAAGAAGATCAAGTAGCAGTTTTCGCCTTAGGAGGGCTTGGCGAAATCGGTAAAAACACGTATGCCATAGAATACAAAGACGAAATTGTCATTATAGATGCAGGGATTATGTTCCCTGAAGATGAATTGCTCGGCATTGATTATGTGATTCCTGATTATACGTATTTAGCTCGTAATGAAGACAAGATTGTCGGACTATTTATTACTCACGGTCACGAAGATCACATTGGTGGTATTCCTTATTTGTTGCGTGAGATTAATGTGCCAGTATATGGCGGAAAACTCGCAAATGGATTGCTTCGAGGCAAACTTGAAGAACACGGGTTATTACGTAGAACGAAGATGATTGAACTTAACGAAGACGATGTGATTTCATTTAAACATCTTTCACTTTCGTTCTTCCGTACGACACACAGCATTCCTGATGCTCTCGGGATCGTCGTCAATACGCCAGAAGGCAACATTGTCCATACTGGTGACTTTAAATTTGACTTCACCCCCGTCGGTGAACCAGCTAACTTAACGAGAATGGCTCGACTTGGTGAGGAAGGCGTACTTTGTTTACTATCTGATAGTACAAACAGTGAAGTACCTGGATTTACGATGTCTGAGCGTAAAGTTGGCGATAGCATCGAGAATATCTTCCAACAAGTTGACGGAAGAATTATTTTCGCGACATTTGCTTCAAACATTTATCGTTTACAACAAGTCGTTACTTCCGCCGTTAAACACGGCCGAAAAATTGCCGTATTTGGACGTAGCATGGAATCTGCACTTACAATCGGACAAGAACTTGGCTACATTCAAGCGCCAAAAGATACGTTCGTTGACACGAACCAACTAAGTCGTATTCCAGATAATGAAGTGACCATTCTTTGTACTGGTTCACAAGGTGAACCGATGGCAGCTCTTTCTAGAATTGCTCATGGAACACACCGTCAAATTCAAATTATCCCTGGAGACACGGTCGTATTCTCAAGTTCACCAATTCCAGGTAATACACTTAGCGTTAACAAGATTATTAACCAACTATTCCGCGCAGGAGCAAACGTTATTCACGGTCCACTAAATGACATCCATACGTCTGGACACGGTGGCCAAGAAGAACAAAAGCTCATGCTTCGCCTCATGAAGCCAAAGTACTTCTTCCCTATTCATGGGGAGTACCGCATGCTCGTAAGCCATAAGAAATTGGCGATGGATTGTGGAATTCCAGAAGAGAACGTCTTCATTATGGATACAGGTGAAGTACTTGGATTAAAGCGCGACGAAGCGAAAAAAATTGGCAAAGTCCCATCAGGAGCAGTTTATGTAGATGGAAATGGGATTGGCGACATCGGTAATATCGTTTTAAGAGACCGTCGTATCCTTTCTGAAGAGGGCCTCGTTGTTGTTGTCGTATCACTTGATATGAAGAACTTCAAAGTGTCTGCTGGACCTGACATCATCTCAAGAGGATTCGTTTACATGCGAGAATCTTCCCATTTGATTCACGATGCTCAGAAAATGCTCGACAAACACTTAAGAGACTTAATGGGTCAAAAAACTACCCAATGGTCCGAAATTAAAAACGAGATCATCGAATTGTTAGCACCTTTCCTTTATGAGAAGACAAAACGTAAGCCGATGATTTTACCAATCATTATGGAAGTTTAATGATACACCTACAAAAGCAGCGTAAAGATCTTACTTGATCTTTACGCTGCTTTTTATTTTGGCAACTTGGACAACTCGTTCATCACTTTTGACTATTTTTTATATAAAAAGGTGATCCAAACGACTAGGTTATTCGTTAGCTTTTATAAGAGGTTACATATTAGCTACGACTAGCTGATTGTAATTTCATTAATCTTTCAAAAGGAGCGATTTTTCTATGAAAAAAGCGATGATGTTTCCGTTAGCTGGCGTTTTGGCAGTGACAACATTTGCAACGACCGCTTCAGCCGATCACGAGGGACGTGAGTTTTTAGTCGAACTTAGCCCTGAAAATGAAGTAATGGATGTAGAAAGTGATGCAATGGGAAAAGCGCATTTTGAGGTTAGTGAAGATGGCGATACACTTGACTATTGGATTCAGGCTGAGCATTTAGAAGACGCAACTGCTGGTCACTTGCATAGTGGACCTGTTGGTGAAGATGGACCCGTAGAGTTGTTTTTATTCCACAATGATGAACCGATGGACTATGATGGCGATATTGCTTCAGGAACACTACATGCTGATGATTTAGTTGGTGATTTAAGCTGGGAAGAATTTTCTATGGCTCTTGTTGCTGGCGATGTGTATGTTAACATTCATACAGAAACCTATCCAGACGGTGAACTACGCGGACAACTCGATGAGTATGCTCAAGAAGCTGCGATGGACTATGCCAATATGCCTTCAGATATGCCCCAAACAGGTATGGGAGGATCGAGCTCAAGTAATTGGTTTACTTCTTTATGGTCAAGCATAACTGGATTCCTTTTTAACTAGAAATAGGCAATGATTTTGTACGATGACTAAGAGTGTCTATAAGTAAAAGATAGAAAAAGCGCATGCCCTAAGCAACTTACCACGGCATGCGCTTTTTCTTAGTCATACAGTTCTTTGACAACCGCCTATAAGTTGAGCGACTCCTTGACAGGGTGGCGCTCACTAGACTCATGATCTTAGCCCAACTTAGATTTCAAACATCGATGTTTCACTTATGCAGTAAGACGAGCCATTGTATCATGCTCATCAGTTACTTAAGACTTGGGTGGTTTTAGCTTTATCGCAACAAGCGCTTAATTCGTTGTTCTAATGTAGTAACTTGATCTTGACCTTGCTGGAAGTACCTCATGCTGCCATTTGCATCGAATAAATAGAACGCAGGGATGAAATTATAACCGAATGCATCCGACAATAGCGTCTCCTCATCGATTCCAACTGGTGCTTCAATTCCTGCCTTCTTCGCCTTTGCAATCACTTCATCCTCATCTTCACCTTCCAAATTAATTGAAACGGTATGAATGAGTCCGTCATAACGTTTTAAAAGCGCCGCAACATCTGGCATTAACTCAATACAAGAGCTGCAATCTAACGTCCAAAAGTGTACGAGATACGGTTTACTGGCTTGCTGTTCCGGATACCCACTTACCCAGTTAATGTGATCTAACTTAGGCATCTCTGAACCAATACGAAGTCCCATTTTCATGTCCCCTTTCATAAGTACCAATGTGATTTATCGTACTCATAAAGGCGTACATTGGTTACGGGCACATTGAAGTTTAGACACGATCTAATAACGTTTGCGATAGATTGACGTTATGCTGGTGAATACGCAACATTCCATTCATTAGATCAGCATAAATCATACTCACCGTACTACTAGAACCCGAACCGTGATAAAAGTGTCCATAACGCATTTCTCGTTCCATCCGTTGGACTTTTGGGTTGTTGTAAATGACACGAATAGCTAGTTCTTTGTCATGTTCTACAAAAGCTCGGGACGTATAAACAAAGCTTTCACTCACTTCTTTGTAGAGCGCTTCAATATTCGCACGTTCCCAATGATTGAGCACTTTTTGTCTCGCTTCTAATTTACTTAACGCACGAGCCATCTCCTTCATAACATTCGTTTGGCGTTCAACATCATTATTAATTGATAACAGTTTAATGGCCTCATTCGTATCTGAATCCTTTAAATGTTGTTCTGTAATTCTTCTTAAATGATGGAACGTCGTTTTGTAGAGTGAGTCAATCACCTTCTCCTCCTCCATAATGGCTTTTCGAGCTTTATCATTTTCCAACATTTGCATAAGTTCAGGAAACATCTTAGACTCTACACGCTCCAACATATGTTCAATCTCTTTTCGCGCTTGCAAAAGCCCAACTGCTGGAAACTTCGCTGTCGTTTGGTCAATGTATTTATGATGGCTAGTTTTATTGCGTTCGGATTTTGGCATAAGTCTTTCCATCCATATGGCAAACCGATTGCAAAACGGCAATAGAACAATCACATTCACAACATTAAACAACGTATGTGCATTTGCTAATTGTCGCTCAACATCTCCACCTATAAAGGTAAGCAATTGGATAAAAAGCGTCGTAAATGGGAGGAAAATTAGTACACCGATAAACTTAAAGATCGCATGGGCAACCGCTGCTCTTTTCGCATCAATTGTCGCTGTAAGGCTAGAGATCATTGCCGTAAATACAGTGCCAAAATTTGCTCCATATACAATTCCTACTCCTGCTTCTAAGGAAATTGAACCAGTTGAAGCAAGCGTCATCGCGATTGCAATGGTTGCAGCACTATTTTGGATCACAGCTGTGAAAGCAATACCAGCGAATACTGCGAGCCATAAATTACCTGAAAGAAGTGTCATTAGCTGTGTAAACTGTTCGTCATACTGGAGTGGCTCCATCGCTCCAGTCATTAGGCCCATCCCAAAAAACACAAAACCAAAGCCTAAAATAATTGAACCGTAAGAACGAATGCGAATGTTAATAAGAAACAATAAAACGCCTAGCGTTACAAACGCAAGGGCGTAATCTGTAATCGAAAAAGCAATCAATTGAACGGTCAACGTCGTACCGACTGCAGAGCCAAGCATCACCCCGAGTGCTCTCCTTAAGCTAATTAAACCTGCGTTTACAAAACCAACTGTCATCACAGTAGCAGCTGTTGAAGATTGCATGGCAGCCGCTAATACAATCCCTGCTAGTGCTCCATACAGTTGGTTTTTGTCACCCGTTGCAAAAATGTTCGGAGGCGACTTGACGCTGCTCGCTTTAAACCGTCACTAGCAATATACATACCATACAAAAAAATGGCTAAGCCGCCAGCCATTTGTAAACTAATCGTCAACCAATCCATAGCCGGCACCTTCTTCTTGGCTCTCCTTCATTTTCGTTACGATATTAACGACATGGTCCGCTAACCGCTCATAATAACGAATGACAAAAAACAGCGGCGAAAGCTCTGGAATGCGTTGAACATTTAATTTCATCTCTTCTTGAATTAATGCTTGAATGTGCTGGAATAAATGATCAACAACTTCGTCTTGCTCTTCAATCGTTTCTCCTTGTCGGTAATCTCGTTCCCTGAGCATGATTAAAGCTTCGTTAAACATCGTTTCACTTTTTGAATTCATTTCTTTAATGTTTTCTTCAATCTTTCCTCCAATTTCAAGGACTCCATTTTTGCGAAATGTTTCCCCAACTTCAGCGATGTTTACAATTTGATCCCCAATTCGTTCAATCTCTCTTGCAACACGCATAATCGCTGATAATTGTTGCAATTCACTTGGCATAGGAGGTTGAAATACAATAAGCTCCAATACTCGTTGATGAATATCTTGATCCAAATGATCAACCGCTAGATCTCCTTTGATTAGTGAATGAATCGTGTTCTGATCTTGCTTAAACAGCACATCAGGAAGATCTGTCATTTGTTCTTTCGCTAGTTTTCCCATTTTAAGCAATTGTCGATAAATGTCATTGAATTCTTCATTAAAAAGTTTCACTTGATTGTATCCCCCTCCTTCTCAGTTATTTAGCTTATGAAATTTATGTTTTCTTCATGATACAATCAGAAATTATGCCATCAACTCCAGATCGTAACCACTCGATTGCTTCATGCTCGTCATTTACCGTATAAACAAACGTTTTCAAACCTATTTCTTTAAATTCTGAAATGTCTTCTGCTGAAATTAACCGATGATGAGGATGAATGGCATACACGTCGTAAGGCTCAAATCCTTGGACATAGTGTCGAATGTTATGCATTTTCTGATTGACAAGTAAACCTATTTTAATCGATTCATTCAATTGTTTTACATTGTACAGGCAACTATGGTCAAATGAAGAAACAATCGTTTGTTCAAATCGCCCGTACCTTTCGATCGTTTCAACGACCGCTTTTTCAATTTCTTTATAAAAAGACGGGATGTTTTTAATCTCAACATTGATGAGCACGTCTTTAGGTAGCGCCTCAATTACTTCACCCAAGGTTGGCAGCGGCTCATCTTTATACTTAGGATGAAACCAACTTCCTGCATCAAGTTGTTGGAGTTGTGTTAGTTCATAATCACTCACCAAACCTTCCCCATTCGTCGTGCGTTGGAGAGCTTCATCATGAATGATCACAAGCTTATTATCTTTCGTTAAGTGAACGTCCAATTCAATCCCCGTTGCTCCATGCTTGATGGCTTCTTGAAAGGCTACGATCGTATTTTCTGGTGCGATATGTGAATAGCCTCGATGTGCGATAAACACCACTACACCTCCATTAATTATAAGTAATGTTATAAAAGGTGCCACACGGATCCCGTTGTGACACCTTTTTGTATTAGCGTTTCATTTCGCTCGTTAAATAGTTTTTGACTGTTTCGACTGCAATTGGAATCGCAGCTTCTTTAGGGTTTAATGTTGGCTCATGTAACCCTGCTTCTCCGTCTACGCCTAGCCAGAACATGAATCCTGGAATTTCATCAAGAAAGAATCCGAAGTCTTCCCCTGTCATCGCCTCTTTGCTCAATTCAAATTGGACGTTTGGGTTCGCCTCTATGAAGTTTATAAATGATGATACGCGGGCTTCATCATTCCACACTTGTTTATAGCTTGATCCCCACTCAACGTCAACGTTACACTGAAAGCTTTTCGAAATACCTTCTCCCATGTCTAGGATATTTTGCTTTACGAGTTGCATCGCTTCTTTTGAGCGTGTTCGAATCGTCCCTTCAGTATCTGCACGGTCTGCAATAATGTTTTCTTTTTTTCCGCTTTCGATTTTACCGATGGTGATGACCGCACTATCTAATGGGTTGATTCTTCTTGAAATAATCGATTGAAGTTGCGTCACCATGTAACTCGAAGCGACGACCATATCATTCGCATCATGTGGGAATGCAGCATGGCCACCTTTTCCTTGCAAATGCAAATTAAACTCTCCTGTATTTGCAAATAACAAACCTGGCTTCGTTGAGATCGTTCCTACTTGGCGAAGTGGATCGACGTGTAAAGCCATCATCCAATCTGGTTTCCATTGTTTAAAGATCGCTGAATGCATCATCGGCTCTGCCCCACCAGGTCCTTCTTCTGCAGGCTGAAAAATAAACAATAGATTGTCTTTTGGCTGCTCATGAGCAAAATGATTCAAAAGAGAAAGCGCAATCGTCATATGAAAATCATGACCACATGCATGCATAAACCCCTCATGCTCTGAGGCAAAAGGCAGTCCTGTTTTTTCATCGACAGGAAGTCCATCTATATCCGTTCGATAACCGATGGTTTGGGACGGATTACTGCCTTGAACTTTAATAAAATACCCTGTCTCCCAAGGTTCAATCGTTAAGTAATCTTGAGGCATATCGTCCACTTGTTTTTTAATGCGAGCACTCGTTTTGAATTCTTCGAATCCAGGTTCAGGAATTTTGTGAAAATCCCTTCTTAATTCGATCATTACGTCATCACTATAGATCATCGTCTCACCTCATGATTGAAAAGACTCCCGTTTGTTAGCCAAACGGGAGCATACGATTATTCTTCTTCTTTTAACTTGCGAAGTTCTTGCTTGATTTCAGTTTTGCCACGTGTACCTTCATCAATGTCTTTGATAACACGCGCTGGTGTACCAGCTACAACTTTGTTTTCTGGTACATCTTCTGTAACGATTGCACCTGCAGCGACAACAGATCCTTTACCGACACGTACGCCTTCAAGAATGACTGCATTTGCACCGATCACAACATCGTCTTCCACGATCACTGGTTGTGCTGATGGTGGCTCTACAACGCCTGCTAGTACAGCGCCTGCTCCGATATGGCAGTTTTTACCGACCGTAGCTCGTCCACCCATAACAACGTTCATATCAATCATTGTACCTTCGCCGACAACGGATCCAATGTTGATGCTTGCACCCATCATAATGACAGCATTGTCACCAATCTCAACTTGGTCACGAATGATTGCGCCTGGCTCGATACGCGCTTTAATGTTCTTCATGTCAAGCAAAGGAATCGCAGAGTTACGACGATCGTTCTCAACGACATAGTCTTCAATCTTCGCTTCGCTTAATGCAGCTTGAACTGCTTTCCACTCACCGAATACGACAGCTCCCTTTTCATTCGGATAGACTTTCGCACCTTCACCGAAATTACTATTAGATACATCACCGTTCAGGTATACTTTTACCGGTGTTGATTTCTCTGATTCAGAAATAAACTTAACAATCTCATGTCCGTCCATCATCTTCATACTTCATTTCCTCCAAACACTCTCGTAGTATCAATTTTCCTATTCTAGATTATCACATTCGTAGTGTGAACAAAAGCTTAAGGTTCTCGCGAACGCTCACCTTCACGTGTTCTTCGTCTTCAATGATCTCTTCTATGCTATCATGAGTTTTAACGTAGAGATCTCGTGCAGGCAACGCGAAGTCTACCCCTTCTTCATGTAAAATCTCCACAATCCGCAAGTTGATTTCTTCTTTTACGATTAACCATTCACTCCAAGCCGTCGTTTTCGTGAAGAAATAAAACATTAATTCGATTCCAGACTGATTAAAATCGTGTAATCGAACAAAAATTGTCTCTTGATCAATTCCTTCATGCTCTTTCAACTCGTTTTCAATACGTTCACGTGAACGTTTTAAAGAAGCAATGGGTGTTTCAAATGGGAATTGAATTTCAAATGCAATTTGCCGTTTATTCATTTCAGACCAGTTCGTAATCGGTTCATGGGCAAGTGTAGAATTTGGGACCGTTACGAGCCCTTCCGAAAACGTCCGTACCTTTGTACTTCGAAACGAAATGTCCTCGACAATCCCCTCTACAGTTGGTGTTTCAATCCAATCTCCCTTCTTGAATGGCCGCTCTGTGACGATAATAATACCACCAAAGAAGTTCCCGATTGTGTCTTGAGCAGCTAAGGCGAAGGCTAGTCCACCTAAACCAAGACCAGCGATAAACCCGTTAATATCGAAACCCCACGTATCTAAAATCACAGTTAACGTTAGGGCAATGATAATCGCTCGTAATATCCTTGATAAAAACGGTACGAGCATACTATCTTCGTCTCCGTCTAAACGCATGCTAAGCTTTTTAAACATGTTAGACGTCGTTCCTGAGAAGTTAAACAATCCCCAACCGACCGTAATGATAATCGTCGTTCTAAACACCGTCGTAATTAAATCAAAGCGTCTAGTTTCTACAGCAGTTGGGTCTGATGGAAATAAGTACAACAAAGCAAGATAAAGCCCTAACGTAACGAAGAAGAACCGGAGTGGCTTTTGATAACTAAGTAAGAAGTTTGGAATGACTTCACTTTGACTTTTCCTAGATATCCTTAGTACGAAGGCAAAGACATATCGCGTAAATAATTTGCGCAGGAATAAAAACATACAGATGATTAAAAACGCAAACACAAACCTTAACCACGGGTAACTTTCTATTGACTCATAATATAATTCAACCATGTGAACCTCCAAAACGAAAAAAGAGAGAATCATTCGATTCCCCCATCGTCTGATCTCATATTCATTGTCATGTTGACACTTTTATGCGTTCTAATGTAAGTACATGATCTAATAATTCATGTACTGCCCCTTCGTCCAATCGCTTATCCCACTTGCCTTCTCTTATTAACAATGCCTGTTCAATTACTTTCGAATTCTTCCAACGTTTCAACGCCCAAATCGCGCCCTTCGTTTTGGAAGTCATTCGCCCGAGCTCTTTAAAGCACCAAGAACGGCAAGCATTTAGGACAGCTTCATGACCGTACGGATCATAAAACGGGTGAAATACATTTAGTTTATGTTGACGAAGTGACCCTTTCATTGCCTCGTTTAACCACGGCACAGGTACTTCTCCAATCACTTCTTGCGCAGGCTTTCCTGCGATCAGTTTTCCAGATTGATAACAAATGGTAAAATCCATCAGCAAACCTTCATCCATACCTTCATGCTTCATCACAGCGTCAAGACCTCGCCTTTTAATTAGCACGAATTCATAAGATGGCAATGAATGAGGATGGGTTACTTCTTCTTCAAGAACACATAAAAACTCAAGTCCATTTCCAGGTACTTCAAGTTCTTCCTCACTTAACAATTCCAGTAATCTCTGTTGGTCTTCTGCACGAATTGGACGATTTACGACACAGAATATGTCTAAATCACTAACCTCCTCGTCATAATCACCTAAAACCTTCGAGCCACTCAAGTACAAGCCTGTGAGGCGGTCTTTAAGAACCGTACTTACCACTTCTTTTAAATGACGCAAATAATCGTCAATCTGGTCATCCATGATCAGCATCTTCCTCCATCCATATCATTAAGTATGATTTATCTAATGCATATTTATATGCACTTAAGAATATGTTAGCTGATTGTTTGAGATGTTGCAATCAAAAAGAAAAAGAACGAGGCAAAAGCCTCGTTTCAATGGGTCCGTTCATATATAGGAGGGAATTACATGTCACTGATACAGACCGGGGGGTATGGCACTTTCATTCGATGGAAAGAAGTAAAACATCGGCGGATATGTCTACTTCCTTCCATACGATATCTTATGCAAGCTACCTTATACTCTAGTAATGACTTGACCTACTCTAGCAATATTTCCGTCATTGCCTACTGACTTTAATCATTAACGATCACAAGAGATATAAATCGTTCCTCTAAGACGTGAACGGCTTTTTTCTTTTTCTGGCTTTCGACCACAATCAGGTCTAGATTCTCTTTCTTTTGGGTACCAAGGTGCAGCAGGCTTTTGATAGCCACTTTCGAAAACGTTATCGTCGTTCCCGCAGCGATGATTACGATTCTCACGGTTACGATCATCTGAATTACGATCCTCACGACATGAACATCCGTTCCAGTGATGACGAGATTTTCCCATTTAAATACACCTCCTTCGTGAAAATAAGGAGCACGAAGTACGTGCTCCTAGTACAGATTAAAGATTAGTCGTCACATTCAATTTCAAAACGAATGCGGCAACGCTCTTCGCGTCTACATTTGTCTTTTTTCTCACAGCAATCATAATCATAATCATAATCATAATCTCTCTTACATCCACAGTGACGACGGCGCTCACAACCACAGCCGCGACCATGACCACGACCACCTTTGTTGTTACCACCAAAACATCCGAATAAGTTATCCCAATGATTATATGACATTTATTTACTCTCCTTTAATCAACCATATTTTTGCTTACAGTTAATTCTATGTAGCAATGGAACATGCTTTGTAATTGAAAGACCTAGATTAAAGGAAAAACGAGCAAAACGTCTATGAAATTGGGTAGTTTCATAGACCATCGTCTTTATGATGGAACAAAAAAACTGCTGAGAAATTGTTCCTCAGCAGTAAGAATTGTTATTCTTTATCGTTTTTATTTTCGTCTTTATTACGACGAACAATCGTATCTAGAAGATCAAGAATCTCATCTTTGCTTAAATCATCAGCACGAGTTTCTCGTTTTTGCTCTGACACTGGTGACGAATCATCTGTCGATTGTTCGTCAGTTGTTGTTCGATCTTCAGTGTCTTCCGTTTCTTCTGTTCCGTAACGAGGTTCATCTTGACGCGTTTCGTTTTCTGCATGTTGTTCGTTTTGTCGGTCTACGTGATCTTTGTTGTTCTCTTTTGTAGCTGTTAAATATCTTCTTTCACCATCGCGATCATCAACGACGACATACGGTTTTTTTGATCTCGTTTCTTTATCAAACAAACTGTACATAACTGGAATGAACACGAGCGTGAGTAGTGTACTACTAATTAAGCCACCAATGACCGCAATCGCCATCGGCTGTTGCATCTCTGCACCTTCACCCATACCAATTGCAATTGGTACCATACCGAGAATCGCAGTAACAGACGTCATCACAATCGGTCTCGTTCTTAATTGAACGGATTCAACTAAAGCATCATACGTTGACATCCCTGCTCGTTTACGTTGATTTACGAAGTCGAGCATAACAATCCCGTTGTTAACAGCAATACCGACGAGGATAATGATCCCGATAAACGCGGTAATTCCGATTGCTGTTTGCGTTGCAGTTAAAGCAATCGCAACACCAATAATGACGAGCGGTACAGTGAGCATCATAATAAATGGTAACTTAAAGGACTCGAACTGTGCAGCCATAATCAGGTAAATAAAGATAATCGCTAATGCAAGTGCCAAAATCATACTCGCAATCGCATCATCTAAAATTTCTTGTTCCCCACCAAATGAGAATTGTGCACCGTCTGGCAACTCAATTTCTGCAACAGCTTCTTCAATTGATGCGGATACATCACTCAAAACAGCAGCGGTCGTGTAACTTACTGTAAATTCAACAGCTTCCTCTTGGTCCGCTCGCTGAATTGACGCTGGACTTTCACCGTCAGATATCTCAGCAACATCTCCTAAGTTTACCGTTTCACCTTCACTGTTTCGAATGGTTAATACTTCAAGTTCTTCAATCGTATCAGTATAACTACTATCTAAACCAACGACAACTTCATATGTGGAAGACGAAGCATTTTCGTCGTTCTCTTCCTCGTCTTCGTCATCGCCATTGCTCGTAAGTTGAACGAGTGCAATCGTTTCACCACGAGTTGCTTCACTCACTTGACTTGCAATTTCAGCAGGCGTTAATCCATTTTCTAATGCTTCATCAGAATCAACGTCGATGGCGATTTCTGGAATCGTTTCTTCGATACTAAGTTCAACATCGTTAATGATGTTGTAATCGAGTAATTCATCTTCTAAGTCATATGCAAAGTCGTATAGCTCTGAGCGATCATCATGAGAAACGATAAATGGTACGGTATTCGCTTCGCCACCCATCGCTGCTGACATCGTATATGCACTTAATTCCTCAACACCATCATCGGCACGTTCTAATTCGCGAGTAATCGATTCAACGAATTCCGCATCCGTTAATGTTCGCTCATCCATCGGTACGAGTGAAACGATAATCTCCGCAACGTGAGATTGACCATTACCACCCATATCCATTGAAGAGCCACCGATGGTCGCAGAGTAATCGGCAATTTCTTGATAGTCGTCGAGTACTTCTTCAATTGCCGCAACGGCTTCATCCGTTCTTTCTAAACTTGTTCCTGGCTCCATTTCAACATCAACATTAAATGAACCTTGATCACTTTCTGGCAAGAGCTCAGTACCGACGGTAAAGAGTCCTGCAATACCTCCAAATAAGAGCAAGAATGTGATGGCGATGACTGATTTACGATGAGCAAGCGACCAGTGGTCATATTCTCAAGCCAGTTCATCGATTTGGAATTACGGCGTTTATCTTCAATGTCTTCATCTGGTGTTTTTAACACACGACTTGCAACCATCGGTACGACGGTAATCGCGACAAGTAATGAAGACAATAAACTAAACGACACGGTCAATGCCAGTTCTCTAAAGATGTCACCAACGATGCCTGAGATAAATACAATTGGTAGGAACACTGAAACAGTCGTCAATGTCGAGGCGACAATTGCACCAAAGACTTCTTTCGTTCCTTCACGTGCTGCGTCTTTTGGATCCTTGCCTTTCGATAAGTGACGGTAAATGTTCTCGATCACTACGATGGCGTTGTCAATAACAAGACCGATCCCGAGTGCTAAACCACCGAGTGTCATAATGTTTAGGCCAATGTCTAAGAAATACATAAACGCAAACGTTACAATGACTGAAAATGGAATAGCAAGCCCGATAATGAATGGTGTTTTCAAGTTTCGAAGGAATAAGAAAAGCACCGACATCGCGAGCACACCACCAAGAATTAACGCTGATAATACGCTATTAATCGCTTGGTTAATAAAGTCACCTTCGTCATATAAAGTTACGACTTCTAGATCTTCATAATCACTATCATTTAATAATTCATCAAGTCGATCGTTCACTGCATTTGACGTTTGTGTCGTGTTTGCATTGGATTCTTGCATGATCGACAGTGTAATGGCTTCTTCTAAGTTGGCTCTTGTAATCGTTGATTGTTCTTCAGTAACGACATCTACTTCACCAACATCATCGACTGTTACTTGATCCCCACTTTCTGGATCAACGCCAACCACGACTTCTCGTATGTCTTCAAGAGTTGTAAGCTCACTGATCACACGCGTCGTTAAACTAAGTTCGTCTTGTTCAACCGTTCCACCAGGCATCGATACGTTGTTCGCCTGTATCGCACCTGTGATATCTTCTTGCGTCAGTGAATAATCGTCCATAAGCTCTCGATCAAGGTTTATCTCAACGATTTCACTTAAACTTCCCGCTTCGTCAACGCTAGCGACACCAGGAATATTTAATAATTCATCTTCAAGACTAAGTACATCATCTTGGAAATCAATCACATCGTCACCAGAAGTAACCGCGAGTTGCATCATCGGGAACATCGATGGGTCAAACTGTAAAAAGCTCGGCTCATCCACGTCATCTGGTAAATCAACTTGCCTTAGTGTATTAATAATCTCCAGCTCAACATCACTAATGGATGTATCCCAATCGAACTGTAAGATAATCATGGAAGTTCCTTCCATACTGTTCGACTGCATTAATTCTAATCCCGTCGTTCTGGAAAGCTGGTTTTCAATTGGTTCGGTCACTTCAGATAATACTTCTTCAGGACCTGCGTTTGGATAACTCGTAACAACTGCTGCAACTGGTGGTTCTATGTCTGGAATTAGTTGCAAAGGCAACCTAGTTGAGGACACGATTCCCATAATGATAAAGAGAATCATGACCACAATCGTAAATACCGGACGCCTTATGGAAAAGTTCGTCATGCACTCCACCCCTATTTCATTTCTATCTTTACTGATCATACACATGAAACATGAACTGTATATGACTTGGGACATTTGTCATCAGTCGTTCACATTTTTATTTTTCATCATTGGTTTCGTTAATGGATACGTACATGCTCGTTCCAAGGTTACGTTTACTTTCTACTTTAATACTAAACTTATGCAAATCTAAGATTCGCTTAACGAGGGAGAGCCCGAGCCCATTCCCACTGATCTGTGGTGTTCTCGATGCATCCACCGTGTAAAACCTCTCAAATACATATGGCAAGTGTTCTTTCGGGATACCAATGCCTTGATCTCGAAAAACAATTGTAAATTTACCACGGTCATTTTTCGCTTCAATATCAATAACCCCACCTCGGTCGGAGAACTTAATTGCATTTGTTAGTAAGTTCATCCACACTTGCTCCATTAAATCTTGATCGGCAACGATCATAATTTGAGGAAGGTCAATGTTGATCGTTATGTTTTTTTGTTCCCATAACAATTGGGTGGAAAGAACGACACGTCGAATTTGCTCATCAACTAAGTATTCGTGCTTTTCAATGGGATGATGTTCTGACTCGAGCGAAGCGAGTTGGAGTAAATGATCACTCAGTCGTGAAAGTCTTTGTGTACTTGAATGGATGATGTCTAAGTACTCTTTTTGTTCATCTTCTTTTACGACACCGTCACGAATTGCTTGAACGAATCCATTAATTGTCGTCATTGGGGACTTAAATTCATGCGAAACGTTGCTAACAAACTCTTGTCTCATCGTTTCAATTTGTTGTAGTTCTTTGGACATATAATTAAAATTATCGACGAGCTCGCCTATCTCATCTTCCCTTTTTTTCTTAATGTAAACCGAGAAATCACCTTTCGCCATTTTTCTAGCTGCATTAGATAATTGATTAATCGGTGAGATAATCGGGGTAGACGCAACTACAAATCCTAAGCTACCAATAATTAATACGATCATCAATACGACTAGGACAATATGCCGAACCGCTTCTGACTCCTCTGTGATATCAAACTGGTAAACAAATGTATAATTTTCGCCTGAACCTCTTTTGGGGCAACGACTTCAAACATGTCTACATCACTTCGAAATGTAAACGCCGTTTCTGATTCGTCGAGATGATTTATGCGATTAATGGAAGTCGTTGATATAGAGCTCGCCTGTTCGGTTGAAAAAGCTACATCACGATCCCCATCAATTGCAATCACTTCAGCTTGATATAACTTTGCTAGTTCCTCAATCTCTCCAAATGAATCAAGCTCTTTAGCTTGAAGTACGGTATTCATTCCTGATTCAATACTCGTAACCGATAATTCAGATTGATAATGTTCCGGGTACATGAAATAAGCATAAACGTAAGCGATCAATAAACTGACAAATAAAACGACGATAAACGTAATAACAATGCGCACATGAAAACGTTGACGCCACAGTAGAAATAACATTTAATTCATCGCCTCGAGTGCATAACCTAGTCCGCGCACAGTTTTTATTGATAACTTTGGTAGATGGCGAATTTTTTCACGTAAACGTTTAATATGTACATCTACCGTTCGATCGTCACCTGTAAAATCAATTCCCCAAATCGATTCTATTAATTGTTCCCTCGTAAAAATCTTCCCTGGAAATTTCGCTAGATGAAAAAGTAACTCACATTCCTTCTTCTTTAAGACCACAACGTCATCGTCTTTCATGACTTGGAGGCGGTCTAAATCTATCGTATACGCTCCAATTGTCGTAACCTGCTGACTCCCACTGTCTGAACGCTTTAGAAGAGCTTTCACTCGTAACGTCATTTCAATCGGATCGAACGGTTTCACTAAGTAATCATCCGTTCCGGCATTAAATCCGTTGATCTTATCTTTAGACTCTCCTTTTGCCGTAATCATTAAGATTGGGATTGACGACTGTTCTCGAATTGATTTCGTTAATTGAATGCCATCAAGTTTCGGCATCATCACATCAATTAATGCTAGTGAGACGTCTTGCTGCTTCATGTACAGTAGTGCTTCTTTCCCATCGCGAGCTTCGATTACTTTATAACTTGCATTTTCTAAGTATAAACGGATTAACTTTCGAATATGTGCATCATCATCAGCAACAAGGATTGTCGTCACATCAACCCCCTCCTTATCCCTTTAGTGTATACCTACAACATGAACTGATTATGACAAATACGAGTGAAAATCGCAAAAAACTGCTTCTGAACCCGAAGCAATCAGATTTAATTCGTATTTTATATTGTAGTTCTATTTAATTTCCAATATAATAGTAATGCAATTCAGAAAATTAAAAGGGGGCATATCATGATTAAATTTCCATTGCGGTTCAGTTATTTGGTAGCGCTTACATCGACATTTGTTTTAGTAGGTTGTGGCATCGACTCTGCAAGTGATGATTTGGACACTTCAGAAGGAGAATCCTTGACAGGAGCAGAGACGATTGATGAGGAAGACTTAGATTCTGACGAAACAGAAGGCTCCTCTGAAAACAATGAGGATGTCATTACGATTGAAGTGGGACATGTTGCTCCACCTAACGAAGCGTATTCAATTGGCATGGAAGCATTTGCCGAACAATTGCTAGAAGAAACAGACGGTATCATCGAACTTTCCATTTACGGTGGGGGCCAGCTTGGTGGTGAGCGGGATATGGTAGAACAAATTACATTCGGAACGTTAGACATGGGGCTAATCACTTCAGGTCCCGTCGGTAATTTCGTACCTGAACTAGCGGTATTAGAAATGCCATTTCTGTTCGAAAGTACCGACCATGTATATGAAACCGTTGACGGTGAAATCGGTGACGAATTACTCGGATATATGGAGAACGCAACATGGTTGGACTCGGAATATGGGAAAACGGTTTCCGTCATTTCTCAAACGATTCGCATCCAATTGTACATCCTGATGATTTATCAGGTCTAACAATGCGTACAATTGAAAATGATATGCATGTTGATACGTACAATGCATTAGGCGCGTCACCAACTCCGATTGCTTGGCCAGAAACGTACTCTTCAATTCAACAAGGAATTGTAGATGGTCTAGATACGTCTTACGGGGTATTTGAAAGTGGGAATCTATTTGAAGTTCAAGACTACTATACTGAAACAAATCTCTATTATGCATCAGCTTACTTAATTATGAGTCAAGACCGATTCGACTCGTTACCTGAAGATATACAAGATACACTACAGACGTTAGGTCGTTCGTTTGCTAGTGAACAGCGAGCCATTAATCAAGATATGGAAGTCGAACAAAAACAACATATGATTGATGAAGGCATGGAAATTGTTGACCATTCCGATGTCGATGTTGAAGCGTTTCGTGAATCGGTTCAGTCTGTGTACGATCGGCATGCTGATTCCTTTGGGGACTATGTTGAGCGCATTACGAATCTAAACCGTTGACAGTTGACAATAGAAGGTAGGGATCAGATTGTGGCACAAAATCATCACGAAAATCAATCGCATCGTTGAAAATATAACTGCTCTCTTGCTTGCACTCATGGTGCTTGCTGTTTTCGTGCAGATCGTTAGCCGAGCGTTATTCAATATGTCGTTTCCTTGGACCGAAGAACTTGCCCGCTACCTAATGATTTGGGTGACGTTTCTCGGTGCTAGTTTTGCTTTTCAATATGGTGCACATATTAGTATCGAGGCTTTCGTTACTAGACTAAAACAACAATGGTCGCAAATTCTTCATGTCATTGTAGCTATTGTCTGTACAGCTTTCTTTTTTATCTTAATCTTAAAAGGTATCGAAATGATGGACCGTTCAATGATACAACGATCGGCGGCACTTGGCATTCCGATGGGCTATGTGTATAGTGTCATCCCACTAAGCGGTTGTTTAATGATTCTTAACCTCATTGACGTCACTATGAAAGCACTTAAGCAGCCAGAACAAACTGATTCAACAAAGAAGGGCATCGAAGGGGTGGAATAAATGGTTATCCTTTTATTTATCGCACTATTCGTATTATTCCTGATCAACGTCCCAATTGCGATTGCCCTCGGCCTTGCATCTGTCATCGTCTTCATTGTAAGTGGACAAACCGATTTAATTACGTTACCTCAACGAATGTTCGCAGCGTTAGACTCGTTTCCATTAATGGCTGCACCTTTCTTCATTCTAGCCGGGAAGTTGATGGAACATGGTGGTATATCACAGCGGATCGTTGACTTTGCCAAAAGCCTTGTCGGTCAATTTCGCGGAGGTTTAGCACACGTTGCAATCGTCTCTTGTTTAATCTTTGCTGCACTATCAGGCTCAGCATCCGCAACGACCGCCGCAGTTGGTGCCATTTTAATCTCATCGATGGTTAAAAACGGTTATGATCGCAATTTCGCAGCTGCGGTTAATGCAGCCGGTGGAACGACAGGAATTATTATTCCACCTAGCGTACCATTAGTGTTGTACGGTGTTTCAGCGGGTACCTCGGTTGGTGCATTGTTCATCGCTGGAATTTTACCAGGCATTATGATTGGCTTGTCGTTAATGCTTGTCGCCTATATCATCTCTAGAATTAAAGGGTACGGAGCCGCCTCAGAACCAACGAACATCAGAAAAATCGGCACGTCATTTAAAGATGCTTTTCTCGCTTTACTCATGCCAGTCATAATACTCGGTGGTATTTATGGTGGCTTTTTCACACCGACCGAAGCCTCGGCAATCGCCGTCGTATATGGGTTTTTAGTCGGCATATTTGTATACAAACAGTTAACACTTGGCGTTATGCGAAAAATACTCGTAGAATCTGCGGTAACTTCGTCAGTAATTATGTTCATCATTTCAACTGCAGCTTTATTTGGAATGATCTTAACACGAGAACAAGTTCCTCAATCGTTCGCAGGTTTGATTATGGACTCAGCGTTATCTCCAATTATGATTATTTTGCTAATCAACGTTATGCTTTTATTAATCGGAACGTTTATGGAAACGATTGCATCTGTTATCATACTCACACCGATACTCCTTCCGATTGTTACTAGCATCGGTATGGACCCGGTACACTTTGGTATCATTATGATCGTTAACTTATCAATCGGTTTGATTACTCCACCGGTTGGTGTATCATTATTTGTTGCAGCACAAGTAGGAGAAACGAAATTCGAAGGTGTCGTACGAGCGGTCACACCATTTCTCTTAATGATGATCATTAACGTGCTCATTGTCACGTTCTTCCCTTTCCTAAGCATGGGCTTACTGCAGTTACGACAATAAAAAAACGATGAATGGCACTTTGGCCGTTCATCGTTTTGTATTATTGTTCATGAACGGTCGGCTTCTTAAGCGTTGCACCCACACGCTGTTTTTTGAGGAGTGGGTATAGCTTTAAGAATACAGGCACAAAAACCGCACCGACGACAATTCCTTTAATTAAGTTAAAAGGTAAAATACCACCTAACACCATCGTAAGCATCATACCGCTAGAAAGATCCATTCCAACGAGCCATACATATGCCGGTAAGAAGATAAAGTAATTTAATACACTAAGAATTACCGTTAAGGACACTGTACCGACACCTATTCCGAGTACGAGACTCTTCGTCGTACGGAAACGACGATAAATGTATGCAATCGGCAAAACGAACGCTAAACTTGCCATAAAGTTCGTAACCATACCAATTGGGTCGCCTGCTCCCATAAACAATGTGTACAATGCAATCTTAACCCCAGCAACTGCAATGCCTGCAACCGGTGAGAATAAAATCGCTGCTAAAAGAACTGGAATCTCACTAAAATCCAAACTCAAAAAGTTTGCCGGTAAAAACGGAATTGGGAAACTAATAAACATAAACGCAGTCCCATCGCACCTAATATTGCGTAACTTACGAGCCGAAACGTCTTTGTTTGTTGATTCATAACACTTCTCTCCCTTCTTCGGTAAAAAAGGGATAACAGAGGCATCATTGTTTTGATGATAAAAACGAGAAAAGCCCCTTTGTTTAAAAACAAAGGGGCTTAAATATCAAAACAAATGATTCGCAAAATAAACATGTATCAACAATTGATACAGGCTTAGAATCGCAAACGATTCTCTGCAATCTTCTCCCATCCAGACTTTACTGTCGGCTCTGGAATTTCACCAGATCAACCACTTAAACATTTAAGCAGCTCACGGACTAATCACAACGATCGTGAATCACCGCCGGTCGGGAATTTCACCCTGCCCCGAAGACCAATTTATTTTATTATGTTTCTATCCTACTGCACTTTATTGATAACGTCAAGTCGTTTACTCGGATTTAATTCTTTTTTCTGAAAAGTCTCAGGCGCGCTCACAGGTTTAGTTTTCATCCAGATGGGTACCCTTTCTAAGACAAAAACGCGCAAGGAGGCATACATGCATATTCGATTTGGGTTTGTTTCTAACGCTTTACATCTCTACGAAGCATCCCCTGCAAAAACGATGACGTTCTCAAGATTCAAATCATTAGATCCAAAGGATGCTCTTTCACAATTACATGCGATTACCGAAGAAAACTTACGTCGCACTCGCCGCATTCTTCTTTACACTGTCGCACAACAAATTCCTTTATATCGTTTTTCTTCATCAATCGTTCCGCTTGCGACTCATGATGATGTCGATTTTGATTATATTACTCCTTTTAAGCACTTATACGAAGAAATTGGCGAAATTGTTAACTCAAATCAATTGCGGACGAGCTTCCACCCGAATCAATTTACGCTATTCACAAGTCCAAAACAGCACGTCACCGATAACGCCATCAAAGACTTAACGTATCATTACGCATTAAGTAAAGCGATGAACCTTCATGAAGATATTCGCATAAACATCCATGTTGGTGGCACCTACAATGATCGATCTGAAGCGATTAAACGTTTTTCACACAATATCCAATCAATTCCTAAAGCGATTGCAAAGCAGATGACATTTGAAAATGATGATAAAACGTATACAACGACTGAAACACTAGAACTATGTGAACGTCACGATTTCCCGATGATGTTTGATTATCATCATTACGTGGCAAATCATGATGAAAATGAAGATTTACACGAACTGCTCCCTCGTCTGTTTAAAACGTGGGAAAGAACTGGTCAACCACCAAAAATTCATCTTTCTTCTCCAAAGTCAGAGAATGCTTTTCGTAGTCATTCAGATTATGTAAGCATCGACTTTATACGTCCATTGCTCGACGTATTAAAATCACTCAACACGTCTGTTGATGTCATGATTGAAGCTAAAGCAAAAGACCGGGCTTGCCTCAAGCTAATTGAAGAAATCACAAAGATTCGCGGATACAAGCGCCATTGTGGTGGTATAGTTTCACGATAAAAAAACTGCGACTGCACGAACGGGCGAACCGTCACCGTCTTTAATTTTAAGTGGTAGCCCAACGAACAAAAACGGTTCTAACTTAGGAAGACTCTCTAACGAGGCTAGATTTGTATAGGTCACAATTTGTTTCTTTAATAGCGCGCGTTCAAGCTTCTCGCTAATTTCACCACCAACAAATGGAGGATGAGCCTTTACAATTTGTTCATAGTGATCCAGATTTACACAATCAGCAAAGAATAATCCCGTTTTTTCTGGAAATGGACGTCGTAGATCGACCCGTACAGCTTGACCGAGGAACTGCTGAAGAGGAATCTCACTTAATGTTAAGCCACTTTCATGCATATGTGAAAATGCATCCACATGTGTGCCCGTATGGCTACCCATTGACAGTTGACGAACGACGTACTCATCTTCACTAAGCGTACAAAACGTATTGATTGTAACTTCTGGATCTCCAGGGTATACATCCATTCCATTATGAATGGTCTGACTTAAATCAATTACCTTCATGCTAATCCCCCAATACGGTGAAACGCCTCGCAAAGCGAGGCGTTTTTAGATGACATCATACCCTTGATCTTCAATTTCTTCTACGATTGCTTGTTTCGAGATCGTTTTTTCGTTGTAGTCGACCCCTACTTGATGCTTGTTCAAATCTACATCAACATTTGTAACACCATCAAGTTGACCGATACTCGTCTCAATTGCCTGTACACAGTGATTACAAGACATTCCTTGTACCGAAAATGTGTCTTTCATATCGATCCCTCCTCTTCTCTATCGTACCACGGACAACACAACGATCAAAAACCTTCCGCTTCTCATGTTCATTTCTTAACGTCTTATGTTCGTTCACCGTTCTTTCATTCATTACTTATAATTAGCTTCGATATACTCACGTACCATTGTTAGTAACAAGACGTGAGGTGAACAAAATGATAACAATTGATCAAGTGTCAAAGTCATACGGAAAAAAACAAGTCATAAAAAACGTATCATTATCAATTCCAGAAGGTTCTTGCTTCGGTCTCGTTGGACCAAACGGAGCGGGAAAATCTACGTTGTTAAAGGTAATTACGATGATTTTGTCAGCAGACCACGGTGAAATTACGATTGCAGGTGAAAGTACGGAACGGAATTCTGCGAAAATTAAACAACAACTCGGTTACGTCCCTCAAGAAATCTGTTTAGAGGAAACGTTAACGGTCGAAGATAATTTAAAATTTTTCAGCCAAGTTTACAATGTTCCTTCTTCCATTCAAAAAGAGAGAATAGATCATGTTCTCAAAACGATTCAATTGGAAGATCGCAAAAAAACGATCGTCAAGCAATTGTCTGGCGGGATGCAGCGCCGTTTAAACATTGGATGCACATTGCTCCACGATCCGATGCTCTTGATTATGGATGAGCCAACTGTCGGCGTCGACCCTAACTCACGAAACGAAATCTATAACGTTGTCAAAACGTTAATCAAATCGAACAAAACCGTGATTTATAGTAGTCACTATATGGAAGAGATTGAGAAACTTTGTGACCTCGTATGTTTTCTCAATCATGGAGAAGTAATCGATATGGATTCTCCACAAACGATTATACAAAACAACTCGACAAAAGCAGTGGAAGTGTCCATTAATGCAAATGACCTCAAACATTTCCAACATTTAGGAGAGCCAAAAGAGAGTAAAAATGGCTATGTATTTCCTAGCGACGATCCATTACAACTCATTCATCAACTGATAGAAACAATGAAAGAACACCGCATTGACGTACACCATTTACAAATGGTGACCCCCTCTTTGGAAGACATCTACTTACAAAAAACAGGTCAGTCATTATCAGAGGAGGGTCAGTCATGAATGCACATTTTTCACTTGAGTTAAAGAAAATGCTCCGAGACAAAGGCTTGGTTTTTTGGACCTTATTGTTACCGATCTTCTTCATTGTCATTTTCGCATCCATTTTCGGCAATCAATCGAGCACAACGTCACTTACACTCCATGTCGTTGTAACTGATTCCACGACGTTAACAGATCCATTCATTGAACAGCTACAGCACATTGACACGATTGACCTTGAACAAATCGATTCAACCCATTCAACAAATGAACTTCTCGAAAGTGGCGACATTTCGACGTTACTTGAAATAAATGGAGAACAGCTAACACTTCATTATGATGGTACACAAGAAGACACCGCTGGCGCTCTGTATGGCATCATTGACAATGTGTCTCAACAACTGCATTTACAAGTAAGCCAACAAAACGTAAGCAATGCTGTTAGTGAGGAAGCCTTCACGGATGAATGGTTTGCAGCACCGTTCCAACTTGAAGCCGTGACAATCGACGACCAGTCTGTTGATGCAATTACACACATCGTACCAGGATACGCGGTTATGTTTACGTTTTTCATCTGTATATCAATGGTATCTTCACTATTAAAAGATCTTCGTCAAGGTATGATTTCAAGACTTGCGACGAGTCCAAAACACCCGTTACATTATTTACTCGGAAAATGGTGTGCATTTATCGTTGTCGTGTTATTACAACTTGTCATTCTTCTAAGTTTCGGATGGCTCGTATACGATGTTCAGATTGGTAATCTTATGGCGATCTTCACACTCTCACTATTTCTTTCAATGACAGCAACTGCCATTGGTTTACTCATTAGCATGGCTGTTCGTTCAGAGAACTCTGGGATCGCCACTACCCAAGTACTCGCTTTAGGAGGAGCTATCGTTTCTGGATTGTGGATGCCGATCGAGTTTATGCCAAATTTCGTCCAACAAGCGAGCGTTTTCTTCCCACAATATTGCTCATCAAGCATATTTAGAAGTCATGGCATCAAGTGGAACACTTGCGAATATTTTTCCTTCATTAGTGATATTGCTAGTGTTTACAATCATTTGCCTAGCAATCGCTCTCTTTCTTTATCCTCGTTTCCTCCGGGATGCGGCTTAACACGATAATACGATGGATATTCACCTTCTGCTCCGTTATACTGTTAGTAGAAGTTGCATGACAGGGAGGTTACGATGATGGATGAGGAAGTAGAAATGATGGAACACGAACATTCCAAACACCCTAT
Source organism: Geomicrobium sp. JCM 19038 (assembly GCF_000698125.1). GTDB lineage: Bacteria > Bacillota > Bacilli > Bacillales > Marinococcaceae > Geomicrobium_A. Next base: position 42,080 of record NZ_BAXA01000003.1, on the reverse strand, counting down.
TGAACCGAATGCTGATAAAGAACGCATGTTAAAGCGATTACGCCGTGTTGAAGGACAAATCCGCGGATTACAAAACATGGTCCAAGACGATCGCTATTGTGTAGATATATTAATTCAAATTAGCGCAGTTCAAGCTGCTCTAAAGAAAGTCGGGTATTCGCTTTTAGAACACCACGCCAAGACGTGTGTTGTCCATGATATTAAAAACGGCAAAGAAGAAGAAACGTTAAATGAGCTCATGAAAGTCATTGATCAATACGCGAAGTCATAAAGAAAACCTCTGCATGATGCAGAGGTTTTCTTTATGACTTGATTTTTGAAACGAACGTACGATTATTATTGTCTCATGAATTGGCGTTCATCTTCATTTAAACCACAAGCTCCACATTGAATTCGATTATGTGGTCCTTTATAAGGAAGGTGAAACGGATCAAGATCGCTTTGCTCATACGACTGAACAACGTCCCCGTTCTGAGGATCTAATTTCACCGCTTGTGGTGACTGTTCAATAATGTGAAAACGCGTTTTGTTCGTTTTACACGCTGGACATACGTAATGACTCATGAATCATTCCTCCTGTTTTCGTTAAGTTGTCCATAACGACGATTCTCTATCCCATTTGAATTAAAAAAGATCCGTTAGCTCCTCTTAATCATTAACAAACAAAACGTTATAGAGATGACGTACTCACAATAAAAAAGCGACTACTGTTGCTACGCTTTTTGCAAACGTTGCCACAGTGGTCGCTTTTTCAGTACGTATCTTATCCGAGAATATGAGGACCAACAGGTCCTGCTTTTCATCACTCTGGTGCTACAACGACACCACAACCGATTCGATCTCCCGAGTCTCCTGTTGAGCGTGTTTCTTCATCTGCACCTGGTGCATCGCTCTCACTTGATTGGTAGCGATCTGGAATATTCGCGAAATTGTCTCGACCTTCGTGAATAATCAATGATACATCGTTTTCTAATAATTGTTCTGGTGTAAATTGATCAAGCATAAAAGTCGCTTGAGCGGTTCCATCTTCATTTACGTAAAGTGATGGCAAATCGCCTGTATGATGTCCATGATCATGGTCAGACAAAGAGAAGTGACCACCTGCACTCATAAACGGACCTTCCTCTGCATCAACTTCGCACACACCATTTTCATGAATGTGGTACCCATGGAACCCTTCAGGTTTTAAACCTTCTACTTTCGTATGAACGACCGTTTTCCCTTGGCTATCTTGGTAAAAGTTCGCTTCACCAATTTGATCATAATTCGTATTCACAACCTCTGCAACGGCAGTTGGTCTAAGCGGAGCGTGGTCTTGCTGTGTTGCGCTTACTTCATAAGCTTCTTCATTTTCAGGTGCACTTTCGTCATTTGCACAACCCACAATTAACATCGCAAGTAAAACGACTAAGAGCTTCTTCATAAAAACGCCTCCCGTTCGTATACTCGTATCCTTGACACAAACAGGTGGCGTCTATACATGCAAAACTAGTTATTGTTCAAAAGAATAGACTCGTTCTCCATGAATCCACGTGCTAACAAGCGTCGTTGTATAAAGAAACGGATGGCCCGTCCAAATAACAACGTCTGCATCCATTCCCGGATGTAACTCACCGACGTGGTCTTCTAACCCTAAATGCCTTGCAGCGTTAGACGTAATCGCCCGAAACGCGGCGCTTTGTTTTAGTCCCGCTTTTACTGCCTCACTTGCGCTTTGAACTAAATAATTAATGGCGATGACAGGATGATCTGTGGTAATCGCATAGTTCATGTTGCGAAGTTCAAACTCCATCACAGTTTGCCAACCCTTGTTTTTCGTTTCTACTTTAGATTTAGGTGACATCGTCGGACCTACAGAGATGGAAACACCTTGATCTTTCAAGAAATCTGGAATGTAATGACCTTCTGTTCCGTGTTCAAGCGTTAACTTAAACCCAAACTCTTTTTGTAAACGCAGCGCTGTAATAATGTCATCTGCTCGATGAGCGTGTATTCGAAACGGTATTTCCTTACGAAGAACTTTAGCGAGTTGCTCATAGCCTAAATGAACGTCTGCGTTGCCTTGTTTTCGTTTTTCTATGTAATCGATCGCTCCATAAAGTTGCTCACGAAAAACTGCTGCAACACCCATACGTGTAATTGGACGTTTTCCTTTGCCTCCATACACACCTTTAGGGTTTTCTCCTAAAGCTGCCTTCATTCCAGACGGAGACTGAATGACCATTTCATCTAAGATCTCCCCTGCCGTCTTCATCGTAAACATTTCTCCACCTATGACATTTGCACTTCCTGGTAACACTTGAACTGTCGTGACGCCAGATGCTAATGCATGTTGAAAACCTTCTTCACGTGGATTGCACCCGTCAAGCGCTCGGATTTCTGGGGTGGCAGGGTGACTCGTCTCATTAAAGTCAGCACCTTCTTTACCAATTCCTTGTTCACTAACCCCCAAATGCGTATGAACATCAATCAAACCTGGTGTTATGTAACCGCCTCGTACATCGATCTTTGTGACGTCTTCAGGAATCGAATCTTCACCTACAATGTCCACAATTTTTCCTTGATCAATGAGTAAAGCCGAGTCATGAACTTCAGTTCCATCCCCTTTTAAAATCGTTCCATTATAAAAAGCTTTCATATCATCGCCTCCTCTATTATCTAACAATAACAAAAAATTCCCTCAATGAGGGAATTTCTGACGATTAATTTGCGATATTTAATTGTAATTCCTCTTCTAGCATTTCTGCAATGTAACGAAACTCTTGGTCAGTGTCTTTTCCTGTTAATACTGTATAATAGTTCAACGCTTCCATTATTTTTAGTAGTTGGTCAGCCCGTGCTTCCTTGTTCATAACCAGTCCCATCCCCCTTTTCAGCATCATCCTATCACATCCATCGATCAAACTTCTACATATTTGACAAAAAATGTCTGTATATTTATCTTTTTTACAACATTCGACAAAATAGATTGCTCAACTGAGGACAAGAAGAAAGTCACACATCAAAAAACCGTATTCTGCTACTAGTAGCAGAATACGGTTACAATATTGTACTCAAACGAGTCATAGATCACTTATGGTGTCCCGTACTGGGCTCGAACCAGTGACCTCCACCCTGTCAAGGTGGCGCTCTCCCAACTGAGCTAACGGAACATTATCAGCGACAACTATATTATATGATAGATTCTAAACACTGTCAACATCTTCCTCCCGGAAAAACAGGTCATTATTACTGGTTTGTTTTCATAGGTATAAGGGTACTTTTTAATAAGGCCAAACCGCCAGGAGGTACGTAATGCTTTGGACAATCATTCTCGTGATTATCGTATTATGGCTATTAGGCTTTATCGCTGATGTTGCAGGCAACCTTATTCATATTTTACTCGTCGTTGCACTCGTTATTTTTATATTTCAATTATTAACAGGACGAAGGTAAAGAAAGACCGTCAATTTTGACGGTCTTTCTTTATGAGAACCTTCCACCTTTCTTCTTTTTCAATTGGTTCATTTTAGCAGAGATTCTTGCTTTTTGATTTGCGGTTTCTTCTTGATTAATTGCAATGTCTACAATTTGATCGTTCGTAATTTGAACGTCAAGAACTGCACCATCTGTAGCCTCTTCAGGTAACTCATCTGCTTTTACATGATATTCTTGTTCACTCTTCCCGACTAATAAGACTGCAATCCCGTCTTCAATACGATCTAGAACAGCACGCTCTTCTGTAATCGCTCATCCCTCCTAATCATCAAAGCAAGCCAACCCTTGTTGCTCAATCGATGTAAGGTGTTCCTGTCCAATTCCTTCAATCCGTAGAAAATCTTCATAAGATGTGAAAGGTCGCAAGTTTAGAATCTGTTCTGCTCTTGCAGGGCCGATTTGGCTAATTTCTTGTAACTCTTCAACAGTCGCACGATTCACAGCTACCATACCAGCGTAACACGTACCGGCGTCTTTTTCTTCACTTGCTTGTACTGAATAATCACGACCGTTTGTCTTTACGACAATATTGCCTGAAACGTCTGTTCCATACACATTTGCACCAATCCCATCTAGACGATTTAGCACGTCATCATGTGGATGGTCAAATGGATTTCCTTCACCTGCAGAATAGATCGCTAAACTCGGTTCCACTTCATTAAGAAACGCTTCACTATTGGATGAGCTTGAACCGTGATGTGATACTTTGAGTACATCACTTTGTAAGGAAGCATCACGTTTTAGAAGTTCATTTTCTGCCCCTTCTTCAATGTCACCTGTAAATAAAAAACTTTGGTCACCATAAGCGACTTTAATGACGAGCGAGTTATTGTTTTTGTGTTCTGTAAGTGTTTCAGGATGGAGTACGGTAAACGATGCATTCCCATAGATTTCTGAGTCACCGTGTCTCGGTTCTTCATAGGTAACATCTGCATTAAGGATTGAATCTACAACTCGTTCAAATGTCGCAGTCGTGTGGTCATCCCCGTTCATCCATACTTCTTTTACATTAAATCCTTCAATAATTTTATCCATTTGTCCGATGTGATCAGCATGAACGTGGGAGCCGATTAATAAATCAATTTCGGTTACGTTTTGTTCTTCTAAATAATCAACAACATCCGTTTGATCGTGTCTACCTGTATCAATGAGAGCTGTGAAATCTTCCGAATGCAAAAGCGTCGCATCTCCTTGACCGACATCAATAAAATGAATATACAAATCCGGCAATTCATACTGCCCTCGGTTTGGATAACGTCCATCACCATCATCATAGGCAGAATTCAAATTCAAGTATTGCAAGCGACCTAGTTCATCATCAGGGATTACATCTGGTGATGCTTCTTGGCAACCTACAGCTGTCATTAAGACGAGCAGAAAAAATAGGAATACTATACGTTTCATCATCTCACCCTTCTCGTTTTTGTTAGTGTTTTCTTGCGAGAAGGGATTTATCCTCATAGATGACAAACGTTAACAGGGAACATTTCCCGCTACTTCAGACGATTCTTTTGATTCATCAGTTCTTGGAACTTCTGATCTAATAATGCTTTTTCCTCTTCATCAACTGTTGTCGCAAGTCGACTTAACGTCTCTGTAATTTGCAAGTCTAATTGCATGTGGTCCATTGTCTCTAGCTCTTGTGTAGTTTCTACGTGATGCACATCTTTTACCCTGCTTCATCTTTACTTAAATCGAGCGTATGACTCGCAACTTCATCAATAAATTGGCGATCATGAGTGACAAAAACGATCGTTCCTGGGAAAGCGATCAATAATTCTATAAGCGCTTCTTTAGCAGCGTAATCAAGGTAGTTCGTCGGTTCATCTAGAAACAAAACATTGTGCTCGCCGAGTAACGTCATAATGAGTGACAACTTCACCCGCTCACCGCCACTTAGATAAGCGGCTCTTTGATGCACTACATCACCACGGAATTGTAGACGAGCCAAAACCGTACGTACAAACGACTCTTCATAAGGACTATGATCTAGCGCATTTTCTAAAATCGTACGATCTCCATCAACCTGCTCTTGATGCTGATCAAAATAACCGATATTCGCTGCTTTACTAACCGAAAAGCGTGCTCGGTCTTTATACATGTTACGCAGTAACGTCGTCTTCCCAATCCCATTTTCACCAATAATTGCTAGTCTTTCTCCACGTTGAACGTGCCCTGATAGCTTTTTAGCTACATTCTGATTTGGAATTATTAATTGCTGATCTTGAAATTGCACCACGTATTTTGCATTTAGCGGCGTAAACTGCGCAGCATTAAAGACGAGCGCTGCTTCAGTTTTAGGTTTTTCTTTCACTTCTAGTTGTTGTATTCTTGAATCAATTGCTTTTCCTGCCCGATTTAACTTTGCTTTTGTTTCACCAGCGCTACGCTTATGAAGGCGTGCCTCTGAATTCCCCATCCGTGAAGGAGCTTTTTTTACAGAAGCCGACTTTTTCTTTACCCCTTCAATCGATTGTTGCAGCCGCTTCTTTTCTTTTACATATTGATCATATTGAAAGGCTTGCTCGTCAATCCTCTCGCGTTTTTGCTTTTTGTACGCATCATAATTGCCCGTGAATGCCGTCAACTTCCCATCGTCTAATTCCCAAATCGTCGTGCAAATGTTATTTAAAAACGCGATATCATGAGACGTAATGATAACGGTACGAGTTTCATTAACGATTTGTTCTTCTAATTGTTCAATGCCAGTTACATCAAGATGGCTTGTCGGTTCATCCATAATGAGAAGTTCTGCCTCCGTTGCAAACGCATGTGCAATCTTCAAACGAGTCTTCTCACCACCACTGTTCGGCGTCTGTGGTACATTCCACAAATGTCTTTCTTTGTGCTCAGCTTCCAAACTAGGCAGATCATCTTCTTGAGGTACAAAAGCGGACGTACCTTTAAGAATGACTTCACCTTGGTCAACAGATTTCATGTTGGCTAGCAATTGTAATAAAGTCGTCTTTCCAACACCATTCTTGCCGACCAACCCAATTCGTTCACCTTCATATACGTGCAACTGTTCAATTGAGAATAATGATTTCCCTTTGACTGAGTAACTTAAATGATTTGCTCTTAATAACAAAAAAATCCCTCCAGCGTTGCCTAGAGAGAGTTTAATCCATTATAAACGTACACGAATAAAACAAACGCAAAATCACGTTTGAATTCATTTCTTTCACTTTATTGGAAAGGGTACATTTGGGCAGACTAATCCTATCTCTAGACATCATTCATACATATTTGTATTACTATTGTCTGTTTGTAATAGAATTAGTTCCACATTCGACGTTGTACCTTTCCTTTCTTAGATTTAGCTAAAGCATGCCATACTGCTAATTTATTGTCAACGGTTCTTCAAGATCATCACAAGTCTCGTTAAGTGCATTGCAACGATTAACGCGTATGCAACGAGCATAACCACATCTAACACGAGTGGATTGTCAAAATCGACATAAAGAAGGACGAGCACCAACCCTCCGAATATGATAAATACATTAAACAATCCAAACCGATTTAACACATCCATGAAACGTCTCCTCACCCAATTCTTTGAAAAATTATAACTGTTCCCACAACGAGAATAAAAAAAGCTACGAGCAACACGAAATTCATGTTCAAGAAATGCTCCTCCTTCATTCACTGCTATACCTACTACTTTATCGAACAAGCCAACAAAAACGTAGTCATTTGTCTTGCGTAATTCTTACAGTTTTGCAACAAAGTAAAAACGCACACATCGCGTGTACGCTTACTTTTCGAGTTGCCTCGTTTGAAATGCTTGCTTTATTTGGTCTGCCTCTTCTTGTAATCGTTTAAGTTCGTTCCTGATGTCGTGAATTTCGTATTCCAAAGCGTATAACTCCCATGTCAATACGACCACACTGATCCTCCTTGATTTCTGGCTCAGTGTATATTATACGCTTGTAACCAACTTGTAAAAAGATGTAATTAGTTTGAATTCGAAATGTTAAACTATCATACGTTTGTAACATTAGTAATCAAAAGTCTGTATAATACTGCTGAAATTCATAGTCTCTAGCTTGTTTTAGGAATAAGGACTTGCTTTGCAATTTCTTTCCCTATTTCTAAAGATGCAGTAGCAGCAGGGATGGTGCGTTGCAAACATGAAGTGAACGCTTCCCATTCACTAAATGAAAATCATCAACCATTTTCCCTTCAACAGTGAGTGCTTGTGCACGAACCCCACTTGGCGCTTTAACGAGATCTTCTTTTTGCACCTCTGGAATAAGACGTTGCAAGCTTTTTACGAACTCATCTTTATTGTAGGAACGAACCATTTCACCGATGCCCGTTTTCATATATTTGCGGGCAATTCGCCAAAAGCCTCCGTATGTTAACACTTCAGACAAGTCTTTCGCGTTAAAGTCCGTCTTGTTATACCCTTCACGTTTAAACGACAAAACAGCATTTGGTCCTGCATCAACTTCTCCATCAATCATACGCGTAAAGTGAACCCCTAAAAACGGGAATTCTGGGTTAGGTACTGGGTAAATGAGGTTATTGACGAGATAGCGTTTTTCGGGCTTCAACTTATAATACTCTCCGCGAAATGGCACAATCTTCATATCTAGATGATAACCCGCCATCTTGGCAATACGATCACTTTGAAGGCCCGCACAATTAATGAGGTAATGAGAATGATACGTTTTGTTGTTCGTTCTAACCGTAACAGACTGATTACTTTCTACAATGGATGTCACTTCTTCACTTAGGTGAATGTCGCCACCGCTAACTCTAATTAATTCTGATAATTTCACAGATACGTGTTTGTAGCTAACGATTCCAGCGGTCGGAACGCGAATAGCTTTAATACCATTAACGTGAGGTTCGATCTCTTTTAACTGCTTCTCATCTAGAAGTTCAACATCAAGACCGTTCGTTCTTCCTCGCTCATATAGATTCTCTAAATTTGTTAACTCAGATTCATCTGTTGCGACAATGACTTTGCCACATATATCCACATCTACGTCATGTTCTTGACAAAATGCACGCATTGACTCGCTACCAGCTTTTGCAAACTTTGCTTTATAGCTGCCAGGTTTGTAATAAATACCTGAATGGATGACACCACTGTTATGACCAGTTTGGTGTGAGGCTACTTCTTTTTCTTTTTCGATGACTTGAACCTTTAAGTTAGGATTGTTGTTTAGAAGGTTGTAAGCAACGCTTAAACCGACAATTCCTCCCCCAATAATTGTGTAATCATACATGTTATCCCTCTCCTATAAACAAGATTCTGCGATGACTTCAACGAGGTGTTTCACTTGAATTTGATGACTCATTCCTTCACGCTCAACACCCATTTTCATTTGTAAATGACACCCTGGATTTGTCGTAATAATCAAATCCGGTTTCGCACTGACGACCGCTGGCATTTTGTAATCTAAAATGTCCATTGACGCTTCGTAATTCACGATGTTGTAGATCCCTGCTGAACCACAGCAAAGGTCTTGTTTGTCCATTGGCACATAATTTAATCCAGGGACTTTAGCGATTAACTCCAACGGTGCATCGACATTTTTTTGAACATGAGTCATGTGACAAGACGGTTGATAGACAGCTGTATGATGAACGTGATGATTATATGTTAGATTGCTTTGTGCCAACACCATAGAAATGTCCGCATGTTTTTTGGAAAATCGTTCTGCACGCTCTTTCCAAGCGGGCTCATCTTTAAGTAGATGATCATACTCAACGAGCATCGCACCACAGCCACCGATACTTGACACGATGTAATCAAACGATCCGCTTTCAAAGGCTTCAATGTTTTTCTTTGCTAACTGACGTGCCGTTTTGAGATCTCCACCGTGCGACTGAAGCGCACCGCAACACGATTGGTCTTTGACAACCGTTACATGAACACCAGCTTTTCGTAACAGTTGAATGGCTTGGTCATTAATCGTCGAAAACATCGTATCCATTAAGCAACCGAGAAAATACGCGACTTTAACGGTTCCCGGTAGTGCGTCTTCTTCGTAAGCTTTCTTTTCTTTAGAACGCTCCGCCTTCGGTATAATTGATTCAAAAGCTGCCATTCCTTTAGGAAGTACCACATTTAAAATACCCGTTTTTCGTGCAGCAAATTGCAAAGGTAGTCGTTGATAAGACAATAAGCCGAACTTTGCTATTGCAAGCATTGATGAATGAGGAAGTAGCTTTTCAAAAAGTGCGCTTTCAATGAACTGTTCACGTTTTGAACGTTTCGTTTCTATGCGCAAAACTTCTTTTGCTGACTCTAAGATCGATCCATATTGAACATTGGTCGGACATGCGGTTTCGCATGCACGGCAACCGAGACACATGTCAATCGGCTCTTTTAAATCGTCGTAACTAATCTTACCTTCAGCTGCCATTTTCACGAGATTTATTCGCCCTCTTGGACTATGCGTTTCTTTGTTCATCGTTTGATACGTCGGGCAAGCTGGCAAACAGTATCCGCATTGAACACAATCAAACGTCTCTTGATAGGCAAGTCTTTTATCAACCATCGCGTAACACCAACTTCTGGCCTTTTTCAGGAAAAATCTTTCCTGGGTTTAAGATGTTATTCGGATCAAAGCTCTCCTTTACTGTCTTCATCATTGCTAAACCTTTTGCTCCGAGTTCCATTTCCATAAACGGTGCTTTCATCGTGCCAATTCCGTGCTCTCCAGATAATGTGCCACCGAGTTCAATCGCAGCTTCAAAGATCTCTCCTACAGCTTTTTCTACACGTTTCATCTCTTCTTCATCGCGAACATCCGCAATAATATTCGGATGAAGATTGCCATCTCCAGCATGGCCAAACACAACAAGATCGATGTTATTCGCGTTTTTAATCTCTTTTAAAATACGAAACATCTCTGGAATCTTACTTCTTGGAACGGTCGCATCTTCTGAGATTTTCGTAGGTTTCACTTGCACGATCGCAGGAGAAACGAGTTTTCTTGCTTGCCAAAACTTACTCGCTTCCTCAGCGCTTTTCGCAATTTGTACGTCCCTTGCCCCATTCTTCAAACAACACTCTCGCACTTGCTCAGCTTCTTCTTCAATGGCTAGTGGGTGTCCGTCAATCTCAATTAAAAGTAGTGCCTCGACATCAATTGGCAGCCCTGTCGGTTGATATGCTTCGACAGCTTTTATTGAAGCTTGATCCATAATCTCAAGCTTTGAAGGGGTAATGCCTTCACGTAAGATCGCACTAATGGCTTTTCCAGAATCAATGAGATCGTCAAATAAAACGAGCATCGTTTTATTTGCTTTTGGACGGGGGACGAGTTTTAGTGTTGCTTCTGTAATAACTGCAAGTGTGCCTTCTGAACCGACAATTAGTTTCGTTAAATCATAACCGGTGACGTTTTTGACCGTTTGACCTCCGGTACGAATAATATCACCATTTGCGGTGACAATTTCTAGGCCAAGTACGTAGTCTTTCGTTACACCGTACTTTAAACCTCTAGGTCCCCCAGCATTTTCGGCGAGGTTGCCCCCGATGGTTGAGACATTCATACTACTCGGATCTGGGGGATACATCATTGAAAACGCTTTTGCAGCTTCATCGATATGACTCGTAATCACCCCTGGGGAAACGACTGCAATCATATCATCAGGATAAATCTCTAATCGATCGTCCCATTGAGAGAAATCTAAGACGACGCCACCATACACCGGAATTGGGCCACCACTTAACGATGTCCCTTGGCCTCTTGGATACACAGGAACATGTAATTCATTCGCGAGCGTAACAATCTCTGAAACTTCTTCTGTAGCTGTCGGTTGTATGACAACTTCAGGGATGTGATGTCCGAACGAAGCGTCATAAGCATATGACGCACGATCAGACAGTGACGTTAAAATCCGACTTTCATTGATGAGCTGTTTCGCTCGTAACCTTTGAACGAGTTCTGTTGCGTTACGGTTCTCATTCATCCTATATTCATCCTTTTTTAATCCAGACTCGTATCACCTAGTTTTTTACGAACATTCGTAATGTGTGTATTCATTGCTTCCCTAGCACCTGACGCATCCTTTTTTTGTATAGCTAAAAATACGTTTTCGTGTTCTTTATACACGTCTCTACGCTTCTCGGTTTTTCCAACATTAAATCGAAGTGAATACTCAATCGCTTGATTTAACAGCTCACCGATGTTTTCAAGTGATGACACGAGAAAGGGATTCTTTGATGCACGTACAATTTCATAGTGAAAATGCGTATCCGCTTCACTACCAATGACCGTTTCATCTTGTACCGTTTCTTTAAATTGTAATAAGGCGGTTTCTAAGCGAATAAGATCACGTTCATTTGCACGAGTCGCCGCTAGTGCCGCCGCTTCTGTTTCAATGATGTGACGCATTTCTAGGAGGGAATGTACTTCCTCCATAGAAACGAGTCCCATTTTCAAATTCGAGAGCATATCGACGAGCTTTACATCTTTCACCCATCTGCCGCCACCTTGTTTCGATTCAATGACACCTGCTGCAGTTAATACGCTTAATGCTTCACGAATCGGTGAACGACTGACTTGAAATAAGTCAGAAAGTTCTTGTTCAGAAGGTAGTTTCACACCTCGACGATACGGTTCTTCCTGAATCATTTCTTTTAATTGTTCTAACACTTGTTGTGAAATGTGTTTTCGCTCGATAAAAACTTTGCTCATTAGATCACACCTTTTAGGATGTCATGTTTACTGCTGCCTCACGTTTTGAACGCATCATATGCCAAGCCATCGTTATTCCAATTAGAATAAATCCGATGACATTCGTCATCATACCTGGAGCAATTAAAAGAATTGCACCAACGAAGAAAGTAATTTTTTCTATTAATTGCAAATCCGTTGATAGATAGCCACTTAAAGCGACAGCCATCGCGAACACTCCGATTACACATGTCACAACCGTGGTTGTAATTGTCAGAGCATTCACTGAGTGTGTACTTGTCTCTTGTAGGACCATCACTGGGTTGTACGCAATCATAAACGGAATGATAAACCCTGGTAAAGCTAACTTTACAGATGTCCAAGACGTCTTCATTGCATCTGCACCTGCAATACCCGCTGCTGTGTAAGAAGCCAGTGCTACCGGCGGTGTAATATTTGAAAGTGCACCGAACCAGAATACGAAGAAATGCGCTGCAATTGGGTTAATGCCCATTTCAATAAGTGCTGGTGCTGCAGTTACTGCAACGACGATGTATAGAGCTGTAGAAGGAAGACCCATACTTAATACGATACACGTAACCATGACGAGTAATAACGCAATCCAAAGCATGCCGTTTGCTGCATTTAAGACATTGTATGCAATCGCTGATCCAAGTCCTGACATTGTGACAACAGCGATAATGATACCAATGGACGCACACGCAAGCCCTACTTGAACAGAACTTTTAGCCCCGCCAATAAACGCTTCTTTAACTTTTGAAAGGTTTACTCGTGTTTCTTTATCTTTCGTTAACCAACTTGCAACAATTACTGAAATAATTCCAGCAAAGCCTGCAAATAACGGTGTATATCCTGCAAGTAACGTCCCAATTACGATGAGAATCGGAAATAGCAAAACTCCTCGTTCTTTTAACACCGTCCACACTTGTGGAATAGAGTCTTTACTCATCCCTTTTAGCCCTTGCTTCTTCGCTTCTAAATCAATCGCAAACACGAGGGCAATAAAATACAAGAATGTCGGGATAATTGCCGCAAATACAACGGTTGCATAAGGCACCCCAAGAAACCCTGCCATAATAAATGCGGCTGCACCCATGATCGGAGGCATCATCATACCACCAGTAGATGCCGTTGCTTCAACGGCGGCTGCATAGTTGCGCTTTAAACCCACTTGCTTCATTAAAGGAATTGTAAACGCACCTGTTGTTGCAACGTTTGCCACTGCACTACCATTTAATGAACCAGTTAGTGCACTAGAAATAACAGCCACTTGAGCTGGTCCACCACGTCGTTGACCAGCAACAGCAATGGCTAAGTCATTAAATAACTTCGAAGCTCCACTAACACTTAAAAATGCTCCAAACAAAATAAAGATTACGATATACGTAGAGGCAATTGACAACGTTAACCCAAAGACACCTTCTGTTGTCATATACACTCTATAAAGCAAACGTTCAATGCTGAACCCTGCGTGACCGAACATCCCTGGAAAATAAGGACCAAAAACAGCATAAATCATCGCCGCGCCAGCTAAAATTGGAATGAATGTTCCGAGTGTTCTTCTTGACGCTTCAAGTAGTAGAAGTACTGTAATGATTGCAAAAACATAATCAATTGGAATCGCTTGTGAAACGCGATCAATATGGATCGTCGTATAAAAAATTAAAATATAACCTGTTCCTATTATACTAATAATTGCTAGTGCAAGGTCGATTTTTGTGAATCTTTTCATATTTCCTTTTTTACGAGCTGGATACAACAGAAACGCTAAAATAAGTAATAATGCCAAGAAGATAATGTTTCGATAAATCTCTTGAATGTTCATTAGACTATTTACGTAAATGGCGAACCCAGATAAAAGTATTGCAATAACAGCCATCGTTTTGTATTGCCAACCTTTTAACTGTCTTCCCATCATTGCTTGGTCTTGCTCAACGTCTTTTTCTTTTACTTCAGTCGCATCATTTACAGCCATCACATGTCCCCCTTAATCCGTTTTATTATTCTGCTGCCTCTGGAGGAATTAGTTCCTCAGGAATGTCCATTCCAACTTCTTCAAAATACGTATATGCCCCGATATGTAATGGCACAGAAACTCCGTCTAATGCCGTTTCTAAAGACATTGCTTTTGCGGAATTATGCACTTGATACATCGTTTCTAAGTTCTCAAATAAAATCTTCGTCAATCGGTAAACGCTTTCATCATCAAGGTGTTTATCTACAGCTAAGATATTTGATTGCGCAATCGTTTCAATCGGTTCAAGTTGCCTTGGATAGGACTCTTCCTCAATTGTGTACCTAAAAAAGACCGGCTGTCCGTCATTAATTGAATCTAATTGGTCGTCTGTTACTTCGAGTACACTAGCATTGACTCCACTTGCAAACATATCTGTAATAGCCGTTACTGGGACCCTGCTGGTAAAGAACCTCCATCTAATCGACCGTCACGCATGGATGAAATCGTATCGTCATAACCAAGATAATCTGGTGAAATATCTTGGATTGAAAGATCGATTCCATTAATTAAAGCAAGCGTCGACTGTTCAGTTCCACTTGCTTGTGGTCCGACAGAAAATGATTGACCTTCAATATCAGCGATCGTACCTGTCTCAACATAATTGTTCATCAAAACAAAGTGTTCAACATTTGGCCAAAGCATCGTAATGGAACGTAAGTCTTCATAAGCGTTCCCTTCAAAAACCGATGTTCCTTGATAAGCTTGGTCAGCAATTAGCCCTTGGAGTATTGCGAATTGCGCTTCTTCTTTTCTAAGTAAATCAATATTTTCCACCGAACCGGCAGAAGACTGACCAGTCGCGCGTATTCCTTCGTCAATCAACTCTTCTGTCCATAAATTCCCCATGCCTACGCCAATTGGATAATATGTACCGCCTGTCGATGCTGTGGCAATTGAAAAATATTGATTTCCTTCATTACAAGATGCCAACAACATTGACGTACTAACTAGTCCTGCAAGAATCGTTGTTTTCTTGAGCACCTAAATTCCTCCCCTTTATGTAAGCGCTTAAGTAAGTTGTATGACAAGTATACAACTTATCGGACAAATTACAATATAAATATTAGATAATTAGCTGTTTTTTAATGAATTAACAAAAAAAAAGAACCCTGCAGGGTTCTAATTACGGTTTATAAACATACGTTACATGCCTCTTAGACGGTTCTGATGGTCGTTCATTGACTCGCTAGCTTCAGTTAATAGATTCTAAGTAAGACAGTTAATTCTTCAATTTCTACATCGATCGCTTTTGCACATTCATAGTGTTCATGATCATTTAATCGATTTTGAAATTGAACGAGCCACTCTAGCTCCCTTAGAAAGATCTTACGGTCTTCATAGCTCATCATTAAAGCCCCAATTCAGCGCTAGTATATTTCTATATACCCATTATACATGAAACCGAAACGATGACTAGATGAATCGTCATAATTTCTAATTTGGAACGTTTAACTCTAACCATTCGTCTGTTTCTTCAAAGCCGTACTTTAAATAAACTGGCTTTCCTAATGCAGATGCACCGAGCCATAACTTATGTACCCCCCGCTCTTTCGCTTCAATCACAGCTAGATCAAGCATCTTTGTTCCAAACCCTTTGCCCCTATGTGTTGGTTTAGTATACATGTTCGTAATATACCCTTTCACACCACTTGCGTTCGTATAGGTAGGTGGAAATTGATAAAAGACAATCGCACTCGTAGCAACGATCACACCTTGTTCCTCAGAAAGCCATTGGATGAGGTCGCCTGACTCAATCTTGTCCACAAAGAACTGTCGCAATTGATCGTCAATATCTTGGTCAGCTGTGATACTTTCATCAATTAATTGCTGCTTTCGTATGTCGATCAAACCTTCTACGTCATTCAGTGTTGCACGTCTTATAAACATGACCTTGCACCTCCATTTGCATTCAGTGCCATCGTATCATATTCACGGATTTGCGTTTCGCTCCTTACGATGTAGGGAATTAAAAAGCCATTATCATAACGTTTATAGGGAGCTAGTGAACATGAAAAAACGATATGCTGCGCCAATCTTTATTCTCCTTAGCTTGTACATCGGTTTTAATGGCGCATTTTTATTTGATTATATTTTAGCAATGAATGTGTATTATTTTTGGGTTCCATTCGTTGCCTTTACACTTAGCTTTTTCCTTGGTCGGTTCATCGCCCACTTGACAATTGGACGCTTTATAAAAGTCTTCGGAGCGCTCTTTTTGAGTCTTTTTTTACCTTTTTTATACGTTGCAATTCCGATCGATTTGTTACTTATTAGTTTATATTTCTTAGAACTACTCACCTCTGAAGTCGTTAACATTGTTCTTTCGATCGCCTTCGTGACCTTTATAACGTTGTTACTCGTTATGTATCGTAATGCCTGGTCACCGATTATTCAACATCACACGATTACGTCCACAAAAGGTTCTAAAGAATCGTCATTTAAAATTGCTGTCATTACCGATATTCATCTAGGCAATATTAATGGCAACCGCCGAATACAACAACTCGTAAAAAAAGTAAATCGGCTGAATGCCGATGCCATTGCACTCGTTGGCGATGTGATGGAAGACAACATTGAACCGCTAAAGAGAAATAAAATGTTTGATGAGTTATCTCACTTAAAATCCAAGCTCGGTACGTTTGTTGTGCTTGGAAACCATGAATTTTACGGTCAAGATGTTGAAGAATATATTGAGCGAATGAAAGAAGCAAACTTCTCTTTGTTACGAGATGACATTGTTTACCTCGGAGATTCAATCTCAATCATCGGACGTAAAGATGCTGAAGATCCTACAAATCGTAAACTCGCTAAACAAATGGTCAATGAAACTTCACGAGAACGATTCGGCATCGTCTTAGACCATCAACCACTTGATCTTGAAGAACTATCAACTAACGACACATTGACCTTGTCTTCTCCGGTCATACTCATCGAGGCCAAGTCTCCCCGTTGCATTATGTTACGAATAAGAAGTTCCCGCTAGACTATGGAATAAAAACTCATAACGGTACATCAATGATCGTTTCATCCGGTTTTGGAACGTGGGGACCTCCCATTCGACTAGGGAGTCGTTCAGAAATTCGCTTCGTTGATGTCCGTTTTCAAAGAGCATCTTCTTGATTGTATACTTCTTCCAATTTGATCAATACTAAAAAAATCAAACCGTCAAGGAGGAAGAAGTATGAGCATTTGGCTAGACGAACACGAGCACAGCTACCAGAAAGTAGAATCCGATATAGAAGTCGACCATCTCATCGTCGGTGCCGGGATTACCGGAATTACTCTCGCCTATTTGCTGTCTAAGAAGGGGAAAAGCGTGACCCTCATCGATGCGAACCGACTCATGAATGGGACGACAGGGCATACGACAGCTAAAATCACGGCTCAACACGCACTGATTTACGATGAATTCAAATCAAACATCGGCAAAAGCAATGCACGCATCCATTATGAAGGTGCTGTTGATGCAGCCAAGCACATTCAATCAACCATTCAGGAGCTTGCAATCGATTGTGACTACGAAAAAAAAGATTCAATTCTTTATGCTACAAGTGATCGCTACGTTCAAAAGCTTGAACAAGAAGAAAAAGCCTATGATGCGTTAAACATTCCGTATGAACATACGCAAATTGATATGCTCTCATCAAAGAAAGCATTAAAAATGGCAAACCAAGCTGAGATGCATCCGACAAAGTACCTTTCCGCACTCGTTCATGAGATTACTCGAGCTGGAGGAACCATTTATGAGAACACGGTTGCAGTCAACATAAACCACGGTGAACAAACTGTTGTAGAGACGAGTGATGGCAATCAGATCACTTGCTCAAATGTGTACATTTGTTCTCATTTCCCCTTTTATGAAGCAGTCATTTTTATTTTTCCAGACTTACCGCTGAACGATCCTACGTAATTGCGATTGAGCCGATGCAAATGATCGATGACGGGATGTATTTAAATCCTGAATCACCCAAAACGAGATCGATTCGTAAAGCTTCTTATAAAGGGAAAGATGTGTTATTAATCGGAGGTGAGAGTCATAAAGCAGGACAAGGGAAAGCCGTATCCCATCATTACTTAGCTTTAGAGAAATTTGCTGAAGAAACGTTCGGGATCAAACAAGTGATTGATCGCTGGTCTGCGCAAGATTTAACGACGCTAGATAAATTACCATATATCGGGCCGATGCATGACGATTACCCGAATATCTATGTAAGTACAGGGTATCGTAAATGGGGAATGACTACAGGTACGCTCGCTGCCATGATTTTAAGTGACTTAGCAGAACAAAAACAAAATCGTTATGCCGATTTGTATGATCCGAAACGCTTTTATGCAGATCCATCTATTGTGACGTTTCTTCGTGAGAATTTGAACGTCGCTACACACTTGATTAAAGGAAAGCTAGATGGGACGAAGCAATCTTTAGGTAAGTTAGAACGTGGAACTGGCACTGTATTTAAACATAATGGTCAGCGAAGTGGTGCTTATCGAGATGATGATGGTCAACTTCACATTGTTGATACGACATGCACACACCTCGGTTGCGAAGTAAATTGGAATGATGGGGATCGTACGTGGGATTGCCCATGTCACGGGTCACGGTTTTCATATACTGGAGAAGTTATTGAAGGTCCTGCTGAGAAACCGTTACAAACGAAATCGTTTACGATGTTCGATGCGATTGATGTCGATCAAGAATCATCCGGTTATTAATGACGACAAACTCAGGTGATTTGTATCGATCTTGAAACTAATATCATGTGGCTATGAATTCTCGAACAAAAAGTGAGTAAGCGTTCCTCCTTACTCACTTTTTGTAACAGTACGATTATCCGATCATCCCACGTTCTTCGACGACTTGTGCGAGAGAAGATTTAATTGAAATATTCTCAAATTGTATTCCTAACTGTACAGCTGTTTGGGCGATTTCAGGTCGTAATCCTGAAAGTGTCGTTGATACACCTAGAAGTCTAAGGCCTTCAATTAATTGAAAGATTTGTTGAGCAACCATCGTATCAATGATGGGTACACCTGATAAATCGATAAATAACTCAGTAATTTTCTTCTCAGCACTTTGTGAAAGTGTTTGTTCGAACATAATCTTTGCGCGGTATGTATCAATGTCCCCTACAACAGGTAAAAGTGCTGTTCTTTGACTCAACATTAGTATTGGACAACTTAATTCTACAATGGTCTTCTGTTGTGCACTCGTTCGCATTTGCGATTGAGATTCATATTCTTTCGTAAACTGAACGATCACATCATTCATCTGCTTCGTAATTTCCTTTAGCCAATGCCGCTGTTCAGCAACATCCATTGTCGGATCAACATTTTGCAAATATTCTTCGAACAATTCGATATAAATTAATTGGTTGTTCATAAATTCACCAATAATTGTATCTAACGGGGTGTTCTGATGATATTCATCCTTTGCCACTCGCGCTATCCACGAATCAACTTGTATAACACCGTCACCTTTGAATAAATTAAAGAATTGAATATGGAAATCATGGTTTTGCTTCTTTAATTTCGTAATGACGCTTTCATTTTTACTTCCATAAACACCTTCATCAGATTCCAAATCTTCAAACCAGCGATTAGTAATGCCCTCACTTCGATTGATCATGTATGTATACAGTTGATTGTTCACGTTCATGCTACTCTCCTCTAATCTGTAATATTCAATGGTAATTATGCTGTAAGATAAATTTGGGCGTGTCTATTGTACATTCTGTTGGATAAAATAACTCATGAAAGTAAAACATAGCCTACTTGGCTATGCTTCTCTTTAATGATTCAAATCCGAGTGCATGAAACCCTATAATGATGGTATTCAAATTAGGTACATCCACATATACCCGGATCTACCAAGCTTAAACCCATTATTTAAAATAAATAAAGTTTATTTTTTGTTTACGCTTAATTCCTAGTCTTGTTCGCTCACTACGTACATCAAAAGCAAATTCATCCATTCGCTTAATCGCATTTAAATAGACAGATCCTAAGCGTAGCGTATCAATTTCATCGAACAGCGAAATAAAACGAATGTTATTCTCATCGAAATACGTTAACGTCTCAAGTAATAATTCGCTCGAAGTTGCTAAACAAGAAAGCTTAACGACAACAACCGTGTCCTTGGGTTGTAATTGCTCAATTAAATCAAGTAGTTCTTCATCCGAACCCTCACCAAAATCCCCTTCTTGGACAATCGTGTTGACGCCATACTTTTCTAGCAGTTGATTTTGAAGCCACCCTTCTTCATCCCGACTGTATGGTCTTACATATCCATAAATCATAGTAGCACCTCTTTTAAGTATGAACGTATTGTTATTATTACCTTTACACACTTAACTTTACAAGTAGTAAAGATCTCCTATACGTACACTACCCTCCGTTCACACTTTTGAATCATTACCTTTAAAACAACTTCATTTGTTCATGTTCAACTTCTGTTATATTAGAAACCGTTAGGCCTAATAAACGAATTCCTTGATCTGTTTCTCCAATTTCATCGTACATTTTCTGGCCAAGTTGATATATCTTATCTGCTGACTTGAAATCTGTGTCGTTACTAATCCTCTTCGTGATCGTTTCAAAAGAATGATAACGGACTTTAAGAACGACTGTTTTCCCTTTTTTCCCGTGGCGTTCGAGTGCAGCTTGCACTTCTTTACTTAATCTCATGAGTTCTCGCTTTACTTCATCCTCAGAGAAAAGGTTCGAGAAGTACGTATGTTCCTTCCCTACCGACTTGCGATTTCTCGTCAATGAAAGTGGTTTATTATCGATTCCTCGTATTTTACGATAATAAGACATTCCCGCCTTACCGAAGTATCTTACTAAATCCATTTGATCTAACTGATACAAGTCTTCCCCACGATAGATGCCTAATTCGTGCATCCGAAACGTGGTTTTCGGACCAATACCGTGAAACTTTTCAATCGGTAACTCCCGTAAAAAATCAACCGCTTTTTCTGGAGGGATGACAGTTAAGCCTGCAGGTTTATTCTGGTCTGATGCAATCTTAGCAATAAATTTGTTATAGGACACACCTGCAGAACTTGTAAGTCTCGTCTCTTTGTAAATTTGCCGTTGTAAGTGCTTTGCCACGACGGTAGCACTATCAATTTGCAACTTGTTGTTCGTCACATCAAGATAAGCCTCATCAATGGACATCGGTTCTACATAATCGGTGATTTTTCGCATGATTTGTAGGATTTGCTCTGATGCCTCTTTGTACGCAGGGTAGTTTCCTTCTATAAAAATCCCTTCTGGACAGCGCTCATACGCTTCGTACGCACTCATTGCTGAATGGATACCAAACTTCCGAGCTTCATAATTGGCAGTTGCAACGATTCCCTTTCCACCTGTTTTTCGTGGATGCTTCGCAATAATGACAGGCTTCCCTTTTAAGGAAGGGTTATCTCGTTCTTCGACAGAGGAGAAAAATGCATCCATGTCTACATGAATGATCTTTCTCGATACATTATTATACGGTTCAGGAAACTGAAGATCACTCGACATTGCACGTTCTCCCCTTTCTAAGTTTCATTATAACGAACAAACGATCGCATCTCAAACAATTAAAAACCCTTGCGATTTATTTCGCAAGGGCAATGAGTTTTATTCGTCTTCACTGTCGTCTTCATCCGATTCGTCTTCGGAATCTTCTTCAGGCATTTCTTCATCGTCTTCCATGAGTTCAGCACCTGCAATTTCAATATCTAGACCGAGTTTATAATCAACACCTGGGGTGTAGTTATTACCCGCATTCCAAAGAAGGAATTCATAAATATTGTTGTCATAAAGTGCTTTAATTTGAGCTTCAATTTCTGGTGCATCATAAGATGTCCATTGTCCATCTGGCAAATAGGATGCGGTAAAGTCTTGCAACCATGGACGAGAAACCGGTGGATTATCGAGTTCTTCTAACACTTCATTTTCAACTTGAGAATAATAGTCCATTACGTTGTATGGCTCCAAGTCTGGGTATCTAATACCTGGTAAGCTACCTTCTCCCCAATGACTTGGGTAAGGCATTGAAGAAATGACGTCTACGTTCTCCGAAATTGCTGCAAAGCTTTGGCCGATGTTTGGTTCATCGTACATTGCTGCTACTCCGAAAATATCAACCGATACTTTGACGCCGTACTCTCTAAGCTCTTCACGTGCATATTCTACAAAATCGGTTACAGCAGCAATTCTCTTTTCATAACGATCCATATCTGAATCTGCATACTTGCCTTCTGTGTAATTTAGCGAGTCATCTCGACTGCCGAACCCTTCTGGGAATCGCACATAGTCAAATTGAATTTCTTTAAAGCCTGCTTCTGCCGCTTGGCGTGCAACTTCGACGTTGTATTCCCATACTTCTTCTGAGAATGGGTTTACAAAGGCAGATCCACCAGGGTTCGTCCATACGTTGCCACCTTCAGTAAACGACAACTCTGGTTCTTGTTTTCCTAGAATCGTATCTTTGAAGACAACGACACGGGCAATCGGATAGATCTGTGACTCTTCTAACGTATCCATCATTCCCTCAACATCTGTAATCACATCACGAGAATTCTCTTGAACACGCTCATCTTCTGAGTCTGTTTCGAATGTAATAAAGCCGTCATCATCTTTGACGTCAATAACCATTGCGTTTAAGTCTGTACTGTCGACAAAATCAACGAGTTCACTGAATTTCTGACCACCAGCCGAGTGTGCCGTTGAGAAAATTCCACGAACGCCATCTTCTGGGTACTCAATGTTCACACCGCTATCATATGTAAATCGGTCTGGAATCAGGCGTGGTAACGTAAGTAGATCTTCTTCAGCATCCGGAATTGCAAATAACCTAGCTTCACTTTCATCTTCTGAATCTTCGTCTGAATCTTCATCAGCTTCTTCTGAGTCTTCTTCCGTCTCTTCTACGTCTTGTTCTGTATCTTCCGCTTCTTCCTCAGCAGACACGCTCGTGATACTTAACGTTGTAGCGACAAATCCGGCGACGACAAATGCTGACAACTTCCAAGGTCTATTCATCTATTCACCCTCCTCTTGAGGCGTAGGCATTTCAAAGTTTGCTAGAATTTCTTGCATACTAATTAACGTATCTTCTAGTTCATACCAATGGGCATTCATTGCACGGTGGGTTTCATTTACATTCTCAATCCCATCCGTAATATCGGCAAAGTCAGCTTCTTCACTGCTTAGCGTTTCAAAGTATTCACTTTGAGCGCTCAAGTTGTGACGGTATTCATCAATAAACTGGGATAATTCCGCACCATAATCTGACAGCCCTACTGAAAATTCTTCGATATCGTTCGGAAGTTCTTCTGCATCTACATGCTCAATGGCTTGTCCAATCGTATTCAATTCCTGGTTAATTTGGCTATGTATTGAATCGAGCGATTGCAAAATTTCCTCTCGATCACTTAAATTCGAAGCTACTTTACCCGTACCTTCGAGTAATGCTCCCTCACTATCATTGGCTAAGTCTTCTTCAAAATCCAACTGTAAATCTTCTTCAACGTTAAGTAACTGTTCCGCTTCTGATTGAAAATCTTGATGTAAGCCTCTATGCCGTCAACAGCATTCCCAGCGTCTTCTGCACTGGCAGTCTCTTCTGAGTCGGTACATGCCGATAACAGAACGAGTGTTAACGCTAGACCACTTACTGATACTTTCTTTTTCAACACAAGCCCTCCCTTTTCTTACAGATCTTACATGTGATGTTCATGTTACACATGACCCATTCTAAATACAAACAATTTCCATCATAAATCGTCAACCTCTTTATCGATATTATACCAATCATCAGAATACATGAATAGGGTATTTGTATAAATTTGTCATTTATTAGCAAATAGGTTTAAAGCTTTCCATTTTCGTGAATAGAAGATTAATACATCAAGGAGGGGTTTTTCATGAGCGATAAAGCGACGGATAAACTTAAAGGAATGGGTAACCAAGCGAAAGGTAGTGTAAAAGACGCTGCAGGAAAAGTTACGAACAACAAAAAAATGCAAGCAGAAGGAAAAACAGACAAATTAAAAGGAAAAGCGCAAGATACGAAAGCAAACGCCAAACATGAAATGGATAAATAAATTCAACGTGCAGCTTTGCAAGACAAAGCTGCATTCTTTTTTGTATAATGATGATTAACCGCCTTAACGTTTGAAAGGAATACTTCATGAAACACACTCAGCAAGATTTCACTAAAGGTCCATTGTTTAAACCGCTCGTGTTTTTTTCTGGTCCGATTATGATTACGAACTTGCTTCAGTCTTCTTTTCAAATTACTGACAGCCTTTGGGTCGGAAATTTACTAGGAGCAAGTTCTTTAGGTGCCGTCGCCATTTCAAGCACCATAATGTTTACCGTCTTGTCTTTTGTAATTGGCTTGAACAATGCCTCTTTAACCATTCTATCGCAACAAAGAGGCAAAGATAATGAACATGGATTACGTTCTTACTTAAATGCTTTTGTCGTCATCATGGCTGTCATCGCGACTCTGTTTGGAATTGCAGGCTATGTATTTTCAGAATCGCTCCTTTCACTCATCGGTACACCAGAGTCGATTATAGACCAAGCAATCGCTTACTTACAAATTACCTTTATCGGCATTATTTTTTTATTTGGTTACAACTTTATTAGTACAATTCTTCGTGCGTTAGGTGATAGTAAAACACCACTCAAGATTGTACTTATTGCCGTGATTCTAAATATTATCTTCGATCCGTTGTTTATCGTAGGGTTTAATCTTGGAATTGAGGGCGCCGCTTATGCGACGATTGCATCTCAAGGGCTCGCATTTTTTTATGGGCTATTTTATGTCATTAAACATCAGCTTGCCCCATTTTCTTTGCCTACGTTACCTAAACGAGTCGAAGCATCTTTAATCTTTCGTCTCGGCATACCGTCTGGACTACAAATGGCCGTAATCTCAGCCGGTGTTGCCGCCATTTTAAGTGTTGTTACTGGGTTTGGCGAAGATGTTGTTGCTGGATTTAGTGCCGCTCAACGTCTGGATAGTTTAATTATGCTACCTGCAATGGCTTTAGGAACTGCGGTTAACAGCATCGCAGGACAAAACATCGGTGCACAAAGCTGGGATCGTGTCCGCAAGCTCGCTACACTTGCCGTACTTTACAACTTTGCGATTATGTTTACAATCGCTCTACTTGTCGTGATTTTTGCGGAGCAAGGGGTCAGACTATTTATACAAGACGAAGAAGCAGTAGCTTTTGGGACACGTTATTTGCAAATCGTTGCACTATGCTATCCGTTTCTCGGTGTGAATTTCGTTTTGAATGGGATCGTACGTGCCTCTGGAGCGATGTACCAAGTGCTTATCTTAAACATCCTCTCATTTTGGGTGCTTCGCTATCCACTAACTGCACTATTCTCCCATTGGTTCGGTGAGGTTGGCATCGGCATTGGAATGGGCATCAGCTTAATCATCGGTAGTCTGTTTGCCTATCTTTACTTTCGTTACGGAAAATGGGATCAAAAACAAATATTCGCTGAACAATAGACGAGCCATGAATGGCTCGTCTATTGTTTATCACGTATTTTTAAACAAGCGAATAACACAACTCTATTCACGTTTCTTAAACGCAAACCGAAACGTAACGTCATTTTCAGAGCTACTTACTTCGTAGCGTACATCTAAAGCTTTCGCCATTTGTGAAACGAGATATAAACCAATACCGCTTCCACCAGTATGGCGGTTCCTTGATTTCTCAACACGATAAAACGGTTTAAAAATCATATCTCTTTCCTCTTCGCTTAACGTAACCCCGTCGTTGTTAATCGTGACAATCGCTTCATCTCCTAAGTCTTTCAATGAAACGGTGAGGTTTGCTCCAGTAGGTGAGTACATGTATCCGTTATGAATGACGCTATACAACATTCGTTTGACGAGCTCTTCATTTCCGATGACGATTTGCTCGTCTGGAAGCGTAACGTTCGTCGTCATGTTTTTCTCTTCTCTAAAGTAATCCAACTTATGAAGCGTCGTTTGAATGACGTGAACAAGGTCAATTTCGACTTGTTTTTGATTGAGCAAGTCTCGTTCAAATCGTGACAGTTGCATCATGTTTTGTACGAGCGTCTCCATTTCTTCAGTTGTATTCAACGACTTTTTCAAATAGTGATCGCGATCTTGATAAGGGCCAATGTTATGGATCATTCCTTCCATCTGTCCTTTTAAGATCGTAATCGGTGACTTTAATTCATGAGAAGCTGCCGAAAAATATTCTCGTCTACGTTCTTCAATCTCACGCTCTCGTTCGATGTCTGACTGCAACTTTTCATTTGCAGATTTCAATTGTAGCAACGTTTCTTCAAGGTTATTTGACATTTGATTAATGCTTTTCGATAGCTCTCCAATCTCATCATGCTGTCGTGTTTAATCGTTTTCGAAAAGTCCAACCTTGCGAGTGATTGAGCTGACGCATTTAACTTCAGCAATGGTTTCGTAATCTGTCTCGAGAAGAAGTACGCACAACCGATTGATAGTATAATTGCTACAATAAGAATGTATGGCAAAAACAAAAATAACGCTTCCGTTGCTTCACTGACAGGTTGCAACGATGCATTAAAGAACAAATGAAACGCTCGACCTTCAATGGTGATCGGTACGGTTTGACTATAACCCTCTAAAAACCCTTCTAACGTAGGAGGTTGAACGGCTGTCGTGCGATTGCCGAGCCCGTCTTCAATTTCAAACGTACGGGCATTCAGAGAAAATAGCGGATGAAAATTCTCATCTAACAAATAAAAGTAAACGTTTTGATTCCAACTAAGCGCTTCTAACTGTTCGTACGTTTCTTGAAACGTCGCCTCCTCTTCATTCGCTTGCATGACGATGCGTTCAATCTGTTCATCAACTTCTTGAATTTTGTATTGTTCATAAAAACTCGGTAAAAACAAATACAGCAATGCATAGAAAACGAGTGCTAATGTGACGAGTGTAACAGCGGTAATGAGAAAAACTTTACCTGTTATTCGCTTTGGTGAAAGATGCTTAATGGTCGGTAACATGTAACTTATATCCGACTCCTTTTACTGTCATAATTCGATCCGTTGATAACTTTTTTCGCAGATTCTTTATGTGGGTGTCGATCATCCGAGTTTCTCCAAGGTACTCATACCCCCACACGTGCTCAACGATCGTTTCTCTCGTCAATACTTTTCCTTCGTTTTCCATTAGCAGTTTTAAGATATCAAACTCTCTCGTCGTTAAACTAATTTCCTCATCGTTTACCCACACTTGGTAACCTAGAGCGTCTAATTTTAATTCTTCGTGTACATAATAGTCTTTTTCTTTTTCATGATGGTGATTCGTGCGTCTTAATACCGCTTCAACACGAGCAGTCAGAATCGTAAAGGAGAAGGGTTTCGTAATGTAATCATCTACCCCTACCTCAAAACCACGGACTTGATCTTGTTCTTCACCTAATGCCGTTAACATGATAATTGGCACAAACGACGTGTTGCGAATCATTTGAACAAGTTTGATTCCATCAATATTAGGCATCATTACATCAACAATACATAAATCAAATGGTTCGCGCTTAAATGCTTCATACGCTTTAAGTCCGTCGTCTGCGGTTACCACTTCATACCCGTTAGCCATTAGAAATTGTTTAACGATTTCTTGAATCTCAAGGTCGTCTTCAGCTACTAATATTCTACTCATGTTCTTAACGCTCCAACTTTGATCTGTCATTATCTACTTCTTACTATACACTACGTGCTAAATCTAAAAAAAGAGTGAGCACCTTAACTGAAGGTACTCACTACGTATCCGCTCCTTTCCTAAACATGCCTTACTTTCTTTAACGTTTCATCGTCTAAATGAGAATGCTGGGGGGCAGCATTTTGTTGATCTACCTCTTACATTAAAGGCTCATCTGTAGTTCATGTGTAGGAGGCAAGAAGTTCTTGTGAGACTCTCTACCTTTTTTCTAGTACACTAAGATTCACTCTGATGTGTATTTAAAAATCAGTAAGGATTGTGATCATTCATGCGAGAAAAGAGTATTTTGCATAGACAAGCAAAAACGATTCTTACGAAAGCTTCTGGCTTTCTTCAAGGATACAGTCACACCCTGAACCTTATGTCGGATGTGCATATGGCTGTTCTTATTGTTACGTACGGAAAATGCCAATCGCCCTTTTTCGGGAAGAGTTGTGGGGTGACTACGTTGATGTAAAAGCAAATGCTAAGTCATTGCTCATAAAAGAACTACGACGTGAAAAACAAAAAGGACCGGTCACGATTTTTATGTCTTCTAGTACTGATCCTTATCAGCCGATTGAATACAAAGAAGAGTTAACTCGCAATCTCTTAGAAACACTTACTGAAGACCCACCTGATTTTCTATTCATTCAAACGAGAAGTCCGATGGTTACTCGTGATTTGGACTTATTCCAAAAACTAAAGGACCGTTTACTCATAAGCATTACAATCGAAACAGATGAAGATTCAATTCGAAAGCAGTTTTCCCCACAAGCACCTGCGATCCGAGGGCGACTACGAGCTCTTAAAGAACTTCATGCGAATGGTATTCAAACGCAAGCTGCGATTGCTCCACTATTACCAAGCTCACCAAATTTCCCAAAAATCCTAAGAGACCATACGAACCGAATCACGATTGACGACTTTTTCATGGGTGATGGCAGTGGCGGTAAACGAACGAAACAATTGAACATTCAAAACAAATACGAATCTGAACATGTCCATCATTGGTACGACAGAGATGCTTACAAAAAATTGCTACGCCGCTTTCAGCAAGAGTTTCTTGATGAAGAACTCTTTATCAGCCAACAAGGTTTTCTACCTCCCACATAACGAAAAGAGCAACCGTCATTAAACGGTCGCTCTTTTTTAATCCTTATATTAGATCATGACTTTACACACGTCTTGCGAAAATGCGACTGGATCTTCAAGCGGTAATCCTTCAATTAGGAGGGCTTGGTTGTACAATACGTTCGTGTACAAAGCCAATGTCTCTTCATCCGCTTGCTGCAATTTCGTAAATACTTCATGCTTTGCATTAATCTCTAACACTTTATCTGCTTTAACTTGTTGATTATTGTCAGGCATCGATTGAAGAACTTTTTCCATTTCAATCGTAATTTCTCCATCCGCAGCAAGTACAACAGGGTGTGATTTCAGACGTTTTGATTCACGAACATCAGATACTTTGTTACCTAGAACCTCTTTCATCTTATCAAAGAGTTCTTTATAGTCTTCATTCGTTTCTTCTTGATCTTCGTCAAAATCTAGGTCTGCGCTAGAAACCGATTGGAACGGTTTCTCTTTATAGTTCTCAAGCATCTTAATCGCAAACTCATCAATAT
This sequence comes from Geomicrobium sp. JCM 19038, assembly GCF_000698125.1. Lineage (GTDB taxonomy): Bacteria > Bacillota > Bacilli > Bacillales > Marinococcaceae > Geomicrobium_A. The sequence goes on along the minus strand of NZ_BAXA01000003.1, from coordinate 12,563 downwards.
CTTCCGTAAGATAAAGAATCTCAAAGCCTTTATCTGCTACCATTTCTGTTTGTGGAAGTTTTTTAATTCGTTGTACAGATTCTCCTGTTGCATAATAAATTGCTGTTTGTTCTTCAGGCATACGATCAATGTACTCAAGTAATGACGTATACTTTTCTTCATGCGATGAATAGAAGAGAAGCAAATCTTCTAAGTCCTTTTTGTTCATTCCAAAATCGCTATACACACCGAACTTTAATTGACGGCCAAATGATTCATAAAACGTCACGTAACGCTCACGATCATTTTTTTGCATCGTCTTTAATTGTGATTTGATTTTTGACTTGATGTTTTTTGCGATCAATTGCAGCTGGCGATCATGTTGCAGCATTTCTCTTGAAATGTTCAATGAAAGATCTTCTGAATCGACGAGTCCTTTAACGAAACTAAAGTAATCCGGTAACAAGTCAGAGCATTTTTCCATTATCAACACACCGTTAGCATAGAGCTCTAACCCTTTCTCGAACTCTTTAGAGTAATAATCAAACGGAGCATTTTCTGGAATGTAAAGAATGGAATCGTAACGAACAGCACCGTCAACACTAATATGAACATGATCTAACGGTGTATCAAATCCATAACGTTTATCTTGATAAAATTGCTCATAATCTTCTTTCGTTAATTCACTTTTGTTTTTACGCCAAATTGGGATCATACTGTTAATCGTCTCTGTTTCAACGACTTCGACCATATCATCAGACTCTTCGTCTTTTGGCTGTTGAGTTGTTACGTTCATCGTAATTGGATAGCCAATAAAATCAGAGTACTTCTTAACAATCGTTTGTAGGCGATGTTCTTCCAAATACTCATCGTATGACTCGTCTCCACTGTTTTCTTTTAACTTCAAGACAATTGTCGTACCGATCGTCTCGTTGTCTACTGGGTTAATTGAGAAACCATCGGTGCCGTCTGAAGTCCAAGCATAAGCTTGTGTCTCATCAACAGAACGGCTCGTAACAGTTACTTCAGAGGCAATCATAAATGCTGCATAAAAGCCTACACCGAATTGTCCAATAATGTCGTGGCCATCTTGAATTTCTTGTTCCTTTTTAAACGCGAGTGAACCACTTTTGGCAATCGTTCCGAGGTTGTTTTCTAGTTCTTCACGTGACATACCGATTCCAGTGTCTGTGATCGTTAATGTACGTTCTTCTTTGTTCGGTTGAATGTGAATGTAATAATCCTCACGGTTAAAAGTAATGTTGTCATCTGTAAGCGCTCGGTAATACATCTTATCGATTGCATCACTTGCATTAGAAATTAATTCACGTAGAAAAATTTCTTTATGCGTATAGATCGAGTTAATCATTAATTCTAATAGTCGTTGTGACTCAGCTTGGAAAGGTATTTTTGTCACGATAAGTCCTCCTTCGCATTTCCATTAGCACTCTTATATGTAAAGTGCTAACCTATTTTTATTTTACAGATCTCGTGCAACGCGTCAACATTTCTCTTAAGCATTTAACAATTATGTTACGACTTTTGCTAATCTTTAATTGAATTGTTAACGTGATGCGTGCAACTTGTTTGTATAATAGTAGTAAGGAGAAAGGCTCTCTTACAAGAGGTGAGATGCAATGAACCATTTCAATATAAAAGCGATTATCAAACAAGAAGAAATCCATTCAGTAATCTCTCTTTACCGCCATACGCATGCAAAAGAACAATGTGATGAGATACAAGCTGAACTTTTACAACACTTTCATTATGAAGGTTTTTTAGCTTTGAAAGTAATGGATGCTAACGATCAACTTATCGGATTTATTTACGGCTATACATCAAAGCCTGGTCAAGACGATCATGAACAATATAAAACGACGTTAAACAAAGACTTATACGATCAATGGCTACACCATTGCTTTGTCATTACAGGAATTGTGATCCACCCTACAATCCGCCGAAAGAAAATCGTTCGTTATTTAATTGAACACATAACAAATGTCGTGAGGCATAAAACAGCGATTTTAACATTAGAACTTTCGAACAAAAAAGATCGAAATCTATATAAGCAACTCGGTTGGGATCTGATTTGTGACCATTATTACCCAACTTCAATCATTAAACCCTTTGTTATTATGGGAAAACAACTCCAATCCACTCCTCAACTTACTTCTCAAGCATAGAGCAATTTTGCTCTATGCTTGTTTTTGTAAAAAACTACTAAGCTCAATTGATTGTTTGTCATTCAAATCCCATGTATATTTTAAAGGGAAGTGTTCATTCGGAGAGGATAAAATGGCTCAATCATCTTTACGCTTTTGGTTAAAAGTATCTCGAGCACAAGTGTTACCGGTTATGGTACTCCCAGTTATGATTGGTGCGTCCGGAGCATTTGCGTTTACGCAATCGTTTCATCTCGGTCTTTTTCTTATTACGCTAATCGGTGCACTTAGTGCCCATTTATTTAGCAATATGATTAACGATTTGTGGGATTTTAAGAATGGTGTTGATCAAGCAGCTGAAGAATCTGCCGCTTCAATATCCACAAATTCGCGTGTATTACCGAACGGACAAGTAAACATCCGCACGTTTGCCCTTGTCACTTGGGGGTACTTCGCAATAGCTCTCCTTGCCGGCATTAGTTTAAGTGTTATTGTCGGTTGGCCCGTATTACTCTTTGCTGTAATTGGTGGACTTATTGCTTACTTTTATGTCGCTCCACCGCTGAAGTTCGGCTATCGTGGTAAGGGGTATAGTGAGCTTGCTATTTTTCTTGCGTTCGGTGTATTACCAGTGACTGGAACGTATTATGTTCTAACAGAGTCACTCCATATCGAGGCTTTTTTAATTAGTATTCCGATCGGCTTGTTAACGACATTAATTCTTTACAACCACCACTTCCTTCATTGGGAAGCCGATCTAAACGCTGGTAAAAAAACACTCGTCGTTATTTTTGGTGAGAAGAAAGCAATAAACTTCTCAAAATTCCTTGCAGGATTAAGTTATCTATCTTTGCTTTTTCTTGTTGTTGGACAAGTGTTGCCTTGGTACGCTCTCATCGCTTTATTGTCCGCGTACCCACTATTTAAAACCTACGGAACATTATCAGCCAAAAATGAAAGTAAGCAGTATGCCGTTCTAATGGGCGCTTCATTAAAGGCGACAATCCGTACTGGCTTAGTTATGACTTTATCGCTAATTATTAGTGGTATAATTACAATGTAGAGGTGAACATCATGACAGAGAAACGAGTACTAGGAGAATTTCATAACATTATTAATGAAAATAACACGTGGAGAATTGGTGGCTTCCCACTTCAAGATGGAAGCTTTTGGGAATATCGTGAACCGAATGCGGTCGTTATCTCAAGAAACGGCATGCTTTATGTTCGTGCCCCACTAAGCCGTTCACACGACCACGTCCAAATTCTTGATAATGCTAAGCATATGTACTACTCAAAAGAACCTGTTATTGTACCTGAAGATGGCAAAATCAGCTTTGAACTTAGCATTAAAGCAAATACAAAAGACACGACTCCTGGTGACTTGTATGATGGGTATGTATCCATTAACTTGCTTGATTTCACTACAGGTGCAGCGCTTGATTTCTTTACGAATGCTGAACAATACTCTTCGGTTTATGGAATTCTTCCATTCCCAGGCGTTGACGTTCCTGACACCGATCAAACGAAATATTTCTGCATGTTCAAAGAATCAACGGACCACTTTAAAACAGGTGATTTCAACCTATACAAAATTACGTACGACCAACTCAATGACGAAGTGATTTTCTACATTAACGATCATGAAGTACGTCGCGAAACAAATGTACCAGTGAAATTAAACCAATTCACAGTCGCACTCGGAATTATGACTGAAAAAGACCTTACTGCAAACGGCAGTGTAAGTGTTCACGGTCAAACGGTTATTGGCGAATGGTCTCCTGTAACGATCACAACTGAAGAAGAATAAGCAAAAACGGCACCTTTTAGTGAAGGTGCCGTTTTTGTTATTTAATTCTATTCATAGACCTCATAATTCTGTCCTGTTTGCATACCTTCTGCAGATTTACTATACGCTAAAGCCACTTTTCCCCCAGCAACTGGCTGGAAACCTTTAAAGAAGCTACCAAGCTTCTCATATGACTCCTCTAAAACGGTAGGACTTACTGCGTTAATTCGAATACCTCTTGGCATTTCGATAGCTGATGCTTTCACAAAAGACCGCACAGCGCCGTTAGCCATCGCAGCAGAAGCTCCTTGTGGGATCGGATCATCCATCATAACTCCAGTCGTAAGGGTGAAGCTGCCGTTATCTTTTACGTAAGGAATTCCGAGCAATACGAGATTTATTTGACCTTTTAACTTGCTCGTTAAGCCTAATTCGTTTTTTTCAGGAGTTAATTCTTCAAGCGGAGCAAATCCGGCCCTACCTGAAGCATTGATAACCGCATCAACTTCTCCGACTTGGTCATACATTGCTCGAATACTTTCTTCATCCGTAATATCAACGGTCACGTCGGCTCCAGATCTTCCGGCACGAATCACTTCATGCTGCTTCTCTAACCGTTCGTAGACCTTAGAACCGATCGTACCACTTGCTCCGATCAATAAGACTCTCATGTGCACTCAACCTTTCTTCTACGCCGATTTCTATTCTGGTTACCTAAATAACTATGAACAATATTCTTTGCCTATGCAAAGTTCCTTACGATTCATCTCGCTTAGCGTATTCCATGATCGAAAAACCAATATAGGAAAAGAAGCTCATCAAAACAAACGAGAAAACAATGAGTCCCATCTGTACGTTCATTAACAGAAATGATTGATAAAACCATATGATCACAGCTAATGAAAACCCAGAAACCATCGCATACTTTAATTTATTCAAACGAACATTACTCCCTTTCCCAGTTTTCCTTAGTTTAACACATACGTTTTTATGGTTAATCGTTGTTGCACATTCAATAACAGAACTTAACACACGACTAAAAAGCTGCTTAGAGATTAATCATCCCTAAACAGCTTTTCAATTGATTCTAGCGTCATTTATGAAGGGTCATAATAAATTGGTGCATTCGGTCCAAGATCTAGCCCTAAGAACATCCATACAATTAACATGATTGTCCATGAAATGAGGAAAAAGATAGAGAACGGGAACATCGTAGATATCAGCGTACCAATTCCCATCTTGCGATCATACTTTTGAGCAAATGCGATAATCATTGCAAAGTATGGTAAAAGTGGGGTTAACATGTTTGTTGCAGAATCAGATACACGGTAAACAGCTTGAGCAAGCTCAGGCGAATAACCCGTTTGCATCATGATTGGTACGAAAATCGGTGCCATCATTGCCCATTTTGCAGAAGCTGAACCGATAAACATGTTTAACGTTGCCGTAACAATAATAAAACCGATCACGACTGGTAATCCATCAATATTCAATGAGGTTAAAAACTCACCACCATATATTCCGAGAACAAGATCTAAGTTCGATTCATTAAAGAAAGCAACAAACTGTCCTGCGGTAAATGCTAGTACGATAAACATACCCATCGATGCCATCGTATCAGACATTTGCTTAGCAACATCTTTATCACTACGAATTTCTTTCGTCACAATACCATATACGATACCTGGTACTAAGAACAAGATGAGGATAAAGACAACGAGAGAATCCATAAACGGAGACATGACGATTGGCATTTCAGGGTCGTCCCCTCGCATAGGGCCCCATTCTGGTAGAATGAGCAGACTTAATACCCCAGCAGTTACGGCAACAGAAATCACTGAATAAAGGAGTCCTTTTTTCTCGACTGGCTTTAGACGCTCAAGATCGCCACGGTAATCTCCTTTATACTCACCAAGTCTAGGCTCGACAATTTTCTCAGAAACGATCGTACCTACGATCGTCAGTAAAATGGTTGACGCAATGATGAACCACCAGTTCATCGCGACATTCATTTGATCAGCATATGCTGGATCCATAGTTGCTGCAGCATTGATCGTCATTTGACCGAGCATCGGATCAATTGATGTTAGGATCAAATTGGCACTAAAGCCACCAGATACACCTGCAAATGCCGTAGCAAGACCAGCGATCGGGTGTCGACCAAGTGCAGCATAAATGACCGCTCCTAGAGGGGGCAATACGACATACCCTGCATCAGTTGCAACACTTGACATAATAGCCGCAAACAATAGACCTGCTGTAATAAGACGGTTCGGAATCGATAATACAAACGCTTTTAACCCTGCATTAATTAGTCCAGTACGTTCACATACACCGATACCAATCATCGTTGCTAACACAACACCGAGTGGTGCGAAGTTAATAAAGTTATCGACCATACTCGAAAATATATAAGTAATTCCTTCACCACTTAACAAATTGAGAACTTCAACAGACTCCCCACTGTTCACCGGGTCGTCAACAGAAACATTAAAACTAGATACAATTGCAGATGCCAAGATGACGATTAACGCCAATAGTGCAAACAATGTGACAGGGTGTGGTAAATTATTTCCCGTCTTCTCTACAAAGTCTAAAAAGCGTTGAAAAAGCCCTTTTTTTCTAGGTTTTTTCTCAGTTTCCTCATTCATAACAAACACTGCCCTCTTTCTAATCTCTTATCGCAAAAGAATTCAAACAATTTTCGCCGACAAACGTCGACTTCAAAATCCATAAAACTAATAATGCAATTTTCGTGCCTAAATGTCAACGAGATATTATTATTCTAAAAAAATAATTTTTTCCAAAGATCTGTATGTAAATGTTCGCTATCAGTTCATAAAAAAAGAAGCTACGTAACAAAAGAAACGTTACATAGCTTCTACGCTTTATTTTTCAAAGAAACGAATGAGTTCTTCTGTGAATTTCTCTCGCTCATCATAGAATAAACTGTGACCACTATCGTTAAATGGGACAATTTCAGCTGCTTCAATTCCTGACTCCATAACTTCTGCTAAATCAAAGGGACAAATCTCATCATTCTTACCGTGTAAGATTGCGGTTGGTACTTCTATTGATGATAAGTCGTCTCGTAGATCCGCATCACGTAACGTTCTTGCACATGCAATCGTTGCATGTGGGCTTGCGTCCATCGCTAAGCTATGGAACCAACGATTGTAAGCTTCACTCGGTTCGTGACCAAAGAACAACTCTCCGAAGTCTTCAAGCATCTTGCTCGATCTTCATACGCACCTTCAATTAACCCATTAACATTATCTTTTGGAATACCAAACTGGAAATCATCGCGTTCTGTGAATACGGGTGCTGCCGCTCCTAATAAGGCAAGTTTACGAATTCCTTTCCCTTCATGCCTTGCCATATATCGAATGGCAATCGCGCCACCCATTGAGAAACCGGCTAAAATTGCATCGTCCAATTGTAACTCGTCAATCACGGCTCTAAGATCATCAGCTAGTGCGTCATACGTATATCCAGATGAAGCTTATCCGATTTACCGAAACCTCTTAAATCGACACCAATAAAGCGGTACCCTTTTTCTGGTAGTACAGCCATTTGGTGATCAAACATACGGTGATTAACAGGCCAACCGTGCAAGAAGATGACTGGTGTTCCTTCTCCAATATCTTCTACAAATAGTTTTGTTTGATCGAACGTTTCAATATAGTGACCCATGTAAGACACGCCTTTCCAGTATTTAGTTACTGCTAATGCAATTCCCATAACTTCCATTTGTGAAACTAGAAAAACAAACATGGAAGAATCATTTAGACTAACATTACAATTATCGGAAATGATACGTTAACTACACGTCATCATTCTAAGTATATGTAAAATGAAAGCTAGCATATTTTACCGATAAATTCAGATTTTTTAATAAAAAGCTAGCCAGCACCTCTACATTCGAACTATACTGAAGAAGAATACGTGTTTACGATTACTTAAAAGGAGTGAAGGCTTGTTATGAGATCTGATCTTTTACATTTTATTGATGGTGAATGGGTGAAGTCTACAGGAGCGGATTCAATTGAAGTATTAAACCCTGCCACTGAAGAAGTTATCGGCACGATTAGTAATGGAACGAAAGAAGATGTGGATCTTGCTGTAAAAGCAGCTCGTAAAGCATTTCCAACTTTCTCACAAACGACAAAAGAAGAACGAATTGCACTATTAACCCGTATTGCAGATGAATACGAAAAGCGTAAAGATGATTTTGTTGAAATGATTACACAAGAACTCGGTGCTCCGATCATTATGAGTGAGAAAGTTCACTATAATATGGGACTTGCCCATTTCCGACAAGTCGCAAAAGAACTTGAGACGTTTGAATTTACCGAAAAGCGTGGACCTACATTAATTCGTAAAGAAGCGATCGGTGTAAGCGGTCTCATTACGCCGTGGAACTTTCCAACAAACCAAACATCAACAAAGCTTGCAAGTGCATTTGCCGCCGGTAGCACGGTCGTCCTCAAGCCATCTGAACTCACACCTTATGCTGCACTCATCTTAACTGAAGTCTTTGAAGCGGCTGGTGTTCCTAAAGGAGTATTCAACCTCGTCAATGGCTCAGGGGAAACTGTAGGCGATGCGATTAGCTCACACCCTGATATCGATTTCGTATCCTTTACAGGTTCTGGAGCCGTCGGACAAAAAATAAGTGAAAATGCAGCGAAAACGATTAAACGAGTCGCACTTGAACTGGGCGGTAAATCACCATTAATCGTACTTGATGATTACGATATGAAGAAAGCAGCTAAAATTGCTGCTGGTAATGTTTTTGCAAACTCTGGTCAAGTATGTACAGCTGCAACCCGTACTCTCGTCTCTAAAGCAAAACACGACGAGTTCATCGAAGCTTTGAAAGGGGTACTTCCTAGGTTCAGTGTTGGAAACCCTCGAGATGAAAAGACATTTTACGGACCCCTCGTTGCCGAAAAGCAATATGATCGTGTACAAGACTACATTCAAAAAGGTCTTGATGAAGGCGCAGAACTTATTGCAGGTGGTACAGGTAAACCAGAAGGCCTTGAAACAGGCTATTACGTAAAACCGACCGTTTTCACAAACGTCAAAAATGACATGACGATTGCCCAAGAAGAAATTTTCGGACCGGTCATGTCAATTATTACGTATGATACGTTAGAAGAAGCAATTGAAATTGCGAACGATACGATTTACGGTCTTGCAGGCTACGTCGTAGGTGAAGATGAAGAAACCGTACAAAAAGTTGCTTCCTCCATCCGCGCTGGGCGTATCTCCATTAACAACCCTCCTTCTGACTTCTCTGCTCCTTTTGGAGGTTACAAGCAATCAGGAGTTGGGCGCGAATGGGGCGAATATGGAATCGAAGAATATCTTGAAATTAAAGCAGTTGTTGGCGTATCATAATGATTAACTATAAAGCCTTGCAATGATTCATTGCAAGGGCTTTACTATGAGGTGAACATCATGTTCAAACGCTTATTCCAAAGAAAAAGCTGTTTCTTTTGTAAAGGAAAAACCCAACATATGAAACGCTACCTTACTCTTGAAAAGGAGACGGTTCTCGTATGTGAAAAGTGTCTTGAATATGCCGAACGCCGAGCATTTTTAAAAGCTTAATTTACATGAACAAAATAATACTCACTGCCATAATTGCCATTCCAAACACAACGCCATAAATCGTTGAATGGCCTTCATCATATTCACGCGCTGCAGGTAAAAGTTCATCTAGTGAGATAAAGACCATAATGCCTGCGACTGCAGCAAAAATAAATCCAAACATCATTTCGTTCAAATAAGGCATTAAAAATAAAAATGCGACAACTGCACCTAATGGTTCTGCTAACCCTGACAAAAAGGACAATTTAAATGCTTTCTTTCTACTACCTGTTGCGTAATATACCGGTACACTTACAGCAATTCCTTCTGGAATATTATGAATGGCAACTGCAATTGCAATCGCTATACCAAGAGTTGGGTCATGTAATGCAGAGGCAAACGTTGCTATTCCTTCTGGAAAGTTGTGAATTGCAATGGCGAGTGCCGTAAACGTCCCCATTTTCAGTAGGTCAGGCTGTTGTTTATGAACTTCACGTAATGTACGGTTCATGTCTTCTACTTTTTTAACTTCATGGGGGTTTTTCTCATTAGGTACAAATCGATCAATGATTGCTATTAAAAGCATACCGCAGAAAAAACTTAGAACGGTCAACCACTTTCCCGCTTCCACCCCAGAACTATTCGTTAATGCTTCTAATGCTTTAGGAAAGATCTCTACAAATGAAATAAAAATCATCACACCCGCACTAAACCCTAACGCCCAAGAAAGGAACTTCGTGTTTGTCGTCGACGTAAAAAAAGCAATTAAACTACCAATTCCCGTTGCAAGGCCTGCCATTAGCGTTAATAAAAATGCGATCCAGACTTCTTCCCCCATCCCCTAGACCTCCACTTCCTTTGCTCAGTCTAGTCTATGGTCAAACATTCCAAAAGATACTCGTCTCAATTTTCATGGTTCATTTGAACAATCCCTTTTTATTTTTAAATCCGGGGAAATCCACTCACCCTATTGAATCGTACGATATCACTCGTTAAAGAATGAAATTGACAACACCCTATATTTCACCGCATTTCATGTAGTTTATATTAAACGATGTAACGCTTTAACTTCTTTAACGACAAACCTAGCAACCTAAACAAAAGAAGGGATTTACTATGAAAACTAAATGGCAATTATTAGTCGCATAGCAGTCCTAATGGCTGGTTGTGGCACAAATCCAACACCAGGCAGTGAAGCAACGAATCATATTGGTGACCCAAAGGACATGACTGCAGGTATGTGATGAAAATGACTGAGTCATCGGTTGTTCTAGACTTATCTCCAGCTCATCAAAAGTATGTCAAAGAGGAGCTTGAACAAGATTTTACTGATATGATGTTACGTACACTTGAAGTAGAAATTACTGACGAGTTAGATTTTATTGACCATGATGGCACGCCAATTGATTCAGAAATCATTGAAGAAGGCGACCGTTTACGACTCGACTTCGATATGGCTGACTATGATGCTACGGAAAGCCCAGTAGAAATGGATTTTCTCATCTACGACCCTAAATCGGACGAAGAAATTATCGCTGAACACTCTCCCTCTGAAGAGGGCTATCATTTAGCGATCGTGTATAGTGATGACGATGCTATGGAAAATGTAGACGAACAAGAAGTAGAAAAACTTATGCAATCTGATAACCTCTTGCAAATATACTATCTCCACACTTCAGAAGAAAAGCCAGCAACGAATTTCAAAGATATTTTTAATTTAGACACTACCCCTTCCTTCGTCATTCTTGACAGTAATGGGATCGTGGATACAGTCGAGTCACTTGAAGAAGTTCAAAACAGCATAAATCAATAATTTACAGCAAGCGATGATCACATCGCTTGCTGTTTTTTGTAGTAAAAATAATTTATAACTCACCTCCTAGTCGATAATCACATACGATGATTTGACCATTTTCTTTGATTTGGAGGTGTCTTCGTGAATCAACCTGAACATTTATGGAATCCAAATCGGCGCAACCGAAATGGAATTTCAATTAACAATAACTTAATAAATGGTGCCGGAGTCATTGGTGGTAATGGCACAATTCCTACTGGTGTCCCAACTTCTCCAACACTCCCAACCATTCCAACGATCCCAACAGCACCACCCACAGTCATCACCATTCCACTTCCTGGTGCCACTGGGCCAACTGGTCCTACGGGACCTACCGGGGCAACGGGTGTCGGTCTTCAAGGCGCCATCCCATTTGACCCTACGACTGCACCAACATACCTTGTCGGGCAAGTTGTAACGTATCAAGCAGCACTTACCTTGTTAACTCTTCTCCTCCTTCTGGAACGCCAGATACTTCTCCAGACTACACACTCCTTGCTGCAGCAGGCGCGACTGGGCCACAAGGCGTTACTGGCTCTACAGGTAATACGGGGGCCACTGGCCCAAGTGGAGGAGTACCGGGACCTACAGGTGCCACGGGTGATACTGGATCTACTGGCACTACCGGGGCCACTGGCGTTACTGGGCCTACCGGCGCAACGGGGGCCACTGGCGTTACTGGGCTTACCGGCGCTACGGGGCCACTGGCGTTACTGGATCTACTGGCACTACCGGGGCCACTGGCGTTACTGGGCTTACCGGCGCTACGGGTGGCACCGGTGTTACAGGGCCTACCGGTGCTACGGGTGTCGGTCTTCAAGGCGCCATCCCGTTTAACCCTACGACTGCACCAACATACCCTGTCGGGCAAGTTGTAACGTATCAAGGTAGCACTTACCTTGTTAACTCTTCTCCTCCTTCTGGAACGCCAGATACTTCTCCAGACTACACACTCCTTGCTGCAGCAGGTGCGACTGGGCCACAAGGCGTTACTGGGTCTACAGGTAATACGGGGGCCACTGGCCCAAGTGGAGGAGTATCGGGACCTACAGGTGCCACGGGTGATACTGGATCTACTGGCGCTACGGGGGCCACTGGCGTTACTGGGTCTACTGGCGCTACGGGGGCCACTGGCGTTACTGGGTCTACTGGCGCTACGGGGGCCACTGGCGTTACGGGCATTACGGGTGCCACTGGCATCA